>NZ_SCOM01000003.1 GCF_005508865.1 Pseudomonas sp. F(2018)
CGTCGAGGCGGGCAACGAGATCCACCTCTCCAGCGGTCTCAAGGTCATCCTCGAAGCCGGCGCCGAACTGACCTTCAAGGCCGCCGGCAGCTGGCTCAAACTGGACGCCAGCGGCGTCACCCTGGTCGGCCCGCAGATCAAGATCAACTCGGGCGGCGGGCCGGGCAACGGCACCGGCGCGGCACCCATCCTGCCGGGCAAGGTGGCAGCTGCCGACAGTGATAAAGCAGGAGAACTATTAATCCAGGCTCAGCGCCAGGCGCTGATGCAGAAGAAACCGCTATGCGCCATCTGCGAAGCGGCCAAGCGGGAGGCAGCGGATGCGGAACAATGATCGCCCGCATTTCGAGCTGCCGGCCGGACTGCCATGGGATTCCCAGGCGAGCCTGCTGCTCGATGGCATTAGTGTGGAAGAACTACCGCGCCGACTCTATGAGTGGAGCCCCGAGCCTGACTTCGAACCGCTGTATGCAGGTACCCGCTGGTCCGACCTGAGCGATGTATCTCCGTGCCTGGTTCGCCTGAACGGCCCTGGTGATCCGACTCTCGCTCAGCATCTGCGGCATGCGGATGAGGAATGGGGCTATCTGCTGTTCAGCAAGGCCGACCGGGAAGATCAGCTGATGCACTTGCGCTGGCTGAGCTGCATCAGACATCCACTGGGCGAAGAAATGCTCCTTCGCCTGGCAGACCCGGCGGTAGCCGGAGCATTGCTCGAACATGCCATGCAGATCGGCGACGCCACTCTGTTCGGACCATTCGAGCAAATTGCCCTGATCGACCGCACGAAACATGCCTGGTGCCAGTATTCCCGCCCAGCCACCGCCACCAGAATCTCGCGGGAGAAACCCTATCAACTCTCCGAGGATCAGCTTGAACTGCTGGGAGAGGTCAGCCTGCGCAGCTGCGTTATCCAGCTAGATGCCCATATGCAGGAGTTTTTCCCCAACTACCAGCCCCAGCTGCAGGGCCCGGAGCGCTGGCAACATTTACACGGGCTTGCCTCGAATGCCTATGCGCGCGGTTTCAACAGCGAGCGAGCCATCACCCTATACGCCAACATTTTTGGCTTTCTCGGCGAGCATGCCCTGGAGCGGCACGCTGACATAGCTGCCTTGCTGAATACGCCCTCCGCAGCATCGCCCGAACAGCGTATCGAGCAAGCTGCCGAGCTAGCCAGGGAGCGCGCCGAGTCCATGGAAAGGAATCCCATATGACTGCCCAGCAACCACCACGCAGCAGCAGCAAGAATCCCAACTTGGCGCCCAAGAGCAGCAGCGACGCCAAGGCCACAAGCGGCGCCTGCCCGCTGATGAAGAACAAGGTGCAACTGTTGCCACTGCGCTATGGACTGGTAGAGCGTCTGGATCCGTCGGCAGAAATAACCGTGCCTTATCGGCTGAAGTCTCGCCCACTGGGCATGCGTCTAATGCGTGACGGATGGCTATACGTTATCGATAACAGTACCGGCTATCTGCATGAGTATCGTGTCGAAAAGGGACAGGTCACGAAGTTTCTCTGGAAAGGCAAGGAAGCAGCTCAGGACAAGCGCCAGGGCAATGCTGCCGAACCTCGCCTGGTCTTTCCGCGCGGAACCACCCTGCATGTCAGCTATTCCGAGGTGCAGTGGACCGCTTTCAAATGCTCGCAGATGCTGAGAAGCCGCGAGGAGCGTGACTGCTTCATGCAGATCGTTGATCTCGCCAAAGCCGACTGCGAGAAAGGTGGTACGCACCTGCTGACGGCCAAGCAAGCGGAAAAGTGGCTTGTCGAAGTTTCGGAAAAACCTGCCAGCTCCGCTCCCCTGCCCGGCGCCGCAGCGGAAGAAGGCAAAGATTACAGCTGGGAACATCAGCCGCTGTTCCATAAGACCCAGATGGGGGAAGTGAAGAAGACACTTATCGGCGACTACGAACACAACCACCTGTATCTGGTCCTGAAGGACAGCATCGGGGTGATGCGCGATCTCGCCGAGGAACAGGACCAAGTGGTTGGCTGGATCGATAAGTGGGCGACAGAACAGCGCAAGGAACTGAAATACGTCATAGGGAGCTACATCGAAACCCTGATGGTGGTGAACGACAGCAGCGGGCGCCAGGCGGGCGCCGACAAGCTGTACGAAAAAACCACGCCAGCGCAGCGCGAAAAGATCTACGAATACATCAATGCGCGGAATAAGTGGCTGTGGGAGCGGCGCAGGCCCCCCGTAGCGCAGAAGGTTAACGGCTACTATACGCGCGCCGTAGGGCCTGATCCCCGCACGCTGGCCGCCAGACAGGCCATGGATGCCAAGAAGAAAGCCATGGTCGAAGCGCTTGGCGAGGATCTGTACGACGAACTCGAAGACGACATCGAGAAACTGGAGGATCAGAGCAGCGCCTCACTAGAGGGCAAGGGACTAGGAGCCCGAGGCATCCATGATCTTGTACGCCATGAGGAAATGGGCAAGTACCTGGAGAGCGAGCGCATTCAGCTGAAGCGCTGGGTCGATCGTCTGAATCGCATCACCGACGACCGTGTAAGCATCTTCACCAAAGGGGAGTTTCACCGCAGCGCGTGGTACTTCGACGCGCAACAGCCTGACCAGCTGATGGCCGCCCTGGTGACAGAGCAGAACTGCGTGCGTGACCTCTGCCGCACTGAAGAGAGCCTCAAATCGGTCAGTGAATACTTCCATAAGTATCCGTACTACGTAATGCCTGCATTCGCGAGCCGCCTGGACCAGGCGTTCTTGATGAAGAAGTCGGGTGACTTGACCAAGTGGCTCGACGATCTGCGCAACCTGAAAGGGGGGCTAGAGGATGCCAAGAGCCGCCTGAGCGAGGTAGAGGGGCTCCTGGGGAGGTATTGGGCCAATGGCCTGAATATGAGCCCAGCCGCCACAAACGCCAGCCATGCCGTCAATGCAGCCTACTCACCGGCCATCGCCTTACGCCTGGAAAAGTGGCTGGCAGACCTGCAGCAGCAGCTCGAAGGTCCGGCAATCCGTCAGCACTTGGACAAACTGGCAAGCCAGACCAATCGCGCACAGCGCTTAGGCAGCCTGATGGCTCTGCAGCAAGAGGGTGCCACGCTGGCAGTGGCGACCGAGCAGGACGTTCAGCAATTTCGCAGCAACATCGCCAGGTTCACAGACTTTATTCAGAACGAGGATCGCCTGGTCAAGGAGCGGGACAAGGCTAAATCGCAAAGTAAGCGACGCAGCTTGAGCGAGCCCCAACGACAGGCAGCAAAGGCCCTGAAGCAACAGCTCAATCAACAGCTGTCGACCCTGCGCAAACAGCGCGCGCTGCTCGGCAACCAGCTCCAGGAAAGCCTCACGCCTACCAGCACACTACCCGCGGGGTTCATCGGAGCACGCCTGAAGCTCGACGCCGCACAGCAAGGCATGCTGGAGGAGGAAATTCGCAAGCTACGCTCCGGCGTGCTCGGCGGCTACGGCACCGCCGGTTCCCGCCCCGCCGCCTTCAAGAGCAGCCTGCTTCCGCTATTGGCTGTTTACTTGCAGGCACGAAACCTGGGTGAGGCGCTGGAAAACTGGCGCAATATCTCCGGATCACCCTCCATCAAAGAGCAGATTATTTTCTACGGTGCATTTGCCGCGGTCAGCTCTGCAGCACTGTCGGTCTATCAAGCTGCGCATATAGCGCTAATCGACAAGGCGCTGATGGCCACAGTCGCCAGTACCAGCGGCAAAGGTGGCATGCTCTTCGCAGCCAAGTTGGGCAAGCTGGGTCTGGGGCTAGGCGTACTGATCTCACCAGCGGCACTGCTGGGCGCAGTCGGTACGACCCTCGACAACTGGGGCAAGTGGACCGACGCTTTCCGAGTAGGCACCGCAGGTGAGAAGGCCGGTGCATTGCTGGCCATTACCGGTGATATCGGCAGCACCACAGCAAACGCCGCAATCACCGCCAAAGCCTACAAGGAGCTTTGGGGAGTGTTCATGGACATGTCCAGAGCCGCTCCAGGCCAGAGGACCGTTGCCCTTAGCGCAGGCTGGGCCACCCGTGGTGCACGCTTCCTGAGCTTCTCCGCTCGACTCAACCCTTGGGCTCTGGCCTTCACCGCCTTGCAGCTCGGTGGCGAGGCGCTTTACAACTATTTCAACCTTGATGATCAGCAACGCTGGATGCTCGGCTGCTGCTGGGGCCGAGAAGACAAAGGTTGGGACTGGCCGACCCATGCCCAACAACTAGCCGAAGCGAACCTGAAGCCAGTCATTGCGGACAAAGGGATCGCACAGCGCGAGAAGGACGGCGAACATACGAGGACTCTCTTGCTGAGCCTCCCGGGCATCAGCCCGGACAGCCTGAACAGACAGCCGCTACGCATGACTGCAGAATGGCATGCGCAGATATCCCGCCCGCCAGAGGATGTTGGCCAGGTACTGCGTGACAATATTCAGATCGCCAGTAGCAATCCTCTAACGCTGCAACTGGAGATACCAGCCGACTGGTGCGGCTCGCAATCCTTGCTCATGTTGCGACTGGCCGTTCAACCGGAGTTGGCCACGCAGCCACTCAAGGCCAGCGACGGCTATCTGTATTATCGAGTCCCGCTGGAAGTCGTTGCTATGAACAAGCCCATCGAAGGCGCCTCTGCAATAAAACCCACACGCACGCCTTTGAGCTGGGTCGAAATAAAAACGGAGCATATGCATGCCTGACAACAAGTACGAACGCCTTCCTCAAGCCGGAGATTTCGAGCAGGAAGCCGGTACTGAGGTGTTCTATTTGTCGCCCAAACCGATACCCACGGGGATGCCGGCGATCAGTGCACAGCACTTGCACCGCGAAGCCAGTGAAGTCTTCTTGGACTTCGCCGCCGGCAAGGCAACAATCGAGTTCGGCACCAGAGCCTCGATCGGCTCGGTGGTGGCGATGACCATCTTCCTGCTGTGTGTATCTGGCTTTGGCGCATGGTTGCGCCGGCACCAGGAGCCCTTCCTGCCAAGTTGGCTGGACGGATTCACAAACCCGTTCATGTGGGGCTTCATCGGTTTGCTGGTGGTGGTGGCTGGTTACCACATGGTGCGGGCGATACATCAGGTCAGCGCACGCCCTCCAGTGCGTTTCAATCGCCAGCGCCGCGAAGTGGCATTCGTGCCGCGCAAAGGCGAGGCTCCCCGCTATGTGCCATGGGAAGAAGTAATCGCCTGCGTAACCGCAGGCCAGACCATCACCCAGTATGCCGTCACCCCCAGCTTCGCCTTGCTGATAGGGCTGCGTGACAGCGGCACAGGAGACGTATTCTGGGTCACCATTCCCAGCGCCAGCCTCGGCCTTGCCATCAGTGAGTGGGAGGCAATTCGCACCTACATGGAAGAAGGACCTTCGACCTTGCCTGCCCAGCCTGAAGAATATGAGGAAGGCACTGTCGCTTACTTTCATCTGTGCCGGCAGGTGTATCGCGATGAGCACTCCTTTATTCGCTACCTCTTTGGCTTTTTAGGCATTCAGTTCTTCAGCGGCTGGACGTTGCCCTGCCATCTGTCGACCTGGGTCAACCGCCGCCCCAAAGCCATGCTTCCCAAAGAAGTCCTAGACTGGTCGCAAAACTTGCCTACTGAACAGCACGCGCGCCCAAGCGATGCACTGCAGCAGCAAAGTGCCGAGGTGCGTAAAGCTCTGGCAAAAGGGCAAAGCTTGCAGGACTACTTCAAGGCCAAGTTGAAGGAACAACTCCCTCTTGAGGCTTAGCTGCTCGGAAAAAATGCCGGCCTCAGGCAAGTAAGCCCGGCAAAACCATAGTGCCCATATCTCGGTGTCTTATCAGACTTGAGCGACCTTCAAGCCTGCCCTGCGCTAGCAGCTTGTTGCGGCCCCGCGCCATGCCGAGAAAAGAACCAAGGCAGCAGCAGCAACACGAGCGTACCTAAAGCTGCAGCCATGATGAACAGCACCTGATATCCCAGCCATTTAGCCAGCACCCCACTGCACGCTCCTATCACCCCTGCAAGCAGCACCTGCGCGCTGGCCTGCAGCGTGAAGTCGGCGCCTTCGTGCTCGGGGCGGCACATGCGCATCATCACGGCGAACAGGGCGACGGTGGACATGCCGTCGGCGGCCTGTTCGAACAGCGACACCGCATAGACCAGTACGGCGTCACCGCCCCGGCCGACCAGCAGAGCCATGCCGGCGATGCCGAGCGCCTGCAGGGCGCCGAAGGTCAGCAGCGAGCGCAGGGCGCCGAGGCGGGCGTAGAGCAGGCCGCCTAGCAACGCGCCGCCGATGCCGGCCAGGCTGCTGATCAGGGTCAGTTGGCCCAGGTCGGTGGTGTCCCAGCCCTGATCCACCAGCATCGGCTTGATCATCGGCGAGCCAAGGGCGTCGCCGAGTTTGAAGGTCAGCACCACCGCCAGCCAGGCGAGCATGCCCGGCTGGGCCAGCAGCCCCTTGTAATGGCGCCAGAGCAGGCCGGGGCCGGCAGGCTCGGCCTGCTCGCTGTGTTGCGGCAGCAGGCGACGCTCGGGGAACAGCCAGATCGGCAGGGTCAGCAGCAGCAAGGCACCCGCCAGGAGGCCGATGGAGAGATTCCAGCCCAGCGGGTCGATCAACAGCAACAAACCGCTGCCGCTGGCCAACATGCCGACCTTGTAGCCGCCCACCTGCAGGCTGTTGCCCAGCCCGCGCCAGCGCTCCGGCAACAGGCGCACGGCCAGGCCGTCGGTGGCCACGTCTTGGGTGGCGGCGCTCAGGTTGATGATCAGCAGCAGGCCCAGCAGCAGCCAGAACGCGCTACCGAACAGCGCCTGCGGAGCGATCAGCGCGAGCCCCGCCAGACAGAGGATTACCGTGCCCTGCAGCGGCAGGATCCAGCCACGGTGATGACCGAGGCGGCGCGAGCCGATGCGGTCGATCCACGGCGCCCACAGCACCTTGAGCAGCCAGGGCAGCGCCAGCAGCTTGAGCAGGCCGATCAGCCCCAGGTCGACACCGTGCTGGCGCAGCAGCACCGGCAGCGAATGAGCCACCAGCCCGGACGGCAGGCCCTGGGCGCAATAGAGGGAAGCCAGTAGCACCAGGGTGGTATTGTCGGGGCGTTCGCTGGAGGTCGTCATGCAGCATCCCTGCGAGAAAGGTGGCCAAGCCTAGGCCAGGCCGTGGCGCCTGGGCAACAGCGCGGCTTCGGCAGAAACACAAAACAAAAAAGAATATAAACCTACAGAAACATTCTTAGACTCTCTAAGCAAAGCCCATTATCTTCGCGGCCTGCTTATTCCAGCCTGTTCTACCACCCACTGTCAGGCAGTCGTTGCAATGAAAATCCGCGATCTCGACCTCAGCCAGAGCCCGCTCAATGCCGAGCATGAAGCGCTCGGCCTGCCGCCCGTAGAAGATTACGTCGCCCACCCGGACAACCATCCGGTGCTGCGTGCCGCCATGTGGGCGGCGGTGCTGATCCTGGCGAGCCTGCTGCTCTTCCTGGCCTGGCGCCTGTTCTTCGGCGACAACGGCGGCCACAGCGGCCTGGAGATCATCGAAAACGCCCTGAGCAGCCCGACCTTCTGGAGTGCTGTCGCCGTCGGCTTCCTCGCCCAGGTGGTGGATGGGGCACTGGGCATGGCCTACGGCATCACCGCCACCACCTTCCTGCTCAGCGCCGGCGCCTCGCCGGCCGCAGCCAGCGCCAGCGTGCACATCGCCGAGGTGTTCACCACCGGCCTGTCGGGCATCTCCCATGTGAAGCTGGGCAACGTCAACAAGTCGCTGTTCCTGCGCCTGCTGCTGCCGGGCATCATCGGCGCGGTGCTCGGCGCGGTACTGATCACCCAGTTCGACGGCGCCGTGATGAAGCCCTTCATCTCCGCCTACCTGCTGCTGATGGGCCTATACATCCTGTACAAGGCCTACCGCCACGTGGCCCAGCGCAAGGCGCCCAAGCATGTGGCCAAGCTGGCCCTGTTCGGCGGCTTCGTCGACGCCGCCGGTGGTGGCGGCTGGGGCCCGGTGGTCACCAGCAGCCTGATCGGCTCGGGCAGCGACCCGCGCACCACCATCGGCTCGGTGAACTTCGCCGAGTTCTTCCTGACCCTGTCCAGCGCCGCCTCCTTTATCCTCCTGGCCGGCGAGCTGGATACCTGGCTGATGGTCGCCGGCCTGGTGTTCGGCGGCCTGTTCGCCGCGCCATTCGCCGCCTTCCTGTGCAAGAAGATTCCGGCGCGCACGCTGATGACCATCGTCGGCTGCCTGATCACCCTGATCAGTGCCTTCAACATCTACAAGTCGCTGGTGTAATCGCGATCTAAGCATCGATCAAAACGTTCTAGCCACGAGGCCCGGATCATTGACCTAGCGCATTGACCGGGCCTCGGCGTTTTCCCCATGCTGCGGGCCTTCCAAACAGCCGAAGGAACGCACTGCATGAAACTGGAAACCCTGGCCATCCACGCCGGCTACAGCCCCGATCCGACCACCAAGGCGGTGGCGGTGCCGATCTACCAGACCAGCTCCTACGCCTTCGACGACACCCAGCACGGCGCCGACCTGTTCGACCTGAAGGTCCCCGGCAACATCTACACGCGCATCATGAACCCGACCAACGCCGTGCTCGAAGAGCGCGTGGCAGCCCTGGAAGGCGGCGTCGGCGCGCTGGCCGTGGCCTCGGGCATGGCCGCCATCACCTACGCGATCCAGACCGTGGCCGAGGCCGGCGACAACATCGTCTCGGTGGCCAAGCTGTACGGCGGCACCTACAACCTGCTGGCCCATACCCTGCCACGCTTCGGCATCCAGACCCGCTTCGCCGCCCACGACGACATCGCCGCCCTGGAGGCGCTGATCGACGAAAGGACCAAGGCGGTGTTCTGCGAATCCATCGGCAACCCGGCCGGCAACATCGTCGACCTGCAGGCCCTGGCCGACGCCGCGCACCGTCACGGCGTGCCGCTGATCGTCGACAACACGGTGGCCACGCCAATCCTCTGCCGCCCGTTCGAGCATGGCGCCGACATCGTCGTGCACTCGCTGACCAAGTACATCGGGGGCCACGGCACCAGCATCGGCGGCATCGTGGTCGACTCGGGCAAGTTCCCCTGGGCGGACCACAAGGCGCGCTTCCCGCTGCTCAACACCCCGGACCCGTCCTACCACGGCGTGACCTACACCGAAGCCTTCGGCCCCGCCGCCTTTATCGGCCGCTGCCGTGTGGTGCCGCTGCGCAACACCGGTGCGGCGCTGTCGCCGTTCAATGCCTTCCTCATCCTGCAAGGCCTGGAGACCCTGGCCCTGCGCATGGAGCGCCACTGCGAGAATGCGCTGAAGGTCGCCCACTACCTGCAGAACCACCCGCAGGTGGCCTGGGTGAAATACGCCGGCCTGGCCGACCATCCCGAGCACGAGCTGGCCGTGCGCTACACCGGCGGCAAGCCGGCGGCGATCCTCTCGTTCGGCATCCAGGGTGGCCAGGCGGCCGGCGCGCGCTTTATCGACGCACTCAAGCTGGTGGTGCGCCTGGTCAATATCGGCGATGCCAAGTCGCTGGCCTGCCACCCGGCCTCCACCACCCACCGCCAGCTCAACGACGAGGAGCTGGAGAGGGCCGGCGTGCCACGCGACATGGTGCGCCTGTCGATCGGCATCGAGCACTTCGACGATATCCGCGCCGATCTGGCCCAGGCGCTGGATGCCGCCGCGCAGTAAAGCCCGCCCTTGTTTTACCGCCTGTATGCCACCACCTTGGTGGCATACAGGAGCCCCGCCATGACCCAACCCCTGCTGATCCCCTGCCCCAACTGCAACGGCCTTAACCGCATCCCCGGCGAACGCCTGGGCGATGCGCCGATCTGCGGGCGCTGCAAGAGTGCCGTGCTGCCGGACAAACCCTTCGAACTGAACCAGGCCAGCTTCGCCGCTCAGCTCAAGGGCGACCTGCCGCTGCTGGTGGATGTCTGGGCCGACTGGTGCGGGCCGTGCAAGGCCTTCGCGCCGACCTTCCAGCAGGCCGCCGCGCAGCTGCACGGGCGCTGCCGCCTGGGCAAGCTGGACAGCGAGGCCAATCAGCAACTGGCCGGCAAGCTCGGCATCCGCTCCATCCCCAGCCTGATCCTGTTCCGCGGCGGCGTCGAAGTCGCGCGCCAGGCCGGCGCCCTGCCGCTGCCACAGCTGCTCGGCTGGCTGCGCAGCCAGGGCATCGCCTGAGCGGATCGGTCAGCCGCGGCGAGCGCCGCGGTCATTGCCTGGCAGGCGCCAGCGGCTAGTCTCGGGGCTTCACTGCAAGGAGCCCGACATGCCGCTACCCGCCGAGATGGCCCGCGTGTTCACCGAAGAGAAGATCGATTTCGTCAAACGCAGCGACCTCAAGGCCGAGGAGCTGCTTCCCTGCTACGTGCGCCTGCGCATGCCGCTGGCCGGCAACCAGAACCATATCGGCACGCTCTACGCCGGCGCCCTGTTCACCCTGGCCGAGATCCCCGGCGGCGCCCTGTTCCTCACCAGCTTCGACGTGCAGCGTTTCTACCCGCTGATCAAGGAGATGAACCTGCGCTTCCGCCGCCCGGCGACCAGCGATATCTCGGTGGAGGCGCGCCTGGACGCCGAGGAGATCGAGCGCATCCAGAACGAGGCCGAGCGCGAGGGCAAGGCCGAGTACCGTCTGGCGCTGCAACTCAAGGATGCTGATGGCCAAGTGGTGGCCGAAACGAGCGCTCTGTATCAATTGCGCAAACACTGACGTGCGGGACTTGTCCCCGAGCCAAAGCAGGTCTATTTAGAAAGCTGATTCTAAGAACCCGCAGAGGTTTTCACCGACGCCACGCATGGACGGGGCGTCCAAGGGGAACGAGATGACAGGACACGTCCTTATCGCGCACGACCTGCGCAGCACCGCCGATCTCGCGCTGAGGCGCGCCGCCCAGTTGGCCCGCCAACACAACGCCAAGCTCACCCTGCTGCACGTGTTCGACCCCAAGCTCAGCCAGACAGAGCGCGAACGCATCGAGCAGAGCCTCGACCGCAGCCTTACCGAATTCGCCCCGCCCGGCAGCCAGTTGCGCCTAAGCCAGGGCAAGCCCGCCGAGGGCGTGCTGGAGCAGGTGCAACAGACGGGCGCCGACCTGCTGGTGCTCGGCGCCCACCATCAGCGCCACGAGTTCTTCTCCGGCACCACCCTGGACCGCATCGCCCGCCGCTGCCCGGTGCCGCTGCTGCTCGCCGCCCGCGACGAGGACACGCCCTACCGCAGCGCAGTGGCCGCCATCGACTTCTCCCTGTGCGCCTGCACCGCACTGCACCAGGCCTGCCTGCTGCTGCCGAGCGAGGCCAGCATCCACGCCCTGCACGTGTTCGAGGGCCAGAAGAACAACGCCCACGCCGACGCCCAGCTGCTCACCCAGCGCGCCCTGGTCGATCAGCTGATCCAGGACGAGTCGCTGCGCCTGCCGGAACAGGCGCCCACCCTCAGTCACGAGGTGCAACCCGGCACCCTGCCGCGCACCCTGCAGGAATCCCTGAACGCCCGTCAGCCGCAGCTGCTGGTGCTCGGCAGCCATGGCCGCAGCGCGCTGTCCCAGGCCCTGCTCGGCAGCCTGGCCCAGCATTACCTGCACAAGGCACCCTGCGACGTCTTTGTGGTCCGCTAGCGCTACGACGAACACGAAAAAGGCGCCCGAGGGCGCCTTTTTCATTACCGCTGAGTAATCAGCTTTCCAGCAGGCTATGCAGCTCGACGAACTGCTGGGTCAGCTTGTGGCCGCGATCCAGGTGGATCAGCGGGGTGCAGACCTGGTGCGACTCGCGCATCTTCACCGAACTCATCAGGTTCACCGGCAGCACCGGCAGCCCTTCCGCGACCAGCTCGTCGAGCAGCTGCTGCGGCAGGGTCGCACGCGGCTGGAACTGGTTGACCACGATGCCCTCGACTTCCAGGTCCTCGTTGTGGTCTTCCTTAAGTTCCTCGATCTCCTGCAGCAGGCCATACAGGGCATTACGCGAGAAACTGTCGCAATCGAAGGGGATCAGCACGCGATCGGCGGCGATCAGTGCGGAAACGGTGTAGAAGTTTAGCGCCGGCGGGGTATCCAGGTAGATACGGTCGTAGTCCTCGGCCAGGTCTTCCAGCAGTTTGCGCAGCTTGTTGATCTTGTGTTTCTGCTCCAGCTTGGGCTGCAGCTCGGCCAGTTCGGCGGTGGCGGTGACCACGTGGAGGTTATCGAAAGGTGTCTCGTAGATATCGACCTTGCCCTTCTTGAAGGAAGTGGCCGAGAGGGTCTGCTTGAAGAACTCGGCGATGCCCATGGGGATGTCATCGCCGGTCAGGCCGGTGAGGTAATGGGTCGAGTTGGCCTGGGCATCCAGGTCGATGAGCAGCGTGCGGTAGCCTTCGGCCGCACTCACTGCCGCCAGGTTGCAGGCAATGCTGGACTTGCCCACTCCGCCCTTCTGATTGAACACCACGCGCCGCATGTGACACCTCCCTGATCGCAGATGGTTGGGGATTCTATGCAAACCCCGTGGCCAGGGCGAGGAGTAAGCGCGGCAGCGCCTGACCTCTGGTCTGGCCGAACGTTCCAAAATTTGCGCAGGCCGCGCACCGTCTGGATAATGCAAGCACCTCGCCATATTCCCGGCCACCCTTCCCGCGGGCGGGATCGCAGTAGACAAGGACGCCCTCGGAAGGGGCCGAGAAGAGCTCTCAGCGTGACAAACTTCAGGATCGAACATTGGCGTGCCTGGGCTCCTGGCCTGGACAGCGCAGCCGACTGGCACGCCTGGCACCAGGCCCCCTTCGCCCCGCAGGACGGCGGCGAACAGCCCGATGTCGGCTTTCTCCCGGCCCTGCAGCGCCGGCGCCTGAGTCGTCTGGCCCGCATGGCCTTCCACGTCGCCTGGCCGCTGGCCGAAGCGCACGGCCCCATGCCCCTGGTTTTCGTCTCGCGCCACGGCGAAACCCCGCGCACCCTGGCCATTCTCAGCGACCTGGCCCACGACGAGCCGCTCTCGCCCACCCAGTTCAGCCTCTCGGTGCACAACGCGATCATCGGCCTGTGGTCGATCCAGCGTGGCGACACCAGCGAGATGACCGCCCTGGCCGCCGAAGGCGACGGCCTGGAGCAGGCAATGCTGGAGGCCGCCACCCTGCTCGGCGAAGGCGCACCCGGGGTGCTGCTGATCGTCGCCGAGGAGACCCCGCCCGAGCTGTACCGCCCCTATATCGACGACGTGCCCTTCCCCTACGCCGTGGCCCTGCTGCTGCGCCCGGGCACGGAGTGGCAGCTGCAGCTCGCCGAGGGCTCCGGCCCGCGCGCCGCCTGGCCGCACGCCCTGGAACTGGTCCGCGCCCTCTCGGGCGATGCGGATTCCCTGCAACATCACTGGAAGCGCCGGCAATGGAACTGGTCTCGCAGCAGGGCCTGAGCCTCTACTCCGCGCCCTACTGGTGGCGCCTGATCGCCACCGCGCTGAGCTTTTCGCTGTTCGGCATCGGCGGCGTGCTGCTGCGCATCGTCGTGTTCCCGCTTCTCGCCCTGCTGCCGGGCGACGCCCTGGCCCGCCGCACCCGTGCCCGCGCCGTGGTCAGCCGCACCTTCTACTGGTTCGTCCAGTTCATGTTCCGCACCGGCGTGCTGACCTACGAAGTGGAAGGCGCCGAGCGCCTGGGCCGCCCGGGGCAGATGGTGATCGCCAACCACCCCTCGCTGATCGACGTGGTGGTGCTGATCGCCTTCATCCGCGACGCCAACTGCGTGGTCAAGCAGAGCCTGTGGGACAACCCCTGCATGCGCGGGCCGATCCGCGCCGCCGGCTTCATCAGCAACAGCGGCAGCATGGACATGCTCGACGAGGCCGCCGGCGCCCTGCAGGAAGGCCAGACCCTGATCGTATTCCCCGAAGGCACCCGCACCACGCCGGGGCAGGTACCGGAATTCCACCGTGGCGCGGCCGCCATCGCGGTGCGCGGCGCCCGCATCGTCACCCCGGTGGTGATCAGCGTGACGCCCACCACCCTGACCAAGGCCGAGCCCTGGTACAGCATTCCGTCGCGCCGTTTCCATTTCCGCTTGCGGGTCGGGGAGGATATCGACCCGCGGCAATTCACCGAGCAGGCGCCACTGCCGATTGCCTCGCGCAAGCTCAACGACCATCTGCATCAACACTTCATGAAGGAGCTCGCAACAGATGAGCGATCTGCAAACCGAGATTAAGCACCTGATCATCGAGGCCCTGGGCCTGGAAGACATGGCCGCCGAAGACATCGCCGCCGACCTGACCCTGTTCGGCGAAGGCCTGGGCCTGGATTCGGTGGACGCCCTGGAGCTGGGCCTGGCCATCCAGAAGCGTTTCGGCATCAAGATCGACGCCGAAGCCAAGGACACCCGCCAGCACTTCGCCAACGTGGCCAGCCTGGCGGCTTTCGTCGCCGCGAAACAGGCCGCCTGAGGACGTTAGCGATGCAAAGCCGTGATGAAATTTTCGCCACCCTGCAGGCCGCGCTGGTCGAGCTGTTCGAGCTGGACGCCGAGCGTGTCACCCTCGAGGCCAACCTGTACCAGGACCTGGAGATCGACAGCATCGATGCCGTCGACCTGATCGACCACATCAAGCGCCAGACCGGCAAGAAGATCGCCGCCGAGGAATTCAAGGCCGTGCGCACCGTCGGCGACGTGGTCGAGGCCGTGTACCAGGTGGTCAACGCCGAAGCGGCCGCCGGCTAATCCATGGCGCGTCTGTTCGGCCTGCTGCTGGTGGTGGCCGGCCTGCTCTACCCGTTCGCCGTGTATTACGGCATGGAGCACCTGTCGCCACGCCTGTTCGCCGCCCTGCTCGGCGGCCTGTGGCTGGCGCGCGCCCTGACCCAGCGCAACAAGCCCGGCGGCCGCTGGATGGCCGGCGCCGCCCTGGCCTTCTGCGCCCTGCTCGGCCTGGCCGGCGAGCCGGCGCTGCTGCGCTGGTACCCGGTGCTGCTGAACCTGATGCTGCTGGTGCTGTTCGGCCTGTCGCTGAAGTTCGGTCCGCCCGTGGTGGAGCGCCTGGCGCGCCTGCGCGAGCCGGAACTGCCGGAACACGCAGTGCGCTACACGCGCAAGGTCACGCTGGTCTGGGCCGGCTTCTTCCTGGCCAACGCCCTGCTGATCAGCGCCCTGACCCTGTGGGCGCCGCTGAGCTGGTGGATGCTGTACACCGGGCTGATCGCCTATGCCCTGATGGGCCTGCTGTTTGCCGCTGAGTGGTTGATCCGCCAGCGGGTAAGGAGAGATGGATGAGCTGGCTGGGACTCGCCGAGCAGCTGCTGCAACCCCTGGCCGGCCGCACCGTGGCGCTGGAGCCGGCACTCGACCACGCCCAGCTGCAGGTCCGAGCCCTGCGCCTGGCCGGCGCCCTGCAGGCGCGCGGCGTGCAGCGCGTGGCTCTGTACCTGGAAGATGCCGGCGACCTGGCCATTGCCCTGCTCGGCGCCTGGCGCGCCGGCGTTGCCGTGCTGCTGCCGGCCGATGCCCAGGCGCAGAGCCGCCAGCGCCTCGCCGAGCAAACCGATCTGTGGCTGGACAATCTCGATGGCCTGGATGGCGAAGCCCTGTCCGCCGCCGCCCTCGATCTCGACGCCTGCCGCCTGACCCTGTGCACCTCCGGCTCCAGCGGCGAGCCCAAGCTGATCGACAAGTCCCTGCGCCAACTGGCCAACGAAGTCGATGCCCTGGAACAGCTGTGGGGCAAGGACCTGGCCGGCGCGACCATCCTCGGCAGCGTCACCGCCCAGCATATCTATGGCCTGCTGTTCCGCGTGCTCTGGCCGCTGTGCGCCGGCCGCCCGTTCTGGCGCCGCGCCCTGCCCTTCCCCGAAGACCTGCAGCGCGAGAGCCTGGGCCAACCGGCCTTCGCCTGGGTGGCCAGCCCGGCGCTGCTCAAACGCATGGGCGGCAACCTCGACTGGAATGCCCTGGGCGCGGTGCGCCGGGTGTTCTCCTCCGGCGGCGCGCTGCCGGCGGACGTCTCCGTCGAGCTGGGCGCCCAGCTCGGCCAACAGCCCACCGAAATCTATGGCAGCTCCGAGACCGGCGGCATTGCCTGGCGCCAGGGCGGCGAGCTGTGGCAGCCGTTCCCCGGCGTCGAACTGGCCCTGAACGACGAGGGCGCCCTGCGCATCGCCTCGCCCTACCTGCCGGCCGGGCACGTCGAACAAAGCGCGGATGCCGCCGAGCTGCAGGCCGATGGCCGCTTCGCCCTGCGCGGGCGCCTGGACCGCATCGTCAAGCTGGAAGAAAAACGTATCTCCCTGCCCATGCTGGAGCAGGCCCTGAGCCAGCACGAATGGGTCGCCGACGCCCGCCTCGGCGTGATCCAGGAAGGCCGCGCCTTCCTCGGCGCCCTGCTGGCGCTGAGCCCGGCGGGCCTGCACTCCCTGCGCAACCAGGGCCGCAAGACCGTTACCGAAACCCTGCGCAAGCACCTGGCCGGCCACTGTGAGGCCATCGCCCTGCCGCGGCGCTGGCGCCTGCTGCTGGAGCTGCCCTACAGCAGCCAGGGCAAGCTGGCCCAGGCAACTGTCGACGAGTTGGTCGCCGCACCACGGCCGACCCGCGTCGAGCCGCGCAAGGCCGAGCTGGTCGACGGCGAATGGCAGCTGGAGCTGGACGTACCGCCGGACCTGGCCCATTTCACCGGCCACTTCCCGCAGACCCCGGTACTGCCCGGCGTGGTACAGATCGACTGGGCCCAGCAGCTGGCGCGCGGCCTGATCGAAGAACTGCCGCCGTGCTTCTGCGGCATGGAAGTACTCAAGTTCCAGCAGCTGGTGCGCCCCGGCGACCGCATCCAGCTGACCCTGCGTTTCGACGCCGAACGCGGCAAGCTGTACTTCGCCTACCGCAATGGCGAGGCGCCGTGCTCGTCCGGCCGCATCCTGCTGGGAGCCGCCAGTGCATAAGCCATGTGCGGTGATTCCGGTGTACAACCACGAGCACGCCCTGCCCGTGGTGGTCGCCGCGCTGCACGAGGCCGGCCTGCCCTGTGTGCTGGTCGACGATGCCTCCAGCGCGGCCTGCGCGGCGGTGATGGACGAGCTGGCGAAACAGGACAACACCTACCTGGTGCGTCTGCCCATCAACCAGGGCAAGGGCGGCGCGGTCATGGCCGGCCTGCGCGAGGCGCAGCGCCTGGGCTTCTCCCACGCCCTGCAGGTGGACGCCGATGGCCAGCACGACCTGGCCGATATCGCCACCTTCCTCGGCACCTCCCGCGAGCATCCGCAGGCGCTGGTCTGCGGCTACCCGCAGTACGACGCCAGCGTGCCCAAGGGCCGCCTGTACGCGCGCTACCTGACCCACGTGTGGGTATGGATCAACAGCCTGTCGCTGTCGATCCGCGATGCCATGTGCGGCTTCCGCGTCTACCCGCTGCCGGCCACGGTGGCGCTGCTCGACGCCAGCAACCTGGGCAAGCGTATGGACTTCGACCCGGAAATCCTGGTGCGCCTGGCCTGGCGCAACCAGCCGATGCAGTGGCTGCCGACCAAGGTGCACTACCCGCTCGATGGCCTGTCGCACTTCCGGCTTTTTCACGACAACGCGCTGATCTCGAAGATGCACGCCAAGCTGTTCTTCGGCATGTTGCTGCGCGCGCCGCTCATCCTCTGGCGCAGGTGGCGCGGATGAGCACGCAGAAGGCCGAACACTGGGCCGGCCAGCGCGAGCGCGGCAGTTTCCTGCTGATGAAATTCACTGCCGGCGCCGTGCGCCTGCTTGGCCGCCGCGCGCTGACGCCGCTGCTGTATGCCATCGTCCTGTACTTCTTCGTCTTCGGCCGCCAGGCCCGGCGCAGCATTCGCCAGTACCAGCACAACCTGGCCGCCTGGAGCGGCCGCGCCGAGCTGGCACCGCGCTTCGGCTCGGTGTTCGCCCAGTTCATGGCCTTCGCCGACACCCTGCTGGACAAGCTCGATGTGTGGAACGGTCGCCTCGGCCTGGAGCAGATCACCCTGGTCGACCCCCACGGCCTGCGCGAACAGCTGCACCGCGAGCCGCGCGGACAGATGCTGGTGGGCGCCCACCTGGGCAACCTCGAGGTGTGCCGCGCCCTGGCCGAGCTGGGCGAGAAGGTGCAGATGAACGTGCTGGTGCACACCAAGCACGCCGAGCAGTTCAATCGCCTGCTCGGCGAGGCCGGTGCCAGCCACCTGCGCCTGATCCAGGTCAGCGAACTGGACCCGGCGATCATGCTGCAATTGTCCGAGCGCCTGGAGCGCGGCGAGTGGCTGGCGATTGCTGGCGACCGCGTGCCGCTGCATGGCGGACGCAATGTCACGGTGGACTTCCTCGGCAAACCCGCCGCCTTCCCCCAGGGCCCCTGGCTGCTGGCCGGGCTGCTGGGCTGCCCACTGAATCTGATGAGCTGCCTGAAGATCGACGGCCGCTACCAGGTGATCCTCGAACCCTTCGCCGAGCGTGTGCAATGGACGCGCCGCGAGCGCGACGAGGTGATCCGCGGCTGGGTACAACGCTATGCCGAGCGTCTTGGCGAACGCTGCCTGAACGCTCCGCAGCAATGGTTCAACTTCTACCCGTTCTGGAACGAGCATGACGACCTATCCGCTTGACCACGTGACCTTCGGCGAACAGCAGCTGACCATCGAGCAGGTGGTCGCCCTGTCCCAGCGCGGCGCCCGTGCCCAGTTGCAGAACGATGCCGCCTACCGCGAGAAGATCGCCAAGGGCGCACGCTTCCTCGACACCCTGCTGGACAAGGAAGGGGTGATCTACGGCGTGACCACCGGCTACGGCGACTCCTGCGTGGTGGCCGTGCCGCTGCACCAGGTCGAGGCGCTGCCCAAGCACCTGTTCACCTTCCACGGCTGCGGCCTGGGCAAGCTGCTCGACGAGGCCAGCACCCGCGCCGTGCTGGCCGCGCGCCTGCAGTCACTGTGCCACGGCGTTTCCGGGGTACGCGTTGAGCTGCTGGAGCGCATCCAGGCGTTCCTCGAACACGATGTGCTGCCGCTGATCCCGGAAGAGGGCTCGGTCGGCGCCAGCGGCGACCTGACCCCGCTGTCCTATGTGGCCGCCACCCTCAGCGGTGAGCGCGAGGTGATGTACAAGGGCGAGCGCCGCAGCGCTGCCGAAGTGCACAAGGAACTCGGCTGGACACCGCTGACCCTGCGTCCGAAAGAAGCGCTGGCGCTGATGAACGGCACGGCGGTGATGACCGCCCTGGCCTGCCTGGCCTATTCGCGCGCCGACTACCTGCTGCAACTGGCCACGCGCATCACCGCGCTCAACGTGGTGGCGCTGGAAGGCAACCCGGAACACTTCGACGAGCGCCTGTTCGCCGCCAAGCCGCACCCGGGCCAGACCCAGGTCGCCGCCTGGCTGCGCCAGGATCTGGCCGTGGCCGAGCCGCTGCCGCCGCTGCACCGCCTGCAGGACCGCTACTCGCTGCGCTGCGCGCCGCACGTGCTCGGTGTACTGGCCGACAGCCTGGGCCTGCTGCGCCAGTTCATCGAGATCGAACTGAACAGCGCCAACGACAACCCGCTGTTCGATGCCGAGACCGAGCGCACCCTGCACGGCGGCCACTTCTACGGCGGGCACATCGCCTTCGCCATGGACAGCCTGAAGAACCTGGTCGGCAACGTCGCCGACCTGCTCGACCGCCAGCTCGCCCTGCTGGTCGACACCCGCTACAACCACGGCCTGCCGAGTAACTTGTCCGGCGCCCCGGCCGAGACGGCGATGATCAACCACGGCTTCAAGGCCGTGCAGATCGGCACCAGCGCCTGGACCGCCGAGGCGCTGAAAAACACCATGCCGGCCAGCGTGTTCTCGCGCTCCACCGAATGCCACAACCAGGACAAGGTGAGCATGGGCACCATCGCCGCGCGCGACGCCCTGCGCAGCCTGGAGCTGACCGAACAGGTCGCCGCCGCCACCCTGCTGGCCGCCAACCAGGGCGTGTGGCTGCGCGAACGCGCCGGCAAGACCGACATCCCCGCGCCGCTGGCCTCCATGCGCGAGCAGCTGGCCACGGACTTCCCGCCAGTGATCGAGGATCGCGCCCTGGAAGGCGAACTGCGCCTGTGCCTGGCACGCATCCGCAGCCGCCACTGGGGGCTGTATGCGTAAGCCGGTCCTGATGGACGCCGTGCGTCCTGTCGACCAAGGAGCCGCCAATGCGTAAGGAAGGCGTGCTGCAGGCGGATATCGAACTGAACGTTCCGTTCTTCGATGTCGACATGATGGAAGTGGTCTGGCACGGCCACTACGTGAAGTACTTCGAGGAGGCGCGCTGCGCCCTGCTCGACAAGCTGGGGCACAACTACCGGCAGATGCGTGATGCGGGCTATGCCTGGCCGATCATCGACCTGCAGGTGCGTTATATCCGCGGCGCCCAGTTCGGCCAACGCATCCGCGTGCGCGCCGATCTGGTGGAGTGGGAGAACCGGCTGAAGATCAACTACCTGATCACCGACGTGGCGACGGGTGAGCGCATGACGCGTGGCAGCAGTGTGCAGGTGGCAGTGGAGATCGCTACCCGCGAGATGCTGTTGGCATCGCCGAAGGTGTTTGTGGAAGCCGTGGAGAGGGCTATTGCGTGAATGCTTTGTGCCCGGCTGGTTTCCTACGCCTGTTGAAGGCTCTGTTTCGCCCCGCCGGGCGAGTCACTTTCTCTTTGCGCGCGCAAAGAGAAAGTAACCAAAGAGAAAGCGCGCCCCACATCCGGGTCTCGCTGCGCTCGACTTCCCTCCTTCCATCCCTGCTCCAGGGGCACGCCGCGAAGGGCCATCCATGGCCCATCGCGCCTCTCGCGGCATCCATGCCGCTCAACCCCTTACGCAGGGATTCCACTCGGCCTGCTGAGGGGACCCCGTATCCTGGCCCAACCTTTCTCACGCAACCGGTAATTACTCGGGGGCATCCAAGCTCGCATGACCAGCCCCCTCTCCCTCTGGGAGAGGGTTGGGGTGAGGGAGCCGTCTTGTGCGCGCCCTTTCGCGAGCAGAGCTCGCTCCCACAGACAACCCGCGGGTTTCACCCGCCCTACGAAGTATCAGGCACGCCGACTCCCCGTCAGGAGGCCGAGCGTAGGCACTGCGTAGGGGGACGCGAGGCAGGACGCCGAGCGAGTCACGATGGGACAGGGATGTCCCTTCGTGACGGCCCCCGGAGCAGTGCCGGAGCGAGGGAAGTCGAGCGCAGCGAGACCCGCATGCCGGGGGGCCCTTCTTCTTTGGTTACTTTCTTCTTGGGCAAGCAAGAAGAAAGTGACTCGCCCGGGGGGGCGAAACCAAAAGCCAAGATCACTTCGGCAATCGGCCAGGGACTCACAGCTCTGTTTTTGCTAGCAGCCCCAGCAGCCCACGCCTTCGACCTGTCCGACCTCAGCGCCCAGCTGGCCAAGCCCACCGTAGTCCGCGGTCCCTTCATCCAGGAAAAGCACCTGCGCGCCCTGCCCACTCCGCTGACCAGCCAGGGCCAGTTCACCCTGTCCCGCGACCACGGCCTGCTCTGGCTCCTACAGAAGCCCCTGAAACAGGACTACCGCATCGCCGACAGCGGCATCGCCCGCCGCACGGCCGAAGGCTGGCAACAACAGCCGGGCCAGGACGTCGCCGCCCAGCAGAGCCGCCTGTTCCTCGCCGTACTCAAAGGCGACCGCAGCGGCCTGGAGCGTGACTTCGACCTGCAGCTGACAGGCGAGCAGAACGCCTGGCAGCTCCAGCTCACCCCGCATTCTCTGCTGCTCAAGCAGATATTCAGCGCCATCCGCATCGACGGCGGCGCGCTGGTCGAGCGCATCGAGCTGATCGAGACCCAGGGCGACCGCACCGTCCTCAAGCTGCCGCAAAGCCAGGCTGGCGATGCCTTGACCGCGCAGGAGCGCGCCGACCTTGTCCCCTAGCCTGCAGAAAACCCTGCCGCGCCTGTTCGGCGCCCTGCTCCTGGCCCTGCTGGCGCTGGCGGCCTGGCAGTGGCGCAACGGTCCGCCGGTGCAGGCCAGCATGCTCGCCTTGCTACCCAAGGGCGCCGGCGACGAGCTCGTACAGCAGGCCGAGCAGCGCATGCAGGAGCCGCTGTCGCGCGAGCTGCTGATCCTGATCGGCCACCCGCAGCGCGAACGCGCCATCGAACTGGTGCGCCAGGCCGGCGAGCAGTGGCAGCAAAGCGGCCGCTTCGACAAGGTGCAGTGGAGCCTGCAGGCCGACCTCGCACCGCTGCGCGAACAACTGAGCGCCAGCCGCCTAGCCCTGCTGGCACCAGCCGACCGCCAGTTGCTGATCGAGCAGCCGGACGCCTTCATCCAGCAGCGCGCCCAGCAGCTGTTCGACACCTTCGCCGGCTTCGGCCTGCTGCCCACCGAGCAGGACTGGCTGGGCCTGGGCCTGCGCGCCCAGCAGACGCTCAACCCCGGCAGCCGCGTCCAGGCCGACCTCGGCAGCGGCGCCCTGCGGCTGCAGGACGACGCCACCACCTGGGCGTTGCTGCGCCTGCGCACTCGTGGCGATGCCTTCGACATGCAGGCGCCGCCGCAGATCGCCGCCGCCGTCGCCGAGCTGCGCCAGCAGGTCAGCGCCGAAGGCGGCCAGCTGCTCGCTGCCGGTGGCGCGCTGCACGCCGCAGCCGGTCAGGCCAAGGCCACCCAGGAGATCGCCCTGATCGGCGGCGGCGCCACCCTCGGCACCCTGCTGCTGCTACTGCTCGCTTTCCGCCGCCCGCGCATCCTGGTCAGCCTGCTGCCGATGGGGGTGGCGCTGCTGGCCGGCTGCACCGCCTGTGTGCTGGTGTTCGGCCAGATCAACGCGCTGACCCTGGTGCTCGGCGCCAGCCTGGTCGGCGTCGCCGCCGACTACCCGCAGCACTACCTGAGCAAGAGCTGGGGCGACGGCCCCTGGTCGAGCTGGGCCGCCCTGCGCCAGACCCTGCCCGGCCTGAGCCTGAGCCTGGGCACTAACCTCGCCGGCTACGTGGCGCTGGCCTTCACGCCTTTCCCGGCGCTGACCCAGATCGCCCTGTTCTCCGCCGCCGGCCTGATCGGAGCCTACCTGTGCTCGGTGTGCCTGCTGCCGGCCTGGCTAAACAATCTGCGCTTGCAACCACCTGGTAGCCTGCGCCGCGCCGCCGAAAACCTGGTTGAGCGACGTGCCCGCCTGCTGGCGCGCACCGGCAGCTGGCCGTTGCTGCTCGCGCTGCTGGTTTTCTGCGCCGGCGGCCTGTGGCAGCTGACGCTGCAGAACGACCTGCGCCAGTGGCTGGGCCAGGAGCCGCAGCTGATGGCCGAAGCCAGGCGCATCGCCGAGCTGACCGGCCAGCAGCCCACCAGCCAGTTCTTCCTGGTCCGTGGCGCCGACGAGCAACAGTTGCTGCAGCGCCAGGCCGAACTCAGTGCACGTCTGGATGCCGCCATCGCCGCCGGCCATCTGCGCGGCTATCGCGCCCTCAGCCAGCTGGTCGCCCCCGAAAGCGAACTGGCACCGCTGCGCACTGCGCTGAACAAGCTGCCGCAGCACTGGCAGCCGCTGCTCGACCTCGGCCTGCCGGAGGTCGCGCTGCGCGCCGAGCTGGAGGAGTTGCTGCATGCGCCGCAGCCAAGCCTGGAGCAGGCCCTGGCCGGCCCACTGGGCGAAGCCTGGCGCCCGCTATGGCTGGGCCGCAGTGAGAGTGGAGTAGCCGGTATCGTCAGCCTGCAGGGCCTGAATGACAGCGCCCTGCTGCAGCAAACGGCCGAGGGGCTGCAGGGCGTGCAGCTGATCGATCGCCTGGGCGAGCTGAACCAGCTGTTCGCCGCCACCCAACTTAGCGCCGCCCAACTGAAACTAGTGTCCAGCGCCGCCATCCTCCTGCTGCTGTGCCTGCCCTTCGGCCTCGGCGGCGCGCTGCGGGTGATCTGCCTGCCGCTGCTGTCGGCCCTGGCGGCGCTGGCCTGCCTCGGCTGGCTGGGCCAGCCGCTGACCCTGTTCAGCCTGTTCGGCCTGCTGCTGATCACCGCCATCGGCGTCGACTACGCCATCCTCATGCGCGAGAACATCGGCGGGCCGGCAGTGAGCCTGCTCGGCACCCTGCTCTCGGCGCTCACCGCGTGGATGTCGTTCGGCCTGCTGCTGCTCAGCCAGACCCCGGCCATCGCCAATTTCGGCCTGGCCATCAGCCTCGGCCTGCTGTTCTGTTTCCTGCTCTCGCCCTGGGCCGCCGGGCGGCCGCACAAGGAGGTTGTCGCGTGACCGTGCTCGGATTCTGGCTGCTGGCCCTGGCGATCTACACCCTGGTGACGATCATCGGCGGGCGCCGGCTGATCCCCATCGTCGGCCAGCTACTGGTGGCGGCCATCGCCATTCCCGCCATGCTGCTGTTGTGGGTCGAGCCGCACTGGCAACGGACTGCCCAGGACCTGCTGGCGCCGACCTGGCTGAACCTGGCCTACGGCCTGTGCTTCGCCCTGCTGCTGGGCTACATCCTCAGCGACGTGATCGACCTCGACCTCAGCCCTGCCTGCGTGAAGATCGCCCTGCCCAGCTTCCTGGTGCCGATGCTGGCCGGCCTGGCCTGCTCGCTCTGGCTGCTGCCCGGCGAGCGCAGCTGGCTCAGCTCGGTGGGCATCGGCCTGCTGTTCTCGATCACCGCCATCCCGGTGCTCTACCTGTTCCTGCAGAGCATCGGCTACCCGGCGGCAGACACCAAGCGCCTGCTGCACGCGGCGATCCTGATGGACTTCATGTGCTGGAGCCTGTTCGGCCTGGCCCAGGGCAGCAGCCACCCGGCCGCGCTGCTGTGGCCGTTGCTGGCCGCCGCCCTGCCACTGGCGCTGCGCCTGCTCAAGCTGAGCCATGCTCTGTTCTACAGCCTGCCGTTCTTCGCCCTGATGCTGCTGTTCCAGCAGCTCAAACTCAACGCCCTGGTGTTCGGCATCGCCTACATGCTGTGCCTCGGCTGGATCAAGCAGCCCTTCGTCCTGCCGCTGCCGGAGCGCGCCTGGAAGCTGTTGATGAACGGCCTGGCCGTGCCGCTGATCCTGACGTTCGGCGTGCTGCGCGTGGACTTCCATGGCATAGGTCAAGACTACTCATGGCTGGCCATCGCTATCCTCATCACCCTGCCGGTACTGAGCAAAGTGCTCGGCAGCTGGCTCGGTCTGCACTGGGCCGACCCGAGCGCCGCGGCGCGGGTGAAGTGGCACGAGAGTCTGCTGCTGAACATCCGCGGCCTCACCGAAATCGTCTTCCTCAACCTGCTCCTGCAACTGCAGCTGATCGATTCGCTGATCTACTTCGGTCTGCTGCTGATGAGTCTGTTCTCCACCCTGCTGCCGGCCCTGCTCGGCAAGCATGCCAACAACAATCAAGCGAGAAGCCGTTATGAAGTCTCCTGAAGTCGAACAGCGTCAGATCGTCGTCATCGGCGCCGGCCCGTCGGGCGCCATCGCCGCCGCCATCCTCAAGCGTCACGGCCACGATGTGCTGGTACTGGAGCGTCAGCGTTTCCCGCGCTTCTCCATCGGCGAGAGCCTGCTGTCGCACTGCCTGGACTTCGTCGAGGAGGCCGGCATGCTCGAGGCGGTGCAGGCCGCCGGCTTCCAGACCAAGCACGGTGCGGCCTTCGCCTGGGGCGAGCGCTACACCGAGTTCGACTTCCGCGACAAGTTCACCGAAGGCCAGGGCTCGACCTACCAGGTGATTCGCGCCGACTTCGACAAGCTGCTGGCCGACCAGGCCGAGCTGCAGGGCGTGGAAATCCGCTACGAGGAAGAGATCTTCGCCGCCGACTTCGCGGGCGACTGCCCGCGCCTGTCGGTGCGCCGGCTGGCCGACGGCCACGAGTATGAAGTGGAGTGCGCCTTCGTGCTCGACGGCAGCGGCTACGGCCGCGTGCTGCCGCGTCTGCTCGACCTCGACACGCCGTCGTCCTTCCCGATCCGCCAGGCGGTGTTCACCCATATCGAGGACCGCATCGACCCGGCCTCCGGCTTCGACCGCGAGAAGATCCTGATCACTACCCATCCCAAGCTGCGTGATGTGTGGTTCTGGACCATTCCGTTCAGCAACGGCCGCTGCTCGCTGGGCGTGGTCTCCGCCGCCGAACACTACGAGGGCTACCCCAAGGACCTCGATGCCTGCCTCAAGCAATTCGTCGCGGAAACGCCAAGCCTGGCCAAGGTCCTGGAGAACGCCGTGTGGGACACCCCGGCACGCGCCATCGGCGGCTACTCGGCCAACGTCAAGAGCCTGCATGGCCCAGGCTTCGCCCTGCTGGGCAACGCCGCCGAGTTCCTCGACCCGGTGTTCAGCTCCGGCGTGACCATCGCCATGCGCTCGGCGAGCATGGCCGCCGGCCTGCTGCATCGCCAGCTCAACGGCGAACAGATCGACTGGGAAAACCAGTTCGCCATCCCGCTCAAGCGCGGCGTGGATACGTTCCGCGTGTATGTGCAGGGTTGGTACGATGGCAGCTTCCAGGACGTGATCTTCTACGAGAAGGCCTCACCGGAAATCCGCCGCATGATCTGCTCGATCCTCGCCGGCTACGCCTGGGACGAGAAGAACCCCTATGTCGCCGAGCCCAAGCGCCGCCTGGGTGTGCTCGCCGAACTCTGCGCCATGAACTGAAATGGTCTGCACAGTGCCTGCGCTTGCCGATGCGTCGTTAAAAACGGCTTCGGAATGCTCATTTACAACACGTAAACTGCGCTTCCTCAGCCATTTTTGCCTAGCCTCAGCGGCGCTCGGCGACTGTGCAAACCACTTCCTAAAGGAATAAATGTCGATGGAACGCGCCGCCGCCACCTACGTCGAGGAAACCCGCTTCGGCTTCTGGTTCCTGCAGAGCCACGTTTGGCAGCACCATGTGCTGCGCGTGGCGATCAACGACCTCAAGCGCCTGATCGATGCGCCGCTGCCGCAGGCGCCGGTGCTGCTCGACACCGGCTGCGGCCAGGGCCGCTCGTTCGGCCTGCTGCAGGAGGCCTTCGCTCCGGCGCAGATGATCGGCCTCGATGCCGACCCGTACAGCCTCGACTGCTCGCGCGCCGAGGCCGAGCGCCTGGGCCTCGACGTGCAGCTGATCGCCAGCGACTGTGCGGCCATCGACCTGCCCGACGCTTCCGTCGACATCCTGTTCTGCCACCAGACCTTCCATCACCTGGTCGAGCAGGAGCAGGCCCTGGCCGAGTTCTGGCGAGTGCTGAAACCGGGCGGCCTGCTGCTGTTCGCCGAGTCGACCAAGTTCTACATCGACACCTGGGTGATCCGCTGGCTGTTCCGCCATCCGATGCACGTGCAGAAGAGCGCCGAGGAATACCTGGGCATGCTGCGCCAGCAGGGCTTCCAGTTCGAGGAACGCAACGTCTCCTACCCCTATCTGTGGTGGAGCCGCTCCAAGGACTTCGGCCTGCTGGAACGCTGGGGCATCGTCAAGGCCAAGCCGTTCGGCCAGCGTGACGAGACCCTGGTCAACGCGGTGGCACGCAAGCCGTGATGCCTAGGGTTCTGCTACTCGCCCTCACGTTGCTGCTCGGCGCCTGCGCCGGGCATACGCCCGTGCCGGCGAGCAGCCCCGAGCTGAGCGCCGCACTGCCCATCAGCCTGCAGATCGAACGCACGCAGAGTGCTGAGCAACGCGACTGGCTGCTGGTGATCCAGGCCGAAGGTGAGGCCCTGCGCTGGTCGCTGTTCGACCCGCTCGGCGTGCCCCTGGCGCGCCAACTGCTGGAGCACGGCGAGTGGCGCAACGACGGCCTGCTGCCACCCAACGCCGAAGCGCGCGAGCTGTTCGCCGCCCTGCTGTTCGCCCTCACCACCGATGACGCGCTGACCGCCTACCCCGAGGGCAGCTGGCAGCGCGGCGCCGATGGTCAGCGCCGGCTTAACCCGGACTGGCGAATCCGCTACCGTTCCGCACTGGACTTCACCCTCGCCGCACCGCAGCTCAGCTATCGGGTGCGCGCGCTGAACCAAGAAGAAGGCAACTGATGCCCCGCTCTACAATGCCGAGCTATTTGAATGCCCTCGGCCTGCTGTGCGCCTTGGGCGAAGGCAAGCAGGCGGTGGCCGACGCGCTGCTGGCCGGCGACGCCTCCGGCATGCGCGCCGAGGACGGCTGGGTCAGCGACCGCCGCCTCACCGTCGGCGCCGTACGTGCTCCCCTGCCGGCCATGCCAGAAGGCTTCGAGGCCGCCCATAGCCGCAACAACCAGCTGCTGCTGGCCGCCGCCCAGCAGATCGAACCCGAGCTGCGCGCCGCCATCGCCCGTTACGGCGCCGCCCGCGTCGGCCTGGTACTGGGCACCAGCACCTCGGGCATCCGCGAGGCCAGCGATGGCATCGCCCGCTTCCTCCATGAAGGCGAGCTGCCCGCCGAATACGACTACGCCCAACAAGAGATGGCCGCGCCGGCCACCTTCCTCGCCGACTGGCTGCAACTGGCCGGCCCGGTGTACTGCCAGTCCACCGCCTGCACCTCCAGCGCGCGCGCCCTGCTCAGCGCCCATCGCCTGCTGCAACAAGGCCTGTGCGACGCGGTGATCTGCGGTGGGGTGGACAGCCTGTGCCGCCTGACACTCAATGGTTTCTCGGCCCTCGAAGCGGTGTCCGCCGAGCCGTGCAATCCCTTCTCGGTGAACCGCCACGGCATCAATATCGGCGAGGGCGCCGCGTTGTTCCTGATGACTCGCGAGAGTAGCCCGATCGCCTTCCTCGGCGGCGCCGCCACCTCCGATGCCCACCATATTTCCGCGCCGCACCCCGAGGGTCTCGGCGCCCGTGCGGCGATGCAGCAGGCCCTGGCCAACGCCGGCCTGGCTGCCACGGATATCGACTACCTCAACCTGCACGGCACCGCCACGGCGCACAACGACGCGATGGAGAGCAAGGCCGTGCGCGGCCTGTTCCCCGCTGGCGTGGCCTGCTCGTCGAGCAAGCCGCTGACCGGCCATACCCTTGGCGCCGCCGGTGCACTAGAAGCGGCCTTCTGCTGGCTCGTCTTAAGCGAACACAACCGCGACGGCCTGCTGCCGCCACACCTGTGGGACGGCCAGGCCGACCCGGCGCTGGAGCCCCTGCAACTGGTCGGCGCCGGTGATCAGCTGGCCCGCAGCAGTGGCCGCCGGCTGATGAGCAACTCCTTCGCCTTCGGCGGCAATAACGTGGCGCTGATCCTGGGTGATGCCCCAAAGGGAGACGCACCATGAGCCTGTGGCCGATCGCCGAGCTGGTGCCGCACGCCGGCGATATGATCCTGATCGACGAAGTCGTCAGCTTCGGTGACGAAGACATCGAGACCCGTCTTACCGTGCGTCCCGGCGGCCTGTTCAGCCAGGCCGACGGCAGCCTGCCGGCCTGGGTCGGCGTCGAGCTGATGGCGCAGAGCATCGCCGCCTACGCCGGCTGCCAGGCGCGCCAGGCCGGCCTACCGGTGGAGCTGGGCTTCCTCCTCGGCACACGCAAGTTCGAGTGCAACGTCGAGCGCTTCCCGGCCGGCGCCGAGCTGCGCATCAAGGCCCTGCGCTCGCTGCAGGACGACAACGGCATGGGCGTGTTCGAGTGCCACCTCGACGGCCCGGATATCCACGCCGAGGCACGCCTCAATGTGTTCCGCCCGCCGGAAGTGGCGAGGTATCTACAAGAGCAGCAAGAGCAATCGCAATGACTGAAACCATCCTGGTCACCGGCTCCAGCCGCGGCATCGGCCGGGCCATCGCCCTGCGCCTGGCCCGCTCCGGTTACGACATCGTGCTGCACTGCCGCTCGCGCCGCGACGAGGCCGAGGCCGTGCAGGCGCAGATCGCCGAGCTCGGCCGGCAGGCGCGCATCCTGCAGTTCGACGTGTCCGACCGCGCCGCCTGCCGCGCGGCGCTGGAAGCCGATGTGGAACAGCACGGCGCCTACTACGGCGTGGTGTGCAACGCCGGCCTGACCCGCGACGGTGCCTTCCCGGCGCTGAGCGACGACGACTGGGACCAGGTGCTGCGCACCAACCTGGACGGTTTCTACAACGTGCTGCACCCGCTGACCATGCCGATGATCCGCCGCCGCAAGGCCGGGCGCATCGTCTGCATCACCTCGGTCTCCGGGCTGATCGGCAACCGTGGTCAGGTCAACTACAGCGCCTCCAAGGCCGGCGTGATCGGCGCGGCCAAGGCCCTGGCCATCGAGCTGGGCAAGCGCAAGATCACGGTCAACTGCGTGGCGCCTGGGCTGATCGACACCGAGATCCTCGACGAGCAGGTGCCGGTGGACGAGATCCTCAAGATGATTCCGGCTGCACGCATGGGCACCCCGGAAGAAGTGGCCGGCGCGGTGAATTTCCTGATGTCCGAGGAGGCGGCGTACATTACCCGCCAGGTCCTCGCGGTGAACGGTGGTTTGTGTTGATGAAACGTGTAGTCGTCACCGGCATGGCCGGTATCACCTCGCTGGGCAGCGACTGGCCGACCATCTCGGCCGCCTTCAAGGAAGGCCGCAGCGGCATCCGCCGCATGGACGAGTGGGATCGCTTCACCGAGCTGAACACCCGCCTGGGTGGCCCGGTGGACGACTTCGTCCAGCCCAAGCACTGGTCGCGCAAGCAGACCCGCAGTATGGGCCGGGTGTCCAAGCTGGCGGTGTTCGCCGCCGAGCGCGCCCTGGAGCACGCCGGCCTGCTCGGCGATCCGTGCATCAGCGACGGCCGTATGGGCGTGGCCTGCGGCTCGTCCACCGGCAGCACCGACGAGATCAAGGCGTTCGGCAATATGCTGCTCAATTCCGTAGCAGACGGCCTTAACGCCAACTCCTATATCCGCATGATGCCGCACACCACGGCGGCCAATATCAGCATCTTCTTCGGCCTCAAGGGCCGCCTGATTCCGACGTCCAGCGCCTGCACCAGCGGCAGCCAGGGCATCGGCTACGCCTACGAGGCGATCAAGTTCGGCCGCCTGAAGATGATGCTGGCCGGCGGCGCCGAGGAGCTGTGCCCGACCGAGGCCATGGTGTTCGACGCGCTGTACGCCACCAGCCTGAAGAACGACACCCCGCACCTGTCGCCACGCCCTTACGACGCCGGCCGCGACGGCCTAGTGATCGGCGAAGGCGCCGGCATCCTGGTGCTGGAGGAGCTGGAGCACGCGCTGGCGCGCGGTGCGACCATCCACGCCGAGATCGTCGGCTTCGGCTGCAACTCCGACGGCATCCACGCCACCAAGCCGGAGCAGGCAACCATGCGCGGCGCCATGGAGCTGGCCCTGGAAGATGCCGGCCTTGCGCCCTCCGCCATCGGCTACGTCAACGGCCACGGCACAGCCACCGCCCAGGGCGACGTGGCCGAGAGCCTGGCCACCAGCAGCCTGTTCGGCCCACAGATGCCGATCAGCTCGCAGAAGAGTTTCTTTGGCCACACCCTGGGTGCCTGCGGCGCGCTGGAGTCCTGGTTCAGCATCGAGATGATGAACAGCGACAGCTACGTGCACACACTGAACCTGGACAACGTGGACCCGGAATGCGGCGAGCTGGACTACCTGCGCGGCGAATTCCGCCAGATGAGCCATCAGTACGTGATGAACAACAATTTCGCCTTCGGCGGGGTGAACACCTCGCTGATCTTCAAGCGCTGGAACTGAAAACAGACACAAGGAAGTCTCCCATGCCCGCACTACTGCGCACCCTACTGCTCGGCCTGATCGTCTCCGGCCTGGCCGCCTGCAGCACGCTGCAGCCCGTCGACACGCCAACCATCGAGCTGCCGCCGGGCTCGGCCATCAGCGATCCGCAGATCGAGCAGGCCATTCTCAATGCCCTGAATACCTATCGCTGGCATGTCGGCCAGGTCCAGCCGGGGCGCGTGCAAGCCGATATCCTGGTGCGCGAACGCCACCAGGCGGCCATCACCATCGACTACAACCCGCGCGATATCTTCATTCGCTATCGCAGCAGCCAGGGTCTGGAGTACAAGAACGGCAAGATCCATCGCACCTACAATCGCTGGGTGAAGTACCTCAAGCTAGAGATCGAACACCAGCTCAACCTTTCCCCCACCCCGTGACCTTTCGTCAAGGAGACGACCATGCAACTGAAAAACTGGACCCTGGCCGCCCTGCTCTTCGCTGTTATCCCGGGCATCAGCCAAGCGCGTGACACCACCCACTTCCTGCCGTTCGAGCAGGCCGTGCAGGAGGCCCTGAACGCCGGGCGCCTGGATGGCAGCGTGAAGTTCTACCTGGCCGGCAACCCGGTCAAGGCCAGCGTGGTCAAGTCCGGCGTGACCACCAGCCAGAAGACCAACGCCTTCAACAAGAGCGACGAAGGCGCCTGCTCCTGGGCCATGCAGTCCGCGCTGATCCGCATGCAGAACGCCGCCAAGCAGGCCGGCGCCAATGCCGTGGTCAACATCGTCAGCAACTACAAGAACGTGGTCTATTCCGACGCGCAGAAGTACGAGTGCCACGCCGGCGCCATCATGGCCGGTGTCGCCCTGAAGGCCGACCTGGCCAACGTCAAATAAGACGCTTGTCCGCCATAAAAAAGGGCCGCATCAGCGGCCCTTTTTTTATGCGCCTGAATCAGGCGTGGTACTGCGCCGACAGCTCGTGCACCGCCTCGAAGAAGGCCTTGGCATGCTGCGGATCGACTTCCGGGGTGATGCCGTGGCCGAGGTTGAAGACCTGGCCGCTGCCCTGGCCGAAGCTGGCCAGGATGCGCGCCACCTCGGCGCGAATGGCCTCGGGTTTCGCGTAGAGCACCGCGGGGTCCATATTGCCCTGCAGGGCGACTTTGCTGCCGACACGGGCGCGGGCGCTGCCGATATCGCAGGTCCAGTCCAGGCCCAGGGCCTCGGCGCCGGTCTCGGCCATGGACTCCAGCCACAGGCCGCCGCCCTTGGTGAACAGGATCACCGGTACGCGGCGACCGTCGTGTTCGCGGATCAGGCCGTCGACGATCTGCTTCATGTAGCGCAGGGAGAATTCCTGGTAGGCCGCGGCCGACAGCGCGCCGCCCCAGGAATCGAAGATCTGCACGGCCTGGGCGCCGGCGCGGATCTGCCCGTTGAGGTAGGCGATGATCGACTGCGCCAGCTTGTCGAGCAGCGCGTGCATGGCTTGCGGGTTGTCGTAGAGCATCGCCTTGGACTTGCGGAAGTCGCGGCTGGAACCGCCCTCGACCATGTAGGTGGCCAGGGTCCAGGGGCTGCCGGAAAAGCCGATCAGCGGCACACGGCCGTTCAGCTCGCGGCGGATGTTGCGCACGGCGTCCATCACGTAGCCCAGGTCCTGCTCCGGATCGGGAATCGGCAGGGCCTCGATATCGGCCAGTGAACCGATCACTTTCTTGAAGCGCGGACCCTCGCCGGTCTCGAAGTACAGGCCCTGGCCCATGGCGTCGGGGATGGTGAGGATGTCGGAGAACAGGATCGCTGCGTCCAGCTGCGGGTAGCGGTCCAGCGGCTGGATGGTGACCTCGCAGGCCAGCTCGGGATTCTTCATCAGGCTGACGAAGTCGCCAGCCTTGGCGCGGGTGGCGCGGTACTCTGGCAGGTAACGGCCGGCCTGACGCATCATCCACACGGGAGTGACGTCGACGGGTTGCTTGAGCAGGGCGCGCAGGAAACGGTCGTTCTTCAGGGCGGAGGACATCGGCAGGGTTCCTGGAAATACGGCAGGGAAACTTAACGGCGGAGAATTGTGCGGGAGTCGGCCAGTGGCGTCCCCCTCCTCCGGGCGGGCCCTGGATCTCAGGTGCGCCGCGCACCGTGGCGCAGAAAAAGTGCGGGCATTTTCGCAGACCCAAAAACAAAAGGCACGGCGAGCGCCGTGCCTTTTGTCTATCGCGACCTTATGCCGCGCGTCGTCACCAGGCCTTGTAAGGCAGAAACTTGCCGTTGAGCACGATCTGTACGCGGTCGCCCTTGGGGTCGGCGACCCGCGAGATATCCATGCTGAAGTCGATGGCGCTCATGATGCCGTCGCCGAACTCCTCCTGGATCAGCTCCTTGATGGTGTCGCCGTAGACATTGATCATCTCGTAGAAGCGGTACACCAGCGGGTCGGTCGGCACCGTCTTGTCCCAGTGCTTGTGCGGGAAGGCCTGCAGGGCCAGGGCCACCTCGCCGGGCAGCTCCAGCGTGCGGCACAGGGCTTCGGCCTTGTCGGCGGGCATGCTGTTCATGCCGAGGCAGGCCGAGGTGGTCCACACCGGTGACATCTCGATGGCGCGGGCCAGTTCGGCCCAGCTGATACCGAGACGCTGGCGGGCCTGGATGATGGCCGTGCTCATCTGTTGCTTGTCCATGGAAAGTCCTCACGCGGGTCATGGGCCTCGCCAGATGGCGAGCCGGATAGGGTGCGTCAGGAAGCGAAGCAGGAGTCGTACCAGGCGCACGACGGCCATGTGCCGCGCGTGCAGGCAGTGCACCGGGTACGAGCGGCGCGGCCTTGGAGATACTTGGGTGAAGCGGGGATTGATCCGCGCGGCTAGCGGACTAGCCGCGCAGACGCCCCAGGATGGGGCGCCGAGGATCAGACGCCGAGGTAGTCGAGGATGCCTTCGGCGGCGTTGCGGCCTTCGAAGATCGCCGTCACCACCAGGTCGGAACCACGCACCATGTCGCCACCGGCGAAGATCTTCGGGTTGCTGGTCTGGTGCTTGAACTGGTTCTGCTCCGGCGCCACCACACGGCCCTGGCTGTCGGTGTCGATCTTGAAGTCGCTGAACCAGGCGGCCGGGCTCGGACGGAAACCGAAGGCGATCAGCACGGCTTCCGCCGGGATGATTTCCTCGGAGCCCGGGATCGGCTCGGGGCTGCGGCGGCCACGGGCGTCCGGCTCGCCGAGACGGGTCTCGACCACCTTGACGCCTTCCACCTTGTCCTCGCCGACGATGGCGATGGGCTGGCGGTTGAAGAGGAACTTCACGCCCTCTTCCTTGGCGTTCTTCACTTCCTTGCGCGAACCCGGCATGTTCTCTTCGTCACGACGGTAGGCACAGGTCACGGCCTTGGCGCCCTGGCGGATGGAGGTGCGGTTGCAGTCCATCGCGGTGTCGCCACCGCCGAGCACGACCACGCGCTTGCCCTTCATGTCGATGAAGTCCTCGGGGGACTTCTCGAAGCCGAGGTTGCGGTTGACGTTGGCGATCAGGAAGTCCAGCGCGTCGGTCACGCCCGGCAGGTCTTCGCCCGGGAAGCCGCCCTTCATGTAGGTGTAGGTACCCATGCCCATGAACACGGCGTCGTAGTCATCCAGCAGCTGCTGCATGGTCACGTCCTTGCCAATCTCGGTGTTCAGGCGGAACTCGATGCCCATGCCGGTGAAGACTTCTCGACGACGGCTCATCACGGTCTTTTCCAGCTTGAACTCGGGGATGCCGAAGGTCAGCAGGCCGCCGATTTCCGGGTTCTTGTCGAACACCACCGGGGTCACGCCGTTGCGCACCAGCACGTCGGCGCAGCCCAGGCCGGCCGGGCCGGCACCGATCACGGCGACACGCTTGCCGGTCGGCTTGACCTTGGACATGTCCGGACGCCAGCCCATGGCGAAGGCGGTGTCGGTGATGTACTTCTCCACCGAACCGATGGTCACCGCGCCGAAGCCGTCGTTGAGGGTGCAGGCACCCTCGCACAGACGGTCCTGCGGGCACACGCGGCCGCAGACTTCCGGCAGGGTGTTGGTCTGGTGGCTCAGCTCGGCGGCGGCCAGGATGTTGCCTTCGGAAACCAGCTTCAACCAGTTCGGAATGAAGTTGTGCACCGGGCACTTCCACTCGCAGTACGGGTTGCCGCAGCCCAGGCAGCGGTGTGCCTGATCGGCGGCCTGGGCCGGTTTGAAGGGTTCGTAGATTTCCACGAACTCCTTCTTGCGCTGGCGCAGGAGCTTCTTCTTCGGATCCTTGCGCCCGACCTCGATGAACTGGAAGTCGTTGTTCAGACGTTCAGTCATTTCAAAACCTCATCAAACCACTTCAGGCGCGTTATTGCGGATTGGCACGGGTGCTGGAGAGCAGAGAACCGAGGCTCGCGGCCTTCGGCTTGACCAGCCAGAATTTGCGCAGGTAATCCTCCAGGTTCTCGAGCAGGTGAGTGCCCCAGGGACTGGAAGTTTCCGCCACGTATTCGCTCAGCACGCCGCGCAGGTGGCTACGGTAAGCCTCCATGGCCTCGTTGCTGATGCGCTGGATTTCCACCAGCTCGTGGTTGACGCGGTCGACGAAGCCGTTGTCCAGGTCGAGCACATAGGCGAAGCCGCCGGTCATGCCCGAACCGAAGTTGACGCCGGTCTTGCCCAGTACGCAGACGAAACCGCCGGTCATGTACTCGCAGCAGTGGTCGCCAGTGCCTTCCACCACGGCGTGGGCGCCGGAGTTGCGCACGGCGAAACGCTCACCGGCGGTGCCGGCGGCGAACAGCTTGCCGCCGGTGGCGCCGTACAGGCAGGTGTTGCCGACGATGGCCGACTCCTGGGTCTTGAACGGGCTGCCGGCCGGCGGGGTGATCACCAGCTTGCCGCCGGTCATGCCCTTGCCGACGTAGTCGTTGGCATCGCCTTCCAGGCGCAGGTGCAGGCCGCCGGCGTTCCACACGCCGAAGCTCTGGCCCGCGGTGCCCTTGAACTTGAAGGTGATCGGCGCGTCCTTCATGCCCTGGTTGCCATGCTGCTTGGCGATCTCGCCCGACACCCGCGCACCGATGGAGCGGTCGCAGTTGCAGATGTCCAGCTCAAACTCACCGCCGGTCTTGCCGGCGATGGCGGCCTTGGCCAGCTCGACCATTTTCTCGGCCAGCAGGCCCTGGTCGAACGGCGGGTTCTTCTCGACTTCGCAGAACTGCGGCTTGTCAGCCGGGATATGGTCGCTGCCGAGCAGCGGGCTCAGATCCAGGTTGCCCTGCTTGTCGGTCTCGCCCGGCAGCACGTCGAGCAGATCGGTACGCCCGATCAGCTCGCCGAGGCTGCGCACGCCCAGCTTGGCCAGCCACTGGCGGGTATCTTCGGCGACGTAGGTGAAGTAGTTCATCACCATTTCCACGGTGCCGATGAAGTGGTCCTTGCGCAGCTTGTCGTTCTGGGTGGCCACGCCGGTGGCGCAGTTGTTCAGGTGGCAGATGCGCAGGTACTTGCAGCCCAGGGCGACCATCGGGCCGGTGCCGAAGCCGAAGCTCTCGGCGCCGAGGATGGCGGCCTTGATCACGTCGAGGCCTGTCTTCAGGCCGCCGTCGGTCTGCACCCGGACCTTGCCGCGCAGGTCGTTGCCGCGCAGGGTCTGGTGGGTTTCGGCCAGGCCGAGTTCCCACGGCGAGCCGGCGTACTTGATCGAGGTCAGCGGCGAAGCGCCGGTCCCGCCGTCGTAGCCGGAGATGGTGATCAGGTCGGCATAGGCCTTGGCCACGCCGGCGGCGATGGTGCCGACACCGGCTTCCGCCACCAGCTTGACCGAGACTAGCGCCTGCGGGTTGACCTGCTTGAGGTCAAAGATCAGCTGCGACAGGTCCTCGATCGAGTAGATGTCGTGGTGCGGCGGCGGCGAGATCAGGGTCACGCCGGGCACGGCATAACGCAGGCGCGCGATCAGGCCGTTGACCTTGCCACCGGGCAGCTGGCCACCCTCACCGGGCTTGGCGCCCTGGGCCACCTTGATCTGCAGCACTTCGGCGTTGACCAGGTATTCCGGGGTCACACCGAAGCGGCCGGTGGCCACCTGCTTGATCTTCGAGCTGCGCACGGTGCCGTAGCGGGCCGGGTCTTCGCCGCCCTCACCGGAGTTGGAGCGCGCGCCCAAGCGGTTCATCGCCTCGGCGATGGCCTCGTGGGCTTCCGGCGACAGGGCGCCGAGGGAGATACCGGCGGAGTCGAAACGCTTGAGCACGTCGCTCAGCGACTCGACCTGGTCCAGCGGCAGCGGCTGATCGGCCAGCTTGAGCTGCAGCAGGTCGCGGATCATCGACACAGGGCGGTTGTCCACCAGCGCGGCGTACTCCTGGTACTTCTCGTAGCTGCCCTGCTGCACGGCGGCCTGCAGGGTGTTGACCACGTCAGGGTTGTAGGCGTGGTACTCGCCACCGTAGACGAACTTGAGCAGACCGCCCTGCTGGATGGCCTTGCGGTTGTTCCAGGCCTCGTTGGCCAGCAGCTTCTGCTCGGCCTCGATGTCGATGAAGCGCGCACCCTGGATGCGGCTGGCGACACCACGGAAGCACAGCTCGGTGACTTCGTCGGACAGGCCGACGGCCTCGAACAGCTGGGCGCCACGGTAGGAAGCGACGGTGGAGATACCCATCTTCGACAGGATCTTCAGCAGGCCCTTGGAGATGCCCTTGCGGTAGTACTTAAACACCTCGTAGAGATCGCCCAGCACTTCACCGGTGCGGATCAGGTCGGCCAGCACTTCGTACGCCAGGAACGGGTACACGGCGGAGGCGCCGAAGCCCACCAGCACGGCGAAGTGGTGCGGGTCACGGGCGGTGGCGGTCTCGACCAGGATGTTGCAGTCGCAACGCAGGCCCTTCTCGGTCAGGCGATGGTGCACGGCGCCGGTGGCCAGCGCGGCATGCGCCGGCAGTTTGCCCGGGGCGATGTGGCGGTCGGTGAGGACCAGCAGCACCTTGCCAGCACGCACGGCTTCCTCGGCCTGGTCGGCGATGTTGCGCACCGCGGCTTCCAGGCCGATGGCCGGGTCGTAGTTGAGGTCGATGACGTGACGCTCGAAGCCCGGGGTGGTCAGGCTCATCAGCGCGCGCCACTTGGCCGGGGAGATCACCGGGCTGCTCAGCATGACGCGGCTGGCGTGGGCCGGGGATTCCTCGAAGATGTTGCGTTCGGCGCCCAGGCAGATTTCCAGGGACATGACGATCGACTCGCGCAGCGGGTCGATCGGCGGGTTGGTCACCTGGGCGAACTGCTGGCGGAAGTAGTCGTAGGGCGAGCGGATGCGCTGCGACAGCACGGCCATCGGCGTGTCGTCGCCCATCGAGCCCACGGCTTCCTGGCCCTGCTCGCCGAGCGGACGCAGCACCTGGTCACGCTCCTCGAAGGTGACCTGGAACATCTTCATGTACTGCTTGAGCTGGTCGGCGTCGTAGCTGGCCACGCCATGGTCGTCGTCGAGCTTGGCCTGGATACGCACGGCGTTCTGACGCAGCCACTGCTTGTAGGGGTGGCGCGACTTCAGACGGTTGTCGATGGCATCGGTGTCCAGCACCTGGCCGGTCTCGGTGTCCACCGCGAGGATCTGGCCCGGGCCGACACGGCCCTTGGCGATCACGTCTTCCGGCTTGTAGTCCCACACGCCGATTTCCGACGCCAGGGTGATGTAGCCGTTCTTGGTGGTGACCCAGCGCGCCGGACGCAGGCCGTTGCGGTCGAGCAGGCAGACGGCGTGACGACCGTCGGTCATCACCACGCCCGCGGGGCCGTCCCACGGCTCCATGTGCATGGAATTGTACTCGTAGAACGCGCGCAGGTCGGCGTCCATGGTCTCCATGTTCTGCCAGGCCGGCGGGATGATCATGCGCACGCCGCGGAACAGGTCGATACCGCCGGTGACCATCAGCTCGAGCATGTTGTCCATGCTCGAGGAGTCGGAGCCGACACGGTTGACCAGCGGGCCCAGCTCTTCCAGGTCCGGAATAAGCTCGTTGGCGAACTTCAGGCGACGGGCCACGGCCCAGTTGCGGTTGCCGGTGATGGTGTTGATCTCGCCGTTGTGGGCGAGGAAGCGGAACGGCTGCGCCAGCGGCCATTTCGGCAGGGTGTTGGTGGAGAAGCGCTGGTGGAATACGCAGATGGCGGTCTGCAGGCGCTCGTCACCGAGGTCCGGATAGAACTGCTGCAGGTCCGCCGGCATCATCAGGCCCTTATAGATGATGGTCTTCGACGAGAAGCTGCAGATGTAGTGGTCGGTGTCGGCGGCGTTGGCCACCGAGGAGCGACGACGGGCGCTGAACAGCTTGATGGCGAACTGCTGGTCATCCAGGCCGGCGCCACCGATGAACACCTGCTCGATCTGCGGCAGACGCTCCAGAGCCAGGCGGCCGAGCACGCTGGTATCCACCGGCACCTTGCGCCAGCCTATCAGCTGCAGGCCGGCGGCCTCGATCTCGCGGTTCATGTTGGCGCGGGCGGCCTCGGCCTTGGCCAGGCTCTGATTGAAGAACACCATGCCCACGGCGTACTGCTGCGGCAGTTCGCTGCCGAACTGTTCCTTGGCGATGGCGCGCAGGAACAGGTCAGGCTTCTGAATCAACAGACCACAACCGTCACCGGTCTTGCCGTCGGCGTTGATGCCGCCGCGGTGGGTCATGCAGGTCAGGGCTTCAATGGCAGTATTCAGCAAGTGATGGCTCGCCTCGCCCTGCATGTGGGCGATCAAGCCGAAGCCGCAGTTATCCTTGAACTGATCAGGATGGTATAGACCTGCTTTCATAGACACTCTCACCAGGCTGCCTCAAAGGGCAAATTGCTTTCTAATTCATCGACCTAGCTGCCTTCCGCGCAGGGCTGTGCCCCAGCTTGGCGCAGGCAAAGGGGGGTCATTTTACATAGCGACCCCGGCCCTCACAAATTTTTGTGACGGCCAAATGAAAACTTCTGTCGCCTGGAAGAAAGGCGGCGACCAGAGGCCCGTGCTAGGACCAGCCGGTCACCAAATGAGAGGCAATCCACGGGCCACTAGCGGGCCCGCACCGCCTCTTGCTGGATGCTGGCGAAGCTGCGCGGCCAGGGCTTGCCCGCCTGCACCGCCGCCGGCAGCGACTTGACCGCCGCCTGGGCGGCAGCGCGACTGGAGAACTGCCCATAGGTAACCACGTAGAGTGCCTGCCCCTGGTGCAGTTTCTTGAAGTAGCGATATTCGCCGCCGTTCTTGCTGACGAACGCCTTGGCGCTGCTCTCGGAGCGGGTACCGAGGATCTGCAGGGCATAATTACCAGACGGACGGCTGGCATACCATTCGCCGCCAGGAGCCGGAGCGGCACTGGCCACCACGGCCGGCTTGGCCGCAGGCGCAGTAGCAGGTTTGGGTTCTGGCGCAGGCTTGCCTGCGGTAGTCGGAGCGGGCGCCGGCTTGATCACCGGAGCCACCACAACAGGAGCCGGCGCGGGCTTGGTGGCAACCGGAGCGGCTGGCGCCACCGCCGGCACGCTCGCCACAGTCGGAACCACCGGCGCAGCCACTACTGGAGCCGGTGTAGCGGCCGGAGTCGGCTGCACCACGGACGGCACCCCCTCCTGACCAGCAGCGGCTCCAGCCTCGTCATCCTCCATGCCGGAGGCCTGGGCCAGCGGCTCACGGATCACCGGCTGCGCCTCGCCCACCAAGGGCAGCGGCAGCGGCTGGCTGGCACCACTGAACTCCACGGCAGCAGGAGCCTGCGCCGGAGCCGCGGGGGCACTCACCGGCTGCTGCGCATCGGCAACCACCGGCGCGGCACTCTGCGGCAGCAATTCGATCGGAGCCTCGGTGACCATCGGCGGCGTGCTTTCCGTCCGCCCCTGCATCAGCCAGGCAGCGCCGAGCGCTACGGCCACCACGGCCAGCGCCAGCAGGTGCTTCTTCGGCAAGCCGACACCGGACGAGCCGGCACTAGCACTACGACTCGCCAGCATGGCCTCAACCAGCACCTCGCGCGCCGCCTGATTGATCGCACCCGGCCAGCCGCCGGAGCTCAGGTGAATATCGCTGACCTGATCGTCGCTCAGCAGGTCGATACCCTGGCCCGCACCATCGAGGCGCTGTGCCAGGTATTCGCGAGTCTCGTCCTCGCTGTACGGCAGCAGCTCGACCGCGTGGAAGCGCTCCTCGCCATCGGCCATCAGCTCGAGTCGCGGCAGGATGTCGCTCTCGGCAAACAGGAAGACATGCGGGCGCCCATCGGCATTGCCCGCCGCCAATGTGAACAAGGCCTCGAGGGCAGCATCGGCCAGCTGCTCGGCGTCATCCACCAGCAGGTAGACCTCTTGCCCGGTCAGCGCCAGCTGCGCCACTTGGGCCAGGATGCTGCGCACATCCGTCTGCTGCATGCCCAGCCCCTGGGCGACCTGGCGCAGCACGCCGGCGACATCCCCGGCGCCGCGCGCGGAGACGACCACCGACTGCACCGCCTGCTTGTTGGTACTGGCGACCAGCGCCTGGCGTAGCAGGGTCTTGCCGCTGCCATGCGGGCCGGTCACCACCAGCAGCAACTGGCTGTAGCGCGCCAGATGGTGCAGCTGACCCAGCACCGGCTTGCGCTGGGCCGGATAGAAACGGAAGCCCGGTACCCGCGCAGCAAAGGGGTCATGACTGAACTGGTAGTGCGCGAGGAGCGCCTCGTCGGCATGCAAACTGGTCATGTAGCTCTCTTATTCTCCAAGCTGAGCCAGCAGCGCGCGGTAGTCTGCGCGCAAGGTGGCATCCAGAACTTCCCGCGGGAAGTCATCGGTAATCACGGCCTCGCCGAGCTGACGCAGCAAGACCAGGCGCAGACGACCATCAAGCACTTTCTTGTCGACCGCCATGTGTTCGAGAAAATCTTCGGGCCCCATCTCGACGGGCGGAACCACCGGCAGACCGGCTCGCAGCAGAAGACGAATGCCCCGATCGCGCTCGGCGGTCGAGATCCAACCCAGGCGAGACGACATCTCCAGCGCCATGACGGTACCGGCAGCCACCGCCTCGCCATGCAGCCATTCGCCATAGCCCATATGCGTCTCGATGGCATGACCGAAGGTATGGCCGAGGTTCAGGATGGCGCGCAGGCCAGACTCGCGCTCATCCACCCCCACCACCCGCGCCTTGGCTGCACAGGAGCGCTCGATGGCTTCGATGAGAGCTTCAGGCTGCAGCGAACGCAATGCATCGATGTTCTCTTCCAGCCAGCCCAGAAACTCCGGATCGCAGATCAGTCCGTACTTGATCACTTCGGCGAGCCCGGCAGACAGCTCGCGCGCAGGCAGGGTGCCAAGGACAGTCGTATCGATGATCACCGCATTGGGCTGATAGAAAGCGCCCACCATGTTCTTGCCCAGCGGGTGGTTGATGCCCGTCTTGCCGCCAACGGAAGAGTCGACCTGCGACAGCAAGGTGGTCGGCACCTGAATGAAGTCGACACCACGCTGATAGCAGGCCGCCGCGAAGCCAGCCATATCGCCAACAACACCGCCACCCAGCGCGATAACCGTAGTCTTGCGATCGTGGCGCGCTTCGAGCAGGCCATCGAAGATCAGCTGCAGGGTTTCCCATGTCTTGAAGCTTTCGCCGTCGGGCAGCACCACGGACGCGATGTCCTGCCCATTAAGGGATTGCTGCAGCGTGTCGAGATAGAGAGGAGCGACGGTTTCATTGGTGACGATCGCCACCTGACGCCCCGCCAAATGAGGCTTGAACAGATCAGAACGAGTGAGCAGCCCTTCCCCGATGTAAATGGGATAGCTGCGCTCACCAAGATCGACAGTAAGAGTCTGCATGAAGCCCCCGAACAGAAAGGGCATAGGATAACGCAGATAGACGCGCTCTTTAACGGGGAGGCAGTGCCTCGAGGCGCTCCATAATTTCCTGCACCACCAGACGCGGTGGCCGCTCGTCCGTCTCGATGATCACATCCGCGATCTCTCGGTAGAGCGGATCACGAATTTCCATCAGGTTGCGCAACACCTTGCCAGGCTCAGCATTGCGCAGCAAAGGCCGATTACGATCCCGAGAAGTGCGCTCCAGTTGCTGCTCGACGGAGGCGTGCAGATATACGACCCGCCCACCTTCGCGCAACGCCAGGCGATTCTCCGGCCGTAAAACGACCCCACCACCCGTGGCAATCACTACACCGCCAAGCTCGCAGAGCTCCGCGATCATCGCTTGCTCACGCTCGCGAAAACCCTGCTCGCCTTCCACATCGAAGATCCAGGGAATATCGGCACCGGTACGCTGCTCGATTTCCTTGTCCGAATCCTTGAAATGCAGCCTTAGCTCTTTCGCCAACAACCGCCCGATGGTGCTCTTACCAGCACCCATCGGGCCAACCAAGATTACGTTCTGCACTATTACTGGCTTACCGCAATGGCATGGTTGTTCATGATGCGGGGGGTCAAGAACACCAAAAGCTCCGCTTTAGAATCTTGAACCACATCGCGACGGAACAAGCGACCAATATATGGGATATCCCCCAAGAGCGGAACCTTATCCACAGCCTTAGATTGTGTATTACTGAAGATACCACCGATAACAATAGTTTCACCGTCACTAACCAGCACTTTGGCATTTACCTCGTTGGTCTGAATGGAGGGCGTGCCATCAACTTGATTAGCGAAGTCGGCCGCATCCTTGTTGACCTTGACTTCCATGATCACTCTATTGTCTGGGGTAATCTGAGGGGTAACCTCAAGAGACAGGTTAGCTTCAGCAAACGCCACAGAAGTCGCACCGCTAGATGAGGCCTCTTGATAGGGTATTTTGGTACCCTTAAGAATCTTCGCGGTTTCTTTATCCGAGGTAACAACTTTAGGCTGCGAAATAATCTCGCCGTTACCGGTTTTTTCCATGGCCGACAACTCAAGATCCAGAAGGGTATTATCGGTAATAAACCCTAGATTAAGACCCGATGTACGCCCAGCGGCCCCCATATCAACGAAGGTTCCGCCCTGAAACTCTAACGGATCGGTATCCTTTTCAATACTATTGGTACCACCCACGACCCAATTGTTGTCACCAAGACCGACGCCGCGCCATTCAACACCCAGCTCTTTATCAAAGTCGACATTTGCTTCGACTATTCGAGCCTCGACCATGACTTGACGCACCGGAATGTCGAGCTGGACGACAATGCGCCTGAGCTCGTCTATGCGAGCCTGCGTTAGATATGCAATGATGCTGTTAGTCCGGTCATCAAAAATGACCTTCCCACGCATATCCTTATCCAAGTCACCTTCACGAGCATCCTCAAATAGCTTGGCGATGTCTGATGCTTTGGCGTAGTTGAGCTGTACCACCTCCCGACGAAGAGGAGCAAGCTCTGCCAATTGTTGCTTAGCTTCAAGCTCCTGCCGCTCTCGGGCAGCTATTTCATCCGCCGGCGCAACCAAGAGCACATTTCCGACCTGCCGCTTATCCAGACCGCGAGTCTTTAGCACCAAGTCCAGAGCTTGATCCCACGGAACATTCTGCAAGCGCAAAGTAATATTACCTTGGACTGTATCGCTGGCAACCAGATTGAGATTGGTGAAGTCCGCAATCAACTGCAGCACCGAGCGCACGTCGATATCCTGAAAATTGAGAGAAAGCTTTTCCCCAGAGTATGCAAACGCTTCAACCTTACGCTTTTCAACATCAACCGGACTTAGCGGCTTAACGCTAATAGTGAGTTTATTATCAGTCTGAAATGCCAGATAATCATAGTCACCGGCCGGCTCTATATTGATACCAACCTTATCACCCTGAACAGATGAGTTAACAAACTGAACCGGAGTTGCGAAATCTTTTACGTCCAATCGCGCCCGCAGGCTTTCAGGCAACTGCGTCTTGGAAAACTCAAGGCGAATCTTCCCCCCCTGATCCTGAATATCAGGGTTTACGCTTGGGTCGGAGAGCTCGATTACTACGTTACCCTCTCCAGCTGTACCTCGCTGAAAATCAATTGAACGAATGGCTCGCCCAGCTTGAGCCATAGCTACCGGCTTAGCCATTGTTGATGGAGTAGCACTTACTTGCGATGACTGCACGCCTGAGGAGTCGCCAACTACAACAATGACGTTATTGCCATCACTGCGCGTGCTATAAGGCACCAGCGTGGACAGGTTAATGATCAAGCGCGTCCGGTTCTGCGCCTCAACAACCGTCAGGCTTCGAGCATTCCCCACACCCAGCTCTCGATTCTTTTCCTCAAGCTTGCTGGACACCCCAGGCAAATCAAGAGCAATGCGAGCAGGCTGTTCGATAGTATATCCACGCGGGGCAGCGACCGGCCCATCAAAACCAAGCTTCAGCTCCATCTTGTCGCCCGGGAGAGTAGCTACATCGATTTTTTGCAAATTAGCCGCCAGCAATGTTGGCGCGAAGCCAACTAATAGCAACGACATATACAAGCGCGAAAATGCCCTATTCATGGAAGACTTCCGTTCAGCAGCACTGTAATTATTTTTCATAACAAACCTCGCATCACGAGCGATTTTTGAGGGAGATGCTGCGAGGACGCTCAAGCCAACCACCCTCTCCATCGGGAACTATCTCAATCACATCTATTTTGGCTTCATCTACAGAAACAATACGCCCGTGATTCCTTCCGAGATAGTCACCCACCTTGATACGATGAACCCCCCCCGCCCCTTGGACAAGGCCAAAAACGCCAGCCTCGTTTTCCAAAGTCCCAACCATCTCGAATACTTCTATGTTAAAGCCTTCAAGGAATTGCTTAACACGCGTCTCATCCGGCTTTATGTTCTTCGAGCCCACCTTGCTACCCGCCAACTCCACTTTGACAGGAGGTTGAAAAGGGCTGCGCAAAGAGGCTGCACTATAAGTGAAGGGCTCATATGGCTGAAACTTTGGCAATGGCTCAATAGAACCTTTAGGCCGTGCACGAACTTCATCCATGTACACTTGCAAGTCGGAAAATCCCTCCCCAGCACCACACCCGGAAAGGAAGCAGCAAGCAGCCGCAATATACAAATAACGTGAGGAGCTCACTTCTTCACCCCCGCATCATTATAACGATATGTTTTCGCAACAACATTTAAACGGAGTTTTGAGGAAGTTTCAGGACCTACAACTTTCATATCAAAGTCGTGCAATGTGACAATCCTAGGGAGACTGGCAACACCGCTCACGAAAGTAGCCAGATCATGATAGCCACCCACCACTGAAATCTGTATTGGGAGCTCTATATAAAACTGCTGGGCAACTTCAGGCTGAAGCTTAATCTCCTCAAACTCCAGCCCACTACCCAATCCCGTACGAGTGATATCCTCAAGCAATCCAGGCACTTCGGTATCACTAGGCAGCTGCCGCAACAGAGCCCCGAAAGACTCCTCCATTTCTTTCATCTGAGCCTTATAGGCGTCCAAATTTGCAGCCTGAAAGGCTTTGCTAGCAAACTGGTCCTTTAATGCCTGCTCTTGAGCCGCGCTTTGATCAAGTGCCGCCTGAAGATCTTTGAGATAAAAGTTATAGCCTAAGAAAAGCGCCAAAACCAAAATCAGAAAACAAGTTATAACCTTGACTATCGGCGGCCACGCCCCCAAATTATTTACATCAAGCTCCGATAAATCAATTTTCTTGAGCGACTCTAAAGACCCAGAAAGACTCATGGCTTATTTCCGCCCTTATTACTATCCACCGCGCCGCCCTCACCAGGCTGAGCCTGCAGCACTGTCAGCTGGAAAGTGTTAGCCTGATCCACCGCGCCTGCTGTTATCGCCTTAACCCCAGTCAAGTTTGGAGACGCAAGCCAATCCGAAGCTTCCAAGTTGCGCATTAGGCTAGAAACCCGATTATTCGATTCAGCTGACCCAGAAATTGAGATACTTTTATCGACTCTTTTTAGCTCAGTAAAATAGACGCCATCTGGCAAAGTACGCACTAGCTGATCAAAAATCCGGCCGATAATTGGGCGATTACCTTGAAGATCCTGAATGATCTTCATGCGTTCCAACAATTGCTGACGACGCTCTCTTAACTCACTGATCTCCTTGATACGCGCATCAAGAACAGCAATTTCTTTCCTCACAAAATCGTTACGAGCATTTTGCTGCTCGATTGCACCGCCCAGATACTGTCCACCTAGAAATACCAGCGCCCCCGCAACAGCTAGCGCGCCGACCATTGCAAGCAAAAACCGCTGCTTACGCTCTTCGCGCAGCTGCTCTCGCCAAGGAAGTAAATTGATACGCGCCATTAATCAAAACTCCTCATCGCCAAACCACAGGCAATCATCAAGGACGGTGCGTCGCTAGCTAGGGCACCGGCATTGACCTTACCCCCCAGAGCCATATCGGCGAATGGGTTGGCTACCAGAGTGGGAGTACCGATCTTCTGCTGAATCAGTCGATCGAGATCAGGAATGGACGCGGTGCCACCAGCCAGCAGGATGTAGTCCACATCATTAAACTGACCTGCAGCAAAGAAGAACTGCAGCGAGCGGGACACCTGCTGCACCACGGCCTCCTTGAAGGGCTGCAGCACTTCACTCTCATAGTCGTCCGGAAGGCCGCCCTGTTTCTTGGCAAGGCCAGCCTCTTCAACGGAAAGGCCGTAGCGGCGCTGAATCTCTTCCGTTAGTTGGCGGCCACCGAACAGCTGTTCACGGGTATAGATGGTGCGACCATTGTGCAGAACGCTGAGCGTGGTCATGGTGGCGCCGATATCGACGACAGCCACGGTCAGCTCATCGGTGCGGCCGCCTAGTTGAGACTCGAGCAGACTGTATGCCCGCTCCAGAGCGTAAGCCTCGACATCGACCACCTTGGCGGTCAGACCGGAAAGCCCCAGTGCCGCCTCGCGGACCTCGACGTTCTCTTTCCGGCAGGCTGCCAGCAGCACCTCAACCCGCTCGGGGTTGCGTGCGGAGACGCCCTGGACTTCGAAGTCGATTGCCACTTCTTCGAGGGGGTAGGGAATGTACTGGTCGGCTTCGATCTTCAGCTGGTTCTCCAGCTCATCGTCGTTGAGCCCAGCTTCCATCTCGATGGTCTTGGTGATCACTGCAGAACCGGCCACCGCGACGGCGACAGTGCGCACGCCGGTCTTGGCCTTGCTGAGCACACGAGAAAGGGCCTGACCGACCCCTTCCAGCTCAGCAATGTTCTTTTCGACCACCGCATTTGGCGGGAGCGGCTCGACTGCGTAGGCCTCTACCTTGTAGCGGCTTCCCGAGCGACTCAATTCAAGGAGCTTGACCGAGGTCGAGCTGATGTCGATCCCCAGAAGCGTATTCGCTTTCTTATTGAAGAGCCCTAGCACGACCGATTTCCTATTGGCATCCGCGACTTACGGACTATTTATGTTTTTCCACATTAAATAACAGTCTTGACAGAAGCGCAAATGGCTCCCCTGTAAAAAAACCGCTTATAATGTGAACAGTTTTCCCCTTTTCGCACCACGCACCGCTTAACCCATTCTTTTAACTGGAATTCCAAGAACCTTGATGCGTTTGCTGAAGTTTTTCTGGTGGTCCTGTGTCGCCGCTTTTTGCGGGTTAGCGCTCAGTTTCAGTGGAGCCTTTCTCTATCTTAGTCCTGGCTTACCCTCCGTCGAGTCGCTACGCAGCATCCAGCTGCAGATACCGCTAAGGGTCTATAGCGCCGACGGTAGGTTGATCGCCGAATTTGGCGAGATGCGCCGCTCGCCGATCCGCTTCGATGACATCCCCCCCGACTTCATCAGCGCCCTGCTGGCCGCCGAAGACGACAATTTCGCGAACCATTATGGCGTCGACTTCACCAGCCTGATGCGCGCTGCTACGCAGTTATTGGCGAGCGGCCACATTCAAACCGGGGGCAGCACCATCACCATGCAGGTGGCGAAGAACTTCTTCCTCACCAACGAAAGAAGCTTCTCGCGCAAGATCAATGAAATCCTCCTCGCGCTGCAGATCGAACGAGAGCTGAGCAAGAACGAGATCCTCGAGCTCTACGTCAACAAGATCTACCTGGGCAACCGTGCCTACGGCATCGAGGCCGCGTCACAGGTTTACTACGGCAAGTCGATTCGTGAGGCGACCCTGGGGCAGATGGCGATGATCGCAGGTCTGCCGAAGGCGCCTTCGCGCTACAACCCCCTGGTCAACCCGCAGCGCAGCAAGGAACGCCGCGACTGGATCCTCGGCCGCATGTACAAGCTCGGCGCCATCAATCAGGCCCGGTACGAGGCCGCGCTGGCCGAGCCGGTCGGCGCTCGGCACCACGTGCAGCCGATCGAGCTCAATGCACCTTATATAGCCGAGATGGCTCGCGCCGAGATGGTCGGCCGCTATGGCAGCGATGCCTATACCGAGGGCTTCCGCGTCACCACCACGGTACCGGCGGCGCTGCAGGAGTCGGCCAACCAGGCGCTGCACGACGGACTGATCTCCTACGATCAGCGCCACGGCTTCCGCGGCCCGGAAACCCGTCTGCCCGGCCTGACCCGCGAAGCCTGGCTACAGGAGCTGGCAAAGTACAAGAGCATTGGCGGCCTGCAGCCGGCGATCGTCACTCAGGTGGAAGCCAGCGGCATCATGGTCCTGCTGCGCAACGGCGAAGAACAGGCGGTCGCCTGGGACAGCATGAAATGGGCCCGCCCCTTCCTTAATACCAACAGCCTCGGCCCCCGCCCGCAGAAGCCGGCGGACGTCGCGCAGATCGGCGACTTGGTGCGCGTCGAGGCAGACGCCGCGAATGGCGCCTTGCTGTTCCGCCAGATCCCCGCCGCGCAGAGCGCACTGGTCTCGCTGGATCCGCAGAACGGCGCGATCCGCGCCTTGGTCGGCGGCTTCTCCTTCGAGCAGAGCAACTACAACCGCGCCGCCCAGGCCAAGCGCCAGCCCGGCTCGAGCTTCAAGCCCTTCGTCTACAGCGCGGCGCTGGATGCCGGCTTCACCGCCTCCAGCCTGGTCAACGATTCGCCGATCGTGTTCCAGGAAGCCGGCATGGAAGAAGCCTGGCGCCCGAAGAACGACAACAACACCTTCCTCGGCCCGATCCGCCTGCGCGAGGCGCTGTACAAGTCGCGCAACCTGGTGTCGATTCGCCTGCTGCAGACCATCGGCATCGACTACACCATCGACTACATCAGCGCCTTCGGCTTCAACCGCCAGGAGCTGCCGCGCAATCTGTCTCTGGCACTCGGCACCGCCGGCCTGACGCCGCTGGAGATCGCCGGCGGCTGGAGCGCCTTTGCCAACGGCGGGCGCAAGATCCAGCCCTACCTGATCGAGCGCATCGACAGCCGCGACGGCAAACCCCTGTTCATCGCCAACCCGCCGCGCACTCCGGAGAGCGCGCAACTGGTCGAAGAACAGAACGCCGCCCTGCTGATCGAGGAGCCCAACGCCGAAGTGCAGCAACCGGTACTCGCCGAGCAGATCATCGACGAGCGCACCGCCTACATCATGACCAGCATGCTGCAGGACGTGATCAAGCGCGGCACCGGCCGCCGCGCCCTGGCCATGGGCCGTGGCGACCTGGCGGGCAAGACCGGCACCACCAACGAGTCCAAGGACAGCTGGTTCTCCGGCTACAACGCCGACTACATGACCACCGTCTGGGTCGGCTTCGACCAGCCGGAGAGCCTGGGTCGCCATGAATACGGCGGCACCGTGGCCCTGCCGATCTGGATGAGCTACATGGGCACCGCGCTCAAGGACAAGCCCGAGCACCTGCCACCGGAGCCGGCTGGACTGCTCAGCCTGCGAGTCGACCCGGTCAGCGGCCGCGCCGCCTCGCCAGGCGCACCCGACGCCTACTTCGAGCTGTTCAAGAGCGAGGACTCGCCGCCGCCGATGAGCGAGCTGGACCCGGCCATGGGCATCCCCGGCAGCCCGCTGCCGGCAGACGAATCGGCGCCGCTCGACCTGTTCTGAGTTTCCGACAGCCAATAAAAAGCCCCGCATCAGCGGGGCTTTTTATTGGGCCGGTGATCAGCCGTTGAACACGTCATTCACCGACTGCAGCGGGTAGTGCTTCGGATACGGCAGGGTCGCCACACCGGTCTCGATCGCGGCCTTGGCCACGGCATCGGCCACCACGGTGATCAGGCGGGCATCCATCGGCTTGGGAATGATGTACTCGCGACCGAAGCTCAGCTCGATGCCGCCGTAGGCCTCGCAAACTTCCTTCGGCACCGGCAGCTTGGCCAGATCGCGCAGGGCGTTGGCCGCGGCGATCTTCATTTCCTCGTTGATGCGGGTGGCGCGTACGTCCAGGGCACCGCGGAAGATGAAGGGGAAGCCGAGCACGTTGTTGACCTGGTTCGGGTAGTCCGAACGACCGGTGGCCATGATCACGTCCGGACGGGCTTCTCGGGCCAGCTCCGGCTTGATCTCCGGGTCCGGGTTGGAGCAGGCGAACACGATCGGGTTCGGCGCCATCAGCTTGAGGTCGTCCTGGCTCAGCAGGTTGGCACCGGACAGACCGACGAACACGTCGGCACCGTCCAGGGCGTCGGACAGGCTGCGCTTGTCGGTGGCGTGGGCGAATACCGCCTTGTACTGATTCAGGTCGTCGCGATCGGCGTGGATCACGCCCTTGCGGTCGAGCATGAAGATGTTCTCGACCTTGGCACCCATGCTCACCAGCAGCTTCATGCAGGAGATGGCGGCGGCACCGGCACCGAGGCAGACGATCTTGGCCTGCTCCAGGGTCTTGCCGGCGATTTCCAGGGCGTTGAGCATGCCGGCCGCGGTGACGATGGCAGTGCCGTGCTGGTCATCGTGGAATACCGGGATATCGCACTGCTCGATCAGCGCGCGCTCGATCTCGAAGCACTCGGGCGCCTTGATGTCTTCCAGGTTGATGCCGCCGAAGGTGATGGAGATGCGCTTGACGGTATCGATGAAGGCCTGCGGGCTCTCGGAGTCGACTTCGATGTCGAACACGTCGATGCCGGCGAAGCGCTTGAACAGCACGCCCTTGCCTTCCATCACTGGCTTGGAGGCCAGCGGGCCGAGGTTGCCCAGGCCGAGGATCGCGGTGCCATCGGAAATCACTGCCACCAGGTTGCCCTTGCCGGTGTAGCGATAGGCCAGTTCGGCATCGCGGGCAATCTCGCGGACCGGCTCGGCAACGCCCGGGCTGTAGGCCAGGGACAGGTCGCGGGCGGTCGCGGTGGGCTTGGTCAGTTCGACGCTCAATTTGCCCGGACGGGGCTGCGCGTGATACTCGAGAGCGGCAGTTTTCAGATCAGACATTTCGGCTATTTCCGCTTTGCAGTGAAGGCAGGCGAGCGAGCATACGCAAGAAGGCCAAGGCCCACAAGATCGGGCCTCTGAGCGGGTCAGCGAACTACCTTGAGCCAATCGCCGGGAAGTGGCTGACCGGTCGGATACAGACCATTCAGCAGACGCAGACGCTTCAGCTTGTCACCCTCGCCACCCATCTCCCGACTCAGCGCTTCCAGGCTCTGGCCGGCCTTGAATTGCACCAGATGCAGACGCCAGGGTTGCCCCTGTTCGCGCTCCTTGGCCTGCAGCGGCCGGAAGCTACGCACCACCTCCATGAACTGGTCATCGGCGCTCTCCAGCGAGGCACGCCCCTTGACCGCGCCGATGAACAGGAAGGCTTCGCTCTGCCGTGCCACCACCGCCACGCGCTTGGCGCCGTCGCCGGTCAGCACGCCAGTGGTCACGTCCAGGCCGCTCTGCTTGAAGCTCTGCTCAGCGGTGAGGCCGCGCCCGCCAGTCTTCTCATGCACGAAGGCGCGCGAGTCGGTGCCCGGCTTCAGCGGCTGCATGCTCATGACCATGAAGGCCTGCTGATCGCCGCTGTGAACGATCACCGCGTCCGGGCGATTGATCAGCTCCCAGCCCTGGGGAATGGCCAGGGTGAAATCCAGGCCAACATGATAGAAGCGCTGGCCCCGACGCACACCGGCCTCGGCCGAGTCGCCGAAGGGCATGCCCTCGATCCGCTTCAGGTAGGTGTCACGCCCCACCTCGCCCTGACTGGTCGCCAGCGGGCTGGCCGAGGCCACTACCTGGCGCAGTCGGGTGTCGTTGTCCGGGTGGGTGTCGAACAGGCCGTGATAGCCGGCCGGCGGCACTTCCTTACCCTTGGCCTGGGCCTCGTCGCGGGCGAAGTCTTCCTGGCTCTTCAGCACCTTGACCACTTCGATCATCGCCTGTGGGTCGTAGCCGCTGCGCGCCAGGTACTGGGCGCCGAAGCCGTCGGCCTCCAGCTCCATGTCGCGACCGTAGCCGCTCACCAGGGCGCCGCCCAGCACATTGGTGATATCGCCGGCGGCGCCAACGCCGGTACCGATCGCCACGGCCTGGCCGAGGATGTTCCAGGCCGTGGACTGGCTCTGCTGACGCACGCTGTGGCGAGCCGTGACGTGCCCGACTTCATGCCCGAGCACGGCCGCCAGCTCCGCCTCGGAGCCGAGGTAAGCCATCAGCCCGCGGTGGATATAGATGTGTCCGCCGGGAATGGCGAAGGCGTTGATGTCCGGCGAGTCAATGACGGTGAAGCTGTAGTCGAGATTGCTGCGATGGCTGTTGCGCGCCACCCGCTCGCCCACCTGCTGCACGTAGGCCTGCAGCTTCTCGTCGGCATAGCGCGGGTATTGCTTGGCGATCTCCTGGGCGTAGTTGCGCCCCAGGTCGATCTCCTGCTGCTCGCTCATCATCACGAAGTCGGTCTTGCCGGTGGCCGGATTGACCGCGCAACCGACGAGCTGGGCAAGCAGGGACAGCAGCAGGAACAGACGCAACTTCATGGCAACACCTCGAGCATGGCAGCATGGGTGAGCGGCAGCATCCAGCGGGCTTGCTCCGGTTGTACGCCGCCGCGCCGGGAACGGTCAATCACCCAGCCGCGCGCCTCGATCCGACCGGCCAGACCCTGCAGCGCCGCCACGTCGAAGTGACGCAGCAGCTTGGGCTCGACGCGCAGCACCAGCGGCCCGTCCATCTCGATCCAAAGGCCGCCGCGGTTGCGCTGTACCCGCGCGACCTCGCCGCGCACCAGGGCGAAGCCACCGCTGCGCAGATCGAAGGGTGTGAAGATCCGCGCCTGTTGCCAGAGACCGACGCGCCGCTCACGCGCCTCATCCTCGGCGCTGCGCTGGCAGTCTTCCAGACCGGTAGCCGGCTCGAATGCCACGCGATAGCCCAGCCCCTCGGCCAGCAGTTGCGCCTCCAGATTGCGCCCATCGGCGTCGTAGGCGTGCGCCAGGGTGCGGCCGTAGTGGTCGCGGGCCTTGCTGCCGACGCGCAGGCCGATGCGCCCGTCATTGGCGGCCACCAGGGCCTGCAGGCGCTTGGTCGCCGCTTCGGCGAAGGGCTCTGCCGGGCGACCGTCACGGGCGCGCTCAGGCGCGTTGATGCCGATCAGCCGCACGCTGCGGCCATCGGCCAGACGCAGGGTATCGCCGTCCACCACCTTGGCCACGCGCAGCGGCGCCAGGTCGTCGACCCGCGGGCAGAAGGCCTGGGCCGGGAGAACCAGGCAGACAGAAACGAAAAAGGCGCCCACCAGGGACGCCTTTTTCAGCAGAGAGGCTTGAGCCACTCTTATTCGGTTTTGGCGCCGAACACACCGAAACGCTGCTTGAAGCGGTCGATACGGCCGCCGGTATCCAGCATCTTCTGCTTGCCGGTGTAGAACGGGTGGCACTCGGAGCACACGTCCAGGCTCATCGGCTTGCACAGGGTGGAACGGGTCTTGATCACGTTGCCACAGCTGCAGGTTGCAACCATTTCTTCGTACTGCGGATGGATATCGGCTTTCATCGTATTTTCCTCGGGTAGGTGTGCCGCCACTCAGCTCGCTGCCGAGTACCGCACGGAAATAGGCCGCGCACTATACCAGACGGCCACTGCCAAGCAAGCCGCCGCCCGGACGGGGCGACGTGCGGCCGTGCTAGCATCGCCGCTTCGAATCCGGAGCCCACCGTGCCTGACACCATCCTGCGCCTCGCCCTGCCCTCGCCGCTGCGCCGCCTGTTCGACTATCGCGCGCCCGAAGGCGTGCCCCGTTCGATGCTGCAGCCCGGCGTACGACTGCGCGTGTCGTTCGGCCGGCGCGAGGTGATCGGCGTGCTGGTGGAACTGGCCGGCAGCAGCGACGTGCCGCAGGACAAGCTCAAGCCGGCCCTGCAGCTGCTCGACCGCACCCCGCCCCTGCCGGCACCGCTGTTCAAGCTGTGCCTGTGGACGGCGCAGTACTACCAGCACAGCCTCGGCGACACCCTGAGCTGGGCCCTGCCGGTGCTGCTGCGCCAGGGCGAGCCGGCCGAAGTACGCCAGGAGCGCTACTGGCACGCCACCGAGGGCGCCAGCGCGGACGATCCGCGCCTGGCCCGCGCGCCGCGCCAGCGCGAGGCACTGCGCGCCCTGGCCCAGCATCACCACGGCGTGCCGCATGGCCTGCTGAGCAAGCTGCAGCTGAACAAGGACAGCCTCGACCTGCTGCTGGAAAAGGGCCTGGTGCGCGTCGAGGTGCGCCGCAGCGCGCCGCTGCAGCGCCACGGTGGTTGGCTGGCGCAGCCGGAGCTGCCACTTAACGCCGAACAGCGCGCCGCCTTCAACGCGGTGCAGGCCGGCATGGGCGGCTTCGGTGCTTATTTGCTGTATGGCGTCACCGGCAGCGGCAAGACCGAGGTCTACCTGCAGCTGATCCGCCACTGCCTGGAAGCCGGCAAGCAGGCACTGGTGCTGATCCCCGAGATCAACCTGGGGCCGCAGACCGTCGAGCGCTTCGCTCGCCGTTTCAACGCCCGCATCGCCCTGCTGCACTCCGGGGTCAACGACCGCGAGCGCCTGGACGCCTGGCTGGCCGCCCGCGACGGCGAGGCCGACATCATCATCGGCACCCGCTCGGCGCTGTTCACCCCGATGAAGAACCCGGGGCTGATCATCATCGACGAGGAACACGACGCCTCCTATAAACAGCAGGAAGGCCTGCGCTACCACGCCCGCGACCTGGCCCTGGTGCGCGCGCGCCAGGAGAACCTGCCGATCGTGCTCGGTTCGGCCACGCCGTCACTGGAAAGCCTGCACAACGCTCACGCCGGCCGCTACGCCCTGCTCAAGCTCGGCCAGCGCGCCGGCAATGCCCAGCCGCCACGCTTCCTGCGCCTGGACGTGAAGAGCCTGCCGCTGGATTCCGGCATCTCCGGTCCGCTGCAACTGGCCATCCGCCAGACGCTGGAGGCCGGCCAGCAGGTGCTGGTATTCCTCAACCGCCGCGGCTTCGCGCCTACCCTGCTGTGCCACGACTGCGGCTGGATCAGCCAGTGCCCGCGCTGCGACGCACGCATGACCCTGCACCAGCGCCACAACGAGCTGCGCTGCCACCACTGCGGCCACGTCGAGCGCACGCCGCGCAACTGCCCGGACTGCCAGAAGGTCGACCTGCGTCCGGTGGGTGCGGGCACCGAGCGCGCCGAGGAGCGCCTGGCCATTCTCTTTCCGCAGTTCCCGGTGCTGCGCATCGACCGCGACACCACCTCGCGCAAGGGCGCGATGGACAAGCTGTTCGCCACCATCAACAAGGGCGAGCCGTGCATCCTGGTCGGCACCCAGATGCTCGCCAAGGGCCACCATTTCCCGCGCGTCACCCTGGTGGCCATCCTCGACGCCGACGGCGGCCTGTTCTCCGCCGACTTCCGCGCCAGCGAGCGCATGGCCCAGCTGATCGTCCAGGTGGCCGGGCGTGCCGGGCGCGCCGAAGAGCCGGGCAAGGTGATCATCCAGAGCCATCTGGCTGACCATCCGCTGCTGGTCCAACTCACCGAGCAGGGCTATCCGGCCTTCGCCGAGCAGGCCCTGAGCGAGCGCCGCGGCGCCGGTCTGCCGCCCTTCGCCCACCTCGCCCTGCTGCGTGGCGAGGCGCACAAGCCGGGCCAGGCCGAAGGCTTCCTCGACGAGGCCTGCACTTACGCCGAGCAGCTGCGCGACGAGCTGAAGCTGGCCGGCATTGAGCTGCTCGGCCCGGTGCCGGCGCCGATGGAGCGCCGCGCCGGGCGCTTTCGCGCCCAGTTGCTGCTGATGGCCAGCGCCCGCGTGCCGCTGCACAAGCTGCTGGCCCACTGGCTGCCGATACTGGAGGCGATGCCCAGCGGGCGGGCGGTGCGCTGGTCGCTGGATGTCGATCCCATCGACCTGTTCTGAGGGCCACCCGCGGCCTGCAGCGCTCACCCCTTTCGCCCTGTTTTCTCTCGCTCGCAAGACCGCAAGCGGGCTCCAAGCCGTCAAAGCTTGAAGCCGCGCCCCTCGGGCGCCGATAATGCACAGTTTTCGACCAGCCGCGGCCGACCCGAGCAGACCATGAAAGACACGATTCGCCACCTGATCCAGCAAGCCCTGACCCGCCTCACCGCCGAGGGCATGCTGCCCGAGGGCCTGAGCCCGGCCATTCAGGTGGAGAACACCAAGGACCGCAGCAACGGCGACTTCGCCAGCAACATCGCCATGATGCTGGCCAAGCCGGCCGGCATGAAGCCGCGCGACCTGGCCGAGAAGCTGGTCGCTGCCCTGCCGGCCGACGCTGGCATCGCCAAGGTCGAGATCGCCGGACCCGGCTTCCTCAACTTCTTCCAGAACAGCGACGCCCTGGCCCAGCGCCTGGAAGCCGCCCTAGCGGATGACAAGCTCGGCGTGCGCAAGGCCGGCAACCCGCAGCGCGTGGTGGTCGACCTGTCCGCGCCGAACCTGGCCAAGGAGATGCACGTCGGCCACCTGCGCTCGACCATCATCGGCGACGGCGTGGCCCGCGTGCTGGAGTTCCTCGGCGACAGCGTGATCCGCCAGAACCACGTGGGCGACTGGGGCACCCAGTTCGGCATGCTGCTGGCCTATATGCAGGAAAACCCGATTGCCGCGGAAAGCGAGCTGTCCGACCTGGAAGGCTTCTACCGCGCCGCCAAGAAGCGCTTCGACGAGTCCGCCGAGTTCGCCGACCGCGCCCGCGAGCTGGTGGTCCAGCTGCAGGCCGGTGACGCCGAGTGCCTGCGCCTGTGGAACCGTTTCAACGACATTTCCCTGTCCCACTGCCAGGCCATCTACGACCGCCTGGGCGTGAAACTGAGCATGGCCGACGTCAAGGGCGAGAGCGCCTACAACGCCGACCTCGCCAACGTGATCGCCGACCTGCAGGCCAAGGGCCTGCTGACCGAGGACAACGGCGCCCAGTGCGTGTTCATGGACGAGTTCAAGAACTCGGAAGGCAACCCGCTGCCGCTGATCGTGCAGAAGGCCGGTGGCGGCTATCTGTACGCCACCACCGACCTGGCCGCGACCCGTTATCGCGCCAACGTGCTCAAGGCCGACCGCGCCCTGTACTTCGTCGACCAGCGCCAGGCCCTGCACTTCCAGATGGTGTTCGCCGCCGCCCGCCTGGCCGGCTTCGTGCCGGCCAGCATGGAGCTGGAGCACATGGGCTTCGGCACCATGAACGGCCCGGACGGCAAGCCGTTCAAGACCCGCGACGGTGGCACCGTGAAGCTGGTCGAGCTGCTGGACGAGGCCGAGCAACGCGCCTATGCCCTGGTCAAGGACAAGAACCCCGAGCTGGCCGAGGACGAGCTGCGTCATATCGGCCGCGTGGTCGGCATCGCCTCGGTGAAATACGCCGACCTGTCCAAGCACCGCACCAGCGACTACCGCTTCAACTTCGAGCTGATGCTCAGCTTCGAGGGCAACACCGCGCCCTACCTGCTGTACGCCTACACCCGCGTCGCCAGCATTTTCCGCAAGCTGGGCAAGGACGTGGCCGAGATCGGCGGGCAGATCCGCATCGAGGCGCCGCAGGAGCAGGCCCTGGCCGGCAAGCTGGCGCAGTTCGCCGACACCCTCAACAATGTCGCCGGCAAGGGCGAACCACACCTGCTGTGCGCCTACCTCTACGACCTGGCCGGCCTGTTCTCCAGCTTCTACGAGAATTGCCCGATCCTCGCCGCCGAAGATGAAGCCACCCAGCAGAGCCGCCTGCGCCTGGCCGCGCTGACCGGCCGCACCCTCAAGCAGGGCCTGGAGCTGCTGGGCCTGGAAACCCTGGAGCGCATGTAAGTGGCGGCGGCGAAGAAGAAGCCCGCACCCAAGCGCGGCGCCAGCCGTTACCAGGCGCCGGCGAAGAAGCCGGTACCCGGCTGGGTGTGGATGGTCTGCGGCCTGGTGATCGGCGGGTTCTTCATGTTCCTGTTCAGCCTGGAGCCGGGCCGCGACGATGTGAAGCGGGCCAAGCCCGAGGAACAGAAGCGCGTCACCGAGCAGCAGAAGAAGCCGCAGGTGGCAGCGGAGCCGATCAAGCCAAAGTACGACTTCTACACCCTGCTGCCGGAATCCGAGGTCATAGTGCCGCCGGATGCCCTGCCGCCGGCCGATGCCGTGAAGCCGCCAGAAACCAAGCCGGTGAGCCCGGAGGAAGCGGCCAAGATCGACGCCACCCGCGCCGAGGCCGCGCTCAATGGCGAGACCCCGCCTCCGCCGCCCGTCGTGGTAGCCAAGGCGCCGGTCACCACCCAGTTCTTCCTGCAGGCCGGTTCGTTCCGCAAGCGCGAGGACGCCGACAAGGTGCGCGCGCAGATCCTCATGCTCGGCCAGAACGTGCAGGTGGAGTCCGGCAAGGTCCGCGAGGAGACCTGGCACCGCGTGCTGGTCGGCCCCTACGCCAACCGCGAGCAGCTGGCCACGGCGCAGAAGCAGTTGGCCGGCAGCGGCTTCAGCAATCTCTTGCTACAACAGCGGCAGAGCCGCTGAGTCATCAAGTTGCCCGCTCCGGTTGAAAAGCCGGGCGGGCCACCCCATCTGATCTCCATTCGGGCACATCGGCCCCGCTGCGTGGAGATTCACCCCTTGACCACCATCGTTTCAGTCCGCCGCAACGGCAAAGTCGTCATGGGCGGCGACGGCCAGGTTTCCCTCGGCAACACCGTGATGAAGGGCAACGCCAAGAAGGTGCGGCGCCTGTACCACGGCCAGGTGCTGGCCGGCTTCGCCGGCGCCACCGCCGACGCCTTCACCCTGTTCGAGCGCTTCGAGGGCCAGCTGGAGAAACACCAGGGCCATCTGGTACGGGCCGCCGTCGAGCTGGCCAAGGACTGGCGCACCGACCGTTCGCTGAGCCGCCTGGAGGCCATGCTGGCGGTGGCGAACAAGGACGCATCGCTGATCATCACCGGCAACGGCGACGTGGTCGAACCCGAACACGGCCTGATCGCCATGGGCTCCGGCGGCGGCTTCGCCCAGGCCGCGGCCATGGCCCTGCTGCAGAAGACCGAGCTGTCCGCCCGCGAAATCACCGAGACGGCGTTGAACATTGCCGGCTCCATCTGTGTCTTCACTAACCAGAATCTGACCATCGAGGAAGAAGACTGCGCCGAATGAGCGCGGCTTCCGGAGCCACATACATGTCCATGACGCCCCGCGAGATCGTTTCCGAGCTCAACCGCCACATCATCGGTCAGGATGACGCCAAGCGCGCCGTGGCCATCGCCCTGCGCAACCGCTGGCGGCGCATGCAGCTGCCGGCCGAGCTGCGCCAGGAAGTGACGCCGAAGAACATCCTGATGATCGGCCCCACCGGCGTCGGCAAGACCGAGATCGCCCGCCGCCTGGCCAAGCTGGCCAACGCGCCGTTCCTCAAGGTGGAAGCGACCAAGTTCACCGAGGTCGGCTATGTCGGCCGTGACGTCGAGTCGATCATCCGCGACCTAGCCGACGCCGCGCTCAAGCTGCTGCGCGAGCAGGAAGTGCAGAAGATGAGCCACCGCGCCGAGGACGCCGCCGAGGAGCGCATTCTCGACGCCCTGCTGCCGCCGGCCCGCGTCGGCTTCAACGACGACCCGGCGCCGAGCCAGGACTCCAACACCCGCCAGCTGTTCCGCAAGCGCCTGCGCGAAGGCCAGTTGGACGACAAGGAGATCGACATCGAGGTGGCCGAGCAACCGGCCGGCGTCGAGATCATGACCCCGCCGGGCATGGAGGAGATGACCAGCCAGCTGCAGAACCTGTTCTCCGGCCTGACCAAGGGCAAGAAGAAGACCCGCAAGCTCAAGGTCAAGGAAGCCTTCAAGCTGGTGCGCGACGAGGAAGCCGCGCGCCTGGTCAACGAAGAAGACCTCAAGGCCCGCGCCCTGGAGGCGGTGGAACAGCACGGCATCGTGTTCATCGACGAGATCGACAAGGTCGCCAAGCGCGCCAACGTTGGCGGCGCCGACGTGTCCCGCGAGGGTGTGCAGCGCGACCTGCTGCCGCTGATCGAGGGCTGCACGGTCAACACCAAGCTGGGCATGGTCAAGACCGACCACATCCTGTTCATCGCCTCCGGCGCCTTCCACCTGGCCAAGCCCAGCGACCTGGTGCCCGAGCTGCAGGGCCGCCTGCCGATCCGCGTCGAACTCAAGGCGCTGTCGCCCGAGGACTTCGAGCGAATCCTCACCGAGCCGCACGCGGCGCTGACCGAGCAGTACAGCGAGCTGCTGAAGACCGAGGGGCTGAACATCGAGTTCGCCGCCGACGGCATCAAGCGCATCGCCGAGATCGCCTGGCAGGTCAACGAGAAGACCGAGAACATCGGCGCCCGGCGCCTGCACACCCTGCTCGAGCGCCTGCTGGAGGAAGTCTCCTTCAGCGCCGGCGACCTGGCCGGCCAGCAGAACGGCGAGCCGATCCGCATCGACGCCGCCTACGTCAACGGCCACCTCGGCGAACTGGCGCAGGACGAAGACCTGTCGCGCTACATTCTCTGATGCGCGCGCGGGGTGGATAATGCGTTATCCACCCCGCTTCAGGACTCCCCGCGATGCGCATGCCCACCGCCATCAAACTGCACAAGGCCTCCCGCACCCTGGAGCTGGCCTATGGCGACGAGCGCTACAGCCTCGGCGCCGAGTTCCTGCGCGTGCATTCGCCCTCGGCCGAGGTGCAGGGCCACGGCAAGCCCATCCTGCAGCACGGCAAGCAGAACGTCGGCCTGAGCCGCATCGAGCCGGCCGGCAACTATGCACTGAAACTGTGCTTCGACGATGGCCACGACAGCGGCCTGTACACCTGGGACTACCTCTACCAGCTCGCCACCCGCCAGGAGCAGCTGTGGGCCGATTACCTGGAGGAGCTGGCCCGCGCCGGCAAATCCCGCGACCCGAGCGAGTCAGTAATCAGACTGATGCTCTAGGGCTGCTCGGCGCTCGATCATCGCCGCGCTCTGTTTCGCCCCTTCCGCCATATTAGTTTCACGCCTAGAGCGCATTTTCTAATCGCGCTCGGCATACTCCCGCGCGCCGCGCAATCAGTGTTCGCGAACTTGCGCAAAAACGGAAACTCGGGTAACCAAGGAACTGGCAGGTTCCATGCATTTGCCCCGGCGAATGCGAAGAAAGCGCGGAGTTCGCTCCGCACCCGGTAAACCCGAGCAGTACCAGCCCTTCGCCCTGTGCCCTTCACACAGCTGCAGTTGGTATTCGTCTCAGGACAATGGAGCGTCGTAGATGACCCAAAAGAATAATGAAGACCTGCATCGCCAAGCCTCGGAGAACACCCTGGGTCTGAACCCGGTGATCGGCTTGCGCGGCAAGGATCTACTCACTTCTGCCCGAATGGTGCTGGCCCAGGCCATCAAGCAACCGTTCCACAGCGCCAAGCACGTTACCCACTTCGCCTTCGAACTGAAGAACGTACTGCTCGGCCAGTCCGAGCTGCTACCGGAGGACGGCGACCGCCGCTTCGCCGACCCGGCCTGGAGCCAGAATCCGCTGTACCGCCGCTATCTGCAGACCTATCTGGCGTGGCGCAAGGAACTGCATGACTGGATCGAGGACAGCAACCTCTCCGAGCAGGACACCAGCCGCGGCCACTTCGTCATCAACCTGATGACCGAAGCCATGGCGCCGACCAACAGCATGGCCAACCCGGCCGCGGTCAAACGCTTCTTCGAGACCGGCGGCAAGAGCCTGCTCGACGGCCTCTCCCACCTGGCCAAGGACATGGTCAACAACGGCGGCATGCCGAGCCAGGTGAACATGGCGGCCTTCGAGGTCGGCAAGAACCTGGCCACCAGCGAAGGTGCGGTGATCTTCCGTAATGACCTGCTGGAGCTGATCCAGTACAAGCCGACCACCGAGCAAGTGCACGAGCGCCCTCTGCTGGTGGTGCCGCCGCAGATCAACAAGTTCTACGTGTTCGACCTGTCGCCGGAGAAGAGCGTCGCGCGCTTCCTCCTGCGCAACCATGTGCAGACCTTCGTGGTGAGCTGGCGCAACCCGACCAAGGCCCAGCGCGAGTGGGGGCTGTCGACCTACATCGAGGCGCTGAAGGAAGCGGTCGACGTGGTCACCAGCATCACCGGCAGCAAGGACGTCAACATCCTCGGCGCCTGCTCCGGCGGCATCACCATCTCCTCGCTGCTGGGCCACTACGCGGCCACCGGCGAGCAGAAGGTCAATTCGATGACCCTGCTGGTCAGCGTGCTGGATACCAAGCTGGACACCCAGGTCGCCCTGTTCGCCGACGAGAAGACCCTCGAGGCTGCCAAGCGCCGCTCGTACCAAACCGGCGTGCTGGAAGGCAAGGACATGGCCAAGGTGTTCGCCTGGATGCGCCCCAACGACCTGATCTGGAACTACTGGGTCAACAACTACCTGCTGGGCAACGAGCCGCCGGTGTTCGATATCCTCTACTGGAACAACGACACCACCCGCCTGCCCGCCGCCCTGCATGGCGACCTGATCGAGCTGTTCAAGACCAACCCGCTGACCCGCGCCGGCGCCCTGGAGGTCTGCGGCACGCCGATCGACCTCAAGCAGGTCACCACCGACATCTACTGCCTGGCCGGCACCAACGACCACATCACCCCGTGGGAGGCCTGCTACAAGTCCTCACTGCTGTTCGGCGGCAAGGTCGAATTCGTGCTGTCCAACAGCGGTCACATCCAGAGCATTCTCAACCCGCCGGGCAACCCCAAGGCACGCTTCGTCACCAACAGCGAGCCGGCGACAAGCGCCCGCGAATGGCAGGAGAAAGCCACCAAACACGCCGACTCCTGGTGGCTGCACTGGCAACAGTGGCTGGCCGAGCGCTCGGGCAAGCTGAAGAAGGCACCTGCCGGCCTGGGCAGCAAGAACTACACGCCGGGCGAGGCCGCGCCAGGGACTTACGTACACGAACGCTGAGACAAGCAACGCTGCACCTTGCGCAGTACTGCCCGCGGCACCTGGAAGTGCCGCACGCCGCGGCGGGCCAACGGCCCGGGCGGCGCCCGCCGCAAGGCGGGAGACTGGCGAGCGGTCCTGGAAGGTCGCTCTCCGCTGATCCATGTATAGGGCCTAGCGCATGCCGCAATCTTTTGTATTTCGCACCATCGAGCTGGATGGCCAGATCATCCGCACCGCGGTCCGCCCGGGCAGCAGCAACCTCACGCCACTGCTGATCTTCAATGGCATAGGCGCCAACCTGGAGCTGGTGATGCCCTTCGTCCGAGCCCTGGATCCGGACCTGGAAGTGATCGCCTTCGACGTCCCGGGCGTCGGCGGGTCATCCACCCCGAGCACGCCCTACCGCTTCCCCGGCCTGGCCAAGCTGGCCGCCCGCATGCTCGACTACCTGGACTACGGCCAGGTCAACGCCATCGGCGTGTCCTGGGGCGGTGCTCTGGCGCAGCAGTTCGCCCACGATTATCCCGAGCGCTGCAAGAAGCTGGTGCTGGCCGCCACCTCGGCCGGCGCGGTGATGGTGCCGGGCAAGCCCAAGGTGCTCTGGCGCATGGCCAGCCCGCGGCGCTACATCCAGCCGTCCTACGGCGTACACATCGCTCCGGACATCTACGGCGGCGCCTTCCGCCGCGACCCCAAACTGGCCCTGGCACATGCCAGCAAAGTGCGTTCCGGCGGCAAGATGGGTTACTACTGGCAGCTGTTCGCCGGCCTCGGCTGGACCAGCATCCACTGGCTACATCGCATTCGCCAACCTACTCTGGTACTGGCCGGCGACGACGACCCGATCATCCCACTGGTCAATATGCGCCTGCTGGCGTGGCGCATCCCCAACTCGGAACTTCACGTGATCGACGACGGTCACCTGTTCCTGGTGACGCGCGCCGAAGCGGTGGCACCTATCATCATGAAATTCCTCCAGGAGGAACGGCAGCGTGCGGTAATGCATCCGCAGCCGCAGCCGATTCGCAGTCACTGATCGCACAACTGTAGTGCTACTCCGGCAGGCTCGCCCCAGGGCGACGCTGGCCGGACAAGGAAGTTTTTTTCGCGCGGCAGTCTGGAATGCCCTCCGGCGCGCTTTGGTACAAGCCTTGCTGTCACTGGATGTGACAGTTCGACGACGGAGCCTGCCCCATGCGAGACAAGACTGCACCGGGATCCATGCCGGTACCCGCACACTTCATGAACGCGCAGAGCGCGATGGTCGGCGTACGCGGCCGCGATCTGTTTTCCACCCTGCGCACCCTGGCCTTCCAGGGCCTGCGCCAGCCGATGCACAGCACGCGACACTTGCTGTCGTTCGGCAAACAGTTGGGCCGGGTGATGCTCGGTGATACGCCCTTCCAGCCCAACCCGCAGGACAGCCGCTTCGCCGACCCCACCTGGCACCTCAACCCCTTCTATCGACGCAGCCTGCAGGCCTACCTGGCGTGGCAGAGGCAGCTCAAGGCGTGGATCGACGAGAGCGACCTGTCGCCGGACGACCGCACCCGCGCGCACTTCCTGTTCGCCCTGCTCAACGACGCCCTGGCGCCGTCCAACACCCTGCTCAACCCGCTGGCGATAAAGGAGCTGTTCAACAGCGGCGGCACCAGCGTGCTGCGCGGCGCACGTCAGCTGTTCGACGACTTGCTGCACAACAACGGCATGCCGCAGCAGGTCAACAAGCGCGCCTTCGAGGTCGGTCGCAATCTGGCCATCACCCCCGGCTCGGTGGTGTTCCGCAGCGAGATGTTCGAGCTGATCCACTACAAGCCGATGAGCGAAAAGCAGTACGAGCGCCCGCTGCTGGTAGTACCGCCGCAGATCAACAAGTTCTACATCTTCGACCTCAGCCCGGAGAAGAGCTTCGTCCAGTACTGCCTGAAGAACGGCCTGCAGGTGTTCATGATCAGCTGGCGCAACCCGGACGCTCGTCATCGCGAGTGGGGCCTGTCCAGCTACGTGCAGGCCGTGGAGGACGCCACCGACGTGTGCCGCGCCATCAGCGGCAGTAAGGAGGTCAACCTGATGGGCGCCTGCGCCGGTGGCCTGACCATCGCCGCTCTGCAGGGCCACCTGCAGGCCAAGCGCCAGCTGCGCAAAATCGGCTGCGCCACCTACATGGTCAGCCTGCTGGACAGTCAGGTGGAGAGCCCGGCGATGCTGTTCGCCGACGAGCAAACCCTGGAGTCGGCCAAGCGTCGCTCCTACCAGAGCGGCGTGCTCGATGGCCGCGACATGTCCCGGGTATTCGCCTGGATGCGCCCCAACGACCTGATCTGGAATTACTGGGTCAACAACTACCTGATGGGCAAGGAGCCGCCGGCGTTCGACATCCTCTACTGGAACAACGACAACACCCGCCTGCCGGCCGCCCTACACGGCGACCTGCTCGACCTGTTCAAGCACAACCCGCTGACCCGCATCGGCGGCCTGGAGGTGTGCGGCACGCCGATCGACCTGTCCAAAGTCAACCTGGACAGCTTCAGCGTCGCCGGCATCAACGACCACATCACCCCCTGGGACACGGTGTACCGCTCGGCGCTGCTGCTCGGCGGCAATCGCCGCTTCATCCTGTCCAACAGCGGCCACATCCAGAGCATCCTCAATCCGCCGAGCAACCCCAAGGCCACCTACTTCGAGAACGGCAAGCTGACCAGCGATCCGCGCGCCTGGTACTACGACGCGCAGAAGCACGAGGGCAGCTGGTGGCCGCAATGGCTGGAGTGGATCCAGCAGCGCTCGGGGGAGCAACGCGAAACGGTGTTCCGCGTCGGCAGCAATAAATACCCGGCGATGGAAGCAGCCCCCGGAACCTATGTCCACGTGCGCTGAGACGCGGCGAAAAACACTGGCCGGGCGCAAGCCCGGCCGGTTATCGTCGAAGCTCCAGCGGCCCTACAAGATCATGGAATGAAGACCCGCGACCGCATCCTCGAAACCGCCCTGCAGCTGTTCAACGACCAGGGCGAACCCAACGTCTCCACCCTCGAAATCGCCACCGAGATAGGCATCAGCCCGGGCAATCTCTATTACCACTTCCATGGCAAGGAGCCGCTGGTGATGGAGCTGTTCGAGCGCTTCCAGGCAGAACTGGCGCCGTTGCTCGACCCGCCCGCCGAAGCCGAGCTGGGCGCCGAGGACTACTGGCTGTTCCTGCACCTGATCGTCGAGCGCCTGGCCTCGTACCGCTTCCTGTTCCAGGACCTGTCCAACCTCTCCGGCCGCCTGCCCAAGCTGGCCCGTGGCGTCCGCCAGTGGCTGAACCTGCTCAAGCGCACCCTGGCCAGCCTGCTGGCGCGCCTCAAGGCCCTGGGCCAGCTGCGCAGCGATACGGAGGCGCTCGGCCAGCTGGTGGAGCAGATCACCCTGACCTTGCTGTTCTCCCTCGACTACCAACGCATCCTCGGCGCCAGCGGCGAAGTGCGCCTGGTGGTGTTCCAGATCATGATGCTGGTCGCCCCGCATCTCACCGATGAATCGCGCCACGCCGCCGAACGCATCGCCCATCGCTATCTGGAAGCCTGAACCCCCTCAGCGTTTTCTCTGCCCCTGAAATGCAAACGCCCGGCACTGGGCCGGGCGTTTGTACATCCTGAGGGGATCAGGACGGAGTGGCGGGCGTTGCCGGTGCAGCGGCCGGAGCCGGGGTGGCAGCCGGAGCCGGCGCCGGAGCGGCAGGCTTGGCAGCGACCGGTTTGGCGGCCGGCTTCGGCGCGGCGGCTTTCTTCACCGCCGGCTTCTTCGCGGCAGCCGGCTTGGCGGCCGGTTTTGCAGCGGGCTTGGCTGCAGCCGGTTTCGCCGCAGGCTTGGCGGCTGGTTTGGCAGCAGCCTTGGCCGCAGGCTTCGCAGCCGGCTTGGCGGCAGCTTTGGCAGCTGGCTTGGCGGCCGGTTTAGCGGCGGCCTTGGCGGCTGGCTTAGCAGCAGGTTTGGCTGCCGGCTTGGCAGCAGCCTTGGCGACCGGCTTGACCGACTTCACCGATACACCGGTGAGCTTTTCGATCTGCTTGGTCAGGCTGTCGACCTTGGTCTGCAGCGACTTCACTTCGTTGCGGCTCGGTACGCCCAGACGGGAGATGGCGCTGTTAAGACGCTTGTCGAAAGCCTCTTCCAGCTCGCTCCATTTGCCGATGGCCTTGCCTTTGACTTCGTCGACTTTCGACTTGGCCGAACCGACGGTGCTGCCGACGCTGGACTTGACCACATCCAGTTGCTTGTCGACTTCGGTCTTGGCTTTCTTCTCGGCCTTCTCGCCGTCCTTGACCAGGCCATCGAACAGCTTGTTGCCGTCGTTGCTGATCTTGGAATAGGCACCGAGGCCGGCCAGCCAGATCTGGCGCGAGTACTTCTCGATCTCGCCGATCCAGGAGTTGCTTTCCTTTTTGGCAGCCGGTTTTTTCACTGCCGGTTTAGCCGCCGGTTTTGCAGCGGTAGGTTTCTTAACAGCCATCCTGCTCTCCTTATTGGGTACGCGCCACTCGCTCAAGCAAAGCATTCAACTCGTCCAGCTTAGCAGAGAGTGCCTCAACATCCTGCTTGGAGGGAATACCCAGACGGTTCAGAGCGCTGGCTACACGATTGTCGAAGGCCTTTTCGATCTTGTCGAATTGCACTTCGACCTTACCTTTGACTTCGGAGACGCTGTTCTTGACGCTCTTGAGCTGGGACTCGATCTGGCTGTTGGCGGCATCGACCTGCTCGTTCACCAGTTTCTTGCCCTGCTTCTCGACGCCTTCGCCGGCCTTGACCAGCTCCTTGAAGTAGTCGACGCCTTCGGCACCGGCCTTGGCGTAGGCACCCAGGCCAGCCAGCCAGACCTTGCGGGCATAGGCTTTGACGTCGGTCAGAACGGTGAGTTTGTCTTCGACTTTCTCGACTGCGACTTTCTTCTTGGCGGCAACTTTAGTGACCATGGTGCACCTCTCGCTCAAAGTGATGGACTGTTCGTCCTTTGCCAGGACTTGAGCGCAAGGTAGTGAAGAAAATTAGAAATCACATACTAGGGACCGTCAGGCCTGCAGATGCTTGTCGAGGGTCTCCTCGATCTCGCGCCTGATGGTGCCACCCAGGGCGGACAGCAGCAGACCCAGCTTGAGCTCCACCCGCACGCTGGAATCGCCCACCGCGATGGTGCCGTCGGCGCCGCTGCGCTTGAACTCCAGGGTGTCGCCGCTCCAGCGGTACTTCACGTCGTACTCGCTGGCCAGGCGCTGGGCCAGCGCCTCGGCCTTCTCGCGGGCAACGGCCAGGCCGAGGGAATGGGTGCGTTCGACGGTGATGCGGGACATGCGCGACTCCTGCTGCGACCTTATGTCACGCGACTATATCAGCTCCGCCCGGCGCCAAGACAAAGGCCGGCCACGGGTTTAGAATGGCCGCCACTTCGATTCAGGTGACGGCGACATGAACGACCCGCGCAAAGCCCCAGAGCAGGAACAGACCACCCACTTCGGTTTCCAGGATGTGCCGGAAAGCCAGAAGGCGGAGAAGGTGGCGGAAGTCTTCCACTCGGTGGCGGCCAAGTACGACCTGATGAACGACGTGCTCTCCGGCGGCCTGCACCGCCTGTGGAAGCGCTTCACCATCGAGCTGTCCGGCGTGCGCCCGGGCAACCGGGTGCTGGATATCGCCGGCGGCACCGGCGACCTCACCCGCAAGTTCGCAAGCCTGGTCGGCCCGACCGGCGAAGTGGTGCTGGCCGACATCAACGACTCGATGCTCAAGGTCGGTCGGGATCGCCTGCTGGACAAGGGCGTGGCCGGCAACGTGGTATTCGTCCAGGCCGATGCCGAGAAGCTGCCGTTCCCGGACAACCATTTCGACGTGGTCACCATCGCCTTCGGCCTGCGCAATGTCACCCACAAGGAAGACGCCCTGCGCTCCATGCTGCGTGTGCTCAAGCCCGGTGGCCGCCTGCTGGTGCTGGAGTTCTCCAAACCCGGCAACCCGCTGCTGGCCAAGGTCTACGACACCTACTCGTTCAGCTTCATGCCGCTGGCCGGCAAGCTGATCACCAACGACTCCGACAGCTACCGCTACCTGGCCGAATCGATCCGCATGCACCCGGATCAGGAAACCCTCAAGGCCATGATGGTCGAGGCCGGCTTCGAGCGCGTCACCTACCACAACATGACCGGCGGCATCGTCGCTCTGCACCGCGGTATCAAACCCTGATGCTCACCCAGGCGCTGCTCGCCGGCGTCGAGCTCGGCCTCAACCGCGTGCTGCAGATGGACAGCACCGCGCTGCCGCGCCTGGCCCGGCTGGAAGGTACGGTGATCGAAGTCGACTGCCAGAGCCCGGCGCTCAAGCTGTTCATCCTGCCCAGCGAGGACGGCCTGCAACTGGCCAGCCAGTGGGGCGACGCCGACTGCACCCTCAGCGCCCCGGCCAGCAGCCTGTTGCGCCTGGCCCTGGCCAAGGACAAGACCGCCATCCTGCACCGCCCCGACGTCACCCTGAGTGGTGACAGCGCCGTGCTGCTGGAACTGGCCGGCATCCTCCAGGACCTGGAGCTGGACTGGGAATACGAGCTGTCGCGATGGCTCGGCCCGGTCGGCAGCACGCTGCTCGCCGGTCACCTGCGCAGCCGCATCAACTGGGCCGGCGACAGCCTCGACAGCCTGCGCCAGACCCTCGCCGACTACCTGGCCGAGGAGTCGCGCAGCCTGGTCGGCGAGCGCGAAGCCCAGGCCCGCTTTACCGAACTGGACGACCTCAAGCTCGCCCTCGACCGCCTCGACGCCCGCCTCGAGCGCCTCGCCAGAAGAATGAAACCCGACGCATGAAGCTGCTCGCCACCCGCCGCCTGCTGCGCATCCTGCGCGTGGTCATCCGCTACCGCCTGGACGACCTGCTGCTCAACCTGCCGCTGCCCACCTGGATGCGCGCCCTGCGCTTCGCCCTGCCCTGGCGCTGGCTACCCCGGCGCAAGCTCGAGCTGAGCCGCGGCGAGGCCCTGCGCCTGGCGCTGGAAGACCTCGGCCCGATCTTCATCAAGTTCGGCCAGTTGCTCTCCACCCGCCGCGACCTGCTGCCACCGGACGTGGCCGACGAGCTGGCACGCCTGCAGGATCAGGTACCGCCGTTCGACCCGGAGCACGCCGTGGAACGCATCGAGCAGCAGCTCGGCGCCACGGTCGGCGAAGTGTTCGCCCGCTTCGACGTGGCCCCGCTGGCCTCGGCCTCCATCGCCCAGGTCCACGCCGCGCAGCTGAAGAGCGGCGAGGAAGTAGTGGTCAAGGTGATCCGCCCCAACCTGCGGCCGATCATCCGTTCCGATCTGGCCTGGCTGTTCCTCGCCGCACGCATCGCCGAGAAGGCCTCGGCCGATGCCCGCCGCCTGCGCCCGGTGGAGGTGGTGTCGGACTACGAGAAGACCATCTACGACGAGCTCGATCTGCTGCGCGAGGCGGCCAACGCCAGCCAGCTGCGGCGCAATTTCCAGGACTCGCCGCTGCTCTACGTGCCCCAGGTGCACTGGGACTGGTGCCGGCCCAAGGTGCTGGTCATGGAGCGCATCTACGGCGTGCCGGTGACCGACCTGGCGACCCTGGCCGACCAGCGCACCAACATGAAACTGCTGGCCGAACGCGGTGTAGAGATCTTCTTCACCCAGGTGTTCCGCGACAGCTTCTTCCATGCCGACATGCACCCCGGCAACATCTTCGTCGCCACCCGCACGCCGTGGAGCCCGCAGTACATCGCCATCGACTGCGGCATCGTCGGTAGCCTCACCCCCGAGGACCAGGACTACCTGGCGCGCAACCTGATCGCCTTCTTCAAGCGCGATTACCGCAAGGTCGCGCAGCTGCATATCGACTCCGGCTGGGTACCGGCGGAAACCCGGGTCAACGACTTCGAGGCGGCCATCCGCACCGTGTGCGAGCCGATCTTCGAGAAGCCGCTGAAGGACATCTCCTTCGGCCAGCTGCTGCTGCGCCTGTTCCAGACCGCACGGCGCTTCAACATGGAAGTGCAGCCGCAGCTGGTGCTGCTGCAGAAGACCCTGCTCAACATCGAGGGCCTCGGCCGCCAGCTGTACCCGGACCTGGACCTGTGGAGCACCGCCCAGCCGTTCCTCGAACGCTGGATGCGCGAGCGCGTCAGCCCGCGCAACCTGCTGCACAACCTGCAGAGTCAGGCCGAACAGGTGCCGCACTTCGCCCACATGGCCCGCGACATGCTCGAGCGCATGAGCCAGCCGCACGCCAGCGACCCACCACCGCCGTGGCGCGAGCAGCGCGACCAGTGGCCGCTGCGTCTGCTCGGCGCCGCCCTGGTGGCCGGCGGCGTCAGCCAGGGCCTGGCGCTGGCGCCGACGGCTTGGGCCGCCTGGCTCAGCCTGGCGGCCGGGCTGGCGCTGATCCTGCGCCGATAGCCAGTATCGCGCCCGGCTGGCACACTGGCTCTTTCAGGCACCAACAGGGTGCACCACCGGCGCGACGCCCGCGCCACCGAAGTGCCCGGCAACGGGTGGATTGAGAAATGACCGACTGGCTCGACGAAATTCGCTGGAACGAGGATGGCCTGGTCCCGGCCATCGCCCAGGACCACAAGACCGGCCGCGTGCTGATGATGGCCTGGATGAACCGCGAGGCCCTGACCCTCACCGCCGCCGAACAGCGCGCCATCTACTGGTCACGTTCGCGTGGCAAGCTGTGGCGCAAGGGCGAAGACTCCGGCCATGTGCAGAAGCTCCACGAGCTGCGGCTGGACTGCGACGCCGACGTGATCATCCTGCTGGTCGAGCAGATCGGCGGCATCGCCTGTCACACCGGGCGTGAAAGTTGCTTTTACCGGGTCTGGGAAGATGGTGCGTGGCACAGCGTCGATCCGGTACTGAAAGACCCGCATGCCATCTACCAGGGACACAAGCATGAGTGACACCCTCACCCGCCTGGCCGAGGTGCTGGAGGCGCGCAAAGGCGCGGCGCCGGACAGCTCCTACGTGGCCAGCCTGTATCACAAGGGCCTGAACAAGATTCTGGAGAAGGTCGGCGAAGAGTCGGTCGAGACCATTCTTGCGGCCAAGGACGCGGCCATCAACGGCGATTGCAGCGACCTGATCTACGAAACCGCGGACCTCTGGTTCCACAGCCTGGTCATGCTCGCCGCCCTCGGCCAGCATCCGCAGGCCGTGCTGGACGAGCTGGATCGGCGTTTCGGACTTTCCGGGCACGACGAGAAAGCGGCGCGCCCCACTACTTCCGACTGATCATTTTCGAGGACTGATGCATGGGCATTTTCGACTGGAAACACTGGGTAGTCATTCTGATCGTGGTGGTGCTGGTGTTCGGCACCAAGCGCCTGAAGAACCTCGGCTCCGACCTGGGCGAGACCATCAAGGGCTTCCGCAAGGCGATGAACACCGAGGAAGACAAGCCCACCGAGCCGGCCCCCGCGGCGAGCGAGCAGCTGCACAAGCCGCAGACCATCGACGCCCAGGCGCAGAAGGTCGAAGAGCCGGCGCGTAAGGACTGACGCGTGTTCGATATCGGCTTCTCCGAGCTGCTGCTGGTCGGGCTGGTGGCGCTGATCGTCTTCGGCCCCGAGCGCCTGCCCGGCGCCGCACGCACCGCCGGTCTGTGGATCGGCAGGCTGAAGCGCAGCTTCGGTGCGATCAAGGCGGAAGTGGAACGCGAGATGGGTGCCGACGAAATTCGTCGGCAGCTGCACAACGAGCAGATCCTGCAGATGGAGCGCGAGCTCAAGCAGTCTATCCAGCCACCGGCGCCGCCCGTCGTCGCCGCGCAAGAGCCGCAGCCCGAGCCTGAGGCGCCCGTCACCCCGACGACCAGCGCACCCGCCACTCCCCCGGCCCCTTCCCCAGCCAATCCGGAGCCGCCGCGCCAGCCATGACCGAACAGAACAGCGAGATGCCCCTGGTCGCGCACCTCACCGAGCTGCGCTCACGCCTGCTGCGCTGCGTGATCGTCATCTTCATCGTGTTCGCCGGGCTGTTCTACTTCGCCCAGGACATCTACACCATCGTCTCGGCGCCGCTGCGCGCTTACCTGCCGGAAGGCGCGACGATGATCGCCACCGGCGTCGCCTCGCCCTTCCTCACGCCGTTCAAGCTGACCGCGTGGTGCGCGCTGTTCCTCGCCATCCCGATCATCCTGCACCAGGTGTGGGGCTTCATCGCGCCGGGGCTGTACAAGCACGAGAAGCGCATCGCCATGCCGCTGCTGGTCTCCAGCATCTTCCTGTTCTACGGCGGCATGGCCTTCGCCTACTTCCTGGTGTTCCCGCTGATGTTCCACTTCTTCGCCAGCGTGACCCCGGAAGGAGTGGCGATGATGACCGACATCAACGAATACCTGGACTTCGTCCTGACCCTGTTCTTCGCCTTCGGCGTGGCCTTCGAGATCCCGGTGGCGACCTTCCTGGTGCTGTGGGTCGGCATCATCGACATCGAGACGCTGAAGAAGAGCCGACCCTACGTGATCGTCGGCTGCTTCGTGGTCGGCATGATCCTCACTCCGCCGGACATCTTCTCGCAGACCCTGCTGGCCGTGCCCATGTGGCTGCTGTTCGAGGTCGGCCTGTTCTTCGGCGGCCTGGTGCGCAAGCGCAGCGACCACGACGAAGTCGAGTCCGACGACCAGCCGCCCGCACCACTGCAATGAACCTGCTGCTACTGGAAGACGCCGACTTCGTCGCGGCCGATCGCGCCGTGCTCGAAGGCCGGCGCCTCAAGCACCTGCACGAGGTACACCGCGCCGAGGCCGGCGACCAGCTGCGTGTCGGCCGCCTCGGTGGTGCCATGGGCCGCGGCACCCTGCTGGCCCTGGACGAGCAACACGCCGAGCTGCAGGTGGAGCTGGACCAGCCGCCGCCGGCCAAGCTGCCGCTGACCCTGCTGCTGGCCCTGCCCCGGCCGAAGATGCTAAAGCGCGTGCTGCAGACGGTGGCCGCCATGGGCGTGCCGCGCCTGGTGCTGCTCAACAGCTACCGGGTGGAGAAGAGCTTCTGGCAGACCCCCTTCCTCGAACCCGAGGCCATCCGCGAGCAACTGATCCTCGGCCTGGAGCAGGCCCGCGACACCGTGCTGCCCGAGGTGATCATCGAGAAGCGCTTCAAGCCCTTCGTCGAAGACCGCCTGCCGCAGATCGCCGCCGGCACCCTGGGCCTGGTCGGCCACCCCGGTGATTTCCCGGCCTGCCCACGCGCGGTCAGCGAAGCGGTGACCCTGGCCATCGGTCCGGAAGGCGGCTGGATCCCCTACGAGGTGGACAAGTTGCAAGAGGCCGGCCTGCAGCCGGTGCAGCTGGGCGAGCGCATTTTGCGGGTGGAAACGGCGGTGACAGCGCTGCTGGCAAGGTTGTTCTGAAACCACCAACGGCATAGGCTGAAGCTCCCTGCGTAAAGGAGCGACCGCCATGCGCCCCCTGACGATCGACCTGGATGCCCTGGCCGCGGCTCTCGCCGACCAGGATGCCGACCACCGCCTCGACCTGCTCAGCGGCAGGCTGCTGGACATCCCGCCACCCGGCGAAGACCCCGATATCGAACGCCTGCTGGAAGAGGAGCCGGAGCGCTTCCTGGCCTTGGATAGCCTCTCCCCCGGCGAGCGCCTGGCACTGATGCAGGACTTCCTGCCGGAAGTCTCCCAGCCGGACGCCTACACCGCCCTGGAAGCCGCCCTGGCCAGCCGCAAGCCGCAGCGCAGCTTCCACAACGCGCTCAACCAGTTCCCCGACGCACACAAGGACTGGCGGCTCTACGAGGCCGAGCGCCTGCACGAGCTGGCGCTGGACTGGCTGGCAGAGAATGAGCTGGAGCCCAGAAGCGCGGACGCGGGGGAAATCGGCCGGTTCGGCCGTGGATCGCCTGCCGCTGGCGAGCTCAGACCTCCAGCAGGAAGGTCACCGGCCCGTCGTTGACCAGATGCACCTGCATGTCGGCGCCGAATCTACCGGTGGCCACCTGTGGGTGCTGCTCGCGGGCCAGCGCCACCAACTGTTCGAACATGGCCAGGCCCTGGGCCGGCGGCGCGGCGGTGGAAAAGCTCGGACGCAGGCCGCTCCTGGTGTCGGCGGCCAGGGTGAACTGCGAGACCAGCAGCAGGCCGCCATTCACGTCCCTCAGCGACAGGTTCATTTTGCCCTCGGCATCGCTGAACACCCGGTAGGCCAGCATGCGCTGCAGGCCCTTGGCGATGCTGGCGGGATTGTCCTGCGGCTCGATGCCGACCAGCGCCAGGAGGCCCTGGTCGATGGCGCCGACTATCTCTCCATCGACTTCGACGCGGGCGCCACGCACCCGCTGGATCAATAGCTTCACGCGTCTTCCAGCGGCAGGTCGAGCAGGCGCCGGGCCATCTGGTCGGCGGCGCGCACCAGCGCATCGGTGATGCCCGGTTCGGCGGCGGCGTGACCGGCATCGCGGATGATCTGCAGCTCGCTGTTCGGCCAGGCCTGGTGCAACGCCCAGGCGTTGTCCAGAGGGCAGATCACGTCATAGCGGCCATGCACGATCACGCCTGGCAGGTGGGCGATCTTCGGCATGTCGCGCAGTAGCTGGTCCTCCTCGAGGAAGGCCTTGTTGACGAAGTAGTGGCACTCGATGCGGGCGATCGACAGGGCGCGATGCGGCTCGGTGAAGCGATCGACCACCTGCGGGTTGGGACGCAGGGTGGCGGTGCGGCCTTCCCAGCACGACCAGGCTTTGGCCGCATGCATCTGGGCGATCTGGTCCGGGCCGGTGAGGCGCTTGTAGAAGGCCTGCATCAGGTCGCCGCGCTCCTCGGCCGGGATCGGCGCCAGGTAGTCTTCCCAGTAGTCGGGGAACAGGCGGCTGGCGCCCTCCTGGTAGAACCAGTCGAACTCCTGCGGGCGGCAAAGGAAGATGCCGCGCAGTATCAGCGCATGTACGCGATCGGGATGGGTCTGGGCATAGGCCAGCGATAGGGTCGAACCCCAGGAACCGCCGAACAGCACCCACTTGTCGATGCCCAGGTGCTCGCGAATGCGCTCCATATCCGCCACCAGGCTCCAGGTGTCGTTGCCCTCGAGGCTGGCGTGGGGCGTGGAGCGACCGCAGCCGCGCTGATCGAAGGTGACGATGCGGTACAGGTTGGGATCGAAGTAGCGGCGGCTGGCGGCGTCACAGCCGGCGCCCGGGCCGCCGTGGACGAACACCACCGGCAGGCCGTCCGGAGAGCCGCTCTCGTCCACGTAGAGAACGTGCGGTTCCTCCACCGCCAGCTCATGGCGGGCGTAGGGTTTGATCTCCGGATACAAAGTCTGCATGGCGCACTCCCGAGTCTGTGCGTAAGGTCCTTGGACCGTCTGCCGACGGTCAGCCGTGCCGGGCATCATAACCATGAATCGGGAGTTGAACATGCCTACCCAGCGATTTGCTCTGGCTTTTCTACTGATCTGCACGCTGCTCGCCGGCTGCACGCCAAGCGATCCTCAGGCCGCGCTGGAGGCTGCCGTCCAGCAGTTGCAGGACAATATCGAGGCCAAGCGCAACGATGAGGTGCTGGACCAGTTGCACCCGCAGTTCAGCGCCCAGCAGCAATACGACCGCGAGTGGGCGCGGCGCACCATGGCCCTGCTGTTCCTGCGCCACAAGCAGGTGCGGGTGATCGCCATCGGCACCAGCAGCGAAGTCGACCCGACCTACAGCGAGAAGGGCCACACCCGCGCCGAGGTGGCCATGACCGGCGCCGAGGGGCTGATCCCGGACAGCGCCCGGCACTACAGCGTCAAGCTGGAATGGTGGCTGGAGGACGGCGAGTGGAAGCTGGCGCGGCTGAACTGGGAGTAGTCGTAGGGCGGGTGAAACCCGCGCTACGCCAGTTAGAACAAGTAGGGAATAAACATCCGGCTGCGGCCCATGTAGGCACGGTAGTCCTCGCCGAAGTAGGCCAGGCACTCCGCCTCGTCACGCCGTGCCGCCAGGTACAGCAGCACGCTGGCCACTGCGGCCAGGACCAGCGTCACGGGGTGCAGATCCTTCCAGGCAATCCCCCAGGTCAGCAGCAGCAACGAGCAGAACAGCGGGTGGCGGATAAAACGATAGATGCCGCCAGTGACCAGCTGCGAGGTGCGCTCGAAGGCGTACAGCTCATCGTCCTGGCGTTGCTCGCTGGGCTTGCCGTCACGGCGCAGCTGGTAGATGCCGCAGAACAGCACGCTCAGCGAGGCGAACAGCAGCACCCAGGACACCTTCTGGTGCAGGGCGTAGCGATCCTCGAACCACACCGGCGCGTTGAGCACCAGCAGGCCGAGCATCGCCTCCCAGGCGAGGAAGCGGTAGAAGCCGTGGGAACGGGTGTTCTTCAGCGCGCGCCAGGAGATGCCCAGCAACACCAGTGAGCCCAGCGCAAACCCCGCCACCTGCAGCCACGCCATCCCTTTCTCCTCCGTCTGCCGCTTCGCCAGCCCCGTTCGGGCCTCTGATACACTGCCGGCCTCTTCAGTTCCGGCGTACGCAATGGACCGCACCCAACTGCACAGCCTGCTGCCGCACCAGGGCCAAGCCCTGTGGCTGGATGCCCTGCTCGGCCACGACGCCGGCCGCATCGAGGGGCTGTCCGCCTGGCATCACCTGGACGCCCTGGGCCACGACGCCTCGCCCTGCCTGCTGTTCGAGGCCGCCGCCCAGCTGTGCGCCGCGCATGGTGCCCTATATGGCGAGGATAGCGCCATCGACATGGCTCTGGTGGGCAAGCTGTCCCAGTTGCAGCTGCACTTCGAGCCGCAACACCGCGAGGGCGCGCTGCATGTCGCCGCCACCCAGGAGGCACTGAGCCCGGCCGGCGCCCTCTACACCTTCAGCATCCATGCCGAGCAGCGCCTGCTGCTGGACGGCAAGCTCCTGCTGGTACTGGTCCGTGCTTGAACTGAGCAACCTCAGCCACCGCTACCCCGGCGCCGCTACTCCGGCCCTGCAGGACATCGACCTGCAGCTGCAGGCCGGCCAGTGCCTGGGCCTGCTAGGCAGCAACGGTGCCGGCAAGACCACCCTGCTCTCCCTGCTGGCCGGCGTGCTGCCGCTGCAGCAGGGCACGATCCGCTGGGACGGCGAGCGCAGCCTCGGCCTGGTGCCGCAGCAGCTGGCCTTCTATGCCGAGCTCAAGGTGCGCGAGAACCTCGAATTGTTCGCCGACCTCTACCGCCTGCGCGGCGCCGAGCGCGCCCGTCGCCTGGAGCTGTGCATCACCAGCACCGCCCTGGAAAGCAAGCTGCAGCGTCGTGCCGCGCGCCTGTCCGGTGGCGAACAACGGCGGCTGAACTTCGCCATCGGCCTGCTGCAACCGGCGCGCCTGTATCTGTTCGACGAGGCCACAGTCGGCGTCGACGCCGCCAGTCGCCAGCTGCTGCTGGGCGCCGTCGAGCGCCTCACCAGTGAAGGCCACGGGGTGATCTACACCAGCCACTACCTCGACGAAATCGAGCGCGTGGCCCAACGCATCGTCCTGCTGCACGAGGGCCGCGTGCGCCTGGACCTGGACAGTCGACAGCTGCTCGGCGACAGCCACGGCCTATTGCTGGAATGGCAGGGCGAGGAACCCGCCGGCCTGCGCGAGCTGCTGGGCAAGCTGCACCTGAGCGCAGAGACGCTGCCGGGCGGCCTGCGCATCGCCGCGCTGGATGGCCCGCAACTGCTGGAGATCACCCGCTTCCTCGCCGAGCGCCCCGAACTGCCGCACCTGCTGCGCTTCGGCCGGCCTTCGCTGGAGCAGCTCTACCTGCGCCTCAACGGAGGCCGGCTATGAGACTGCGGGCCCTGGTGCGCAAGGAATTCCTGCTGATGCTGCGCGACCCACACGCGCTGGCCGTGCTGTTCATCATGCCGACGCTGTTCCTGGTGCTGATGGCCGGCGCCATGTCCAACTACCTACAGGACAAGCCGCCGGCACTGCGCCTGGTATTGCAGGCAGAGCCCAACGGCAGCTACGAGCAGGTGTTCCGCGCTGCCCTGCAGGCCCAGCTGCCGGGCAGCGAACTGCTGGCGCAGGGCGATGCGCGCAGCGCCAGGATCAGCCTGCCCGCCGACTTCAGCGAGAGCCTGCTGGACGATGAGCGCCAGGGCCTGGCCCTGGGCTTCCCGCCGCAACTGGACAAGCTGTCGCGCCAGCACCTGCGCGGCGCCGTGCGCATCGCCCTGGCGCAGACCCGCCTGCTCGCCTTCCTCGAAGACAATGGCGACGTGGATGCCAGCCTGCCGCTGGCCGAGCGCCTGGCCCTGGTGCAGCAACGCACGCAGAGCCAGATCGAGGAACACGAACTGCTGGCCAGCGGTGACCTCAGCGGCCGGGCCAACGCCAGCCAGCTGAGCGTGCCGGCCTGGCTGATCTTCGGCATGTTCTTCGTCGCCCTGCCGATGGCCGGTGGCTTCCAGCGCGAACAGCAGAGCGGCGCGCTCTTACGCTTCCGCGCCCTCGACCTGAGTCTGGCCACCCTGGCCCTGAGCAAGCTGCTGCCCTACTTCGCCATCAACTTGGTGCAGTTCGCCCTGCTGCTGAGCATCGGCGTGCACGGCCTGCCGCTGCTCGGCCTGCAGGGCCTGAGCCTGCCGGGCAGCCCGGCGGGCTATGTGCTACTCGCCATCAGCCTGAGCCTGGCCACCTGCGGCCTCGGCCTGCTGCTGGCGGCGCTGGCGCGCAGCGCCGAGCAGGCGTTGTTGCTCGGCGGCGGGATCAATATCATCCTCGCCGCACTGGGCGGCATCATGGTGCCGAAGAGCGTGATGCCGGCGGCCATGGGCCAGCTGGCGGAAGTCTCGCCGATGAGCTGGGCGCTGGACGCCTTCCTCACCCTGCTGGTGGGCCAGGGCTCACTCGCCGACATCGCCCCCTACTGTTTCCGCCTGCTGCTGATGGCTGCCCTGCTGGGCGGCGGTGGCTGGCTTCTGTTCCGCAGACGAGCGCAGCAAACGCAATGGACGAACGACTAGAACAACAACTCAAGCAACTGCTGATTCGTGAGTGCGACAAGGAAGACGACATCGACTGGCAGAGCATCGCCGACGATGAGCCGCTGTTCGGCGCCAAGAGCCGCGTGCAGATGGACAGCCTGGACGCCCTGCAGGTGTCGCTGGCCCTGCAGCAGCACTACGGTGTGCGCATCGAGGGTGCCAAGGACGGGCGCAAGATCCTCGCCAGCATCGCCGATATCGCCGCCTTTATCCGCAGCCAGAAATGACCCCGGCCTACCTGCAGCGCGGCGCCCTGTACAGCGCCCTGGGCGCCGACCTGAGCGATGCGGCGAGCAACCTGCTGGCCGACCATCGGCCGCATCCGACGCCCTTCCAACTGCATGAACTGCAGCAGCCGCGCCCCTACTTCGCCGTCGCCGGTGACGAGGTATTGGACGCGCGCCTGGATCGCCTGCTCGGCGAAACCCTGGGCGGCGCAGCGGCCGGCGACTGCCTGCTGATCGTCGCCAGCACCGCGCTGGATATCACCGAGCTGGAAACCCAAGTGGTAGCCGACGGAGGCTTCCGCTTCGAGCATTCCACGCCACTGGACCTGATGGCCGAGCGGCTGCGCCAGCGCCACGGCTTCGCCGATGCCTTCACCCTCAACACCGCCTGCACCAGCGCCGCCAATGGCCTGCTGTATGGCGCGCGCCTGCTCGCCAGCGGCGAATACAAGCAGGTACTGGTGCTGGCCTTCGAGACGCCCAGCGCCATCGCCCAGCAGGGCTTCGGCGCCCTCGACCTGACCAGCCCCAGCGGCGCCTACCGGCCCTTCCATCCCGAACGCGACGGCCTGGTGCTCGGCGAGTGCTACTGCACCGCCCTGCTCGGCCTGGAACCGGGCCCGGCACCGCTGGCCAGGCTGCTCGGCGGTTTCAGCGCCTGCGATACCAGCAGCCTGACCACCACCCGCGAGGACGGCAGCCATATCGACTGGGTGATGCAACGCGCGCTGAACACCGCCGGAGTGACGGCTGGGCAGATCGGCCTGGCCAAGCTGCACGGCACCGCCACCGGCGCCAACGACCTGGCCGAGAGCGCCGGCATGCGCCTGCTCTACCCCAAGGAGATGCCGCCGCTGGCCGTGCTCAAGCCCTGGCTCGGCCATACCCTCGGCGCCTGCGGCCTGAGCGAAACCCTGGTTCTGCTCGCCGCCCTGCGCCAGGGCGCGCTGCCGGCGCTGGACTATGCCGACGCGGCGCTGCTGCCATTGCCCAGCGAACCGACGGCAATTGCGCCCGACGCCCTGCTGCTGGCCAACTTCTTCGGCTTCGGGGGCAATAACGCCAGCCTGGTACTGCAGGGCTGCGCTGCGGGAGAACAGCCATGAAGGTTATTGCCGCCAGCGAAATCCACGGCAGCGCCGCGCTCGACGACAAGGCGCTGAAGGCCGCGCTGAGCCAGTACCTGGCCAGCCCGCCACGGCGCATCGACCGCCTGATCTTCCAGGCCCTGCTCGGCGCCGCCCTGCTCAAGGAGCAGGTGCGCAGCGACTGCGGCCTGTACCTGGCCTCGCGCCACCCGGCGCGGCCGACCATGGGCGCGCTGCTCGACGCCGTGTGCGTGCAGCAGCGCCAGCCCAAGCCCTTCGAGTTCGTCAACAGCGTGAGCAATGCGGCCGGCTTCCATGTCGCCCAGCAATTGGGGCTGGAAGGGCCGAACCTGTTTGTTGGTGCAGGGCCACGGGTGTGGCCACAGCTGCAGCGATTGGCCGCGCTGGACCTGGCCGATGGCCTGGTCAGCCAGGCGCTGCTGGTAGTGGTGGAAGACCTGGGAGATTTCCGCGTGCAGGCGGTGCTGCTGGAACGCGGCGCACCGGCCGCAGTGGCGGCGGGCTTCGCCGCGCTGACGGCGGCGATCGAGGTTCGTCAGCTGAATCTGTAGGAGCGGCTGCAGCCTCAGCGCGTAGGGTGGATGACGCTCTGTTCATCCACCATTGCCCAGCTCGGTGGATCGATGGAGCGCGATCCACCCTACGTAAGCGGTTCACCCCGAGCGGATCAGGCCCTGCGCTTGCTCCAGGCGCCCAGCAGGTAGCCAGGATGCAATCCGGGGTCAGGCCGCACCAGGTTTCCCGGATTGCATCCGGGCTACGACTGAGTCTGTAGGAGCAAGCTTTGCTCGCGAACCTGCCCCGCACGGAGTGATTCGCGAGCAGAGCTCGCTCCTACCGGGTGCGTAAGTCTCAGCCCTTGCGCTTGCTCCAGGCGCCCAGTTCCTTCATCAGCGCCCGCTCCTGGCCGGCGATGCCACGCAGCATCTCGGCGATGGGGCGGAAGTCCGGCGCCTCGCCCTTGCTGCGGCTGGCGCGCACGCAGGCCGAGGCGAACTGGCGCCAGTCGTCGCCGATGGCGGTCAGGCGTGCCGAGGCCTCGCCCAGCTCGGCCGCACCGATCTTCTCGCCGGCCTCCTGCAGGAAGCTGGCGTACATGAAGCGGAAGCCGGCGCCGCCGGTGCCGATCTCTTCCTGCATGCGCACGATATGGGTCAGGTACAGGCGGTTGTATTTGGTCTGCGCCGGATCGAGTTGCTCGACCTGCTTGGCCAGGTGCTGGATGCCGCGGATGCCGATCCACGGCAGCGGCATGCCGTCGAGGATGCGCGTGGTGCCGAGCACGGCCTGGCGGATCAGTTTTTCCCAGTCCTGCTGCTGCGGTACATCATCCAGCCAGTACATCAGGCCCTTGGCCGCCAGCGCACCCTTGGCGAAGCGCGCCTTCTGCAGGTCGGCGCTGGCGCAGCGCACCGGCTCCTCGAACACCGGGTCGCTGATCAGGTACTCATCGCCATCGCGGCCGTAGGCCAGCAGGTTGTGCGCGTTGAAGTGGAAGCGCATCTCCGGCGGGAAGTACGGCAGCCAGAACACCGAGCTCTGCAGGCCGGCCAGGCGGCCCTGGTCGAGCAGCGCATCCAGCTCGCGGCGGCCCTGCTCGGGGTTGCCGAAGGTGCGGCTGTTGAGGCGCGCGCCGAGGCGCTTGCTCAGGGTCTTGATCAGGTGCTTCGGCGGCATGCGATAGGCAATCAGCGGCATGCCGCTGAGCTTGACGATCGGCAGGTAGGCGAAGGCCAGGCCCGAGGCCAGGCCGAAGGCCATCGGCTCGCTCATCGGCAGGCCGGCGTGGCTCAGCAGGCTGGCCATCACCCCGCTCTCGCAGTGGGCGCTCTGACGGTGCTGGAAATGCGGTTCGAAGCTGCTCATGCCGAGGCCTTCTGGTAGCCGATCAGTTGTTCCACCGGCAGGCCGAAGGCTTCGGCGTAACGGGCGAGGATAGACGCGCTCAGGCGCCGGTAGATGGCCGGACGGAAATGCCGGCGGATGCGCCACTGGAACAGCCCGGTGATCTGCGCCAGCGCCGGCTCGTCCAGGCGGTAGCGGTACATCAGGCATTTCAGCGGCGACAGCTCGCCACGTTGCCAGGCCGCCTCGGCCTCGGCTTCCTGGGCCTCCAGCTCGGCAACGGCCAGCTGGGTGGCGTAGGCCTCGGTGTCCCAGCCGTCGCTCTGCGCGCGCTGGTAGTGGCCCTCGGCATCCACGGCGTAGACCAGCTTGCTGTGGCCGCCGTAGGTGGAGCTGTGATCCTGGGGAACCTCGTCAAGCTTCATTGGCCAACCACCGTCAGATGCATGAACGCGCTGGAGAAACGCCCGCTTTCGGGCACGTAGCAGAGCAGGCGCTCGCCACTGCGCAGGCGACCGCCGTTGAACAGCTCCTCGAGGATGATGAAGATCGAGGCGGCGCCGGTGTTGCCCTTGCTGGTCAGGTTGGTGAACCAGCGCTCCATGGGAATCGGCAGATCGGCCTCGGCCAGTCCCACCGCCAGCGGCTCGCGGAAGAACTCGGAGGAATAGTGCGGCAGGAAGTGGTCGATGTCCGCCACGCGCAGGTCGCGCTTGTGCAGGATGCGCTTGAGCGTCTCGACCACCGTGTACTTGACGATGTTGTCGTTGAGCAGCTTGACGTCCTGCTTGATCGCCATCACCGAGCGACGGTTGCGCTCGTCGGCGTCGAAGCGGCTCCAGCCGGCCAGGCCGCCGTCCGTCATTTCCGCCCCGGCGTACATGCACGGCGGCATCTGGTCGGCAAAGGAGAGGATGTCGATCCAGTCGATGCGCAGGCTCAGGCCGCGGGCGTTGGGCTGGCCCTGCAGCCACACGGCGCCGGCACCGTCGGAGAGCATCCAGCGCAGGAAGTCCTTCTCGAAGGCGATCTCCGGATGGGTCTCCAGCTCGGCGGCGCGGCGCTCGTACTCCGCGTCGAAGTTGCGCGCCTGCATCAGCGTGGAGGCCACTTCCGAGCCGCAGGCCACCGCATTGCGGCTCTCGCCGCTGGCGACGCTGAGCCAGGCGTACTTCAGCGCGGTCATGCCGCACAGGCAGATGCCGGCAGTGGTCACCACCTCGCCGGGCGGGCTGCCCAGCTCGCCGTGCACCATCACCGCGTGGCCGGGCATGGTCTGGTCCGGCGACGAGGTGCTGGCCACCAGGCAATCCAGCTCATTCAGATCGAAGCCCGGGGCCTGCAGGTTGCGAATGGCCGCCGCGCTGATCTGCGCGTTGCTCATGGCCGCCTGGCCGCTGGCCGGGTCGATCACGTAGTGGCGGCTCTGGATGCCATTGCGCTTGAGCACCAGGCGCCGCGCCCGCGACGGCTGGCCGCCGACCAGGCCGAGACGCTCCTCCATCTGCTCGTTGTCGACCGGGTCGAACGGCAGGTAGGCGCTGATGCGGTTGATGAAGACGGGATTGGCCACGTTGAATTCCTCGGGTCTCTTCACTCGCCGGACGGGCCGGCGAAGTAGGCCTTTTCACGCAACGTCCGTTCCCTGGACAGCGGAGCCAGCAATTTCTTGAGCAGGGCACCGAGCGGCACCACGGTAACGATCAGGCACAGCAGGAAGACGATATAGACCACCAGGCCGGCGCCGCGGCGACGGCTCTGCTGCGGGCCGAGGGCGGAGAGCAGGCGGCTCCACAGCTGGAAGCTGCGGTTGCCGACCTTCTCGCTGCCGATCAGCTTCTCGTCGATACGCACGGCGCCGAGGCCCTTGAGCATGGGTTCGGTGATGGGCTGGGTGTCGCGGGTCAGGCGCTGCACCATGGCCTCGCCGAAGCGGCTGGCGGCGACGATCTCGCCCTCCTCGATGCCGGCACGCGGCACCCAGGAATAGGGTTTCTGCCGGCCAGTGAACATCCACAGCGGGGTGGCCAGGAAGCTGGCGGCGGTGCCGCAGGCGTCGGTCAGGGCGATATTGTCGACCAGCCGCGCGCCCAGCTCGCTCAGCTTGGCCTTGACCTTCTCCTGGGCCATCAACCACATGTTGCGGCAGCCGATCAGGGTCACCACCGGGGTGTCCTTGAGCAGCCTGGCCGCCTCGGGCGAGGCGAGGAAACTGGTCAGCGGCAGCGACGGTGAGAGGAACCACACCTGGTAGGCGAGAATCACAAGGTCGTAGCGCTTGCCGGCATCCACCTGCAGCGGCAGCAGCGGCTGCGGGCGCATCAGCACGGTTTCGGGGAAGATGCGGAAGAAGCCGAGGAACGGCCAGGGGAAGGGAAAAGGCTGGGCCGGCTGCAGTGCCAGATGGTCGACCTGAACGCCGTCGGCTTTCTCCAGCGGCGCGCATACCGACTGGGTCAGACGCCCCAACTGGCCGGTTTGTGAAAAATGGACCACTAAAACCTGACGCATCCCTTGCCTATTCCCTGCAGAATGGCCGGATTATGCCACAGCGATTTCTTCAAACCGTAACCTGGCCATGCCTGCTGGCGCTGCTGTTCGTCAGTTCACAGACGGTCGCCGGGGACATTCTGGTCAGGGTCGAGGGCAAACAGGCCAATGCCCCCGTGCATCTGGCCCTGCTCTCCGCCGATCAGCCCGATTGGAACGGCTCCATCCTGCGCCAGATCCAGAGCGATGACGGCGAACTGCGCCTGCGCGACCTGCCGCCGGGACGCTACGCCGTGCAGCTGTTCCAGGACCTGGACGGCGACGGCGCGCTGGCCCTCAGCCCGCGCGGGATACCGCGCGAGCCGGTGGGCTTCTCGACCAATCCGACGCTGCTCAAGGGCAAGCCGACGCCCTCGCAGTGCCTGTTCGAGCACGGCAGCGGCGATACCCGGATCACGGTGAAGCTGCGCAGCAAGAAGCGCTAGTCGGCGCGCCAGATCAGCTCGCCGGTGTCGTAGCCGCGGGCGCGGGCCTCGGCCAGCAGGCGTTCGCGCACCTCGTTACTGACTTGCGGCGTGCGCGACAGCAGCCACAGGTACTCGCGATTCGGATGGCCGACCAGCGCGACGCTGTAGTCCTGTTCGAGATAGAGCACCCAGTAGTCGCCCTTGCTCAGGCCGGGGAAGAGCTTGCTGAACCAGTTGTCGAAGCGCACCCACAGCTTGTCGGTGTGCCCCGCCTGCTGCAGCTCGGCCTCACCATTTGCCTCCTGCCACTCGCCATCCTCGCTGCGACAACGGTTGGTCACCGCCACGCGACCGTCGTCCTGCAGGCGGTAATGGGCCTCGGAGGCGACGCAGTGACGCTGGAAGAACATCGGCAGGCGCGCCAGTTCGTACCAGGTGCCCTGGTAGCGCTGCAGGTCGACCTGGCCGGCAGTCTGCGGCGGATCGTCCTGTTCGCCGGAGCCGGCGCAGCCGATCAGGGTGAGCCACAGCAGGGAAAGCAGGATGGGGCGCATGGCGGAGTCTCCTTCGGGCCTGTGCGCTGTTCGACCGCGAGCCAGGCCGAAGGAGCGAGTTATCTCGATCAGGCGTTACTTGAGGCCCTGGCCGGAGAACATCATCACCTTGTCGCCGGCGAACTGGACGCTGATGAAGGTCTTCTCGTCGCCCCAGGTGCAGCTGGTCAGGCCGATGGCGCCGGAACATTCGGTGGGACTGCCGAGCAGGCTCTCCACCTCGGCCTTGGGCATGCCGGCCTTGAGCTTGGAGTAGTTGTCCTGGTTGATCTTGCTGCAGGCGGCGAGCAGGACACAGGCGGCGAGGATGGCGAGGTTGCGCAGCGACATGGGGAACTCCAGAGGAAGGAAAACTGCGAGAGAGCTTGGCACAGGACGCGCCCGATTGCGCCTCTCCGACCCTCGAACTCGCGCACAGTTCGCCGGCCTCGTCGGCGCCTGCTAGAAACGCGAACCCGGTTGCGCGAGAAACGCCAGCTCCTCGGCGGTGGAAGAACGGCCGAGGCTTGCGTTGCGATGCGGGAAGCGGCCGAAGCGACGAATCACCTGGCGGTGGCGCTCGGCGTAATCGAGATAGCCATCGAACGGCGCGCGCTGGTCGGCGGCAACCTGCTCGCGCAAGGCGGCGAAACGCGCGATCGCCTCGTCCTGCTGGGCGAGGTCTTCGGCGTGCTCCAGCACCAGATAGGGAAATACCCGGCAGATCGCCGGCAGCTGGGCATCCACCCCAGACTCCAGGCCCTGGCGAACCAGCGCCTGCGCGCGGGCATCGCCGGAGAAGGCTTGCGGGGTACCGCGGTGGATCATGCGCGGCAGCTGGTCCAGCAGCAGGATCAGCGCCAGCCAGCCCTGCGGCTGTTCGGTCCACTCCTGCAGGCCACCGGCGAGGGCGGCGGCGCAGGGCTCGCCGAACAGACGGCGCGCCTGGTCGTCCTGCTCGGCGCGGTAGCCGAACCACAGCCCCTGGCGGTTGGCAGCCACGGCACTGGCGGAGGCTTCGGCATCACCGAACCACCAGTCCAGCAGCGGCTGCCAGGCACTCATGATTCAGGCCTTGTGATAACCGGTGACGCGCTCGACTTCTTCCTTCGAACCGAGGAATACCGCCACGCGCTGGTGCAGGGACTCCGGCTGGATGTCGAGAATGCGCTGGGTGCCGTTGGTGGCGGCACCACCGGCCTGCTCGATCAGCATCGACATCGGGTTGGCCTCGTACATCAGGCGCAGCTTGCCCGGCTTTTCCGGCTCGCGGGCATCGCGCGGGTACATGAACAGGCCGCCACGGGTGAGGATGCGATGCACGTCGGCCACCATGGAGGCGATCCAGCGCATGTTGTAGTTCTTGCCCAGCGGGCCTTCCTTGCCGGCCAGCAGCTCGGAGACATAGCCCTGCACCGGGGCTTCCCAGTGGCGCTGGTTGGACATGTTGATGGCGAACTCGGCGGTGCTTTCCGGCACGCGGATATTGTCGTGGGTGAGCACGAAGCTGCCCATCTCGCGGTCCAGGGTGAAGCCCATGACGCCGTCGCCTAGGGTCAGCATCAGCATGGTCTGCGGGCCGTAGATGGCGTAGCCGGCACAGACCTGCTGGGTGCCCGGCTGCAGGAAGGCCTTCTCGTCCAGAGTATCGTTCTGGCTCAGGTACTGATCCGGGCAACGCAGCACGGAGAAGATGGTGCCGACCGAGACGTTGACGTCGATGTTGCTGGAGCCGTCCAGCGGGTCGAACACCAGCAGGTAGGCGCCTTTCGGGTACTTGCCGGGGATCTGGTAGGCGTTGTCCATCTCTTCGGAAGCCATGCCGGCCAGGTGGCCGCCCCACTCGTTGGCCTCCAGCAGGATCTCGTTGGAGATCACGTCGAGCTTCTTCTGCACCTCGCCCTGGACGTTCTCGGTGCCCATGCTGCCGAGCACGCCGCCAAGGGCGCCCTTGGACACGGCATGGCTGATTTCCTTGCACGCGCGCGCGACCACCTCGATGAGGAAACGCAGGTCGGCCGGGGTGTTGTGACTGCGGGTCTGTTCGATCAGGTAGCGGCTGAGGGTGACGCGCGACATGGAGGGGCTCCGGAAACTGGGAAAAATCGGCGGCAGTTTAACCGTTTGCGCGCGCGGGCGCCTCTGCCGAACCGGACAGCAGATGAGAGGATGGCGACACGGGGGAAGTTCAAACGCGTGGCCCCGTTGCGGGGCCACCCTGTCACGCCGTCGGCTTGCGCAGCAGGCTGAAGGCCATGCCACCCAGCAGCGCGACTCCGGCCAGCAGGACGACCCACAGGCCGATACGTTTCCAGTCCGCCGCGGACTGCGCCGCATCGGCCGCCTCACGCACCACCTCTGGCACCGTCTCGGGCGCGATGGCGCGACCGAGGCTGGCCAGACGCTTGGGCTCGTAGCCGGGAATCAGGGTGCCCAGCGGCAACGCCGCGGAGCGCGACGAGCTGTCACCCACCGCCAGTCGGTAGGGCGCCGAACCGCGCGCCAGGAATGCCACCTGGGTACCGCGCACCGCCACCTGCAGGCCTGGAGCCTCCTTGCCGAGACCACCGCCGCGGGCATCGACGCGCAGGCGCAGCTGTTGCACCGGCGTTCCGTATAGCTCGATCTCGTCCTGCAGCACCTCCTTGCCGTCCTGCGGCAGGCGATAGAGCAGGCCGCTGGTCAGCGGCTGCCACTCCAGCTTGCCGGCGCCGCGGGAGGACAGGCTGACCGGCGCCAGCACATTGCCCTGGGGCAACGACACCCGCACGCGCTCCAGCGGCAGAGACAGCGGCAACTCCCAGCTGTACTCGCCGACCTTGTTCGTCGTCGGAGCCAGAGCGGCGGACCAGGCCAGCGCCGGCGCCGACTCCTGGTTCTCGATGCTCACCACCCGCGCGTCCAGCAAGGCCGGGGCCTGTTGCGGCGCCTGCCAGAGCAGACGCAGGTAGCGTGCCTTGGCGCCAGGCAGCTCCACTTCACGCTGCTCGACGCGCTCCTCGGCGAAGCTCAGGCGGGCGATCTGCCCGTCTTCCCAGCGCTGCCAGTGCTGCAGGTCGTCGCTGGCCTCGATGGTGAAACGCTGGAAGCCCTCCTGGTCGGAGCTCCAGTCCAGCTGCAGGCGGTGCAGCGGCTGGTCGAAGGCGCTGGCATCCAGCAGCCAGCCCCGCAGGATCTGCTCGCCCTGCCCCGCCGACTCCGGCGCCACCTCCACCAGGGTACCGGTGGTGCTGCGCTGCACGCGGATGGCAGGCACCGCCTCGGCATCCGCAGCGCCCTTGAGCGGGAACCACTTCACCGAGGCCTCCTGGCGCTTCTCCTCGGGCTGGGCGCTGCCCAGGGTCAGGGCATAGGCCAGCTCCTCACCTTCGGCATTGAGCACCCGCAGGTCGCGCAGGTCCGCGTGGCGGGCGGCCATCTGCAGGCCCAGCGGCAACTCCAGGCGATACCAGGGCCCTTCGCCTTCCAGCTTCAGCGGTACTTGGGTCGAGTAGTCGGCCTGCACCAACGGTGCGACGAGCAGGGCCGCGAGGGCGATCGACAAGCACTTGTTCATGTATTCACCTGTGCAGATTCGGCTTTGCGCGGCGGCAGCGGGGCGAAGTAGCCGACCACCAGCAACAGCACGCCGACGCCGATAAAGGAAATGATGCGCTCCAGGCCACCGCGGTTGCCCAGCTCGACGAAGAACAGCTTGGCCACCACCACGGCGATCAGCGCCGCGCCCAGCAGCCACAGCTCGCGGCGGCCACGCAGGTGACCGACGATCATCAGCGGCAGGGCGATCAGGGTCCAGACAATGGACAGGCCGGCCTGCACCAGCATCGAGTCGAGCAGCGCATCCAGTTCGTAGGGCACGCCGCCCCAGTGATGCGCGGCGCGGAACACCGTCGCGGTGAGCACGACGAACAGCGTGGCGCCGGCGACCATCTGCGCGATGCGCTCGCTGTGCGCCGCCAGCCCCAGCTGAGGCAGACCCGCACGCAGCCAGGCGTAGATCGACAGCAGCACCAGCAGCATGCCCAGCTCCAGCGGGTTGAGCAGCGGCAGGTAGGGCAGCGGATCGGCGCTGCCGTCGCTGGCGATGTTGGCCAGCCACAGCCAGCCGAGCATCAGCAGCGCCAGCGGCGCGGCGGCCAGCACCCGGTATTCGCGCGGGTACGCCGCCACCGGCCAGGGCCAGGCACGCGGAGCGGCCATCGCCAGGAGGAAAGCGCTCGGCAACACGGCCCAGCCCAGCCAGCGCCAGGCGTTGTAGTGCTCGGCCAGCAGCATCAGCAGATAGCGCAGTTCCAGGGCCAGGACGCCGAGGATCAACCAGCAACCCAGCACATGGGCGGCGCTGCGCACACCGGCTGGCAGCAGCTCGGCCAGACGCTTGAGCGACCACAGGTGCGCGGCGAACAGCAGGCCCCAGCCGATCCAGCCGAAGCCGGCCGCCGGATGATAGGTGCGCTCGCCCAGGTGCAGCAGGATCACCAGGCCGGCCGGCACCAACAGGCTGCACAGCAGTGCCAGCGCACGCCAGCGCAGGCGCCCGGCCAGCCAGCTCCACAGCGCCACACTGAGCGCGGCCAGGGCCAGCAGCGCGGCGCCCTGCAGATCGATGGCGACGAAGCGCAGCACCTCGCTGCTCAGGGCAAGCGCCCACCAGGCGGCGCCCCAGGCCAGCAACAGCTGCGACAGACGCTGCAGACTCAGGCTCCCCAGGCTGCCCGCCTGCTGGCGCAACAGCACATGGCGCAGACGCCAGGCGCCGACCTGCGCGGCCAGGGCCAGCACCAGCGGCGCCCAGAAGCCGGCATGCGCCAGCGGTCGCAGCCCCTCGCTGGGCAGATAGCCGAGCAACAACGGGCTGGCGGCGAGGAAGGCGATACCGCCGACCACCTGCAGCAGCAGACCGAACAGGAAGCTGGCGCGCAGCTGCAGGCGCAGGCTGAGCCAGATGATCAGCAGGCCCGTACCGCCCCACACCGCCGCGGCACTCTGCCAGGGCAACACGAACAGCACCGCCAGGTTGACGAACAGCAGGCCGACCAGCATCACCAGCGACAGCCCGCGCATCAGGCCGCGGTCCTCGCTGACCAGCTTGTCGCGCACCGCGATCAGCATGCCGGCCACCAGCGCCAGGCCGATCAGCGAGCAGACCATCAGGCCGCGCCAGCCGGAGTCGAGTACGCCCGCGCCATCCGCATCGGCACCCCGCAGCCGCGCGAGGAACAGCACGCCGCCGAGCAACTGGATGGCGAATGCGCTGAACAGGAAGGTGCGCGACTGCAGGCGCAGGCCGGCAAACAGGGTCGCCAGCCCGGCCAGCGCCCAGGCCATGGCCGTGCCTTCCGGGCCCAGGCACAGCGGGGCGATCAGATAGAGGAAGCCCAGGCCGACCGCCGCCAGCAACGGCAGGCCGCGGCGTTCCCAGGCCCGGCTGACGTCGTCCGGCGCCTGGCGCAGTTGCCAGAAGCTGAACAGCAGCGCCACCCCGAGCATCAGTGCGCCCAGCGGGGCGCCGTCGAGCACCGTGTCGCCGGGGATGGAGAAGTCGATGCCGCCGAGGAAGGCCAGCGCCGCCGCGAACTGCAGGAACAAGGCGAAGCTGCGCGCCAGCGGCCGCCCCTGGCGCAGGCCCAGCCAGTAGATGCCGGCGCCCTCCACCGCCCAGGCGGCGGAGGTCCAGCGCGCGTCCAGCCCCAGCGGGATGGCCAGGGTGGCGAACACCACGCCCAGGGCCAGACAGGTCTCCATCAGCAACAGCACGTTGCGCCCGCGCAGCAGGCGCGCCAGCACCATATAGAACAGGCCAAGGCCGAGGGCGCTGAAGGCGGCGGCGAACTCGAGGTGTTGGACGATGGCGTACTGCAGGCCGAAGCCCACCAGCGGCGGGCCGAACAGCACGGTGCCGTCGACATAGTCGGCGTGCCCGCGACTCCAGCGCAGCAACTCGTCGCGCCCCTCGGGGGCATCCGTCGCCTCACGCAGCTTGCGCCGGGCGAACAGCAGGCCGATGGCCACGTACATCAGGAAGAACAGCACCAGGAACGGCTCGGTGCTCCACAGCAACTCCGGGGTGTAGGAGCGAATGCCCCAGGCGAAGCCGATGCCGAAGGTGCCGAGGAAGCCGACCAGGTTGAGCAGGCGCCAGGCCTTGAACCAGGCGATGGCGAAGATGCCGGCGTTGAGCAGGATGAAGTAGGAGAACAGCGCCACATGGTTGCCGCTGCCGGTGGAGGTGAGGATCGGCGCGGCGAAGCCGCCGAGCGCCGCCGCCACGGCCAGCCCTAGGGCGTTCTGCGCCACGGCGAGGATGGCCGAGAAGGCGGTGACCAGCACCAGCAGGCCAAGGGCCAGCTTGGGGTCGAGCAGCGGGTGCAGGCGCATGGCGGCGAACACCGTCAGGTACAGCACGGCGATGCCGGTGCCCTGCAGCATCAGGCCGTAGTTGGGATTGCGGCGACGCAGCCACCAGCCCAGCCCGAGCAAGGCGATGGCACTGGCCGCCACGCCGGCGTAGCGCAGCTCCACCGGCACCACCATGCCCTCGGTGGCGTAGCGCAGGAGGAAGGCCAGGCCGAGGAACAGCAGCACCAAACCGACCCGCAGCACCGTGTTGCCACCTAGCAGCCAGGCCTTGGCCAGGGCGAAGCCACGCTCGATAGGCGACGGCTCCCGCGGCGCGGCCGGACGGCGCGGCTCGCTGGGGCGCGGCGGAAGCTGAGGCAAGGGGGCGACCGGTGCCGGAGTCGGGCGCGGCGCCTCGGCGGCGACCTGGGGCGCGGGACTGAGCTGCTCCGGCAGCTCCCAAACCAGCTCGGCAGATTCAGGCTCGACGTCGGGCTCGGCAAGCGGCTCCACATCAGGCGCTGCAGCTGTCGTCACGACAGCGGGCTGCTCGGCGACCGGCGCGGCCGTGCTCGGCGGGGCGCTCTCCAGCCTGACCAGGCGCTCATACAGCGCCGTGGTGCCGTGCTCGAAGCGCTCGGCGAAGCCTTTCAGCTCCTTGCGCAGCCGCTCGTTGTCCGCCGCCAGCTGCTGCAGGCGCAACGCCTGGCCCAGGCCCAACCCCAGCAAGCCGCCAAGCAGGGCCGAAGTTATCGATTCACCAGCCAGTGCACCGAGCACCAGACCGACCAGCATGAAGATCCATTGCATGCAGTAATTCCCGAGCCATTGAGGCGAAGTCCCTTCCCCGTACGCCTGACCGAGGATGGCCGAGTATATCGGCGCAGCGGGGGACACTACCTGAAGACGTAGGCCAACTGGTGCACAGACACAACGCTTCGCTTACTCACGATCCCTCAGCCCGTAGGGCGGGTAAAACCCGCGGCCTTGGCAACGCGGGTTGCACCCGCCCTACCCGGCTTGCCCTGGCGTCACCGGACATAAAAAAAGCCCCGCCGAAGCGGGGCTCTTTCATTGCCGGATCAGACTCAGAACTGAGCGGCGTCCAGCAGATACAGCGACTCGCTACCGGCCTTGACCGAGGCGGTCAGCGAGTGGATACGCGGCAGCAGGCGGGCGAAGAAGAAGCGCGCGGTGCCCAGCTTGCTCACGTAGAACTCGTCGTCGCCCTGCTTGGCCAGTGCGGCACGGGCCATCAGCGCCCAGACGTAGGCGTAGGCGGTGTAGCCGAACACCTGCAGGTACTCGACCGACGCGGCGCCGATCTCGTTCGGGTTGGTCTTGGCCTGGGCGATGACCCAAGCGGTCAGCTCGTCGAGGTTGGCGATGGCGGCTTTCAGCGGCTCGGTGAACTCGCCCAGCGATGCATCGGCGCTGCCGATGAAGGCCTTCACTTCATCGCTGAAGTGCTTGTAGAAGCTGCCGCCGCTGCCGACGATCTTGCGGCCCATCAGGTCCAGCGACTGGATGCCGTTGGTGCCTTCGTAGATCTGGGTGATGCGGCAGTCGCGGATCAGCTGCTCCTGGCCCCACTCACGGACGAAGCCGTGACCGCCGAAGATCTGCTGGCCGTGGATGGTGGTTTCCAGGCCCATGTCGGTGAGGAAGGCCTTGGCCACCGGCGTCAGCAGGGCGACCAGTTCTTCGGCGCGCTTACGGGTGTCCTTGTCTTCGCTGTACTTGGCGGTGTCCAGCTGCATGGCGACGTAGCTGGAGAAGGCGCGACCGCCCTCGTTCAGCGCCTTCATGGTCAGCAGCATGCGGCGCACGTCCGGATGCACGATGATCGGGTCGGCGGCCTTGTCCTTGTTCACCGGACCGGTCGGGGCGCGGCTCTGAATGCGGTCGCGGGCGTACTCGATGGCGCTCTGGTAGGAACGCTCGCCCAGGGCCAGGCCCTGGATGCCGACGCCCAGACGCTCGTAGTTCATCATGGTGAACATGGCGTTGAGGCCCTTGTTCGGCTCGTCGACGATCCAGCCGGTGGCGCCGTCGAAGTTCATCACGCAGGTGGCCGAGGCCTTGATGCCCATCTTGTGCTCAATCGAGCCGCAGGACAGCGAGTTCTTCTCGCCCAGCGAGCCATCGGCATTGACCATGACCTTGGGTACCAGGAACAGCGAGATGCCTTTCGGACCGGCCGGGGCGTCCGGCAGCTTGGCCAGCACCAGGTGGACGATGTTCTCGGTCAGGTCGTGCTCGCCACCGGTGATGAAGATCTTGGTGCCGGAAATCTTGTAGCTGCCATCGGCCTGAGGTTCGGCCTTGGTGCGGATGATGCCCAGGTCGGTGCCGGCGTGCGGCTCGGTCAGGCACATGGAGCCGGCCCAGACGCCGGAATACATGTTCGGCAGGTACTGCTGCTTCAGCTCTTCGCTGGCGTGGTTGAGGATCGACAGGCAGGCGCCGGCGGTCAGCATCGGGTACAGGCCGAAGGACAGGTTGGCCGAGTTGACCATTTCCTCGACCTGGGCACCGATCACTTTCGGCATGCCCATGCCGCCGAACTCCGGCGCGCCGCCAACACCAACCCAGCCGCCTTCGGCGTAGGTCTGGTAGGCCTCGGGGAAGCCGGCCGGGGTTTTCACCACGCCGTTGGTCCAGGAGCAGCCTTCTTCGTCGCCGCTGCGGTTCAGCGGGGCGATCACGCCACCGGTGACCTTGCCGGCTTCTTCGAGGATCGCGGCAGCGGTGTCTTCGTCGACCACTTCGGCCAGACCGGGCAGCTGGGCCCAGAGTTTGGAGACCTCGAAGACTTCATTGAGAACGAAGCGCATGTCGCGCAGGGGAGCTTTGTAGTCGGCCATGGAGCGATCCTCGGGAGCAACGAAACGGCCGACGATCCGGCCGATCCAACATGCTCCGGAGTCTATCTGAACACCAATTTAGGACATAGGTTCTAGTTGTGAACCAATGGTCACCAATCGTTCTCACTCGGCCGCAGCCTTGACCCGCACCGCGCCGCGGCGATTCTCGCCCTGGGCCACCACGCAATTGCGGCCGGCCCTCTTGGCCGCGTAGAGCGCCTTGTCGGCGCAGCGGATCACCTCGTCGGCCGTGCGCTGCTGCAGCTCGCGCTCGGCCACGCCGATGCTGATGGTCACCGACACGCTGGCCGCGCCACTCGCGCGCCGGCGCTGGCGGCCTTCCTTGTTGTCCTTCGGCCGCTGCTGCTTGTCGCGCAGTTGCAGCGGATAGTTCTCCACCGCCAGACGCACGGCCTCCAGGTGCTGGCGGCAGTCTTCGATGGACTTGCCGGGGAACACCAGGGTGAACTCCTCGCCGCCGTAGCGATAGGCCTTGCCACCGCCGCCCACCTTGCGCAGCTGACTGGCAACCAGGCGCAGTACCTGGTCGCCGACGTCGTGGCCGTGGGTGTCGTTGAATTTCTTGAAGTGGTCGACGTCGGCCATGGCGATCACATAGCTGCGCCCTAGGCGTTCCAGGCGATCGTTCAGCGCGCGCCGTCCGGGCAGGCCGGTGAGCTCGTCGCGGTAGGCCATCTGGTAGGCCTCGTGGACCACGGCGGCAACCAGCATCAGCATCACCAGGCTGCTCATCACCTGCAGCGCATGCGGCAGGATGAAAGTGTTGGGCAGCATCCACAGCAGGCCGATCAGCCCCAGCAGCACGGCGGCATGCAGCGGGCGGGGCTGGCGCAGGTACTGCACCAGCAGCAGCACGCCGGCGATCAGGAACAGCGGGTAGGACAGCTGGATCAGGCTCATCCACTGGCCATGCCAGAGCGGCCAGTGGATCTCCGCCAACCAGGCCTGCAGGCCCTGGGGGAAGCGCCGCGCCAGGGCCAGAGCGGTGCCGCCGATGGCCAGCAGTACGGCGGCGCGGGCGACCATGTCCTGCAGCAGGTGGCTGCGCTCGCGCCAGGCGCCGTAAAGGCCATAGAGCAGCGGCAGCAGCAGGCTGCACAGGTGGAACATCAGCGCCGCGTCTTCGCGCACCTTGCCGTGCTCGCGGAAATGGTCGGTCTGGGTATCCAGCAGGAAATAGCCGAGGTAGACCACCACCAGCAACGACAACTCGCGCTGGCGGCCATAGACCACGCAGAAGGCGCCGCCGAGCAGCAGGAGCAGGGTCGGCAACACGTTAAATAGCGACAGGAAGAATTCGTTGAGCTCGCTCATGCGCGCGACCAGCAGCCCGGCGACCAGCAGCGGCAGCGCGGTCAGCAGATGATCGGGGCGGTAGGCGGCGAGACGCGACACTTCAGATTCTCCAGCCCGCAAAGCAGGAGCGGGACGCGGCATTTTGCCTGTATCGCGAACAAAGGGCAGCGGCAATCGTTCGCATTCTGTCGACTCGCCTTTTTCCGGACCAAAAAAAACCGCGACCCGGGGGCCGCGGTTTCTCTGACCTGAGGTCGGAGCGGACTTAGTAGCCCAGAGCGAAGTGCTCTTCGTCCATTTCCATCAGGTTGCTGGCGCCGGACAGCATGGTGGCGACGTGAGTACGGGTACGCGGCAGGATGCGCTCGAAGTAGAAGCGAGCGGTCTGCAGCTTGGCCTTGTAGAAAGCCTCGTCCTCGGTGCCGGCAGCGATCTTCTCGGCAGCCAGGCGCGCCATGTCGGCCCAGAAGTAGGCCAGGCAGGCGTAACCGGAGTACATCAGGTAGTCCACCGAGGCGGCACCGACTTCTTCGCGGTCTTTCATCGCGGCCATGCCCACTTTCATGGTCAGGTCGCCCCACTCCTTGTTCAGCTGGGCCAGCGGTGCGACCAGGCCTTTGATGGCCTCGTTGCCTTCGTTGGCCTGGCAGAACTTGTGCACGATCTTGGTGAAGCCTTTCAGGGCTTCGCCTTGGGTCATCAGCACTTTACGGCCGAGCAGGTCGAGGGCCTGAACACCGGTGGTGCCTTCGTACAGGCAGGAGATGCGGCTGTCGCGCACGTTCTGCTCCATGCCCCACTCGGCGATGAAGCCGTGGCCACCGTAGATCTGCACGCCGTGGTTGGCGGCTTCGAAGCCGACTTCGGTCATGAAGGCCTTGGCGATCGGAGTCAGGAAGGCCAGCATCGCGTCGGCGGCTTTCTTCTCTTCTTCGTCCTGGCTGTACTTGACGATGTCGACCTGCTTGGCGGTGAAGTACACCATCGCGCGGTTGCCTTCGGCGAAGGCCTTCATGGTCAGCAGCATGCGACGCACGTCCGGGTGGACGATGATCGGGTCAGCAGCCTTGTCCGGAGCTTTCGGGCCGGTCAGGGAACGCATCTGCAGACGCTCGCGGGCATACTTGATGCCGCCCTGGAAGGCGATTTCGGCGTGGGCCAGGCCCTGCAGAGCGGTACCCAGGCGAGCAGTGTTCATGAAGGTGAACATGCAGTTCAGGCCTTTGTTGGCCGGGCCGATCAGGTAGCCGGTAGCGCCGTCGAAGTTCATCACGCAGGTGGCGTTGCCATGGATGCCCATCTTGTGCTCCAGGGAGCCACAGGAAACGGCGTTACGCGAGCCAACGCTGCCATCGGCATTGACGTTGAACTTCGGCACGATGAACAGGGAGATGCCCTTGGTGCCTTGCGGGGCGTCGGGCAGGCGGGCCAGCACGATGTGGACAATGTTATCGACCATGTCGTGTTCGCCGGCGGAGATGAAGATCTTGGTACCGGATACCTTGTAGGAACCGTCAGCCTGCGGCTCGGCCTTGGTGCGCAGCATGCCCAGGTCGGTACCGCAGTGCGGCTCGGTCAGGCACATGGTGCCGGTCCACTCGCCGGATACCAGCTTGGTCAGGTAGGTGTGCTTCTGCTCGTCGGTGCCGTGGGCTTCGATGGTGTTCATCGCGCCGTGGGACAGGCCGGGGTACATGCCCCAGGACCAGTTGGCTTCGCCGACCATCTCGCTCAGGGCCAGGCCCAGGGATTCCGGCAGGCCTTGGCCGCCGTGGTCAACGTTGTGCGCCAGGCTCGGCCAGCCGCCTTCGACGAACTGCTGGTAGGCTTCCTTGAAGCCGGTGGGGGTCTTCACACCGGACTCGGACCAGGTGCAGCCCTCGAGGTCACCAACACGGTTCAGCGGAGCGATGACTTGCTCACAGAACTTGGCGCCTTCTTCCAGAATGGCGCTGACCATGTCCGGGGTGGCGTCTTGGCAGCCAGGCAGGCTCTGATAGTGCGCTTCGTAGCCGAGCAGTTCGTCGCGAACGAAGCGGATATCACGCAAGGGGGCCTTGTACTCAGGCATAGCGGTAAACCTCTACGGTGGATTCCTTAGTGTTAGGGTGACCGTCTAGAGCGGTCGTTCGCGGGATTTCTCCCGGCACCCGGCAGGCGAAAACCGGCCCGGCACTCAAACAAGCGTTTGAAACATACGTTTACGCCCTACCCTTGTCAAGCACCCCCGGGGAAGCACTTCAGACCTGCAGGTCGACCGCCGGGAGCGGAGCCTGCAACTGGGCCAGACGCAGATACAGATCAAGCTTAGGTGGCGCCGCCGCAGCCTGCTGCGGCTTTTCCTCTTCTTCGCTGGCGGCCTTCTCTTCCTCTTCGGCCAACTGCTCCTCGCGCCGAGTGGCACGCTCTTCGGCGGCGGCAAGCGCCTCCTCGCGACGCAACTCACCCAGCTCGGTACGGGCCTGGGTGGCCTGCGCCGCGGCTTCGGCGGCGACGCGCAGATCCTGGGCGGAAGGCTCGGCAGGCGCCAACGCGGCGCGCTGCACCAGCTCCATCTTGCGCAGGGTGGCTTCCGGGTCGCCGGGAATGGGGCTGGTGTCGATGCTGACTTCGCCACCGACGGCGTAGCTCTTGCCGTCCGGGCCGCGCTTGAAGGTATAGGTGGGGGCGCCGGCATAAGAGCCGCCGACCGAGGCATGGGCCTGCTCGTGAGCGCGCACTTCGCGGTCGCGGCTGGCCAGGTCGGCGATCTCCAGCTGCTCCTGACGCAGCTGCTGGGTTTCGCGCGGGGATTCTTCCTCGCCTTCGCCATCGGTGCGCGCCGGGCTCTGCGCCTCGTCACGCAGCTCGGTGGATTCGCCAGTGGCTTTAAGTGGTTCGGCGGCGGGATCGGCGGGGCGGGAAAGCTCGGACGAAGGAGTCCTGGCCGCCTGGGACGACGGCAGGGGCGCAGCGTAGGTCATGGCGCTGCCGATCTGCATCACACCCCTCCTCGCCCGATCGGGCGAGCCCTCTGATTACTGCTACGCCGACAGCCCTGTCAGGCGCGGGTATCGATCAGCGTGCCGAGCACTTCGTCGGCGGTTTCCACTACCCGAGCGCTGGCCTGCACTTCGTTGCGACCCTGGGTCAGGCCTACCAGGCTCTCGGCCAGGTCGGGCTGGCGATTGGCGAGCGCCTCCGGATTGGGCTCGACCTGCTGGGTCGGCGGAGTCTCGCTCGGCTGCTGCACCGGCAGGGTGTTGCTGGCGATCTCGCTGGCGGCCTGGTCGACACGACGTTGCCCGGCCTGGATGCCACTGAGGCCAGCGCTGAAGGCGTTACCGGAGATTTGCATGGTGGTGACTCCCTGACGGGGACAGACTCGTGCGGACAATTGAAGCAGAAAATGCTCAAAAAACGTACAAGCAAAGCGTTATGGCCGATCAGCGGCTTATAGCGCGGCGCTTAACGGTCGCAGATCGAGATGCGTGGCCACTGCCGCGGGCGTCGCCGCCGCCAGACGCGGCACCCGTCCGAGGCAGGGCGCCGGCAGGCGCTCGGCGAGGGTCGCCAGGTTCTCTTCGAGGCGCGAGGTCTGCGGGTCGACGATATTGGCCACCCAGCCGGCCAGGCGCAGGCCGTCGCGCTCGATGGCTTCGACGCTGAGCAGCGCATGGTTGATGCAGCCCAGGCGCACGCCGACCACCAGAATCACTGGCAGCCGTAATGCGATAGCGAGATCGGACAGATTCTCGCGCCCGGTCAGCGGCACCCGCCAGCCACCCGCGCCCTCGACCAGGGAGAAGTCCGCGCCTTTATCCAGCACCCGCCGTACCGCCGGCAGCAGCCGCGCCACGCTCAGCTCGACACCCGCCTCGCGCGCCGCCAGATGCGGGGCGATGGCGGGTTCGAAGGCAAATGGATTGACCTCGTCGTAGCCCAGCGCCAAGGAGCACTCGCCGAGCAGGGCCAGGGCATCGTCATTGCGCAGGCCAGCGACGGTCCGCACGCAGCCGGAGGCCACCGGCTTGGCTGCCGCCGTGCTCAGCCCGGCCTCGCGCGCTGCGTGCAGCAGGCCGGCAGCAATGGTGGTCTTGCCGACTTCAGTGTCAGTACCAGTGACGAAGTATGCTCGGCTCATACGCACATCCCCCCTCGCCATGGTCGAGCCGATGGTCTTGCCGGCTCTCTACCCAAGAGCAGGGTGTCAGTACCGGTGACGAAACAGGCCTGGCTCATATCAATCCTTGCGCAAAACGCCGTACACCACCTGATAGGTGGCCGGCAGGCCCTGGGGCTGGCGGAAGCGCTCGTAGGCCTCGACCAGGGCGCGCACCCGCGCCCGCCCGGTGAGGCCGCCCGGGCGCCCGGGGTTGAGGTTGTGCGCACCGAGGGCCTTGAGCTCGTGGGTCAGGGCGCGCAGATCGGGGAAGTGCAGCGTCCTGGCCCGGCGCTCCAGCGTCAGCAGCTGCATACCGCTGGCCACGCACAGCGCTTGGTAATCCTCGAAGCGGCGGAAGCGGTTGACGTGGACGAAGCCGTCCACCGCCTGCCAGCTGTCGCGCAGCTCCTGCAGGGTGCCCACGCACAGGCTGCTGAAGGCCAGTACTCCGCCCGATCGCAGCGTGCGTCGCGCCTCGTCCAGCACGGCGGCGAAGTCGCCACACCACTGCACGGCCAGGCTGGAATAGATCAGGTCGAGGCTGACATCGCGCAGCGGCAGGCGCTCGGCATCGCCGGCGACAAAGTGGCGGGCGCCGCCCTGGGGCCGCGCATGGCGCAGCATGCCCTCGGCCAGGTCCAGGGCCAGCCCGCTGCCCTGTGGGTAGCGCTCGGCCAGGCCACGGGTGAAGTAGCCAGTACCGCACCCCAGGTCCAGCCAGCGGGCGGGGGTCAGCGCCGGCAGGCGTGCCAGCAGCTCATTGCCGACATCGCGCTGCAGCGCGGCGACGCCGTCATAGCTGTGCGCCGCGCGCGAGAAGGAGGCCGCGACCTGGCGCTTGTCCGGCAGGTCGCCCTGCTGCAGCGACTCAGACATCGCCGGCCTCGCCGAGGAAGGCCAGTATCGCCGCCGCTATCTCGTGCGGGCGCTCCAGCGGGAAGGCGTGGCTGACCTCCTCGATCAGTCCCACCTCGATATCCGGCTGCAACATCAGCAGCTCGCCGGCCACTTCGGCCGGCACCAGGGCGTCGGCGCCGGCCAGCAGGTGCAGTTGCGGCCCGGCAAAGCGCTGCAGGGCGCTGCGCCCGTCGAAGTTGCCCAGCACCTCCAGCCCGGCCAGCAACACCTCGGCAGAAGCATGCGGGGCGGCGGCCTGCAGCTGACGGGCCAGGCCGCGGCCCTCGCTGGAGCCCTGGGTGCAGAGCAGACTGAAGCGTTTGAGGGTGGCCGCAGGATCGGCGCGGCAGCCATCGACGAAGGCATTGAAGGTGGCCTCATCCATGCCGAACGGCCAGTCCGAACCGGCGACGAAGCAGGGGTTGCTGGCCAGGGTCAGCAGGCCGCGGCAGCGTTCGCCACGCAGGGCCGCAAGCTCGCTGGCGAGCATGCCGCCGAGGGACCAGCCGCCCAGCCAGGTATGCGGCGGCAAGCGCTCGTCCAGCTCCAGCAGCCAGTCGCGCGGCTCGCCACGGGTCAGCTCGGGCAGCGGCTCGATTTCCACCTTGAGCGTCGGAGCGAGGCCGCGCAGGGCCTCGGCCAGCACCTCCAGCGGCAGGCTGCCCAGGCCCCAGCCTGGCAGCAGGATCAGATGATTACGCATCGTGGTTCACCAACGGCCAGCATTCGGCCAGGGCATCGAGCAGGCGCTCCAGCTGCACCTCGCTGTGCAGCGCGGAGAGGGTCACCCGCAGGCGCGCACTGCCGGCCGGCACGGTGGGCGGACGAATGGCGCCGACCAGCAGGCCGCGCGCCATCAGCAGCGCGGAGAGCTGCAGCGCGCGCTCGCTGTCGCCGACCAGGATCGGCTGGATCGGCGTCGGGCTGTCCATCAGGCTCAGGCCGATCTCGGCGGCGCCGGCGCGGAATCGCGCGATCAGCTTGTTCAGATGTTCGCGGCGCCAGCTTTCCGTGCGCAGCACTTCCAGGCTCTTCAGCGTGGCGCAGGCCACGGCGGGCGGCTGGCTGGTGGTATAGATGTAGGGGCGGGCGAACTGGATCAGCGTCTCGATCAGCTCCTCGCTGCCGGCGACAAAGGCGCCGGCAGTGCCGAAGGCCTTGCCCAGGGTACCGACCAGTACCGGCACGTCATCCAAGCCCAGGCGGAAGTGCTCGACGATGCCGCCGCCGCTGGCGCCCAAAGGCCCGAAGCCGTGGGCGTCGTCGACCATCATCCAGGCGCCCTTGCTGCGGGCCTCGGCGCACAGGGTCGGCAGGTCGGCCAGGTCGCCGTCCATGCTGAACACGCCGTCGCTCACCACCAGGGTGTTGCCGGAGGCACCGTCCAGGCGCTTGCTCAGGCTCACCGCATCGTTGTGCAGGTAGCGCGAGAAGCGCGCGCCGGAGAGCAGGCCGGCATCCAGCAGCGAGGCGTGATTGAGGCGGTCTTCCAGCACCGTATCGCCCTGCCCCACCAGCGCCGTCACGGCGGCCAGGTTGGCCATGTAGCCGGTGGAGAACAGCAGCGCGCGCGGCCGGCCGGTGAACTCGGCCAGCGCCTCTTCCAGCTGGTGGTGCGGCGTGCTGTGGCCGATCACCAGGTGCGAGGCCCCGCCACCCACACCCCAGCGCTCGGCGCCGGCGCGCATGGCCGCGGTCACCTCGGGGTGATTGGCCAGGCCCAGGTAGTCGTTGGAGCAGAAGGCCAGCAGCGCCTGACCATCGACCACCACCTCCGGCCCTTGCGGGCCTTCCAGCAACGGGCGCTGGCGATAGAGGTGAGCGGCGCGGCGCTCGGCGAGGCGGGCGGCAAGATTGAAACTCATGCGATTGGTCCGTAGGAGCGAGGAGGACGCCTAGTTCTTTGCTCGCGCACCTTGGTCACGCGAGCTCCTTCGCGAGCAGAGCTCGCCCCTACTCAAAGCGGGATCAGGCCGAGGCGGCGTTATAGAACAGCTGACCGTCGCGCTGCTCGACCAGCGCCTGCTCGATGGCGGCCTGATGCACCTCGTCGGCATGCTCCTCGCGCTCCTCCGGCTTGATGCCGAGGCGGGCGAACAGCTGCATGTCCTTGTCGGCCTGCGGGTTCTTGGTGGTCAGCAGCTTCTCGCCGTAGAAGATCGAGTTGGCGCCTGCCATAAAGGCCAGGGCCTGCATCTGCTCGTTCATCGCCTCGCGGCCGGCGGACAGGCGCACATGGGACTTAGGCATCATGATCCGCGCCACGGCGAGCATGCGGATAAAGTCGAACGGGTCGACGTCCTTCTCCTGGGCCAACGGCGTGCCCTCGACCTTGACCAGCATGTTGATCGGCACCGACTCCGGATGCTCGGGCAGGTTGGCCAGCTGGATCAGCAGGCCAGCGCGGTCGTCCAGCGACTCGCCCATGCCGAGGATGCCGCCGGAGCAGATCTTCATCCCAGCGTCGCGCACATAGGCCAGGGTCTGCAGGCGCTCGGCGTAGGTGCGGGTGGTGATGATGTTGCCGTAGAACTCCGGTGAGGTATCCAGGTTGTGGTTGTAGTAGTCCAGGCCGGCCTCGGCCAGGGCGCGGGTCTGCTCCTGGTCGAGCTTGCCCAGGGTCATGCAGGTTTCCAGGCCGAGCTTCTTCACGCCTTCGACCATCTTCAACACGTAGGGCATGTCCTTGGCCGACGGGTGCTTCCACGCCGCGCCCATGCAGAAACGGGTCGAGCCGATGGCCTTGGCCTCGGCGGCCGCCTCCAGCACCTTCTGCACTTCCATCAGCTTCTGCTTGTCCAGGCCGGTGTTGTAGTGACCGGACTGCGGGCAGTACTTGCAGTCTTCGGGGCAGGCGCCGGTCTTGATCGACAACAGGGTCGAGACCTGCACGCGGTTCGGGTCGAAGTGCGCGCGGTGGACGGTCTGGGCCTGGAACAGCAGGTCGTTGAACGGCTGCTCGAACAGCGCCTTCACCTCGGCGAGGGACCAATCGTGACGGGTGACGGAGGCGATACTGGCGCTCATGGGCGATATTCCTTGTTCTAGGCTGTGCAACACGGCTGCGAGGCATAGTCAAAGGAAGGACCATGCGCTGTCAACCATTCACCGATAGCCAGGTTTACATCTGGACGAAAAATAAACAAATGTGCTTGCTGTGTGCCGAAGCGGCGGACACCGAGCACCCGCTGTGCAGCGCCTGCGAGGGCGAACTGCCGTGGCTGGGCGGCCACTGCAGCGTCTGCGCCCTGCCGCTGCCGGCCAGCGGTCTGACCTGCGGCGCCTGCCAGAAGCGACCACCGAGCTTCGCCCGGGTGGAAGCGGCCTGGCGCTACGCCTTTCCGGTCGACAGCCTGATCACCCGCTTCAAGCACCAGGCGCAGTGGCCAATGGGACGTCTGCTGGCCGAGCTTCTGTCACATCATCTGCAACACGCCTTCGCCGAAGGCCTGCCGCGCCCCGACCTGCTGCTGCCCGTGCCGCTGGGGCGCAAGCGCCTGCGCAGCCGCGGCTTCAACCAGGCCGGGATGCTCGCCGACTGGCTGAGCAAGAGCCTGCAGCTACCGGTGCAGGAACGCTGGCTGCTGCGCCCGCAGGAAGGCGCGCACCAGCAGGAGCTGGACGCGGCCGCGCGCAAACGCAACCTGCGCCAGGCCTTCACCCTCGCCGAGTGCGCCGAAGTACACGGCCGGCATATCGCGCTGACCGATGATGTGCTCACCACCGGCGCCACGGCCGAGGCACTGGCGCGCCTGCTACTGAAGGCCGGCGCGGCGCGCGTGGACGTCTACTGCCTGGCCCGCACACCCAAGCCAGGAGATTGACCGCAGGCTCTGGATCGCGCATCGTGCGCCGCTATATAGAAAACTATATTGCGCTTGTCCCATGACCCTGCTGACCGCCCTCTCCCAACATATCGCCCGCCGCCCGCAACGCATCGCCCTGCTCCAGCAGGTAGCGGAGCAGGGCTCGATCACCCGTGCGGCCAAGGCCGCCGGGCTCAGCTACAAGGCGGCCTGGGATGCCATCGACGAGTTGAACAACCTGGCCGGCCAGGCGCTGGTCGAGCGCAGCGTCGGTGGCAAGGGCGGCGGTGGCGCGCGCCTGTCGGCCACCGGCGCGCGTCTGCTGCAGCTGTATCGCCGTCTCGAACAGCTGCAGGCGCAGCTGTTCGACGCCGCTGAACAGGATGCCGACCTGGCCCTGCTCGGCCGCCTGATGCTGCGTACCAGCGCGCGCAACCAGCTCAGCGGCCGGGTCAGTGCCATCCAGCCCCAGGGCCGCAACGACCTGATCGAGATCACCCTGGACGACGACAACCGCCTGCGGGCGCAGATCACCCACGACAGCACCCTGCACCTGGAGCTAGCCATCGGCAGTACCGTGGTCGCGCTGTTCAAGGCCGGCTGCCTGGAGCTGCTGCCGAGCGACCCGCCAGCCGAAGGTGCGCTACGCGGCGAGGTCGAGGAAGTGCTCGACGAAGGAGACGGCCCCTGCGAAGTGCGCATCGCCCTGCCCGGCGGCCAGCGCCTGTGCGCCCTGCTCGATGCCCGGCAATTGCCGGCTCTCGACCTGGCCGCCAGCCGCCCGATCCAGGCCCGCGTTTCCCCCGCCCAGGTCCTGCTGGGCATCGCCACCTGAAGACAAGGAGTCCACCATGCGCCGCCTGCTACTCACCCTCACCCTGCTGGGCGCGACCCAGGCCCAGGCCGCCGAGCCGGTGCGCATCGCCGTGGCCGCCAACCTGCTGCCGGTGATGGAAAGGATCGCCAAGGACTACCAGCAACAGACCGGTGCCGAAGTGCAGCTGGCCGGTGGCTCCAGCGGCGCCTTCTTCGAGCAGATCCAGCGTGGTGCGCCTTTCGACCTGTTCTATTCGGCCGATGCCGAGCGCCCGGACAAGCTGGCCGCCATCGGCGCGGGCGCAGCATCGCGCACCTACGCCTGCGGCCGCCTGGCCCTGTGGGCCCCAAAGACCGAACCCATACTGGGCGCCCTGCCCGCCGGCAAGATCGCCATCGCCCTGCCTGACACCGCGCCCTACGGCAAGGCCGCCCTGCAGACCCTCGAGCGCAGCGGCCAGCTGGACGCACTCAAGCTGCGCCTGGTGTACGCCCAGGACATCGGCCAGGCCTTCCAGTTCGTCACCACCGGCCACGCGCCGAGCGGCTTCGTCGCCCTCAGCCAGCTGACCGCGGCCAAGACTCCGACCGCGCAGTACCTGCAGGTCGACGCCAAGCTCTACGACCCCCTGGAGCAGAAGCGCGTGCTGCTGGCCAAGGGCGAGCGCAAGGCGGCCGCCGAGGCCTTCCTGAAGTTCTTCGACGCCCAGCACGAAACCCTGAAAGCCGCGGGCTACGCCCTGCCCGGCGAGGCCGGCTGTGCTGCTGACTGACAGCGACTGGCAGGCACTGTCGATCACCCTGCAGCTGGCGGCGCTGTCCACCGCCCTGCTGCTGGCGATCGGCCTGCCGCTGGCGGCCTGGCGCGTGCGCAAGCAGACGGCGCTGCGGCGCATCCTCGACGCAGTACTGGCCCTGCCCCTAGTGCTGCCGCCGACCGTGCTGGGCTTCTACCTGCTGGTGCTGTTCGCCCCCACCACGCCGCTCGGCCAGGCCTGGCACTGGCTCACCGGCCAGGGCCTGGCCTTCAGCTTCACCGGCCTGGTGCTGGGTTCGGTGCTCTACTCGCTGCCGTTCGTGGTGCAGCCGCTGACCGTGGCCATGCGCGAGATTCCGCAGAGCCTGCTGGAGGCCGCCGCCAGCCTCGGCGCTGGCCGCTGGCAGCGCCTGCTGCGCGTGGTACTGCCGCTGCTGCGGCGCGGCATCCTGGTCGCCGGCACGCTCGGCTTCGCCCACACCCTGGGCGAGTTCGGCGTGGTACTGATGCTCGGTGGCAGCATTCCCGGCGAGACCCAGGTGGTGTCCATCGCCCTGTTCCAGCATGTCGAGGCCCTGCGCTATGGCGAGGCCCATCGCCTGGCCGCCTGCCTGCTGGGGCTGTCGTTCCTGCTGCTGTTGCTGGTCTATGGCCTGGGCGATGCGCGCCGCGCCGCACCGATGCGCAGTTGAGAGGCTGCTTTAGAGATAGACTGGGCGCCCTGACTGGAGCCCGCCATGAGCCACCCCTTCGCCACCCTCACCCCCGACCTGGTCCTCGACGCCGTCGAGAGCATCGGCCATCTCAGCGATGCCCGCGTGCTGGCGCTGAACAGCTACGAGAACCGCGTCTACCAGGTGGGCATCGAGGATAGCCAGCCGCTGATCGCCAAGTTCTATCGCCCGGATCGCTGGAGCGATGCGGCGATTCGCGAGGAGCATGCCTTCAGCTTTGAGCTGGCCGAGTGCGACGTGCCGGTGGTGGCGCCACTGCAGCAGGACGGCGAGAGCCTGTTCGAGCACGCCGGCTTCCGCTTCGCCCTGTTTCCCCGTCGCGGCGGACGCGCGCCGGAGCCGGGCAATCTGGACCAGCTGTACAGCCTCGGCCAGTTGCTCGGCCGCCTGCACGCGGTCGGCGCCAGCCGCCCGTTCGCGCACCGCGAGACGCTGGCGGTAGACAACTTCGGCCATGCCTCGCTGACCACCTTGCTGGAAGGCGACTTCGTCCCGCGCAGCCTGCTGCCGGCCTACGAGTCAGTGGCCCGCGACCTGCTGGGGCGCCTGGACGAGCTGTTCGGCCGAGTGCGCTACACCCCGATCCGCCTGCACGGCGACTGCCACCCAGGCAACCTGCTGCACCGCGACGACGCCTTCCATGTCGTCGACCTCGACGACTGCCGCATGGGCCCCGCCGTGCAGGACCTGTGGATGATGCTGGCCGGCGACCGCCAGGAACGCCTCGGCCAGCTCTCCGAGCTGATCGACGGCTATCAGGAGTTCCACGACTTCGATACCCGCGAGCTGCCGCTGATCGAAGGCCTGCGCGCGCTGCGCCTGATGCATCACAGCGCCTGGATCGCCCGCCGCTGGGACGATCCGGCCTTCCCCCTGGCCTTCCCCTGGTTTGCCAACGAACGCTACTGGGGCGACCAGATCCTGGCCCTGCGCGAGCAGCTGGCGGCGCTGGATGAGGAGCCGTTGCGGCTGTTCTGATCGAGTGCAGAAGTCCAAAGCCAGCCGCCACCGTAAAGCCTGCCTTACGCGATTTTCGCATCGGCAGCTCGCGCCAAAGCTGATCACACAGACAAGCTCGATCGACCGGCACTAGAATCAGGCCTCTTAGTTAGCCGCCTATCCACCAAGGACGCCCATGTCTTCCGCCAACCCCAGCCGCGGCTACGCGCTCGGCATCGCCGCCTATCTGATCTGGGGCCTGTTCCCGCTCTACTTCAAGGCCATCCAGGCCGTGCCGGCGTTGGAGATCATCGCCCACCGGGCGATCTGGTCGGCACTGTTCGGTGCGTTGCTGCTGGCCCTGTGGAAGCATCCCGGCTGGTGGCGCGAGCTGCGCGACAATCCCAGGCGCCTGGCGGTGCTCGCCGGCAGCGGCCTGCTGATCGCCAGCAACTGGCTGGTGTATGTGTGGGCGGTGAACAACGGGCGCATGCTCGAGGCCAGCCTGGGTTACTACATCAACCCGCTGATCAACGTGCTGCTCGGCATGCTGCTGCTCGGCGAGCGCCTGCGCCGCCTGCAATGGGTCGCAGTCGGCCTGGCCGCCCTCGGTGTGCTGCAGCAGGTGTGGCAGGTCGGCAGCATCCCCTGGGTATCGCTGGTGCTGGCGCTGACCTTCGGCTTCTACGGGCTGATCCGCAAACAGGCGCCGGTAGCCGCCCTGCCCGGCCTGGTGGTGGAAACCTGGCTGCTGCTGCCGCTGGCCCTCGGCTGGCTGTTGCTGCACCCCGCGGCGATGAGCACCCAGCCGGCGTTCTGGAGCAGCAGCGAGGCGCTCTGGCTGATCGCCGCCGGCCCCATCACCCTGGTGCCGCTGCTGTGCTTCAACGCTGCCGCGCGCCATCTGCCCTACACCACCCTGGGCTTTCTGCAGTACTTGGCGCCAACCCTGGTGCTGTTGCAGGCGGTGCTGCTGTTCGGCGAGACGCTGGAGCCGAGCAAGCTGCTGTCCTTCGTGTGCATCTGGGCGGCGCTGTTCATCTATAGCCTGGACATCTGGCTGGGCCTGCGTCGCCGCGGCCAGACTGGCTAGAAAACAGCCAGCCGGCGCAGAGGCGCGGCGGAGCTGGGCTGAGGCGGTTGTTCCCAACCTTTTCCACAGCTCCATCCCCAGGCTTTGTGCACAAGCCAAGCGGGCCTGCTCAGTTCCTGATCGATTGGCTGTAGGCCTCGCCAATCCTGGCCTGCAGCCCTGACTCCCCAGGCTGTCCACAGGACTGCCCACGGCGAATGGGGACAGTCCGGCGCAACGCTGCGGCGAGCGTTATCCACCGAGCGCGGAAGAACGGGCCCTGCACAAATATCAGCCAGAACGCTGCAGGCCGCACCAGCCTTGAAGCGCAGCGCTACATCCCCGCGTTATCCACAGAACGATCCCCGGCCTTTGTGCACAAGCCCTTGATACTGCTGGTTTTCTGAGCGAAGCGCGGGAAGCCGCGGCATGCCTGGCGTGCAGCGGCCATCCCCCAGGCTGCCCACACCTTCATCCACAGCTTTCGGGGATATCCGCGCCCCGGATCGGGCTGGACGAAATTCGCTCATCCGGCTGCAGGCCGCGCCGGCCGTGAGCCGCACGCGATGATCCCCGCGCTATCCACAGCTCCATCCCCGGAGTCTGTGCACAAGCCACTGAATATGAAGGTTTTTTGATCAGGTAAAGAAAAGCCCCGGGGCACTAGGCAGTGCGCCGGGGCTCCCCAGACTATCCACAGCTTCACCCACGCAAACTGGGGATCACTCCTCGGTGGTGCGCAGGTTCAGCTCCACCATCATGTCGTCAGCCAGGCTTTCCAGCTTGTCGCGCAGCAGGTCCAGCGACAGGGTCAGCGGCACGGCCAGCACCGCGTCGGCGTGGAACAGCGGCTCGCTGCTCATCGGCGCCGGCGCCACCTCGGTGGTCAGGCTTTCCACGTTGATGCCGTGCTCGGCCAGCAGCCGGGTGATATCGCGGACGATGCCGGGGCGGTCGTTGCCGACCAGGTCCAGGTGGATCGGCTTCCAGGTGCAGGACGGCTCGATGCCGCTCTCCGCCACCAGCACGCGGATGCCATGGGCATTGAGGCCCTGCAGGCCGTCCACCAGCTCGTCGTAGCCCTCGGCCGGCACGGCCACGCGCAGGATGCCGGCGAACTGCCCAGCCATGCGCGACATGCGGCTCTCCAGCCAGTTGCCGCCGTGGGCGGCGATGCACTGGGCGATGCGTTCGACCAGGCCCGGTTGGTCCGGGGCGATGACGGTGAGTACCAGATGATCCACGTGCGACTCCTCGTTCAGGTTTCAGGCCGGGGCGTTCAGGCCGAGCCAGTAGGTATAGAACACCTCATCGCGCACATAGCCAAGCTTTTCGTAGAGCGCCTGGCCGGCGAAATTGTCCTTCGCCGTCTCCAGCTGCAGGCCGCAGGCGCCGCTCTGCTCGGCATGGGCGCGGGCGGCGTTCATCAGCGTCTCGGCCAGGCCCTGGCGGCGCCCGGCCGGACTCACGTACAGATCGCTGAGCAGGAAGGCCGGCTTCAGCTGCAGCGAGGCGAAGAAAGGATACAGCTGGACGAAGCCAAGCGCCGTGCCGACGGCGTCGCGCGCCAGCAACACCACCGACTCGTTGGCGCTCAGGCGCGCGGCGAGAAAGGCCTCGATTTCGCCTATCGGGCGCGGTACCCGGTAGAAGTCCAGATAGCCGGCAAACAGCTCGGCAAGCTCGGGCAGAACGGTGGGTAAATCGGCAGGAAGAACGCGGCTGACCGGCATGGCAACTCCACAGGCGAAAAAGTGCCCGCAGTATAGCCAGGGCCTGCGCCGCCGCCCGGCAGACGGGCACAGTTTGTGACTGATTTTTCCGAATTAGTCATGTAGTATCCGCCGACTCTTACTACATGGCCTTCCGGCCCTGTTCTGCATCAAGTGAGGCAAGCAATGACTGAGCGCGTTCAAGTAGGTGGTCTGCAGGTCGCCAAGGCCCTTTACGACTTCATCAACAACGAAGCCATTCCCGGCACCGGCATCGCTGCCGACAAGTTCTGGGCCGGCGCCGAAGCCGTGATCAACGATCTGGCTCCGAAGAACCGCGCTCTGCTGGCCAAACGCGACGAATTCCAGGCCAAGATCGACGCCTGGCACCAGGCCCGCAAAGGCCAGGCCCATGACGCCGCCGCGTACAAGGCCTTCCTCCAGGAAATCGGCTACCTGCTGCCGGAGCCGGCCGACTTCCAGGCCACCACGCAGAACGTCGACGAAGAAATCGCCCGCCTGGCCGGCCCGCAGCTGGTAGTGCCGGTGATGAACGCGCGCTTCGCCCTGAACGCCTCTAACGCCCGCTGGGGTTCGCTGTACGACGCCCTCTACGGCACCGACGCGATCAGCGAAGAAGGTGGCGCCGAGAAAGGCAAGGGCTACAACAAGGTCCGTGGTGACAAGGTCATCGCCTTCGCCCGCGCCTTCCTCGACGAAGCCGCCCCGCTGGAAGGCGCTTCCCACGTCGACGCCACCGCCTACGTGGTGAAGAACGGCCAACTGGCTGTGACCCTGAAGAACGGCAGCGAAGCCGGCCTGAAGAACGCCGCCCAGTTCATCGCCTTCCAGGGCGACGCCGCCGCGCCGATCGCCGTGCTGCTCAAGCACAACGGCCTGCACTTCGAGATCCAGATCGACGCTTCCAGCCCGATCGGCCAGACCGATGCCGCCGGCGTCAAGGACGTGCTGATGGAAGCCGCCCTGACCACCATCATGGACTGCGAAGACTCGGTCGCCGCCGTCGATGCCGATGACAAGGTCATCGTCTACCGCAACTGGCTCGGCCTGATGAAGGGCGACCTGGCCGAAGAGGTCAGCAAGGGCGGCACTACCTTCACCCGTACCATGAACCCGGACCGCGTCTACACCAAGGCCGACGGCTCCGAGCTGACCCTGCACGGCCGCAGCCTGCTGTTCGTGCGTAACGTCGGCCACCTGATGACCAACCCGGCGATCCTCGATGCCCAGGGCAACGAGATTCCGGAAGGCATCCAGGACGGTCTGTTCACCAGCCTGATCGCCATCCACAACCTGAATGGCAACACCAGCCGCAAGAACACCCGCACCGGTTCGGTCTACATCGTGAAGCCGAAGATGCACGGCCCGGAAGAAGTCGCCTTCACCGGCGAAATCTTCAGCCGCGTCGAAGACGTGCTCGGCCTGCCGCGCAACACCCTGAAAGTCGGCATCATGGACGAAGAGCGCCGCACCACCGTCAACCTCAAGGCGTGCATCAAGGCCGCCAGCGAGCGCGTGGTATTTATCAACACCGGCTTCCTCGACCGTACCGGTGATGAAATCCACACCTCCATGGAAGCCGGCGCCGTGGTGCGCAAGGCCGCCATGAAGGCCGAGAAGTGGATCAGCGCCTACGAGAACTGGAACGTCGACATCGGCCTGGCCACCGGCCTGCAGGGTCGCGCCCAGATCGGCAAAGGCATGTGGGCCATGCCCGACCTGATGGCCGGCATGCTCGAGCAGAAGATCGCCCACCCGCTGGCCGGTGCCAACACCGCCTGGGTACCGTCGCCGACCGCCGCCGCGCTGCACGCCCTGCACTACCACAAGGTCGACGTGTTCGCCCGCCAGGCCGAACTGGCCAAGCGCGATCGCGCCTCCATCGACGATATTCTGAGCATCCCGCTGGCCAAGGACACCAACTGGTCGGCCGAGGAAATCCAGAACGAACTGGACAACAACTCCCAGGGCATCCTCGGTTACGTGGTGCGCTGGATCGACCAGGGCGTCGGCTGCTCCAAGGTGCCGGACATCAACGACGTCGGCCTGATGGAAGACCGCGCCACCCTGCGTATCTCCAGCCAGCTGCTGGCCAACTGGCTGCGCCACGGCATCGTCACCGAAGAGCAGGTGGTCGCCAGCCTCAAGCGCATGGCGCCGGTGGTTGACCGCCAGAACGCCAACGACCCGCTCTACCGTCCGCTGGCGCCGAACTTCGACAGCAACATCGCCTTCCAGGCTGCCCTGGAGCTGGTGGTCGAAGGCACCAAGCAGCCGAACGGCTACACCGAGCCGGTCCTGCACCGCCGCCGCCGCGAGTTCAAGGCCGCCAACGGTCTGTAATTCGCCGCAAGCGAGCAGAAGAACCGCCCTCCGGGGCGGTTTTTTTATGCCTGAAAAAGGGGCGTCGCCCGCCAGCTGCTTATCGGGATAACCCCGGGTTATGCACGCCGGCACCACGCGGAGCCCACAACCATGCGGCTTGTGGGCCTTTGCCGAACCACCCGCCGTGCGCGCGGACGAGCCGACCTCACCTTTGGCTATGGGCATAAGGATTTTTCAGAAGTCAGGGCCGCGGGGCTTACCTAGGATGCCCCGGCACCTGTCATCAGGCTGCAAAGAAGTGATGCGCCGCGCGGCCGAGCCGCGGGCCTTCTTTGATCAGCAGGAGAGCACCATGAGAAGAACAACAACAGGCGCGGGGGCGATGCATCCCCATGCCCTGGCACTGGCCGTAGCACTGGCAACCGCGCTACCGGCACAGGCCGCCAGCTTCAACATCGGGGAAATCGAGGGACGGTTCGACTCCTCCCTGTCCATCGGCGCCAGCTGGGCACTGGACGACGCCGACGCCAAGTTCATCGGCGTCGCCAACGGCGGCAGCGCCTCCACCCGCACCAGCGACGACGGCCGGCTGAACTTCAAGAAGGGCGAGACCTTCTCGAAGATCTTCAAGGGCGTGCACGACCTGCAGCTGAGCTACGGCGAGACCGGCATCTTCCTGCGCGGCAAGTACTGGTACGACTTCGAGCTGAAGGACGAGCACCGCCTGCTCTACGACATCGACGACAGCGGCCGCGACAGCGCCGCCCAGTCCTCCGGCTTCGAGCTGCTGGACGCCTTCGCCTACCACAACTACCTGATCGGCGACCTGCCCGGCAGCGTGCGCGCCGGCAAGCAGGTGGTGAGCTGGGGCGAGAGTACCTTCATCCAGAACAGCATCAACGCCATCAACCCGGCCGACGCCGCTGCCCTGCGCCGTCCCGGCTCGGAGATCAAGGAAGGCCTGATCCCGGTGAACATGCTGTATGTCACCCAGGGCCTGACCGAGAACATCTCCGCCGAGGCCTTCTACCAGATCGAGTGGGAGAAGACCGTCCTCGACAACTGCGGCACCTTCTTCGGCGCCGACGCGTCGCCCAAGGGCTGCAACTACGGCATGACCACCTTCGGTAGCGACTACAACCGCGACCCGTCGGTATACGGCTGGGTGCCACGCGGTAAAGACCGAGAGGCCCGCGACAGCGGCCAGTTCGGCGTGGCCATGCGCTGGCTGGTGCCGGAGCTGAACGACACCGAGTTCGGCTTCTACGCCATGAACTACCACAGCCGCACGCCGGAAAGCATGTGGACCGCGAGCAACGCCACCAACGCCACTGCGATCCAGGGCGCCAGAGGTCCGTCCACCGCCAGTTACTACCTGGACTATCCGGAAGACATCCGCCTGTACGGCATCAGCTTCGCCACTACCCTGTCGATCGGCACCGCGCTGTCGGGTGAGATCAGCCACCGGCCAAACATGCCGATGGCGCTCAACGGTACCGACGTCTCCACCGCCGCCAGCATCGGCCGGCTGTACACCCTGGGCGGCATGAACGGCATCGCCATCTTCGATACCGACTGGGCCAACAACCGCTACGGCAGCCTGGTGCAGGGCTACAAGCGCATGCCCTTCAGCCAGGCCCAGGTCAGCGCCGTGCACACCTTCGACAACGTGCTCGGTGGCGATCGCCTGAACCTGATCGGCGAAGTCGGCTACAGCCACATCGGCAACCTGGGCTCCGCCGATGGCTCGGACCTGCGCTTCGGCCGCAGCAGCGTCTACGGCATGGGCCAGTTGCCCGGTGACGCCGTCGCGACTCTGCCCGGCGTCGGCACGGTGCGCGGCAACCAGCTGTGCACCCGCGTGCTGAACACCGCCAACCCCGACCAGTGCACCGACAAGGGCTTCTACACCCAGAACTCCTGGGGCTACCGCCTGCGCACCCAGCTGGAGTTCAACGACGCCCTCGCCGGGGTCAACCTCAAGCCCAACCTGGCCTTCGCCCATGACGTGGAGGGCTACGGCCCGACCTTCACTGAAGGCAACAAGTCGGTGAGCCTCGGCCTGGATGCCGACTACCTGTCCACCTACACCGCCAGCCTCAGTTACACCAATTACTTCGGCGGCGACTTCAACACCAACACCGACCGCGACTTCCTCGCCTTCAGCGTCGGCATGAGCTTCTGAGGGTTATGCACATGACGTTTTCCCTGATCCACACCCAACTGCTGCGCGCCGGCGTGTTCGGCCTCGGCCTGCTCGCCGCAGGCCAGGCCCTGGCCGCGGTACCGGCCGAGCAGGTCGCCCGCCTCGGCAAGGACCTGACCCCGGTCGGCGCGGAAACCGCCGGCAATGCCGACGGCAGCATCCCGGCCTGGACCGGTGGCCTGGCCAAGGACGCCGGCAGCCGTGACGCCGATGGCTTCCTCAGCGACCCGTACGCCGCCGACCAGCCGCTGTTCACCATCACTGCCGACAACGTCGCGCAGTACCAGGACAAGCTGACCCCCGGCCAGCTCGCCCTGTTCAAGCGCTATCCGCAGAGCTACCGCATCCCGGTCTACCCGACCCGTCGTTCGGTGACCATGCCCAAGCAGTATCTGGACACCAGCCGCATGAACGCCGCCGACACCCAGCTCGCCGAGGGCGGCAACGGCCTGCAGAACTACCGCAGCGGTGGCTTGCCGTTCGCCGTGCCGCAGAACGGCCTGGAAGTGGTGTGGAACCACATCGGTCGCTACCGCGGCCTGTCGTTCCAGCGCATGGTGGTGCAGGCCTCGCCGCAGACCAACGGCGCCTTCACCCCGAGCCTGATCAAGCAGCAGCTGGCCTACCCGGTCGGCCTGTCCGACTACGCTCCGGCGGAGATGGCCAACCTGCTGTACATGTACCGCGAGGAATTCCTCGCCCCGGCACGTCTGGCCGGTGGAGTGTTGCTGGTCCACGAGACCATCAACCAGGTCAAGGAGCCGCGCATGGCCTGGCAGTACAACGCCGGTCAGCGTCGTGTGCGCCGCGCCCCGCAGATCGCCTACGACAGTCCCGGTGCCGAAGGTATGCGCACCATGGATGACTTCGACATGTTCAACGGCTCGCCGGATCGCTTCGACTGGCAGCTGGTGGGCAAGAAGGAGATCTACATCCCCTACAACAGCTACAAGCTGAGCTCGCCCAAGTTGAAGTACACCGACATCATCAAGCCGGGCCACCTCAACCCCGAGCACACCCGCTACGAGCTGCATCGCGTGTGGCACCTGACCGCCACCCTGAAGCCAGGCCAGCGCCACATCTATTCGCGTCGTGACCTGTTCATCGACGAAGACAGCTGGCAAACCGCCGAGGCCGACGCCTATGACGGTCGCGGCCAGCTGTGGCGCGTCTCCGAGGGCCACGCCACGTTCTTCTACGACCAGCAGACCCCGCAGCTCAGCGCCGAGACCCACTACGACGTGCTCTCCGGTCGCTACGCCGTCGGCGCCCTGTTCAACGAGCAGAAGAACGCCTACGACTTCGGTGTGCAGTACAGCCGCAAACAGTTCACCCCCAGCGCCCTGCGCGCCTCGGGGATTCGCTGATCACCACGCAACACTCCTACCTTGGCGGCCTGCGGGCCGCCGTTTTTTTATCTTACAAATGGCCCGGCGCAGCCCATCGGCATTCGGCCACGAGGCGTAATTTTTGCTTTAAATTCCGTACCTTGCCTAAAGAAGCCGGGCCGTTCCCATGAAGTTGCACCAGCTCCGCGCCATGCTCGCCATCAGCGAGAGTGGCAGCATCCAGGAGGCCTCGCGCCTGCTGCACATCTCCCAGCCGGCCCTGTCCAAGGGCATCAAGGAGCTGGAGGCCGAACTCGGCGTGCCCCTGCTGATCCGCTCCAACCGCGGCATCACCGTCACCGAGTACGGCGAGCGCCTGGTGCGCCGCGCGCGCCTGATCCTCGAGGAAGTGCGCCGCGCCCGCGAGGAGATCGAGACGCTCAAGGGTGTGATGGACGGCAAGGTGTCGATCGGCGTGTCGCCGGTCACCCCCGGCGCCCAGTTCATCGCCAGCCTCAACCGCTACCGCAAGCGCTACCCGAAGGTGCAGGTGCAGATCCACGAACTGCGCCCGTCCAAGCTGATGGAGGGCCTGCGCGAAGGCCAGCTGGACCTGGTGCTGACCTCACTGCCGGCGGTGCGCAACAGCGACGGCTTCCACTGGACCGAGCTGTATGCCCAGCCCACCGTGCTGGCCGTGCGCAAGGGCCACCCCTTGAGCGGCGCGCGCTCGCTGGAGGAGCTGCGCGACCAGGAGTGGCTGCTGCAGGACTCGCTGGAGCAATCGCGGGTCGGCCTGATGTTCGAGCAGTACCGGGTCGAGCCGCCGACACGGATCATCGAATGCGCCTCGGTGGTGCTGTTCTCCGAACTGGCGCTCAACACCGACGCCATCAGCTACTGGTCACTGCGGGTGCTGGAACATATCCAGAAGCTCGGCCAGGAACTGCACGTGCTGGACGTGGCCGAACAGGTGCCGCCGATGAACATCTCCCTGGTCTGCCGCGACCAAGAACTGATGACCCGCGAGGCCAAGGCGCTGGCCGACGAGCTGGTGTACGCCTACAAGAGCCCGCACGCGCCGAAGCTGGGCGACTGACTCAGGCGTCAGCGTAGACCGGTTCGCAAAGCACCTCGGTCTTCACCGAACTGGCGATAAAGCACTCCTCGTGCGCCTCGTGATGCAGTGCATCGAGCTGCTCGCGACTGGGGGCGGCGCCATTGAAGGTAACGCTCGGGCGCAGGGTGACGCGGGTCATGGCCAGGCGGCCCTCGGCGTTCTTGCCCATCTTGCCCTCGGCCAGGTCGTGGTAGCCGTCCACGCGCCAGCCATCACGCGCCGCCAGCGACAGGAACCAGAGCATATGGCAGCTGGACAGGGAGGCGACGAAGGCCTCTTCCGGGTCCACCGCGTCTTCGCGCGAGCCGGGCAGCGGCACCACGTGCGGCGAGGACGAGGCCGGCACCTCCACGCCACCGTCGAAGCGCCACAAATGCGCGCGGCTGTAGCGGTTGTCGAGGAAGTCCTGGTCGCCGCGCGACCAGAGGATTTCGGCGGTGTGCATGGCCATCGGAGCGCTCCGCAACAGGGGGCGGGTCAGCATAACCAAGCGGATGCGGCGACGCACATAACCAAAGCCGATACACATGCGCAGAGGTGATTATCCGCCGCCGGCGGCCTGCGGCATGCTGCGCTGCATCCTGGGCATCACCACAAGGACAACAACATGCAGCTGATCCCGCAGATCCTGGCCTGGCAGGATGAATTCGCGTCGATTCGCCGAGATATCCACCAGCACCCGGAGCTGGGCTTCGAGGAGAGCCGTACCGGCCTGCTGGTCGCCAGCCTGCTGCGTCAGTGGGGCTATGCGGTGCATGAAGGCATCGGTGGCACCGGCGTGGTCGGTGTGCTGAAGAACGGCAGTGGCAGCAAGACCCTCGGCATCCGCGCCGACATGGACGCCCTGCCGATCCACGAGGAGAGTGGCGTCGCCCACTGCAGCCGCCACGCCGGCAAGATGCACGCCTGCGGCCATGACGGCCACACTGCCATCCTGCTCTGCGCGGCGCGCTACCTGGCCGAGACCCGCGCCTTCGACGGCACCCTCAACCTGATCTTCCAACCGGCCGAGGAGACCCTCAAGGGCGCGCGCCGGATGATCGAGGACGGCCTGTTCGAGCGCTTTCCCTGCGACGCGGTATACGCCCTGCACAACATGCCGGGCCTGCCGGTGGGCATGTTCGTCACCCAGGCCGGCGCCATGAGTGCATCCTCCGATGTGGTGACCATCAGGCTGCTCGGCGTCGGCGGCCACGGCGCCATGCCGCACAAGGCCAAGGACCCGGTAATCGCCGCCGCCGAACTGGTCTTGGCGCTGCAGAGCATTGTTGCGCGCAACGTGCCGGCCGGCGAGATCGGCGTGGTCACCGTGGGCTCGATCCAGGCTGGCGAGGCGGCCAACGTGATTCCGGATGTGGCCACGCTCAAACTCAGCGTGCGCTCGACCAACCCGGAGATCCGCAAGCTGCTGAAGAAGCGCATCACCGAGATCGCCCAGGGCGTGGCCAAGACCCACGACATCGGGCTGGACCTGGACTACGACGAGCGTATCGGCGTGCTGCTCAATACCCCGGCCGAGACCGCCCTGCTGCAGCAGGTGGCGCGCCAGATCAGCGGCGACAAGGGCGTGCTGACCAGCGTGCCGAGCGGCTACCTGGGCAGCGAGGACTTCGCCTCCATGCTCGAGGTGCGCCCCGGCTGCTACATCGTCACCGGCAACGGCAACAGCGGGCCCAGCGGTTGCATGGTCCACAACCCCGGATACGACTTCAACGACCTGGCCATCCCCTTCGGCGCGAGCCTGTGGGCGCGCCTGGTGGAAACCTACCTGAGCGAGACCTGATTGATGCAGTCCCTCCCTAATAGCAAGCGGCCCCTGGTGGTCCTGATGCTGCTGGCCGTGATGGTCATCAGCGTGCTGGACAAGACCATCTTCGCCTTCGCCGGCCCGCAGATCATCGACGAGCTCAAGCTCACCCCCGAGCAGTTCGGCTTCATCGGCAGCGCCTTCTTCTTCCTCTACTCGGTGTCCGGTGTGCTGGTCGGCTTCCTCGCCAACCGCGTGCCGAGCCGCTGGATTCTCTCCGGCATGTCGGTGGTGTGGATGGCCGCACAGGTACTCACCGCCATCAGCACCAGCTTCTTCGCCCTGGTCGCCAGCCGCATGCTGCTCGGCGCCGGCTGCGGCCCGGGCACCGCGGTGACCCAGCACGCCGCCTTCAAGTGGTACGCCCCGCGCGAGCGCGTGCTGCCGGCCGCCTGGATCCAGGTGGCGATCATGTCTGGCGCGATCCTCGGCGCGCTGTCGCTGCCGCTGCTGATCCAGCACCTGGGCTGGCGCGCCGGCTACCTGATCCTCGCCGGCGTCGGCCTGCTCTGGCTGGCACTGTGGCTGATGGTCGGCCGCGAAGGCCAGCATGACGAGGCCAGCGACGAGGCCGCCGGTGGCACTACCACCTACCGCAACCTGCTGCTCAATCGCACCTTCTTCTTCGTCACCCTGGCCGGCTTCTGCATCTACCTGCCCACCGCGCTGATCTACAGCTGGATTCCGACCTACCTGCAGAAAGGCCTGGGCATGACCCCGATGCAGTCCGGCTACGTGGTGATGGCCGCCACTCTCGGCGTGATCATCCTCAACCTGCTGGTCTCCAGCCTGTCGCAGCGCGCCCTCAAGCGCGGCGCCAACGTGCGGGTGGCGATGGCCGTGCCGATCGCCGCGGCCTGCCTGATCGGCGGCGTGGCGATGAGCCTGATGGGCTTCGTCGAGCAGGGCGTGGACATGACCATCGCGCTGTATCTGGTCGGCGGCTCCATCGTCAACCTGGTGCCGGCCTTCGCCAACTCCGCCGTCGCCTATATCGCCCCGGCCAAGCAGCGCGGCAGCATGCTGGCCATTCACATCGGCCTGATGACCAGCGCCGGCATGCTCGCCCCGCACGTGGTCGGCCAGGCCATCGGCTGGGAAGGCGGCGACCTGGTCAAGGGCTTCGAACTGGCCGTCGGCCTGTTCGGCCTGGTGCTGATCGTCGGCGGCCTGCTCGCCCTGTTCCTGGTCGACCCGGAGCGCAGCCGCAAACAATTGGCCGTCCTCACCGGCCAATCCTCCAGCGAATCCCACAACGCGCCGGCCGCGAGCCAGGCCTGAGTCAGGAAGTTTTCCGAGATGCACAAACGAATCCCCTCGCCCCAGCAGCGTCCCGACCGTATCACCCTCCCGGACAGCTGGCGCGACGCCGATGTGGAAGACGGCTTCTGCGTGGTCGCCGTCGGCGACATCATCATCACCCACGCCATCGCCGACAAACTGGCGCGCAAGTCGCCCGAGCTGCTCGACATCCTCAAGCGCGGCGACGTGGTGGTGGGCAACTACGAATGCACCGCCATCGACTTCAACCGCTACGACGGCTACCCCGAGGCGCTGTCCGGTTTCTCCTGGCTGCTCAGCGATGCCGACGCCCCGGCGGACCTCGCCAGCATCGGCTTCAACATGATGTCGCGGGCCAACAACCACGCGCTGGACTGGGGCGCCGCCGGCCTGAAGATGACCGACGCGCTGCTGGATGATGCCGGCATCGCCCACGCCGGCACCGGCGGCAGCCTTGCCGCCGCCCGGGCGCCGGCCTTCATCAACACCGACAAGGCGCGCGTCTCGCTGATTTCCTACGCCACCACCTTCGAGGCCAACGCGCCGGCTGCCGACGGCCTCGGCATGGTACCGCCGCGCCCGGGCCTGAGCCCGCTGCGCACCACCCCGCACCGCCTGGTCAGCCCGCAGGACTTCGCCGTGCTCAAGCGCCTCAACGAGCAGGAGGCCTTCCAGGACCACTACCTGCTACGCACTCTGCACGGCGAGCACAGCGTGCACCTGGGTATGGCCCTGCACTACCGCGTCGACCCAAATGCCGCGCCGGGCACCGTGCGCATCCACTACGAATGCGACAAGCTCGACCAGGCCGCCATCGTTCGTGACCTGCGCCAGGCCAAGCAGAGCAGCGACTTCACCATCGTCGCCCAGCACACCCACGAGCCGGACAACCAGTGCATCGAGGTGCCCAACTACCTGCCGAGCCTGGCCCGCAGCCTGGTCGACAACGGCGCCGACATGCTCTGCGGCCATGGCCCGCACCAGATCCGCGGCATCGACATCTACAAGGGCAAGCCGCTGCTGTATTCGCTGGGCAACTTCTGCTTCATGGACAACAGCATGAAGCTGATGCCAATGGACAAGTGGGAGAGCCGCGAGTGGCTGGCCGCCGAGGCCTTCGTCGGGCCCAAGGGCATCACCAACCCGCGCCTGAGCACCCCGGCCGAGTTCCTCGAGTGGAAGCGCGTGGTCGGCATCTTCAGCGAGCCGGTGTGGTTCGAGAGCGTGGTCGCCGAGTGCCACTTCAAGGCCGACGGCACCCTCAAGCAACTGCTGCTGCACCCGATCGAACTGGGTTTCGCCGGGCGCGATGCCGAGCGCGGCATTCCGCGCCTGGCCTTCGACAACGACGACAACCAGCAGCAGGCGCGGCGCATCCTCGAGCGCCTGCGCGAGCTGTCCGCCGAGTTCGGCACCGTCATCGAGATCGAGACCGTACAGCACGGCGAACGCCAGAGCAGCGTCGGCCGCGTGGTGATCGCCTCATGACGGCTGCCTGACGCCAGCGGCCCACAAGGCCGCCAGCCCGGGGCCTGGCCCCACCCTCAACCCTCCTGCCGACGTCCGGTGCAGGCCACAAGCCCGCGCCACGGGCACGGCCGCGCCCGCGAAACCGCGCGGGCGCCATCCACCACACGGAAGCACCATGGACCTGACCTGTTTCTCGCAGAGCTACGCCGAAGCCCGGCAGAAATTCCTCGACGCCTGCGCCGCCAGCGGCCTGGCCGTCGAAGCGCATATCCACCCCCTGAAAGGTCGCGACGGCGAAGAGCTGGCCATGGACGTGGCCCGCCTCGGCCCGGCCGACGCCGCCAACCTGCTGGTGCTGAGCAGCGGCTGCCACGGTGTGGAAGGTTTCTGCGGCTCGGCCGTGCAGATCGACCGCCTGCGCGACGCGGCCTGGATGCAGCGCTGCCAGCGCGACGACCTGGCAGTGCTGTTCATCCATGCGCTCAACCCGCACGGCTTCTCCTGGCTGCGCCGGGTGACCGAGGACAACGTCGACCTCAACCGCAACTTCCTCGACTTCACCCAGCCGCTGCCGGACAACCGCGACTACCGCCGGGTCGCCCACCTGCTGCTGCCGCGCCGCCAGCCTCCCACCCTGCCGACCACCCTCGGCCTGGTCGGCTATTCCCTGCGCCACGGGCGCATGGCCCTGCAGGGCGCCATCTCGCGCGGCCAGCACAGCGACCCGCAGGGCATGTTTTTCGCCGGTACCGCGCCGACCTGGAGCAACCAGACCCTGCGCCAGGTGCTGCGCCAGCATGGCCAGCAGTGCCGGCGCATCGGCTGGATCGACGTGCACACCGGCCTCGGCCCACGCGGCTTCGGCGAGCGCATCTACAAGGGCGACAACAGCCCGGAGTCGATGCAGCGGGCCAGGGCCTGGTGGGGCGACAGCGTGACCAGCAGCCAGGACGGCAGCTCCACGTCAGCCGCCCTCAACGGCACCCAGGACCTGGCGACGATGACCGAGTGCGCCCAGGCCGAGTACAACGGCCTGACCCTGGAGTACGGCACCCAGGCCGGGCTCAAGGTGCTCAACGCGCTGCGCGCCGATCACTGGCTGTACCGCAACCCGCAGGCGCCCGCCGCCCAGCAGGAGCGGATCAAGCGGCAGCTGCGCGATGCCTTCTATATCGATGCGGATGACTGGAAGCAGCGGGTCCTGCAGCAGGCCCGCGAGGTGCTCGACCAGACCCTGGCCGGGCTCGCCGGGCCGCTGGCCGCTGGCCGCCGCCTAACAGCGGCTCATCGGCCCGCGCACCGGCTCCCTGCGGAACAGGCTGCGTTCGCTGAGCGGCGCCCCGGCGGCCAATAGCGCGGCGCGCTGTTCGGCGATCGGCGTACGCGCGGCCACCGCCTCGAAGGCGCCCAGACGCACGAAGGCCGGCTCGGCCAGCAGCGCGTCGATCCAGGCCGCCAGGCGCGGCCAGCGCTGGGCATCGACCCGATAGCGGGCGAACTGGGCATTGCGGAAGAAACAGGCGACGGCGATATCGGCGATGGACAACTCGCCAAACGGCAGGCCCTGCGCCGGCAGCTGGCTCTCCAGGTAGCCGCAGATCTCCGGCAGGTCCTCATCGTAGGTCCGCCGCAGCACTTCCTGGTCCGGCTCGCGCGCCCACACCGAGCGACCGATCACCAGCTGGTTGAACAGCTGCCAGATGATCACCTGGCCCAGGCGGCTGTCGGCGTATTCCTCCAGCCAGCGCGCACGGGCGCGCTGGGCGATCTCCTGCGGGTAGAGGCGCGGCTCCGGATAGCGCTCCTCCAGGTACTGGCAGATCACCGAGGAGTCGTTGAGCACCAGGTCGCCATCCACCAGCACCGGCACCTGGCGCAGCGGGCTGAGGCGGCCGAAATCCTCGTCGCCGAAGAACGGCACTATGGGATCGACCCGGTAGGCCACGCCCTTCAGTTCCAGCAGCGCCAGCACCTTGCGCACGTAGGGCGACAGGTACGAGCCGACGATCAGCAGCGGTTGCGTCATTTGCGGTTCCTCATTGCAGGCTCAGGCCGTGCTTGCGGTACAGCGCCTGCACCCAGCCCTCGCGGTACAGCTGCCGCAGGTTGTCCTGCAGGCGCTGCAACTCGCCGGAGTCCATGCGCGGGTGGCAGGCGATGTCTTCCATCAGGGTCAGGAACGGCAGCACCTCGCGCGGGCGCGGGCTGGCCGGGAGCGAGTCGACCACCGCCGAGCTGGTGGCCCACAACCGTGCGCGGCTGCGCTGCAGCATGCTCAGGTTGAGCGACTCCTTGTTCGAGTAGATCACCTCCACACCGATGCTCTGCAGGTACTCGCCGGCGCCGGAGCCTTGGTGACTGAGCACGCGCAGGCCGCGCACCTGTTCCAGGCTGCTCAGCTGCAGGTTGTCGTCGGCCTTGGCGTACAGCCCCAGGCGCGACACCAGCAGCGGACCGACCCAGGCGAAGTGCGGCTCGCGCTCCTGCTGGCGCTCCACCAGCAATACGCAGCTGCGCTCCTGCTGCTGCACCTGGTGCAGGGCGCGCTGCAAGGGCATGAAGCTCAGCCGATAGGCGATATCGGCGCGGCGAAACAGCTCGGCGGTCAGCTCCGGTACCAGGCCGCTGGCGCTGCCATCGGGGCGCTGCTGCACCAGCGGCGCGCGCTCCCAGGCGAACAGCTGCAGCTCGGCCGCCGCCAGCGGCAGGCTGAACAGGCTCAGCAACAGCAGGCTAATCCCACGCACGCAGGGCCTCCTCGTACGGCAGGGTGCGCCCGGGCGGGCGCTCGTTGTCCAGACGTGGCCAGGGTGCGCCGGGCTGGCTCAGCCACTCGCCCGCCGGGCGCGGGGCATTCAGCGCCGGCGCGCAGGCGTGTTGCTGACGCTGGCCGACGACCTGCAGGTGGCGGTCGAAGGCCAGGGCTAGATTGCCCAGGGCCTGGCTCGCGCTGAGCTTGCCCGACACCGCCGGGTGCAGCTGGCGCCACCACAGGCTGGCCATGCCGCTGTAGTCCGGCACGTTGGCGCCGGTGGGCGTCCAGCGCCGCGCCGCGCGGCTGCGGTAGAACTCGACCAGCCCGCCCAGGCGCGGCGCCTCGGCCAGCAGGGCCGGCGAGTCGAGATCGGAGCGGCGGATCGGCGTCAGGCCGACCAGGGTCTTGCGCAGCGACACGCTCTTGGCGGTGACGAACTGGGCGTACAGCCAGGCCGCCTGACGCTGGCGCAGCGGGGTGGCCTTGAGCAGGGTCCAGGCGCCGACGTCCTGATAACCGGACTTCATGCCGTCGCGCCAGTAGGCGCCGCGCGGCGACGGTGCCACCCGCCACTTGGGCTTGCCCTCGGCGTCCACCACCGGGCTGCCGAGCTTGGTGTAGTCGGCGGTGAAGGCGGTGTACCAGAAGATCTGCTGGGCCACGTGGCCACGGGCGGCGACATTGCCGGCCTGGTTGAAGCTCATCTGCTGCGCCTCGGGCGGTGCGTAGCGCTGTAGCCAGTCGACGTACTGCTGGATGGCGTAGACCGCTGCCGGGCTGTCCAGCGCGCCACCACGGGCGACACTGGCGCCGGCCGGGCGGCAGCCCTCGACGCGGATGCCCCAGTCGTCCACCGGCACGCCGTTGGGCAGGCCCAGATCGCCCACCCCGGCCATGCCCAGCCAGGCGTCCGACAAGCGCCAGCCGATCGAGGGGTCGAAGCCGCCGTAGTCCATGTGGCCGTAGACGCGCTGGCCATCCAGCTCGCCGACCTGTTCGGTGAAAAAGGCGGCGATGTCCTCGTAGGCCGACCAGTTCTGCGGCACGTCCAGCTCGTAGCCATAGCGCTGGCGGAATGCCTTGCGCAGCTCCGGGCGCTCGAACCAGTCGCGGCGGTACCAGTAGAGGTTGGCGAACTGCTGGTCGGGCAACTGATACAGCTTGCCGTCGGGGGCGGTGACGAAGGGCAGGCCGATGTAGTCGTTCAGATCGAGGGTCGGCAGGGTCACGCTGGCGCCCTCGCCGGCCATGAAGTCGGACAGCACCAGCACCTGGCCGTCGCGGAAGTGCTGGCCGAGCAGGTCGCTGTCGCTGACATAGGCGTCGTACAGCGGCAGACCGGTCTCCTGCTGGGTGCGCAGCTTGTTGACCACGTCGTCCTCGCCGCTGATCTCATGGATCACGCGGATGCCGGTCAGCCGAGTGAACAACGGCGCCAGTACGTTGGTCTCGTACCAGTGGGTGTCGATGCGCTCGGCGATCACCCGCACCTGGGTGCCGGCGAACGGCTTGCCGGCTGCGGCGAACCAGGCCAGCTCGGCGCGCTGCTCGGCGGCGCTCAGGGAGCTGGGCTGCAACTCGGCCATGGCCTCCAGCAGCGGATCGGCCGCATACGTGGCCGCGCTCAGCAAAAGGCCGAGCAATATCGCAGCGCGCATCCAAGGCTCCTTTTCTAATTATGCGCTGAGTCTAGGCGACTGCCCGGCGCCGCCGCCAGAGCGGCCTGCGACCGCTGGTCCCAGGCAAGACCGGCATTTTGCAGCTATAGAAAGAGGAGGGATGGCCGACATAGCGATAACTACACATAAGCATCACATATGGTCACAGGATGACCGACCGATGGCCTTTAGCCATTAGTTGGCTTTCTGTACACTTCGCGCCCCCGATTTGGGTACCTGCCATGCTGAAGAATCTGTCACTGACCCTGAAGTTGTCGCTGCTGCCTGCCGTCGCCCTGCTCGGCCTGCTGCTGTTCGTGGGCTACACCTCGGTGCAGCTGTCGGCCAACGACGCCCGTCTGGATACCCTGGAAACCCACAGTTTCCCCACCCTGGAAAAAGCCGATGCGGTGAACTTCCAGTTCTCCCGCCTGCCCGGCCTGCTCAATAGCGCCGTCGCCGCCGGCGAGCTGTCGACCCTGGACGAAGCGCGCCAGGTGCTGGCCGAGATCGCCAATTTGCAGCAGGCCCTGCAGCCGCTGACCCGCGCCAACGAGGAGCGCGCTGGCGAGCTGGATGCCTGGCGCCAGGCCATCGGCCGCTACGCCGACAACGCCCTGTCCTCCTCCGAGCAGCTGATCAAGGGCAGCGCCGGTTTCGAGGACCTGCGCCCCAACCTGGACCGCATGGCCAGCGACCTGGCCGCCGCGCAGAAGCTCGGCGAGACCTTCCGCGCCCACGCCTATGAAGACTTCCAGAGCACCCTCGGTCAGGCCCGCACCGACAACGCCGAGACCACCCGCGTCGGCTTCATCCTCACCGCCCTGCTGGTCGGCCTGGTCGGCCTCGGCGCCTGGGTGATCATCCGCGGCATCATGGGCAACGTGCACGGCGTGATCGATTCGCTGAAAGCCATCGCCCGTGGCGACGGCGACCTGACCCGCCGGGTCAACGTCGATTCGCGCGACGAGATCGGCGAGATGATCCAGCTGTTCAACGGCTTCCTCGACAAGCTGCAGGGCACCATCCGCCAGACCATCGATGCCGCCAGCCCGCTGGGGCAGATGTCCCAGGAGCTCTATCGCCTGACCCAGGACGCCACCCAGAACGCCCGCTCGCAGCAGGGCCATACCGATTCGATCGGCCGCGACATCCAGACCATGACCAGCAGCATCCAGGAAGTGGCGCAGCGCTCGCAGCAGGCCTCCGAAGGCGCCGGCGCCGCCTCGCGCCAGGCCGGCAACGCCCGTGAGAGCATCGGTAGCCTGTCCAACAGCATCAGCGACCTGGGCAGCAGCGTGATGGGCGCGGTGCAGGCCATGGAACAGCTGGAGGAAGAGACCCAGCAGGTGGGCTCGGTGCTTACCGTGATCCGCAGCATCGCCGAACAGACCAACCTGCTGGCGCTCAACGCCGCCATCGAGGCCGCCCGCGCCGGCGAGCAGGGCCGTGGCTTCGCCGTGGTCGCCGACGAGGTGCGCAACCTGGCGCAGAAGACCGCCGCCTCCACCGCCGAGATCCAGCAGATCATCCAGCGCCTGCAGAACAGCGCCAACGGCGTGCTCAACGTCATGACCGCCAATGGCGAGAAGGCGCAGAACAGCATCGAGCGCTCCGTGGAAGCTACCCGCATGCTCGAGTCCATTGCCGTGGCGGTGGGCCAGATCGACCAGTTGAACGCCGGCATCGCCCAGCTCACCCAGGAGCAGATCGGCCTGTCCAGTTCCATCCAACAAGAGACCCAAGTGTTGCAGCAGGATGCCCAAGCAACCGCACATGGGGCCGAAGCCACCGCACGCCTAGGCGAGCAGCTGGTCAGCACAGGAGACCACCTGCGCGCGGCGACGGCCCAATTCCGCGTTTAACCCATTCAATGGAGCATCACCGCATGACTACTGCCCGCGTCCTCGGCCTGGCCATCTGCCTGGCCAGCACCTCGGCATTCGCGCTGGAACAAGGCGAAGCCCTCATCAACGGTTTCGGTACCGTCGGCATCACCCACCTGGGTGGCGAAGACGACGGCCGCGGCTACGGTCTCTCCGGCCAGACCAACGACTCCTGGCGCGGCGACCAGCTGAGCAAGTTCGGCGCCCAGCTGACCTACGGCGTCACCGACACCGTCGGCCTGACCCTGCAGACCACCGCCAAGGCGTACTCCGACGAGTGGAAGGCCAACCTGGAATGGGCCTACCTGTCCTGGCAGAGCACCGACAACCTGATGCTGCGCTTTGGCCGTCTGCGCACCCCGGTGTACATGTACTCCGAGAGCATCGACGTGGGCTTCGCCTACCCCTGGCTGCGCCTGCCGGACGAGGTCTACAGCCAGGTCCAGCTGTCCAACTACGAAGGCGCCGACCTGGTCTACAACCTGCCGCTGTCCTTCGCTACCGCCTCCTTCCAGCTGGCCGGCGGCCAGGCGCGCAACCGCGACTACTACCTGTACGACGATAAGTTCGACATCGACTATTCCAAGGTCTTCGGCGCCAGCGTAAGCCTGGCTACCAACGACTTCGGCACCTTCCGCATCGGCTACACCGAAGCCGGCATCGAGACCGACATCAGTGGCACCATTGTCGGGATAGTCCCCCCGGGAGTCGGCGTGACTCAGGAGCAGAGCCTGCTGCAACTGGACAAGGACAAGGGCAAGTTCACCTCGATCGGCTACCAGTACGACAACGGCACCTGGCTGACCGCCAACGAGTGGACCAGCCGTGTGATCGAGAACGACAACACCCACAGCACCGACTCGTTCTACCTGATGGGTGGCCGCCGCTTCGGCGACTTCTTGGCTCACGTCACCTACGCCCAGCTGGACGAGGACGAAGGCCGGCAGAACTCCTGGACCCTCGGTCTGAACTACAACATCCTGCCGACCGTGGTGCTGAAGGGCGAGTACAAGCGCGTGGACACCAACGGTGGCTACGACGGCGTGTTCGTACGCAACTCCCAGGAGCTCTACGAGAACACCGTCAATTCGCGTACCCGCGGCCTGCTCGGCGTACCGGCTCGCAACTACGACGGCGACATCATCAGCGCCGGCGTCGACTTCGTCTTCTGAGGAGCATGCACATGAAGCAGTCCATTCGCATCCTCCTCGCCGCCGCCAGCCTGGGCGCTGCCGCCCTGGCCCAGGCCGAGGTCGCCGTGATCGTCAATGCCGGCGCGTCCGCCGCGCCGTCGCAATCCGACGTCGCCAACATCTTCCTGGGCAAGAACAAGTCGCTGAAAGGCGTCGACCAGAAAGACTGGAACCCGACCAAGGAGAAGTTCTACACCGCGGTCACCAACAAGAACGAAGCCCAGCTGAAGTCCTACTGGTCCGGCCTGGTGTTCACCGGCAAGGGCCAGCCGCTGCCGAGCGTGGCCGGCGATGCCGACGTGGTCGCCAAGGTGGCCGCCGAAGCCGATGCCATCGGCTACGTGGACAAGGCCGCGGTGACCGACAAGGTCAAGGTGCTGTTCACCCTGCCCTGATCTCGGGGTAGCGCGATAAAAGAGGCCGGCGGGGCAACCCTCCGGCCTTTTTTCATGCCTGGCGCATCTCCGCCACCAGAATCGCCAGCAGTTCCCCGGCCGGCAATTCGCGCGCCAGCGGTGCGCCCTGGCCGGCCCATTGGGCGGCGAAGTCGTGGTTGCCGCGGGCCACGGCTGCAGCCTGCAGGGCCTTGGTGGCGTCATAGGTGTAGGAATATCCGGGCAGCGCCGGTGCGCCAGGGCGACCCAGCTCGCTGAACACCCGATTGGGCAACCCGCGTGCGGGGCGCCCGGACATCGCCGCGGTGATCTGCGTGCGATGGGCCTTATCGCTCTTGAGCGCCGCGCGGTAGGCGGCGTTGGCCAGCGACTCCGGGCACAGCACGAACGCCGTGCCCATCTGTACACCGGCGGCGCCGAGGGCCAACGCAGCGTTGATGCCGGCGCCATCCATGATCCCGCCAGCGGCAATCAGCGGCAGTGCGGTGCGTGTCGCCAGCACCCGCACCAGGGCCAGGGTGCCGATGCCGGGATCGCCCTGCTCCGGCTCGAACAGCCCGCGGTGACCGCCCGCCTCGATGCCTTGCGCCACCAGCGCATCGACCCCGGCGGCCTCGGCCAGCTTGGCCTCGGCCACGCTGGTGACGCAGGCCAGGAGGCGGATGCCGGCCGCCTTGAGGGCGTCGATGCTGGTCTGCGGCGGCAGGCCGAAGTGGAAGCTGACCACCGCCGGCCGCTCCTCCAGCAGCATCGCCAGCATGTCCGCATCGGCGACGAAGCTGCGGTAGATGTCGCGCAGCTCACCCGGCGGCGTGGCGCCGAACTCGGCGAAGAACGGCCGCAGATGCTCCAGCCAGGCGGCTTGGGCCGCGGCATCGGCGGGCGTCGGGCGATGGCAGAACAGGTTGATGTTGAACGGCTTGCTGGTCAGCCCGCGCAGCTCGGCGATCAGCGCGCGGCCCTGTTCCGGGGTACTGGCCGCCAGGCTGATCGAGCCGAGGCCACCGGCATTGGAGACCGCCGCCGCCAGCTGCGGGGTGGAGACGCCGAGCATCGGCGCCTGGATGATCGGCTGCTCGATGGCGAGCAATTCGGTAATGCGCGGCGTTGCCATGATCTCGACTCCGTGGCGGTTGGACTTGACCAAATATTCTCAAAAAGAGATTCTTCGCAAAACATTATTCTCTTTAAGAGATTATTGGAAGCCCATGGATCTCTCGACGCTGACCATCTTTCGCACCGTTGCCCTGGAGCAGAGCATCACGCGCGCGGCCCAGCGCCTGGAGCGCGTGCAGTCCAACGTGACCACGCGTATCCGCCAGCTGGAGGACGACCTCGGCGTGCAGCTGTTCCTGCGCGAGGGCAAGCGCATGAGCCTGACCGAGCAGGGCCGCGAGTTCCTCGCCTATGCCGAGCGCCTGCTGGCCCTGGCCGACGAGGCGCGCCAGGCCATGCACCCGCAGCAACCGGGCGGCACCCTGCGCCTGGGCAGCATGGAAAGCACCGCGGCCAGCCGCCTGCCCGGACCGCTGGCGCGTTTTCATCGCGCCTTCCCGCAGGTCAGCCTGGAGGTCAGCACCGGACCCAGCCAACCGCTGCTCGACGCCGTGCTGGCGCGGCGCCTGGACTGCGCACTGATCGCGGCGCCGACCAGCCGGGTCGGCACGCGCTGGGCGGTCGAGGCGCTGGACCCCGGCCTGCTCAGCCAGGCGGTGTTCCGCGAGGAACTGCTGCTGGTGCTGCCGAACGACCACCCGCCGGTCCGCGGCCCGCAAGATGTGCAGCTGCGCACCCTGGCCGGCTTCGCCCAGGGCTGCACCTACCGGCAGATCGCCCAGAGCTGGCTGAACGGTGCCGGCAGTCCGGTGCGGGTACAGGAGGTCGGCTCCTACCACGCGATCCTCGCCTGCGTGGCGGCCGGCTCCTGCGTCGGCGTCCTGCCGCGCTCGCTGCTCGAACTGCTGCGCGAGCCGCCGGCGGTACAGAGCGTGCCGCTGCTGGAAGTCGACACCCTGCTGGTGTGGCGTGGCGACTACCGCAGCGCGGCCTTCGAGCAATGGCGCGAGACGCTGCAGGCGGCCTGATGCCAGGACGACGCTTGGCTGCCCCCATCGCCGCCGCCCTGCTGCTGGCCATCGGCATGGGTTTCGGCCGCTTCGCCTTTACCGGCCTCTATCCGCTGATGCTCGACGACGGCCTGCTCAGCCTGCACGCCGGCTCGCTGGCCGCCTCGGCCAACTACGCGGGCTATCTGCTCGGTGCCCTGCTGCTGGCCCGCAGCAGCGCCAGCCGGGCCTCGCACCTGTGCCAGTGGGCGCTGGCCGGCACCCTGCTGACGCTGGCGGCGCTGGCCTGGATCGGCCAGCCCTGGCTGATCGTGCTGACCCGCTTCGCTGCCGGGCTGTTCAGCGCCATGGCCCTGGTCGGCGCCTCGCTCTGGTTGCTCTCTGTTGGTGGCCATAGCCGCAGCGCGCCGCTGCTGTTCGCCGGCGTGGGCCTGGGTATAGCGCTGTCGGCGCAGCTGATCGCCGTCGGCCACACCAGCGGCCTGCACAGCCAGGCACTGTGGTTGAGCCTGGCCCTCGGCGGCCTGCTGCTGGCGCTGCCGGCCTGGCTGCAGCTGCGCCGGCCGCCGCGGGGCAACGGCGCCGCGCCGGGGGCATCTACTGTCGCCACGGGAAGTCTGGGCGCATGGCGCCTGATCCTGATCTACGGCCTGGCCGGCCTCGGCTACATCGTGACCGCCACCTACCTGCCGCTGTTGTTGCAGGGCCATCTCGGCGACCTCGATCCGCTGCAGATCTGGACCGCCTTCGGCCTCGCCGCCATGCCCTCGTGCTTTGCCTGGCATGCCGTGCATCGGCGCCTGGGCACGGCACGCGGCCTGGCACTTAACCTGCTGCTGCAGGCAATCGGCGTGATCCTGCCGGTGTTCAGCCAGGCCACCTGGGCCTGCCTGGGCAGCGCCGTGCTGGTGGGCGCCACCTTCATGGGCACGGTGACCATCGCCATGCCCGCGGCCCAGGCCCTGGCCAGCCGCGTGCGCTTCAACATGCCGGCGACCATCACCGCCGCCTATGGCCTGGGTCAGATCCTCGGCCCGCTGCTGGCCTCGGCACTGTTCGCCCGCAGCCACAGCTTCAACCCGGCCCTGCTGGTCGCTGCGAGCGCCCTGGCGCTGGGCGCGGCCCTGTGTCGGCCCTGCGCCCGGCTTGCCCGGCCTGCGACCTAGGTCCAATTGGCGGCCTGCGGCGAAAGCGCCAGCATGCTGCAAACCTCCCCGCGCAGGGATCACTCCCATGCAATCCAAGCAAGGCCTGGCCGCCAGCAAGGCCGCGGTTCTGCAGAACGTCCATGGCACCATGGAGTTCCTGCGCAAGTACCCGCCGTTCAATCAGATGGACAGCGCCCAGCTGGCCTACCTGGTGGAGCACTGCCAGCTGCGCTTCTATGCCGCCGGCGAGAGCATCATCAAGCCCGGCGACGGGCAGGTGCAGCACTTCTACATCGTCAAGCAGGGCCAGGTGGTCGGCGAACGCCCGCACTCGGCCCGGCGCGGCAGCGAGACCACCTTCGAGATCGCCAGCGGCGAATGCTTCCCCCTGGCCGCCCTGCTCGGCGAACGTGCCACCCGCACCGAGCACCTGGCCGGCGAGGACACCTTCTGCCTGCTGCTGGCCAAGGACGCCTTCGTCCGCCTGTTCGCCCAGTCCGCGCCGTTCCGCGACTTCGCCCTGCGCGGGGTCAGCAGTCTGCTCGACCAGGTCAACCAGCAGGTGCAGCTGCGCGCCGCCGAGAACCTTGGCGCGCAGTATTCGCTGGATACTTCGCTGCGCGAGCTGGCACCGCAGCAGCCGGTGGCCTGCGGCGCCGACACGCCGCTACGCGATGCGGTGCGGCGCATGCACGAGCAGCACGTCGGCAGCATCGTCATCGTCGACGAGCAGGCGCGCCCCGAGGGCATCTTCACCCTGCGCGACCTGCGCCGGGTGGTGGCCGACGGTGAATCCCTGGAGCAGCCGATCAGCGCGCTGATGACCCAGCGCCCGTTCCACCTGTCGCCCGACGCCAGCGCCTTCGACGCCGCCCTGGCGATGACCGAGCGACACATCGCCCATGTCTGTCTGGTGGAAGACGGCCACCTGGTCGGCGTGGTGTCCGAGCGCGACCTGTTCTCCCTGCAACGCGTCGACCTGGTCCACCTGGCCCGCACCATCCGCCATGCCGGGCGCATCGAGACGCTGGTGGCCCTGCGCGGCGACATCCGCCTGCTGGTCGAGCGCATGCTGGCCCACGGCGCCAGCTCCACCCAGATCACCCAGCTGGTGACCCTGCTCAACGACCACTGCGTGTGCCGGGTGATCGAGCTAGTGCTGGAGGAAATGGGCGACCCCGGCGTGCCTTTCAGCTGGCTGTGTTTCGGCAGCGAGGGCCGCCGCGAACAGACCCTGCACACCGACCAGGACAACGGTATCCTCTTCGAGGCCCGGGACGCCGCCGATGCCGAACGCATCCGCCAGCTCCTGCTGCCGCGCGCCCGGCGCATCAACCAGTTGCTCGCCGACTGCGGCTTCACCCTCTGCCGCGGCAACATCATGGCCGGCAACCCGCAGCTGTGCCTGTCGCGCCAGGAATGGACGCGGCGCTTCTCCACCTTCATCCGCGAGGCCACCCCGGAGAGTCTGCTGGGTTCGAGCATCTACTTCGACCTGCGGGTGGTCTGGGGCCCCGAGCAGGGCTGCTTGCAGCTGCGCCAGCACCTGCTGGCCGAAATCGCCGACAACAGCCTGTTCCAGCGCCAGCTGGCCGCCAACGCCCTGCGCCATCGCCCGCCGCTGGGGCGCTTCCGCGACTTCGTGGTGGCGCGCAAGGGCGCCGAGAAGGACACCCTCGATCTCAAGGAGGAAGGCCTGACACCCTTCGTCGACGGCGCCCGCCTGCTGGCCCTGGCCCATGGCATCGGTGAGAGCAGCACCCTGCGCCGCTTCGCCGAGCTGGTACGCCAGCGGGTGATCGACGCCCAGGACGGCGCGGCCTACGAGGAGGCCTACCACCTGATCCAGCAGATGCGCCTGCAGCTGCACCAGCAGCAGGCGGCCCAGGGCCTGGGCTTCTCCAACCGCCTCGACCCGGACAGCCTCAACCACCTGGACCGGCGCATCCTGCGCGAGTCCTTCCGCCAGGCCCAGCGCCTGCAGGCCAGCCTCGCGCTGCGCTACCAGCTATGAAGAAGCTGCTCGAATGGCTGCGCCAGAGCAGCCCCGTCGTCGACCCACGCAGCCTGCGCCTGCCGGCGCCGGCGGCCCTGGACGAGCGTCCGCTGGCCAGGCAGCGCCTGGTGGTGGTGGACCTGGAGACCAGCGGCCTCGATCTGCAGCGCGACCAGTTGCTGGCGATCGGCGCGGTGGTGATCGAGGACGGCGCCATCGACCTGTCCCAGCAGTTCGAGTGCACCCTGCGCCAGGCCGATCATCGCGCCGGGCCCAGTACCCTGATCCACGGCATCGCGCCCAGCGCGGTCGCCGCCGGCCGCGAGCCGGACGAGGCGCTGCTGGACTTCATGCAATTCGTCGACGACAGCCCGCTGCTGGCCTTCCACGCGCCCTTCGACCAGCACATGCTCGAACGCGCCCTGCGCGAGCAGCTCGGCTATCGCCTGCGCCATTCCTTCCTCGATGCTGCCGTGCTGGCCCCACTGCTCTGCCCGGAGGCGCCGCCCTATCGAGGTTTGGACGAGTGGCTGGAGCACTTCCAGCTGCAGGCCAGCGAGCGCCACCACGCCAGCGCCGACGCCCTGGCCACCGCCGAACTGGCGCTGATCCTGTTCAGCAAGGCCCGCCGCCAGGGCCTGGACAACCTCGCCGAACTGCAGCGCAGGGCCCAGGCCTGGCGCCGCCGACAGCTGGCACCCTCGCTCTGATAGAGCCGCTCAATACCGTTTGTAAAACATTCTCGATTCCACCTGCGGCAGCGCTCCCCTAGAATGCGGGGCCCTCTCCAGGCCCCGGGCTGCCCCATGCGTTCCACCACCATCCGCCGCTGGTCCGTCATCCACACCTGGACCAGCCTGATCTGCACGCTGTTCCTCTTCCTGCTGGCGCTCACCGGCCTGCCGCTGATCTTCCACCACGAGATCGAGCACCTGCTGGGCGAGGCACCGGAGCTGCGCGAGATGGCGCCGGACGCGCCGCGCCTGGACCTGCAGCAGCTGGTCGAGGCCGGCGAGCGCCATCGCCCCGGCGAGGTGGTGCAATACCTCGGCTGGGAAGACGACGAACCCAACGGCGTGGTGACCATCATGGCCGCGACCGCCGGCACAGAGCCCAACTCCTCGCACACCTTCATGCTCGATGCGCGCAGCGGCGAGGCGGTGGAGATGCCGGCGGCCAACGGCGGCTTCATGATGCTGATGCTGCGCCTGCACGTGGACATGTTCGCCGGCCTGCCGGGCAAGCTGTTGCTGGCCTTTATGGGCATCCTCTTCGTCGTCGCGATCATCTCCGGCGTGGTGCTCTATTCGCCCTTTATGCGCCGGCTGGAGTTCGGCACCGTGCGCCAGCACAAGTCCACGCGCCTGCGCTGGCTCGACCTGCACAACCTGATCGGCATCGTCACCCTGGTCTGGGCTTTGACCGTGGGCGTCACCGGGGTGATCAGCGCCTGCGCCGACCTGCTGATCAGCGCCTGGCGCAACGACAGCCTGGCGGCCATGGTCGCACCCTACCGCGATGCCCCGCCGCTCACCGAGCGCGCCCCGGCCACGCAACTGCTGGACATCGCCCAACAGGCCGCGCCCGGCATGCAGCCCGACTTCATCGCCTTCCCCGGCACGCGCTTCTCCAGCGAGCACCACTACTCGGTGTTCATGAAGGGCAGCACGCACCTGACCTCGCACCTGTGGACGCCAGTGCTGATCGACGCCAAGACCCTGCAGGTCACCGCCGTGGCCAGCCGCCCCTGGTACATGGACGCCCTGGCCATGTCGCAGCCGCTGCACTTCGGCGACTACGGCGGCCGGCCGATGCAGATCCTCTGGGCGGTGCTCGACGTGCTGACCCTGATCGTCCTGGGCAGCGGCCTGTACCTCTGGTGGGTCCGTCGCCGCGCACCGCGTGCCGCCCTGCGCGACGAGGTGGCGGCATGAAGCGCTGGCGCGCATCGACCTTCGCCATCCCCACGCTGATCGGCGTGCTCAGCACCGTCGGCCTGTTCGCCGCGCTGCTCGGCGACGGCCCGTGGGACGCCCTGGCCTGGCTCGGCCTGGGCCTGCCGGCCGTGCTCGGCTGCTGGCCACTGCTGCGCCGCTGAAAAACACTGGCGAAAGCGCAACGCCGACCTAACGTGAGAGAAGGCAGAGATCGGAAGCACAGGAGTGCACCGCTGTCAGTCCCTTCTCCCTCGCTGTTCTGCCGCCACCGCCGCCTGCGCGGCATCGACGCCAACAGCCAGGGAGCATCGCCATGCTGTTCATCACCAATCGTTTCCCCAAGGGCTCGATCAAGAGCGAGATCGACCGCCCGTTCGCTTTCGACCTGGACAACAACGCGCCGAGCAACTCGGTGTTCTTCTGCGAGCGGCAGAGCAAGAAGAAGCTGGTCGAGCTGGGCAGCCAGGCCTTCCTGGGCCGCCTGCAGGAGGCCAAGCAGCGGCAGATCCTGCTGTACATCCACGGCTACTCCAACCTGCCCGATGACGTGTTCGCCGCCGTCGAGGAGTTCCAGGACCTGTGCAACCAGCGCGGCAAGGACGAGGTGCTGGTGGTGCCGGTGATCTGGCCCTGCGACAACGACAAGGGCATCGTCCAGGACTACTGGGACGACCAGAAATCCGCCGACTACAGCGCCGTGTCCCTGGCCCGCGCCCTGTGCTTCTTCCTCGCCTGGCGCAAGGACCGCGAGGAGGCCGGCCAGGCCAGCTGCCTCAAGCGCATCAACGTGCTGGCCCATTCCATGGGCAACCGCGTGCTGCGCGAAACCCTCTGCGAATGGGACCGCTACGACCTGGCCAACGGCGTGCCGATGCTGTTCCGCAACACCTTCCTGGTCGCCGCCGACATCGAGAACGAGTCGATCCATCGCGGCCAGCGCGGCGAGCTGATCTCCCATGCCTCGCGCAACGTGGTGGTGTACTACGCCTCGGACGACATGGCCCTGCGCAGCAGCAAGGCGGCCAACCTGAAGAACCGCATCGCCTCGCGGCGCCTCGGCCACAGCGGGCCGGAGAACCTGGAGCTGACGCCGCAGAACGTCTACGCGGTGGACTGCGACGACATCAACACTCTGTACGACTTCCCCAAGGGCCACTCGTACTTCCGCAGCGGCCGCACCAAGGGCATTCCCGGCGTGGTGTTCGACCATCTGTTCGAGTGCCTGGTCAGCGGCCGGGTGTTCCCGCAGGACGAGTTCCGTCGTACCACCATCCTGCACGACAGCGCCGCCTGATCGCGGGCATAAAAAAGGCCCCGGGAGTGGGGCCAAGCGCAGGGTGACAAGCGCGAATCAGGTCAGATGGGCATGGGGACCGCTGAGGTAGTCGAGCAGGCGGAACAGGCTCGCGCCGAGCGAGGCGCAGTGGGCGCTGCCGGCCTGGATGGCGGCCGCGTCCTGCACCGCACCGGGCCGTTGCAGATCGTGCGGGCAGGCGGCGAGCAGCTGCTCGATGCTCGCCGGGCTGCTCTCCAGGTGGCACTGCAGGGCCACGGCGCGCTCATTCCAGACGAAGCCCTGCATGGCGCAGGCCGCCGAGTGATAGAGCGGGATGGCACCGGTAGGCAGGCTGAAGGTTTCGCCATGCCAGTGCATGGCCATCAGTCGCTGCGGCAGCATGCGCCCGAGTGGCGACTGGCTGGCTTCTGCATGCTGTTCGATCGGGTGCCAGCCGATCTCTGCCGTGTCGGCCAGCCGCACATCACCACCCAGCACCTCGGCCAGCAGCTGGCCGCCGAGGCAGATGCCCAGCACCCGCTTGTCGGCATCCAGCGCGGCGCGCAGCAGTCGTTTCTCCGCTCCCAGCCAGGGATGTTCGGCCTCGTCGTGCACGCTCATCGGCCCGCCCATGACTACCAGCAGGTCGAAGTCGTCCAGCGTCGGCAGGGCATCGCCAGCGTACAGGTGATGGACCCGCGCCGGCAGATTGCGCTTATCCAGCCACTGGCCGATCTGCGCCGGCCCCTCGAACGCCACGTGCTGCAGAATGGATACACGCATCGCTTCACCTCTCACGTTCGCGCACATTGCATGACCGTCACGCCTCTCCGAGCTCCAGATACCGGTACTGCACACCGAGCAGGCGAATGCCCTCCGGGCCGCACTCGACGATGCGCCGTTGTTCCTGGCGTTGCTGCACCCGCAGGCCGAAGCCCTCAGCGGCCGGGAAGCGCCGCGCCAGTTCGTCGCGCACCTCGCTCAAGCGCGCGCCGGCGACCGTCAGTTCGGCCCACAGGCAATCGTCGCGGTGCAGCTGGATCAGATACTCGTTCATGCGCTCAGCGCCGGCCTGGCCGGGCCCTCCAGGCGGTTGCGCCAGTCTTCCAGCTGGCCGCTGGACAGGCGCCGCGCGGCGCTGTGGCGCCAGCGCTCGGACAGGGCCTCGCAGGCCAGCAGCTGTTGCAGGCCGCCGCGCTCGAGGGGAAACTGGAAGTAGCTGCGGATGGCCTGGGCCACGCTCAGGCCGGGGTGGCTGCGCTGCGCCAGCTCCAGCGGTTGCGCGGCGCTGACCCAGCCCGGACGCAGCACACGGAAGAACCAGCCGCACAGGCCGTTGTTCTGCATCTCCAACGCCAGGCCCGGCAGCGCCCAGCGCTCGGCCAGGCGGTAGCAGGGCGAACGCGGCTGGCTGACCTGCAGCAGGGCATCGCCCCAGCGGAAGATGTCGCCGATGCACACCTGGCTCTCCAGCAGGCCGCGGCTGGACAGGTTCTCGCCGAAGGCCGGCTGCTGCCAGTCGCGCTGCGGGTAGTGCTGGCGCCACTGCGCATAGTGCTCGGACGGGTAGAGATGCAAAGCGCGCTCGGGGCCGCCGTGGTGACGACTGTCGCCCTGCTCGTCGCCTTCCAGGCCTAGCGGGCCGAGCCATACCTCGACAGTCACCGGCAGCTTGTTCAGCGCGCTGACGTAACCGCGGCCCTCATCCACGGCTTTTCCTATGAATAATCCCGCCACCTCTGCCTTGATCATTTTCTCCGCCACCCAAGTCGCGGCTGTCGATGCGGCAGATGATAGGGATCTGGCCGGCGCGACGACATTTCGATTTCCCAGCTTCATTGATAAGCTGAAGTTATCGATAACCGAGGAATGGCCCGTGGACTTTCGCCAGCTGCGCTACTTCGTCGCCCTCTACGAGGAAGGCCATGTCGGCCGCGCGGCCGAACGCCTGAGCCTGTCACAGCCGGCGCTGTCGCAGCAGATCCGCCAACTGGAGCAGAACCTCGAAGTGGCGCTGTTCCAGCGCAGCGGCAAGCGCCTGCTACCGACCCTCGCCGCGCATACCCTGTACAGCCACGCGCTGCCGCTGCTCGACGGCCTGGAGCGCGCCCGCGATGCGCTGCGTGGTTTCCGCGGCCGCGCGCCACGCAGCCTGGCCATCGGCGTGCTGCAGACGGTCAATGCCAGCCTGGTGCCGCACCTGCTGGAGAAGCTGCGCGCCGCCCAGCCGCAGCTGGTGGTGCAGATCTACGAGCTGTCCGGCCTGGAGATCGAGCGGCGCCTGCTCAGTGGCAGCCTGGACATCGGCATCGGCTTCCTGCCGCCGCGCCAGCCCGGCCTGCACAGCCTGGAGCTGTACGAGGACGAGCTGCAGCTGGTGGTGCCGCCGGAGCATGCGCTGCGCGAATTCAGGAAGGTATCGCTGGCCCAGGCGGCGGAGCAGCCCATGCTGCTGCTCGGCGAGGAGTTCCGCGTGCGGCAGATCTGGCAGGAGCAGTTGGCCCTGCTCGGCCGCCGCCCGCATGTGCAGGCCGAGCTCAACCACATGAGCGGCATCCTCGACAGCCTGCCGCACTCGGCCGGCCTGGCTACCGTGCTGCCGGGCCGCGCGCGCCAGCTGCATGCGAATCAGGGACTACTGTGGAAGCCGATCAGCGAGCCGCGGGTGCCGCTCAAGGTTGGCCTGGTGTTCCGCGATGCGCAGCGCCAGCAGCCGACGCTAGATCTGCTGGGCAAACTGCTGAACGAGGTGGTGAAGGGAAATGGCTGACGCGGAAAATAAAAAACCCCGCTTGCGCGGGGTTCTGCAGACTGGTTCCTGACATCCGTGATCCGTTCGCCATCCTGGCGGACAATCCCTCATTTCCCTGTTGTCGCGGTGCGCTTCCTGCGCTAAGTCCTTGAAAGCGAGATTAATCTTCCTAATAGCACGGTGATAGCAGCCTTCGCCGGCGCGCCGTGTAAGCCAAAGATTACAAAGCCGCCGAGCGGGAAGGGGTTCACAAAGTCGGTGTGACCGCTATCATCGCGCGCCTGATTGACCTGCGCCCCGCGCCACCGAGCCTGACATGAGACCGCAACTGATCGCCGCCGCGGAAATCGACCGCGTCGAAACCTGGACCAAGTACAACAAGGACATGTGCACCAGCTGCATGTCCACCTGCTGCACCATGCCGGTGGAAGTACGCATCGTCGACCTGATCCGTCTCGGCGTGGTCGACGAGTTCGAGCGCGGCGAGCCGCCGAAGAACATCGCCAAGCGTCTGCAGAAGGAAGGGCTGATCGAGCGCTTCAACCAGAAGTCCGGCATCTTCACCCTGACCCGCATGAGCAACGACGACTGCATGTACCTGGATCGCAAGACCCGCCTGTGCACCGTCTACGACAAGCGCCCGGACACCTGCCGCAACCACCCGCGCATCGGCCCGCGCCCGGGCTACTGCGCCTGGCGCCCCAAGACCTGAGCCAGGCGCTTACGACGGTTTGCGCGGACTGTTACGCATCCGTAGCCAGACCAAGCCGAGCAGCACCAGCGGTATGCCCAGGCTGAGCCACGACAGCAGGTCGTAGACCTCATCGCCGACCAGCGCCGAAAGCAGGCCGAACAGGCTCAGCACAGCCAGCGCCAGGGGCCAGCGGAAGATCATCCACAGTCCGCGCCTCATGCCCCGCCCTCCGCCACCAGGCCACCGGCATTCAGCTCCGCCAGGCGCTTCTCGATGGGCGCCTTGCGCCGGGCCAGCCAGAGGTACAGGCCGCTGATCAGGATGACGATGGACACGATATCCAGCAGCGCCCAGATGATCTTCAGCGGCAGGCCGCCGTAGTCACCGAAGTGCAGCGGCTGCGAGATCAGCAGGGTCTTTACGTACATCGGCATCTCGCGCATGTCGGTCAGCTCGCCGGTCGTGGCATCGACCAGCGCCGGCTTGAGCAGGCGCGCGGTCAGCGGCGTGTCGCCGCGCATGAACACCGCGTAGTGGTGCTGGCTGCTGAAGTCGGTGCCGGGGTAGGCAACGAAGCTCGGCTTCATGTCCGGCGCAGCCGCCTGGGCGGTCTGCATGGCCTTGTGCAGCGAGCCCAGCTCGGTCAGCGGCGGCAGGTCCTTGTACGGCGCGGTCATTTCCGCCAGCTGGCCGTTCTGCCACAGGCCGAGGATCGGAATCGCAAGGGTGTTGATCACCCCGGTGGCGCCGACCACCAGCACCCAGGCCAGGGTGACGATGCCGAGCACGTTGTGCAGGTCCAGCCACTTCAGACGGTTGCTGCGCGCGGTGCGCACGGTGGCGAAGTCCAGCTTGCGCATGAACGGTGTGTAGACCACCACGCCGGACACCAGCGAGGACACCAGCAGCAGGCCCATGAAGCCGAGGAACAGGTAGCCGGGCAGGCCGAGGAACATGTCGGTGTGCAGACGCAGCATCAGGTGCATGAAGCCGTCTTCCGGCGGCTCCGAGGGAAACAGCTCACCAGTGCGCGTATCGAAGTTCTGGATGTAGGCATCCAGCGGCGGCGGCTGAATGGTCGGCGCCGTGAAGATGAAGCCCAGTGGTTCTTCCGGATCGAAGCCGACGAAGCGCACCACCTCGCCCGAGCGCACCGCCAGCGCCTCGGCGATCAGCTTGTCGTAGTCGATGCGCGGCGAGTCGGCGGTGATCTCCTTGAGCTCGGGGTGCGGCTCGAAGTAATGCTCGATCTCCTCGTGGAAGATCAGCGGTAGCCCGGTCAGGCACAGCATCAGCAGGAAGACGGTGGAGATCAGGCTGGTCCACTTGTGGACCAGGTACCAGTTACGCAGGGCTCGGGCGGTCATCTTCGGCTCGTCTTGGCATCCGAGCGGCCTGCGAGGAGCGGAAGCTGGCACCAGCAGTCCGCCGCCACGAAAAAGCCCAGGAGACCTTCTCGCGGCGGCGAACATGCGCGCGCTCTTCCCGCTGCTGCGTGTGCGGCTCGGTAATCATTTGCGAATACTTCTCATGTTATCCGCTACCAGCCAACCCCCACAAGCGCAACGCCTTACCAATCCAGCGACAGACTCAGGCCGATACCATGCAGATCGTCATCGCCGGCCTTGCGGTAGTCGTAGCCGACCTGCAGGGCCAGCTCCGGCGCCAGGCGCTGGCGCAGGCCGAATGTGGCGCGGGTCAGGTGCTCCTCGCGCTCCACACCCTTGAGGCTGAAGTCGACGCCAGGGACGCTGTTCAGGCGCATGTCGACCTCACTCTGCTCGTCCTCGAACTCCTTCTCCTGGGCGATTTCGCCGAACAGCTCGGCATCTTCGGCCAACTGGAAACGCGCCTGCAGGCCGACGCCCAGGCGCCGTGAGTCGCGGGTCTGGTCGTCGTAGCTCAGTGCGGTGGAGCTGGCGCCATCCTCGCTGTAACCATTGACCTCGATGCGCGCCACGTCGGCACTGACGAAGGGCCGCAGGCTCAGGCGCGGGTCACCGGCTTCCAGCTCGATGCCCAGGCGCCCACCGAGGGCCAGCACCTGGCCGTCGGTATCGCCGCGCTCGGTGCGGGTGGTCTTGCCGAGGGCGAAGCGCCGTTCCAGGTCCTGGTAATCCAGGTAGCCGGCGCTCAGCGTCGCGTCGCCCCACAGCAGGCCGTCGCGATACTGGACGAAGGCGCTGGCCAGGTAGCTGCGCAGGCCGTAGTCGGAGTCGCGCGGGCCCAGCTGCAGGTCCTGTTCCTGCACATCCAGCGCCGCGCCCAGGCGCCACTGCTCGCTCAGGCGATAACTGCCGCCCAGGCTCAGGCCCTCGCCGCTGGCGTCGCCGGCCGCGCTGGTGTCGCGGCCGTCCAGATCGGCGCGGCGCGTGCTGCCATCGACGAAGCCACGCCAGTGACCGACCGCCTGCCAGGCGCCCGCGTCGCCCAGCCATTGCTGGCGCAGACGATCCTGGCTGCCGCGCAGGGCCGTCTCGGCGGCCTGAGGCAACAGGCTCAGCTCCCATGGCGCGGCCAGGATCGAATAGCCCTGGTCGGCGAGGATCTGCTGCATGGCGGTGGTCGGGTGCACGAAATCGGCGTAAATCAATCGATTGGGATCGGGAGTGATGCCGCCCAGGCCATACACCGGATTGACCCCGGCGCCACAACCGGCGAAGCAGGTGCCGAGCAGGTTCTGCGTCGGGTCGAAGCCGAAGGCGGCGGCATCAGCCAGCACTTCGCGATAGAGCAGCGGCACATTGAGCGGGATGACCTCGGCAGGGATAGCACCGAGCCTTGCGGTCAGCTCGGCGTTAAATATCCGGGCCAAGGCCTGCTGGCCTGGATTGACCACCCCGCCGGTGACCGGGCTGGCCACGTCCACCAGCAGCGGCACCATGAAGTAGCGACCTCCCGCGGCCTGCAAAGCCCCCACGCTGGCGGCCAGGCGCCCCGCGGCAGCGCGGGAGCTGGCGGCATCGACGACCAGCCCCTGGAGGAAGTCGTTGCCGCCGCCATTGAGGTAGAACAGGGTGTCCGGATCGACGCTCAGTCCGTTCTTGCCCAGATAAACCAAGTAGCCATCGCGCTGGCGGATCAGCGGATCGGCATAGGTCAATCCGGCACGGACCTGAGAGCCACCGATCCCGGTGAGCGGGTCGAACACCCCGGTGATGGAGTTGTAGACCTGGTCCGTGCGATAGCCACCAACGGCCCAGTTGTTACCGTCGGCCTGACCAGTCAGGGCGCGCATGACGTTGGTGGAGGCCACTTGCGGCGAAAGTCCGAGCAGATCGTTGATCAGCATCGGCGAGGTGTAGCCATAGGCCTCGCCCAGGCCATATCCAGGGCCAACTCGATTGGTATGGCGCACCGGGTTGTTGGGGGCGCCGGCCTCGGGGCGCTGGCCGGCGTCGCTCAGGCTGTCGCCAAATACCACCATGCCGCTGTACGCGCCGGCCTCGGCCGAGAAGGCAGTCGCCAAAAGGCAGGCGAAGGCCAGCGGAGTCAATACTCGCTTCATGATCCATGTCCCTTGTTCTTGTTGTGATGGGCAAGCGGCGAGGGACTTTAGGGACAGTAAAGGGGGAACGCACGATCGCTCCGCGCAAATTCCCTACTAAGACTGAGGTACTACGCAACGGATTACTCCACTGCACAGCACTCGTTCCTGGGAGCGAACAAGCCGAAGCTAGAGCTGCAGCGTGCGACCTTTCCGCGGCTCCTGACGGGCCAATTCGTGACCGGCCGCCTTGGGCTTGATCAGGCTGAAGTCGATCAGGTTCTGCGGCTGTTGCGGATTGCCGATCAGCAGCGGGCGCGGCTTGAAGTCGGCGCCGACCAGGCTGCGGCTGCGGTCACGCTCGGCGAAGTCGAGCCCGGCGAGGTCAGCCCAGGTGTGCACCAGGCTGGAGCTGCTGGCCGCCCGCCCGATGGCCTGGCTGAAATCGCGCGGCTGCTGGGCCTGCCATTTCGGCGAATTCCACAGGATGAAGGGAATGGTGTACATCGGCCCGGTTGGCGCCGCCTCGTTCCGCCCCAGCACCTCGGCCTTGGGCGCGTCGAACACCGCCTCGCCGTGGTCGGAGAGATAGAGCAGGAAGCCGTTCGGGTCGGTGGCGGAGAAGCGCCTGATCAGGCTGGAGACGACGAAGTCGTTGTACAGCACCGCGTTGTCGTAGGCGTTGTAAGTCGGCAGCTGGTCGTCGCTGACATGCTCCGGCGCGCCCTGGCGATCGGTGAAGCGCTCGTACTCGGGCGGATAGCGATACTGGTAGCTCATATGGGTGCCGAGCAGGTGGACCACGATGAACTTGCGCGGCGCATCCTCGGCCAGCACCTTGGCGAACGGCTCGAGCACATCGCCGTCGTACTGGCGGGCATTCTGCTCGCGGTTGTTGTTCAGGTAGAACTGCTCGTCCGCCTGCTTGGAAAAGGTGGTGAGCATGGTGTTGCGCTTGGTGATGGTCTGCTGGTTGGTGATCCAGTAGGTCTTGTAGCCGGCCTGCTTCATCACGCTGACCAGTGACGGGGTGTTCAGGTAGGCATCGGGGTTGTTCTGGTCGGCGAAGGTCAGCACCTGCTGCAGCGCCTCGATGGTGTAGGGCCGCGGCGTGACCACGTTGCCGAATACCTGCAGCTGGTCGCGCAGCTTGTCCAGCTCCGGCGTGGTCTGGCGGTCGTAGCCATACAGGCTCATGCGCTGGCGGTTGGTCGACTCGCCGATGACCAGCACCAGGGTCGCGGGCTGGCCGGCGTGGGCGTCCACCAGATCGGTCAGCGGCGCGATGCGCTGGCGGCCCTCCAGCTGCGCCTGCATGTTGGCCAACTGCGCGCGGTACTGCCGATAGCCGACCACCAGCTGCCAGGGCGTGGCCGGCTCGATGCGCTCCTCGAAGTTTTCCAGCGCCGAGCGCAGGTCGTCATGCTTGCTGAACTGGCGCAGGACCGGGTAGCCGAGCGAGGAGAACAGCAGGAACAGCGAAGCCAGCAGCGCCCCCGGCCTGGACAGGTACACCGGGCGCACCTTGCGCCACAGCAGCCAGGCGCCCAGGCCATAGGCGAGGAAGGCCGGCACCATCCACCAGGCGAAGTACTGCGCCAGGTACTCGGTGCCCTCGCTGACGTTGGACTCGAAGAGAATGAAGATGACGCTCTGCGAGAACTCCTGGCCATAGATCAGGAAGTAGCCGAAACCGGCCAGCGAGCACAGCCACAGCGGCACGCCGATCAGCGCCGCCAGCAGGCGCGCCCGCGCCGGGAACAGCACCAGCGGCACCAGCCACAGCAGGCTCAGCACCAGCGACTGACGCAGCCCGGAGAAGCCGGCACTGTCACTGGCATAGATCAGTACCTGGGTGACACCCGAGAAGTACCAGAAGAACAGAAAGGCCCAGCCCAGGCCGGCCCAGTCGATGCCGCCGCGAGAAGCGTCGGCGCGTTGCGCGATAGTCATCACAGCCCCAAGGCGAAGCGGGAAATTCCCTTATGACCGGGGAATCTGCCGGAGCGGGCGTGAAAACTTTGTCAAAGGTCAGGAAAGCCAGCGGCAGCGGTTTTCGCCGCTGCCGGATCCTCAATCCAAGTGGAAGTGCGCCGTGTTCTGCGCCAGGGCACGGCTGCCGTCGCTGAGGCGGTCGGCGACGCCGTGTACGGCCTGGGCGCCGTGCAGCAGGTCGGCGGCGGCCTGGTCGACCTGCTGGATGTTGCCGCTGACTTCCTCGGCCGTGGCGGCCTGTTGTTCAACGGCGGTGGCGATCTGCGCGATCATGTCGCTCACCCGCTGCACGGCGCCGGCGATCTCGCCCAGATGCTCGCCCAGTTCGGTGACCGAGCCGGCGTCGACTTCGGCCTGGCTGCAGGCGGTCTGCATCAGCTCCACCGATTGCAGCACCACGCGCTGCAGGGCCTCGACCGTGGCGCTGATCTCGCGGGTCGATTCCTGGGTGCGCTGCGACAGCGAACGCACCTCGTCGGCGACCACGGCGAAGCCCCTGCCCTGCTCACCGGCCCGCGCCGCCTCGATGGCGGCGTTGAGTGCCAGCAGGTTGGTCTGCTCGGCGATGCCCTTGATCACCACCACCACCCGGTCGATCTGCTGGGCCTGCTCGCGCAATTCGCCAAGGGCGGCGGCGGTGTCGCCCAGGCGCGCGGTGAGCTGACGCATGCTGGCGGTGGTCTGCTGGCTGCGCTGGTTGCTCTGCTCGGCGATGTGGCGGGTCTGGGTCGCATCCTGGGCGGCCATCTCGCAGTTCTCCGCCACGCTCTGCGCGGTGGCGGCCATCTGCGTGGCGGCGGCGGCGATCTGGCTGACCTGCTGCTGTTGCTGTTCCACCGCGCGCAGGGCCGACTGGGCCTGCTCGCTGAGGGTGACCACGGTATCGCTCAGCTCCGCGCTCTCGCGATTGACGCCCTGCAGCGAGCCGCGCATCTGCGCCACGGCGTCGTTCAGTGCGGCACCGATCAGCGCCAGTTCGTCGTTGCCGTGCACCGTGACATGCCGACGCAGGTCACCATCGCGCAGCGACTGGGCCAGCGCGGTGATGCGCCAGCTGCTGCCGCGGATCGACGCCTGCAGGCAGACCAGCGCGTACAGCGCCAGCGCCACCAGCACGCCGAAGGCGCCGAGGGTGATGATCAGTGCGCGCAGGGCCTTGGCGCGGTACTGGCCGAGGCGGGTATCCAGCGCCTCCAGGGTGGCGCGCTGCAGCGTCTCGATATGGCCCAGCGCCGTGTCCATGCCCTGCTCGAACGCCGCCACGTCGAGCTGAATGCCGCCGTCGCCGTACATCTTCTGGTCCAGTTGCTTGAGCCAGTCGTCCAGCCCGGCCAGGCTCTGGGCATAGGCCTGGTTCCAGGCCGAGAGCGACTTCGGCAACTCGCTTTCCAGGCGCTCGCCGAGCTTGGCCAGTTGCTGGCGCGACTCGCCGGCGGCGGCGCGCATTTCACGCAGCTGCAGGCGGCTCTGCAGGCTGAACTGGCCGGCGGCCACGGCGCCCTGGCCGACGCTGGCGAGCACGCCGAGGCGTTGCTGCAGACGTGGTGAATCCTGGGTGGCCAGCTGCATCAGCAGGTAGGTTTCCAGCCAGGGGTCGAGGATCAGCCCGCTCTCGGTGGCGATCTGCTCGCGCAGGGCGCCGAGCTGCTGCAGGCTAAGGGTGAAGCGATCATAGGCATCCGGCCACCAGCCGATGCTGCCCAGCGCCTGGGCGCGCAGGCCGTCGCGCTGGCCCTGCAGGGTGCGCAGGCTGGCTTGCAGCTGTTCGCTGGCGCCCTCGGCCACCAGGGTCTTCTGCAGGTCATCCAGCGCCTGGTCCAGCTCGGTCTCGCTCTGCTGCAGGCGGGTGATGGCGGCCTGGGTTTCGGCCGAGGCCTCGCGGTTGCGCTCGGTGGACTTCCAGCGGGCGGTCAGGTTGCGCTGGCGCACCAACACCTGCTCGACCTTGTCCAGGGCCTGCAACTGCAGCACCCCGGAATGCTCGTCGTCGACGACCTTGAGCTTGCCCAGATAGTTTTCGCCGATGGACCAGGCGGCGTAGGCCAGCGGCAGGATGAACAGCAGCGCCAGCAACTGGAACTTGCGGGCGAAGCTGAATTTCTCGAGTGCGTTGACTCCGGGCAGCAACAGCGCATTCATCGTCGAACTCCTGAATCGGACGAAACTGCGAAGCGCATGAGCTAGCAAATGCCGAGCCACGCCTTCGCCGCTTCAAGGCTTCCATGGATATCGGAAGCCTCGCTGACTTCATGAGCTAAACGATAGAAGGCATTGCGCCATCAAGGTGCAAAAAGGCGCCATACGGGCGCATCTACTCGTCGAACTGACCGATGTCCTGGCGCAGGGTCGCGGCCAGGGCCTGGAAGCCCTGCAGCAACAGCTGGTCGCTGTGCGAGGCGTTGCTGACGCTGGCGCGGACGAACTGCGGCACCGCCGCGCGGCCGACGGCGAAGGCCTCGGCGGTGGCGATCAGGCAGTTCTTCTGCTTCAGGTCGACCTCCACGTCCGAGGCGCGCCAGGGCTCGGGCACCTCGATCCAGAAGTGCGGGCACTGCGCATGGGTGCGATAGCTCAGGCCCTCCAGCAGCCCCTGCACCAGCGCCTTGCGCCGGCCGATCTCGGCGATCTGCTGGCGCAGCAGCTTGGCGGCGATGCCGTTGCTGATCCAGTTGGTGGCCAGCTCCATGGCCAGCGGGGTGGCCATCCAGCAACTGGCGCGCAGGGTCGCGGAAATGCGCCCGACCAGGGTCGCCGGCGCGTGCAGGTAGCCGACCCGCAGGCCGGCGGCCATGGCCTTGCTCAGGCTGCCGATCAGGATGGTGCGCTCCGGCGCGTAGCAGCTCAGTGGCGGCGGCCGGTCCTCGACCAGCACGGCGTGGGCCTCGTCCTCGATGATCAGCAGGTTGTGCTCGCGGCAGATGGCGGCAATGGCCTCGCGGCGGCGCGCGGACATCACCCCGGTGGTGGGGTTCTGCAGGGTCGGCGTGCAGTACAGGGCAGTGACCCGGTTGTGCCGGCACAGCTCGTCGAGGGACGCGGGAATGATCCCCTCCTCGTCCATGCTGGCGCCGAGCAGCTTGATGCCGAGCATGCGTGCGGCGGTGATCAGGCCCGGGTAGGTGAGCTGCTCGGTGACCAGGCTGTCGCCGGCGCGCAGCAGTGCCATCAGGGTGCAGAGCAGGCCGTGCTGGCCGCCGTTGACGCACAGCACCTGCTCGGCCTGGGGCTGGAAGTCGCCATGGGCCAGCCAGTCCGCACCGGCCTGGCGGTAGCGCGGCAGGCCGGCATCCGGGGTGTAGAGGGTCAGCTCGGCGAGAGTCTGCGGATCATGCGCCAGGTCCATCAGGCTCTGCGCCAGCAGGCTGGTCTCAAGGCCAGGGATGTGCATGTTGCGACTCATGTCGAACTGCTCCGGCCGCTCCTCGACGAAGTTGCTGAAGCCGGCGTCGCGCTTGCGCTCCAGGTCGCGCTGGCGAACGAAGGTGCCGTCGCCAACCCGCGCCACCACCAGGCCCATGCGCTCCAGCTCGGCATAGGCGCGACTGACCGTGCCGATGGTCACGCCGAGGCGATCCGCCAGGTTGCGGTGCGGCGGCAGCTTGGCCCCGCCCTCGATGCTGCCTTCCAGAATGCCGATCTCCATGGACCCGGCCAGACGTTTGTACTTGGCGCCATGCCCCGAGGTTAACGCCTCGCGCAGCATTGACACCGTGTCAATAATTGGTTTGACAGCCATTTTTCGTCCAAATAGCCTAATTGATCAGTATCAATCGCGATTGATTCCTGAGTATTAGGGTTCAATTTTGTGATCACGAAGGATTGTCATCATGCCAATGTCTGCCGTAATTGAAAACACCGGTAAATCCGCCAAGTACTGGTTGGGTGCCTTGATCACCAGCCTGCTGTTCCTGATCGTCTGCCTGAGCTGGGGCACCACCTGGCTGGGGATCAAGATCGCGGTGGAGACCGTGCCGCCACTGACCGCCTCCGGCCTGCGCTTCCTGATCGCCTTCCCGCTGTTCCTCTGCTTCGCCCTGATCCGCGGCGACTCGATCTTCTTCCCGCGCAGCCATCTGGGCTTCTTCGTCTTCGTCACCCTGTGCTACTTCAGCCTGCCCTACTACCTGCTCAACTACGGCGAGACCCACGTCTCCTCCGGCCTCACCGCACTGCTGTTCAGCTGCATGCCGGTGTTCATCCTGCTGTTCTCCGCGATGTTCCTGCGCGAGCGCATTTACCTGTCCCAGGTGATGGGCATCGGCATCGGCTTCGGCAGCCTGTTCATGATCCTGCGCAGCCAGGGCCTGAGCCTGGCCCACGACGAGTTCGCCGGCGTGCTGGCGATCCTGGCGGCGGCGGTGATGCACGCGCTGTGCTACGTGGTGACCAAGAAGAAGGGCGCCGACATCAGCGTCATCACCTACAACACCCTGCCCATCGGCCTGGCCGGTCTGATGCTGTTCCTCGTCGGCCTGGGCGTGGAGCACCCCAGCTTCTCCGCCATCAGCGCGCGCTCGTGGATGGCCCTTACCTACCTCGGCCTGTGCGCCTCGGTGGGCGGCTTCATCGTCTACTTCTTCCTGCTCAAGCGCCTGAGCCCGGTGATCCTGTCCTTCGTCTTCATCATCTTCCCGGTGTTCGCCGTGATCATCGGTTCCTGGTACGAGGGCCTGCCGATCTCCCGCGACCTGGCGCTGTACTCCGCCCTGCTGCTGGCCGGCTTCGCCATCACCAAGGTGCCGGTGGAAAAGCTTCTGGCGAAGAGGGACTGAGCCATGCCCGACAAGGACGTCCTCAACCCGCAAGCCCTGCAGACCATCTACCGCCACGCCTGCGCCACCTACCCGGAGGAATGCTGCGGCTTCGTCTTCGCCGATTCCCGCGTGCACCAGGGCCAGAACATCCAGGACCAGCTCAACCGGCTCGATCCCGAGGTGTACCGGCGCAGCGCCGCCAACGGCTACACCTTCGCCGTGGCCGACACCCTGCTGCTCAACCGCAGCCTGCGCGGCGACAACCCGGCGCGGGTCATCTACCACTCGCACCCGGATGTCGGCGCCTATTTCAGCAGCGAGGACGTGGACAAGGCGCTGTTCATGGGCCAGCCCATCCACCCGGTCGCCTACTTGGTGGTCGACGTGCGCGAGGGCCGGGCCCACGGCGCCAAGCTGTTCGAGTGGAGCGGAGAAGAATTCGTCTGCAGCCGGGAATTCCCGGCTCCCCCTAATGGCCTGCAATAAAAGGAGTTTGGCTATGAGTGTGGTGATTTTTCCGGAGGTGCTGGCCCGCGTCGCCAGGCTGCCCGCAGCAAAGCTGGAGGGTCAGGGGCGTACGGTGCGCGAGCTGGTGGAGGATGTCTGCGGCCGTCACGCCGGACTGCGCGAGCATCTGTTCTACGGCAACGACCAGTTCAAGGAGCACTTCCTGCTCACCGCCAACGGCGAGCTGGTAGAGGCCGACAGCCAGCTGCCGGCCGATGCCGAACTGGACATCATGCTCGCCACCTCCGGCGGCCTGGACTGCGACGAGCTGAGCAACGACGAGGTGCGCCGCTACGTGCGCCACATCACCCTGCCGGACGTCGGCCGTCGCGGCCAGCTGCGCCTGAAGAATGCCCGCGTGCTGATCATCGGCACCGGCGGCCTGGGCTCGCCGGTCAGCCTCTACCTGGCCGCCGCCGGCATCGGCACCCTCGGCCTGGTGGACTTCGACCGGGTCGAGAGCAGCAACCTGCAACGCCAGGTGGTGCACGGCACCAGCACCCTCGGTCTGGCCAAGGTGGAATCGGCACGCCGCCGCCTGACCGACCTCAACCCCGACATCCGCATCGACGCCCATGACTGCGCCCTGACCCCGGACAACGCGCTGGACCTGGTCGGCGCCTATGACCTGGTGATCGACGGCACCGACAACTTCGCCACCCGCTACCTGCTCAACGACGCCTGCGTGCTGCTCAAGCGCCCGCTGGTATATGGCGCCCTGCACCGCTTCGATGGCCAGATCAGCCTGTTCAACCACCAGGACGGTCCCTGCTACCGCTGCCTCTATCCCAAGAGCCCGCCCGCCGAACTGGCGCCCAACTGCAACGCCGGCGGCGTGATCGGCGTGCTGCCCGGGGTGGTCGGCCTGCTCCAGGCCACCGAGGCGATCAAGCTGATCCTCGGCATCGGCGAGCCCCTGGTCGGCCGCCTGATGCGCTTCGATGCCCTGGCGATGAAGTTCAGCGAGGTGCGCTTCAAGCGCCGTAGCGATTGCCCCACCTGCTCGCCAGCGCGTAGCGACCGCAGCCTGCAGGTCGAGCCGCCCTCCACCTGCGCCGCCATGGCCGGCGACAGCACATTGCCGGCGGAGCTGTTCATCAGCCCGCAGCAGCTGCAACTGAGCCTGGTGTACGGCGAAGACCTGCAATTGCTGGATGTGCGCGAACCGAACGAGCTGGAGGTCTGCGGCCTGCCCACGGCGCTGAACATCCCGCTCGGCGAGCTGGGTGAACGTCTGGGCGAGCTCGACCGCGAGCGCACCCTGTGCCTGATCTGCTATGGCGGCCCGCGCGCCGAGCGCGCCGCGCGCCAGCTGCTGGACACCGGCCACTCGCGGGTGAAGGTGCTGCAGGGCGGGCTCAAGGCCTGGGCCCGCGACGTCGCCCCCGACATGCCGCTGTACTGAGGGCCGCGCGATGATCCACGAATCCCTGCTGCAGGCCATCGGCGAGACGCCGGTGGTGCGCCTGGCGGCCTTCAGCGCCGAGACCGGGCTGGAGGTGTACGCCAAGCTCGAATCGCTCAACCCCGGCGGCAGCCACAAGGCACGTATCGCCCTGGCCATGGTGCGCGACGCCGAGGAGCGCGGCGTCCTGCGGCCCGGCAGCGGGCAGACCATCATCGAGCCGAGTGGCGGCAACACCGGCATCGGCCTGGCCATCGCCGGCAACATCCTCGGCTACCGGGTGGTCCTGGTGATCCCCGACAACTACAGCCCGGAGAAGCAGAAACTGCTGCGCCTGTACGGCGCCGAAGTGGTGCTGTCCGACAGCCGCCGCGGCAACAACTCCCACGGCGAGCTGGCCATGGAGCTGCAGCTGGAAAACCCCGGCTACGTGATGCTCAACCAGCAGCGCAACCCGGCCAATCCGGAGATCCACCGGCGCACCACCGCCCAGGAAATCCTCCGCGACTTCGCCGCGCTGCCACCGGATTGCCTGGTGGCCGGCATCGGCACCGGCGGCCACGTCACCGGCCTGGGCGAGACGCTCAAGGCGCGCTGGCCGTGGCTGCGGGTATTCGGCGTGGAGCCGGAGCAGTGCGACCTGCTCGCCGACCGCCACGCGCCGCACGAGATCCAGGGCCTGTCCATCGGCCTGGTGCCGCGCATCCTCAACCTCGGCGTGCTCGACGGCATGCTCAAGGTCTCCAAGCAGGCCTGCCTGGAGCGCGTGCGCCGCACCATGCGCAGCGACGGCGTCAGCCTGGGGCTGTCGTCGGCGGCCAACCTGGTGGCCATCGCCCAGCTGGCCGGCGAGCTGCCGCGTGGAACCCGAGTGCTGACGCTGATCTACGACGGCGTCGACAGCTACCTGCCGCATTTCGATTGCTAGCCATGGAGGACGACGGGATGCGCTACCTGGACAGGCTGAAACTCTACGACGGGCTGCTGGACCACCTGGTGCACGCGCTCAAAGCGGAAGACATGGAACACCTGATGCCGTATCTGGACGGCATCATGGACAGCGCCGTGGACCAGGTGGCCGAAGACCTGCAGGCCTATGCCGCGCGCGACCCGGCCTCGTGCGGGCGCACCGAGCTGATCCTCGACACCTATGCCTCGTTCAAGGCGGTGCTGTTCCATCGCCTGGCCCACCAAGTGTGGCTGCGCGGCGGCCTGGTGGAGCGCGAGCTGATCGCCCACCGCCTGGCCAACGCCGGCAAGCTGCAGTCGGGGGTGGAAATCCACCCCGCGGCGCGCATCGGCAGGCGCTTCGTGCTGGACCACGGCTTCGGCACGGTGATCGGCGAGACCTGCGAGATCGGCGACGACTGCTACCTGCTCAGCGGCGTGACCCTGGGAGCCGCCGGCATCGCCGACAACCCCGGCGGCAAGCGCCACCCGAGCCTGGGCAACGGCGTGGAGGTGGGCGCCGGCGCGCGCATCCTCGGCGCCGTGCATATCGGCGACCACGCCTTCATCAGCCCCGCCTGCGTGATCACCCAGGACGTGCCGGCCAATACCCGGGTCAGCATCGTCAACCAGCTGCAGATGCAGCGCGCCAGCGCTGGTGCCAGCCGCGGCTACCTGGGTGCGTTCGTGCTCGGCGAGCGCCTGCACCTGGTCGGCGAACTGCCGGAGGCGGAGGAGCTCACCGTGCTCGATGCCGACCACCATCTGCTCGGCTGCCTGACCCTGGAATGCACGGTGCGCGAGCGCCATCACCGCCAGTACCGCCTGCGCAACCTCGGCGCCGTGACACCGGCGCCGCGCTATCCGCTGAACCTGCGGATCGGCGACGTGCTGCAGGACATGACCTTGCTCGATCCGCCCGGCCTCAGCCATCTGGTCCGGGCGGTGCTCAAACCCCACATCCTCAGCATCGGAGGCTGACCCATGTCGGCACTGGCCCTGCATACCCGCCCCATGTTCGACGAGCTGCCCTACCAGCACACCTTCACCGCCCGCGTGCTGGCAGTGAGCGAGCTGGGCGTGGCCCTGGATCAGACCCTTTTCTACCCCACCGGCGGCGGCCAGCCCGGCGACCAGGGCCACCTGCTGCTGCCGGACGGCTCGGCCGTGGCCGTGGTCAACACCCAGCGCGACCCACTGCTGCGGGCGATCATCTGGCACCAACTGGAGGAAGGTCACCCGGACATCCGCGCCGGCACGGAACTGCAGGGCTGTCTGGACTGGGAACGGCGCTACCGGCACATGCGCATGCACACCTGCCTGCACCTGCTGTGCGCCATCGTCGACGCGCCGGTGACCGGTTGCAGCATCGCCGCCGACAAGGGCCGCCTGGACTTCGACCTGCCGGAATCGACCCTGGACAAGGAGCAGATCACCCGCAGCCTGATGGAGCTGATCGACGGCGCCCTCGACGTGCAGGTACAGCTGCTCTCCAACGGTGAGTACCGCAGCCTGCCCAATCTCTGCCGCACCCAGGCGGCACCGCCCCAGGGCAACGGCACGGTGCGGGTGATCGACATTCCCGGCGTGGACATGCAGCCCTGCGGCGGCACCCACGTGCGCAACACCGCCGAGGTGGGCGCCGTGATCTGCGACAAGATCGAGAAGAAGAGCCGGCACAACCGACGCGTGACCCTGCGCTTCGCCTGAGCCTTCCGCCCCACCGCTACCGACCCCCCGTCGGCGCCTCCCCGACTGCCTTCCCTTTTCATCGCCAATGGCAGGGTTATCCGCCCATCGGCGGCGATGAGCACTCCGCGCCGCCCACAAGGCGGCCGGAACCTACCCCCGGAGGACACCTCCGCCCCCGCAAGGAGAAGACGATGCATAGGAAGTTGATTCAACAGTCGCTGCTACTGGCCGGCCTGGCCGCATCTGCCGCTGGCTTCGCCGCAGAACTGGTCGACGTCGCCAGCCTGCCGAAGGCCCGTGCCGGCATCGCCGCCGGCGATATCCACAGCGCCCTCGGCCTCACCCCGGACGAGCTCGACGCCGACACCAGCGCGCGCCTGCCCAGCGGCGCCCGCGTCACCCGCTACCAGCAGTTCTACAAGGGCGTGCGGGTGTGGGGCGAGGCCATCACCGAAACCAGCGGCCCACGCCCGCAACGCAGCGGCCGCCTGCTGGTCGGCATCGAGCAGGACCTGGCCCGCGACGCCACCCCGACCCTGAGCCAGGAGCAGGCCCTGCAGCAGGCCAGAAGCCTGACCAATGGCGCCCTGCCGCCGACCAACCAGCAGAGCGAGCTGGTGGTGCGCCGCAACGAGCAAGGCCAGGCCCAGCTGGCCTATGTGGTGTCCTTCTTCGTCGGCGGCGCCAGCCCGTCGCGCCCGCACTTCATGATCGAGGCCAATACCGGCGAACTGCTGCAGCGCTGGGAGGGCCTGACCCACGCCGAAGCCAGCGGCCCCGGCGGCAACGCCAAGACCGGCCAGTACCTGTACGGCACCCAGTACGGCCCGCTGATCGTCAACAGCAACTGCCAGATGAACAGCGGCGACGTGATCACCGTCAACCTCAACCAGAGCTACGACAACTCCAGCGTCACGCCCTTCCGCTTCGCCTGCCCCTACAACGACTACAAGGCCATCAACGGCGCCTTCTCGCCACTCAACGACGCACACTACTTCGGCAATGTGGTGTTCCAGATGTACGGCGGCTGGTTCGGCGGCCTGCGCCCGCTCAACGAGCGCACGCTGTACATGAAGGTGCACTACGGCAACGGCTACGAGAACGCCTTCTGGGACGGCCAGGCCATGACCTTCGGCGACGGCCACAGCCGCTTCTATCCGCTGGTATCGCTGGACGTGTCGGCCCACGAGGTCAGTCACGGCTTCACCGAACTGAACTCCGGCCTGGTCTACGAGGGCCAGTCCGGAGGGATCAACGAGGCCTTCTCGGACATGGCCGGCGAGGCCGCCGAGTACTTCATGAAGGGCAGCAACGACTGGAAGGTCGGCGCCGACATCTTCAAGGGCGGCGGCTCGTTGCGCTACATGAACCGGCCCAGCCGCGACGGTGCCTCCATCGAGCACGCCGATCAGTACCACGACGGCATCGATGTGCACCACTCCAGCGGCATCTACAACCGCGCCTTCTATCTGCTCAGCCGCACCACCGGCTGGAACACGCGCAAGGCCTTCGAGGTGTTCGTCGACGCCAACCGCTTCTACTGGACCGAGACCAGCGGCTTCGACCAGGGCGCCTGCGGCGTGATCCAGTCGGCGCAGAACCGCAGCTACGGCAGCGCCGAGGTGATCGCCGCCTTCGCCAAGGTGGGCGTGCGCTGCCCGACCCTGCTGTAAAAACGCGGCGCAGGCTCCCGCCGCTACGCCGGCGGGAGCTCCTAGGGCCTCCCGAGCAGCAGGCGCAGCGCGGCACCGTAGGTGCGGCCGACGCGACATTCGCTGCCATCGGCCAACTGGGCGATCCACGCAGCGAAGGGCGCGGGCCGCAGGCGCACCACAGCGCTGCGCCGCACTATGGTGCTGCGGTGAATGCGGATGAATTCGGCCGGTTCCAGGCGTTGCTCCAGTGAGCTCAGGGTCTCGTGGAACAGGTAGTTGGCCTCGGCCAGGTGGATGCGCACATAGTCGCGCTCGGCCTGCAGGCGGATGATGGCGGCCTGCGGGATGCGCAGATGCTCGCCGCGCACCTTGACCCACAACTCCCGCTCCGGCCGAGCCTGGGCACCCAGTGCCTGCTTGAGCGAGGCGACCATCTCCTGCAGCTCGGCGAGGCGATCCGCCTGGCTGCGTGAAGCCGCGGCCGTGCGTGCACGCTGCATGGCCAGGGCGAAGCGCTCGGCGTCGATGGGCTTGGTCAGATAGTCGGCGGCGTTGACCTCGAAGGCGCGCAAGGCGTGGTGGTCGAACGCGGTGACGAAGACGATCGCCGGCAGCTCGCCAGCGAGCCGCTGCAGCACATCGAAACCGCTGCCGCCCGGCATCTGGATGTCGAGGAGCAGGATGTCCGGCGCGCTGGCCTCCGCCATGCGCAGGGTCTCGGCGACATCGCCGGCCTCGTCGATGCGACCGACCCAGTCGAGCTTGCGCAGCAGGCGGATCAGCCGGCGCCGGGCCAGCGGTTCGTCGTCGGCGACGAGAATGCTCAGCGCCGTCATGCGCAGCGCCACGGCAGATCGATGACCGCGCGGTAGCGATCCGCGCCCACCGGGCCGCAGGAGAACCGGCCGCCATTCTGGAAGCGCAGGCGCAGGCGCTCGGCCACGTTGCGCAGGCCGAGGCCCATGCCCATCTGGCGCCGCTCTGGCGCGGCATCCACGGCCATGCCGTTCTCCACGCTGATGCGCAGCCTTTCGCCCTCGCGGAAAGCCTTGAGCAGAATGTCCACCGGCCCCGCCGCCATGCCCACGCCATGCTTGACCGCGTTCTCGATCAGCGGCTGCAGGATCAGGCTGGGCACCAGCGCCTCGCGCGCCTCCTCAGCCAGTTCGACGCGAAAACTCATGCGGTCGGAAAAGCGCTCGTGCTCGATCGCCAGGTATTCCTCCTGCAGCCGCAACTCGTCCGCCAGGGGTACGTCGTGCAGCGGGTCGAGCGACAGGGTGGTGCGCATGAAGTTGGAGAGCGACATGACCATGCGCTCGGCACGGGTGGCGGCGCCCTCCTCGATCAGGCCGGCAATGGAGTTGAGCGTGTTGAACAGGAAGTGCGGATTGACCTGGTAGCGCAGCGCCTGCATCTGTGCCGCCAGGGCCTCTTCGCGTACGGCCGCCAGGCGTCGCTCCCGGTCGCGGACCTCGAAACAATACAGCAGGGCAATGAACAGACAGGACCAGCCGAACAGCATCGAGGCCCCCTCGATCAGCATGTAGCCGGAGTACACCGGGTCGAAGCTCACCGGATTGGGGTGCTCACAGATCAGGTAGTTGAGGTAATCGACGGCGACGAACAGCGGCGCCAGCGCCGCGGTCATCACGAAGCTGAGAACGGCCTTACGCGGAAATCCCAGCCCCCTCAGGCGGAACAGCAGCAGCGACATGCCGAAGGTCATCAGCGCACCGGCGGCGAACAACACGAACTTCAGCGGCGCCGACTGCAACGGATCGATATTGATGAAGTAACCCAGAATGCTGTCGGCGACGAACATGCACGACCAGTAGATCAGGCTGAGCTGTAGCGTCGCCCGCACCAGGCCGTCGAAGCCCTTTGTTTCACTCATGCCGCCTCCGTGCCTCTGCGAAGAAACCGTGCCGCGGTGCCACCGGTCGATGGAAAACAGCCATTGGCAGAAATTCCTGTCATCCGCGCCGCCCTCGATAGCGGTTGGCCGAAAAGCGCTTGGCCACCCCATCACCGCCTCTCTAGAGTGCCGCCAACCGGCCTCGCCGGGAAGTCGATTCATCTCTTCACATGGGCAACAATTAACGAGGGCTGTCATGAACAATATCTTCCGAGCAGCACGCCTGCTCGCTCTGATCGGCGCCACCCATTGGCTCACCGGCTGCGCGGCCATCGCCGAAAGCACCAACTCGCTGAGCGATGAGAGAGTCCTCGCGGAAACCGCGGGCGTGCTCGGCTACTCTCCCAGCCAGCTGCAACTGGTGGCGCGGCGCACCAGTGGAACCAATACCTACGCCGAGCTGCGGGCCGACAATGGCAACGAGTTCAACTGCATCATCAATGGCGGCAACCTGGCCACCTTCGGCGCCATCAATCCCCCTAGTTGCGCGAAGAAGGGCGAGATCCTCAGGAGCGGACCGGGGCAGTGATGATCGGGGGCGCTCACTAGCGAGGCTGGGCAGAATGTTGTGTAACCGGGGTTGGGTTCGCCCGCCTTTCAACTAATCCCCTGCAACGCCCCCTCTGGAGTCCCGAATCTACGATGAATATTTCCGAACTTTTCGTATTCGCAGCGCTGGGTTTGATCGCGCAACCAGCATTGGCCAACTACCCATGCCCGGGTGGCCCCGGGCCTGGTGAACAGCAGATCGGCGTTGGCGGTGGCTCCCATGGAGTCGCCGCTGTTCCCCTGTGTGTGGAAACCGGTGGGGGGGCCGAAAGCGCTGGCGGTGGAGATGCTGGCGGTGGCTACGCTGGCGGCTATCGATGTGACGGCTGCAATATTTTTGCCGACCCCGGCCCGCCCAGCTACGACGCCATGAGCATCGCCGCCATCGAGCAGGCGGCCAAAAACCTGGAAGCCCAAAAGCTAAGGCGGGAAGCCGAAGCAAAACTGCAAGAGCTGGAGGCGGATCCGGGTTACCAACGCTACAAGCAGGGTGAATGGAAGTTTTTTCAGGGTAAGAAAGATTCGGCACCCGGAGACAACTGCGTTGCGATGTGGAGCAAAGATGGCGACGCGGTCAGTATCGTCGGCCCCGGAAAGGCCTATCAGGGCGGCATGCTGATCTTCTGGAGCGCGGAGATTCCCAAGCCATCGGACACGCAAACCGTAGCGGTGACGCTCAAACAGTCGAAGTATCAAGCGCAGTCGGTGAACGCATTGAATTTCTCTGTACCGCGTATTCCGGCCGGCGCTATCGGCCTGACCGTGCCGGACATTGATGCGGCGCTGAACACGATGCTGGATGTTGAGCACTTCACCGTCGAAATGGATGGACGTACCGTTGCGGATATTGATTGGACCGGCGGCTTGGCAGCACGCGCCAAGCTGGAGCAATGCGTCAGTAGCCGCTAGAGGCCCGCTTTACGGTACAACCGACCAATAAAAAACCCCGCCAGATTGCTCTGGCGGGGTTTTGCTCGTAACGCAGACCTAGCGTCGAGTTAGACCTTGGCGCGCTCGTAGCGCTTGCGGTCGTTCTCGTTGAGCATCTTCTTGCGCAGACGGATCGACTTCGGCGTCACTTCCACCAGCTCGTCATCGGCGATGAATTCCAGCGCCTGCTCGAGGGTGAACTTGATCGGCGGAACCAGGGCGATGACTTCGTCCTTGCCGGAAGCGCGCATGTTGTCGAGCTTCTTGCCCTTGGTGGGGTTGATCACCAGGTCGTTGTCGCGGCTGTGGATGCCGGCCAGCTGGCCTTCGTAGATCTCGTCGCCCGGGGCCAGGAACAGCTTGCCGCGGCTCTGCAGGGTTTCCAGCGAGTAGGTCAGGGCGGTGCCGGTGGCCATGGAGACCAGTACGCCGTTCTGACGGTTGCTGACTTCACCGGCCTTGATCGCGCCGTAGTGGCTGAAGGTCGAGGTCAGGATGCCGCTGCCCGAGGTCAGGGTCAGGAAGTTGTTACGGAAGCCGATCAGGCCACGCGCCGGGATGGTGTATTCCAGGCGCACGCGGCCCTTGCCATCGGGAACCATGTTGGTCAGGTCGCCCTTGCGCAGACCCATCTGCTCCATCACCGAACCCTGGTGCTGCTCTTCGATGTCGATGGTGACGTTCTCGTACGGCTCCTGCTTCTCGCCGTCCTTCTCGATGATCACCACTTCCGGACGGCCGACGGCCATCTCGAAGCCTTCGCGGCGCATGGTTTCGATCAGTACCGACAGGTGCAGCTCGCCACGACCGGAGACCTTGAACTTCTCGGCCGACTCGCCGGCTTCGACGCGCAGGGCCACGTTGTGCAGCAGTTCCTTGTCCAGACGGTCCTTGATGTTGCGGCTGGTGACGAACTTGCCTTCTTTACCGGCGAACGGCGAGTCGTTGACCTGGAAGGTCATGCTCACGGTCGGCTGGTCGACGGTCAGCGGCGGACGGGCTTCAACGTTCTGCGGGTCGCACAGGGTGTCGGAGATGAACAGCTCGTCCATGCCCGATACGCAGACGATGTCGCCAGCTTCGGCGTCGGCCACTTCCACGCGCTGCAGGCCGGAGTGGCCCATGATCTTGAGGATACGGCCGTTGCGCTTGGTGCCGTCGTCGCTGATGGCGACGACCGGGGTGTTGGCCTTGATGCGGCCACGGGCGATACGGCCGATGCCGATCACGCCGAGGAAGCTGTTGTAGTCCAGCTGGGAGATCTGCATCTGGAACGGACCGTCGACGTCGACCTTGGGGGCCGGCACGTGGTCGATGATCGCCTGGAACAGCGCGTCCATGTTGTCGTCCATCTTCTCGTGGTCGAGGCCGGCGATGCCGTTCAGGGCGCTGGCGTAGACGATCGGGAAGTCGAGCTGCTCGTCGGTGGCGCCGAGGTTGTCGAACAGGTCGAAGATCTGGTCGATGACCCAGTCAGGACGCGCGCCCGGACGGTCGATCTTGTTCACCACCACGATCGGACGCAGGCCGGCCTTGAACGCCTTCTGGGTCACGAAACGGGTCTGCGGCATCGGGCCGTCCTGGGCGTCGACCACCAGCAGCACGGAGTCGACCATCGACATCACGCGCTCTACTTCACCGCCGAAGTCGGCGTGGCCGGGGGTGTCGACGATGTTGATGTTGTAGTCGTTCCACTTCAGGGCGGTGTTCTTCGCCAGAATGGTAATGCCGCGCTCTTTTTCCTGGTCGTTGGAGTCCATCACGCGCTCGTTTTCCGCTTCTTTGCGGTCGAGGGTGCCGGACAGGCGCAGGAGTTTGTCGACGAGGGTGGTTTTGCCATGGTCGACGTGGGCGATGATGGCGATGTTGCGCAGTTTTTCGATCACGATGTCGTCTCGATTGAAGATTCTGAAAGCTGTGGCCCTGCAGTCTGCCTGGCCGTTGTGAACTCGGGGTTACGCGCTGCGACGGTCGGGAGGCCGGTGGCGAATGCTGCCACCGAGCAGACCTGCACGCTTAATGCGGGCGATAGACGCGAACATTCGCATGCCCCTCGCTGAGCAGGTGGTGAGCGTGCAGGCGGCTCATCACACCCTTGTCGCAATAGAGTAGGTACTGGCGGCTCTCATCCAGTTCCTTGAATCGGTTGTTCAGCGCGTAGAACGGCAGGGCCTGCACCTCGATGCCGGGCAGCTGCAGCGGCTCGTCCTCGGCTGCATCGGGGTGGCGGATATCGATGACGATCTGCCCGACCAGGGCCTCGCGCACTTCCTCGACCTGCAGGTCCTGGCCCAGCGCGTCGATCACCTTGTCCACCGTCACGCGGGTCGCACGCTCCAGCGCACGCTCGAGAATGGCCATGTCGAAGTGGCTCTCCTCGTGTTCGATGCGGCCGGGCTTGGCGCGGGTGGTCGGGTTCACCGAGATCACGCCGCAGTACTCGGGCATGTTCTTGGCGTACTCGGCGGTGCCGATGGCGGTGGCGGTGTCGATGATGTCCTGCTTGTGCGCGGCGATCAGCGGGCGCAGCACCAGGGTGTCGGTAACCGCGTCGATCACCGAGAGGTTGGGCAGGGTCTGGCTGGACACCTGGCTGATCGCCTCGCCGGTGACCAGCGCATCGATATTCAGCTCGGCGGCGATGCGGCTGGCGGCGCGCAGCATCATGCGCTTGAGCACCACGCCCATCTGGCTGTTGTCGACCTTGCCGAGAATCTCGCCGACCACTTCCTCGAACGGCACGCTAATAAAGAGTACGCGGTGCGAGCTGCCGAACTTCTGCCACAGGTGGTGAGCCACTTCCATCACACCCAGCTCGTGGGCACGGCCGCCGAGATTGAAGAAGCAGAAGTGGGTGAGCAGGCCGCGACGCATCATCTGATAGGCCGCGACGGTGGAGTCGAAGCCGCCGCTCATCAGCACCAGGGTCTGTTCGATGGAGCCCAGCGGGTAACCGCCGAGGCCCTCGTGCTGGGCGTGGATGATCAGCAGGCGGTCGTAGCGCACTTCGAAGCGCACTTCGGCCTCGGGCTGCTTGAGGTCGATACCGGCGGCGCCGCACTCGCGACGCAGGCGGCTGCCGACATGGCTGGCCAGCTCCATCGAGGAGAAGTCATGGGTATTGCCGGCGCGCTTGCAGCGCACGGCGAAGATCTTGCCGGGCAGCTGCGCGCCGAAGTGGGCGCGGCATTTCTCGAAGGTGTCATCGAAGTCGACGTAGGGGTATTCGTGTACTTCGAGGAAGTGGGCGATGCCCGGCGTGCTGCGCAGACGCGCGAACATCTCGGCCTGTACCTTCGGCTCGCTGACCCGGCTGATCAGGTCGAGGTTGTCCCATTCGCCCTGCACCTCCAGCTCGGGATCCAGGTCACGCAGCACCGTACGAATATTCTTCGCCAGCTGGCGGATGAACTGCTTGCGCACCGGCCGGCTCTTGATGGTGATTTCTGCGAAGGGTTTGACGATGAGCTTCATGGAAAACGGGTGCCGGACGGGAGACCGAAAAACAGGGGCGCGGATTATAGCGGAAATTGCTCAAGCTTTGATCAAAAACAATATTCGCTGCGGCAATGCACCAAAAAAGTGCTAACTGCATTTTAACGGCACCAACTCGGTGCGCAAAATCGCTCAAAAAATCGACACAGGCCGCGCAGCCCCTGACTTTCAAGCTTCCAACCCATTCCGGGGCACTGGCATGCAATTTGCTCCCTTGTGAGGCAGCCCAGCCTGGCCGACTATCGCGCCCGGCTTTGCACCTAATTTTGGAGGCTGGCTCAGCCGGCCCCATCCACCTGGAGGACAGCATGTCGAAGTCGATTCAACTGATTAAAGAACACGACGTGAAGTGGGTTGACCTGCGCTTCACCGACACCAAAGGCAAGCAACACCACGTGACCATGCCGGCTCGTGACGCCCTGGACGAGGACTTCTTCGAAGTCGGCAAGATGTTCGACGGTTCGTCCATCCATGGCTGGAAAGGCATCGAAGCCTCCGACATGATCCTGCTGCCGGTCGATGACACCGCCGTTCTGGACCCGTTCACCGAAGAGCCGACCCTGATCCTGGTCTGCGACATCATCGAGCCGAGCACCATGCAAGGCTACGATCGCGACCCGCGCTCCATCGCCAAGCGCGCCGAGGAATACCTGAAGACCACCGGTATCGGTGACACCGTCTTCGTCGGCCCGGAGCCGGAGTTCTTCATCTTCGACGAAGTGAAGTTCAAGTCCGACATTTCCGGTTCCATGTTCAAGATCTACTCCGAACAAGGTTCCTGGATGACCGACGCCGACGTCGAGTCCGGCAACAAGGGCCACCGCCCGGCCGTCAAAGGTGGTTACTTCCCGGTTCCGCCGTGCGACCACGACCACGAAATCCGTACTGCCATGTGTAATGCCATGGAAGAAATGGGCCTGGTCATCGAAGTTCACCACCACGAAGTGGCGACTGCCGGCCAGAACGAGATCGGTGTGAAGTTCAACACCCTGGTCAACAAGGCTGACGAAGTTCAGACCCTGAAGTACTGCGTGCACAACGTGGCCGACGCCTATGGCAAGACCGCCACCTTCATGCCGAAGCCGCTGTACGGCGACAACGGCTCGGGCATGCACGTGCACCTGTCGATCTCCAAAGACGGCAAGAACACCTTCTCCGGCGAAGGCTATGCCGGCCTGTCCGATACCGCCCTGTACTTCATCGGCGGCATCATCAAGCACGGTAAGGCTCTGAACGGCTTCACCAACCCGTCGACCAACTCCTACAAGCGTCTGGTCCCGGGCTTCGAAGCTCCGGTCATGCTGGCCTACTCGGCTCGCAACCGCTCCGCTTCGATCCGTATCCCGTACGTTTCCAGCCCGAAAGCTCGCCGCATCGAGGCTCGCTTCCCGGACCCGGCTGCCAACCCGTACCTGGCCTTCGCTGCTCTGCTGATGGCCGGCCTGGACGGCATCCAGAACAAGATCCACCCCGGCGACGCCGCCGACAAGAACCTGTATGACCTGCCGCCGGAAGAGGCCAAGGAAATCCCGCAGGTTTGCGGCAGCCTGAAAGAAGCCCTGGAAGAGCTGGACAAGGGCCGCGCCTTCCTGACCAAGGGCGGCGTATTCTCCGACGACTTCATCGATGCCTACATCGAGCTGAAATCAGAAGAAGAAATCAAGGTGCGCACCTTCGTGCACCCGCTGGAATACGACCTGTACTACAGCGTCTGATCCAGCGCCGGCCGCTTTCGCGCTTGAAAGAGGCCTCCTTCGGGAGGCCTTTTTTATGCCCTGATATTTCATGGCAGAGCATCAAAAGCCCCTAGCCTAGGGCGCCGCCAGCAATTGCCGAGTCTATTTCTTGCGCCACACCACGCACGGCAGCGTGCGGACTTGCCAGAGACGTTAAGCGGTGCAACCCTTGCCGCAGGATCATTCAGGAGCCTACCGATGCGCCTGCTCACCGCCTGCCTGCTGTGCACCCTGGCCCTGCCCGCCGCCGCGCAGATTTACAAGTACACCGACTCCAACGGCAACACGGTATTCACCAATCAGCCGCCGGAAGGGCAGGCGACGGAATCCGTCGAACTGCCGCCAACCAATACGGTGGAGGCACAGAAGCCAAAGGCGACACAGCAGTCGCAAGACTCGGGACAGGAGCAGTACGCCTACAGCCTCCTCGAGCTTACGGACATTCCTAGCGAGGAAGTCTTGCGCGCCAACAACGGCACCTTCACCGTAGGGGTCAATATCGACCCGGACCTGCAACCCGGCCATAGCCTGCGACTTCTATTGGATGGACAGCCTTACGGGCAGCCGACCAATGTGCCGCGCCTCCAGTTGGTCAACATTGATCGCGGCGAACATAGTCTCGCCGTGGAAGTAGTTGCCGGCGGCCAGCAGGTCCAGCAAAGCCCTGGCGTCACCTTCACCGTGCAGCGGGTAAGCACTAACAGCCCTGCTCGGGTGAAACCCACGCCTCGACCCACCCCCTGATAGGACTCCCATGCCTCGCTTGCCACTCGGCCTGTTGCTTAGCCTTTTCTGCCTGCCAGCACTGGCGGGCGTGTATACCTACATAGACGCAGACGGCAATCGAGTCTTCACCGACCAGCCTCCCTCTGGGCATGCCGAGCGCATTGAGCTGGCGCCATCCAATGACATGAGCGCTACTCGCACAGTTCCGTCTGCACCGCCACAGCCCATCGGTCCCGAGGCAAGCTACCAGGTGCTACGGATTCTGGTCCCCGAGCCAGATGCTGTGATAAGGGACATGGCCGGCAACCTGATCGTCAGTGCCACCAGCGAGCCCACCCTCCATCCTGGCCACAACTTCCGCCTGATTCTTGATGGCAAACCGGCCAGTGCAGCGGGGCGCAGCCCCGTCTTCCCACTTGAGAATATCGACCGCGGCACTCACCAGGTCTCGGTAGAGATAGTCGACGCTGCGGGGCGCATCGTTGAACGCACCCCCAGTCAGCCTTTTCATATTAAACGCACCTCCCTCAACGAGAAACGCGCTGCCAATCCGTGCAAGAAGAAGGATTGGGGCGTGCGCCCGGAGTGCCCGATTGAGGAAAAGCCGAAGGAGCCGGACAAGGGCATCATCAGCATCCTTCCCTTCGTCGACTAATTAATAAGCACCAAGCTGGTGCACACCGCCGCACCGATTTCTATACTCTCCCCGTTTTGGTTCATCGACGACCGCGCCGGCTGCGCCGAAACGCAGCCTGAAGGGCGGTTGCTGGCAGAGATACGCGTCTTTTCAGGGCTTTGGTTTGCTTTTTGCATTTTCCAGCCCAACGCCGGGACTCAGACCTGCCATGATCAACGACGCGCTGCACCGCCTACTGCTGGACAACCTGACCACCGCGACCATCCTGCTCAATGCCGAGCTGCGCCTGGAGTACATGAACCCGGCCGCCGAGATGTTGTTGGCGGTCAGTGGCCAGCGCAGCCATGGCCAGTTCATCAGCGAGCTGTTCACCGAGTCGCCGGAAGCGCTCAGCTCGCTGCGCCTGGCGGTCGAGCACGCGCATCCCTTCACCAAGCGCGAGGCGATGCTCACCTCGCTGGCTGGCCAGACCATCACCGTCGACTATGCGGTGACGCCGATCCTCAACCGCAGCCAGACCCTGCTGCTGCTGGAAGTGCATCCGCGCGACCGCCTGCTGCGCATCACCAAGGAAGAAGCGCAGCTGTCCAAGCAGGAGACCACCAAGCTGCTGGTGCGCGGCCTGGCCCACGAGATCAAGAACCCCCTCGGCGGCATCCGCGGCGCGGCCCAGTTACTGTCCCGCGAGCTGCCGGAAGAGAGCCTCAAGGATTACACCAACGTGATCATCGAGGAGGCCGACCGCCTGCGTAACCTGGTCGACCGCATGCTCGGCTCGAACAAGCTGCCATCGCTGGCCATGACCAACATCCACGAAGTGCTGGAGCGCGTCGGCAGCCTGGTCGAGGCGGAGTCCCAGGGCAGCATCACCCTGGTGCGCGACTACGACCCGAGCATCCCCGACCTGCTGATCGACCGCGAGCAGTTGATCCAGGCCGTGCTCAACATCGTGCGCAACGCCCTGCAGGCCCTGTCCAGCCAGAGCGACCTGCGCCTGGGCCGCATCAGCCTGCGCACCCGCACCCTGCGCCAGTTCACCATCGGCCACACCCGCCATCGCCTGGTGGTGAAGATGGAGATCATCGACAACGGCCCGGGCATCCCGCCGGAGCTACAGGAAACCATCTTCTACCCCATGGTCAGCGGCCGCCCCGACGGCACCGGCCTGGGCCTGGCCATCACCCAGAACATCATCAGTCAGCACCAGGGCCTGATCGAATGCGAGAGCCATCCTGGCCATACCGTGTTCTCGATCTTCCTGCCCCTGGACCAAGGAGCCACACCGTCATGAGCCGCAGTGAAACCGTCTGGATCGTCGACGACGACCGCTCCATCCGCTGGGTCCTGGAGAAGGCCCTGCAGCAGGAAGGCATGACCACCCAGAGTTTCGACAGCGCCGATGGCGTGCTGACCCGCCTGTCCCGCCAGCAACCGGACGTGATCATCTCCGACATCCGCATGCCCGGCGCCAGCGGCCTCGACCTGCTGGCCCGCATCCGCGACATGCACCCGCGTCTGCCGGTGATCATCATGACCGCCCACTCCGACCTGGACAGCGCGGTGGCCTCCTACCAGGGCGGCGCCTTCGAGTACCTGCCCAAGCCGTTCGACGTCGACGAGGCCGTATCGCTGGTCAAGCGCGCCAACCAGCACGCCCAGGAGCAGCAGGGCCTGGAGGCGCCGGCCGCACTGGGTCGTACGCCGGAGATCATCGGCGAGGCGCCGGCGATGCAGGAGGTGTTCCGCGCCATCGGCCGCCTCTCCCACTCCAATATCACCGTGCTGATCAACGGCGAATCCGGTACCGGCAAAGAGTTGGTCGCCCACGCTCTGCACCGCCACAGCCCGCGCGCGGCCGAGCCGTTCATCGCGCTGAACATGGCAGCGATCCCCAAGGATCTGATGGAGTCCGAGCTGTTCGGCCATGAGAAAGGCGCCTTCACCGGCGCGGCCAACCAGCGCCGCGGCCGCTTCGAGCAGGCCGACGGCGGCACCCTGTTCCTCGACGAGATCGGCGATATGCCCGCCGACACCCAGACCCGCCTGCTGCGTGTGCTGGCCGACGGCGAGTTCTACCGGGTCGGCGGCCACACCCCGGTCAAGGTGGACGTACGCATCATCGCCGCCACCCACCAGAACCTCGAATCCCTGGTGCAGGCCGGCAAGTTCCGTGAGGACCTGTTCCACCGCCTCAACGTGATCCGCATCCATATTCCGCGCCTGGCCGATCGCCGCGAGGACATCCCCACCCTGGCCCGCCACTTCCTCGGTCGCGCCGCCCAGGAGCTGGCCGTCGAGCCCAAGCTGCTGAAGAGTGAGACCGAGGACTACCTCAAGCACCTGCCCTGGCCGGGCAACGTGCGCCAGCTGGAGAACACCTGCCGCTGGATCACCGTGATGGCCTCCGGCCGCGAAGTACACATCGACGACCTGCCGCCGGAGCTGCTGACCCAGCCCCAGGAAAGCGCGCCGGCCGCCAACTGGGAACAGGCCCTGCGCCAGTGGGCCGACCAGGCCCTGGCCCGCGGCCAGTCCAGCCTGCTGGACAGCGCCGTGCCGGCCTTCGAGCGGATCATGATCGAGACCGCGCTCAAGCACACCGCCGGCCGCCGCCGCGACGCCGCCGTGCTGCTCGGCTGGGGCCGCAACACCCTGACCCGCAAGATCAAGGAGCTGGGCATGAAGGTCGACGGCGCCGACGATGACGACGGTGAAGACTGACCGCAGCCGGCGCTGAACCAGACGGGCCCCACGGGGCCCGTTTTCGTTGCCGCACCGCGCGGGCTATCCTCTGAACGAAAGGTCAATAAAATGGTGCCTCGCCAGCACCTGATGCCGTCTTCTCGGCACACCAACCCATTTCCCGGCGGGTAGCCGTTCGCCCATGCCCTCATCGTTCAAGCACACCCTGCGCCAGCTCTGGGCGCGCGAGAAATTCACCTACGGTGTGCGGGTATTCATCGCCCTGGCCGGCGCCATGGCCCTGTGCTGGTACCTGGAGCGGATCGCCCTGGTCATCCCGCTGTTCCTCGGCTGCATCGCCAGCGCCCTGGCCGAGAACGACGACCACTGGCGCGGGCGCGCCCAGGGACTGCTGGTTACCCTGCTGTGCTTCGGTGCCACCGCCACTGCGGTGCAGCTGCTGTTCCCGATGCCCTGGCTGTTCGGCGCCGGCCTGGCCCTGGCGGCCTTCGCCATGACCCTGCTCGGCGGCATCGGCGAACGCTACGCGGCGGTGGCCCAGGCCACCCTGATCCTGGCGATCTACACCGCCATCGGCCTGGAGCACCGCGGCGGCCAGGCCGGCGGCTTCTGGCAGGAGCCGCTGCTGCTCATCGGCGGCGCGGCCTGGTACGGCTTGCTCGGCATTCTCTGGAGCGCGCTGTTCAGCCAGCAACCGGTGCAGCAGGCACTGGCGAGGGTGTTCGAGGAGCTGGGCGCCTACCTGCGCCTGAAGGCCTCGCTGTTCGAGCCGATCAAGCAGTTGGACGTCGAGGCGCGGCGCCTGGAGCTGGCTCGGCAGAACGGTCGGGTGGTGACGGCGCTGAACCTGGCCAAGGAAATCATCCTCAACCGCATGAGCCGCAAGCGCAGCGGGCAGAAGACCAACCGCTACCTCAAACTGTACTTCATCGCCCAGGACATCCACGAGCGCGCCAGCTCCTCGCACTACCCGTACAACGCCCTGGCCGAGGCGTTCTTCCACAGCGACGTGATGTTCCGCTGCGGCCGCCTGCTCAGCCAGCAGGGCAAGGCCTGCCAGGCGCTTGGCCGGGCCATCCGCCTGCGCCAGCCGTTCGACTACAACGACAACAGCCAGGCCATGGCCGACCTCGACGCCTCCATGACCTACCTGCGCGAGCAGCACAACCCGGCCTGGCGCCGCCTGCTGCGCTCCCTCGGCGCCCTGGCCGACAACCTCGCCAGCCTGGAGCGCAAGCTGTCCAGCGCCAGCAACCCGGACGCCCTGGCCGACGAGCAGGACAGCAGCCTGCTGGATCGCTCGCCGCAGACCCTCAAGGAGGCCTTCGAGCGCCTGCGCCAGCACTTCACCCCGACCAGCCTGGTGTTCCGCCACGCCCTGCGCCTGTCCGCCGCGCTGCTCGCCGGCTATGGCCTGCTGCACTGGATCCATCCGCAGCAGGGCTACTGGATCCTGCTCACCACCCTGTTCGTCTGCCGCCCCAGCTACGGCGCCACCCGCCTGCGCCTGGTGCAGCGGGTCAGCGGCACGCTGATCGGCCTGGTACTGGGCTGGGCGCTGATCCGCCTGTTCCCCGATCCGTTGCTGCAATCGCTGATCGCCGTGGCCGCCGGGGTGATCTTCTTCACCAACCGGGTCGACCGCTACACCCTGGCCACCACCGCCATGACCCTGGTGGTGGTGCTCTGCTTCAACCAGATCAGCGACGCCTACACCCTGCTCTGGCCGCGCCTGGTGGATACCGTGCTGGGCACGGTGATCGCCGGCCTGGCGGTGTTCTTCATCCTGCCCGACTGGCAGGGGCGCAAGCTCAACCAGGTGCTGGCCAGCACCCTGAGCAGCAACAGCCGCTACCTGCTGCAGATCATGCAGCAGTACGAGTCCGGCGCCCGCGACGACTTGAGCTACCGCCTGGCCCGGCGCAACGCGCACAACGCCGACGCGGCGCTGTCCACCACCCTGTCCAACATGCTGCTGGAGCCCGGCCACTTCCGCAAAGACGCCGAGACCGGCTTCCGCTTCCTGGTGCTGTCGCACACCCTGCTCAGCTACCTCTCGGCCCTCGGCGCACACCGCGCGACCCTGGCCGACGACGCCAGCGACGCCCTGCACGACCGCGCCGTGGCCCATATCAGCCAGAGCCTCGACGCCATCGCCACGGGCCTGCAGACGGGCACGCCGGTGGCCGTATACGACGAGGCCGACCAGCGCCTGGCCGAGGAGCTGGAGCAGCTGCCGGAGGAGATGGACGAGGGTCACCGCCTGGTGCAGGTCCAGCTCGGCCTGATCTGCCGCCAGCTGGCGCCGCTGCGCACCCTGGTGGCGCATCTGCAGAAGGGCCCGGCCGAGGCGCCGCAGGCCAAGGCCGCCTGAGGAGGCACTTCCCTCTGCGTCGCCACGGTGCAGCCGCCGACCATCGCACTGCCGGCCCCATTCCGGGGCCGTTCAGTGACGAGGTGACGCCATGAAACGCTGCCCCCAATGCGGCTCCCAGCTGGCCAAGAACGCGCCGGCCGAATCGGCCGAGTACTGCAGCAACTACAAGGATCAGAGCAAGAACACCAACCGCAAGCGCGGCGAAGACCGTAACCAGAGCTTCGGTGGCGAGACCCACAGCAAGCAACCCAAAGGCAACAACCACAACAGCGGGCGCTGAGCCTGCCCCGCAGGCGCCCCGGCGCCTGCGGGGCGATGACCGTCCGCGGATTCGCCGCGCCTTTCCGCTAGAATGCGCGGCTTCGCGACTCATCGAGGTTCAGCCGTGTCTTTCTTCCCGGTCATCATCATCGGCGCCGGTGCCGCCGGCCTGATGTGCGCGGCGCAAGCCGCCGCACGCGGGCGCCAGGTCCTGCTGCTGGACCACGCCAACAAGCCGGGCAAGAAGATCCTCATGTCCGGCGGCGGCCGCTGCAACTTCACCAACATGTACTGCGAGCCGGCCAACTTCCTCTCGCACAACCCGCACTTCTGCAAGTCGGCCCTGGCCCGCTATACCCAGTGGGACTTCGTCGAGCTGGTGGTCAAGCACGACGTGCCCTACCACGAGAAGAAGCTCGGCCAGCTGTTCTGCGATCGCAAGGCCAGCGACATCCTCAGCATGCTGCTGACCGAATGCGACGAGCACGGCGTCGACCTGCGTCTGGATACTTCGGTCGAAACCATCAGCAAGACCGAGCCCGGCTACACCCTGCACACCAGCGCCGGTAAGTTCACTTGCGAGTCGCTGGTGATCGCCACCGGCGGCCTGTCCATCCCCACCCTCGGCGCCACCGGCTTCGGCTATCAGGTGGCCAAGCAGTTCGGCCATACGCTGCTGCCGACCCGCGCCGGCCTGGTGCCCTTCACCATCACCGAGCCGCAGCTCAAGGCCCTGTGCACCGAGCTGTCCGGCACCTCGGTGGAGGACTGCGTGGTCAGCTGCAACGGCCAGAGCTTCAAGGAAAATATCCTGTTCACCCACCGCGGCCTGAGTGGCCCGGCGATCCTGCAGATCTCCTCCTACTGGCAGCCGGGCGACGCCATCAGCATCAACCTGCTACCGCACATCGACCTGCCCGAGTGGCTGGCGGCGCAGCAGCGCGAGCGGCCGAACAGCGAGCTGAAGACCCTGCTCGCCGAGCTGTTCACCAAGAAGATGGCCGGCCTGCTGGCCGAGCAGTGGTTCGTCAGCAAGCCACTCAAGCAGTACACCCCGGCAGAGCTGGATGCGGTGGCGGCCAAGCTGGCCGAGTGGACCCTGGTGCCGGCCGGCACCGAGGGCTACCGCACCGCCGAGGTGACCCTGAGCGGCATCGATACCCGCGAGGTGTCGTCGAAGACCATGGAATCGCAGAAGTCACCGGGCCTGTACTTCATCGGCGAAGTGCTGGATGTCACCGGCCACCTGGGCGGCTTCAACTTCCAGTGGGCCTGGGCCTCGGCCCATGCTGCCGCGCAGTTTGTCTAATCCCGAGCACCGACTCCGCGTAGGGCGGGTAAAACCCGCGCCGCCGCCTTCGCGGGTTTCACCGCCCTACAACCGACATACACGGACGCGGTAGGAGCGAGCTCTGCTCGCGAACGGGTAGCCCGGATGCAATCCGGGAAGCGGTGCCGTCGGCATTCCCGGATTGCATCCGGGCTACGCTTTTACGCCGGCCTAGACCGCCGGCAACAGCTCGATAAAGCGCCGCATCAGCTCATGCATATCGCCCGGCCAACGCCCGGACACATAGTTGCCGTCACGCACCACCCAGGCCGGGCGGCTGTCGTTCAGCGTGTCGCGGTGTAGGCCGCTGGTCTTGCGCCAGAAATCGGGGGCATCCTTGGCCACGTCGAGGAAGTCATCCGGGCTGGCCAGCACCCGCCCCACCTCGCCCTGTACGCTCATGTACCCGGCCGGCTCGCCCGCCGCCTCGGAGTAGGTGCGGTAGTAGTCGCCCTCCCACCAGCGACCGTAGAAGCGGGTCAGGTCCCAGGCGGTCTTCTCCATCTTCCAGGTCAGCCCGGTGGTCTTGCGCCCGTGCAGCACCGAGCGACCATCCGCGCCCTTGCTGCGCGCCGCCAGCAGCACGCCGTGGCAGACCGCGGCCACCGGTTTGTCGGCGGCGAAGAAAGCCGCGACGAAGGCCTGCAGCGCCTCGCTCTCCAGGTACTCGCGCATGCCCCGAGCCCAGTGCCCGCCGGGCAGCATCAGGCCGGCGAAGTCCTCGACGCGCAGGCGCTCATGACGCAGTGGCTGCAGGTAGTCGGGATCACGCAGCATCTCCGCGCAGGCCGCGCGCGCCGCGCCATTGGCCCGCAGCAGCAGGCCGAGCAGCTTGAGCCGGCGCAGGCCGGGGACCAGGCCCCAGGCGTCCAGCCCTTCGCCGCTGATCATCTGCGGATCGGGCTCCGCCGGTTGGCCATCCGGCGTGGCGAAGCACACCCGGTAACCGGCCTGGCGCAGCTGGCGCCAGGCCAGGGCCGTCTCGCTGGGGTCGTAGTCGCGGCGCGGCAGGGGAATCAGGACGCAAGGCGCTGGCATGGTAGGTCTCGTGGGTTGGCGATGGGCTGAGACCTTAGCAGGTCATGCATCGCGGCTGCATGCGGCGGACGCCAGGCCCACGGGCCGCGGCTGCCAATGCCACCGGCTCAGCGCAGGGTCTCGGCTATGGCGTGAATGTCCGCCCGGTGATTGAGCACCAGCTCCAGCTCGCCGTTGTCGCCGATGAAGTTCAGCGGCGGCTGCAGCTTGTGGTAGGCGGTCAGCTCCACCAGCAGTGGCAGCTCGGCGTCGGCGTTGCGCTCCTTGATGGCATGGAACAGCGCCAGGTTGACCAGATCGATCAGCTCCAGCTCGCGGCCGGTCGCAGCGTCCCAGTTGCCGGCCGCGCGAATCACCTCGATGTACTCGTCGTCCACCGCCCACTTCTTCAGCACGATCACGCCGAGGGACTTGCTGTATTCGCGGCACAGCTTGTAGTACAGCTCGCCGGAGGGAATCTCCGCCTCGTCCTTGAACGCCGAGAGCACCGCCAGGGTGCCGACCTCGCTGAGCAGGCTGGCCAGCAAGGCGTGCTCCGGCGCCACATGGCCGATCAACCGCGCCAGCATGGCGCAGGTACTGGCCTTGAGCGTCAGCCGCCCCCACACCTCCATGAACAGGCGCTTGTGCGCCGGGCTGTGCAGGGTGAACAGGCTCTTGATGCTGTGAACCATGGTGATGCGGTCCACCTCGCCCATGCCGAGCAGGGCGATCACATCCTGCAGGGTGCGCGGCGCCATCGGGTGGCGGTACAGGGCACCCGATGCATGCTTCATCAGCAACGCGGCCAGCGCCGGGTCGCGACTGACCAGGCGCGCCAGCGCACCGGTGCTGATCTGCCCATCGCTCAACGCCCGGCGGATATCCAGGGTGAGCGCCGGCAGGCTGGGCAGTTGCTCCTGGCCCTGCATCAACTGCGACACCACCCGCCGGTAGATCGAATATTCCGAAGCCTCGACGCCCAACGCACACCTCCTCGCCCCCTGATGCAGTGTAGGTGCTGCCGGCGGCGCGGACGCCTATCATGGAAACCAATCCCACCCCCCGTGCCCACCATGAACTGGCTGGAAGAATCCAAGGCGCTGTTCGCCACGCCCAGACCCGAACACTTCACCCACTACCAGCACTGCGACGAGTGCTTCGAGCACGACCAGACGCTGCTCAACTCGACCATCGACGACATCGGCTTGGAGGAGCTCGGCAATCCCGGCTGGGACCCCATGTGCTTCGTCGAGCCAGAGGGCCTCATCTACTACTTCCCCGCATTGGTGCGCCTGTGCCTGGAAAGTAGCGAGGAGTGGTCCTATATCGGCCAGTTCCTCTTCCATATCAGCTACGACGGCCCGCAGAACTGTCACGTGCTGGTCTTCAGCGAGGCGCAGCGGGACTTCGTGGTGCGTTTCCTCGATTACCTGCTGGAGACCCGCGCCGAACTGATCAGCTCGTACGGCGAGGACGACCAGCTGTTCGCCGCCATCCGCATCTGGAGTGGCCAGGCCTGACTGCCGCCCCGATTTTCTCGCTATCTGTACCGCGCGGTGCGGAGCGCGGCGTGCCAGCATGAGGCCTAGCCTTAGTCGGAGCACCGCCATGCTCACCACCACCCTCGCCGCCCTCGCCGCCTTTCCCGATCAGCTGGAGGCCCATTTCGCCGCCTTTGCGCCCGAACATCGGCACTGGGCGCCGGCTTCCTGGGAAGGGGTACCGAGCGAGCGCTTCACCGCCATCGAACAGCTCTGCCATGTGCGCGATATCGAGATAGAGGGCTATCAGCTGCGCCTGCGCCGCACGCTGGAGGAAGACAACCCGCTGCTGATCTCGCTGGACGGCGAGGCCATGGCCCGCGAGCGCCGTTATGCCGAGGCGGATGCCGACTCGGTGCTGGCCGACTTTCGCCGTGCCCGCCGCGAGACCCTGGCGCTGATCGAATCGATCAGCGCCGAGCAGTTCCTGCGACCGGCGCGCTTCGAGGGTTATGGCGAGCTGACCCTGCGCAGCCTGGTGCACTATCTGTGCAGCCACGACCAGCAGCACCTGGCCGGCCTGCAGTGGTTGCTCGGCAAGATCGAGGCCGGCGCCCGGCCATGACAGAATCGCCTCTCGCCGACACGGAAGCACCGCACCCATGACCCTTAACTGGCACACCAAGCATCACTCCGAGCTGAGCATCCACGAGCTGTACGCCCTGCTCGAACTGCGCTCCCGCGTCTTCGTGGTCGAGCAGAACTGCCCCTACCAGGACGTCGATGGCCAGGACCTGCTCGCCGACACCCACCACCTGCTGGCATGGCAGGACCAGCGGCTGGTGGCCTACCTGCGCCTGCTCGATCCGTCGACCCAGGATGGCGACGTGGTGATTGGCCGTGTGGTGATCGCCCCGGGGGCGCGCGGCAGCGGTCTCGGTCACCAGTTGATAGAGCGCGCCGTCGCAGCCTGTCTCGAGCGCTGGCCGGGGCTGCCGATCTATCTCTCGGCCCAGGCCCACCTCCAGGGCTATTACGGTCGCTACGGCTTCGTCGCGGTGACCGAGCCCTACCTGGAAGACGACATCCCGCATATCGGCATGCGTCGCCTGCCAGGCTAGTTCAACCCTGCCGCCTCTGACCGGTGGCGCTTTCGAGGTTCGCGCGATGTGGATGGGTACGCTGTTCGCCCTGATCGCCGGGATGATGTGGGGCCTGGTGTTCGTCGGCCCGCTGTTGCTGCCGGAATACTCGGCCGCCCTGCTCTCGGCCGGGCGCTACCTGGCCTTCGGCCTGATCGCCCTGCCGCTGGCCTGGTTCGACCGCCATCGCCTGCGCCAGCTGGCGCACGGCGACTGGCTGGAGGCGCTCAAGCTGTCGGCGGTGGGCAACCTGCTCTACTACCTGTGCCTGGCCAGCGCCATCCAGCGCGCCGGCGGGCCGCTGCCAACCATGATCATCGGCACCCTGCCGGTGGTCATCGCCATCGCCGCCAACCTGCGTAATGCCAAGCGCGACGGGCGCCTGCCCTGGGCCAAGCTGCTGCCCTCGCTGGCGCTGATCGCGGCCGGCATCGCCTGCGTCAACCAGGCCGAATTGCATGCCCTGCAGACCGCCGGCAAGACGGACTGGGTCCGCTACGCCAGCGGCGCACTATTGGCGGTGATCGCCGTGGCCTGCTGGACCTGGTATCCGCTGCGCAACGCCGACTGGCTGCGCGATCACCCCGGGCGCAGCCCGCGCACCTGGGCCACCGCCCAGGGCCTGGTGACCCTGCCCATGGCCTTGCTCGGCTACGCCCTGCTGTGGCTGGGCATGACGCTTGGCGGCAGCCGGTTCGCCATGCCGCTGGGCCCACGCCCGGAGTTCTTCATCGTCCTGATGGTCACCATCGCCCTGCTCTCGTCCTGGGTCGGCACCCTGTGCTGGAACGAAGCCAGCCAGCGCCTGCCCACCTCGCTGGCCGGTCAGCTGATCGTGTTCGAGACCCTGGCGGCGCTGAGCTACGCCTTTATCCTGCGCGGCGAGTGGCCGGCGCCACTGACCTTGGCCGGCATCATCCTGCTAATCGTCGGCGTGCTCTGGGCGGTACGGGTCAAGCCGCAGCACGACTGAGCCCCGTCAAATCTCCACATTGCCTCCGCACGCGCTCCACGCGGCGACTGCAGACTGCTCCCGGTTGAACGAGGGAGATGAGTCATGCTGATTTTTTTGCTGGGGTTCCTGTTGCTGGCGCTGTTCTGCCTGACGGTGCTGGTCCGTGCGCTGTTGCTGTTTCCCCTGCGCGGCCTGCGCCAGGGCTGGGAGCCGGCCCTGCATCGCTACGGCCTGAGCCTGCTGCTGTGCGGCGCTTTCGTGGTCTGGGAGCTGGGCACGCTGTATGGCTTCAGCTGGCAGCACCTGGGCCGGGCGGATCGCCGGCAGATGGTCGACGCCGCCGTGGCCTTCGCCTACCCCGAAACCTACCGCGACCTGGTCGAGCTGCGCCGCGACTACGCGCACTTCCGCCCCGAGGTGAGCTACTGGGACAACTGGGACTACGAGGGCAGTACCGATGTGCTGGACAAGCTGCTCGGCGATACCCACTACCAGATCCGCCTGCCCGACCTGGTGGTGGTCGCCAATGTGCACGGCCAACCGCTACGCCAGTTCGCGCTGAGCATGGAGCAGCAGCCGGTGGCGCCGGACCGCCCGGTGCTGGGCCTGATCGGCGAGATCCAGGACCTGCGCGAGGCCGCGCCGGTGGAAGAGGAGCTGCGCCTGCGCTGGAGCACTCCACAGCTCGGCGAGGCAGAAATTCATGGCAAGTGCTTCAGCGCCTACAACACGCAGCCCCGCCACCAGAGCCTAGAGCTGACCAGCAGCGGCGCCGCGCCACTCGAGCTGGGCCAGCCGCTGGGCTACTACCAGGTTCTGGTGCAGCTGAGCCAGCGGGACGGCCAGCCCTACAACTACGCGATCCGCCAACGCATCACCCGCGCCGAGTTTCTGCGCCAGCGCCAGGCCTGCCGCGACCAGGCCGCCGAGGCGGTCAGCGCGGCGGCGCCAGACTGAGCAGCTCGGCGGGAATCTCCTGGCCCGGCAGCCAGCGCCGGTAGATCAGGGCGAAGCTGCCGTCGCGCTTGGTCGAATCCAGCGCCTGCTGCCACTCACGCACCACCGCGTCCGCCGTGGCCGGCGAGAAGGCGATATAGGCCTCGCTGCGCAGGAAGCCATAGAGCGGCTCGACGTTCTCCGGGCGCAGGCCACCTAGGGCCAGCAAGCTCTCCAGGGTCACGTTGTCGGCCACCACCACCGGCACCCGGCCATGGCGCAGCATGCTCATCATCTGCTGCGGGCCGATCACCCCGTACAGGTTGGGCAGGCCGCGGGCCTGCAGCTCCTGATAGCTGTACCACTGGCGCGGCACGGCGATGGTGCCGACCCGGCCCGCCTCGTCCAGCGAGTCGATGCGGATACCCGAGCCCTTCAGCGCATAGAAGCCGGTGATCACCACGCAGACCGGGCCGACCCACTTGAACAGCCGCTCGCGCTCGGCCGTGCGCATGGTCACGAACAGCCCGGTATTGGCCTCATGCTGCGCCGCCTGATAGCCGCGCGCCCAGGGCACCACGCTGATCTTGCCGTGGTGGCCGGTGCGCTCGAACAGCTCGCGCACCAGATCCACCGCGAGGCCCACCGGGCGCCCGTCGCGGGCGAAGTTCAGCGGCGGGTACTCCTCGGTATACAGCTGCAGCTGCTCGGCGTGCGGGCCGACGGCGAGGTACAGGGCGAGCAGGCATCCCAGCCAACGCCAGCGGGTAATACGCATCGCGATTCACCTTGCGTTGTTGTGTTGCAGTGTAGGAGATCGGGCGAGGCTGCTACCCTGCACACCCCACCGCCCGCGATTGCGCACCATGGACAAGCTTCTCCTGCAGCAACAGGTCTGCCAGCGCCTCGAGGCCGACCTGGCCATGCTGCTCGCCGCCGCCGACCTCGCCCGCCAGGCCGCTACTCACGAGGAGAGCAAGGCGGAGAACAAGTACGACACCCGCGGTCTGGAGGCCTCGTACCTGGCCGCCGGGCAGTCGCGCCGTGCCGAGGACATCCGCCGCGCGCTGGCCGCCTGGCGCGCCCTGCAGATGCGCGCCTACGACGATGCCAGCGGCATCCAGCTCGGCGCGCTGATCTGCCTGGCCGATGCCGCCGAACGCCAGCAGTGGCTGCTGCTGGGCCCGGATGGCGCCGGGCTCAAGCTGGAGCACCTGGGCCTGGAGATCATGCTGATCACCGCCCAGGCGCCACTCGGCCAGCAGCTGCTCGGCCGCGGCCCCGACGACGAGGTGCAGGCCGGAGCGGCGGCCTGGCGAATCGTTACCGTGGAGTGAATGCCATCAGGGCACGCTGACCCCGAGCGGCTCCGCCAGCCGCGCCAGCTGGCCGGACTCGACCAAGCGCGCGAAGGCGTGATCGAAGCGCCGGCGCAATTCCGCATGGGCGCTGTCCTTGGGAAAGGCGAAGTAGCCGCGCTGCACATCGATCAGCGGCCCCACCTCGCCGACCCGCTCCTGCAGCCTCAGTTCGAGCAGATGGGGCTGGGTGTTGCGCTGGTTGCTGGCCAGCAGGTCGATGCGCCCGGCCTCGAGCATGCGCAGGCCGTTGTGCACCGACTCCACCGTGATCGGCCGCAGGCTGGTGCGCACCGCCTCGAACTGGCTGCCGTAGATCCAGCCGCGCACCACGGCGACCCGCTTGCCGCGCAGGCTGGCATAGTCACCGTCCCAGGTGCCCGCCTGACTGCGCCGGGCATAGAAGACGATGCGGTCCTGATAGAAGGGTTCGGCGGCGAAGGCGAAGCGCGCCTCGCGCTCGGCCGTGCGGTAGGGCCCGACCAGGATGTCCGCCTGGCCCAGTTCGACCATGCGCTGGGCACGAACCCAGGGATACAGCTCGAAGCGCAATTCGCCCCCCAGTTCGGCAGCCAGCCGGCGCAGCACCGCCGGTGCCAGGCCGGTGAAGTCACCGGCGGCATTGCGCTCGTAGACCTGGGGAAAGCTGGTGCCCACCACCAGCCACTCGCGCGCCTGTGCCGGCGAGCCGAACAGGCTGGCGCAGAGGCCGAGCAGACACGCGCACAACGCTGTCCGGCGCATGGATGACTAAGGCACTCAGGCCGCCTCGGTGGAGGAGTCGCCCAGCAGGTAGGCGTCGAAGCCCAGCTGGTTGAGCAGGTGCACGGCCAGCTCGCTGCGGATGCCGCCCTCGGGCGTGACCACATAGCAGGTGGCACGGTCCAGGCTGTCGGCATGGGTGCGCAGGTTGGCCACCGGCAGGTTGAAGCTCTCCGGCAGGTGCGCCAGGCGGTACTCGGCAGCCAGGCGCACATCGAGCAGCAGATACTTGCGGCTGCCCTGGTGAGTGATGCGCTGCAGATCCTGGCTGTTGATACGCGGGATCAGGCTCGGCCGCACCAGTTCGACGAACAGGTCGCGGTGCAGGCGCGCCAGCTCGCCGTCCTCCAGCATGATCACGCTGGCCGAACGCACGGCGCCACTGACCAGGGCTTCCTCGCCGAAGAAGTCGCCACTCTCCAGCACCTGGGTCGGCTGTTCGCGGTAGGCCTGCGGCAGGCTGATGCGCGCCCGCCCGTGCTTGATCACATAGAAGTGCTCGCCAGGCTCGCCATAGGTGACCACGCTGTCACCGGCCCGCGCCTGCAGGTACTCGAAGCGTGCCAGCAGGGCGTGCAGATGCGAGGGTGGCAGGCGACCGAACAGCGGCGTGCTGAGCAGGCGCGCCAGCCAGTCGTCCTCGTCGTGCTCCTCGACCATGCCGTCGCCGCCGAGGCTGTTGACCTGATAGGCGGCATCCTGGCTCCAGCCGAGCAGGCGCTCCAGCAGCTGATGCTCGACGGCGAACAGACGCACGTCGGTGATCGCCTTGATGCTGTTCGGATTGACCTGACCCGGATTGAGCGGCAGATGCGCCTGTGGCGAACCGCCCTCGATGGTCTGCCGACCGGGGCCGGCGTCCACCGCTACCTTGCCTTCCAGCAAATAGTACTGGGCCAGGGCGCGCTCGCCCTTCTGCAGCAACTGGGTACCGGCCGGGCGCTGCAGGTACTTGAGGCTGGCGTGCAGCTGCTGGCGGTAGGCCGGGGTGAGGAAGTCCATGGGACTGAAGCTGCTCAGCTGTTCGGGCGTGAGCGGAACGCTGCTCATGAGGGTTCTCCTGCAAGGAATGCCATCACTATGGCACCGGCCAGGTTGGCTCTCCAGTCCATTGGTCACGCACGGGAAAAGCGCTTTTCAATCAGCCGGTTGTGCACAGAGGCCGGGGATGACTCTGTGGATAAGCCGGTAGCGAATGATGCCGGCCCGCGCCCTACGCGGCTTGCCCGAGAGCGGTTACTTTTTGCCCAAACGCCAGTGGAAGTACAGGCTGGAAAGCCAGGACAGCAGACTGCTGACAATCATGAACAAGGCCAGATACGCCAGAGCGCCACCCTCTGGAGCCGCTTTCTTAACACCAAAGGAAACCAGCATGAGCAGGCCCCATAAATGCAAAGGCAGTCAGGAGTAGAACAGGCGGCGCGATCGAGTCGCCACCAGCAGGTAGCTTATCGACGGGGCCAGGACCACCGATGCCACCACCATGCCTAGAAACGATGCGTCGAGGCCTCCTCTAGCCGCGACAAAGAAGCCAATAATCGTGAAGCCGACGCCATAAATGAGACTGCACCACTTGTACATGCCGTAGCCGAATGGCCTGGGCGAGACTAGCGCTACATCGGCAAATCCGCTTGTCGGCGCAGCATAAGGATTGATCTCGTCCATGAGTATTTCCTTCCAGTCAGTCCGCCAGCTCGCGCCAGGTCAGGTACAGGCGCAGATCGAACTCCAGCTGGTGATAGTCCGGCAGCATGTACTGGCACAGCTTGTAGAAGGCCTTGTTGTGCTCGGCCTCCTTAAGGTGCGCCAGCTCGTGCACCACGATCATGTTGAGGAACTCCGGCGCCGCCTCGCGGAACAGCGCGGCCACGCGGATTTCCTTCTTCGCCTTGAGCTTGCCGCCCTGCACCCGCGAGATGGCCGTGTGCAGGCCGAGGGCGCGGTGGGTCAGGTCGAGGCGGTTGTCGTACAGCACCTTGTCGATGCTCGGCGCGTTGCGCAGGTATTCCTGCTTCAGCTCCAGGGTGTAGCCGTACAGCGCCTTGTCGCTCTGCACCTGATGACGATTGGGATAGCGCTTGGCCAGATAATCGCCCAGGCGATCCTCGGCGACCATCTGCATCACCTGCTGCTGCAGGTGCGGCGGATAGCCCTGGAGATATTTGAAGGGAGTGTTCATGACGCCAGTGTAACCGCCGGCAGGCACCCTCAGGCACCCGCCGGCGGCGAACGGTCAGCGCACCTTGAAGCGGTTGACCAGCTCGACCAGGCGGCGGTTGGAGGCCAGCAGCGCGTCGGTGCTGCGGTCCGCCTGCTGCCCGCCGGCGACCAGATCGTCGACCATGTGGCGGATGGCGACCATGTTCTGGTTGATCTCCTCGGTCACCGCGCTCTGCTCCTCGGCGGCAGTGGCGATCTGCGCGCTGAGGTCGTGGATGCGGCTGACGGACGAGGCCATGTCGTCGAGGCCGACGTTGACCCGGGAGGTGCGGTCCGCCGTGGCCTGGCAGCTGGCCTTGGTCTGCTCCATGGCCTGTACCGCGGAGCTCACGCCCTGCTGCAGCTTGGCCAGCATCTCGTTGATCTCCGAAGTGCTCTGCTGGGTGCGGCCGGCCAGGGCACGCACCTCGTCGGCCACCACGGCGAAGCCACGGCCCTGCTCGCCGGCGCGCGCCGCCTCGATGGCCGCGTTGAGCGCCAGCAGGTTGGTCTGCCCGGCGATTTCGCCGATCACTCCGAGCACGTCGTTGATGCGCTGAGCATCCTGCTGCATGGCCAGCACCCGCGCGGTGGCGCTCTCCACCTCGCCGACCAGGGCCAGCACGCTGGCCGAGGCCTCGGCCACCACCTGCTTGGACTGCTCGGCGTTGTCGTTGGCGTTGCGCGTGAAGGCGGCCGTCTCGGTAGCGCTCTGCGCCACTGTGTCGGCGGTGGAGCTCATCTCGGTGATGGCGGTCACCGCCTGGTCGGTCTCATTGGCGTGACGGGTCAGCACCTCGTTGGTATGCCGCGACTGCTGCTGCAGCTGGGCCAGCTCCTCGGCGATCAGCGCCGAGGCCTGGGTGACGTCGGCGATCATGTTCTGCAGGTAGGCGATGAAGCGGTTGACCGAGTCGCCCACCGCGTCCATCTCGTCCTCGCCCTTCAGGGCGATGCGCCGGGTCAGATCGGCGTCGCCGGCCGACAGCGAATCGATGTTGCCGCGCAGCACGTGCAGGCGCTGCATCAGCTGGCGGATGGCGAACAGCATGGTGGCCAGCAGCAGGATCACCAGCGGCACCTGGATGTAGGCCAGGGTGCTCAGCACCTCGGAGCTGTTCTCGGTCAGCAGATGGGTCGGCAGCGCCGCCGCCAGCAGCCAGGGCGTGCCCTCGATCGGCTGCAGGTAGAAGGTCCAGGCCTCGCCGTCGGCGCTGTCGAACTCGTGCTTGTACAGCGCCTCGCGCCCCATCTTGCCCAGGCCTTCCTGGATCTCGCCGACGAACACCGACTGGCGGGCCAGCTCGGAGACGTTCTTCAGCACGATCTCGCCGCCGATACGCGCCTGGTTGCTGAGGATCTTGCCGTCCGGCTCGACGATCATCACCTCGCCCTGGATCTCCTTCTCCTTCTCCGCCACCAGGTTGTTGAAGAAGCCCAGGGTGACGTCGATGGTCGATACGCCGAACAGGGAGCCGTCCTTCTGGATGGCCATGGCGCAGTTGGTGCGCGGCTGGGCGCTGGCGTCGTCCTTGTAGGCGGCGGCCCAGGCGCACTTGCCGGCCGGTGCCTGCTGGCCGGCACGGTGCCAGGGCTGCTCGTAATAGGCCGGCGCGGCGTCGGAGTTCCAGTAGGTGTTCACCGTCATCTTGCCGCTGGCATCGCGGTGGAAGAAGGTGCTGTGCTTGTTCTGTTCGGAGCGCTTCTGCGGCAGCGGCCAGATGCCACCGCCGAAGACCTTGGGATCGCCATACTGGTCGACCAGGCCGGGCACCACGACATCGATGGTGTCGCTCTCGAGCAGCGGAATGGTCTGGGTGATGCTGCGCGACTGCGCCTCGACCTTGGCCAGCTCGAAGAGGATGGTGTCGGCGATGGTGCCGACCCGCCCCAGTACAAGCTGCTCCTCGGAGGCCTTGAGCTTGGGCGTGACGAAGTGGCGGATACCCTCCTCGGTGAGCAGAAATACCACCGCGATGAAGGCAATGAAAATGAGGGTGTAACGGGCCTGGATTGTTTTTATTGAGCCCATGGTTGCTCCTGCTCGCTGACTGCCGGTGCTCCCGCGCGGCACTTCGTCGCGGGAAAGGCCCGGGATGAGCCTGTTATCAGCATATCCCGGTTATCGGTAGCGCAGCGCAAGGCTTGATTGCCAACCCCCGGAAGCACCTGCGCAGCCGACGAACGTGATGTACGCCCGTACCAGTGCGCAACATGTTGCGCAGCCACCAACAAAGCAGTGAGCGAGCGCATAAAACCGGGCGCCGATGCTGGCACCCGGCGGCGCCCTGGGGCACTGTTTGCACTTTTCGCGCACGCCGATAAGGAGATTGGCCATGGGCAAACCCGCCGCCCGCGTATCCGACACCGATGCCTGCCCGATTCCGGGCCACGGCCCCAACCCGGTCAGCGCCGGCTCCCCCAACGTCCTGATCAATAACCTGCCCAGCGCCCGAGTCGGCGATCCGACCGCCTGCGGCGACGCCATCGCGGTCGGCATTCCCACCATCCTGGTCAATGGCAAACCGATCGCCCATCTCGGCAGTTCCACCGCCCACGGCGGCGTGATCATCACCGGTTCGGGCAATGTGCTGCTCGGCAACTCCGGTGGTGGCGCGGCGATGAGCCCGGTGGGCCCGCTGCAGATCCTCGGCCAGGCCGTCACCAAAGCACTGGCGCCGGCAGCGGCGATGCAGAAACCCTACTCGGTGCAGTTCCGCGCCACCGACGAGACCAGCGGGGAGCCGGTGAGCGACCTGCCCTATCGCCTGCAGATGGCCGACGGCACCACCCTGCGCGGCAGCACCGACGAGGACGGCTACACGATGCGGGTGAACACGGCACAGGCCGAGAACGTGCAGCTGTTCTGGGAGCCGCACGTCGAAGACGACGACTGCGACGACCATTCCGACGTCTGCGGGTGCGACTGATGACCCAGCCCGCCAGCGCCTCCGCCCAGAGCACTCAGAACGCCACCGCCGTGCAGACGGTCCCGGTCACCACCAAGCGCAAGGTGACCTACCTGTTCAAGTTCACCTCCAGCAAGAGCCTCTCCCTGCCCTACGCCATGGCGGTGAACGGCACCGTCACCGATCCGGCCAGCGGCAAGCCCAAGCGCCTGACCAACAACACCGCCAAGACCTTCACGGTCGACGCCAATGCCGCCGTCAGCCTGTACCTGAACAGCGACGCCCAGGCCTCCTTCCGCAAGGAGCCGGTGTACGCCATCACGCCCACCGTGCGTGACGTGCACATCACCATCACCGAGAAGACCGGCAAGCACACCACGCAGGCCACCCCGGTATTCAAGGAAACCAAGAAGGGCAGCGACGGCAAGGAGGTGGACTACTACACCGCCGACCTGACCGGCGACATCTGGATGAAGGTCTCGCACAAGTACACCGAGGCCGAGGCCAGAACGCGAATTCCCGCCGGCACCGACAGCGCCATCCAGGAGGCGGTGCTGAACATCTACCGCGGCCTGAGTGCCGCCCAGGTCACCGCCAATCTGGCCGCCACGCCGACCAAGGCGGCGCAGTCGATCACCATGACCTTCGACTCATCCAGCAATGCCAGCAGCAACATCAGCACCTTCTCGCTGCTCAGCGACGGTCTGCCGCGCACCCATCCCAAGGGCCTGGTCGCGCTGTTCCAGGCGGCGCAGCAGGCGGGAGTCAGCAAGCTGACCCTGAGTTCGGCCTGGCGCCCGATGCTTGGCTCCATCGCCCACCGCAGCGGCCTGGGGCTGGACATCAACTACCTGGAGGCTGGCGGCAAGAAGATTCGCGTCAACCGCGAGGAGCTGCGCAAGAGTGCGCCGGATCTCGACTGGGTCAGCGCCCAGGAGAAGACCCTGTTCACCACCTACGAGCAGGCGCAGAAGGCTGCCACTACCGCTGCCACCGAACAGAAGGCGGCCACGGCGGCGCTGAAAAAGGCGCAGAAGCAGCCGGACCAGGTGGTCGACGCGCAGAAGGCCAAGGACGCGGCAGACAAGAAGAAGGCCGACGCCGACAAGGCCAGGGCCGATGCCGAGAAGGCCTGGAACGACGAGCGCGACCGCAACGAGCCGGCCGGCATGCGCTCCTTCCGCGAGGCCCTGCAAGGCAACAGCCTGGTTGCCCAGCTGTTCGACCCCTGGTACATGGACAGCGACACCCGCGACAGGGTCGCCGCCACTGCCAACAAGCAGGCCAATGACAACGAAAAACTGCACGCCCACCACCTGCACCTGACTGTCAGCGAGCCCGAACTGCTATGAAACGCCTCTTGCCTGCCCTGCTCCTGCTGCCGCTGTACGCCGCCGCGACCGAGAAGCTTCCTTCCGGCGAGCCGGTGCCCGCCATGGCGCTGGTGCAGCGCGATGGCGCCTGGCAGTTGCTACCGACACAGCTGCAGTCCTACGTCGATGAACTCGGCGCGCTGGCGGAGATTCGCAGCTCGGTGGCGGATGCCCAGCTCAACCTGGCCGATACGCGGCTGCGCGCCGGTGCCATTCCCAGCGTCCTGCCGCTCGGCACAGAGACCACCTGCTACAACGACCCGTACGAGCCCAAAGTATTCCAGCAGACCCTGCTGCAGGCGGGCGACTACCGCCTGGACTGCCATGGCGACCAGGAAGGTCGCTACAACCTGCTGCTGAGCAGCGCCGGGCGCAGCCAGGTGTTGCCCGGAAACGACCCCGCCAACGGATCCTGGCAGCTGCTCTGGGCTGGCGACCTGGATCGCGACGGCACGCCGGACCTGATCGGTCAGTTCAGCGTCGAGGGCGGCTACTGCATGCAGGTGATGCTCAGCGCCGACGCCGGCCCTGAGCAACTGCTGGCGCCCGGCGAGCTGGACTGCCTGAGCGACTAGGGCGCCAACGGCACATTCGCCACTTCGCCACAGGCGCGTACGGCGCTCTCCAGCAGCAGCGAGCAGGGCCGATCGGCCAGGTAGCTGCGATACACCCGCAACAGCTGCTCGGCGTCGTAGCGGCAGCTCGAGCTCCTGCACTCGGCGGCGAACTCGAAGCGGCTGTCGGCAGGCTCCGCCAGGCGAATGGCAAGCGCCGGCCAATCGCTGGAGGGCGCATCATCCGGGGTGAACAACAGGCGCCCCTGGCGCTGCACCAGGGCACCACCGGCGGCGGCGTAGTCGAAGACGAATAGCAGGGTACGCGACACCTTGGTAGTGCACTCGGCGCGCTCGATGCAGCGCTGCGGGTCGACCAGCACCGACACCGACGCAGCAGGCTCGACAGGGCTTTCGACCCGCCCCTGCTGGGCGCAGCCGGCAAGCACCAGCAGCGCGCCATACCAGGCGCCACGAACGATGGACCGCATCTCTTCCTCCCCAGATAAACGAAAGCCCCGCAGAGCGGGGCTTTCGGCGCAGCGTGTCGCTTAATTGACCTTGGCGGTCAGCTCGCCGCTGGCGTAACGCTGGAACATGCCTTCCAGGGAGATCGGTTTGATCTTGGAGGCGTTGCCGGCAGTGCCGAAGGCTTCGTAGCGGGCGATGCAGATGTCACGCATGGCGACGATGGTCTTGGCGAAGAACTTGCGCGGGTCGAACTCGCTCGGGTGCTCGGCCATCATGCGGCGGATGGCACCGGTGGAGGCCAGGCGCAGGTCGGTGTCGATGTTGACCTTGCGCACGCCGTGCTTGATGCCTTCGACGATCTCTTCGACCGGCACACCGTAGGTTTCCTTGATGTCGCCGCCGAACTCGTTGATCACCTTCAGCCACTCTTGCGGCACCGAGGAGGAGCCGTGCATCACCAGGTGGGTGTTGGGGATGCGCTTGTGGATTTCCTTGATGCGCTCGATGGACAGCACGTCGCCGGTTGGCGGCTTGGTGAACTTGTAGGCCCCGTGGCTGGTGCCGATGGCGATGGCCAGGGCATCGACCTGGGTGCGCTTGACGAAGTCAGCGGCTTCTTCCGGGTCGGTCAGCAGTTGGCTGTGGTCCAGCACGCCTTCGGCGCCGACGCCGTCTTCTTCACCGGCCATGCCGGTTTCCAGGCTACCCAGGCATCCCAGCTCGCCTTCCACGGACACGCCGCAGGCGTGGGCGAAGGCGACGGTCTGCTGGGTGACGCGGACGTTGTAGTCGTAGTCGGCCGGGGTCTTGCCGTCTTCCTTCAGCGAGCCGTCCATCATTACCGAGCTGAAGCCCAGCTGGATCGAGCGCTGGCACACGTCCGGACTGGTGCCGTGGTCCTGGTGCATGCACACCGGGATGTGCGGGAATTCTTCGATGGCGGCCAGGATCAGGTGGCGCAGGAAGGGTGCACCGGCGTATTTGCGGGCACCGGCGGAGGCCTGGACGATCACCGGGGAGTCGGTCTTGTCGGCCGCTTCCATGATCGCGCGCATCTGCTCGAGGTTGTTGACGTTGAAGGCCGGCACGCCGTAGCCGAATTCGGCGGCGTGGTCGAGCATCTGGCGCATGCTGATAAGTGCCATCTGTGAAGCTCCCAAATGAGGGTCGTTAAGTGTGCAAGCCTGCCGCAGGGGCGGGCGTTGTTCAAGTTTCAGGGGATCGGGGGTCAGCCCTCTCCGCCCCACGCGCCAGGGGCACACGGGATTCGAATCCGGCGTCGCTCGGGCGCCGCCGCACTGCTCGCCCGGACAGGTCCGAGCCACTGCTAACGCAATTACTGTGCCTTGCAGCCGCGACCGATCAGGTCGTTGTCCGCCACCCGGTACACCAGGCCTTCCTCACCCTTGCTGTGGAAGGCCAGAACGCCGTCGCTATAGAGCGCGCCGGAACCCGAGGGTTCGCGCTGCAGGCGATGAACGATGTCACCGCCACCCAGACGCAGGTCGACCGCCTCTTCTCCGACCGGCCGCCACAGCACTTCGGCCTGGCTGTCGCAGACCCAGCGGGTCCAGCTATCACCGGGCGTCGGCTGGCCGGCACAGCCGGCCAGCCACACGACGGACAGCGCCATGATCACCGCCTTCATCGCTCACTCCATGTCAGGGGCAGTCCTGCTGGGCGCTGCCGTCCACGGTGGGGTCACCGCTGCTCTGCACCTCGACCCGCTGATCGTCCTGGGTGGACGGCAGAATGATTTCCGGCGGGCTGAGCACCTCACAGGTGCTCGGGGCCTTGCCGCTGCAGCCGGCGAGGCCGGCCACACAGAGTAACAGGATGCTGAAGCTGCGCATGACCGTGTTCCTTTCTCCGGGGTTCCTGTGCAAGGGACCGCGGAGCAAGGCGTTTGGTTTAGGCGCCCGCGCTTACTTGGCGCGCTGCTCCAGCACTTCCACGGCCGGCAGGACCTTGCCCTCGACGAACTCGAGGAAGGCGCCACCACCGGTGGAGATATAGCTGATCTGCTCGTTCACGCCGTACTTGTCGATGGCCGCCAGGGTGTCGCCGCCGCCGGCGATGGAGAACGCCGGGCTCTCGGCGATGGCCTGGGCCAGCACCTTGGTGCCGTTGCCGAACTGGTCGAACTCGAACACGCCGACCGGGCCGTTCCACAGGATGGTCTTCGACGACTTCAGCAGCTCGGCGAACTGCGCGGCAGTCTGCGGGCCAATGTCGAGGATCATGTCGTCGTCGGCCACGTCGGCGATGGCTTTCACGATCGCTTCGGCGTCTTCGGCGAAGGCCTTGGCCACCACCACGTCGACCGGCAGCGGCACGCTGACCTTGGCCGCGATGGCTTTGGCGGTGTCGACCAGATCGGCCTCGTACAGCGACTTGCCGACCTTGTAGCCCGCCGCGGCGAGGAAGGTGTTGGCGATGCCGCCGCCGACGATCAGCTGGTCGCAGATCTGGCTCAGGCTGTTCAGCACGTCGAGCTTGGTGGAGACCTTGGAACCGGCGACGATGGCGGCCATCGGGCGGGCCGGGTTGCCCAGGGCCTTGCCCAGGGCATCCAGCTCGGCGGCCAGCAGCGGGCCGGCGGCGGCGACCTTGGCGAACTTGGCCACGCCGTGGGTCGAGCCCTCGGCGCGGTGGGCGGTGCCGAAGGCGTCCATCACGAACACGTCGCACAGGGCGGCGTATTGCTGGGCCAGCTCGTCGGCGTTCTTCTTCTCGCCCTTGTTGAAGCGCACGTTCTCGAACAGCACCACTTCACCGGCCTTGACCTCGACGCCGCCCAGGTAGTCCTTGACCAGCGGCACTTCGCGGCCCAGGGCCTTGCTCAGGTACGCGGCCACCGGTGCCAGGCTGTTCTCCTCAGAGAACTCACCCTCGGTCGGACGCCCCAGGTGCGAGCAGACCATCACCGCCGCGCCCTTCTCCAGGGCCAGCTTGATGGTCGGCAGGGAGGCGAGGATGCGCGCGTCGCTCTTCACCACGCCGTCCTTCACCGGCACGTTGAGGTCTTCGCGGATCAGCACGCGCTTACCGGCGAGGTCGAGGTCGGTCATCTTCAGAACGGTCATGGTCAGTCCTTCACAAGGGGCTGGTTAGTTGGAAGTCGTGGAGACGGCGAGGAAGTGTTCCGCGACGTCGAGCATGCGGTTGGCGAAGCCCCATTCGTTGTCGAACCAGGCCAGCAGGTTGACCAGGCGCGGGCCGGACACACGGGTCTGGCTGCCGTCGACGATGGCCGAATGGGCGTCGTGGTTGAAATCGCAGCTGGCGTGGGGCAGCTCGGTGTAGGCCAGCAGGCCCTTGAGCGGGCCGGCCTCGGCGGCCTGGCGCAGCACGCGATTGATCTCCTCGGCGGAGGTGTCGCGGGCGGTCTGCAGGGTGATGTCCAGGCACGAGACGTTGACCGTCGGCACGCGGATGGCCTTGGCCTGGATGCGCCCGGCCAGCTCCGGCAGCAGGCGCTCGATACCGCGGGCCAGGCCGGTGGATACCGGGATCACCGACTGGAAGGCCGAACGCGTGCGGCGCAGGTCTTCGTGGTGATAGGCGTCGATTACCGGCTGGTCGTTCATCGCGGAGTGAATGGTGGTGATGGAGACGTACTCCAGACCCACCGCCTCGTTGAGAAGTTTCAGCAGCGGCACGCCGCAGTTGGTGGTGCAGGAGGCGTTTGAGACCAAGGTCTCGCGGCCGCTCAGCTGCTGCTGGTTGACCCCGTAGACGATGGTGGCGTCGATGTCCGCCTCGCTGGCCATCGGCTGGGAGAACAGCACGCGTGGCGCGCCGGCCGCCAGGAAGCGCTCGGCATCGGCGCGGCTGTGGTAGACGCCGGAGCACTCCAGCACCAGGTCGATATCCAGGGCCGCCCAGTCGATGGCCTCCGGCGTGGCCTGGCGCAGCACCTTCACGCAGTCGCCATTGATATGCAGGCAGTCGCCATCGACCCGCACCTCGCCCGGGAAGCGGCCGTGGGTGGAGTCGAAGCGGGTCAGGTATTCGATGCTGGCCTGGTCGGCCAGGTCGTTCAGCGCGACTATCTCGAAACCGGCCGCGGCGCCGCGCTCATGCAAGGCGCGCAGCACGCAACGACCGATGCGGCCGTATCCGTTGAGGGCGACTTTATAGGGGCGTCTGGCCATGGCGGTTCTCGGCGCGGCCCCCTCAGGCGAGGGGGCCAGGCGCATCAGGCGTCGAGCAGCTCTTCGGCGGTTTCCAGGATGTTGGCGACGGTGAAGCCGAACTCCTCGAACAGCGCCGGCGCCGGGGCGGACTCGCCGAAGGTGGTCATGCCGATGATGCGGCCTTCCAGGCCGACGTACTTGTACCAGTAGTCCGCGTGGGAGGCCTCGATGGCAATGCGCGCGCCGACCTGCAGCGGCAGCACGGCCTGCTTGTAGCCGGCATCCTGCTGGTCGAACACGGAGGTCGACGGCATGGACACCACGCGGACCTTCTTGCCCTGCTCGGTCAGCTTGTCGAACGCCTGTACGGCCAGGCCGACTTCCGACCCGGTGGCGATCAGGATCAGTTCCGGCTCGCCGGCACAGTCTTTCAGCACATAGGCGCCACGGGCGATGTCGGCGACCTGCTGGGCTTCGCGCGCCTGGTGCGGCAGGTTCTGGCGGCTGAAGATCAGCGCGCTCGGGCCGTCGGCGCGCTCGATGGCGTACTTCCAGGCCACCGCGGACTCCACGGCGTCGGCCGGGCGCCAGGTGTCCAGGTTCGGCGTGCCACGCAGGCTGGCCAACTGCTCGATCGGCTGGTGGGTCGGGCCGTCTTCGCCCAGACCGATGGAGTCGTGGGTGAACACATAGAGCACGCGCTGTTTCATCAGCGCGGACATGCGCACGGCGTTGCGCGCGTATTCCATGAAGATCAGGAAGGTCGCGCCGTACGGGATGAAACCGCCGTGCAGGGCGATGCCGTTCATGATGGCGCTCATGCCGAACTCGCGCACGCCGTAGAACAGGTAGTTGCCGGCGGCATCGGTGGATTCCACGCCCTTGCAGCCCTTCCACAGGGTCAGGTTGGAGCCGGCCAGGTCGGCGGAGCCGCCGAGGAACTCCGGCAGCAGCGGGCCGAAGGCGTTCAACGCGTTCTGGCTGGCCTTGCGGCTGGCAATGGTCTCGCCCTTGGCGGCGACTTCCTGCACGTAGGCGGCGGACTTCTCGGCGAAATCGGCCGGCAGCTCGCCAGCCAGGCGGCGCTTGAGCTCGGCAGCCAGTTCCGGGTGGGCGGCGGCGTAGGCAGCGAATTTGTCGTTCCACGCAGCCTCGCGGGCGGCGCCGGCTTCCTTGGCGTCCCACTCGGCGTAGATTTCCGAGGGGATCTCGAACGGGCCGTGGTTCCAGTTCAGCGCGGCGCGGGTGGCGGCGATCTCGTCGTTACCCAGCGGGGCGCCGTGGCACTCTTCCTTGCCGCCCTTGTTCGGCGAACCGAAGCCGATCACGGTCTTGCAGCAGATCAGGGTCGGGCGGTCGCTGGTCTTGCGCGCGGTCTCGATGGCAATCTTGATCTCGTCGGCGTCATGGCCGTCGACATTGCGGATCACCTGCCAGCCGTAGGCCTCGAAGCGCGCAGGGGTGTCGTCGGTGAACCAGCCATGGACTTCGCCATCGATGGAGATGCCGTTGTCGTCGTAGAAGGCGACCAGCTTGCCCAGGCCCAGGGTACCGGCCAGCGAGCAGACTTCATGGCTGATGCCTTCCATCATGCAGCCATCGCCGAGGAAGGCGTAGGTGAAGTGGTCGACCACTTCATGACCCGGACGGTTGAACTGGGCGGCCAGCACCTTCTCGGCGATGGCGAAGCCGACGGCGTTGGCGATGCCCTGGCCCAGCGGGCCGGTGGTGGTCTCGACGCCCGGGGTATAGCCGTACTCCGGATGGCCCGGGGTGCGGCTGTGCAGCTGGCGGAACTGCTTGAGGTCGTCGATGCCCAGGTCGTAGCCGGTCAGGTGCAGCAGCGAGTAGATCAGCATCGAGCCGTGGCCGTTGGACAGCACGAAGCGGTCGCGGTCGGCCCAGTTCGGGTTGCTCGGGTTGTGCTGCAGGAAGTCGCGCCACAGCACTTCGGCGATGTCCGCCATGCCCATCGGGGCACCGGGGTGGCCGCTGTTGGCTTTCTGCACAGCATCCATGCTGAGGGCACGAATGGCATTGGCACGCTCACGACGGCTGGGCATCGCTGAATCTCCTGCGGGGGCTACTTCTAGAAGAAGGGGGCGGTAAAAAGGCGCGTATTTTCGCCCAGCCGGGTGCTCAGGGGCAATGACAGATGGTCGAACGCCCGCGCAGATCGGCGAAAAGCGTGCCGAAACGCCCCCTCAGTCCGCCGTGAACACCCCATGGGCCGGCGCGTTCGGCCCGCTCAGGCAGGGCGCCTCGAACAGCTCGCCATGCCAGACACCACGCAGGGTGCGCTGCAGCACCAGCAGCCAGACCGCCGCCAGCTGCACCGCCAGCATCAGGCCGACCAGGGCGAAGAAGCGCAGCTCGGTCAGGCGCTCCAGCTCGAAGGTGGCCAGGGTGAATACCCCCAGCGGGAAAGTGAAGCCCCACCAGCCCAGGTTGAACGGCATGTTGTCGCGGATGTAGTGGCGGGTGAAGAAGATCGCCGTGACCAGCCACCACAAGCCGGCACCCCACAGCGCCAGGCCGCCGACCAGGCTCAGGCCGCTGGCCACCTCGGCGGCTCCGGCCATGGCCGTGCCGGCGAAGGCGGCCGGGGCATCCTGGCCCATGGTCAGCAGGCCCAGGCAGCCGGTGGCCAGCGGGCCGAGCGGCAGCCAACTGGTGGCGGCGAAATCGGTATCGGGCAGCTTGTGCAGGGCCAGGCGCAGCAGCACCAGGGTGATCAGCGAGAAGGCCAGGGACAGCGACATGCCCCACAGCACGAAACCGACCGCCAGCATCAGCCGCGCCGAAGCCGGATCGAGGTAAGGTGCCAGGCCACCGGCCGCACCGGCCGCCACCTCGGGCGCGACGATGGGCAGCAGCCAAACGGCAGTCATCTTCTCCAGCGCATGACTCTGCCGGGTGAACATCAGGTAGGGCACCAGCAACGCGCTACCCAGCGCCATGGCCGCATCCAGCCACCACAGCACATGCGCCAGCGCGTACACGCCCTCGCCCCAGCGCGCGGGACCGAACTGCACCAGCCCACCGATCAGCATGGCCAGGCCCATGGGAATGGCGCCGAGGAACATCGACTGCACCGGGTGCAGCAGCATCGGCCAGACCGTATCGCGGTGCAGCAGCACGCGGCTGAGGAACAGCAGGCTGAACAGGGCGAACAGCACCACACCGAACAGCCACAGCGCCTCGGCCAGGGCCATCTGCCCCGGCAGGGTCCACGGCAGGTGAGCGACCACCAGGGCCAGCACACCGGTACCCATGGTCATGGCGAACCAGTTGGGCGTGAAGTGGCGAACGAAGGCCCAGGGCTCGGGCAGACGGGTAAAGGGGCGCGGCATGGGGATTTCCGAAAGACAGACAAGCGAGGCGCCAAGGCTAGGGAAGCGCTTGCCATATGAAAAATACATATTCAGCATGATCTGCATGCCTTCTCTTTATGTGTATGTACGATGAACCTGCATCACCTCAAGGTCTTCCTCGCCGTCGCCGAGGCCGGCAGCATCAGCGCCGGCGCCCAGCGCCTGCATATCAGCCAGCCGGCGGTGACCCGCGAGATTCGCGACCTGGAGGCCAGCCTCGGCCTGGCCCTGTTCGATCGCCACCCCCGCGGCGTGAGGCCGACCGAGGGCGGCCAGCGCCTGCTGCAGTTCGCCGAGCGCATCTTCGCCCTGGAGCAGGCGGCCGAGCGCGACCTGCGCGACTACGCCAACCTCAGCCACGGCGAGCTGTACCTGGGCGCCAGCGCCACTCTCGGCGCCTACCTGTTGCCACCGCTGCTGAACCGCTTCCGCCGCCTGCATCCGCAGGTGTTCGTCGACCTGCGGGTGAGCAACACCCATGAAGTCACCCAGCAACTGGACGACGGCAGCATCGCCCTGGGCTTCGTCGAAGGCCCCTTCGCCCAGGACGACTACGCCTGCCACCGCCTGGCCCGCGACCGGCTGCTGCCGGTGGTCGGCCCCGCCCACCCGCTGGCCGGGCGCCGCGGCCTGCATGGCCGCGACCTGCAGGAGCACGACCTGTACCTGCGCGAGCCCGGCTCCGGCGCCCGCGCCAGCATCGAGCAGGCGTACCGCGAGCACGGCCTGCGGGCCGAGGCGCGCATGGCCATCGGCGGCACCGAAGCGCTCAAGCGCCTGATCGCCGGCGGCCATGGCATCGCCTGGCTGTCGCAACTGGTGGTCGAGGACGAACTGGCCGATGGCCGCCTGGTGCGCCTGGACGTGCGTGACCTGCAGATCGAGCGCGACCTGCATATGCTCTGGCGCCGCGACGCCCAGCTGAGCCCGGCACCTGCCGCCTTCCTGGAGCTCCTGACAGGCAATATCAAAACTTTTTGATATTGCTGTTGCTGGATGAAAAGTGAGCGACTAGACTGCCGCCTCTATGAATATGCGCGTGCCCCAGCTCCGTTTCGAGCCAGCCGATGAGCTCGCCGCCCTGTGCAAGGCCGGCGGCGACCCGCTGCGCCTGAACGTGCTGCGTGCGCTGGCCAACGACTCGTTCGGCGTACTGGAACTGGCGCAGATCTTCGCCATCGGCCAGTCGGGCATGAGCCACCACCTCAAGGTGCTGGCCCAGGCCGGTCTGGTGGCCACACGGCGCGAAGGCAATGCGGTGTTCTACCGCCGCGCCCTGCCCCAGGGCGAGCTGCTCGGCGGTGCCTTGCATGCCGCGCTGCTGCAGGAAGTCGAAGAGCTGCAGCTGCCGGGCGACGTGCAACAGCGCATCGCCGCCGTGCACGCCCAGCGCGCTGCGGCCAGCCGCGACTTCTTCGCCAAGACGGCGGACAAGTTCCAGGCCCAGCAGGACCTGATCGCCGGCCTGCCGCAGTACCGCGACAGCGTGCTGGCCCTGCTCGATGCACTGAATTTCGCGCCGGGCAGCACGGCGCTGGAAGTTGGCCCCGGCGACGGCGGTTTCCTCCCCGAGCTGGCGCGCCGCTTCGGCAACGTGGTGGCGCTGGACAACAGCGCGGCGATGCTGGAGCTGGCCCGCCAGCGCTGCGAACAAGAACAACTGGGCAATGTCGAGCTGCAGCTCGCCGATGCCCTGAACGACGAGATCGGCGCCGCCGACTGCGTGGTGGTGAACATGGTCCTGCACCATTTCGCCGCCCCGGCCGAGGCGCTGAAGCAGCTGGCCCGCTTGGTGAAGAACGGCGGCAGCCTGCTGGTGACCGAGTTGTGCAGCCATGACCAGAGTTGGGCCAGGACGGCCTGCGGCGATCTCTGGCTCGGCTTCGAACAGGAAGATCTGGCCCGCTGGGCCGATGCCGCGGGGCTCACGCCCGGCGAGAGCCTCTATGTGGGCCTCAAGAACGGCTTTCAGATTCAGGTACGGCACTTCGCCAAGCCGGATGCGAAGCAAAACCAGGAATGAATAGGATTTTGAAATGAGCGAATACTCCCTGTTTACCTCCGAGTCCGTGTCCGAAGGCCATCCGGACAAGATCGCCGACCAGATTTCCGATGCCGTCCTCGACGCCATCATCGCCCAGGACAAGCACGCCCGCGTGGCCGTGGAAACCCTGGTCAAGACCGGCGTCGCCATCGTCGCCGGTGAAGTCACCACCAGCGCCTGGGTCGACCTCGAGCAGATCGTCCGCGACGTGATCTGCGACATCGGCTACACCAGCTCCGACGTCGGTTTCGACGGCGCCACCTGCGGCGTGATGAACATCATTGGCAAGCAGTCCCCGGACATCAACCAGGGTGTCGACCGCGCCAAGCCGGAAGACCAGGGTGCCGGCGACCAGGGCCTGATGTTCGGCTACGCCAGCAACGAAACCGACGTGCTGATGCCGGCACCGATCCGCTTCTCCCACGCCCTGGTCGAGCGCCAGGCCGAAGCGCGCAAGTCCGGTCTGCTGACCTGGCTGCGCCCGGACGCCAAGTCCCAGGTCACCTGCCAGTACGAAAACGGCAAGGTGGTCGGCATCGACGCCGTGGTGCTGTCCACCCAGCACAACCCGGAAGTGTCCCTGGCTGACCTGCGTGAAGGCGTGATGGAGTTGATCATCAAGCACGCCCTGCCAGCCGAGCTGCTGCACAAGGACACCCAGTTCCACATCAACCCGACCGGCAACTTCGTGATCGGCGGCCCGGTGGGCGACTGCGGTCTGACCGGCCGCAAGATCATCGTCGACTCCTATGGCGGCATGGCCCGTCACGGCGGCGGCGCCTTCTCCGGCAAGGATCCATCCAAGGTCGACCGTTCGGCTGCCTACGCCGGCCGTTACGTGGCCAAGAACATCGTCGCCGCCGGCCTGGCCGACCGCTGCGAGATTCAGGTGTCCTACGCCATCGGCGTGGCCCAGCCGACCTCCATCTCGATCAACACCTTCGGCACCCACAAGATCGCCGAAGACAAGATCATCAAGCTGGTGCGTGAGGTGTTCGACCTGCGTCCGTACGCCATCACCAAGATGCTCAACCTGCTGCACCCGATGTACCAGGAGACCGCGGCCTACGGCCACTTCGGCCGCACCCCGCAGCAGAAGACCGTCGGCGACGACAGCTTCAGCACCTTCACCTGGGAGAAGACCGACAAGGTCGCCGACCTGCGCGCCGCTGCCGGCCTGTAAGGTTATCCCGCAATGCAAAAAGCCCCGCCTAGTGCGGGGCTTTTTGTTGGGGCTCAGAAATGGAAGGAGAAACCGAAGCCGGTGCCGGCAAAGCGCAGGGCGCTAGCTGCGGACAGAGGCTAGTCTCTGTTCGAGTCCTCGAGAGCAAGGATGCTCGCCATGCGCCACTGGATTGCTCCACCGCTGCTGTTTCTCGCCTGCACCGCGCAGGCCGCGCCCTGCCCCGACTGGCCCGCCACCCAGGCCGCCGAGGAAATCGCCGCCCTCGAGCGGCGCATCGCCGAATGGGATCGGGCCTATCACGTCGATGGCCAGGCGCAGATCGGCGATGAGCTCTATGACCAGAGCCGCGCTCGCCTCGAGCAGTGGCAGGCCTGCTTTGCCCAACAACATGCCGCTGCGCCTGCCACAGCGCTGCAAGGCGCCGGCGGCCCGGTTGCGCATCCGGTCGCCCAGACCGGGCTGGCCAAGCTGCGCGACGAGGCGGCCGTGCGTAGCTGGATGGCCGGACGCGACGATCTGTGGATTCAGCCCAAGGTCGACGGCGTGGCCGTCACCCTGCTCTATCGCAATGGCCAGCTGCAGCAGGCGATCAGCCGTGGCGACGGTCGCAGCGGCCAGGACTGGACCGCCCGCGCCCGCCTGATCGAGGCCATTCCCCGGCAGTTGCCACGACAAGGCGAACTGATCCTGCAGGGCGAACTGTACTGGCGTACGCCCGGCCATGTGCAGGCCCGCGACGGCGGCAACGGCCTGCGGGGCAAGGCCGCCGGCGCCATGGCGCGCGGCACGCTGGACGCCGAACGGGCCGCCACTATCGGCCTGTTCGTGTGGGACTGACCCAACGGTCCCGCCGGCATGGAGGAGCGCCTGCAGGGGCTGCGCGAGCTGGGCTTCGCCGACAGCGTCGAGCTGACCCAGCCCCTGCGCTCCGAGGCAGAGGCTCGCCAGTGGCGCGAGCGCTGGTACCGCGCCGAACTGCCCTTCGCCAGCGACGGCGTCGTGCTGCGCCAAGGGCAACGCCCGAACGGCGAACGCTGGATCGCCGAGCCACCGAGCTGGGCCGCCGCCTGGAAATACCCGCCGCGCCAGGCGCTGGCACAAGTGCGCGCCGTGCAATTTCAGATCGGCCGCACCGGACGAATCACCCCGCTGCTGCAGCTGCAACCGGTCGAGCTGGATGGCCGCCGGGTGAGCCGCGTCGGCCTCGGCTCGCTGCAACGCTGGCAGGCGCTGGATATCCGCCCCGGCGACCAGGTGGCGGTCGCCCTGGCCGGCCTGACCATTCCACGGCTGGATGGCGTGGTCTGGCGCAGCCAGCAGCGCGGCACGCTGGCCATTCCCGATCCGGCCGCCCACCACCCGCTCAGCTGCTGGCGCCCCACGCCCGGTTGCGAGAGTCAGTTCGCCGCGCGCCAGCAATGGCTGAGCGGCAAGCAGGGGCTGGCGCTGCCCGGCGTCGGCGCCGGCACCTGGGAAAAACTGCGTCTGCAGGGACTGCTGGACTGGCTGGAATTGCAGGAGAGCGAACTGGCCAAGCGCCCCGGCTTCGGCCAGCGCAGCGCGGCCAATCTGCATGGCAGCTTCGCCAGCGCCCGGCAACGCTCGTTCCAGCAGTGGCTGCGCGCCCTGGGTCTGCCGCCCAGCGGCTCGGCGCCGCTGCAAGGCGACTGGGAAACCCTGGCCGCCCGCGATGCCGCGGATTGGGACGCCTACGGCGGCATCGGCCCGACCCGTGCCGCACAGCTGGCGGCCTTCTTCCGTCACCCGGAAGTGCTGCATTTGCGCGAGCAGCTACAGCGCGCGGGAGTGGCGGGTTTCTAGTAGATGCGGAACTCTTCGTGGCAGGCCTTGCAGGCGGCCTCGACCTTGGCCACTGGCGCGCCCAGTGCCTCGGCGCGCAACGGCTTGACCTGAACCCGGCTACGCAACTCGGCGGTGGCCACTTCCAGCTCGCGCGCCAGTTGCTGGAAACGCTCCTGGCGTTGCCAGACGTCGTCACGCGCATGGCTGTCGTCGCCGGCTTCCTGCACCTGGGGGAAATGCTGCCAGGGCTGGCGCGACAGCTCGTCGAGGCGGATCGCGCCTTCTGCGAAGCTCTTTTCATTGAAGCTCAGACGCCCGCGCAGCATGCCGCCCAGGTCTTCGCTGGTGCGCAGCATGTCCTTGAACAGCGCCTGGCGCTTGCCCAGTGGCGAATCGGGATCGACCCGATCGCAGGCGGCGAGCAGGGTACAGGCCAGCAGGGCCATGAGGATTTTCGACTTCATCGTTACGACTGGCTGGGAACGGAGGGCGACAGTATTGCCACTCTCCGCCCCGCGGCCAAGGGTTAGGATGCCGCAGCCTGCTCCGGGAAGCGGTCGCGGATGTAGCTGATCTGGGTCTTGCCATGGGGCGTCGCCAGGCCTTCCGCATCCACGTTGACGAACACCAGCTTGTCGATGGTCAGGATGCTCTTGCGGGTGATCTTGTTGCGCACCTCGCAACGCAGGGTCAGCGAGGTGCGACCGAACTCGGTGGCGGTGATGCCCAGCTCGATGATGTCGCCCTGGCGCGCCGAGCTGACGAAGTTGATCTCGGAGATCAGCTTGGTCACCACCTTCTGGCTGTCGAGCTGGATGATGGCGTAGATCGCCGCCTCCTCGTCGATCCACTTCAGCAGGCTGCCGCCGAACAAGGTGCCGTTGGGGTTGAGATCTTCGGGTTTCACCCATTTGCGTGTGTGGAATTTCATCGCCACTTCTCCTGTCTGGTCGGTCAGTTTCGAGCGACAGGATGAACCGTAACGGCGCCGATTTCCCGGCAAGGTTTTCAATCGTCCCGATAGAAGCGCGCGACGGAAGACCTTGGGCAACGCCGTCAGGCTGGCTATAATCGCCGGGCTTCACGCGATCGGCTCAGCCCGGTCGTGCCCGCCACCTGTCCGAGGGGCGCTGCAGCAGACGAAAGCCCCATGTGGCTTTCACCTGTCAGGCTCGGATGGGGCGTTAACCATACGCATCAACGGCGCCCATTCGCAGACAACGAATGGAGTGCTATTGCATGGCTTTCAACGATTTCAAAGTCGCCGATATTTCCCTGGCCGATTGGGGCCGCAAAGAGCTGATCATCGCCGAGTCGGAAATGCCGGCTCTGATGGGCCTGCGCCGCAAGTACGCCGGTGAGCAGCCGCTCAAGGGCGCCAAGATCATCGGCTGCATCCACATGACCATCCAGACCGGCGTGCTGATCGAGACCCTGATCGCGCTCGGTGCAGAGGTGCGCTGGTCGTCCTGCAACATCTTCTCGACCCAGGACCAGGCCGCTGCCGCCATCGCCGCCGCCGGTATCCCGGTGTTCGCCTGGAAGGGCGAGACCGAGGAAGAGTACGAGTGGTGCATCGAGCAGACCATCCTCAAGGATGGCCAGCCGTGGGACGCCAACATGATCCTGGACGACGGCGGCGACCTGACCCAGATCATCCACGAGCGCTACCCGGCGATGCTGGAGAAGATCCACGGCATCACCGAAGAGACCACTACCGGCGTGCACCGCCTGCTCGACATGCTCAAGGCCGGCACCCTGAAAGTCCCGGCGATCAACGTCAACGACTCGGTGACCAAGAGCAAGAACGACAACAAGTACGGCTGCCGTCATAGCCTGAACGACGCCATCAAGCGCGGCGTCGACCACCTGCTGTCCGGCAAGCAGGCCCTGGTGATCGGCTACGGCGACGTGGGCAAGGGCTCCGCCCAGTCCCTGCGCCAGGAGGGCATGATCGTCAAGGTTTCCGAGATCGACCCGATCTGCGCCATGCAGGCCTGCATGGACGGCTTCGAAGTCGCCTCGCCTTACCTCAACGGTCTGAACGACGGCACCGAGGCCAGCATCGACAAGGCCCTGCTGGGCAAGATCGACCTGATCGTCACCACCACCGGTAACGTCAACGTCTGCGACGCCAACATGCTCAAGGCCCTGAAGAAGCGCGCCGTGGTGTGCAACATCGGCCACTTCGATAATGAAATTGATACGGCCTTCATGCGCAAGAACTGGGCGTGGGAAGAGGTCAAGCCGCAGGTGCACAAGATCCACCGCACCGGCGCAGGCCAGTTCGACCCGCGCAACGAGGACTACCTGATCCTGCTGGCCGAAGGCCGCCTGGTGAACCTGGGCAACGCCACCGGCCACCCGAGCCGAATTATGGACGGCTCCTTCGCCAACCAGGTGCTGGCGCAGATCCACCTGTACGGCGCCAAGTTCGCCGACCTGCCGGCCGCCGACAAGGGCGCGCGCCTGACCGTGGAAGTGCTGCCGAAGAAGCTCGACGAGGAAGTGGCCCTGGAGATGGTGCGCGGCTTCGGCGGCGTGGTCACCCAGCTGACCCCGAAACAGGCCGAGTACATCGGCGTGACCGTCGAAGGCCCGTTCAAGCCGGACGCCTACCGTTACTGATGCACCGGGAAGGCGGGGCGGCAACGCCCCGCCTTCTTCGTGTCTGCAAGGACCAGATATATGTCGCAAGAACGTCGCTACAGTTTCGAGTTCTTCCCCACCAAGACCGACGCCGGCCACGAGAAGCTGATGGGCGTGGCCCGCCAGCTGGCCGGCTACAACCCGGACTTCTTCTCCTGCACCTACGGTGCCGGTGGTTCCACCCGCGATCGCACCCTGAACACCGTGCTGCAGCTGGATGGCGATGTCGGCGTGCCGACCGCGCCGCACCTGTCCTGCGTCGGTGACAGCAAGGACGAGCTGCGTAGCCTGCTCAGCCAGTACAAGAACTCCGGGATCAAGCGCATCGTCGCCCTGCGCGGCGACCTGCCGTCCGGTATGGGCATGGCCAGCGGCGAGCTGCGCTACGCCAACGAGCTGGTGGAGTTCATTCGCAGCGAAACCGGCGACCACTTCCATATCGAAGTGGCCGCCTACCCGGAAGTGCACCCGCAGGCGCGCAGCTACGAGGACGATCTGCAGAACTTCGTGCGCAAGTGCCAGGCCGGTGCCAACAGCGCCATCACCCAGTACTTCTTCAGCGCCGACTGCTACTTCTACTTCGTCGAGCGCGTGCGCAAGCTGGGCGTGGAGCTGCCAATCGTGCCGGGCATCATGCCGATCACCAACTACAGCAAGCTGGCGCGTTTCTCCGACGCCTGCGGCGCCGAGATCCCACGCTGGATCCGCAAGCAGCTGGAAGCCTACGGCGACGATCTGGAGAGCATCCAGGCCTTCGGCGAGCAGGTGGTCAGCGAGATGTGCGAGCGCCTGCTGCAAGGTGGCGCGCCGGGCCTGCACTTCTATACCCTGAACCAGGCCGACGCCAGTCTGGCCATCTGGAACAACCTCAAGCTGCCACGCTGAGGCGAGCGCGCCGCCGGAGCAACTTCGCGACGGCGGCGCGATCTCATACCAGACACCCCCTGCGCGCCGCCCCCCGACGCGATCGCGCGCTCGACACGGAAGCCTAGATGACTCTGGTACGCAACAAGATCAACGCCTCGGTTAGCCCCAAGGGCAGCCTCGAAACCCTTTCCCAGCGCGAAGTGCAGCAACTGCGCGAAACCGGCTCCGGCACCATCTATGCCCTGTTCCGCCAATGCGCCCTGGCGATCCTCAACACCGGCTCGCACAGCGACAACGCCAAGACCATCCTCGAGGCCTACCCGGACTTCGAGGTGATCATCCACCAGCAGGATCGCGGCATCCGTCTGGAGCTGCGCAACGCCCCGGCCGACGCCTTCGTCGATGGCGAGATGATCGCCAGCACCCGCGAGATGCTGTTCAGCGCCCTGCGCGACATCGTCTACACCCAGAGCGAGCTGGAAAACCAGCGCATCGACTTCGAGAGCTCCCAGGGCATCACCGACTACGTCTTCCACCTGCTGCGCAACGCCCGCACCCTGCGCGCCGGTGTCGAGCCGCGGATGGCGGTGTGCTGGGGCGGCCACTCGATCAGCACCGAGGAATACAAGTACACCAAGAAGGTCGGCCACGAGCTCGGCCTGCGCCGCCTGGACGTCTGTACCGGCTGCGGCCCGGGCGTGATGAAGGGGCCGATGAAGGGCGCCACCATCGCCCACGCCAAGCAGCGCATCGTCGGCGCCCGCTACCTGGGCCTGACCGAGCCGGGCATCATCGCCGCCGAGGCGCCCAACCCGATCGTCAACGAGCTGGTGATCCTGCCGGACATCGAGAAGCGCCTGGAGGCCTTCGTCCGCGTCGGCCACGGCATCATCATCTTCCCCGGCGGGGTCGGCACGGCCGAGGAATTCCTCTACCTGCTGGGCATCCTCACCCACCCGGACAACGCCGAGCTGCCCTTCCCGGTGATCCTCACCGGGCCGAAGAGCGCCTCGACCTACCTCAAGCAGCTGCACGAGTTCATCGGGGAGACCCTCGGCGAAGTGGCCCAGCAGCGCTACCAGATGATCATCAACGACCCGGCCGAAGTGGCCCGGCAGATGGCCGCCGGCATCCACGCCGTGGAGCAGTTCCGCCGCGAGCGCAACGATGCCTTCCACTTCAACTGGCTGCTGAAGATCGACGAGGGCTTCCAGCGCCCGTTCGAGCCGACCCACGCCAGCATGGCCGCGCTCAACCTGACCCGCGAGCAGCCGCTGCATGAGCTGGCCGCCAACCTGCGCCGCGCCTTCTCCGGCATCGTCGCCGGCAACGTCAAGGCCCACGGCATCCGCATGATCGAGGCGCACGGCCCGTACGAGATCAAGGGCGACCCGACCATCATGCGTCCGCTCGACCGCCTGCTGCAGGCCTTCGTCGAACAGCACCGCATGAAGCTGCCGGGCGGCAGCGCCTATGTGCCCTGCTACCGGGTGGTCAGTTAGTCGCGCATTCGACCAATTGGCCACTGTTGCGGCAGCAGTAATCTCGCTACTCTGGCGCAATGCCATTATCCCAGCGCCAGCTTTACGCCGTCGCACTGCTGCTCTGCCTCGCCTTCACGGCGCGGGCGGAGCCGCTGCGCATCGTCACCGAGGCCTGGGCTCCCTACGTCTACGAGGAGAACGGCCAACCGGTCGGGCTCGACTACGAGATCAGCGCCGAAGTGCTGCGCCGCCTGGGCGTGGAGGTCGAGTGGCAGTTCCTGCCGTGGAAGCGCTGCCTGCTGGCCTTCGAGCAGGGCCAGGCCGATGGCATTCTCGATATCTTCCGCCTCGCCGAGCGCGAGCCGCAGATGCTGTTCGTCGACGAGCCGTTGTCGGAGGTCGAGTTCGTGCTGTTCTACGCGCGCCAGCGGCCCTATCCCTATCGCTCGCTGGAAGACCTGCGCGACCTGCTGATCGGCACTTCGCCGGGCTATTGGTACAACGACCAGGCCTTCCGCGACTCGCGCCTGTTCAGCCGCGAGGAAGCGCCGACTCACGAGGCCAACCTGGGCAAGCTGGTGCGTCAGCGCGTGGATCTGGTGGTCAACGACCGTCGCGCCGGCATGTACCTGGCCGCCCGCATGGGACTCGGCGCGCAGCTCGGCTACAACCCCAAGGCCGTCGGCGAGGACCGCCTGTACCTGGCCCTGCGCCGCACGCCGGAACTGGCGGCCCTGGCCGAGCGCTTCGCCAGCGAGCTGCGCCGCTTCAAGCGCGAGCCGACCTATGCCCATCTGCAGGCGCGCTATGCCGAGCCGGCCGATGCGCCGGTCGCCGCCAAGGATTGATCCAGGCCACGAAAATCAGGCGACGGGCAGCTAGCGGCGTAGCCATGTTGCTCTGTTATACTCCGGGCTCCCGCCAGGCTTGCGCCCGGATGCTCGGCAACCCATCGCCCAGCAGTACCGGACGGGATCGTTCAGCAAGAGCGATTCAAGCCAGGCAACTTCCCCAATGGGCCTTCGCCCCAATATGACAGGATGACTCATGTCCTTTGTTTCCCTCGGTCTCTCCGAGGCTTTAGCCAATGCGGTAGAAGCTGCCGGCTACACCCAACCCACTCCTGTGCAGCAGCGGGCCATTCCCGCCGTGTTGCAAGGCCGCGATCTGATGGTCGCCGCCCAGACGGGTACCGGTAAAACCGCGGGCTTCGCCCTGCCGATCCTCGAGCGCCTGTTCCCCAACGGCCATCCGGACCGCGAACACCGCCACGGCCCGAAACAACCCCGGGTTCTGGTACTGACCCCGACCCGTGAACTGGCCGCCCAGGTGCATGACAGCTTCAAGGTCTATGCCCGCGACCTGAAATTTGTCAGCGCCTGCATCTTCGGCGGCGTCGGCATGAATCCCCAGGTGCAGGCCCTGGCCAAGGGCGTCGACGTCCTGGTCGCCTGCCCCGGCCGCCTGCTCGACCTGGTCAACCAGAAGGCCATCGACCTCTCCCACGTGGAGATCCTGGTGCTAGACGAAGCCGACCGCATGCTCGACATGGGCTTCATCCACGACGTGAAGAAGGTGCTGGCCAAGCTGCCGGCGCAACGCCAGAACCTGCTGTTCTCGGCGACCTTCTCCAAGGACATCACCGACCTCGCCGGCAAGCTGCTGCACAACCCCGAGCGCATCGAGGTCACGCCGCCGAACACCACGGTCGAGCGCATCGAGCAGCGCGTGTTCCGCCTGCCGGCCAGCCACAAGCGCGCCCTCCTCGCCCATCTGGTGACCCAGGGTGCCTGGGAACAGGTGCTGGTGTTCACCCGCACCAAGCACGGCGCCAACCGCCTGGCCGAATACCTGGACAAGCACGGCCTGCCGGCCGCCGCGATCCACGGCAACAAGAGCCAGAACGCGCGCACCAAGGCCCTGGCCGACTTCAAGGCAAACCAGGTGCGCATCCTGGTCGCCACCGACATCGCCGCTCGCGGTCTGGACATCGACCAGCTGCCCCATGTGGTCAACTACGAGCTGCCCAATGTCGAGGAAGACTATGTGCACCGCATCGGCCGTACCGGCCGTGCCGGGCGCAGCGGCGAGGCCATCTCGCTGGTGGCGCCGGACGAGGAGAAGCTGCTCAAGGCCATCGAGCGCCTGACCAAGCAGCGCATCCCCGATGGCGACATGCAGGGCTTCGACCCGGCCAGCGTCGAGGTGGAGAAACCGGAGGTGCGCGGTCCGCGCCCCGAGCGCCAGCCGCGCGCCGACAAGCCGCGCCATGAAGCCAAGCACGAGCCCAAGGTCGCTGGCGAAGCCGGCGAAGGCCAGGGCAAGAAGCGCAAGCGCCGCCGTGGCAAAGGCAAAGGCGAAGGCGAGCAGCAGCCAGGCCAGCAACAGGGCCAGCAGGCGCGCCAGCCGCGTCAGTCGCAGGCGCCGGCTCCGGCAGCGCAGCCCAATCGCGATCCGGAAGAGTTCCTCGACGACGACTTCGACAACTTCGGCAACCGCGCCGACTACGTGCCGACCCAGCCGAAGCCCCAGGGACGCAACCCGCGTCGCGGCGGCGGCCAGGGCGGTGGTCAGGGCCAAGGCCAGCGCAGCCAGGGCGGCGGCCAGCAGGGCCAGCGCCAGGGCGGTGGCGGTCAGGGTGGCCAGCGTCAGGGCAAGCCTGCCGGTCAGCGCCAGGGTGGCGGCCAGGGTCAGAACCGCGGCCAGCGCCAGGGCGGTCAGCGCAGCCAGGGCGGCGGTCGTCGCGACGAGCCGCGCTACGAGCGCCAGGAGCCGGCGGTGCAGGACAGCCGCGCGGCCAAGCAGCCGCTGATCATCCGCAAGGGTGAGCGCCTGCCGACCATGGAGCAGCTGGAAAGCCTGCAGGACAGCCGTCCGCGCGGCGAAAAGCCGGCGCTGCTGACGCGCAAGAGCGACGCGGCGGAGTAATCCTCGCGCCATGAAAAAGCCGGCCCCAGGGCCGGCTTTTTTGTGCCAACAGAAAAGTGGCGAGGATCGTGGGCAGCGGCCGCCGGGCCACTGCCCAGCCTACCCGAGTTACTGGCGAACGCCTTCCACGGACAGGATCAGCTCCACTTCCTGGGAAGCCGGGCCGAGGTCCTTCTGGATGTCGAAGTCCTTCAGCTTCAGCTTGGTGCTGCCCTCGAAGCCGGCACGGTAGCCGCCCCACGGGTCGCTGCCTTCGCCGATGAACTTGGCGGCGATCACCACCGGCTTGGTCACACCGTTCAGGGTCAGGTTGCCGGTGATGTCGGCAGTGCCTTCGCCGGTGCTCTTGACCGAGGTGGACTCGAAGGTCGCAGTCGGGTTCTTGTCGACGTTGAGGAAGTCGCCGCTGCGCAGGTGCTTGTCACGCTCGGCGTGGTTGGAGTCGACGCTGGCGGTGTTGATCTTGACGCTGACCTTGCTGGCTTCCGGCGCCTTGGCGTCGAAGCTGAAGCTGCCGTCGAAGTCCTTGAAGGTGCCGTACAGCCAGCTGTATCCCAGGTGGCTGATCTTGAAGTTGATGAAGGCGTGCTGGCCTTCCTTGTCGATGGCGTAGTCGGCGGCCATGGCCTGGCCGGCGAACAGAGCAGCGCCCAGGGTCAGGGCGGCGAGGGATTGCTTGAGCATTAACAGTCTCCTTGTGGGTTACTTGCCGGTGCGACCGAACATGCGCACCAGGGTGGCGTCACGGTCAATGAAATGGTGTTTGAGGGCCGCCAGGGCATGCAGGCCGGCGAAGATCACCAGGGCCCAGGCGAGGTATTCGTGGACCACGCCGGCGATGTCGGCCTGATCGGGAATGCTGGTCAAGGTGGCCGGCACTTCGAACAGGCCGAACACCGGGATGCCACGGCCATCGGCGGTGGAAATCAGGTAGCCGCTGAGCATCAGTACGAACAGCGCCAGATAGAGGAAGGCGTGGCCGGCCTTGGAGGCCAGGCGGGTGACGGCGCCATGGCTAGCCGGGGCCGGCGGTGGCGGGCTGAGGAAGCGCCAGGCAACCCGAGCAAGCATGACCACGAACAGGGTGATGCCGATGCTCTTGTGCAGATCCGGAGCCGTGCGATACCAGCCGCTGTAGTAGTCGAGGCCGACCATCCACAGGCCCACGCCGAACAGACCGAACACCGCCAGGGCCACCAGCCAGTGCAGCGCGATGCTGACCAGGCCATAGGTGGAATTGGAGTTGCGCCACTGCATGAGCATGTTTCCGTACCAGGGGATGAAAGACAGCCTAGCGGCAAACGCATCGAATAAAAGCGGAAATTTTCGCTTCGAAATATCGAGTAAACAGATACTTGTGCGCCGTCGAGTTAGTCCGCAAGCACCCCGCCGGGTTCAGCGCGGCGGCCCTGGACGGCGCATCTCCGCGGACGAACGGCGAGCGGCGTATCGCCGAGGGCCTTCTGGTAGTCTCATCCGCATTCGTTTCGGAGAAGCCCCATGACCCAGAACAGCCAGTGGATGCAGCGCGACCTCGCCGTGCTGTGGCACCCCTGCACCCAGATGAAGGACCACGAGCGCCTGCCGCTGATCCCGATCAAGCGCGGCGACGGCGTGTGGCTGGAGGACTTCGACGGCAAGCGCTACCTCGACGCGGTCAGCTCCTGGTGGGTCAACGTGTTCGGCCACGGCAACCCGCGCATCAACCAGCGTATCCGCGACCAGCTCGACAGCCTGGAACACGTGATGCTGGCCGGCTTCACCCATGCGCCGGTGGTCGAACTGTCCGAGCGTCTGGTGCAGATCACCCCGGATGGCCTTTCCAAGGTGTTCTACGCCGACAACGGCTCCTCGGGCATCGAGGTGGCGCTGAAGATGAGCCACCACTACTGGATAAACCACGACCAGCCCGGCAAGAAGCGTTTCGTCACCCTGACCAACAGCTACCACGGCGAGACGGTGGCGGCCATGTCGGTGGGCGACGTGGCGTTGTTCACCGACACCTACAAGGCGTTGCTGCTCGATACGATCAAGGTGCCGAGTCCGGACTGCTACCTGCGCCCCGACGGCATGGGCTGGGAAGAACATTCGCGCACCATGTTCGCCGCCATGGAGCAGACCCTGACCGAGCATCATCACGAAGTCGCCGCGGTGATCGTCGAGCCGCTGATCCAGGGCGCCGGCGGCATGCGCATGTACCACCCGATCTACCTCAAGCTGCTGCGCGAAGCCTGCGACCGCCATGGCGTGCACCTGATCCACGACGAGATCGCCGTCGGCTTCGGCCGTACCGGCAGCATGTTCGCCTGCGAGCAGGCCGGCATCACCCCGGACTTCCTGGTGCTGTCCAAGGCGCTGACCGGCGGCTACCTGCCGATGGCCGCGGTGCTCACCACCGACCAGGTGTACGGCGCCTTCTATGACGACTACGCCACCCTGCGCGCCTTCCTCCACTCGCACACCTACACCGGCAACCCGCTGGCCTGCGCCGCGGCCCTGGCGACCCTGGACATCTTCCGCGACGACAACGTCATCGAGAAGAACAAGGCATTGGCCACCCGCATGGCCAGCGCCACCGAACACCTCAAGGACCACCCGCACGTGGCCGAAGTGCGCCAGACCGGCATGGCCCTGGCCATCGAGATGGTGCAGGACAAGACCAGCAAGACCGCCTACCCCTGGCAGCAGCGTCGTGGACTGCAGGTCTACCAGCACGCCCTGGAGCGCGGAGCCCTGCTACGCCCGCTGGGCAGCGTGGTGTACTTCCTGCCGCCCTATGTGATCACGCCCGAGCAGATCGACTTCCTCGCCGAGGTGGCCAGCGAAGGCATCGATATCGCTACCCGCGAATCGGTCAGTGTGGCGGTGGCCAGCGACCTGTATCCCAACCATCGCGACCCCGGCTGATCAGCGGGTAAACTGCACGCCTCCAGCCACTGCCACGAACCTCGCCATGCGCCTGTCCCGCTTCTTTATCGATGCCCCGCTCTCCCTCGGCCAGCACGAGCTACCCGAGGCCCAGGCGCACTATATCGGCCGCGTGCTGCGGCATGCGGCGGGCGATGCCGTGCAGCTGTTCGACGGCAGCGGCCAGGAGTACCTGGGTGAGCTGATCGAAGTGGGCAAGAAGGCCGTGCGGGTCGAGCTGCGCGAGCAGTTCGCCGGCCAGCCCGAATCGAGCCTGCGCGTACATCTGGGTCAGGGTCTGTCACGCGGCGAGCGCATGGACTGGGCGATCCAGAAGGCCACCGAGCTGGGTGCCAGCGAGATCACCCCGATCATCTCCGAGCGCTGCGAAGTGCGTCTGAAGGACGAGCGCGCCGACAAGCGCCTGGCCCACTGGCGCCAGGTGGCGATCAGCGCCTGTGAGCAGTGCGGCCGCTCGGTGTTGCCGGTTATCCACTCGCCCGTGCTGCTGGCCGACTGGCTGAAACAGACCACTGCAGATCTCAAGTTGGTGCTGCATCCGGTGGCCGAGCCGCTGACCAGTCACCCCGGCCCGGCTACCCTGGCCTTTCTGATCGGCCCGGAAGGCGGCCTCAGCGACGCCGAGGTGGAACAGGCCACGGCCGCCGGCTTCCACGCCGCCCGCCTGGGCCCGCGCGTGCTGCGTACCGAGACCGCGCCGGTGGTGGCGCTGGCCGTGGCCCAGCAGCTGTGGGGCGACTTCTGAGCCGCTGACTGGCTTAGAGACCGCGCAGGGTCAGCCCGGCCAGCGCCAGCAACAGCACGCCGCAACCGGCATAACTGATACGGTGCCAGAGCGTAGAAGTATTACGCCGCAACCAGTCCACCAGCGCCGCGCAGATAAAGCACCAGAGCAGCGAGGCGAACATGAAGCCGGCGAAGAACACCGCCATCTCCGTGCGGCTCGGCGTGCCCTCGACGATGCCCGCCAGCGCACTGCCCAGCGCGCCCCAGAACACGATGTTCTTCGGATTGGACAGCGACAGCAGCGCGCCGGCACCGAAGGCATTTCGTCCCTGCTGACCGCCCTCCTCCTGCGCCGGCGGCTGCCGTGCATCGCGCAGCCCCTGGATACCGAGCCAGGCCAGATAGGCCGCGCAGGCGATGGTCAGCGGCACGCGCACGCTGTCCTGGGCCAGCAGCAGGACCAGGCTGGTCAGGCCTATCAGCGCCCACACCGCATCACCGATCAGCGAACCGAGCTGCACCAGCAGCGCCGGACGGAAGCCGCCGGTCAGGCCACGGCGCAGGGTCTCGCTGAACACGGCGCCGGGAGAGGCGCAGAAGGCCAGGCCGAACAGCATGGCGGCGAGGAAGATGGCCAGCATGGAGGGTGCTCCGAATCGATGACGGCGCGGATTATCGGCGAAGCGCGAGCCGCCGACTTGAACCGGATTGCTGCGCGCTCAGCGCCGGACCAGCGCCTGATAGCGGCCGGGACTGACACCGTAGGCGGCGCGGAAGTGGCGGTTGAGATGGCTCTGGTCGGCGAAGCCCAGGGCATGGGCCACCTCGCCGGCCGGCACGCCAAGACGCAACAGCCCCTGGGCGCGGCGGGTGCGCAACTGCATGGCCCACTGCCGCGGGCTGAGCCCGGTACGGCGCTTGAAGGCACGCAGCAGGTGGAACTTGGACAGGTCCACGGCGGCGGCCATCTGCTCCAGGCTCGGCGTCTGCTCCAGGCTGGCGGCTAGCAGCTCCTGCAGACGCCCGACCGCCTCGCTGCCGATATCCCGAGCCTCGGTCAGACGCACACCGGCGCCGCTGGCGATCCGCCCGAGCAGCAGAGTCACGCCCTCCTCGCCGTGCTCGCGCAGTAGCGGATCGTCGCTCAGGCAGGTTTCGATCGCCTGGGCCAGCTCACCGGCCAGGGCCGGTGCCTGCTGCAGTGGACGTTCGAACTGCAGCTCGTTGCGGCCGAGGCTCTCGGCCAGTCGCGCCGCGGGCAGGTACAGGCTGACATAGCGCCACGGCTGCCCCTCGCGGGCACCGCCGCCCTGGATCTCGCCGGGGTTGTAGGTGGTGATGGCGCCGACACCGGCGTCGAAGGTACGGCCGTCCAGCCAGATGCGCTCGGTGCCGACCAGGTTGGCACCGATGACGAATTCGTCGTGGCTGTGTTTCTCGAAGTGCTGGCCCGGCACGCAGCTGCTGGCGACTTCCAGCTCGCCTAGGCGCGCCAGGCGGACCGAGCTCATGTCAAAAATCGCCCGAGCAATCGCCGAGCGCAGTCGAGACTAGGCGGAAAGGGCTGAGAAAGCGCAGTTTACGAGTGGTAAATGAGCATTTCGAAGTCATTTCCAACGCAGTATCGGCAAGCGCAGGCATTGGGCGGGTGATTTTCAGATCAGGCCGGCGTCCGCCAGCTTTTGCTCCAGGCCGATCAGGTCCGGGATCTTCACCACGGCTTCGCCGAGCTGCACGGCGTCCAGCTCCAGCGGAGCCAGTTCGGCGCTGGCGCGCTGCAGGTTGCCGTCGACCTTCATCGAGCGCGGGATACCCTGCACCAGCAGGGCGATGAACTTGACCTGGTCGCGACCGCCCATGGCGTTGAGCACCGCCACGCGCACGCCCGGGCCGATCTGCGGCTGACCATCGGAGGCGGCCTCGAACGACAGCAGTGGCAGCTGCAGGTCGCGCCAGGCCACCTGGCCGAGGAACCAGGACGGCATCCCCGGCGTGACATGCGGCGGACGGTAGGGAATCAGCTCGGCCACCGCCACGTTGGGCAGCAGCAGGGTGCGGTCGGCCAGCGGCACCAGCAGGCCGGTGAGGCTGCTGATGCTGTTCTGGCTGGCGATGGCTTGGCTCATGGCGGCTCCTTGAATGACTGCTGGCGCCGTTACTGGCACTGTTCGGCCAGGTGATTGACCAGGGCGGAGGCCAGCTCGCGTGGATCACCGCTCAGGCTGCTGTAGCCGCCTTCGCGCAGGCTGTCGGGCATGCTCGGGCAGGCGCAGCTGTCGGCCTTCTGGGTCCAGATCACACCACCCTGGCGGCGCACGTAGGCCGCGGCGGCGCTGCCGTCGCTGCCCATGCCGCTGAAGGCGATCACGCCACAATGGGCGCCGAACTGCTGGGCCAGGTTGAGCATCATCTGGTCGATGGACGGGCTGTAGGGCTCCGGCCAGCCGCGATCGGCCACCTGCATGGCGCCGTCCTCGGCGAAGCCGAGTTCGTTGCTGATCGGCGCCACCACCACTTCGCCGCAACGCACGGCATCGCCGTTGCGCGCCGGGTTGACGTGCCACTGGCTGTGGCGGCCAACGGCCTGGGGCAGCGCCGTCTCGAAGGCGGCATCGATGTGCTGGGCATAGACGAAGCCGATCGGCAGGCCGCCGGGCAGGGCATCGAGAAATTCCTTCACCGCCGCCGGACCACCGAGCGAGGCGGCCAGCAGCCAGACCTGCTTGGCCGGCTCACCGGCCACCAGCGGCGTCTCGGCCAGCGAGGCCGGCAGCTCCAGGCGGCTGGGGCGCTGCGCCTCGGCCAGCAGGGCCTCCAGGCTCGGGCCTACGGCCTGGGCCGGGTCACCGACCAGGCGCTTGAGCTTGCCGAACAGGCGGCGCTCCCAGCGCGGGTAGTTTTCCGAGTGACGCTCCGGGGCATGGCCCTCGCCGAACAGCACCGGGGCGCTGGCCTTCTCCAGGAGATTGTCGACCAGGGGTGAGTCTTCCGACTGGGCCAGGTCCACCAGCCACAGGTCGGTCTCGCAGTCGGCCAGGGCGGCCTCGTCGAGACGCGCCGGGTCGCTGTTGAGCACCACCTGGTAGCCGCTGCCGGACAGAGCCTGCTGCAGCACGTGGCGCTGCAGCGAGGTGTCGGCGATGACCGCGATACGAGCAGCAGTTCTGTCAGCCATTGGCCTTGTCCTTGACCAGTTTCAGGATGTTTTCCAGCAGATCCGACTCCTGGTACGGCTTGCCCAGGTATTCGTTGACGCCGATGGCCATGGCCCGATCGCGGTGCTTCTCGCCGGTCCGCGAGGTGATCATGATGATCGGCAGGTCCTTCAGGCGCTCGTCGTGGCGCACCAGGGTGGCCACTTCGAAACCGTCCATGCGCGGCATCTCGATGTCGAGCAGCATGATGTCCGGCTTGTGTTCCTGCAGCTGGGCGATGGCATCGACCCCGTCCTTGGCGGTCAGCACGTTCATGCCGTTGCGTTCCAGCAGGCGGCTGGTGACCTTGCGCACGGTGACCGAGTCGTCCACCACCATGACCAGGGTCGGCCGGCTGGTGTCGGTATCGCTCGCCGTCGTGTCCTGGCTGACCAGGCGCGGCATCTGTACCTGGCCGAGCAGGTGCGCGTGGCGCACACGAATGGTCGCCAGCAGGTCGAGAATCACCACCACGCGACCGTCACCGAGGATGGTCGCACCGGAGATGCCGTGCACGCCGGCGAACTGCGGGCCGAGGCTCTTCACCACGATCTCGCGGGAACCGGCCAGGGCGTCCACCTGTACCGCCACCGCGTGTTCGCTGGAACGCACCAGGATCACCGGCAGCGGCAGGCTCTGGCCGACCAGCTTGGGCTGCTGGCCGTTGTTCAGCAGGTCGCCGAGGTACTTCAGCTCGTAGGCCTGACCGGCGTATTCGAAGCGCGGCGCGTCCGGACCGTAGTAGGCCTCCAGCTCGTACGGCGAGACCCGCACGATACCTTCGATGGTGTTCAGCGGGATGGCGTAGAAGTCTTCGCCGGAGACCACCATCAGCGCGCGGTTGACCGACACGGTGAATGGCAGGCGGATCAGGAAGCGGGTGCCCTCGCCGACGGTCGACTCGATGCTCATGGAGCCACCGAGCTGTTTGACCTCGGAGTGCACCACGTCCATGCCGACGCCACGTCCGGAGATCTGGGTGACCTTCTCGGCGGTGGAGAAGCCGGCCTCGAGGATGAACTGCAGCACCTCGTGGTCGGTGAGATCGCTGTCGGCGTCCATCAGGCCGCGTTCGATAGCCTTGCGCTTGACCGCGTCGAGGCGGATGCCGCCACCGTCGTCGGCCAGGGTCAGGAGGATGTCGCCACCTTCGCGCCCCAGGGTCAGGCGGATATTGCCGACTTCCGGCTTGCCGGCCGCGCGGCGCTTGTCGCCCGGCTCGATGCCGTGGTCGACGGCGTTGCGCAGCATGTGCTCCAGCGGCGCGACGATGCGCTCCAGCACGGTACGGTCCATCTCGCCTTCGGCGTTGCCGACATGGAACTCGACCTGTTTGCCCAGCTCGCCGGCCACCTGGCGGACGATCCGGCGCAGACGCGGCACCAGGCGGTCGAACGGCACCATGCGGGTGCGCATCAGGCCTTCCTGCAGCTCGGTGTTGACCCGCGCCTGCTGCAGCAGCAGGGTCTCGGCATCGCGGTTACGCGTGGCCAGGGTTTCCTTCAGGTCGAGCAAGTCGGAGGCCGACTCGAACAGCGCACGCGACAGCTGCTGCAGCTGCGAGTGACGGTCCATTTCCAGCGGGTCGAAGTCTTCGTAGCCGGCACGCTCGGCCTCGGCCTGGTAGCGGCTGAGGATCTGCGCCTGGGTCTCGATGTCGAGGCGGCGCAGCTGATCGCGCACCCGCTCGATGGTCGCTTCCATCTCGCCGAGGGTGAAGCCGAAGTCGCTGACCTGCTGCTCGACGCGACCGCGGAAGATCGAGGTCTCACCGGCCAGGTTGACCAGGCCTTCGAGCAGATCCGCCGGCACCTTGACCAGCTCCTGCGGCGCACGCTGGGCGGCGGCGCGGGCGGCGGCCTCGGCGGCGCGCTCGACGAAGGGCAGTACCTTGACCTGTTGCGACTGTTGCGGCTGGGCGCTGGCGGCGACGATCGGCGTGCTCAGCGCCACGGGCGTCGGAGTCGATTCGACCGGTTGCGGCTCGGCCACCGGAGCGGCCTGGATCTCGGCCACATGGCTGTCGTCCAGGCGCTTGCGCAGCTGGTCGAGTTCCTTCTGCAGGCCCTCGTAACCGGACTGCACGTCGAGGAACAGGCTGTCCGGCCAGGGCGCGCCCTGCTGCTGGGCCTCGGTCAGGTGTTGTTCGAAGTCGTGGCTGAGGTCGCCCAGGCGCTTCTGCCCGGCCAGGCGGGCACCGCCCTTGAGGGTGTGCAGGATGCGCAGCAGCTCGTCGATGGGGCTGCCATTGCTGCGATCGGCTTCCCAGCGCCCGATGGCGGCCTCCATGGCCTCCAGCAGTTCATCCGCCTCCTCGAGGAAGATATCGAGAATGTCGTCGGCTTCCGCGTCAACCTCTTCTTCCACCACCGGCTGCAGGTGCACGCTGGTGGGCATGCTCAGCTGCGCGTCGGGGTCGGCGCGGAAGCGCTTGATGGTCTCGATCAGGGCCAGGCCATCGGGGATCGCCCGGTTACCGCGCACCGCTTCGAGCATCTCGGAGAGACGGTCGTGGCAGGCCTGCAGCACGCCGAACAGGTCGCCATTGGCCTTCAGGCGACCGTCGCCGACGCCTTCGTAGAGGAACTCCAGTTCATGGGCCAGATCGCCGATCTCGCGAATCTCGGCCATGCGCGCACCACCCTTGAGGGTGTGCAGGTCACGCTGCAGGGCTTCCACTTCCAGGGTGTTGTCGACATCGGCCATCCAGCGCTGCAGGGCGGCGCCGGCACTGTCCATGATGTCGAAGCCTTCTTCGAGGAAGATTTCCACCAGCTCCGGATCGCGGTCCACCGCAGGAGCCGGCGCGGCGGCAATCGGTGCGGCTTGAATGACAGGCTGCGGCTCGGGCTCGGGCTCGGGCTCGGGCTCGGGCTCGGGCTCGGGCTCGGGCTCGGGCTCGGGCTCGGGCTCGGGCTCGACAATCTCGGCCTGCGGCAGGTCCTGCGCAAGCGGCTCCAGGTCTTCGGCGCCCAGGGCCGGCAGGGATTCGTCCAGGTGCCACTCGTCCGAGCTCAGCGCGGGCAGCTCTTCCGGCAGCGGTTCGCCGGGCTGCTCGGCGGCAGGCTCGATATGCAGCTCCGGCAGCTCGTCCAGCTGCGGTGCGACGAAGTCCACCTCGGCCAGCTCGCTCAGGTCGATCTCCGGCGACTCGCTCGGCTCTTGCGCAGCAGCAGCTTCGGGCAGCGGCTGCAGATCGGCGGACGGCAGATCGTCCAGCGCCTCGGCGCCGAGGGCCGGCAGCGATTCGTCCAGATGCCACTCATCCGAGCTCAGCGCGGGCAGCTCTGCCGGCAACTCTTCGGCTGGCGGCGCGGCAGACTCGATGTGCAGCTCCGGCAGCTCGTCCAGCTGCGGTGCGACGAAGTCCACTTCGGTCAGCTCGCCCAGGTCGATCTCCGCCGAGGGCGCAGTGTCTTCTTCCAGCTCGATCGAGGGCAGCGCGTCGACTGCAGGCTCCGCCTCGTCGGCACTGGCTTGGCTTTCGTTACTGGCCGAATGACTCGGCGCGGCTATCGGGCCGCCCTGGCGAAAGGAGCGTATCGCGTCGATCAGCGCCGAGGAGTCCAGCAACGGCTGGCCGCGCTGCAGTTGCTCGAGCACCACCGCCAGGCGGTCGTGGCTCTGCTGCAGCAGGCCGGCCAGGGCCGGGGAATAGCTGAAGCGGCGATCCACCAGGCCTTCGTAAAGGGACTCCAGTTCGTGGGCCAGGTCGCCGATCGCGCGAATCTCGGCCATGCGCGCACCGCCCTTGAGGGTGTGCAGGTCGCGCTGCAGGGACGACAGGGCCAGGTTGCTCTCAGGGTCGCTCAGCCAGCGGTCGAGGGCCTGGCCGGCGCTGTCGAGGATATCGACGGCCTCTTCCAGGAAGATCTCCACCATCTCGGCGTCGAGGTTCTCCGGCATGCTCGCCACCGGCTCGAACACCGGCTGCGACTCGGCGGCGGCGAAGCTTTCCGGCTCGGCCTGTGGTTCGGGCTGCGGTGCGGATTGCGGCGCGGGCTCCGGCTCAACGGCGGGCAGCTCATCCAGCTCGACCACTTCCAGGCCGGCCACGGCATCGGTATGCAGCAGCGCCAGGGTAGCCGGGTCGAGCGCCTGGTCCAGCAGATTGCGCAGGGCCGCCACGCGCTCGGGCTGCGGGCTGACCTGCAGGGCCGCGGCGACCTGGTCCATCATGCCGATCAGCGCCTCATGGGCGGATTCGGCCTCGGCAAAGAAATGCTCGCTGACCGCCAGGCGGCCATCCAGTACGGCCTGGTAGAGGGCCAGCAGGGCCTGGCACAGCTCGTCGATCTGCGGCAGCTCGGCCATCTCGGCGCCACGGCCGAGGGTGGTCAGCTCTTCCAGCAGGGCGGACAGCTCCTGCTGTTCGCTGGGATGCTCGCGCCACTTGCGCAGCAGGTCCTCGGCGTCGAGCAGGATGTCCATGCCCTCGGCGAGGAAGATCGAGATCAACTGCGGGTCACGGTAATCCTGCTCTTCCAGGCGCGCGCTCTCGGCGCTTTCCAGGCGAGCGTTGTGCAGCTTCTGCACCCGTTCGAGGAACTCGGCGGCACCCGGAATCGGCGCCAGCGGCTGGCTCTCCAGCTGCTCCAGGCCGGCGCGGAACAGGTGTTCGGCGTCGCGCAGCAGCTCGGCCTCGCCCAGGTCCATGTCGATCAGGTTGGTCTTGAATTCCTTGACCAGCTTTTCCAGCGGCGTGGCGATCTCGGCGATCGGCAGAATGCCGGCCATGTGCGCACTGCCCTTTAGGGTGTGCAGCGCGCGCTGCAGGTCATCGGTGACCGGCTGCGGGAGTTCCTGGGCACAGTCGGCGAGGAAGCCGACCAGGGTGTCCAGGTGGGTCTCGGCCTCGTTGCGGAAGATCTCCAGCAGCAACGGGTCGAGGGCCTCGTCGTCGCTCGCGGCCAGCGCCGGAGCGACTGGCTGCGGCAGCTCTTCCTGGGCGAAATCGACCTCGATCTCTTCTACCTGCAGCTCGGCGACCGGTTCGGCCTCCGGCTCGCTCTGTAACTCGGCGACATTTGGCGCACTGGCGAAGCTCGGCACCTGACCACGAGCCAGGGCATGGGCGGTGGCGGCCAGACGGTCGACGTCGTCGCGCTGGCGCTGGGCCTTGGCGGCGAACTCGTCGACCAGCGCCGGCATCAGCTCGACCACGTCGGCGATCACCTGCTGCACCGGCTGATCGGGCTGGATGCTGCGATCCAGCACGCGGTTCAGCATGTTCTCGATGGACCAGCCCAGCTCGCCGATGATCAGGGCGCGGACCATGCGGCCGCTGCCCTTGAGGGTGTGGAAGGCGCGCCGCACTTCGGTCAGCGCGTCCTTGTTGTCGGTATCCGCACGCCATTGCGGGAGGTATTCGTTGATGGTTTCGAGAACCTCGCCGACCTCCTCGATGAAGACTTCGAGCAGCTCCTCGTCCACCGGCTCCTCGTCGGCAGGCGGCGGCAGCAGACTCGGCGGCACGTCCTGGGCCGGCGGGTTGATCGCCTGCACCGGAGCGGCCATGACCTCGGCCATGGTCAGCGGCTTGTCGGCCGCCGGCTGAACCGGCTCGGGCTCGACCGGGGCGCTCGGCAACTCGACTTCCGGCAGCTCCAGGTCGGCGATTTCCAGCTCGTCCCAGTTGGCCGGGGCGCTGTCGAGGTTCAGCTCTTCGGCTTCCAGCGACAGCTCACTCAGGTCTTCGCGCAGGGCCGGCAGCTCTGCGCCGCTCGACAGCTCGCCAGCTTCGACGCTGAAGGAGCTATCGAGGCTGAGCTCTTCCAGCTCGCCGGACAGCGGCTGCAGATCGTCCAGAGTGCCCAGCTCCAGCGGGGCATCCAGGCTCAGATCGATGCCGCCGGACGCTTCCGGCGTGGCCTCGCCCAGGCTCCAGTTGTCGTCGGAGACCAGCAGCTCGCCGGTCTCTTCGGCCGGCAGCTCGGCGAACTCGATGCTCAGCTCGTCGCTCGACTCTTCCAGCGACAGCGCGGGCAGTTCTTCGAGCTCCAGCGGCTGTTCTTCCAGCAGCGGCTCCTCGAAGGCAACCTCTTCGGCGGCCAGCACTTCGATGTCCTGCAGCGGGTCGGCCAGCGGCGCCGGCGCTTCCTCGCGCGGTTCGATGCGGTCGAGGATCGAGGGCTTTTCCTTGAGGGGGTAGCCCAGGCTCTCCAGGCTTTCCTCGGCGACGTCGAGAATCAGGTCGCCCTGGCTGGCGTGGTCTTCGGCCAGGCGTTCCAGGTAGTACTCGACGCTGGTGATGGCGTCGGCCAGGGTGTCCAGGTTCTGCCAGTTGGGTACGGCCTTGCGCACCAGCAGTTGCTCCTGGATATAGCGGGTGCAGGCCTGCAGCAGCGAAGCGGCGCGGGTCAGCGGGATCATGGCCAGACCGCCACGGACCTGGGTCAGCAGCTCCGGCACGCGAGCCAGGTGCTCGTGATTCCACTGCGAGGCGATGAACTCGATGATCGCGTCCTTGGCCTGCTCCAGACCGGTGCGCGCTTCCTTGATCACCAACTGGTGAATCTGCGCCACGTCGGTGGTGGGCAGGTGGCTCTGTTCGTTCTGCTGATCGTCGCTGGGGCCGACCATGCCGGCCAGGGTGGCCTCGACATAGAGCAGCGCGCCGGCCACATCCATCAGCACCGCATCGCTCGGCTCGCGCTGACCGACGGAGAGGCTGTGCACCACGTCGAGCTGGTCGACGATGACCTTGCGCGGCTGACCGAAGCCGAGCACGGCCAGGGTATCGGCGATCTGCTTGAGCGGCGCCAGCAGGCCGTCCAGTTCGGCGACCTGTTTGCGATCGCTGCGCACGAACAGGTCGAGGCTGTCCTTGACCCGCACCAGCTCCTCGCACAGCGCGGCGACCACGGAACGCATGGCGTCGCGGTCTGGACCGGCCAGGCGGGCGCGCTCCTCGTCGACCACGCCGCTGTCGGGCAGGGCCTCGTCGAGGCGGTACTGGTCCTTCAGCGCGCGCAGGCGCGGCGACTGGGCCGAGGCCTTGGCCACGTAGAACAGCAGGTTCTTGGTCAGCTCGTCCGGAGCGGTATGGTTCATACCGTCGGCGCCCTGGTCGACCAGGCGCTTGAGCTCCTTGTCGACCTGGCGCAGCAGGGTGCGCACCGAGGCGCTATTGGTCACGCTGCCGTTGGCCAGGCCTTCGACCATGCCCGAGGCGATCTGCCACAGCGGGCCAAGCGGCGCCTCCTTGCACAGGGTTTCCAGGCGCGCGAACACGCGGGCCATGTAGCCCAGATTGGTGGCCAGGTCCTGGTTGCGGATCACTCCGACCAGGGCCATCTGCAGCATCTGCCGCAGCTTGCGCAGCAGCACGGGCAGCTCGGCGGTACGCAGTTTTTCCAGGGAATCGAGCGACAGCGCCGGCAGACGGCCGGACAGGTCGGGGGAGAACAGGCTGGTTTCCGACAGCAGGTTCTCGCCGCGGGCGGCGCGCAGGTCGTTGAGCAGCGGCAGCACGACCATCGGCAGGTCGCGGCGCGCACTCTGGATGCGATCCAGGTACGCCGGCAGCTGCAGGATGGCCTGCATCAGCACTTCCAGGGCTTCCGCCTGGTTGCTCGCGCGGCCGTCCAGCAGGGCCTGGGTCAGCTGTTCCATTTCCTCGGCGAGCAGAGCCGCGCCGTAGAACTCGACCATCTGCAGGGTGCCGTGAACCTGGTGCACATAGGTCTGGCAGAAACGCATGCGCGTGGCGTCCTGCGGGTTCTCGACGAACGCCTCCAGGGCCTGACGCGCCTGCTTCAGGGTTTCCGCGATCTCGCCTTTGACCCACTCCAGGGCGACATAGTCGTGCCGATCACCCATACCGACTCCACTCATATTCTTGTCTTAGCCCTTGCGGGTGAACGCCAGAACGCGCTCGTCGGCCACCGGTACCAGGTCCGGATGCTGCCAACCGACCACTTCCCCCACTCCCACCACCAGCATGCCCCCCGGCGCCAGGCGTTCGGCCAGACGGTTGAGGATTTCGCGGCGGCGCCAGCGGCGGAAATAGATCAGCAGGTTCTGACAAAAGATTACGTCCATGCCGGCCTGCGGCGCCTTGGCCAGCTCCAGCACATTCAACCGGGCCACGCAGACACGCGCGGCCAGGTCCGGCACCACTTGGTAACGACCATCGTCCTGGGCGAGGAAGTAGCGCTCGCACAGGTCGCTGTCCATCTGTTCCAGCTTGCGCGCGCCGTATGTCGCGTCGCGCGCCTTGTTCAACACATTCAGACTGATATCGGTGCCGGTCACGCCGAACTGCCGATCACTGCCCACATCGCGCAACACCTCGGCGGCCGCGATGGCCATCGAGTAGGGCTCCTCGCCACTGGAGCAGCCAACGCTCCACAGGGCCAGGGGCTGTTGCTGTTCATCCGTGGCCAGACGGCCGCGCAGATAACTTTCCAGAACGTCGAAGGACGGGCGGTGACGGAAGAAGCGGGTCTCCTGCACGGTCAGGCGGTCCAGCAGGGTCGACCACTCCACCGCGCCACGCGGGCCATCGGTGACCTGGCGGAAATAGCTGGCGTAGTCGCCGACGCCCAGTTCACGCATGCGCGCGGTCAGGTTGGTCTGCAGGAATGCCCGGCGTTGTTCGTTGATCACCACGCCGGTGCGCTCTTCGAGCAGCGCCTGCCAGTCGCGGAACTCCGCCTGTGACATGTCGGCCAGGGGTTTCAAGGCCCAGACGCCGCTTGGCTGCATGCCGTGCCCCTCGCTCATGGCCGAATGCCCCGGGCGGCAGCCCTCTCAGGCTGCCGCACCTCCCTTGATCAGGCCTGGCCGTCCGGCAGGGTGAAGCCGGATACCGAACGACGCATCTCACTGGCCATCTTGGCCAGGTTACCAATGCTCTTGGCGGTAGCGGTGGTACCTGCGGAGGTCTGCGAGGTGATCTCCTGAATCACGTTCATGGTGTTGGAGATGTGGCCAGCGGACGAAGCCTGCTGACGGGCGGCGTTGGAGATGTTCTGGATCAAGGCCGCGAGGGTCTTGGATACCTTCTCGATCTCTTCCAGGGCCACACCGGCGTCCTGCGCCAGGCGGGCACCGCGTACCACTTCGGAAGTGGTCTGCTCCATGGAGATAACCGCTTCGTTGGTGTCGGTCTGAATCGTCTTAACCAGCGCCTCGATCTGCTTGGTCGCCGCGGAGGAACGCTCTGCGAGGCGTTGTACCTCGTCCGCTACCACGGCGAAGCCGCGGCCCGCATCACCGGCCATGGACGCCTGGATCGCGGCGTTCAGTGCGAGGATGTTGGTCTGGTCGGCAATGTCGTTAATCAGGCTAACGATGTCACCGATCTCCTGGGACGATTCACCGAGGCGTTTGATCCGCTTCGAGGTGTCCTGGATCTGCTCACGGATGTTATCCATGCCGGTGATGGTGTTGTGCACCACCTCGTTACCCTTGTTGGCGATGGCTACGGAACGTTCCGCTACCGCAGAGGATTCCGCGGCGTTCGCCGATACCTGGTCAATCGACACGGCCATTTCGTTGATCGCCGCGGAGGCACCGGCGATTTCCTGGGCCTGGTGCTCGGAAGCCTCGGCCAGGTGCATCGCGGTGGCCTGGGTTTCCTGGGCGGCGGCGGCCACCTGTACGGCGGTCGAGTTGATCGTCGCTACCAGGTCGCGCAGTTGGTCGATGGAGTAGTTGATGGAGTCCGCGATCGCACCGGTGAAGTCCTCGGTTACGGTCGCGGCCACGGTCAGGTCACCGTCTGCGAGGTCGGCGATTTCGTCGAGCAGTCGCAGAATCGCCGACTGGTCGCGGGCGGATTTCTCCTCACGCTCAGCCAGACGGAGGTTGGTCGCGCGCACCATCACCAGGCCGATCAGGATGATCGAGGCCAGAGCCAGGGCGCCCAGCACGTAACCGGCGATAGTGTTGAAGTAACGGCCGTCGGCCAGGTTTTCGAACTCGGTGGCCAGGCCGGAGGTCTTGTCCAGCAGGGTCTGCGAGCCGGTGAAGATGGTGTTGGCGGATTCACGAACCTGGAACAGTTCCGGGGAGGTCTCGAGGATCTCGTCCACCGAGCCGGATACGAACTGGAACAGCTCGGAAATCTCGGCCAGACGCTCCAGGGCGTCGGTATCGGTAACGGCGGTGATCTCCATGGCGGCGTTGCCTTCGATCATCGCCTTGAGCACACGACCGAACAGGCTGGCGTCGCGGCCGAACATGTCGGCGGCCTGGACGGAGTCGTCGTCACCGGCCAGCACCTTGTTCACCGAGCCGAGGATACGTTCGGCGAGCAGCGACTGACGCTGGGCAACCGACACCTGGGCAGCGGGCGCGCCGCTCTGCAGCAGGATGTCGACCACCTCTTCGTACTCGACCTGCAGCTGCGGGATGGTTTCGGCGAGGGTGGCGGCTACTTGGTGCAGCGACAGTACGGTCTGTTCGCTCTGCAGGATGGCGTCCGCGTTCTGCCGCAGCACGTCCCAGTCCTTCTGCACCTCGTCCATCTGCGCCTTGACCGACTCCGGCGCCGCCGGCAGGCCGCTGGCCTCGTTACCGGAGGTCAGGAAGCCCCAACGCTCTTCGAAGTCGCGACGCGCTTCTTTCAGCAGCGGGAAGGCTTCTGCCTTGCCGGTCGCCGCTTCGGTGGCGTTCTTCGCAATACGCTGGGACAGCACGCGCAGTTCACCCGCGTGGCTGATGTATTCCTTGTCGTAGTTGGACTGGGTGTTGAGGTAGGCGAAGTTGGCGAACAGCAACACGATGGAAATGATCAGGACTATGAAGAGTCCGGCGATCAGCGTGTTACTGCGCACACCTGCCAAGAGATTGCCTGCATCGAGTTTTTTCATTATTTGGCCCCCGCCTGGACCGACCGCACTTCAGTTCCCATGTAACGCCAAAGGGCCGGCAACTGCCGACCCAACCGAAAATCTTTATACCGCCACGTCTAAAAAGCCCTGGTGCTGCGCCAACGCATGCGGGCTGAACACCAGCCAGGGTCGCTCGCGCTGGAAGACCCCGTGGATGAACGGCGAAATGGCCGCCTCCAGGGGTGGCAACTGCTCGGAGAAGGTATCCACCGGGAAGTGCTGCATACCGAACACTTCGTCAACCGTCAGGCCGGCGAACACTTCGTTGTGGTCCACCACCAGTACCCGCCGCTGCTTGCGCAGGGGCGACAGCTCGCTGCCAAAGAAGCCGCACAGGTCCATCACCGGCAACAGCCGGCCACGCACGTTGGCCACGCCTTTGACCCAGCCCTTCACGCCCGGCAGCAGCGTGTGCCGCGGCTCGTGCAGAACCTCACCGACCTCGCCCATGGGCGCGACGAAATAACGCTCGCCCATGCGGAAGCCGATGCCGCTCCAGGTCTGTACCGTCTGCTGCTGCGACGGCAAACCGGCCGCCAGCGCACGACAGCGCTGGTCGAGATCAACGAGAAGCTGGAAGGGGGATTGCGCGTCCGACATGCCGGCCTTGGCCTTTTCTTCTTATGTGGCTACGGACTGGCGCGGCTTCAGCCGGCCAGCACCGCGTTGAGGGTCTTCATCAGCGTGTCTTCGTCGACCGGCTTGGTCAGGTAGTCACGCGCACCCTGGCGCTTGCCCCAGACCTTGTCGGTTTCCTGATCCTTGGTGGTGACGATGATCACCGGGATGTGGCTGGTTTCGGCGTCCTTGGTCAGCTGACGGGTCGCCTGGAAGCCATTGAGACCGGGCATGACGATATCCATCAGCACGGCATCGGGTTTTTCCTGGCGCGCCAGGGCAACGCCGTCGGCACCATTCTCCGCCTTGAGTACCTGATGACCATGCTTCTCGAGCATGGCGGTCAGTTTGTACATCTCGGTCGGCGAGTCATCAACAATCAGAATACGAGCCATGAAGTTCCCCATACGGAATAGGCATCGCCGGCTTGTGGCCAGCTATCAGGAGGCTTGCTCCACCGGGACGAATTCGGGCACATGCGCCTTGATGGCGCCGAGCAGCTCTTCCTTGCTGAAGGGCTTGGTCAGGTACTGGTCGGAACCGACGATGCGCCCCTTGGCCTTATCGAACAGGCCGTCCTTGGAGGACAGCATGATCACCGGGGTGGATTTGAAAGCACTGTTGTTTTTGATCAGGGCGCAGGTCTGATAACCATCGAGGCGCGGCATCATGATATCGACAAAGATAATGCTCGGATGCGTATCGGCGATCTTGGCCAACGCATCGAAACCGTCCACCGCAGTGATGACCTCACAACCCACCTTCTTCAGCAGAGTCTCGGCGGTGCGACGAATCGTTTTCGAATCGTCGATCACCATGACCTTCAAACCCTCGGAATGCTGTTCCATGTCTGCCCTACCATCGCCTCGGTGAGTCATTGTTTTATCTATACAGCACAGTGTGGCTGAGGCCGTAACACTGACGGGCTGCGACCCGATCGTCCGGACTTTTTAGCACACTCTCCTGATGCAATCTATAAGCCCCTAATACTCGGGGTTTTTCTTGACCGGTGGCGCCCTGCGGCGCCACCCTTGCGCATCACTTCTGCCAACCTGAAGCAGGTTTCACCCCATGAGCATTCGCCTGGGGATCGTCATGGATCCCATCGCCCAGATCAATTTCAAGAAGGATAGCTCGCTGGCCATGCTTCTGGCCGCGCAGGCTCGCGGCTGGTCTCTCTTTTATATGGAGCAGCGCGATCTCTACAGCAACGCCGGCCAGGCCCGTGCCCGCATGCAGCCGCTGCAGGTGTTCAACGACCCGCAGCGCTGGTTCGAGCTGGATGCGGAGAAAGACGCCCCTCTGTCCGACCTGGACGTGATCCTGATGCGCAAGGATCCGCCCTTCGATAACGAGTTCGTCTACTCCACTTACTTACTGGAGCAGGCCGAGCGCGATGGCGTACTGGTGGTCAACCGCCCGCAGAGCCTGCGCGACTGCAACGAGAAACTGTTTGCCACCCAGTTCCCTCACTGCATGCCACCTACCCTGGTCAGCCGCAGGGCCGACATTCTGCGCGAGTTCGCCGAAACGCAGCGTGACATCATTCTCAAACCCCTGGATGGCATGGGTGGTTCCTCGATCTTCCGTCACCGCGTCGGCGACCCCAACCTCTCGGTGATCCTTGAGACCCTGACCGCCCACGGCACCCAGCAGTGCATGGCGCAAGGCTACCTGCCCGGCATCAAGGACGGCGACAAGCGCATCCTGATGATCGATGGCGAGCCGATCCCCTACTGCCTGGCGCGCATTCCGGCCCAGGGCGAGACCCGCGGTAACCTGGCCGCCGGCGGCCGCGGCGAGGCCAGACCGCTGACCGAGCGCGACCGCTGGATCGCCGCCGAGGTCGGCCCGGTGCTGCGCGAGAAGGGCCTGCTGTTCGTCGGCCTGGACGTGATCGGCGAGCACCTGACCGAGATCAACGTGACCAGCCCGACCTGCATCCGCGAGATCGACAAGGCCTTCGACACCCGCATCGGCGAGCGCCTGATGGATGCCATCGAGGGCAAGCTTGCTGCGCGCAAAGCTTGATCCAGGTGGCAGCTTGGCGCTTGCGGCTTGCAGCCTGACGACCCGAGCCGGCAGACTGCGCGGCAATTCGTAACCGCGCCCGCCAGATGAACGCAGCCTTGAGACCGCCGCCCGAACTGACCAGCTCAGGCATCCGCCCCGCGGATCGCCTGGGCTTCACCCTGTTCGTCGCCACCCTGCTGCACCTGGCGCTGATCCTCGGCGTCAGCTTCACCCTGGCCAAGCCCGGCGAGCTGAGCAAGACCCTGGAAATCACCCTGTCGACCTTCAACAGCGACAAGCAGCCCGACAAGGCCGACTACCTGGCCCAGCACAACCAGCAGGGCAGCGGCACCCTGGAGCACAAGGCGGCGCCCAAGACCACCGAGCAGGCGCCGTTCCAGGACAGCAAGGTCAACAAGGTCACCCCGGCCGCCGCGCCGCAGCCGACCCAGCGCAAGGAAGCGGTCGCCAGCAAGACTTCGCTGACCACCACCAAGCAGCAACAGCAGAAGGCGGCGACCAAGCAGAAGGAAGAGGAACCGCAACCCGACGCCCAGCACGCGCCGATATTTGACAGCACCCAGCTGTCCGCGGAAATCGCCAGCCTGGAGGCCGAACTGGCTCAGGAGCAGCAGCTCTACGCTAAGCGCCCGAAGATCCATCGCCTCAACGCCGCCTCGACCATGCGCGACAAGGGCGCCTGGTACAAGGACGAGTGGCGTAGGAAGATCGAGCGTGTTGGCAACCTTAATTATCCAAACGAAGCCAAGCGCCAGAAGATCTATGGCCAGCTGATCTTAATGGTCTCAATCAACAGAGACGGGACCATCAATGAAATGCTTTTGGTCGAATCATCTGGACATAAGGTTCTAGACGAAGCAGCCATGAAGATCGTCCGGCTCTCGGCTCCATTTGCCCCATTTGAAGGCGACATGGCTGAGTTTGATCGACTTGAGATTACGCGCACTTGGCGATTTGACCGAAGCGATCGACTTTTTAGCCAGTGACTGACGCTTGCCGCCCTAGCCGTCAGGGTCGAAACTAGCGCCCATGAAGACCGCCGCCAGCTACCTCAAGCATCACTTCCTGATCGCCATGCCGCACATGGCCGATCCCAACTTCGCGCAGACCGTCACCTACCTGGTTGAGCACAACGAGCAGGGCGCCATGGGCCTGGTGATCAACCGCCCCAACGGCCTCAACCTGGCCGACGTGCTGGAGCAACTGCGCCCGGACGAGACGCCCCCCGCCCTCTGCCAGAGCCTGCCGATCTTCGCCGGCGGCCCGGTACAGACCGATCGAGGCTTCGTCCTGCACCCTTCGGGGCAGAGCTTCCAGGCCACCCTGGAACTGGGCGAACTGGCCCTGTCCACCTCCCAGGACGCGCTGTTCGCCATCGCCGACGGCAGCGGCCCCGCCAAGTATCTGATCACCCTCGGCTACGCCGGCTGGGAAGCCGGCCAGCTGGAGACCGAGCTGACCGAGAACGCCTGGCTGACCTGCCCGGCCGACGCCGCCATCCTCTTCGACACCCCCGCCGAGCAGCGTCTGGGCGCTGCCGCCGCGCGCCTGGGCATCAACCTCAGCCTGCTCACCGCCCAGGCCGGCCACGCATGAGCGGCGCGCCACGCCTGCTGCTGGGCTTCGACTACGGTACCAAGCAGATCGGCGTCGCCGTCGGTCAGGCCATCACCGGCCAGGCCCGTGAACTCTGCGTGCTCAAGGCGCAGAACGGCGTGCCGGACTGGCAGAAGGTCGAGGCGCTGATCAAGGAGTGGCAACCGGACGCCATCGTCGTCGGCCTGCCGCTGAACATGGATGGCACGAAGAGCGAGATGAGCGAGCGCGCCGAGAAGTTCGCCCGCCGCCTCAACGGCCGCTTCAACCTGCCGGTGCACACCCACGACGAACGCCTGACCACCTTCGAGGCCAAGGGTCAGCGCCTGTCCCAGGGCCAGCGCGGCGGCTACCGCGAGCGCCCGGTGGACGCCCTGGCCGCCGCCCTGCTGCTGGAAGGCTGGCTGGAACAGAATCTTTCGAACTGATTGCGAGGAACGCCATGACCCTGCCCGATCCCCAACAGCTGCTGCCACGCATGGCCGGCGACCTGCGGGCGCTGCTCAAGCGCCGCGGTGTCGAGCAGGTGCACTTCATCGGCATCCGCACCGGCGGTGTGTGGGTCGCCGAGGCGCTGCTGCGCGAGCTGGGCCTGGAACAGCCGCTCGGCACCCTCGACGTGTCCTTCTACCGGGACGACTTCACCCGCAGCGGCCTGCACCCACAGGTGCGCCCCTCCGAGCTGCCGTTCGAGATCGAGAACCAGCACCTGGTCCTGGTCGACGACGTGCTGATGAGCGGCCGCACCATCCGCGCCGCCCTCAACGAACTGTTCGACTACGGCCGCCCGGCCAGCGTGACCCTGGTCAGCCTGCTCGACCTGGACGCCCGCGAGCTGCCGATCCACGCCGACGTGCTCGGCGCCACCCTCGCCCTGGCACCCGAGCAACGGGTAAAATTGTCCGGCCCCGCGCCGCTCACCCTCGAGCTGCAAAGCCTTTCCGCCTAGGACCTCCCCATGCCCATCGACGCCAAGCGCTCGCTGCAGCTCAACGACCAGGGCCAGCTGCGCCACTTCCTCTCGCTCGACGGCCTGCCCCGCGAGCTGCTGACGGAAATCCTCGACACCGCCGACTCCTTCCTCGAAGTCGGCGCCCGCGCGGTGAAGAAGGTCCCGCTGCTGCGCGGCAAGACCGTGTGCAACGTGTTCTTCGAGAACTCCACGCGCACCCGCACCACCTTCGAGCTGGCGGCCCAGCGCCTGTCGGCCGACGTGATCAGCCTCAACGTGTCGACCAGCTCGACCAGCAAGGGCGAGACCCTGTTCGACACCCTGCGCAACCTCGAAGCCATGGCCGCCGACATCTTCGTCGTACGCCACGCCGACTCCGGCGCCGCGCACTTCATTGCCGAGCACGTGTGCCCGAACCTGGCGATCATCAACGGCGGCGACGGCCGCCATGCGCACCCGACCCAGGGCATGCTCGACATGCTCACCATCCGCCGCCACAAGGGCGGCTTCGAGAATCTGTCCGTCGCCATAGTCGGCGACATCCTGCACTCGCGGGTGGCGCGCTCGAACATGCTGGCGCTGAAGACCCTCGGTTGCCCGGACATCCGCGTGATCGCGCCGAAGACCCTGCTGCCGGTGGGCATCGAGCAGTACGGGGTGACCGTCTACAGCGACCTCGCCGAAGGCCTCAAGGACGTCGACGTGGTGATCATGCTGCGCCTGCAGCGCGAGCGCATGCAAGGTGGCCTGCTGCCCAGCGAAGGCGAGTTCTACCGCCTCTACGGCCTCACCGAGCAGCGCCTCAAGCTGGCCAAGCCGGACGCCCTGGTGATGCACCCGGGGCCGATCAACCGTGGCGTGGAAATCGAATCGGCGGTGGCTGACGGTCCGCAGTCGGTGATCCTCAACCAGGTCACCTATGGCATCGCCATCCGCATGGCCGTGCTGTCGATGGCCATGAGCGGCCAGGCCACCCAGCGCCAAATCAACGCCGAGGAGCACAACTGATGCGCATGCGAATCCTCGGAGCCCGGGTGATCGACCCGGCCAGCGGCCTGGACCAGGCCCGCGATCTCTACCTCGACGGCGGCAAGATCGTCGCCTTCGACCACGCGCCGGCCGGCTTCAGCGCCGACCAGGAGCTGGACGCCCGCGGTCTGATCGCCAGCCCCGGCCTGGTCGACCTGTCCGCGGCCCTGCGCGAGCCCGGCTACAGCCGCAAGGGCAATATCGCCAGCGAGACCCTGGCCGCCGCGGCCGGCGGCGTCACCAGCCTGTGCTGCCCGCCGCTGACCAAACCGGTGCTGGACACCCCGGCCGTGGCCGAGCTGATCCTCGACCGCGCCCAGGAAGCCGGGCACACCAAGGTGTTCCCCATCGGCGCCTTGACCAAGGGCCTGGCCGGCGAGCAGCTGGCCGAGCTGGTCGCCCTGCGCGACGCCGGCTGCGTGGCCTTCGCCAACGGCCTGGCGCCCCTGGCCAACAACCGCACCCTGCGCCGCGCCCTGGAATACGCGGCCACCTTCGACCTGACGGTGATCTTCCACTCCCAGGACGCTGACCTCGCCGACGGCGGCCTGGCCCACGAAGGCGCCACGGCCAGCTTCCTCGGCCTGGCGGGCATTCCGGAAAGCGCCGAGACCGTGGCCCTGGCCCGCGACCTGCTGCTGGTCGAACAGAGCGGCGTACGCGCCCACTTCAGCCAGATCACCAGCGCCCGCGGCGCCGAGATGATCGCCGCCGCCCAGGCCCGCGGCCTGCCGGTGACCGCCGATGTGGCCATGTACCAGCTGATCCTCACCGACGAGGCGCTGCTCGGCTTCTCCAGCCTGTACCACGTGCAGCCGCCGCTGCGCACCGCCTTCGACCGTGACGGCCTGCGCGAGGCGGTGAAGAACGGCGTGATCGGCAGCATCGCCAGCCACCACCAGCCCCATGAGCCGGATGCCAAGCTGGCGCCGTTCGGTGCCACCGAGCCGGGCATCAGCAGCGTCGAGCTGCTGCTGCCGCTGGCCCTGACCCTGGTCCAGGACGGCCTGCTCGATCTGCCGACCCTGCTCGCCCGCCTCACCAGCGGCCCGGCCAAGGCCCTGCGCCTGCCTGCCGGCCGCCTGGCCGTTGGCGCCCCGGCCGACCTGCTGCTGTTCGATGCCGAGGGCCAGACCCTGGCCGGCGAGACCTGGCGCTCGAAGGGCGGCAACTGCCCGTTCATCGGCCACTGCCTGCCCGGCCAGGTGCGCTACACCCTGGTGGACGGCCGTCTCAGCTATCAGGGCTAAACGCCCGACCATGAAAAAGCCCGCCGATTGGCGGGCTTTTTTCTGCACGAACAAGAACCTGCTTAAAGGCTCGCGAGCTAGAGAAAAACAAGGCGGAAGTAGCTGAGGAAGCGGAGTTTACGAATGGTAAATGAGCATTCCGAAGCCACTTCCAACGCAGTTTTTCCGACGCGCAGCAGGCTTTAAGCAGGTTCTCAGGCGCGGGAGGCGTTCTTGATCGAGACCTGAGTATTCAGGGTCCAGAAGTCGTAGAGCACGCCGAGCAGGAACAGGCCACCGGTGAACAGGTAGATGATCCCGGTGATCCACTTGCCCTGGTACATGCGGTGCACGCCGAACACGCCGAGGAAGGTCAGCAGGATCCAGGCCACGTTGTAGTCGGTATCGCCAGCGGTGAAGCGCAGATCGGCCTCGCGATCCATGGCCGGGATCAGGAACAGGTCGATGATCCAGCCGATGAAGAACAGGCCCAGGGTGAGGAACCAGATGGTCCCGGTCACCGGCTTGCCGTAGTAGAAGCGGTGCGCGCCGAGAAAGCCGAAGATCCACAGCAGATAGCCGATGACCTTGCTGTGGGTGTCCTGTCGTTGCATGTGAACTCCTTGCGTGATGAAAAACCGCGCCGCCGACAACCGGCCGCCGCGAGCGCTTGCGCCGGCAAGCGATTGAACAAATACTGTATGCAAATACAGTATTTGGCTATCCATGGAACTCATCGACAAGCTAACCGTATTGGCCGACGCGGCCAAGTACGACGTGTCCTGCGCCAGCAGCGGCGCGCCCAAACGTGACTCGCGCGGCAAATCCGGCCTGGGCGCCACCAACGGCATGGGCATCTGCCACAGCTTCACCCCGGACGGCCGCTGCGTGGCGCTGCTGAAGATCCTGCTGACCAACTTCTGCCTGTACGACTGCCAGTACTGCGTCAACCGCCGCTCCAGCGACGTGCCACGCGCCCGCTTCACTCCCGAGGAAGTGGTATGCCTGACCCTGGACTTCTACCGGCGCAACTGCATCAGCGGCCTGTTCCTCAGCTCGGGCATCATCCGCTCGGCCGACTACACCATGGAACAACTGGTGCGCGTCGCCCGCCTGCTGCGCGAAGAGCACGAGTTCCGCGGCTACATCCATCTGAAGACCATTCCCGATGCCTCCCCCGAACTGATCGCCGAGGCCGGCCGTTACGCCGATCGCCTCAGCGTCAATATCGAGTTGCCCAGCGAGGCCAGCCTGATCCGCCTGGCGCCGGAGAAGAAGGTCGGCACCATCAAGCAGGCGATGGGCACGATCCGCCTCGGCGTCGACCAGGCCAACGAGGAAACCCGTGGCCCGGCCTTCGCCCCGGCCGGGCAGAGCACGCAGATGATCGTCGGCGCCGACGACACCGACGACCGCACCATCCTCGACACCGCGCAGACCCTGTACGGCGCCTACAAGCTCAAGCGCGTGTATTACTCGGCGTTCAGCCCGATCCCGCACAGCCCGAAGAGCGTGCCATTCCAGGCGCCTCCACTGCTGCGCGAACACCGCCTGTACCAGGCGGATTTCCTCCTGCGCGGCTACGGCTTCAACGTCCAGGAGCTGATCGCCACGCCGGGCAACCTGGCCCTGGATATCGACCCCAAGCTGGCCTGGGCGCTGGCCAATCGCGCGCAGTTCCCGCTCGACCTCAACCGCGCGGAACCGGCGATGATCGCCCGCGTCCCCGGCATCGGCATGCTCAGCGCCAAGCGCCTGGTCGACCTGCGGCGCCAGCGGCGCATCCGTTACGCCGATGTGGTGCGCCTGCGCTGCGCCATGGACAAGGTCAAACCCTTCATCGTCACCCAGGACTACCGCCCGCAGCAGGCCACCCTGGAATCCGCCGTGCTGCGTCGCCAGCTCAGCGACACGCCGGCGCAGATGGCTCTGTGGTGATGCAGGCGGCGCACTTCGATGGCAGCTTCGCCGGCTGGCGCAGCGAGGCTCGGCGCCTGCTGCAGGCGGGCATCCCACCGCATGCGGTGAACTGGCAAGCGGGCAAGGATGACGACAGCCTGTTTGCCGGCCTCGCGCCAGAGCCAGCGCAGGCCTCTTCGCCCGCCGCCCCGCGCATCCCACGTGAACTGCCCGAGCTGCTGGAGAACGCCGCACGCTTTCGCGCCGAGGATCGCTGGGCGCTGCTCTACCGGATTCTCTGGCGCGTCAGCCAGGGCGACCGCGCCGCCATGCTGGCCGGTGACCGCGACGGTAGCGTGCTGCAGCGGCGCATCAAGAGCGTGTACCGCGAAGCTCACCACATGCACGCCTTCCTGCGCTTTCGCCAGCGCCCGGCCGAATCCGGAGCGCCGGCCTTCGTCGCCTGGCACGAACCGGCCCATGACATCCTGGAAATTGCCGTCGAACATTTCGCCGAACGCCTGGGCCGCGCCACCTGGCTGATCGCCACGCCGGACGCCGCGGCGCTGTGGGACGGTGCGCAGATGCGCATCCTGCGCCCCTGCCCCATTGAGCTGCGCGAACTGGCGCGCGGCGCGGAAGACCCCGGTGCCGAGCTGTGGCTGGCCTACTACGGCGCCACCTTCAACCCGGCGCGACTCAACCGTGACGTACTGGAAAGCAACATGCCGGTACGTTTCTGGAAGGATCTGCCCGAGGGCCCGCTGATCCCGCAGTTGATGAGCCAGGCCCGCGCCGGCCAGCAGCGCCTGGCGCAGACCGCCAGCGTCGGCGAGCGCGCGGGCAAGGAAGTGCTGATCGCCAGCGACAGGGCCCAGCCGCAGCGCGCACCCGGCACCTCGCTGGGCGACTGCCGCGCCTGCGATATCTGGCGCGGCGCCACCTGCGCGGTACCTGGCGAAGGGCCGCGCGATGCCCGGATCATGCTGGTCGGCGAACAGCCGGGCGACCAGGAAGACCTGGCCGGGCGCCCCTTCATCGGCCCCGCCGGCCAGGTGCTGCAGCGCGCGCTGGACCAGGCCGGGATACCCCGCGAGAGGGTCTACCTGACCAACGCGGTGAAGCACTTCAAATGGCTCCCGCGCGGCGGACCGAACAGCCGCGCCGCCACGCGCCTGCATGCGACGCCGAAACCGGGAGAGATAAAAGCCTGTCGCCGCTGGCTGGGCGACGAGCTGGCAGAGGTGACGCCGCAGGTGGTGGTGGCACTCGGCAAGACCGCACTGGCAGCGCTGCTGCAGACCTACGAGCCGCAACGCCTGCGCCTGGCGGACTTCGCCGAGCCGTTCAGGCATGAAGAGCGCTGGCTGGTGGTGGCACCGCATCCCGCAGCGGTGCTGCGGGCGGGTGATGGCGGCGAACAGCGCTTCGACGAGTTGGTCGCCGCCTTGACGCGGGCGCGCCAGCTGGCGCCGGCGGCAGGCTGATCAGCGGAAGCGCCGGCCGGGGTCCTCCTCGCTGGCCTGCAGGCTGAGGCCTTCGCTCATGCTGGTCAGGTGATCGCCATCGGACTCCGAGCCCAGCTTGATCAGCAGGCGCAGGTCGTTCGCCGAGTCGGCGTAGAGCAGGGCGTCTTCGTAGGTGATCTCGCCCTGGGTGTAGAGGTTGTACAGCGCCTGGTCGAAGGTCTGCATGCCCAGCTCGGTGGAGCGCTTCATCAGGCCCTTGAGCTCGTGCACCTCGCCCTTGCGGATCAGGTCGGCGGCCAGCGGGGTGTTGATCAGCACCTCGATCACCGCGCGGCGGCCCTTGCCGTCCGGGGTCGGCACCAGTTGCTGGGCAACGATGGCCTTGAGGTTGAGCGACAGGTCCATCCACACCTGGTTGTGTCGATCCGGCGGGAAGAAGTTGATGATGCGGTCCAGCGCCTGGTTGGCGTTGTTGGCGTGCAGGGTGGCCAGGGCCAGGTGACCGGTCTCGGCGAAGGCCACGGCGTAGTCCATGGTCTCGCGGGTACGGATCTCGCCGATCAGGATCACGTCCGGCGCCTGGCGCAGGGTGTTCTTCAGCGCCACCTCGAACGACTCGGTGTCGATGCCCACCTCGCGCTGGGTGACGATGCAGCTCTGGTGCTGGTGGATGTACTCGATCGGGTCTTCGATGGAGATGATGTGGCCGCTGGTGTTCTTGTTGCGGTAACCGATCATCGCCGCCAGCGAGGTGGACTTGCCGGTACCGGTAGCACCGACGAACAGCACCAGACCGCGTTTGGTCAGGGCCAGCTTCTTCAGCACCTCGGGCAGCTTGAGGTCGTCGATGGTCGGGATGTTGGTCTCGATGCGACGCAGCACCATGCCGGCCAGGTTGCGCTGGTAGAAGGCGCTGACCCGGAAGCGGCCGACGCCACGGGCGCTGATGGCGAAGTTGCACTCGTGGTTCTCGGCGAACTCGCGGCGCTGCTGCTCGTTCATCACCGAGTGCACGGTCTCGCGGGTCTGCTCCGGCGACATGGGGTTCTTGGTCACCGGCATGATCTTGCCGTTGACTTTCATCGACGGCGGCACGCCGGCGGTGATGAACAGGTCGGAACCGCCCTTCTCCACCATCAAGCGCAACAGCTTTTCAAATTCCATCTTTCCCGCCCCGCATCTCTCGTATGCGGCGACCGCCTGGGCGGCCGCCTCTTTGTTGTTAGAAGTTTTCCGGCGTCTTGGCCTTTTCGCGAGCCGCCTCGCGGCTGACCAGACCTTTGGACACCAGGCCCTTGAGGCAAGCATCCAAGGTCTGCATGCCCAGCGCGCCACCGGTCTGGATTGACGAATACATCTGCGCCACCTTGTCCTCGCGGATCAGGTTACGGATCGCCGGAGTACCGATCATGATCTCGTGGGCCGCCACGCGACCGCCGCCGATCTTCTTCAGCAGGGTCTGCGAGATCACCGCCTGCAGCGATTCGGACAGCATGGAGCGGACCATGGACTTCTCCTCGGCTGGGAACACGTCGACCACCCGGTCGATGGTCTTGGCGGCGGAGGTGGTGTGCAGGGTGCCGAATACCAGGTGACCGGTTTCCGCGGCGGTCAGCGCCAGGCGGATGGTCTCCAGGTCACGCATCTCGCCGACCAGGATGATGTCCGGGTCTTCCCGCAGGGCCGAACGCAGAGCTTCGGAGAAGCCATGGGTATCGCGGTGCACCTCGCGCTGGTTGACCAGGCACTTCTTCGACTCGTGAACGAATTCGATCGGGTCTTCGATGGTGAGGATGTGGTGGTACTTGTTGCTGTTCAGGTAGTCGAGCATGGCCGCCAGGGTGGTCGACTTGCCCGAACCGGTCGGACCGGTGACCAGCACCAGGCCGCGCGGCACGTCGGTGATCTTCTTGAACACCTCGCCCATGCCCAGGTCCTCCATGCTCAGGACCTTGGAGGGAATGGTCCGGAACACGGCGCCGGCGCCACGGTTCTGGTTGAAGGCGTTGACCCGGAAACGCGCCACACCAGGCACTTCGAAGGAGAAGTCGGTCTCGAGAAATTCCTCGTAATCCTTGCGCTGCTTGTCGTTCATGATGTCGTAGATCAGCGCGTGGACCTGTTTGTGGTCCATCGCCGGCAGGTTGATCCGCCGTACATCGCCATCGACACGAATCATCGGCGGCAGACCCGCCGAGAGGTGCAGGTCCGACGCGCCTTGCTTGGCACTGAAGGCAAGCAGCTCGGTAATATCCATGGGACTCCCCAATCACATGCAAGCAGGTAGAATGCCGCAGACCCCTGACGGGCGGGCTATAGAGCGCGAGTAATGTCCACGATAGCAGAGAATATTGCAAAGGTTCGCGAGCGTATCCGTGAGGCGGCGCAAGCCTCGCAGCGCGATCCACAGGCAATCGGCCTGCTCGCCGTGAGCAAGACCAAGCCGGCGCAGGCGGTGCGCGAGGCGCATGCAGGCGGGCAGATCGACTTCGGCGAAAACTATCTGCAGGAGGCCCTGGCCAAGCAGGCCGAGCTGGCCGACCTGGACCTGATCTGGCACTTCATCGGCCCCATCCAGTCGAACAAGACCAAGCCGATCGCCGAGCACTTCCACTGGGTGCACTCGGTGGACCGCCTGAAGATCGCCCAGCGCCTGTCCGAACAACGCCCCGCGCACCTGCCACCGCTGAACATCTGCTTGCAGGTGAATGTCAGCGGCGAGGCCAGCAAGTCCGGCTGTGCTCCCGAAGAACTGTCCGAGCTGGCACAGGCGGTTACACAACTGCCGCGACTGCGCCTGCGCGGATTGATGACAATCCCCGAACCGAGCGACGATCCGCAGGCCCAGCGCGAGCCCCTGGCCCGCCTGCGCCAGCTGCGCGACGCGCTGAACCCGAACCTCGACACCCTGTCCATGGGCATGAGCCAGGACCTGGAGGCCGCTGTCGCCGAAGGCGCCACCTGGGTGCGCATCGGCACCGCGCTGTTCGGTGCCCGCGACTATGGCTCACCCTCCCTATAAAGGAAGCATGTACATGACTCATCCGCGTATCGCCTTCATCGGCGCCGGCAACATGGCCGCCAGCCTGATCGGCGGCCTGCTGGCCCAGGGCATCCCGGCCGGCCATATCCGCGCCAGCGATCCGGGTGCCGAGCAGCGCGCCAAGGTCGCCGCCGAACATGGCATCGAACTGTTCGAGAGCAACGCCGAAGCCATCGCCGGCGCCGATGTGGTGGTCCTGGCGACCAAGCCGCAGGTGCTCAAGGGCGTGTGCCAGGCCCTGGCGCCCAGCCTGCAACCGGGCCAGCTGATCGTCTCCATCGCCGCCGGCATCACCTGCGCCAGCCTCAGCGCCTGGCTCGGCGACGTGGCCATCGTGCGCTGCATGCCCAACACCCCGGCGCTGCTGCGCCAGGGCGTCAGCGGCCTGTATGCCAACGCCAGGGTATCCTCCGCCCAACGCCAACAGGCAGAACAGCTGCTGGCCGCCGTCGGCCTGGCCCTGTGGCTGGATGAGGAACAGTTGATCGACGCCGTCACCGCTGTCTCCGGCAGCGGCCCTGCCTACTTCTTCCTGCTGATCGAGGCGATGACCGCCGCCGGCGAGAGGCTTGGCCTGCCGCGCGACACCGCCGCCCAGCTGACCCTGCACACCGCCCTCGGCGCCGCGCGCATGGCCACCGAGAGCGACGTCGAGGCCGCCGAGCTGCGGCGCCGCGTCACCTCGCCCAACGGTACTACCGAGGCGGCGATCAAGACCTTCCAGGCCGGCGGCTTCGAGGCCCTGGTGCAACAGGCCCTGGACGCCGCCGCCCGGCGCTCCGCCGAACTCGCCGAACAACTGGGTCAATAAGGAACTTCCATGTCCGGATTCGCTGAAGCCCTCATCTATATCGTGCAGACGCTGGGCAGCCTGTATCTGCTGATCGTGCTGCTGCGCTTCATCCTGCAGCTGGTACGCGCCGACTTCTACAACCCGCTCAGCCAGTTCACGGTGAAAGCCACCCAGCCGCTGCTCAAGCCGCTGCGGCGGATCATCCCCGGCTTCGGCGGTCTCGACCTGGCCTCGCTGATCCTGGCGATCCTGGTGCAGTTGGTGCTGATGGTGGTGGTCGTGCTGATCGCCGGCTACAACCCGCTGGCGGTCGGCCTGCAGCTGCTGGTGTGGGCGATCATCGCGGTGACCTCGCTGTTCCTGAAGATATTCTTCTTCGCCATGATCATCAGCGTGATCCTCTCCTGGGTCGCTCCCGGCAGCTACAACCCGGGCGCGCAACTGGTCAACCAGATCTGCGAGCCGCTGCTGGTGCCGTTCCGCAAGCTGATCCCCAACCTCGGCGGCCTGGATATCTCGCCGATCTTCGCCTTCATCGCGCTGAATCTGATCGACCGCTTCGTGATCGGCAACCTGGCCGCCATGACCGGCATGCCGGCGATCCTCAGCCCCTTCATCTAAGAAGCGGTTTTCAAATTCGGCGAGCGAAGGTCAGGCAAGGCAAAAATGGCTGAGGAAGCGGAGTTTACGAGCTGTAAATGAGCATTCCGAAGCCGTTTTTAACGCAGCATCACCGAGCGCAGCCAATTTGAGGACCGCTTCTAGCTGGTTCCGCTGGGACGGCGACGACCTGATCCTCGACTGCCACCTGCAACCCAAGGCGAGCAAGGACGAGTTCGCCGGGCTGCACGGCGAACGCCTGAAGATTCGCCTCACCGCGCCGCCGGTGGAAGGCAAGGCCAATGCCCAGCTGCTGGCCTTTCTGGCCAGCGCCTTCGGCGTCGCCAAGAGCCAGGTCAGCCTGGAAAGCGGCGAGCTGAACCGGCAGAAGCGCGTGCGCATCCGCGCCCCGCGCCAGTTGCCGGACCTGCCGGGCATGACCGCCCGGTCGTCCTGAGCGACCTTCGAGCCGAAGTTGTGAAGCGCAGCGATTGACGCAAACGCCTCTCATCGCATAATGCCGCCATCTCCGGCAAAGCCGCGGGCTTTTCCTGCCGTTGCGCGCCAACCCAACCGACCTTCGAAGCAGGAGTGCCCGGGATGAGCATGGAACGTCTCAGCCAGCAGGTGGATGCCTACGTCGCCTGGAAGCGCGAGCTGATGCGCGAGATCACCCGCTATCGCAGCTGGCTGGCGCACAACCGCCTCGGCTCGGAGGCGATGGATGCCCGTCTGGAGCGCGCCCTCAAGCTGCTGCGCACCGACCACATCACCCTGGCCTTCGTCGGCGAGTTCTCCCGCGGCAAGACCGAGCTGATCAACAGCCTGTTCTTCTCCGAATACGGCCAGCGCATGCTGCCGTCCCACGCCGGGCGCACCACCATGTGCCCCACCGAGCTGTTCTTCGACCCGCGCTCGGAACGTTCCTACATCCGCCTGCTGCCGATCGAGACACGCATGGCCGACGCCAGCGTGGCGCAGTTCAAGCGCATCCCGCGGCACTGGGTGAACATCCCGCTAGACCCGAGCGACCCGGACAACATGGCACTGGCCTTCGCCCAGGTGGCCAAGACCAAGCCGATGCTGGTCGAGCAGGCGATCCAGCTCGGCTTCCTGCCGGACATGCTGGAGCCGGCCGGCAAGCCCGGCCAGGTGCTGGTGCCGGCCTGGCGCCATGCCATGGTCAACTTCGACCACCCGCTGCTGCGCCAGGGCCTGCGCATCCTCGACACGCCCGGCCTCAACGCCCTCGGCAGCGAGCCGGAACTGACCCTGTCGATGCTGCCCAGCGCCCAGGCGATCATCTTTCTGCTGGCCGCCGACACCGGCGTCACCGCCAGCGACATGGCGATCTGGAAGGAACATATCCGCCAGCTCGACGAGGACACCCAGGCCAGCCTGTTCGCCGTGCTGAACAAGATCGACGTGCTGTGGGACGACCTGGCCGGCGAGGAGTACGTCAACAAGGCCATCGGCCTGGTGCAGAACACCACCGCCAAGCAGCTCGGCATCCCCGCGGCCAGCGTGCTGCCGCTGTCGGCCAAGCAGGCGCTGATCGCCAAGGTGCGCAAGGACGAGGAACTGCTCGACCGCAGCCGACTGGCCAATCTGGAGCAGCTGCTGTGCGAGCGCATCGTGGCGCAGAAGGAGCGCCTGCTCGAGGAGCGCGTGGTCAACCAGGTGCTGGCCCTGCTCAATAACAGCCAGCACGTGCTCAGCCTGCGCCTGGACAAGGTGCGCGAGCAGCAGAACCTGCTCAACAGCCACCAGCACGACAACGGCCAGCTGCTGTTCGAGCTGACCGCCAAGACCAAGGAAGACCACAGCCTGCACCACAAGCGCCTGCTCGGCCTGAAGACCAACCAGCGCCTGCTCAAGCGCCAGGGCGACCTGCTGCGCACCGCGGTGCGCCCGGAGCGCCTGGAGGAACACCTGTCCCAGGCACGCCACGGCCTGACCGGCAGCTGGACCACCCTGGGCATCAACCAGGCCATCGTGCAGTTCTTCCATTCGGTGGAGCACGACCTCGGCAACCTGGCGCAGGAAGCGGAGATGGCCAACAAGATGGTCGCCGCCATCTACCGCCGGCACAACGAAGAGAACCCGTTGCACGGCGTCGACGCGCCGCAGTTCAACAGCCAGCGCTACCTGCGCGAGCTCAAGCAGCTGCGCGGCAAGGCCGACCAGTTCCGCCTGCACCTGAAGACCCTGCTCACCGAGCAGCGCAGCCTGACCAAGCGCTTCTTCGCCACCCTGGTGCAGGAAGTCATCGGCATGCACCAGCGCCTGCGCACGGACGCCGAGCAGTGGGCCAACGACGCGCTGATGCCGCTGATGCAGCACACCCTCGAGCACAAGCAGATGCTGGAAACCCACATGCTGCGCCTCAAGGCCTTGGCTCAGGAAACCCAGCAGGCGCGCCAGCGCGGCCAGCAACTGAGCGGTTATTGCAAGCAACTGGAGACCCAGCTGGCCCAGGCCAACGAGATGCTCCGCGCCCTGCGCCGCCCTGCACCGATCCAGCGCCAGGGCAAGGTCGTCACCCTGCCCGCGGCACCGCGCCAGCACAGCGCCGCAGACCCGGCCTGAGCCTAGGCAAATCAGCCGCTTAGCCACGGCCCCCGCGCTTGCTGCCGGGGGCCGTGCTCTTTAGACTGCTGCACTTTCCTGGATCGAGAGCAGGGTCGATGCCGACTGTTTTCCCCGCCGACTCCGTTGGCCTGGTCACCCCGCAGGTCGCCCATTTCAGCGAGCCGCTGGCGCTGGTGTGTGGCCGCAGCCTGGCCGACTACCACCTGGTCTACGAGACCTACGGCACGCTCAACGCCTCGGCCAGCAACGCCGTACTGATCTGCCACGCACTGTCCGGCCACCACCACGCCGCCGGCTTCCACAGTGCCGAAGAGCGCAAGCCCGGCTGGTGGGACAGCTGCATCGGCCCCGGCAAACCGATCGACACCAACAAGTTCTTCGTCGTCAGCCTCAACAACCTCGGCGGCTGCAATGGCAGCACCGGCCCGTCCAGCCTCAACCCGGCCAACGGCAAGCCCTACGGCGCCGACTTCCCGGTGATGACGGTGGAAGACTGGGTCAACAGCCAGGCACGCCTGGCCGACCAGCTCGGCATCCAGCAGTGGGCCGCGACCATCGGCGGCAGTCTCGGCGGCATGCAGGCCCTGCAGTGGACCATCAGCTACCCCGAGCGCGTGCGCCACTGCCTGTGCATCGCCTCGGCGCCCAAGCTGTCGGCGCAGAACATCGCCTTCAACGAAGTGGCGCGCCAGGCCATCCTCACCGACCCGGAGTTCCATGGCGGGCACTTCCAGGAACAGGGCGTGATCCCCAAGCGCGGCCTGATGCTGGCGCGCATGGTCGGCCACATCACCTACCTGTCGGACGACGCCATGGGCGAGAAATTTGGCCGCGAGCTGAAGACCGACAAGCTCAACTATGACTTCCACAGCGTCGAGTTCCAGGTCGAGAGCTACCTGCGCTACCAGGGCGAGGAGTTCTCCGGGCGCTTCGACGCCAACACCTACCTGCTGATGACCAAGGCGCTGGACTACTACGACCCGGCCGCCGCCCACGGTGGCGACCTGGCCAAGACCCTCAGCGTGGCCAAGGCCGACTTCTGCCTGATGTCCTTCACCACCGACTGGCGCTTCTCGCCGGCGCGCTCGCGGGAGATCGTCGACGCCCTGCTGGCGGCGAAGAAGAACGTCTGCTACCTGGAGATCGACGCGCCGCAGGGCCACGACGCCTTCCTCATGCCGATCCCGCGCTACCTGCAGGGCTTCAGCGCCTACATGAACCGGATCGAGGTCTGATATGCGAGCGGATCTGGAAATCATCCAGGAATGGATCCCGGCCGGCAGTCGCGTGCTCGACCTCGGCTGTGGCGACGGCGAACTGCTGGCCCATCTGCGCGACCACAAGCAGGTCGGCGGCTACGGCCTGGAGATCGACCCGGAGAAGATCGCCAAGTGCATCGAGCGCGGCGTCAACGTGATCGAGCAGAACCTCGACGAGGGCCTGGGCAACTTCGCCGACAACAGCTTCGACGTGGTGGTGATGACCCAGTCGCTGCAGGCCCTGAAGTACCCGGACAAGGTCCTGGCGGAGATGCTGCGCGTCGGCAAGACCTGCATCATCACCTTCCCCAACTTCGGCCACTGGCGCTGCCGCTGGTACCTGACCACCAAGGGCCGCATGCCGGTTTCCGACTTCCTGCCCTACACCTGGTACAACACGCCGAACATCCACTTCTGCACCTTCGAAGACTTCGAGCGCCTGTGTCTGGCCCAGGGCGCGAAGGTGGAAGAACGCCTGGCCGTCGACCACGAACATCGCCACAACCTGGGCAGCCGTCTTTGGCCTAACCTGTTGGGTGAGATCGGCATCTATCGCGTCAGCGGGTCCGGCCTGGCCGATCACCGCGTAGCCGTCTAACCCGCGACGCCCCGGAGGACCTCTCATGCGCCGTTTCGCATCCCTGCTGCTCTGCGTGCTCTTCGCCCTGCCCGCGTTCGCCGAACGCAAACAGACCTTCGGCGAACTGGACGTGCACTACAGCGTGTTCAACTCCAGCTTCCTGCAGCCGGACGTGGCCGCGGCCGCTGGCCTGACCCGCAGCAAGACGGTGGGTGTGCTCAACATCGCCGCGCTCAAGGACGGCAAGGGCCAGGCGGCCAAGGTCGGCGGCACCCTGAAGAACCTGCTCGGGCAAACCGTCGAACTGCAGTTCAAGCAAGTGTTGGAGAGCGGCGCCGTGTACTACCTGGCCGAGTTCCCGCTGCGTGAGCGCGAGATCCTGACCTTCAGCGTCAACGTGCAGATCGGCGACGGCGCACCGCACACCTTTACCTTCAACCAGGAAGTGTTCCCGGACGAATGACCATGCCCTTCAAAGAACTGGTACTGGCCAGCCACAACGCCGGCAAGCTCAAGGAACTCCAGGCCATGCTCGGCGAACACGTGCGCGTGCGCTCGGTCGGCGAGTTCTCCAGCATCGAGCCGGAAGAGACCGGCCTGTCCTTCGTCGAGAACGCCATCCTCAAGGCGCGCAACGCCGCCCGCGTGTCCGGCCTGCCGGCACTGGCCGACGACTCCGGCCTGGCCGTGGACTTTCTCGGCGGCGCCCCGGGCATCTACTCGGCGCGCTACGCCGATGGCCAGGGCGACGCGGCCAACAACGCCAAGCTGCTCGATGCGCTGAAGGACGTGGCGGACGCCGAGCGCGGCGCCCAGTTCGTCTGCGCCCTGGCCCTGGTGCGACATGCCGACGACCCGCTGCCGATCCTCTGCGAAGGCCTGTGGCACGGCAGCATCCTGCGCGAAGCCCGTGGCGCCGAGGGCTTCGGCTACGACCCGCTGTTCTGGGTGCCGGAGCGCGAATGCTCCAGCGCCGAACTGGCCAGCGACGAGAAAAACCGCATCAGCCATCGCGCCCGCGCCATGGCCCTGCTCAAGCAGCGCCTGGGTCTGCAATGAACACCTCGCCCGGCGGTGGCTTCCAGCTGCCGCCACTCGCGCTGTACATCCACATCCCGTGGTGCGTGCGCAAATGCCCCTACTGCGACTTCAACTCCCATGCCGCTGGCCCCAGCCTGCCGGAAGAGGAGTACGTCGACGCCCTGCTCGCCGACCTCGATGCCGACCAGGCACACGCCCACGGCCGTGAGCTGACCTCGATCTTCTTCGGCGGCGGCACGCCCAGCCTGTTCTCGGCCAAGGCTCTCGGCCGCCTGCTGGAAGGCGTGCAGCGCCGCGTGCCATTCGCCAGCGATATCGAGATCACCCTGGAGGCCAATCCGGGCACCTTCGAGCAGGCCAAGTTCCGCGACTACCGCAACCTCGGCATCAATCGCCTGTCGATCGGCGTGCAGAGCTTCCAGGAGGCCAAGCTCAAGGCCCTGGGCCGTATCCACGATGGTGGCGAGGCGATTCGCGCCGCCGATATGGCGCGCGCCGCCGGTTTCGACAACTTCAACCTCGACCTGATGCACGGCCTGCCCGGGCAGAGCATCGAGGACGCCCTGTTCGACCTGCGCACCGCCATCGCCCAGGGCCCGACGCACCTGTCCTGGTACCAGCTGACCATGGAGCCGAACACGGTGTTCTGGAGCCAGCCGCCCGAACTGCCCGAGGACGACCTGCTGTGGGACATCCAGGAGGCCGGGCAGGCCCTACTGGCCGCAGAGGGCTACGGACAATATGAAGTTTCCGCCTATGCCCAGGCCGGGCGCGCGGCGCGGCACAACCTCAACTACTGGACCTTCGGCGACTTCCTCGGCATCGGCGCCGGCGCCCACGCCAAGTTGAGCGCGCCGGACGGACGAATCCTGCGTACCTGGAAGACCCGCCTGCCCAAGGACTATCTGGATACGAACAAGGCTTTCCAGGCCGGCGAGCGCCTGCTGGATGCCGAGGAATTGCCCTTCGAGTTCCTGATGAACGTGCTGCGCCTGAGCGATGGTGTGCCGGCAGCACTGTTCGAGCAGCGCACCGGCCTGCCGCTGGCCAGCCTGGACGCGGCACGCCGCGAGGCCGAGGCACGCCAGCTGCTGCAGCGCGACCCGCAACGCCTGGTCGCCACCCGCGAAGGCCAGCTGTTCCTCAACGACCTGCTGCAGCACTTCCTGCCCTGAGCCCGGCCAACCGATAGTCGCGCCCAGGCAAAGGCATCACTCCGTATATCCACTCGCCGAAGAGGCCGGGCCAGCCTCACCTATACTTTTCCAGCCCCGCCCATCGACCAGGAGGCACCATGAATCGCTCCACTGGTTTGCGCCTCGCGGTATCGGCCCTGTTGCTGGCCATTGTCACGCCCCTGCTCACCCCACCACCGGCCCATGCAGGTACCTATGGCTCGGAGCGGCGACAGGATCGGCGCAGCGATCGCCAAGATGCCCGCGACAATCGCCAGAGCGGGCGCGAGGAAGCACGCGATCTCAAGCAGGAATGCATCGACTCGGGGGATAACCGCATGGATTGTCGCCAACTCAAGCGCGGCACCAAGCAGGACACTCGTCAGGAATCCCGCGAAATCCGCCGGGACGACTGAGATTTGCGCCGGTAGCCGGCATCCATCGGGTGGATACACCCGCCAGGGCATAAGACGCCCTCTGGATTGCGCCAACGCGACCTGGAGCAAAGCCGTTCACCACGCTTTGCATTCGCGCCCGGACTAGGGTGGAATGGCGGCCTCACAATCCGCCCTAAGGACCACCGATGGATCTCGTACTCGACCTGATCGCCACCCTCTCGCGCTGGTGCCGAGGCAACCTGTACGACATCTCGCTGGCCATCATGGCCACCCTCTTCGTGCTGTTCGGCCCCGGCATCAACGCCTGGGTACAGCGCTCCATCAGCGGCCTCAACTTCGTCCTGCGCACCTTCATCTTCGTGCTGGTCTGCGCCATCGGCTACGGCCTGGCCATCGTCTTCCTCACCCCCTGGCTGGCCAAAGGCCTGGGCTACTTCAACAACTTCACCCTGTCGCCCGTCCTGCTACTAGTCTTCTTCCTGATCGGCGTACTGGCCGACCGCAGCTAGGGCCGCCCACGATGGGGCGAGCCCTCCCAGGGAGGAGCCCCATGAAGCCACTCAAGCATCTGTATCTGTATTTCCAGGACGGCCAGCGCCTGGCCCTGCGCTTTCCCAAGCAGAGCGAGGACCCGGCGGCCGTCGCCCGCGCCTTGCGCAAGCAGCTGGAATCGCCTTTTCTGAGCATCGAGGTGGATGGCGACCTGCTGATGATCCCGCGCGAGAGCATCAAGTATCTGCAGGTATGTCCGATGCCCGCCGCCCTGCCGGAGCTGACCATCCAGGGCGCAGAGGTAATCGACTGAGCCGTCCGGCTGTCCTCGCTGACCATCAGGAGGCCACCATGAAACGCTTCGCTCCCCTGCTGCTGATTCTCACCAGCCTGCTCAGCCCCGGTGCGCTCGCCGAATCCGCCGGGCTCGACGAGCGCTGTCATCCTCTGTTTGGCCCGTCATGAAGCGGACCGGCTATTGCCAATCAATCTAATGTACTTCCCTCGTCGGGGATTACAGTAAAGCCAGGCAATTACAGGGAGATGCATTCCTAATGCAGATCAACGGCTACAGCGGCAATCTGCCGCCCTCGACTCAGGTCATCAACAAGTACGGCCCGACCAGTCCCGAACAGGTAAACAAGGTTGTGGACGCTACTTCCGACCGAGTCGCAGAGCGCCAGGAAAGCCGCGAACTGAGCCAGGCCGCCAAGCGTGATGCGGCTACGCAGATCTACAGCGCCAACACTCAGCAAAGGCAGATCGAAACCTATCTGGCAGTGGCCAGCGAAGGCGAAGTCGAGAGCCAGCCGACCCCGTTGGAGACCGCTACGGAGCTGCGCGAGGCGCAAGAGCGCAACGACCGGGCCCAGAACATCGCAGATATCGCCAGCCGCCCCGAGCGGCCTGAGAACGAGCCGGCCAGGCCGGAGCCCTACGCTGCATCCAGTGCCTGAGCCATCAGGTGGACAGGCACAAAAAAGCCGCCCTCGGGCGGCTTTTTCATTGGCCTGCAGCTTACAGCTGCGGACCGGCGTTGCGGATGGCGTCGGAGACGTCGAACTTCTTGAAGTTGTCGACGAACTGCTGGGCCAGGCCACGAGCGGCTTCGTCGTAGGCGTTGCCGTCGGCCCAGGTGTTGCGCGGGTTGAGCAGGTTGGTCTCGACGCCCGGAACGGCCTTCGGCACGCTCAGGTTGATGATCGGCAGCTGCTCGGTCTCGGCACCGACCAGAGCGCCGCTCTGAATGGCGGCGATCACGCCACGGGTGGTCGGGATGTTGAAGCGCTTGCCGACGCCGTAGCCACCACCGGTCCAGCCGGTATTGACCAGGTACACCTTGGAGCCGAAGCCACGGATGCGCTTGATCAGCAGCTCCGCGTACTCGCCGGCCGGACGCGGGAAGAACGGCGCGCCGAAGCAGGTGGAGAAGGTCGACTTGATGCCGCCGCCGCTGCCCATTTCGGTGGAGCCGACCAGCGCGGTGTAGCCGGACAGGAAGTGATAGGCGGCCTGCTCTTCGCTGAGGATCGACACCGGCGGCAGTACGCCGGTCAGGTCGCAGGTCAGGAAGATCACGGCGTTCGGCTCGCCGCCGAGGTTCTTCTCGGAGCGCTTCTCGACCAGCTCCAGCGGGTAGGCCGCACGGCTGTTCTGGGTCAGGCTGTCGTCGGCGTAGTCCGGGACGCGGTTCTCGTCTAGGACCACGTTCTCCAGCACGGCGCCGAACTGGATGGCTTTCCAGATCACCGGCTCGTTCTTCTCGGACAGGTCGATGCACTTGGCGTAGCAACCACCCTCGATGTTGAACACCACGCCCACGCCCCAGCCGTGCTCGTCGTCACCGATCAGGTAGCGGCTCGGGTCGGCCGACAGGGTGGTCTTGCCGGTGCCGGACAGACCGAAGAACAGGGTCACGTCGCCTTCTTCGCCGATGTTGGCGGCGCAATGCATCGGCAGCACGTCGGCTTCCGGCAGCAGGAAGTTCTGCACGGAGAACATGGCCTTCTTCATTTCACCGGCGTAGCGCATGCCGGCGAGCAGGACTTTCTTGGCGGCGAAGTTGATGATCACGCAGCCGTCGGAGTTGGTGCCGTCACGCTCCGGTACGCACTCGAAGTTGGCGACGTTGAGGATCTGCCACTCGGCCTTGCCGGCCGGGTTGTAGGTTTCCGGGTTGATGAACAGGCAACGGCCGAACAGGTTCTGCCAGGCAGTCTGGGTGGTCATCTTCACCGGCAGGTAGTGGGCGTCGGCCGAACCTACGTGAACATGGGAAACGAAGTGGCCCTGGGCGGCGTTGAACGCCTCGACGCGATCCCACAGGGCATCGAACTTGTCGGCCGGGAACGGACGGTTGATGTTGCCCCAGGCGATCTTCGCCTCGGTGCTCGGCTCCTGGACGATGAAGCGGTCGGCAGGCGAGCGGCCGGTACGGTGACCGGTACGGACAACCAGAGAACCGTTGGCGGCCAGCTCACCCTCGCCACGACGGATGGCCTCTTCGACCAGTTGGGCAGCGCTGATGTCGGTGTACACGGTGGTATTGGCTTGCGTCATTTGGGTCCCCGTCGGCCGGCGGCCGAGTCTTCCGAACTTGTGTAGTGGGCCTGAAGCTTCACTACAGCGATAAAAAAGTCGCGGGAGTATGCCAGAAAAGCCAGGAGCTTGGCAGCCTCTTGTCCGCGAATGCCATCAATAGAGTCTGGCTATCACTTTCAGTGCCGAGTCGTCGATGGCGCCTGGCTGTCGCCGGTGGCGAACAGCTGGGCCACGTCGCTGGCATCGAAGAAATAGCGCTCGTTGCAGAACTGGCAGTCAATCTCCACGCGCCCGCCGCTCTCTTCCAGCAGGGCCTCGGCATCGGCCTGGCCGACGCTGATCAGAGCCCGCGCCGAGCGTTCGCGCGAGCAGCTGCAGCGGAACTGCAGCGGGTTCGGCTCGAACAGGCGCACGGCCTCCTGGTGATAGAGGCGGTGCAATACGGTCTGGTTGTCCAGGCCGAGCAGTTCCTCGGCGCTCAGGGTGTCGGCCAGGGTCAGCACATGATTCCAGCTCTCCTGGCGCTCTTCCGGCTCGGTCTGATGGTGCGGCGGCAGCTGCTGCAGCAGCAGGCCACGGGCGCGCTGGCCGTCGGCACGCAGCCAGAAGCGGGTCGGCAGCTGCTCGGAGGTGGCGAAATAGGCGCTCAGGCTGTCGGCCAGGCTGTCGCCCTCCAGCTCGACGATACCCTGGTAGCGCTGGCCCTTGGCCGGGTCGATGGTCAATGCCAGCACGCCGTCCGGCATCAGCTCGCGCAGACCGGCTCCGGCGTCCACCGCCTCGGCATCGTAGCGGGCGATGCCGCGCACTTCGCGCTCGCTGGAGCACTCGATCATCACCAGCGGCACCGGGCCGGAAGAGCGCGCCTGCAGCACCAGCAGACCTTCGAACTTCAGGGTGCCGACCAACAGGGCGGCGGCGGCGAGCATCTCGCCGAGCAGCTGGGCCACCGGCTGCGGATAGGGATGCTTGGCCAGCACGTGCTGGTAGCTCTCGGCCAGGCTGACCATCTCGCCGCGGACGTCGTTGTCGTCGAAGATGAAACGCTGGGAATGATCGAAATCGTGCATCGGGGACCGCCTGACGAAGAGGATGACGGGCCACCGACGCCTCTGACGAGTGCGCCGCGCTGGATGGCCCGGGGAATAAGGCGGAATTCTAGGGACAAACGCCGGTGCATCCAAGCCATGCGGCGATGGCCGGCGGCTCAGTCGCCGCGCAGGCCGAGCAGCTGGCGGCGCTGCTTCTTGTTCGGCCGGCCGTCGGTCTGCACGCCGAGGGCGCCAGCCTTGCGCAGGGCCGCAGCCTCTTCGCGGCGGGCGATGCTCTCGGCCGTCTCCTCATACAACAGCTGCGCCTCCGGCGCGCCACGCCGCACCATGGACAGCCCGCGCACCACCACGGTCCGCTCGTCGAAACCGGCGCGAATGACGTACTCGTCGCCGAGCTTCGGCTCCTTGCCCGGCTTGCAGCGCTCGCCGCGGCAATGCACCTTGCCGCCTTCGATGGCTTCCTTGGCCAGGGAACGGGTCTTGTAGAAGCGCGCCGCCCACAACCACTTGTCCAGGCGCACCTTGTCGTCTTTGTCGCTCATTTCTCACCCTGGAAAACTCGTCACGCGGCGTGAATCTTGCCTGATGCAGTTGTCACATGGCACATCTAGAATGCCTGCATCGCCGATGGAAGCCTGTATTGAAGACCTTCGACCAACTCTCCGTGATCGGTCTGCGCGAATGGATCAACCTGCCCGAGCTGGGCATGATCGGCCTGCGCGCAAAGATCGACACCGGTGCCAGCACCTCGACCCTGCATGCCAGCGACATAGCGCCCTTCGAGCGTGACGGCGTGCGTTGGGTGCGCTTCACGGCGCACTTCGGCACCCTGGTGCAGCGCCGCCACCCGTGCGAGGCCAAGGTGGTGACGGTGAAGACCATCAAGAGTTCCAACGGCCAGGCCCAGACCCGCTACGTGATCAGTACCGCCCTGACCCTGGGCGACCGCAGCTGGCCGGTGGACTTCACCCTGGCCTGCCGCAAGACCATGCGCTATCGCGTACTGCTCGGCGCCCACGCCCTGGTCGACGGCCAGCTGGTGGTCAACCCGGCGCTGACCTACGTGCAAGACAAACCGCAGCTCCCCATTCTTTCCGGTGCCCAATGAAGATCGCCATCCTGTCGCGCAATCCGCGCCTGTACTCGACGCGTCGCCTGATCCAAGCCGGCGAGGAGCGTGGCCACGAGGTGGTGGTGATAGACACCCTGCGCGCCTACATGAACATCGCCAGCCACAAGCCGCAGATCCACTACCGCGGCCGTCCGCTGGAAGGCTTCGACGCGGTGATCCCGCGCATCGGCGCCTCGGTGACCTTCTATGGCTGCGCCGTGCTGCGCCAGTTCGAGATGCAGGGCGTTTTCCCGCTCAACGAGTCGGTGGCCATCAGCCGCTCGCGCGACAAGCTGCGCTCGCTGCAGCTGCTGTCGCGCAAGGGCATCGGCCTGCCGGTGACCGGCTTCGCCCACTCGCCGGACGACATTCCCGACCTGATCCAGATGGTCAACGGCGCCCCCTTGGTGATCAAGGTGCTGGAGGGCACCCAGGGCATCGGCGTGGTGCTCTGCGAGACGGAGAAGGCCGCCGAGTCGGTGATCGAGGCGTTCATGGGCCTGAAGCAGAACATCATGGTGCAGGAATACATCAAGGAAGCCGGCGGCGCCGATATCCGCTGCTTCGTGGTCGGTGACAAGGTGATCGCGGCGATGAAGCGCCAGGCCAAGCCCGGCGAATTCCGCTCCAACCTGCACCGCGGCGGCGAGGCCAGCCTGATCAAGATCACCCCGGAAGAACGCATGACCGCCATCCGCGCGGCCAAGGTCATGGGCCTGTCGGTGGCCGGCGTCGACATCCTGCGCTCCAACCACGGCCCGCTGGTGATGGAGGTGAACTCCTCGCCGGGCCTGGAAGGCATCGAGACCACCACCGGCAAGGACGTGGCCGGCATCATCATCGAGTACCTGGAGAAGAACGCCATTCCGGGGCAGACCCGTACCCGCGGGCGCGGCTGATCAGTTTTCCGCCGCCGGGTTGCCTATCCGAGAGGCAGGCCGGCTCCCGCGTTACGCTCCATCCACTCGATAAACTCCCGCTCGCCCAGTGGCCGTCCCAGATGGAAACCCTGGCCCAGCGCGCAGTCGTGCCGGCGTAGCCAGTCGAGCTGGACCTCGTTCTCCACGCCCTCGGCCACGCACTCCAGGCCCAGGTTGCGGGCGATCATCAGGATGGTCTCCACCAGCATGCCGCCACTGGCGTCGCCTTCCAGGTCGTGGATGAAACTGCGGTCGATCTTCAGGCGGTCCAGCGGCAGGCGTTTGAGGTAGGTGAGCGATGAGTAGCCGGTGCCGAAGTCGTCGATGGCGAAGCGTACGCCCTGGGCCTTGAGCGCCAGCATGGTGGCGATGCAGTGCTCGACATCCTCCAGCAGCACACCTTCGGTAATTTCCAGCTCCAGCGCGCCGCTGGGCAGCGCATGGCGGCGCAGGCAGTCGCCGACGCGCTGGACGCAATCGGCCTGGCGTAGCTCGCGCGGGCTGAGGTTGACCGCCAGCACCAGCTGCGGCCAGTCGGCCTGCCAGCGCGCCAGGCTGGCGCAGGCATGTTCCAGTACCCAGTGACCGAGCTCGTGGATCAGCCCGGTCTCCTCGGCCAGCGGGATGAACTGCACCGGCGAAATCTCGCCGCGTTCCGGATGACGCCAGCGCAGCAGCACCTCGGCACCGGCGATGCGCCCGCTGGCCAGCTCCAGCTGCGGCTGGAACACCAGGTACAGCTGGTCGCGGGCCATGGCCAGGCGCAGCTCGCTCTGCAGCTGCAGGCGTTGATCGATCACCGCCTGCATCTCCGGAGCGAAGAAATGCAGGGCGTTGCGCCCGGAATGCTTGGCCCGGTACATGGCCGTGTCCGACTGCTTGAGGGCGTCGGCGGCGTCCTGGCCGGCCAGCGGATGCAGGGTAATGCCGATGCTGCCGGTCACCATCAGGTCGTGACCCTGCACCTGGAAACTGCCGCGCAGGCTGGCCAGCAGCTTGTCGCCCACCTCGGCGGCCAGTTCGGCGGCCATGGCCTGGCTGTCGGCCAGGGTCTCCAGGAGCACCACGAACTCGTCACCGCCGAGCCTGGCCAGGGTGTCTTCGGCGCGCAAGCTGTGGCCGAGACGGGCGGTGACTTCGCGCAGCAGGTCATCGCCGACGTGATGGCCGAGGCTGTCGTTGACCGTCTTGAAGTGGTCCAGGTCGATAAACAGCAGCGCGCCGAAACTGCCCTCGCGGCGCTCGCGGGCCATGGCCTGCTGCAGGCGGTCCTGCAGCAGGCGGCGGTTGGGCAGACCGGTCAGCTCGTCGCTGTAGGCCAGGCGCTCGATCTCGCGCTGGTAGCGCTGGCGCTCGGAAATATCGGTGACGCTGGCGCGGATCAGCAGCGGCTCGCCGGGCATGCGCACCAGGCGGATCTCGCAGGGCAGCAGGCGGCCGCCGAGGTCGCGGTGCAGCCATTCGAACACCGGTGTCTCGCCGGCGATGGCGGCATCGATGTGCTGCCGACCGAGCGGTTCCGACAGACTGCCATCGGCCTGGTGCGGTGGGCTCAGCTCGGTCGGCTTGCGTCCGATCAGCTCGGCGCGGCTGCAGCGGAACAGGCGCAGGGCGTTGGCATTGGCGTCGATGATGCCGCCGTCGGGGCTGAACAGCAGGATCGCCTCCGGCGCGTGTTCGACCAGGGTGCGGTAGCGCGCCTCGGCCTCGTGGCGCGCGGTGATGTCTTCCACCAGGGCCAGGCAGGCCTCCAGCTGGCCACTCGGGTCACGCACCGCACGCAGGCTGAGGCGGGCGTAGACGATGCTGCCGTCCTTGCGCAGGAAGCGCTTCTCCAGCTCGTAGTCGTCGCGCTCGCTGCTGCAGATGGCGGCGAACAGCGCCTCCTCGCGCTCGATGTCCTGCGGATGGGTGATCTCCAGCCAGTGGCTGGCGCGCAGCTCGTCACGGTTGCGGCCGAGGATCTGGCACAGCTTGAAGTTCACCTCCAGCCACTGGCGCTGCGGGCTGACCATGGCCATGCCGATCAGCGGCGCCTCGAAGAACAGGCGCAGCCATTCGTCGCGCTCGCGCAGGCGGCGCTCGGTGCGGCGGCGCTCGCTGATGTCCTGGATCGCCCCGTACAGACGCACCACCTGCTCGCCGTCGCGCTCGGCGAAGCCCTTCAGGCGCACCCAGCGCGCGGTACCGCGGGCACCGAGCAGGCGCACTTCGAGGTCGAACGGCTCGCCGGTCTGCAGCACCCGCTCCAGGGTCTCGTTCATCAGCTTCTGGCTGGGCGCATCGTAGCGATCCAGCGAGCCCTGCATGTCCGGCGCGCCGCCGGCCGGGTCCAGCTCGTTGAGGCGGAAGCAGCCCTCGGTCCAGTACATGCGCTGGGTCACCAGGTCCAGCACCCAGCCACCGATGTCCGCCACCTCCTCGGTCTGGGTCAGCAGATGGGCCTGGCGCAGCAGTTCCTCGCGGCGCTGGGCCAGCTCGGCGGCGAGGCGCTCGCGTTCACTGACATCGTTGTTCAGCGCCACCAGGTGGCTGACCTCGCCATGCTCGTCGAGCAGCGGCGCCACCGTTATCTCGTTCCAGAACTGCTGGCCGTTCTTGCGGTAGTTGCGCAGCACCTCCTGGTGCGCCACGCCGTGGCGGATGGCATGGCGCACCCGCAGCAGGCCGCTCTGCGACTCGTCCTGGTCGATCAGCAGACGGCTGGAGGTGCCGATGATCTCCTCGCGGGAATAGCCGCTGATGCGCTCCAGCGCCGGGTTGCAGTAGATGAAGGGCACGCCGGGCTGGCGCAGGTCGGAGATCGACACGCCGAGCGGGCAGGACTGCAGCGCCAGGTTGGCCAGGGCCAGCTCCTTCTGCATCGCCGCGCTGCGCCGCAGGGTATTGCGCAGGTCACCGAGGGCGCGGCCCACCAGCAGCGCGGCGAGCATCATCAGCAGCACACTGAAGTGCATCTCTAGGCGCTGCGGCGCGCCCCATTCCAGCTTGCTGCCGAGGCCCCCGGCCAGCGGCAGGAGGAGCACCGCCAGCGCCGTCAGCGCCGTGCCCCAGAGCGCACCGGCGAACCCCCAGAGCAGGGCCAGCGCCAGCAGCATGACGCCGATCAGCGGCAGGATCAGCAGCAGCGGCAGGAAGCACAGCGACAACGGCAGCGCGGCCAGCAGCACCGGCAGCAGCCACCAGGGCAGTACCCGCACGCCGACGCCCTCTTCGCCCAGGGCCGGCCCCGCCAGCAGGGCCCAGCCGCGCCGCTGCAGGCGCCGGGTCAACAGGCACAGCAGGGGCAGGGACACGGCCAGGGCGATCAGGCTGTCGAGCAGCCACAGCTCGAGAATCGCCTCGCGCCACTGGCCCGGCAGTCGGCCGCTGAGCAACAGACCACCCTGCGTCAGCAGGGCACCGAGCAGCGCCGGGGCCAGCACCCCGAGCAGGACGAAGCGCAGCAGGCTGGCGATATCCGGCAGCGCCGCATTGCCAAGCCGGCTCAAGGCCAGCCAGGCAAGGCCGACGGCGAGGGTTTCCGGCAGCGCATGCAGCGGCGCCCACTGCCAGTCCAGGCCCCACAACGGCGCGCTGAACATCGCGTTGAGATAGAGCGCCAGCAGCACGCGCGGCCCCCACCAGAGCACGGCACACAGACCGAGGGCGAACGGCAGGTAGCACAGTGCGGCACCCGTGGCGTACTGGGTCGACAACGACAGCCAGGTGGCCAGGTGCAGCAGCGGCAACGGCAGCCACCAGGTCCATCGCGGTAGAGGAGCGGAATCTACGGCCATGCTGACCTCATGCGGATCACCAGAGCAGCATAGATCAGGCCTGCTAGAGCGGTCGGCCGCGGCCCGCGGCGGTGCTTCGTCGAGAGGCGGCCGCGTGCCGTCAGTTGGCGTCGCGCGGCAACAGCAGGCCCAGCGGCAGGCAGATGCGTGCCTCCAGGCCGCCGCCGGAGCGGTTGCGCAGCTCCACGCTGCCGCCGTGCAGCGCAGCGATGCGCTTGACGATGGCCAGGCCCAGGCCGGTACCCTTGCCGCCACGGGCGCGATCGCCGCGGATGAAAGGGTTGAAGATCTCGCCCATCTCCGCCGGGGCGATGCCCGGGCCGCGATCCAGCACACTGAGCACCACATAGGGCGCGCTCTCGTCGCCGGCGACGTTGGCCACCACTTCCACGCCCTGGCCGCCGTAGCGCAGGGCGTTGTCCAGCAGGTTGACCAGCAGGCGCTTGAGTGACACCCGGCGCAGCGGGAAGGCCGGCACCTGCTCCAGGCACAGGCGCACCCGCTCCTCCTGCTGGTTGTAGGGCGCCACCGTCTCGCGCACCAGCTCGTCGAGCAGCACCGGCTCGGGCTTTTCGTCGCGGCCGTCGCGGATAAAGGCGAGGAACTGGTCGAGGATGGCGTCCATATGCTCGATGTCGCGGATCATGTCCTCGCTCATCTCGGCATCGCCGCCGAGCATCTCCAGCGACAGGCGCAGGCGCGTCAGCGGCGTGCGCAGGTCATGCGACACCCCGGCCAGCATCAGCTCGCGCTCGCGGGCGCCCTGCTCGATGTTCTCCGCCATCTGGTTGAAGGCGCGGTACACCTCGGTCATCTCGCTCGGCGTGTCGCTCACCGGCAGGCGCACACTGCGCCCCTGGCCGAACTGGCGGGCGGCGAACACCAGGCGCTTGAGCGGTGCGTTGAGCTGGCGCACGAAGATCCAGGCGGCGGCGGTGGACAGCAGGCCGATGCCGAGGAACCAGCCGAGCACGCTCCAGATCTTCTGCCCACGCAGCGGGTGCGGGTAGAGCGGCACCTTGAGCCAGTCCGGGCCCAGGCTCGGCGCGCGCACCCACAGCGCCGGCGGGCTCTGCACCCGTACCCGCACCTCGGTGTCCGGGCCCAACTCGGCCTGCATCTGGCGCAGGAAGATTTCCGAGTAGGGCCAGTGCTGCTCGGTGGCCGGCACCTTGTCCTGCGCCACCCGGCTCAGCGTCGCCGCCTCGGCGATATGCGCGCGGTCCTCCGGCTCCGCCGCCCAGTAGGCGCGCAGGGTCAGCGCCGCGCCGTGGCTGTACTGGCGGTCGACCAGCATGTCCTCGTTCATCATCAGGTAGACCAGGGTCAGCGCCTTGGAAAACAGCACGACAATGAGCACCAGCCACAGGGTGCGGGCGAAGAAGCTCTGCGGGAACCAGACGGGGGTTTTCATCAGGGAATGGGCTTACTTGTTACCGTCCGGCACGAACACGTAGCCCACGCCCCAGACGGTCTGGATATAGCGCGGCTTGGACGGGTCCGGCTCGATCAGCCGGCGCAGACGGGAGATCTGCACGTCGATGGAGCGCTCCAGGGCGTCCCACTCGCGGCCGCGGGCCAGGTTCATCAGCTTGTCCCGGGTCAGCGGCTCGCGGGCGTGCTGGACCAGGGCCTTGAGCACGGCGAACTCGCCGGTGGTGAGCATGTGCAGCTCGTCGCCCTTCTTCAGCTCGCGGGTGGCCAGGGACAGCTCGTAGTCGCCGAAGGTGACGGTCTCGTCCTCGCTGGCCGGCGCGCCGGGCACTACCGGTGCCTGGCGGCGCAGCACGGCTTTGATCCGCGCCAGCAGCTCGCGCGGGTTGAACGGCTTGGCCAGGTAGTCGTCGGCACCGCCTTCCAGACCCTGGATGCGGCTGGCCTCGTCGCCCTTGGCGGTGAGCATGATGATCGGCATCTGGTTGTTCGCCTCGCGCAGGCGGCGGCAGGCGGACAGGCCGTCCTCGCCCGGCAGCATGAGGTCGAGCACCAGCAGCTGGAACAGCTCGCGGGCCAGCAGGCGGTCCATCTGCTCGACGTTCTCCACGGCGCGTACGCGATAGCCCTGCTCGCTGAGGAAGCGCTCCAGCAGGCGGCGCAGGCCGGGGTCGTCATCGACGATGAGGATCTTTTCGCCTTCGACTGCGGGTGTACTGCTCATGTTCTCTCCTGTCCGAGGTGGCGCGGCATTATCGCCCAGCACCGGCGCGTGGCGGCTCGACCATTGTTAGCAGATTTTTCCCCGAACGGTTCCCAATGCTTTTCGACCCGGTGTTTATAATGCGGCGCTTTCGCGTCGGCACCGGCGTGGTTTTTCTGTCAGGTAGGGTTCATGGATAGCATCAACAAGCGTATCGCCGCCGAGCTCGGCGTCCTCCCGCAACAGGTCGCCGCCGCCGTGGCCCTGCTCGACGAAGGCTCCACCGTGCCCTTCATCGCCCGCTACCGGAAGGAAGTCACCGGCAGCCTGGACGACACTCAGCTGCGCCACCTGGAAGAGCGCCTGCGCTACCTGCGCGAGATGGACGAGCGCCGCGCGGCGATCCTCGCCAGCATCGAGGAGCAGGGCAAGCTGACCCCCGAGCTGACCCGCGAGATCAACGAGGCCGATACCAAGACCCGCCTCGAAGACCTCTACCTGCCGTACAAGCAGAAGCGCCGCACCAAGGGCCAGATCGCCCTGGAGGCCGGCCTCGGCGAGCTCGCCGACGGCCTGTTCGATGACCCGAGCCTGAACCCGGAAGCCGAGGCCGCGCGCTTCGTCGATGCGGAGAAGGGCTTCGCCGATGTGAAGGCCGTGCTGGAAGGCGCCAAGTACATCCTTATGGAGCGCTTCGCCGAAGATGCGAGCCTGCTCGACAAGCTGCGCTCCTTCCTGAAGAACGAGGCCACCCTCAGCGCCCGCGTGGTCGCCGGCAAAGAAGCCGAAGGCGCCAAGTTCAGCGACTACTTCGAGCACGACGAGGCCCTCAAGGGTGTGCCGTCGCACCGTGCGCTGGCGATCTTCCGCGGGCGCAACGAGGGCATCCTCGGCGCCAGCCTCAAGGTCGGCGACGAAGCGCCGGGCACCATGCACCCGTGCGAGCTGATGATCGCCGAGCGCTTCGGCATCGAGCAGCGCGGCCGCGCCGCCGACAAGTGGCTGGGCGAGGTGGTGCGCTGGACTTGGAAGGTCAAGCTCTACACCCACCTGGAAACCGACCTGCTCGGCGAGCTGCGCGAGAAGGCCGAGGACGAGGCGATCACCGTGTTCGCCCGTAACCTGCACGACCTGCTGCTGGCCGCCCCGGCCGGCCCGCGCGCCACCCTGGCGCTCGACCCGGGCCTGCGCACCGGCTGCAAGGTGGCCGTGGTCGACGCCACTGGCAAGGTGCTGGAAACCACCACCGTCTACCCGCACGCGCCGCGCAACGACTGGGACGGCACCCTGGCCATCCTCGCCAAGCTGTGCGCCAAGCACGCGGTGGACCTGATCTCGATCGGCAACGGCACCGCCAGCCGCGAGACCGACAAGCTGGCCATCGACCTGATCAAGAAGCTGCCGGCGCTCAAGCTGACCAAGGTCATGGTCTCCGAGGCCGGCGCCTCGGTGTACTCCGCCTCCGAGCTGGCCGCCCGCGAATTCCCCGATATGGACGTGTCGCTGCGCGGCGCCGTCTCCATCGCCCGCCGCCTGCAGGACCCGCTGGCCGAGCTGGTGAAGATCGACCCGAAATCCATCGGCGTCGGCCAGTACCAGCACGACGTGTCGCAGCTGAAACTGGCGCGCTCGCTGGACGCGGTGGTCGAGGACTGCGTGAACGCCGTCGGCGTGGACGTCAACACCGCCTCCGCCGCCCTGCTGGCACGCATCTCCGGCCTCAACAGCACCCTGGCGCAGAACATCGTGCAGTTCCGCGACGCCAATGGCGCGTTCAAGAGCCGCAGCGACCTGAAGAAGGTGCCGCGCCTGGGCGACAAGACCTTCGAGCAGGCGGCCGGTTTCTTGCGCGTGATGAACGGCGACAACCCGCTGGACGCCTCCGCGGTGCACCCGGAGACCTATCCACTGGTCCAGCGCATCGCCGCCGATACCGGCCGCGACGTGCGCTCGCTGCTCGGCGATTCCAGCTTCCTGCGCAGCCTGGATCCCAAGCGCTTCACCGACGAGAGCTTCGGCCTGCCGACCGTCACCGACATCCTCAAGGAACTGGACAAGCCGGGCCGCGACCCGCGTCCGGAGTTCAAGACCGCCGAGTTCCAGGAAGGCGTCGAGAGTCTCAAGGACCTGCAGCCGGGCATGATCCTGGAGGGCGTGGTGACCAACGTCACCAACTTCGGCGCCTTCGTCGACATCGGCGTGCACCAGGACGGCCTGGTGCACATCAGCGCCCTGTCGGAGAAGTTCGTCAAAGACCCCTACGAGGTGGTCAAGGCCGGCGACATCGTCAAAGTGAAGGTCATGGAAGTGGACATCCCGCGCAACCGCGTCGGCCTGACCATGCGCATGAGCGACACCCCCGGCGAGAAGGTCGATGGCCCGCGCGGCGGCCAGTCCCGCGGCAACGGCGCTCAGAACCGCGGCGGCAACCAGCCGCGTAGCGAGCGCCACTCCAGCCAGGACAAGCCGGCCCCGGCCAATGCGGCCATGGCCTCGCTGTTCGCCAACGCCAAGCAGCTGAGGAAGTGAGCCATGAGTGACGCGCCCGTCGGCAAACAAAGCAACTTCAGTCGCCTGCTCGGCATCCGCATCCTGCGTGCCGAGAACGGTGAGTCCGAGCTACGCATGGACATGCAGGAGCAGATGCTCAACCTGCACGGACGCATGCACGGCGGCGCGCTCTACTCGCTGATCGACACCGCCCTCGGCCAGGCCAGCCACAGCCTGTTCGACGGCGAGGCCGGCAGCATGACCCTGGAATGCAAGGTCAACTACATCCGCGGCGTCGAGTCCGGCGAGGTGGTCTGCCACGCCCGCGTGCTCAACGGCGGACGCAAGGTGCATGTGCTGGAGGCCAAGGTGGAACAGGGCGACAAGCTGATCGCCACCGCCCAGGCCACCTTTATCTGCAAGTGATCTGACTCCCTCTCCCAACGGGAGAGGGGAGCTTGAGGCATTGCGCAGAGCCGCGCTGTCGGCGCATCCTCCCCTTCCGGTCAGGCGACAGCGTCCGTCCGTACCCGACTTGCAGTGTGGCGGCTCCACCCCCATATAGGGGCGACCGTCGAGTGAAGGAACAAGAATCTTGAGCGATCTCCTCTCCCGCCGCCTGGCTCTGCTCGGCGATGCCGCCCACCTGTCCCTGCTCACCCAGTGCCTGCACGGCATCGAGCGCGAGACCCTGCGCGTTGACGAGCAGGGTGAACTGGCACAGACCGGACACCCGGTCGCACTCGGCTCGGCGCTGACCCACCCGCAGATCACCACCGACTACTCCGAGGCCCTGCTGGAGTTCATCACCCCGGCCGAGCCGAACCCGGCCGATACCCTGGCCGAGCTGGAGCGCATCCATCGCTTCGCCGCCAGCCAACTGGACGGCGAGTACCTGTGGAGCCCGTCCATGCCCGGCGTGCTGCCGGACGAGGCGGATATCCCGATCGCCCGCTACGGCAACTCCAATATCGGTCGTCTGAAGTACGTCTATCGCCAGGGCCTGGCCCTGCGCTACGGCAAGACCATGCAATGCATCGCCGGCATCCACTACAACTTCAGCCTGGCCGAGGGCCTGTGGCCGTTGCTGCAGCGGCTGGACGGCGACACGCAGAGCGCACGCGACTACCAGTCCGCCAGCTACATCGCGCTGATCCGCAATTTCCGCCGCTACAGCTGGCTGCTGATGTACCTGTTCGGCGCCTCGCCGGCACTGGACGCCAGCTTCCTGCGCGGCCGTCCGCACCAGCTGCAACCGCTGGATGCCGACACCCTGCACCTGCCCTACGCCACCAGCCTGCGCATGAGCGACCTGGGCTACCAGAGCAGCGCCCAGTCGGGCCTGACGCCCTGCTACAACGACTTGGCCAGTTACACCGAGAGCCTGCGCGCGGCGGTGGCCACGCCCTACCCGGCCTATGCCGAGATCGGCACCAAGGACGCCAATGGCGAGTGGCTGCAGCTCAACACCAACATCATCCAGATCGAAAACGAGTACTACTCGAGCATCCGCCCGAAGCGCGTCACCTATTCCGGCGAGCGCCCGATCCAGGCCCTGATGAGCCGTGGCGTGCAGTACGTGGAAGTGCGCTGCCTGGACATCAACCCCTACCTGCCGATGGGGATCGACCTGGACCAGGCGCGCTTCCTCGACGCCTTCATCCTGTTCTGCGCCCTGCAGGACAGCCCGCTGCTGGCCAGCGGCGTGTGTCGCGCCAGCACCGAGAACTTCCTCAAGACGGTCAAGGAAGGCCGCCGCCCCGGCCTGCACCTGCAGCGCGACGGCGAGCAGGTCGAGCTGCGGACCTGGGCCGGCGAACTGCTCGACGCCTTCACCCCGATCGCCGCGCTGCTCGACCGCGCCTACGGCGGCGACGCCTACCAGACCGCCCTGCACCTGCAACGGCGCAAGGTCGAGGACGCCAGCCTGACACCCTCGGCCCAGGTGCTGGCCGAGTTGAAGGAAAGCGGCGAGAGCTTCCGTGCGTTCGCCCTGCGCCAGAGCAAGGCCCACGCCGCCACCTTCCGCGCCCAGCCGCTGAGCGCGACGGAGCAGGCGCAGTTCGAGGCAGCCGCGCGCCAGTCCCTGGCCGAACAGGCCGAGCTGGAACGTGCACCCGCCGGCGACTTCGACACTTTCGTCGCGGCCTATCAGGCGAGCATTCTCGGCATCAGCGTGTGAGGTGCGTGCCGATGCGCTCGGCACCGGTCTCGCCAGGCGCAGCGGTCAACGAACCGTCGCTTTAGCGGCAATTCGTCACAATTCCGCCACTTCGACCGCTCGCCCCTGACCGACGGCATGCCGCTGGCGCCGGCAGGGGCTAGCCTGTGGGGAAACCCGCATTGGCGAACAGCCATGACGCCCGACGCAGACAACCACGACTGGAGTCTGGAAAGCCTGAACAAGGCCTACCAGCAAGGCTACATGGCCGGACTCACCGGCCAGCCGCAGCACGCGCAACCCTACCCCGTTGAAGTGCTGGCCGCCGCCTGGGAGGCCGGTTGGGACGACGGCAACGAGCAGTTCAAGCTGCACCAACGGCGCAGCGCCTGATTCACCCCACCAAACAAAAGGGCCGCAAACGCGGCCCTTTTCATTGCACGATCCAAAGACGCGCGAGCTAGAGATAAACGGTGGCGAAAACGGCTGAGGAAGCGGAGTTTACGAGTTGTAAATGAGCATTCCGAAGCCGTTTTCAACGCCGTTTAGCCGACGCGCAGCAGTCTTTACAGCAGCTTTTCGAAGATCTTCGAGTTGCGCTGGTAGTTGTACAGCGAGGCCCGCGCCGCCGGCAGACGCTCGACGCCGCTGGGCTCGAAGCCGCGCTCCTGGAACCAGTGGGCGGTGCGCGTGGTGAGCACGAACAGAGTCTTCAGACCCAGCGCCTTGGCGCGTTCCTCGATGCGCTCCAGCAGCTCGTCGCCGCGGCCGCCGTGGCGGTATTCGGGGTTCACCGCCAGGCAGGCCAGCTCGCCGGCGTCCGAGTCGGCGATGCGGTACAGCGCGGCGCAGGCGATGATCAGGCCGTCGCGCTCGACGATGCTGAACTGCTCGATCTCGCGCTCCAGCACCTCGCGCGAACGGCGCACCAGGATGCCCTGGTCCTCCAGCGGAGTGATCAGATCGATCAGCCCGCCAACGTCCTCGATGGTCGCCTCGCGCAGCGATTCGAACTGCTCCTGGTCGACCAGGGTGCCGCCGCCATCGCGGGTGAACAGCTCGGTGAGCAGCGAGCCGTCTTCCATATAGCTGACGATATGGCTGCGCTTGACTCCGCCGCGGCAGGCCTGGGCCGCAGCATCCAGCAGTTCGGCCTGGTAGCAGCTGCCGAGCCGCGCCAGGTGCGCCGGCACCTGCTGCGGGCGCAGCTCGCGCACCAGCTTGCCGCTCTCGTCGAGCAGGCCTCGCTCGGCGCTGAACAGCAGCAGCTTGTCGGCCTGCAGGTCGATGGCGGCGCGGGTGGCGACGTCTTCGCAGGCCAGGTTGAAGATTTCCCCGGTGGGCGAGTAGCCGAGCGACGACAGCAGCACGATGCTGCGCTCGTCGAGCAGGCGGCCGATGCCCTTGCGGTCGACGCGGCGCACTTCGCCGGTGTGGTGATAGTCGACGCCATCGACCACGCCGATCGGCCGCGCGGTGACGAAGTTGCCGCCGCTCACGCGCAGACGCGAGCCCTGCATCGGCGAGGCGGCCATGTCCATCGACAGGCGCGCCTCGATGGCGATGCGCAGGCGGCCGACGGCATCGATCACGCAGTCCAGGGTCGGGCCATCGGTGATGCGCAGGTCGCGGTGGTAGCGCGGGGTCAGGCCGCGCTCGGCCAGGCGCGTCTCGATCTGCGGGCGCGAGCCGTGTACCAGCACCAGGCGCACGCCGAGGCTGTGCAGCAGCACCAGGTCGTGAACGATATTGCCGAAATTCGGGTGTTCCACACCTTCGCCGGGCAGCATGACCACGAAGGTGCAGTCACGGTGGGCGTTGATATAGGGCGAAGCGTGGCGGAGCCAGTTGACGTAGTCGTGCATGCAGGAGCCTGTGAGCGGGGACGGACGAGCGATGGTTTGCCTCTCCGCACGCGGAGAAGGAAGGTCGGTCTAGCGTCGTCGCAACATCGGTGCTCCCCTTAGGCTGGGCGGGTCATAGGCAGTAGTGCTGGATCAGCTGGCGCAGCAGGCGCACCGTCGGCTCGATACGCGCCAGCTCGAGGAATTCCCCCGGCTGGTGGGCACAGGCGATGTCGCCGGGGCCGAGGACGATGGTCTCGCAGCCAAGCTGCTGAAGATACGGGGCTTCGGTACCGAATGCCACCGACTGCGCCGCATGCCCGGTAAGCTTTTCCGCCAGGCGCACCAGGTCGCTGTCGGCGCTCTGCTCGAAGGGCGGCACGTTGGCGAACAGCGGCGCGTAGTCGATCTTCACCTGGTGCCGCTCGGCCAGCGGCCGCAGCTTGCCGCGAATGGCCGCACGCAGCTGCTCCGGGTCCATACCCGGCAGCGGACGCAGGTCGAACTCCAGCGAACACTGGCCGCAGATGCGGTTGGGGTTGTCGCCGCCGTGGATGCAGCCGAGGTTGAGGGTCGGCTGCGGCACGCCGAACTGCGGGTTGTTGAACTCGCGCTGCCACTGACTGCGCAGCTCGCGCAGCGCGCCGATGGCGTCGTGCATGGCCTCCAGGGCGCTGTGGCCGAGACTGGGGTCGGAGCTGTGGCCGCTCTGCCCGAGAATGTCGATGCGCTCCATCATCACGCCCTTGTGCAGGCGGATCGGCTTCAGGCCGGTCGGCTCACCGATCACCGCGGCGCGCCCCAGGGGCCGGCCAGCCTCGGCCAGGGCGCGGGCACCGGCCATCGAGCTTTCCTCGTCGCAGGTGGCCAGCACCAGCAGCGGCTGCCTGAACGGCTGATCGAGCAGGCCGCGCACCGCCTCGATCACCAGCGGGAAGAAACCCTTCATGTCGCACACACCGAGGCCGACCCAGCGGTCGCCCTGGGCCGTCAGCTTGAGTGGATCGCTCTGCCACAGGGCGGCGTCGAACGGCACCGTGTCGCTGTGCCCGGCCAGCACCAGGCCGCCGGGGCCACTGCCGAGGGTGGCGAGCAGGTTGGCCTTACCCGGCGCCACTTCCTGGATCTCGCAGGCGAAGCCGAGGTCGCCCAGCCAGCCGGCCAGCAGGTCGATCACCGCGCGGTTGGACTGATCCCAGTGCGGCTGGGTACAGCTCACTGACGGGGTGGCGATCAGCGCAGCGAACTGGTCCTGCAGGGAGGGAAGCGACATGGGGATTCTCCGTGGCATGCCCCATCATAGAGAGGCCGGCGCCCGCTGCCTATGCCGCGGCAGGATGACCTTTCGTCCGGCTGACATGACTGGAAACGACCGTTCGAGCAGAACCTGTTGTCATCTGGCATACTTCGCGCCCCATTTTCCGGTCACGAAAACGTCATGTTCGAGATATTCAGCGGGCTCGATGCCTGGGTCGCCATCGGTCTGGTGCTAGCCCTGGCCTTTGTCCTGACCTTCGAATTCATCAACGGTTTCCACGACACCGCCAACGCGGTGGCCACGGTGATCTACACCAAGGCGATGCCGCCGCACCTGGCGGTAATCGCTTCCGGCATCTTCAACTTCCTCGGTGTGGTCCTCGGCGGTATCGGCGTGGCCTATGCCATCGTCCACCTGCTGCCGGTGGAGCTGCTGATCAACGTCAACACGGCCCACGGCCTGGTGATGGTGTTCTCCCTGCTGACCGCGGCCATCGCCTGGAACCTGGGCACCTGGTACTTCGGCATCCCGGCCTCCAGCTCGCACACCCTGATCGGTTCGATCCTCGGCGTGGGCCTGGCCAACGCCCTGCTCACCAACATCTCGCTGGCCGACGGCGTGAACTGGCAGAAGGCGATCGATATCGGCCTGTCCCTGCTGCTCTCGCCACTGGCCGGCTTCGCCGTGGCGGCGCTGATCCTGATCGCTCTGCGCCGTGCCTTTGCCGACTCGAAGATGCACGAGACTCCCGAGAGCCGCATGGAGGTCAAGGGCAAGAAGAAGCCGCCGTTCTGGAACCGCGTGGTTCTGATCGCCTCCGCCATGGGCGTGAGCTTCGTGCACGGCTCCAACGACGGGCAGAAGGGTATCGGCCTGATCATGCTGGTGCTGATCGGCATCGTCCCGGCCAAGTTCGTGCTGGACCTCAACAGCACCACCTACCAGATCGAGCGCACCCGCGACGCCGCCGCGCACCTGCAGCAGTTCTACACCCGCAACCATGACGCGCTGAGCGACTACCTGGCCCTGGGCAAGAACGGCACCACCGAGCTGCCGGCCAAGTTCCGCTGCGACGCCAAACTGACCGAGGTGACCATCGCCACCCTGCTGGCAGACCTGCAGGGCGTCACCGACTACAACCAGATGGGCCAGGAAAAACGTACCCAGGTGCGCCGCTACCTGCTGTGCCTGGACGACACCGCGAAGAAGGTCGGCAAGCTGGACAGCCTGCCCAAGCGCGAGAAGGCGGACCTGGAGAAGCTGCGCAAGGACCTCACCGCCACCACCGAATATGCCCCCCTCTGGGTGATCTTCGCCGTGGCCCTGGCCCTGGGCATCGGCACCATGGTCGGCTGGAAGCGCGTGGTGCTGACCGTCGGCGAGAAGATCGGCAAGCAGGGCATGACCTACGCCCAAGGCATGAGCGCGCAGATCACCGCGTCCATCGCCATCGGCCTGGCCAACGTCTACAGTCTTCCGGTGTCGACCACCCACGTACTGTCGTCCGGCGTCGCCGGCACCATGGTCGCCAACAAGAGCGGCCTGCAATTCGGTACAGTGCGCAACATCCTGATGGCCTGGGTACTGACCCTGCCGGCCACCGTCCTGCTGTCCGCAGGTCTGTTCTGGGTGGGCGTGAAGCTGTTCGTCTGAACACCGCCCGCCGCATGACAAGGCCGCCCACGGGCGGCCTTGTTGTTTTCCGAATCGCTCCGAGAGTCCCGACATGGCCAAAGAAACCGAGATCAAGCTGCGCGTTAGCCGCGAAACCCTCGCCGCACTGCGCGACCATCCGCTGCTGAAGAAGCGCAACAAGTCCGGCTGGCAGACCCACGAGCTGTTCAACCAGTACTACGACACACCCGCGCGCGATTTGGCCGAGGCCCGCGTCGCGCTGCGCCTGCGCCGCGACGGCGAGCAGTTCATCCAGACCCTGAAGAGCCGCGGCCAGAGCGTGGCCGGGCTGTCCGAGCGCAACGAGTGGGACTGGCAGCTGAAGAAGGCCAAGCTCGACCTCAAACTGCTCGGCGACGACTGCTGGCCGGCCAGCCTGGCCGAACTGGACAAGAAGAGCCTGCAGCCGCTGTTCACCACCGACTTCGTCCGCGAGAAGGCCGAGATCGCCTGGGGCCGCGGCAAGGCCAAGACGGTGATCGAGGCGGCCCTGGACCTGGGCAAGGTGGTCGCCGGCGAGGGCGAGGAAGAAATCTGCGAACTGGAGCTGGAACTGCGCGAAGGCGAGCCGGCCGCGTTGCTGGAGCTGGCCTGCGAGCTGGCCGCCGACCTGCCGCTGATGCCCTGCGATATCAGCAAGGCCGAGCGCGGCTATCGCCTGTTCGATTCCGCCAGCTACAGCCTTAGCCTGCCGCTGCCTGAACTGAACGCCGAGATGACGCTGGACGACGCCTTCGCCGCGCTGGCCTGGCACCTGCTCGGCAGCAGCCAGCGCCTGGCCGAGCAGTACCGCTGGAACGGTCACTGGAAGCTGCTGGAACAGTGGCTGCAACAGCTGATCGACCTGCGCGCCCTGCTCAGCAGCCTCGGCCAGGCCGCGCCGCGCGCCTCCAGCCGTGAGCTGCGCGAAGGCCTCGACGCGCTGCTGGCCGACTGGCGCCCACGCCTGGCCGCCGGCCGCGACGACGAGGCCCTGCGCCACAACGCGCCGGCCATGTTCGCCGGTGAACTGCAGGGCAATCGCTGGGGCCTGCTGTCCCTGCAGCTGTCGCGCTGGCTGCTACAACGCGGCTGGACGGTCGGCCGCAACCCGCGCGGCGATCGCCAGGGCACGGCGCCGCTGGGCAACTGGCTGCCGACCCTGCTCAGCGAGGAAGCCGAGGGCCTGCGCCTGAAGCACTACCAGCAGTTCCCCGAGGGGCTGGCCGAGCAGCTGCCGCGTCTCGAGCGCATCCAGGCCTGGCTGCGTCTGGCCCGTCAGGTGCCGGAGCTGCCCGAACTGGATCGTCTGTACGGCGAGCTGGGCAAGCTGCAAGCGTTGTTCGCCCCGGCCAACGACCCCGAGGCGCTGGCCGCACGCGTGGCACAGGCCCATACTGTGGCGACGCTCAAACCCTGGAAGCTGCTGCTGAAATAAGCTGCTCACCCCGTCATCCAGAACAAAGGGAGCTCCATGTCCGCCCTCGCCTCGCCCGCCCAGGACCGCTGGCTCGATCTCAACGACATTCTCCGCGAACTGGTGGCCCAGGGCCGGGTCTCCCAGGAAAGCGCGGAGCAATGCATGGTGCTGCGCCGCGCCTCGGCCAACGCGCAGATGCACCCGCTGGAGTTCCTCGCCGCCCAACAGCTCGACGATCTGCTGCGGCCGGGCAAGAAGCATGATCTGGAAGGTCTCACCGTGTGGCTGGCCAACTTCGCCGGCCAGCCCTACCTGCGCATCGACCCGCTGAAGATCGATGTGGCCGCCGTGACCCCTCTGATGTCCTACGCCTTCGCCCAGCGCCACAAGATCCTGGCGGTGGCGGTGGACAGCGAGGCGGTGACCATCGCCAGCGCCCAGCCCTTCGTGCATGGCTGGGAGAGCAACCTGACCCATGTGCTCAAGCGCCCGATCAAGCGGGTGGTGGCCAACCCGGTCGATCTGCAGCGCTTCACCACCGAGTTCTACCGCCTGGCCCGTTCGGTCAGCGGCGCTACCGCCGTGGATCAGAAGATCAGTGGTGTCGGCAACTTCGAGCAATTGCTCAATCTGGGTGCCCAGGACCAGGAGCCCGACGCCAACGACGCCCATATCGTCAATATCGTCGACTGGCTGTTCCAGTACGCCTTCCAGCAGCGCGCCAGCGATATCCATATCGAACCGCGGCGCGAGGCCGGCACCGTGCGTTTCCGCATCGACGGCGTGCTGCACAATGTCTACCAGTTCCCCGCACAGGTAACTATGGCTGTAGTAAGTCGCCTCAAACATTTGGGAAGAATGAATGTGGCGGAAAAGCGCAAGCCTCTGGATGGGCGAATCAAAACAAAAACTCCGGACGGAGGCGAAGTAGAGCTGCGCCTGTCGACCCTGCCCACTGCCTTCGGTGAGAAGCTGGTGATGCGGATCTTCGACCCGGAAGTACTGCTGAAGAATCCCGATCAGCTGGGCTTCTCGCCGGACGACCTGCGCCGCTGGGAGAGCATGACCTGCCAGCCCAACGGCATCATCCTGGTCACCGGCCCCACCGGCTCGGGCAAGACCACCACCCTCTACACCACGCTCAAGCAGCTGGCGACCGAGGAGGTGAATGTCTGCACCATCGAGGACCCGATCGAGATGATCGAGGGCGCCTTCAACCAGATGCAGGTGCAGCACAACATCGACCTGACCTTCGCCAGCGGCGTGCGCGCGCTGATGCGCCAGGATCCGGACATCATCATGGTCGGCGAGATCCGCGACCTGGAGACAGCCGAGATGGCCATCCAGGCGGCGCTCACCGGCCACCTGGTGCTGTCCACCCTGCACACCAATGATGCACCCAGCGCCATTACCCGCCTGCTGGAACTGGGCGTGCCGCATTACCTGCTCAAGGCCACCATCCTCGGGGTCATGGCCCAGCGCCTGGTGCGCACCCTGTGCCCGCACTGCAAGGCTCCGGTGGAGATGAACGAGGAAGACTGGCAGAGCCTGACCAAACCCTGGAGCGCACCGCTGCCGACCCAGGCGCACCGCGCCGTCGGCTGCCTGGAGTGCCGCGAGACCGGCTACCGTGGGCGTGCCGGCGTCTACGAGATCATGCTGCTGAACGACAGCATCAAGCCACTGATCACTCACGACACCGACCTCATCGCCCTGCGCCGGGCGGCGTTCAAGGACGGCATGCGCAGCCTGCGCCTGTCCGGCGCGCAGAAGGTCGCAGCCGGGCAAACTACCATCGAGGAAGTGCTGCGGGTCACCCCGCAGAGCGAGCAGAAGTAAGCACCGGGCTGGCGCCGACGCCCGCCCGCACTGACCAAAAAGGAGTTTCTATGGAAATCGGTGGTGTGATCTTTCTCTTCGTCGCCTTGGCCGTGGCCGTGGTGTTCATGGGCTTCAAGGTGGTGCCGCAGGGCTACGAGTGGACGGTGGAGCGCTTCGGTCGCTACACCAATACCCTCACGCCGGGCCTGAACATCATCGTGCCGGTGATGGACCGCATCGGCCGCAAGCTCAATGTCATGGAGAGCGTGCTGGACATTCCGCCGCAGGAAGTGATCAGCGCCGACAACGCCATCGTGCAGATCGACGCGGTGTGCTTCTTCCAGGTGATCAACGCGGCCCAGGCGGCCTACGAGGTGAACAACCTCGAGCACGCCATTCGCAACCTGGTGATGACCAATATCCGTACCGTGCTCGGCTCCATGGAGCTGGACGCCATGCTCAGCCAGCGCGACGCGATCAACGAGCGCCTGCTGAAGACCGTGGATGAAGCCACCGCGCCCTGGGGCATCAAGATCACCCGCATCGAGATCAAGGACATCAGCCCGCCCGCCGACCTGGTCGAGGCCATGGCTAGCCAGATGAAGGCCGAGCGCCTGAAGCGCGCGCAGATCCTCGAGGCCGAAGGCTCGCGCTCCGCAGCCATCCTCACCGCCGAGGGCCACAAGCAGGCGGAAATCCTCAAGGCCGAGGGCCAGCGCCAGGCCGCCTTCCTCGAGGCCGAGGCCCGCGAACGTGCCGCCCAGGCCGAAGCCGAGGCGACCCGCATGGTCTCCGACGCCATCGCCAGCGGCAACGTGCAGGCGGTCAACTACTTCGTCGCGCAGAAGTACGTCGAGGCCCTGGGCCAGCTGGCCTCGGCCAGCAACAGCAAGGTCATCCTGATGCCGCTGGAAGCCAGCCAGGTGATCGGTGCGGTCGGCGGCATCGGCGAGATCGTCCGCGCCACCTTCGACAAGGACGGCAAGCCAGCATGATCGCCTACCTGCAGCACCTGTCGTTCTGGGACTGGCTGGCCTTCGGCACCGTGCTGCTGATCCTCGAGGTGTTCGGCGCCGGTGGCTACCTGCTGTGGATCGGCGTCGCCGCCGCCACGGTCGGCGTGCTCACCTACCTGTTCCCCGAGTTGCCCTGGGCCTGGCAGTTCCTCATCTTCGCCCTGCTCTCGGTGCTCACCGCGGTGTTCTGGTGGCAGCGCCAGCGCAGTGCGGCCAAGCCTTCCGACGCGCCGGGGCTGAACCGCCGTGGCAGCGAGTTCGTCGGTCGCAGCTTCGTCCTGCACGAGGCCATCGTCGACGGGCGCGGCAAGATCAAGGCCGGCGACAGCCTGTGGCTGGTCATCGGCCCGGACCTGCCGGCCGGCAGTTCGGTGCGGGTCATCGGCCAGGACGGCGTGCTGCTCAAGGTCGAGGCACTCTAGCCGCGGCCTGCCGGTCGGTTGGGGGAACTCGGCCGACCGGCGCGGCATCCTAACTCCAGGACCACTCCCCTGGAGCCATCGTCATGCCGCATAACCGCCTGTTCCTCGCCCTCGCTCTGGTCGCCATCCCTGTTGCTCCGGCCATGGCCGACGCCGACTTCTGGCACGACGTTCTCTCGTCCGGCGCCACCACCGCCTCCACCTACGTGACTTTCAAGGACGACAAGCAGTTGGTCGCCGCCCGCGACGATGCCAGTGCCTTCGTCGCCAGTGGCGGGCAGATCCGCGGTGCCCACCTGGAGGCGGCGCTGCAGCGCATGCGCAGCGAGCATCCGCAGCTGCAGGCCAGCGACGCGGAACTGGCCCAGGCCCTGCTCATGCAATCGACGCAGCAACAGCCCACACGCTAGAAGCGCAGCGGCTAGACTCCAGCCCTATATCGGGGCTGGAGAACAGGGATGTCGAGATCGCTACTACTGTTGGTGCTGGCAAGCCTGCTCGGCGGCTGCCAGCTGTTGGCACTGGACCGGCAGATGCAGCAGGCCCAGCACACCCAGGTGCTGATTCCCGGCAGCTTGGACGCCGGCGCTGGACTGGAGGCGCTGGTCGCGCTGTTCTCCGGCGAGCGGCTGGTGGGCTATCGCAGCGTGCAGCCCGGCGGCCTGTTCTACTTCAGCACGGCGGCCGGCGACTATCAGTTGCTGGCCTTTCAGGATCGCAACGGCAATTTCCGCCTGGACGCCGACGAGTCGCGCCACTGGCTGCCACAGCCGCGCACCGCGCCCTTCCAACTGCAACCGACCGCCGAGCAGCGCGCAGAGCTGGGCCGGCTCAATCTGCTGCAACCGGCGGCTGCCGACGGCACCCCGCTACCGGCCTTGGACCTGAGTCTGGACAGGCTGCTGCGTGATCTGCCGCGGGTGCGCCATAACTACCTGCGGGAGGTGAATTTCGACGACCCGCGCTTCTCCGCCCAGCGCACCGCACAGGGCGCCTGGCAGCCCCTGGATTTCCTCAGCGAGGTCGGTTACGGCCTGTACCTGCTGCAGCCCTGGGATCCGGACAAGGAGCCGATCTTCCTGGTCCACGGCATCAACAGCTCGCCCGACGTCTGGCGCGGGCTGGCCGCCAGCATCGACCAGCAGCGCTACCAGCTGGTGCTGTTCCACTACCCCAGCGGCCTGCCACTAAACAACAGCGCTTACATACTCAGCGAGGCGATCCGTGATGTGCGCCTGCGCCTGCGCCCCGCGCGCTTTCACCTGTTCGCCCACAGCATGGGCGGCCTGGTGGCGCGGCGCACCGTGCAGGCGCTGGAGCCGGGTGGCAGCGACCAGGAACTGTGCCTGTTCCTCACCCTGGCCACGCCCTGGGGCGGGCATCCTTCGGCCGCCTCCGGGGTGAAGAACGCGCCGGTCAACGTGCCGGTGTGGCGCGACATGGCGCCCGGCAGTCCGTACCTGCGCAGCCTGTTCGCCGCGCCACTGCCGGAGCATCTGCGCCAGTGGCAGCTGGTGGCCTACACCGGCAACAGCCGGATGATCGCCGAACCCAACGACGGCACCGTGCCGCTGGCCAGCGAGCTGCTGCCGGCCGCCCAGGACGAGGCCGAACGCCTGTACCTGATCGAGGCGAACCACACCGGCATCCTGCACGACGCGCGCAGCGTGGCGCTGTTGCAGCGGGCCCTGGACTCGCTGCCGGCAAAGGGCTGCACGGCGGAGGAATGATTCGTCCTGAAAATAAAGAGGCCGCCCATTGGGCGGCCTCTTTGCTGGCGCGGAGCGCTTACTCGCGGTAGTCGTCCATCGGCACGCAGGCGCAGAACAGGTTGCGGTCGCCGTAGACGTTGTCCACGCGGTTCACCGCCGGCCAGTACTTGTGCGCGCGGGTGTGGGCGGACGGGGTCACCGCTTCCTCGATGCTGTACGGCCGCTCCCACACGCCGATCACGTCGGCCAGGGTGTGCGGGGCACGCTTGAGCGGGTTGTCCTCGGCCGGCCATTCGCCGGCGGCGACCTTGGCGATCTCGGCGCGGATGCTCAGCATGGCCTCGATGAAGCGATCCAGCTCTTCCTTCGACTCGCTCTCGGTAGGCTCGATCATCAGCGTGCCCGGTACCGGGAAGCTCATGGTCGGCGCGTGGAAGCCATAGTCCATGAGGCGCTTGGCCACGTCTTCCTCGCTGATGCCGGTCTCGGCCTTGAGCGGACGCAGATCCAGGATGCACTCGTGGGCGACGCGGTCGTTGCGGCCGCTGTACAGCACCGGGAAGGCGCCGGCCAGCTGGCTGGCCAGGTAGTTGGCGTTGAGGATCGCCACTTCGGTGGCGGTGGCCAGCTGCGGGCCCATCATGGCGATGTACATCCAGCTGATCGGCAGGATGCTCGCGCTGCCCCAGGGTGCGGCGCTGACCGCGGTGTTCTGCGGGTTCGGGCCCTGCAGCTCGACCACCGGGTGGTTGGCGACGAAGGGCGCCAGGTGCGCGCGCACACCGATCGGGCCCATGCCCGGGCCGCCACCGCCGTGGGGGATGCAGAAGGTCTTGTGCAGGTTCATGTGCGACACGTCGGCGCCGATATCGGCCGGACGCGCCAGGCCGACCTGGGCGTTGAGGTTGGCGCCGTCCATATAGACCTGGCCGCCGAAGCCGTGGACCACCTCGCAGATCTCGCGGATGCCTTCCTCGTACACCCCATGGGTCGACGGGTAGGTGATCACCAGGCAGGACAGCTTGTCGCCGGCCTCGGCGGCCTTGGCCTTGAGGTCGTCCATGTCGACGTTGCCGGCGGCGTCGCACTCCACCACCACCACGCGCATGTTGAGCATCTGCGCCGAGGCCGGGTTGGTGCCGTGGGCCGAGGCCGGGATCAGGCAGATGTCACGGTGACCGTCGTTGCGGCTCTCGTGGTACTTGCGGATGGCCAGCAGGCCGGCGTACTCGCCCTGGGCACCGGAGTTGGGCTGCATGCAGATGGCGTCGAAGCCGGTGATGGCGCGCAGCCAGGCTTCCAGCTCGTCGATCATCAGCTTGTAGCCGGCGGCCTGCTCGCGCGGGGCGAAGGGGTGCAGGTTGCCGAATTCCGGCCAGGTCACCGGGATCATCTCGCTGGTGGCGTTGAGTTTCATGGTGCAGGAACCGAGCGGGATCATGGCCTGGTTCAGGGCCAGGTCCTTGTTCTCCAGGCGCTTGAGGTAGCGCAGCATGTCGGTTTCGCTGTGGTGGCTGTTGAACACCGGGTGGGTCAGGTAGCCGGAGGTACGCTGCAGGCCGGCCGGGATGCCTTGCGGCACTTCACCGGCATCCAGCGCGGCCACGCTCAGGCCGTGGTCGGCGCCGAGGAAGATGGCCAGCAGCTGCTCGACGGTCTGCGCCGAGCTGGTCTCGTCGAGGCTGACGCCCAGCTTGCCGCGACCGAGGATGCGCAGGTTGATGCGCGCGGCCTTGGCCGACTCGAGGATGGCGGTCTGCATGCCGCCGACATCCAGGGTCAGGGTGTCGAAGAAGAACTGGTTGTCGCGCTGGATGCCCTTCTGCGCAAGGCCCTCGGCCAGCACGGCGGTCAGGCGATGCACGCGCTGGGCGATGCGCTTGAGGCCTTCCGGGCCGTGGTACACGGCGTAGCAGCTGGCCATGTTGGCCAGCAGCACCTGCGAGGTGCAGATGTTCGAATTCGCTTTTTCCCGGCGGATATGTTGCTCGCGGGTCTGCAGGGCCATGCGCAGCGCGGTATTGCCACGGGCATCCTTGGACACGCCGATGATGCGGCCCGGCATGGCACGCTTGAACGCGTCGCGGGTGGCGAAGAAGGCCGCGTGCGGGCCGCCGTAGCCCATCGGTACGCCGAAGCGCTGCGCCGAGCCGAGCACCACGTCCGCGCCCAGTTCGCCCGGCGGGGTCAGCAGCAGCAGGCTGAGCAGGTCGGCAGCCACGCAGGCCAGGGCGTTCTGCGCGTGCAGCTGCTCGATCAGCGGCTTGATGTCACGGATCTCGCCATGGGTGTCCGGGTACTGCAGCAGGGCGCCGAACACGTCGAGGCCGGCCAGCTGCTCCAGCGCACCGACCTGGACTTCGATGCCGAAGCCTTCGGCGCGGGTCTGCACCACGGAAATGGTCTGCGGGTGGCAGTTCTCGTCGACGAAGAACACATTGCTCTTCGACTTGGCCACGCGCTTGGCCAGGCCCATGGCCTCGCCGGCGGCGGTGGCTTCGTCGAGCAGCGAGGCGCTGGCCAGGTCCAGGCCGGTCAGGTCGATGGTCAGTTGCTGGAAGTTCAGCAGCGACTCCAGGCGACCCTGGGCGATTTCCGGCTGGTAGGGGGTGTAGGCGGTGTACCAGCCCGGGTTCTCCAGCAGGTTACGCAGGATCACGGTCGGGGTGATGGTGCCGTGGTAGCCCATGCCGATCAGGTTGGTCCACAGCTGGTTCTGCTCGGCGTAGCCTCGCAGCTTGGCCAGGGCGCCCTGCTCGTCCAGCGCCGCCGGCAGGTCCAGCGGGCGGTTGAGGCGGATGGCCGGCGGCACGGTCTGCACGATCAGCTCTTCGCGGCTGGCGACGCCGAGGGCGTCGAGCATGGCCTGTTCTTCACGGGCGTCCGGGCCGAGGTGGCGGCGGAGGAAGGCATCGGGCTGTTGCAGTTGATCGAGACGGGGCGTGGACATAGCAGGGCTCTCGGAAAATGACAGAGCCTCGACGGATCGAGGCTCGACAGCGGAAATCGTGATCCTTGATGGCGGGCCGCGTGCTAGACGCGGCCATCAGCCTCAGGCATCGGCGGAGCAGACGGCTTCGTAGCCGGCGGCGTCGAGCAGCTCTTCCAGCTCGGCCGGGTTGCTCGGCTGCAGCTTGAAGAACCAGGCGGCGTAGGGGTCGCCGTTGACCTGCTCGGGAGCGTCGGCCAGGGCCTCGTTGACGGCGAGGACTTCGCCGGAGAGCGGGGCGTAGATGTCCGAGGCGGCCTTCACCGACTCGACCACACCGGCTTCCTGGCCGTTGGCCAGTTGCTTGCCGACTTCCGGCAGCTCGACGTAGACCACGTCGCCCAGGGCTTCCTGCGCGTGGTCGGTGATGCCCACGGTGACCGAGCCATCGGCCTCCAGGCGGATCCACTCGTGGCTGGCAACGTAACGCAGGTCGGCGGGGATATTGCTCATGTCGGTACCCTCGAAATCAGTGGGGGCGGAAGACCCGCCCGGAAAATTTAGCAGTTGGAGCGGGAGCCGCAGCTCCGCCCGGTCGAATCAGATGACGGCCTTGCCGTTGCGGACGAAATTCGCTTGCACGACCCGTACCGGATACCACTTGCCGCGGATTTCCACCTCGGCGCGATCGCTGGTGGCGGCCGGCACGCGGGCCAGAGCGATGGACTTGTTGAGGGTCGGCGAGAAGCTGCCGCTGGTGATCTCACCCTCGCCCACGCCTTCCACCCGCACTACCTGGTGGGCACGCAGCACGCCGCGCTCCTCCAGGACCAGGCCGACCAGCTTCTGCTGATCGCCGGCGGCGCGCTGGGTCTCCAGGGCGCTGCGGCCGACGAACTGGCGCTCGGCCGGTTCCCAGGCGATGGTCCAGCCCATATTGGCGGCCAGTGGCGAGGTTTCCTCGTCCATGTCCTGGCCGTACAGGTTCATGCCGGCTTCCAGGCGCAGGGTGTCGCGGGCGCCCAGGCCGATCGGAGCGATGCCGGCGCCGACCAGTTCGTTGAGGAAATCGGCAGCCTGGGCGGCCGGCAGCATGATCTCCAGGCCATCCTCACCGGTGTAGCCGGTGCGGGCGATGAACCAGTCGCCTTCCGGCAGGCCCTGGAACACCTTGAGTTCGTTGATCAGCGCGGCGCGAGCCGGGGACACCAGCTCGGCGGTCTTGGCCCGGGCATTGGGGCCCTGGATGGCGAGCATGGCCAGTTCGGCGCGCTCGTTCAGCTTGACCTCGAAGCCGGCGGTCTGCGCCTGCATCCAGGCCAGGTCCTTGTCGCGGGTGGCGGCGTTGACCACCACGCGGTAGCCCCAGTCGGTGAGGTAGACGATAAGGTCGTCGATCACCCCGCCACGCGGGTTGAGCATGCCACTGTAGAGCGCCTTGCCAGGCGTCTTCAGGCGTTCCACATCGTTGGCCAGCAGATGCTGCAGCCAGGCCTTGGCCTGGGCGCCGGTGACGTCGACCACGGTCATGTGGGAGACGTCGAACACGCCGCAGTCGCGGCGCACCTGGTGGTGCTCCTCGACCTGGGAACCGTAGTGCAACGGCATATCCCAGCCGCCGAAATCGACCATCTTGGCGCCGAGCGCCAGATGTTGTTCATACAGGGGTGTACGCTGTCCCATGGAAAACTCCTCAAACGGGCCCTGCCCTGGTGGGCACGGGCTCATGGACGGCTGCGTCAGCAGGCGCGCATTGTAGCCCCGACGCGCCGCCCGGTCACCTCGATAGCCGACCGACCAGTCGATGTCGAGCGGATCGCGCCAGCCAGAGCCGGGCGGCCCGCCCTAGTGCCCCGGCTGGCGGGCGGAACGGCGGATCAGGCCGATCACCGGCAGCAGGCCGACCAGCACCAGGGTCAGTGCCGGCAACGCGGCGCGGGCCCACTCGCCCTCGCTGGTCATCTCGAAGATGCGCACCGACAGGGTGTCCCAGCCGAAAGGCCGCATCAGCAGAGTGGCCGGCATCTCCTTGAGCACATCGACGAACACCAGCAACGCGGCCGACAGTGCGCCCGGCACCAGCAGCGGCAGGTAGACGCGCAGGAACAGCGCCGGCCCGCCGACACCGAGACTGCGCGCGGCCTGCGGCAATGACGGGCGGATGCGCGCCAGGCCGTTCTCCAGCGGGCCGTAGGCCACCGCCATGAAACGCACCAGGTAGGCCAGCAGCAGCGCCGCCAGGCTGCCCAGCAGCAGCGGCTTGCCGGCGCCACCGAGCCAGGCGGACAACGGGATCACCAGCTCGCGGTCGAGGAAGCTGAAGGCCAGCATGATCGACACCGCCAGCACCGAGCCGGGCAGCGCGTAGCCGAGGTTGGCCAGGCTCACCGCACTGCGGATCGGCCGGGTCGGCGCCTGGCGGCGGGCGAAGGCCAGCAGCAGCGCCACGGCCACGGTGATCAGCGCGGCCAGGGCGCCAAGGGACAGGGTGTGCAGGATCAGGCCGGCGTAGCGCTCGTCCAGATCGAAGCGGCCGCGCTGCCAGAACCACACCAGCAGCTGCAGCAGCGGCACCACGAAGGCGCAGACGAACACCAGGCCGCACCAGGCGCTGGCGGCCAGGGCCTTCCAGCCATGCAGGCGGTACAGCGCCTTGCCGCGCGGCCGTTCGCTGGCCGGGCGACTGGCGCCACGGGCGCGCCGCTCGCCGTAGAGCACCAGCATCACCGCCAGCAGCAGCAGGCTGGCCAGCTGGGTGGCGCCGGACAGGCTGTAGAAGCCGTACCAGGTCTTGTAGATGGCGGTGGTGAAGGTATCGAAGTTGAACACCGCCACCGCGCCGAAGTCGGCCAGGGTCTCCATGATCGCCAGCGCCAGCCCGGCGCCGATGGCCGGCCAGGCCATCGGCAGCGCCACGCGCCAGAACGCCTGCCAGGGCGACTGGCCGAGCACCCGCGCCGCCTCCAGCAGGCCACGGCCTTGGGCCAGGAAGGCGCTGCGCGCGAGCAGGTAGACGTAGGGGTAGAACACCAGCACCAGCACCGTGATCACCCCGCCGGTGGAGCGCACGCGGGGCAAACGGATACCCGTGCCGAACCACTCGCGCAGCAGGCTCTGCACCGGGCCCGAGAAATCGAACAAACCGATAAAGACGAAGGCCAGCACGTAGGCCGGAATGGCGAAGGGCAGCATCAGCGCCCAGTCCAGCCAGCGCCGGCCGGGGAACTCGCAGAGGCTGGTGAGCCAGGCCAGGCTGACGCCGAGCAGCGTCACGCCGACGCCGACGCCGAACACCAGCACCAGGGTGTTGCCCAGCAGGCGCGGCATCTGGGTATCCCACAGATGGCTCCAGATCTCGCCATCGATCTCGTGCCAGGACAGCACCAGCACCGACAGCGGCAGCAGCACCAGGGCGGCGATGGCAAAGGCGATGGGGTACCAGCGGCGCTGGACGGGATGACTCACGCGAACTCCTGGCGGGCGAAAACGAGACGCCCCGGGCGGGCCGGGGCGTCGAGAGTATAACGGCAGAGCAGGTGCTGGACGCGCCCTCTCCCGCTATGGGAGAGATTGGGGAGGGGCCTTAGCGCCGCAGCCCTCTCGCCCAGCCCCTCTCCCACAAGTGGGAGAGGGGAGTCCGATCAGTTCCAGCCGACCCTGTCCATCATCCTGATCGCCTCGGCCTGGCGCTTGCCGGCCACCTCCACCGGGATGCTATCGGCCTTGAACTCGCCCCAGGCCGCCACTTCCGCCGACGGCTTGACCGCCGGGTTGGCCGGGAACTCCTGGTTGATCTCGGCGAACAGGCCCTGGGCCTCCGGCGTGGTCATCCACTCGACCAGCTTCTTCGCCGCCTCCGGGTTCGGCGCGTGCTTGGTCAGGCCGACGCCTGACAGGTTGACGTGCACGCCACGGTCGCTCTGGTTGGGCCAGAACAGCTTGGCGCGCAGCTGCGGGTTTTCCTTGTGCAGGCGGCCGTAGTAGTAGGTGTTGACGATGCCGACGTCGCACTGGCCGGCATCCACGGCGAGGATCACCGCGTTGTCGTCGGCGAACACGTCGGTGGCCAGGTTGTTCACCCAGCCCTGCAGGATCTGTTCGGTCTTCTCGGCGCCATGGGTCTCGATCAGGGTGCCGGTGAGCGATTGGTTGTACACCTTCTTGCTGGTGCGCAGGCACAGGCGGCCCTCCCACTCGGGACCGGCCAGCGCTTCGTAGGTGGTCAGCTCGCCCGGCTGCACGCGCTCGGTGGAGTAGACGATGGTCCGCGCGCGCAGCGACAGGCCGGTCCAGGCATGGTTGCTGGAGCGGTACTGGGCCGGGATGTTGGCGTCGATCACCGGCGAGGTGAAGGGCTGCAGGATGCCCATCTGCTCGGCCTGCCACAGGTTGCCGGCGTCCACGGTGATCAGCAGGTCGGCCACGCCGTTCTCGCCCTCGGCCTTGATGCGCTGCATCAGCGGCGCTTCCTTGTCGGTGATGAACTTGATGTTCACCCCGGTCTTGGCGGTGTAGGCGTCGAAGACCGGCTTGATCAGCTCGTCGATGCGCGAGGAGTAGACCACCACTTCCTCGGCGGCCGTGGCGGAACCGGCGGCGGCGCTCAAGGCCAGAACGGCGAGCAGGCGTTTGGACAGCGACATGGCGAAGGCTCTCGTGACTGCGGAAAGATCACAAATGATAGTGACTCGCAGCTGAGAGCTGTAGCGATTTTATGTCGCAGTGTTTCACCGGCCGCAGTCGCCGCCGGCCTCAGGCGCTGGCCAGCTCGGGCAGATCACCGACCAGGCCAAGCGCGCGGCGGACGAACAGGGCCTTGGCATCCGGCAGCTCGTCGACCCAGTTGAGACCGCTGTTGCGCAGCAGGCGGATCGGCAGCGGGTCGGCCTGGAACAGGCGCTCGAAACCCTCCATGGCCGCCATCATCGCCAGGTTGTGCGGCATGCGCCGACGCTCGTAGCGGCTGAGCACGCGCACATCGCCCGGCTGCTCGCCGCGCTGCAACGCGTGCTGCAGGACCTCGGCCAGCACCGCGGCGTCGAGGAAGCCGAGATTGACGCCCTGGCCGGCCAGCGGATGGATGCTGTGGGCGGCGTCGCCGATCAGCGCCAGGCCGCTCTCCACGTAGCGCTTGGCGTGACGCTGGCGCAGCGGGATGCACACCCGCGGGTCGACCGCGGTCACCGGGCCCAGGCGCCATTCGAAGGCCTTGCCCAGCTCGTGGCGGAAGGCCTCGTCGTCCAGCGCCATCAGGCGCTCGGCCTCGGCCGGCACGGTAGACCAGACGATCGAGCACCAGTGCTCGTCGCCCTGGCGGCTGAGCGGCAGGAAGGCCAGCGGGCCGTCGTCGGTGAAGCGCTGCCAGGCGGTGAGCCGGTGCGGCCGCTCGCAGCGCACGCTGGTGACGATGGCGTGGTGCAGGTAGTTCCATTCGCGGGTGGCGCAGCCGGCCAGGCGGCGTACCGCCGAGTTGGCACCATCGGCGGCCACCAGCAACGGCGCGCGCAGCTCGCGGCCGTCAGCCAGGGTCAGCAGCCAGCCGTCGCCGGAGCGGCGCAGCTGCTCCAGGCGGGCGTTGCCGAGCAGGCCGATCTGACTGCCGTGCAGGCGTTCGAGCAGGGCGTCCTGGACCACACGGTTCTCGACGATATGGCCGAGCACCTCGGCATGCACGCTGGCCGCCGAGAAGTGCACGCTGCCGGTGCCGGAACCGTCCCACACCTGCATGTCGCGATAGGGCGAGGCGCGCCGGGCGGCGATGCCGCCCCACACGCCGAGGCGCTCGAGGATGCGCTGGCTGGCGGCGGACAGGGCACTGACCCGCGGCTCGAAGGCGCCGCCAGCATCGAAGGGTCTGACGCTGAGCGGGCCGCCGTCGACCACCAGGATCTCCAGGCCGCTGTGTTCCAGGGCCAGGGCCAGGGCGCTGCCGACCATGCCGGCGCCAACGATGATCAGGTCCGCTTGCATGACTTGTCCTTAAGCGGCCTGGCGGGCGCGCGGTTTGAGGCGTACGTAGAGGGTCTTGTGCACGCTGGCCACCAGGGTGCCTTCGCCGTCGCGGATGTCCACCTGCAGCTGCGGCAGGTACTTGTTGCCGCCCGCCGTGTGCTCGCGAATGTCGGCGAGCAGGGCGTCGTCGACCCGGAAGTCGGCATACACCGCGCCCTTGCCGGGGCTGACGAAGTCGATGCTGGCGGCCTTGTCCCAGACGATGTAGTCGCGCCCCAGCAGCTGCATCAGCATGAGCACGTAGAAGGGGTCGGTCATGCTGTACAGCGAGCCGCCGAACTGGGTGCGCACGTAGTTGCGATTGAAGCGCGACAGGCCCATGCGCACCCGCACGCGGCGAAAGTCCGGGCTGATCTCGCGCACGCGGATGCCGGCACCCAGGTAGGGCGGATGGAGGTTCAGGCCCAGACGCATCAATCGGGAAAGACGGGCCAGCTTGCGATCACTCATACAGTTCAGAACCTGTTTACGATCTTCTGGATTAGAGCCAGACAAGGCAAAAACGGCCGAGGAAGCGGAGTGTACAAGTAGTACATGAGCATTCCGAGGCCGTTTTTAACGCCGTATGGCCGACAGCCAGGAGATCGTAAACAGGTTCTCACAGACTACGGGTGCCGAGGCCCATGGCCTGGCGGGCGAACCAGCGCTTGGCTGGCGGCAACAGATCGAGGCCGAGCAGGCCGAGGGTACGCCCGGCCACCAGCAGCGACTCGTCGCGGCCGAACAGACGGGTGACGCGGTCGGAGAAGCCGACGGTCAGCGCCTGGTCCTGGCTCTGCCGCGCCAGGTAGCGCTGCAGGCCGGCGAAATCGCCGGGTTGCTCGCCGCCTGCCAGCAGGATCTCGGCCAGGGCCTGGGCATCGCGCAGCGACAGGTTGAAGCCCTGCCCCGCCACCGGATGCAGGCTGTGCGCGGCGTTGCCGAGGATCACCAGGTGCGGACGCACCTGCTCGGCGGCCTCCACCAGCGCCAGCGGGTAGACATGCCGCGCGCCAACCTGGCGCAAGCTGCCCAGGCGGTAGCCGAAGACCTGCTGCAGCTCGGCGAGGAACTCGCGATCGGGCAGTTGCTGCAGGCGCTCGGCGTCCACTGGTGGGCGGGTCCAGACCAGCGCGCAGCGCTTGTCCGGCAACGGCAGCAGGGCCAGCGGCCCCTGCTCGGTGAAACGCTCGAACGCCTGGCCGGCATGGGGTTCGGCCGGGCTGATATTGGCGATCAGCGCGCACTGGTCGTAGGGCGTGTGGCGCACGGCGATGCCGAGCTGCTCGCGCAGGCCGGAGCGGCCGCCGTCGGCCAGCACGGCCAGGTCGCAATCGAGGCTGGAGTCGTCGCTGAGGAACAACCGGTAGCCGTCGTCCAGCGCCTCCATGCGGGTCACTTCCGCCGGGCAGCGCCACTCGACCACTTCGGGGTCCAGCGCACGCCACAGGCAATGGCCCATCCAGGCATTTTCCAGCACGTAGCCCAGGGCCGGCACGCCTTCATCGGCGGCGGACAGGCGGGTAGCGCCAAAGCGGCCCTGGTCGGACACCTGGATCTGGGTGATGGCCTCGGCCCGCTCGGCCAGCGTCGGCCACAGGCCGAGGCGCTCGAAGATCTGCCGGCTGCCGTAGGACAGCGCACTGGAGCGCGCATCATAGCTGGGCTGCCAGGCATTGCCCGGGGCGAAGGGCTCGACCAGCACGATGCGCCAGCCACGCGCCCGTGCCCCGGCCTGCAGGGCCAGGGCCAGGCTGGCCCCTACCAGGCCACCACCGACGATGGCCAGCTGCACGCGACTCATCGGCTCAGGCAGCCTGCTCGCGAGCGGCGGCCATCAGCGCCTCGATCTCGGCGACGGTCTTCGGTACGCCGTTGGTGATGACTTCGCAACCGGTCTTGGTCACCAGCACGTCATCCTCGATGCGCACGCCGATGCCGCGCCACTTCTTCGCCACCTTGTCGTTGTCGGCGGCGATATAGATGCCCGGCTCCACGGTCATGCTCATGCCCGGCTCGAGCACGCGCCACTCGCCGCCGACCTTGTAGTCGCCGACATCGTGCACGTCCATGCCCAGCCAGTGGCCAGCGCGGTGCATGTAGAAGGGTTTGTAGGCCTCGCTGGCGATCAGCTCCTCGACGTCGCCTTCGAGCAGGCCCAGTTCCACCAGGCCGGCGGTGATCACCCGCACGGTGGCCTCGTGGGCCTCGTTCCAGTGCTTGCCGGGGGCGATGTGCTTGAACGCCTCTTCGTTGGCCTTGAGCACCAGCTCGTAGATGGCCTTCTGCTCGGGCGAGAACTTGCCGTTGACCGGGAAGGTACGGGTGATGTCGCTGGCGTAGCAGTCGATCTCGCAACCGGCGTCGATCAGCACCAGGTCGCCATCCTTCAGCGGCGCGTCGTTCTCGCGGTAGTGCAGGATGCAGGCGTTCTTGCCGGCGGCGACGATGGAGCCATAGGCCGGCATCTTCGCCCCGCCCTTGCGGAACTCGTAATCCAGCTCGGCTTCCAGGTGATATTCGTAGAGCCCGGCGCGGCTGGTCTGCATGGCACGCACATGGGCACGCGCGCTGATCTCGGCGGCCTCCTTCATCACCTTGGCCTCGGCCGCGCTCTTGTACAGGCGCATGTCGTGCAGCAGGTGGTCGAGAGCGACGAACTCGTTGGGCGGCGTTGCGCCCTGACGCGCCTTGGAGCGGATCACGTTGATCCAGTCCATCAGCCGGTGATCGAATTCCTGGTTGGTGCCGATCGCGTAGTAGACGCGCTCGCGGCCTTCGATGAGGCCGGGCAGGATGTCGTCGATATCGCCGATGGGGAAGGCATCGTCGGCACCGAACTGCGCCACGGCGCCATCCTGGCCGGCGCGCAGGCCATCCCACAGCTCGCGCTCGGGATCACGCTCGCGACAGAACAGCACGTACTCGCCGTGCTCGCGGCCGGGAATCAGCGCCAGCACCGCCTCCGGCTCGGGGAAGCCGGTGAGGTACTGGAAGTCGCTGTCCTGGCGGTAGACGTGCTCGACGTCGCGGTTGCGGATATACACCGGCGCCGCTGGGAGGATGGCGATGCTGTTGGGTTCCATCTGCTCCATCAGCGCCTTGCGCCGACGGGCGTATTCCGCGCGGGGGATGCTGACCATGGCTGAACCTCAGTGCAGAGAAGGTTTGGGGGCGGGCGCCGCGACCTTGCCGCACTCGGCGAACAGCAGCAGCGGGGCCACGCGCAGGTATTCCATCACTTCCATATAGTCACTTTCGCCGTCCTCGGATTCCTCCAGCGCGCTCTGTACCTGAGCGATGGCGGAAAGATCCTGCAGCACTTCCATGGCCTCGGCGCTCAGCGCGGCGTTGCCGAGGATCATGCCGAAGCCGTCGAGGAAGCCCTGGCACCACTGGCCGAGGGCCTTGGCGCGCTCGCCCAGCGGCGCATCGTCGCCAGGCAGCAGCAGGACCACGGTGACGTCGCTGCCACCCAGCTCGCCCTTGACCATCTCCTGCAGACCGACCAGGGCCTGGCGCACGTTGTCGGCCGGCTCGGCGCCGAGCAATTCGACGGCATCGGCAATCCAGGCATCGGCCTCGAAGCCGGCACCGGCGCAGCTGCGACCGAGCAGCAGGCCGTGCAGTTCGGCGGGGGAAACAGGTTTGCCAGTGCTCGCCAGGAGGGCGGCGAAGGCGGCGTAGGGGGAATTCGAAATGGACATGGCAACTAGGCGCTGAATCGCGCAATCTCTAGAATGGAGGCCTCGTATCGTAGGGCCTGCGCGCCAGGGTTTCCACCGCCTCGTTGCCGCACAGCGCTTGCCGCCCCCTCCCCGCAATCCTTTATAGTGCCGAGATCACTGCCCAGGTATGGAGCCGATGGAAGACGCCGAACTGCAAGCCCTCACACGCAAGCTGGAACTGCTGATCCAGCGCGTCGAGCAGCTGAAGACGCAGAATCGCTCCCTGCTGGCCAGTGAAAAGGCCTGGCGCGAGGAACGCGCCCATCTGATCGAAAAGAACGAAATGGCCCGGCAGAAGGTCGAAGCGATGATTTCGCGCCTGAAAGCCCTGGAGCAGGACTCATGACCCAGTCGAACACCGTAACCGTGCATATTCTCGACAAGGAATATTGCATCGCCTGCCCGGCGGACGAACGCGCCAACCTGGAGAGCGCCGCGCGCTACCTGGACGGCAAGATGCGCGAGATCCGCTCCGGGGGCAAAGTCATAGGCGCTGACCGCATCGCCGTGATGGCCGCGCTGAACATCACCCATGATCTGCTGCACAAGCAGCAGCGCCTGGATCAGGAAGCCAACTCCACCCGCGAGCGCGTGCGCGATCTGCTGGATCGGGTCGACACTGCTCTGGCCGCCGATCCGGATGGCCAGACACTCTGATTGCAGAGCGGTCGAATGGGGTATACTCGCCCCGAGCTCCCTGGTGTGTTGGCCAGTCGGTGATGTCCCTGAGCCGATACGCACAACCACGGGGGTTGCCAGCGGGGCCGGTGTGCATGTCCGCCTGACGGAAAGCCTTAACGCCTCCTGCAATCTCCACCTTGAACTTTCGGGTTCAAGGGCTAACCCGACAGCGGCATGACCGGGGAGTCCAGAATTCCATGATCCTGGCTGGTGATCTATCCCGCGCGGCGCTACGCCGCCAGCTCCGCCAGGCTCGCCGCAACCTCTCCCCCCAGCAACAACAGCGCGCCGCCCGCGCGCTGTACCGGCAACTGGCCCAGCATCCGCTGTTCCGCCGCGCCCGCCATATCGCCCTGTATTTGCCCAATGACGGCGAGATCGATCCGCGCCCGTTGCTGCGTGAGGCCCAGCGTCGCGGCAAGGCGACCTACCTGCCGGTGCTCCGCGACTGGCCACGCACCAAGATGAACTTCCAGCGCGTGCATGCGCACGAGGCACTGGCACGCAATCGTTTCCGCATCGAGGAACCACAGGCGCGGCGCGCGCGCCAACGCAAGGTCTGGGCTCTGGACCTGGTGCTGCTGCCGCTGGTGGGCTTCGATCTGTACGGCGGACGCCTGGGCATGGGCGGCGGCTTCTACGACCGCAGCCTGGCCTATCGGCAACTGCGCAAAAATTGGCACAAGCCGACGCTTTTAGGAGTGGCGCATGAATGTCAGCAGGTGGACAGGCTGACTCTGGCCAGTTGGGATATTCGCCTCGGCGCGGTAGTGACGGATCGCCGCTGGCATAACTGAGACCGCCGCGCTCCCTGCGGCGATGTCAGTGGGTCATTGCTGAATCTGGCTGGACGGCGAGTCGCCCTGACGGTCCCAGAGACCCTGGGTGTAACCCGTGGTAACCATGCCCAGGCTGAATAGAATGACCAGGACCCACAAAATATCTGGCTTGCGCTTCATCGAGTTGCCTCCCCCTTTCGGCACACTACTGTTCTCTACCGGTGGCGGTGTTGTTATTGGCCGTTACGGCGGCGCCTAGCCTGGGCCATCGGCCGCCAGGAAGCGGTGAAGACCCACACATTTTTTGACGCCATCCGGCAGTCATTCGCGGGAACGATTTTCAGCCCCGCGCAAGGACCGGCAGACAGGAGCAAAGTTCATGCCTTATTGGCTGATGAAATCGGAACCCGACGAACTGTCTATCCAACACCTGAAACAGCTCGGCCGCGCGCGCTGGGATGGGGTGCGCAACTACCAGGCGCGCAATTTCCTGCGCAGCATGCAGATCGGCGATGAGTTCTTTTTCTATCACTCCAGCTGCCCGGAACCGGGCATCGCCGGTATCGCGCGCATCGCCTGCCCGGTCTATCCGGACCCCACTGCCCTGGACCCGAACAGCCACTACTTCGACGCCAAGGCCAGCGCCGAGAAGAATCCCTGGAGCGCCCTCGACGTCGAGTTCGTCGAGGCCTTCCCACGCGTGCTGCCATTGGCCAGTCTGCGCGAGCAACAGGCACTGGCCGAACTGGCCTTGGTGCAACGCGGCAGCCGCCTCTCGGTGATGCCGGTCAGTGAAGAACAATGGCAGGCCATTCTCGCCATGCGTTGAGTCCCCACCGGCGCTGTGCTATCACCACGGCATAGCCTCGCGGAGCCGATCATGCGCGCACGACCCGTCTGGCCCGCGCGCCTGGCGCTGGCCTTCCTCTTTCTGGTGCTGTGCCTGGCCAGCCTGATGCTCTGGCGCCAACTGGAGCGCGATCAGCAGGCACGCGTGGAGGAACGGGTCGACTACCAGGCACGCAGCCTGGCGCGCCAGCTGGAAAGCACGCTGCAAACCGAGGTCGAGAGCCTCGGCCGCATCGCCCGGCTGTGGAATAACCTGGGCCGCCTGTCGCGCGACGACTGGGAACAGGAAGCCGAGCTGGCGCTGACCGACTTCCCCGCCTACCAGTCGGTGCAATGGATCGGCCCTGACCTGCAGATGCGCTGGCTGCTGCCGCTGCGCGGCAACGAGGCCGCTGCCAATTTCCGCCTCACCGCCGACCATCCCAACTATCCGCTGGCCATGCAGGCCAAACAGACCGGCGAGCAGCGCTTTTCCAACAGCTTCCAGCTGGTCCAGGGCGGTCGCGGCTTCGTTCTCTATACCCCGCTGTACCTGGAGGTCGGCCCGGACCAGCATCGCTTCGATGGCTTCCTGCAGGGCGTATTCCGCGTCGAGCCACTGATGGACGAGCTGCTCGCTCATCTGGACAGTGACAGTTTCAGCGTGCGCCTGCGGGAAAACGGTCAGAGCCTGTACAGCCGCGAGCGTCCGGACACGCTGTCGCAGATGGCCAGCGAAGTGCCGCTGCGACTGCTCAACAACGACACCTTCAGCCTGCAGCTGAGCCCCACCGCCAAGCTGCTGCAGGGCCTGGCCACGCCCCTGCCGCAGGTGGTACTGGGCGCCGGGCTGGCCATCAGCCTGCTGCTGGTGGCCGCCCTGGCCCTGGCCCTGGAGAACACTCACCGCGCCGGCGCCCTGCAACGCACCAATCGCAGCCTGAAGGTGGAAGCCACCCGCCGCGAAGAGATCGAACGCCACCTGCGCGATAGCCGCGAGCGCCTGCAGCTGGTGCTCGACCTCACCGACTCCAGCCACGACAGCCTGTTCATCTTCGATACCCGCAGCCGCGAACTGCTGCACATGAACCAGGCCACCTACGCCGGCCTCGGCTACCGCGCCGAGCAGTTCGCCCAGCTCCTGCGCGAGGCTCCCGAGCAACTGCTGCCGGGCTTCCACGCCTGGCTGGAAGAGGTGCGCACGGCCCAGCAGGACAACCAGTCGCGGATCTTCCAGCGCGAGCTGTGCCGCCGTGATGGCAGCCGCCAGCCGGCGGAGATCAACACCCAGCTGGTGCAGCTGGGCGAGCGCGAATACCTGATCGCCGTGTCCCGCGACAACAGCGAGCGCCTGGAGCTGGAGGCGCGCCTGCAGCGCCTGTCGCAGCTGGACGGTCTGACCGGCATCTACAACCGGCGCTTCTTCGACCAGCAGCTGCACAGCGAATGGCGCCGCCTGCGCCGGATCGGCGCGCCGCTGGCCCTGCTGATGCTGGATATCGACCACTTCAAGGCGTTCAACGACGGCCTCGGCCACCTGGCCGGCGACGATGCCCTGCGCAAGGTCGGCGAAGTCCTGCAGAACAGCCTGCAGCGCGAGGGCGACGTGGCCTGTCGCTACGGCGGCGAGGAGTTCGCCATCATCCTCGCCAACACCGGCCTCGAGGGCGGCGAGCATGTGGCCGCGCGGGTCCACGACCTGATCGCCGGGCTGGCCATCGCCCACCCGGGCAGTCCCCAGGGCCGCCTGACCCTGAGTATCGGCCTGGCGGTGGCGGAGCCGGTCAGCGAGGAACAGCCGGGCGGGCTGGTGGCGCGTAGCGATCAGGCCCTGTATCGGGCCAAGCACGAGGGACGCAATCGCACCTGCGTGTGGAGCGAGGCCATGGCCGGCGAAGGGCGTGAGCGCCAGGCGCCGCCCGTCTGACTCATTGAATGATCAGGTTGTTGAACAGCAGGTCCTCGACGATGGGCTTGCCCTCTTCCTGATTCAGCACGTCCTGCACCTGCTTCAGCGCCTCCTGGCGCAGCTTCTCCTTGGCCGCTTCGTCGGCCATGCCGGCCTCGGTCTGCTGGGCGAACAGCATCACCAGTTGGTTGCGGATCAGCGGCTCGTGGTGCTCGACCTTCTCCTCGGCCTCGCTGCCGGTCACCCGCAGGGCGATGTCGGCCTTGAAGAACTTCAGCTTGGGCCCGGCGCCGAAGTTTCCCACCAGGGCCGGCACCAGGCTGACGTAGGCGACCTTGGGCGCGGCGTTCTCTTCCTCGCCGCCGCCACTGGCCAGGGCGGTGCACGGCAGGATCAGGGCCAGCAGCAGAGCGATGCGGTTTTTCACGGAAGATTCCTCGAAGGCAGATGCCGCCTAGCATAGCCATAGCGGCCCGCGCGCCCAAGCCCGACGCTTATAGGCCGCCATCAGATGCGGGCATGCTCGTTGACCCACCGGGCGCGCCTCCTACACTGCCGGACAGTCACGAACCCGAGGAAAGTGCGATGAAAGCCCTGCTCTGCAAAGCCTTCGGCCCGGCCTCCAGCCTGGTCCTGGAAGACCTGCCCAGCCCCGAACCGAAGAAGAACGAGGTGCTGATCGAGGTGCATGCCGCCGGCGTCAACTTCCCCGACACCCTGATCATCGAAGGCAAGTACCAGTTCAAGCCGCCGTTCCCCTTCGCGCCGGGCGGTGAAGCGGCCGGCGTGGTCAAGGCGGTTGGCGAGAAGATCAGCCACCTCAAGGCCGGCGACCGGGTCATGGCCCTGACCGGCTGGGGCAGCTTCGCCGAAGAGGTGGCAGTGCCCGGCTACAACGTGCTGCCAGTGCCCAAGACCATGGACCTGACCACCGCCGCGGCCTTCAGCATGACCTACGGCACCTCGATGCACGCCCTCAAGCAGCGGGCCAACCTGCAGAAGGGCGAGACCCTGCTGGTGCTTGGCGCCTCCGGCGGCGTCGGCCTGGCGGCCGTGGAGATCGGCAAGGCCATGGGCGCCACCGTGATCGCCGCGGCGAGCTCCGCCGAGAAGCTGGAAGTGGCGCGCAACGCCGGCGCCGACCATCTGATCAACTACAGCGAGCAGAGCCTCAAGGACGAGGTGAAGAAACTCACCGGCGGCCAGGGCGTCGACGTGATCTACGACCCGGTGGGTGGCGAGCTGTTCGAGGAGGCATTCCGCTCCATCGCCTGGAACGGCCGCTTCCTGGTGGTCGGCTTCGCCGCCGGCGGCGGCATTCCGGCCCTGCCGGCCAACCTGCCGCTGCTCAAGGGCGCGTCGCTGGTCGGCGTGTTCTGGGGCTCGTTCGCCCAGCGCCAGCCGCAGGACAACGCCGCCAACTTCGAGCAGCTGTTCGCCTGGCATGCCGAGGGCAAGCTCAAGCCGCTGGTGTCGCAGACCTTCCCGCTGGCACAGGGTGCCGCGGCCATCGATGCGCTGGGTCAGCGCAAGGCCGTGGGCAAGGTCGTGGTGCAGATCAAGTAAGAGCTGCCGCCACAAAAAAAGCCGCCCTCGGGCGGCTTTTTCATGGCCGGGCGATCATTCCCGGGGCGCGTAGGCGAACACGTCGGCGCGCATCTGGTGCGCATCCATGCCGGCCTCGACCAGGGCGTCGAGTGTGCCGTAGACCATGCCCGGCGAGCCGCTGGCGTAGACGTGCAGGGCCTTGAGATCGGCGAAGTCCTGGCACACCGCCTCGTGCAGCATGCCGCAACGCCCCTCCCAGCCGCAGCTGTCGCTGACCACCTTGTGCAGATGCAGGCCGGGCTGGCCTTCCCAGGCCTGCCAGCTGTCCAGCCGATAGAAATCGTCTGGCTGACGCACGCCCCAGTACAGGTGCAGCGGATGGGTGAAGCCGGTGGCGCGGCAGTGCTCGATCAGGCTGTGCATCTGCGCCATGCCGGTACCGGCGGCGAGCAGCACCAGCGGCCCGTCCGGCAACTCGGCCAGATGGGTGTCGCCGAACGGCATCTGCACCCGCGCCAGACGCATGCGGCGCAGCTGCGCGACGATCTGCCGGCTGCTGTCCTCGCGGGTCAGGATATGCAGCTCCAGATCACGGCCCTGATGGGGTGCCGAGGCCAGGGAGAAGGCCGACCATTCGCCGTCGTCACGCTGCAGCAGCAGGTACTGCCCGGCGTGGTAGCGCGGCGCCTTGCCGGCCGGTGCACGTAGCAGCACGCGGCAGACATCGCCGCCGAGGTCTTCCAGATCGAGCACCTGGCAACCGAAGGTACGTACCGGCAACTCGCCCGGGGCGAGCACGCCGTCCCAATGCAGCACGCAGTCTTGCAGCGGCTCGGCCAGGCAGGTGAACAGCTCGCCGTGGTCCAGCTCGGCGCCGGCCTGGCGCACCCGCCCCTCCACCAGCAACGCCGCGCAGATATGGCAGTTGCCGTTGCGACAGCTCTGCGGGCAGTCGTAGCCCAGACGCCGCGCGGCATCGAGGATACGCTCGCCGCCATGCACGTCGAGCACCGCGCCCGAGGGCTGCAGGGTGATCTTCATGACTTGCTCAGCAGGTGACGCGCTCATCAGTCGATGCCCAGCTCTTTCCACATGTCGTCGATACGTGCGACCACGGCCGGGTCCTTTTCGATCACCCTGCCCCACTCGCGCGAGGTCTCGCCTGGCCACTTGTGGGTGGCATCCAGGCCCATCTTCGAGCCCAGACCGGAGACCGGCGAGGCGAAGTCGAGGTAGTCGATCGGCGTGTTGTCGATCATCACTGTGTCGCGCTTGGGGTCCATGCGCGTGGTGATGGCCCAGATCACGTCGTTCCAGTCGCGGGCATTCACATCGTCGTCGGTGACGATGACGAACTTGGTGTACATGAACTGGCGCAGGAAGGACCAGACGCCGAGCATCACGCGCTTGGCGTGGCCGGGGTACTGCTTCTTCATGGTCACCACCGCCATGCGGTAGGAGCAGCCTTCCGGCGGCAGGTAGAAGTCGGTGATCTCCGGGAACTGCTTCTGCAGGATCGGCACGAACACCTCGTTCAGCGCCACGCCGAGGATCGCCGGCTCATCCGGCGGCCGGCCGGTGTAGGTGCTGTGGTAGATCGGCTCGCGGCGACGGGTGATGCGCTCCACGGTGAACACCGGGAAGGTGTCGACCTCGTTGTAGTAGCCGGTGTGGTCGCCATAGGGGCCTTCCGGCGCGGTCTCGCCCGGATAGATATGACCTTCCAGCACGATCTCGGCACTGGCCGGCACCTGCAGGTCGGAGCCGATGGCCTTGACCAGCTCGGTACGGTGGCCGCGCAAGAGTCCTGCGAAGGCGTACTCGGAGAGGGTGTCCGGCACCGGGGTGACGGCACCGAGGATGGTCGCCGGGTCGGCGCCCAGGGCCACGGCCACCGGATAGGGACGATCCGGGTACTTCTGGCACCACTCGCGGTAATCCAGCGCGCCGCCGCGGTGGCTGAGCCAGCGCATGATCACCTTGTTGCGGCCGATCACCTGCTGGCGGTAGATGCCGAGATTCTGCCGCTCCTTGTTGGGCCCCTTGGTGATGGTCAGACCCCAGGTGATCAGCGGCGCCACGTCGCCCGGCCAGCAGGTCTGCACCGGCAGCTTGCCCAGGTCGACGGCGTCGCCCTCCTCGATCACCTCGTGGCACGGCGCATCCTTGAGCACCTTGGGCGCCATGCTGATGACCTTCTTGTAGATCGGCAGCTTGCTCCAGGCGTCCTTCAGGCCCTTGGGCGGCTCGGGCTCCTTGAGGAAGGCCAGCAGCTTGCCGATCTCGCGCAGCTCGCCGACATCCTCGGCGCCCATGCCCAAGGCCACGCGCTCGGGGGTGCCGAACAGGTTGCCCAGCACCGGCACGTCGAAGCCCGTGGGCTTCTCGAACAGCAGCGCGGGACCGCCGCGGCGCAGAGTGCGGTCGCAGATTTCGGTCATTTCCAGCACGGGGGAAACCGGGGTCTGGATGCGCTTGAGTTCGCCGCGCTTTTCCAGCTCGCGGATGAAGTCGCGCAGGTCGCGATACTGCATGCTTGGGCCTCACAGGTCGGGGCGCAAAGTTTAGCGCCGAACTGGGTTATTCAGAAGGCTGCACAAACGCAAAGGCCGGGTTTCCCCGGCCTCTGTGGCAACGCTCGAATCATTTCCGCTTCATGGAGAGGAAGAATTCTTCGTTGGTCTTGGTATCTTTCAGCTTGTCGGTGAGGAACTCGATGGCGGCAATCTCGTCCATCGGGTGCAGCAGCTTGCGCAGAATCCACATGCGCGCCAGCTCTTCCTCGCCGGTCAGCAACTCCTCGCGGCGGGTGCCGGACTTGTTGATGTTGATGGCCGGGAACACACGCTTCTCGGCGATGCGGCGGTCCAGCGGCAGCTCCATGTTGCCGGTGCCCTTGAATTCCTCGTAGATCACCTCGTCCATCTTCGAGCCGGTCTCGACCAGCGCGGTGGCGATGATGGTCAGCGAACCGCCTTCCTCGATGTTACGGGCGGCGCCGAAGAAGCGCTTCGGCTTCTCCAGGGCGTGGGCGTCGACACCACCGGTCAGCACCTTGCCGGAGCTCGGGATCACAGTGTTGTAGGCACGCGCCAGGCGGGTGATGGAGTCGAGCAGGATGACCACGTCCTTCTTGTGCTCGACCAGGCGCTTGGCCTTCTCGATCACCATCTCGGCGACCTGCACGTGGCGGGTCGGCGGCTCGTCGAAGGTCGAGGCGACCACTTCGCCGCGCACGGTGCGCTGCATCTCGGTCACTTCTTCCGGGCGCTCGTCGATCAGCAGAACGATCAGGTAGCACTCGGGGTTGTTGCGGGTGATGTTGGCCGCAATGTTCTGCAGCATGATGGTCTTGCCCGCTTTCGGCGGGGCGACGATCAGGCCGCGCTGGCCCTTGCCGATCGGCGCGCAGAGGTCGATCACGCGGCCGGTGAGGTCTTCCTTGGAGCCGTTGCCGGCCTCCATGGTCAGGCGCTTGGTCGGGAACAGCGGCGTCAGGTTCTCGAACAGGATCTTGTTCTTGGCGTTTTCCGGGCGGTCGAAGTTGATGGTGTCGACCTTGAGCAGGGCGAAGTAGCGCTCGCCTTCTTTCGGCGGGCGGATCTTGCCGACGATGGTGTCACCGGTACGCAGGTTGAAGCGGCGGATCTGGCTGGGCGAGACGTAGATATCGTCCGGGCCGGCCAGGTAGGAGGAGTCCGCGGAGCGCAGGAAGCCGAAGCCGTCCTGGAGAATCTCCAGCACGCCGTCGCCGGAGATCTCTTCGCCGCTTTTCGCGTGCTTCTTGAGCAGGGCGAAGATGATGTCCTGCTTGCGCGAACGGGCCATGTTTTCCAGACCAGCCTGGTCGGCCATGTCCAGCAGTTCGGCAATCGGCTTTTGCTTGAGTTCGGTCAGATTCATAGGAATGACGTAGGTATATGAAGGAGGGAAGGAAAGCCTTGGGCTTTGCTGGCCGCGCCGCGAGAAGGCGACTGGATCGCTCGATATTATCGGGAGGAGTGCGTCGGCGACGGCTTGGGGGGCAACGGGGAACCCGTTGCAGGCCCGAATGTAACACCGCGTTTATCGCGACGTCCAGCCTGCGCCCAAAGAAAAAGCCCCGCGATGTGCGGGGCTTCTATTACAGCGGCGAACGCCTCAGATGTTGGCGTCGAGGAAGGCGGCCAGCTGCGACTTGGACAGGGCGCCGACCTTGGTGGCCTCGACGTTGCCGTTCTTGAACAGCATCAGGGTCGGGATGCCACGCACGCCGTACTTCGGCGGGGTTTCCTGGTTTTCGTCGATGTTCAGCTTGCAGACCTTCAGCTTGCCGGCGTAGGTCTGGGCGATTTCGTCCAGCACCGGGGCGATCATCTTGCACGGGCCGCACCATTCGGCCCAGTAGTCGACCAGGACCGGACCTTCGGCCTTGATCACGTCATCTTCGAAGCTGGTGTCGCTGACGTTGGTGATGAAATCGCTCATGTGAGTCTCCGTGATCGGAAGCAGAAAAGTGGCGCCATGATAGCCCGCATCCGCCCCTGCCGAAAGCCGCTCTCCATTGAGCTTGACTATCAATGGATTTCATACTGCTGATGAAAGACTACGGCAACCCAGCCACGGGCGGTTAACATGCTGCCATGCGGTGCCCGCTCGCTCAGGACCGGCGCCAACGTTTGCCAAGGGACAATCCTTCATGCCCAACACCGCCAAGCAGTTTCCTCTGATTGCCGCCATCGACCTCGGTTCCAACAGCTTCCACATGGTGCTGGCCAAGACCGACCACGGCGAGATCCGCATCCTCGAGCGGCTCGGTGAAAAAGTGCAGCTGGCCGCCGGCCTGGACGACGGGCGCGTGCTCAGCGAGGAAGCTATGCAGCGCGGCCTGGACTGCCTGCGCCGCTTCGGCCAGCTGATCCAGGGGCTGCCCCAGGGCGCCGTGCGCATCGTCGGCACCAACGCCCTGCGCGAGGCGCGCAACCGCGCCGAGTTCATCCGCCGCGCCGACGAACTGCTCGGCCACCAGGTGGAAGTCATCTCCGGCCGCGAGGAAGCGCGCCTGATCTACCTCGGCGTGTCGCACAGCATCGCCGACACCCCCGGCAAGCGCCTGGTGGTGGACATCGGCGGCGGCAGCACCGAATTCATCGTCGGCCAGCGCTTCGAACCGCTGCTGCGCGAAAGTCTGCAGATGGGCTGCGTCAGCTACACCCAGCGCTACTTCCGCGACGGCAAGATCACCCCGGCGCGCTACGCCCAGGCCTACACCGCCGCACGCCTGGAGCTGATGAGCATCGAGCAGGGCCTGCAGCGCCTGGGCTGGCAGGAATCGGTGGGCGCCTCCGGCACCATTCGCGCCGTGGGCCTGGCGATCAAGGCCGGCGGCCTGGGCAACGGCGAGATCAACCCCGAGGGCCTGGCCTGGCTCAAGCGCAAGGTGTTCAAGCTGGGCGAGGCGGACAAGCTCGACCTGGAGGGCATCAAGCCCGATCGCCGGCAGATCTTCCCGGCCGGCCTGGCCATTGCCGAGGCCATCTTCGACGCCCTCGACCTGCAGCGCATGGACCACTCCGAGGGCGCCCTGCGCGAAGGCGTGCTCTACGACCTGCTCGGCCGCCATCACCACGAGGACGTACGCGAACGCACCCTGGGCGCGCTGATGGAGCGCTACCACGTCGACCTGCAGCAGGCCGCGCGAGTCGAGGCCAAGGCCCTGCAGGCCCTGGAGAAGGTGACCGAGGCCTGGCAGCTGGACGAGGACTGGCACAGCGACCTGCTGCAGTGGGGCGCGCGGGTGCACGAGATCGGCCTGGATATCGCCCACTACCAGTACCACAAGCACGGCGCCTACCTGATCGAGCACTCCGACCTGGCCGGCTTTTCCCGCCGCGACCAGCTGATGCTGGCCCTGCTGGTGCGCGGCCATCGCCGCAACATCCCCAAGGATCGCTTCGCCGAGTTCGGCGAGGACGGCGTACAGCTGCAGCGCCTGTGCGTGCTGCTGCGCTTCGCCATCCTCTTCCACCACATCCGCGGCACCCAGGAAATGCCCAAGGTACAGCTGAAGGCCGGCCCGCAGAGCCTGGACCTGACCTTCCCCGACGGCTGGCTGGCGGCCAACCCGCTGACCCAGGCCGACTTCGAGCAGGAAGCCGAGTGGCTGACGCGGATCGGCTTCACCCTCAGCGTGCGCTGAAGGGAATGCTGTAGCCTGGATGCAATCCAGGGGCGGTGCTGCCGACTTCCCGGATTGCATCCGGGCTACGGAACTCACGACGAAGCTCGCTCCTACGCCACGTGATCGCACAGCCAATGAAAAAAGGGAGGCCTAGGCCTCCCTTTTTCGTTGCAGCGCGGCGTTCTTAGAAGAGGACGCGGCTGCGGATGGTGCCGGTGACGTGCTGCAGCTTCTCGAGGGCCAGGTCGGAGTACTCGGCGTCGACGTCGATCACCACGTAGCCGACCTTGTCGTTGGTCTGCAGGAACTGGCCGGAGATGTTGATGCCGTTGTCGGCGAACACCTTGTTGATCTCGCTCATCACGCCCGGCACGTTCTGGTGGATGTGCAGCAGGCGGTGCTTGCCCGGGTGCGCCGGCAGGGCGACTTCCGGGAAGTTCACGGACGACACGGAAGTGCCGTTGTCGCTGTACTTGACCAGCTTCTCGGCCACTTCCAGGCCGATGTTGGCCTGCGCCTCAGCAGTCGAACCACCGATATGCGGGGTCAGGATCACGCGATCCAGGCCACGCAGCGGGCTCTCGAACTCTTCGTCGTTGGACTTCGGCTCGACCGGGAACACGTCGATGGCGGCGCCGATCAGGTGCTCGTCCTTGATCGCGGCGGCCAGGTGCTCCAGCTCGACCACGGTGCCGCGGGCGGCGTTGATCAGGATGCCGCCCTTCTTCATGGCGCGGATTTCCTTCTCGCCGATCATCCACTGGGTGGATGGCAGCTCCGGCACGTGCAGGGAAACGATGTCGGCCATGCCCAGCAGGTCGTGCAGCTTGGCCACCTGGGTGGCGTTGCCCAGCGGCAGCTTGGTCACGGTGTCGTAGAAGAACACCTGCATGCCCAGGGCCTCGGCCAGGACCGAGAGCTGGGTGCCGATGGAGCCGTAGCCGACGATGCCGAGCTTCTTGCCGCGGATCTCGAAGGAGTTGGCCGCCGACTTGATCCAGCCACCACGGTGGCAGGAGGCGTTCTTCTCCGGAATGCCGCGCAGCAGCAGGATGGCCTGGGCCAGTACCAGCTCGGCGACCGAGCGGGTGTTGGAATAGGGGGCGTTGAACACGGCGATGCCGCGCTCGCGGGCGGCGTCCAGGTCGACCTGGTTGGTGCCGATGCAGAAGCAGCCGACGGCGACCAGCTTCTTGGCGCAGTCGAAGACTTCCTCGGTCAGCTGGGTGCGGGAACGGATGCCGATGAAGTGGGCGTCGGCGATCTTGCTCTTCAGCTCGTCGTCGGACAGGGCGCCCTTGAGGTACTCGATGTTGGTGTAACCAGCGGCCTTCAGGGTGTCGACGGCATTCTGGTGCACGCCTTCCAGCAGAAGGAACTTGATCTTGCTCTTGTCGAGAGAGGTCTTGCTCATCGGAGTACCTGTTGTCCCACAAAAAGGTGTCAGGAAAACGGCCGAAAACACTGCCGGCCGGCCCCGCGGATCGGCTCGGGGGCACGATTGGCGGGGGGCGTATGCTAGCATACGAGCCCCGCGAAACCGCCACCCCTGACCGATGAAGCGTTCTCAGGGTGACCATGAATCGTTTGAGAGTTCCCAGATGACCAATCCTGCCCTGATCGATGAGCTGAAGACCCTGGTGGAACCCGGCAAGGTGCTGACCGACGCTGACTCCCTCAACGCCTACGGCAAGGATTGGACCAAGCATTTCGCCCCCGCACCGACCGCCATCGTCTTCCCCAAGACCACCGAGCAGGTGCAGGCCATCGTGCGCTGGGCCAACCAGCACAAGGTCGCCCTGGTGCCGTCCGGCGGCCGTACCGGCCTGTCCGCCGCCGCCGTCGCCGCCAACGGTGAAGTGGTAGTGGCCTTCGACTACATGAACCAGATCCTCGAATTCAACGAATTCGACCGCACCGTGGTGTGCCAGCCGGGCGTGGTGACCAAGCAGCTGCAGATGTACGCCGAGGACAAGGGCCTGTACTACCCGGTGGACTTCGCCTCCGCCGGCTCCAGCCAGCTGGGCGGCAACATCGGCACCAACGCCGGCGGCATCAAGGTGATTCGCTACGGCATGACCCGCAACTGGGTCGCCGGCCTGAAAGTGGTCACCGGTACCGGTGAGCTGCTGGAGCTGAACCGCGACCTGATCAAGAACGCCACCGGCTACGACATGCGCCAGCTGTTTATCGGCGCCGAGGGGACACTCGGATTTGTCGTCGAAGCCACAATGCGCCTGGAGCGCGCGCCGAAGAACCTCACCGCGATGGTCCTCGGCACCCCCGACTTCGACTCGATCATGCCGGTACTGCACGCCTTCCAGAACAAACTGGACCTGACCGCCTTCGAGTTCTTCTCGGACAAGGCCCTGGCCAAGATCATGGCCCGCGGCGACGTACCGCCGGCCTTCGAGACCGACTGCCCGTTCTACGCCCTGCTGGAGTTCGAGGCCACCACCGAGGAAGTCGCCGAGCAGGCCCTGGCCACCTTCGAGCACTGCGTCGAGCAGGGCTGGGTGGTCGATGGCGTGATGAGCCAGAGCGAGCAGCAGCTGCAGAACCTGTGGAAACTGCGCGAGTACATCTCCGAGACCATCAGCCACTGGACCCCGTACAAGAACGACATCTCGGTCACCGTCGGCCAGGTGCCGGCCTTCCTGCACGACATCGACCGCATCGTCGGCGAGAACTACCCGGACTTCGAGGTGATCTGGTTCGGCCATATCGGCGACGGCAACCTGCACCTGAACATCCTCAAGCCGGAGAACCTGTCCAAGGACGATTTCTTCGCCAAGTGCGCCATCGTCAACAAGTGGGTGTTCGAGACCGTGCAAAAGTACAACGGCTCGATCAGCGCCGAGCACGGCGTGGGCATGACCAAGCGCGACTACCTGCACTACAGCCGCTCGGAAGCCGAGATCGGCTACATGAAGGCAATCAAGGCCGTATTCGATCCGAACGGCATCATGAACCCAGGCAAGATCTTCCCCCTCTGACTCTCACCACCCCTCTCCCCCTGGGAGAGGGGCCGGGGGTGAGGGTCTCCTAGGCTGCTCCGAGTTGCCTGCAGCACCCTCACCCAGCCCTCTCCCGGAGGGAGAGGGAGCCAGCACCCACCCGAGGAGTGGCCCATGAGCTACCAGCACCAGTACACCGACGGCACGCCGATCCACTTCCCGCTGGGCAAGGTGGTCTGCGTCGGGCGCAACTACGCCGAGCATGCCGCCGAGCTGAACAACCCGATCCCGACCGAGCCGCTGCTGTTCATCAAGCCGGGCAGCTGCACCGTGCCGCTGAACGACAGCTTCGCCATTCCGGCCGACCGCGGTGCCGTGCACTTCGAGGCGGAGATCGCCGTGCTGATCGGCAAGCCGCTGTCGAAGAAGCCGTCCGAGGAAGAAGTGCGCGACGCCATCTCCGGCTTCGCCCCGGCCCTGGACCTGACCCTGCGCGACGTGCAGGCCAAGCTCAAGGAGAAGGGCCTGCCCTGGGAGCTGTCCAAGTCCTTCGATGGCGCCTATGTGCTGGCGCCCTTCGTCGCCGCCGACGCAGTGGAAGACGTGCGCGACATCGGCATCCGCCTGTCCATCGACGGCCAGCTACGTCAGGACGGCAACAGCCGCGACATGCTCAACCCGATCATCGGTCTGATCCAGCACATCGCCGGCCACTTCAGCCTGCAGCCGGGCGATGTGGTGTCCACCGGCACACCGGCCGGCGTCGGCCCGCTGGCCAGCGGCGAGAACCTGGAGATCGAGCTGGTCGGCCTGTCGCGCTTCACCAGCCGCGTGCTCTGATCCGCCGCCGGTCCTGTGCGGCGGGCCTTTCCGCCGCCCTTCACAGAACTTTCACCGACGCCGAGTAGTCTGAGAGGCTCGATCCCCCCGAGCAGTATTCGATGTCCCTCAGCCTCTTCCTGCCTCGCCAGCGTCGCCTGACCCTGGCGCTGGTCGTCGCCCTCGCCTGCACCGCCGCCCTGACCCGCTACCTGCACTGGGACGACCGTGCCCTGTTGTGGTTCAAGGAGCAGAGCGTACCGGCCGCCGAGCGCGCCGCCAGCATCTGGCTGCCGGGCTACAAGGCCAGCGTCGAGGGCAAACCGCTGGTCGGCCTGGAGGAGGACGAGACCTCCGACCTGACCTACAACCCGATCACCGGCACCCTGTTCACCGTCACCGGCAAGCTGCCGATGCTGGTGGAGCTCAGCCGCAGCGGCGACGTGCTGCGGCGCATCGCGCTCAAGGGCTTCTCCAATCCGGAGGGCGTGGCGGTGCTGGAAAACGGCAACATCGCCGTGACCGACGAGCGGCGGCGCAACCTGTCGATCTTCGAGCTGAATCCGCTGACCCGCGAGCTCGACCTGGCCGACGCCAAGCCCTTCGACCTGGGCTTCCCTGACGCCGGCAACAAGGGCTTCGAGGGCATCGCCTGGGACCCGGCGCGGCAGCGCCTGCTGCTCGGCAAGGAGCGCACGCCACGGATGTTCAGCCTCGGCAGCGACGGCCAGCACCTGCTCGACAATGAGCTGCAGCCACTCCCCAGCTACGGCCTGGGCATGCGCAACCTGTCGGCGCTGAGCGTCGACCCGCGCACCGGGCATATCCTCGCCCTCTCCGCCCAGTCGCATCTGCTGCTGGAGCTGGACGAGCGCGGCGAGCCGGTCAGCTTCATCAGCCTGATCGGCGGCCAGAGCGGTCTGGACCGGCGCATCCCTCGCGCCGAGGGCGTGGCCATGGACGAGGACGGCACCATCTACATGGTCAGCGAGCCGAACCTGTTCTACGTGTTCCGCAAGGATGAACCCTTCACCGCTCCCCAAGGCTGAGAACCTACTTATGCTTTGCTGCGCGTCGGCCAGGCTGTGTTGAAAGCCGGTTCGGAATGTTCATTTACCATTCGTAAACTCGCGTGCGAGCCCAGTCCGCTTCCTCACCAGCTTTCGCCTTGCCTGGCTCTAGCTCGCAAGAGCCTAAGCAGGTTCTAGGCGTTTAACGGGTAACGCTGTCGAAGCCCTGCAGCACATTGATGGCGTTGATGCCGATCTCCTCCACCGCATAGCCGCCCTCCATGACGAACAGGGTCTGCAGGCCCAGCGCGCCGATGACTTCGCCCATGCGCAGGTAGTCCGGGCTGTCCAGCTTGAACTGCGAGATCGGGTCTTCCTTGAAGGTGTCCACGCCCAGCGAGACGATCAGCGCGTCCGGTGCGTAGGCGGCGATCTGCCGGCAGGCGGCGGCCAGCGCCAGGCTCCAGGCCGACCAGTCGCTGCCGGCGGCCAGCGGGTAATTGAAGTTGAAGCCGCGGCCGACGCCCTCGCCCTTCTCGTCGGCATAGCCGAGGAAGAACGGGTACTCGAAGCGCGGATCGCCGTGGATCGAGGTGAACAGCACGTCGGCGCGGTCGTAGAAGATGTCTTGGGTGCCGTTGCCGTGGTGGTAGTCGACGTCGAGGATGGCCACGCGGCTGGCGCCCTGGTCGAGCATGGCCTGGGCAGCAATGGCGGCGTTGTTGAAGTAGCAGTAGCCGCCCATGTAGTCGGCCGCGGCATGGTGGCCCGGCGGCCGGCACAGCGAGAACACCCCGCGCGCGCCCTTGGCCAGCTCGGCCTGGCCGGTCAGCGCCACGTTCACCGAGCTGCTCACCGCCTGCCAGGTGCCGGCGGTGATCGGCACGCCGGCGTCGAAACTGTAGTAACCGAACTTGCCGTCGATGCAGTCCGGAATGGTCTGGCGCAGACGGCGGTTGGGCCAGGTGAACGGCAGCATGTCGTAGTCGCGACCCAGGGCCTGCCATTCGGCCCAGGCGTCCTTGAGGAAGTGCACGAAACCCTCGTCGTGCACCCGCAGGATCGGCGCCAGGCCGAACTCGCGCGGCGCCGCCACCTCACCCAGCTTCACCTTCTGCGCCCGCGCCAGGACCATGTCGGCGCGGCTGGGCTTCTCGAAGCAGGGCGTGAGCTGGCCGTCGATCAGCTCGTATTTGCCGTGGTGCAGGTGATGGTCGTCGCTATAGATCGTCAGCATGAGGGGCTCCCCGGACGCGGGTCGGTCCGTGAAAGTTGCGAGTGGAATCCCTCTCCCCAACGGGGAGAGGCCAGGGAGAGGGGGCTGTCGCACACCCTCTCCCCCAATCCCTCTCCCGTAAACGGGAGAGGGGAGCCATGGGTTACTTCTTGAGTTTCGTCCAGACCTTGCTGCGCAGGGCCAGGGCCTTGGGCGAGCAGAGCTTGAACGAACGCAGGCGCTCGAGCTTGTCGGCCGGGGTGTTGATTGCCGGGTCCTCGAACAGCGCCTTGTCCATGAACTTCTCGGCGCCGGCGATGGCGTTGTTGTACTTGGCGAAGTTGGAGGCGGCGGCGATGTTCTCCGGCTGCATCATCCAGTTGATGAACACATGGGCCTCGGCGACGTTGCTGGCGCCCTTGGGAATCACGAAGTTGTCGATGAAGGTGGACACGCCCTCCTTCGGATAGACGTAGGTCAGCGTGGCGCGCTGCTCCTTGGCGCGGTGGAAGGCGCCGTTCCACTGCTGGTGCATGGCCACCTCGCCGGCGGCCATGCGTTCGATGGTGCCGTCGCTGTTGTACATCGCCAGCATGTCCTTCTGCTTGCTCAGCAGCTCCATGATCTTCTTCACCTCCTGCGGGTCCTCGGTGCAGCGGTCGATGCCCAGGTAGAAGGCGGCCGGCGGGAACAGGTCGTCCATCGAGTTGAGCGCCACCACCTTGCCCTTCAGCTCGGCCGGCGGGGCGAAGAACGGCCCCCAGCTCTCGTCGAGCTTGCCGCCAGGCACCTGGGCGCTGTCGTAGCTGTAGCCGGTGGTGCCCCACAGGTAGGGCACGCTGTAATCGTGGCCCGGGTCGAAATCGAGCTTCTGGAAGGTCGGCGCCAGGTTGGCCAGGTTCGGCAGCTTGCTCTTGTCGAACTTCTGCAGCAGGTCTTCCTGGACCATGATCTGGATGAAGCTGTCCGACGGCACCACCACGTCGTAGTTGCCACCGCCGGCCTTGAGCTTGGCCAGCAGCGTCTCGTTGGAGTCGTAGGCGTCGAGGGTGGCCTTGATGCCGGTATCGGCCTCGAACTTCTTCAGCAGCTCCGGCGGGTAATAGTCCGACCAGTTGGCGAAGTTGAGGCTGCCGGCAGCCTGGGCGGCGCCGGACAGGCCGAGGGCGAGAACAACGGATAGCGCGAGCGGGGTACGACGGATCATGGTCTGGCTCCTAGCGTTTGCGTTGGCCGAGGTAGTACGACAGGGTGACGAACAGAATGGAAAGCACGAGCATGATCGAGGAAATCGCGTTGATCTTCGGCGATATGCCCATGCGGATGGAGCTGAAGATATACACCGGCAGGGTGGTCGAGCCCGCCCCGGCGACGAAGTAGGTGATGACGAAGTCGTCCATCGAGATGATGAAGGCCAGCATCGCGCCGGAGAGGATACCGGGCAGCAGCAGCGGGAAGCTGATCCGCCAGAACGCCCGCCAGGGCGAGGCGTACAGGTCGGCGGCGGCCTCTAGCACGCGCGGGTCCATGCCCTGCAGGCGCGCGCAGATCGGCAGGTAGGCGAACGGCGTGCAGAACACCACGTGGGCGATAAGGATGGTCAAAAGGGAAAGTTTCAAGCCGATAAAGGCGAAGAACATCAGGATGGCCACGGCGCAGACGATGTCCGGCACCAGCAGCGGCAGGCCGAGCACGCCCTGCAGCGCGCCCTGGCCACGGAAGCGCCGGCCGTGCATGCCCAGCGCCGCCAGGGTCGCCAGACAAGTGGAGATCAGCGTGGCGCACACCGCGACGATCAGCGAATTCTTCGCCGCCCGCAGAATCTCCGGGTCGTTGGCTACCACGCCGTACCACTTGAAGCTGAAGCCTTGCCACAGGGTGGCCGACTGGCCGGCATTGAAGCTCAGCGCCACCAGCACCAGGATCGGGATGTAGAGAAAGGCGAAGAACGCCCAGGCGGCCGGGCGCACGCCGGTGAAGCGCCACAGCGGGCCCTGCAGGTTCATCCGCGCACCTCCTGGCCACGCTGGCGCAGGCCGTTGAACAGCAGGGCCAACAGCGCCAGGCTGAACAGCGAGAAGGCCAGCGCCGAACCCAGCGGCCAGTTGTGCCCGGAGCCGAACTGCAGCTGCACCAGGTTGCCGATCATCAGCGCCTTACCGCCACCGAGCAGCTCGGGAATGATGTAGTTGCCCAGCGCCGGGATAAACACCAGGGTGGCGCCGGCCAGCATGCCCGGCAGCGCCAGTGGCAGGATCACTCTTTTCAGTGCCTGCCAGCGGTTGGCGCCGAGATCGAAGGCCGCCTCCACCAGGCGCCAGTCGAGCTTCTCCAGGCTGGTGTAGATCGGCAGCACCATGAACGGCAGGAAGCTGTAGAGCAGGCCGATCATCACCGCGCCATTGCTGTACAGCAGGCCGACGCTGCCCTCCGGCACGCCGAACACGCCCAGCACGCCATCCACCAGCCCGCCGTTGCGCAGCAGCAGCATCCAGGCGTAGACCCGCACCAGCAGGTTGGTCCAGAACGGCACGGTGACCAGGAACAGCAGCAGGTTGCGCTTCCTCTCGCTCTGCAGCGCCAGGTACAGCGCGGTGGGAAAGCCGATCAGCAGGCAGCCGGCGGTGGTCGCCACGGCCAGCCAGAAGGAGCGCTGGAAGATACCCAGATAGTCGGTGTTGAACACCAGGCTGTCATCGAAGTCGCGCTCGTAGAGGAAGCTGACGTAGGCCTCCACCGAGTACTCGCCCCACTTCACCCCGCCGTACTCGCCGGGCTGCAGGAAGGACACCAGCAGCATGATCGCCAGGGGCGCGACCAGAAACACCGCCAGCACCGCCATGCCCGGCGCGATCAGGCCGAGGCGGCGCAGCAGCTGGCGGCGCTCGGCCAGTTGCCGCGGCGTACTCATTCGCTCAGCACCCGGATGGCCGCGGCCGGCACGTCCAGCCGCACCGGGGCACCGCGCTCCAGCACCTGGCGCGCGCCGCAGCGGTTCTGCTGGCGCACGCGAAAACCCGACTGACCGGCGACCCGCAGCAGATAGAGGGTGTCGGTGCCGATATACACCACCTCCTCCACCTCGCCGGCCAGGTTGCCGGACTCGCTCAGCGCCACCCGCTCGGGGCGGATGGCCAGGGTCACCGCGCCCTGAGTCGCGCAATGGCTGGGCAGGGTCTGGCCGTCGGCCAGCTGCAGCTGCTCGCCGACCGCCCGGGCCTCGAGGAAGTTGGTCTCGCCGATGAAATCGGCCACGGTGCGGTTCACCGGGCTCTCGTAGATCTCGCTCGGCGTGCCGATCTGCAGGATGCGCCCCTTGCTCATCACCGCGATGCGGTCGGACATGGTCAGCGCTTCTTCCTGGTCGTGGGTGACGAAGATGAAGGTGATGCCGGTCTCGGCCTGCAGGCGCTTGAGCTCGATCTGCATCTCCTTGCGCAGCTTCATGTCCAGCGCCGACAGCGACTCGTCGAGCAGCAGCACCTTGGGCCGGCTGGCCAGGGCACGGGCCAGGGCGATGCGCTGCTGCTGGCCGCCGGAGAGCTGGTCGGCGCGGCGGTTGCCGACGTCCGGCAGCTTCACCAGCGCCAGCATGCGCTCCACCGTGGCGGCGATCTCGGCCTTGGGCTTGCCCTGCATCTCCAGGCCGAAGCCGATGTTCTGCGCCACCGTCATGTGCGGGAACAGCGCATAGCTCTGGAACACCGTATTGACCGGGCGGCGGAAGGGCGGGAGGTCCTGCATCGGCTCGCCGTACAGGCGGATCACCCCGGCGCTGGGCTGCTCGAAACCGGCAATCAGCCGCAGCAGCGTGGTCTTGCCGCAGCCGGACGGGCCCAGCAGGGTGAAGAACTCGTTGTCGCGGATTTCCAGGGAGACCTCGTCCAGGGCCTTCAGCCCCGTACCGAACTCCATGCTCAGGGTTTCGATCGAGATCGCGCTGCTCATCCGCAATTAGCTCCTAACCAATTGTTTTTATTGGTGATTAAGAGGCAGGTAGACGCCAGAGGCGTACTGGGATCGATTCTAGGCAGCGCGGCGCTGGTGGCAGAACGATAGATGCGGACAAAAGGGGATAGATGTGGCCAAGTTACGAGCATTCGCAACATCAGCTCTTACGCTGACAAGAGGTCGCACCTGACGCACCATTGAGTGATGCTCAAAGCCTGAAACTATTGGAGCCCCGAATGCTTGCCCTAAAAGTAGAGATTGCTGGCCAACAACCACTCATTGCCGGGGTGGAAGAGTGGTCAGTATTGGCAGCCCACGTTAACGCACTGAGGGGCGCATCCGGCTCTCTAACAGCCGACAGCTTTGACTTCTCCATAGGGGGCCTTACGACCCGAGACGCTGACGGCATAGCTCACCATTTCCGTTGGCCGCGCGTACCGTTGGGCATTGGATCAACAGTCGCAATCACGCTCATTGAGACCGACACGCCTCATCCCCCTGCAAAACTCTACAGATCGGACCATGAAGTCCAAGAGAGCCCTTTCACTGCCGAAGAGCTGCGCGAAATGCGTTTGCAGGATTACTTGGAGCTGAAGAAAGAGTTTGGAAATGAAGTTTTGCCAACTGCACACCTCACTGAAATGAGCACTGGCGAACTTTTCCTGAAAGGTGATGAGCTTTATGAACATGGCGACTTCGAAGAGGCATTTTCAGCATTTCTGATGGCGGCAGAACAAGGCGACACCTCTTGCATGACACGCGTGGCATCTATGTACACATGTGGAGAGGGAGTGAGCTGCGACTTTGACAAGGCCATTGAGTGGGAGCTCAAAGCTATAGAGGGAGGAGAAACCTGCGCCCTCGTCAATCTGGGGATTTCTTACAGGATGAAGGGGGATTTAAAGAAGGCCAAATACTGGTTCGAAAAATCCATTGAAGCTGGCGATGGCTGCGGTGCCTTAGAACTTGCCAAGCTCTACATGGTGACCCCAAAAGAATCAGAAAGAGCTGGGCGCTATCTGTGCTTGGCCATCGCCAACAACAATATGTGTGAAGCGGACATCGAAGAGGCACAGGAGCTACTCGCCGAGCTACAGAGTTATCAATCCAACTCAAACACCTGACGTCAGATGCCGGGCAATCCCCTTCTTCAACGGCAACAATCCCTGAGCTACCCGCAATCCCGCCCCGCGCAATAGCCTCACCGGCAAACGGTCATCGGTATAAACGTCTACCAGCAAGTTGGTGGCCTGGTACAGCGGCCAGGTCGCGAGGCGGTGCTGGCGCTCGTAGCGGGCCAGCAGCGCCGGTGCGGCGATATCTTCGCGACGGGCATGGGCGGCCAGCACGGCCTCGGTCAGGCGCTGCACGCTACCCAGGCCGAAGTTGAAGCCATGGGCGGTCACCGGGTGCATGCCGACGGCGGCGTCGCCGATCAGCACGCAGCGCGGGCCGACCAGCTTGTCGGCGTAGGCGCCGATCAGCGGATAGGCGTGGCGCTCGCTGGCCAGCTGCATGACGCCCAGGCGACGGTCGAAACGCTGCTCCATCTCGCGGGCGAAGGCCTCTCCGTCCAGTCCGCGTAGGCGCTCGATCTCCCGCGGCGGCAGGGTCAGCACCACGGATGACCGGTTGCCATTGAGCGGCAGCAGGGCCAGGGTCTGGCCGTAGCCGAACCATTCCCAGGCGGTCTGCCGATGCGGCTTCTGGTGGTCCATGCGACACACCAGCATGGTCTTGCCGAAGTCCTTGAGTCGCGCGCCTATCCCGAGCTGGCGGCGGGTCTCGGAGAAGCGGCTGTCGGCGGCGACCAGCAGGCGCGTGCGCAACTGCTCGCCGCCGGCCAGCTCCAGTTCGACCTCGCGCTCACGATGGCGAATCGCGCCTACCTTCAGCCCGCAACGCAGCTGCACATCGGCGTACTCGGCGACCGCGTCGAAGGCGGCACGGCGGATCGCCCGGTTGGCCACCAGATGACCGAGGCGCTCGGCACCGGCCTGCTCGGCGCGGATCTGCAGGGCGAATAGCGAGGGGCCGTTGAGCACCTGGGCATCGCGCAGCACGGCGACCTCGTCGGTCGGCAGGCGCTGCCACAGGCCGAGTTTTTCCAGCAGCGCTTGGGAGGCATGGGTCAGGGCGATCTCGCGGCCATCGAAGGTCGGTTTGGCCAGTTCCTGCTCGGCCTGGCGCTCCAGCAGCACAACCGAGAGGCCATGGCCGGACAGGGCACGAGCCAGGCACAGTCCGGCCGGACCGGCGCCGATGATGACGACATCGTGGATCATGGGATGGGCGCTCCGCGCGGCACTGGAATGCGCACGAGTCTACGGCTGGCACCCAGGCCGGCCCTTGTCCCCGATCAATCAGCGGCGCAGTTCGCTCGGCGCCAGGCCGCTCCAGCGCTGGAAGGCATGGCGGAAGCTGGCAGTCTCGCTGTAGCCGAGCTGCTCGGCGATCAGGTAGATCGGCAGATCGGTGTGCAGCAGCAGCTGGCGCGCCTTGTCGTAGCGCACCTCGTCGAGCAGGTGCTGGAAGCTGGTGTTGAGCTGCTGCAGATGGCGGCGCACGGTGCGCTCGGAACGGTGCAGACGGGTGGCGACGCGCTCCAGGCTGGAGCATTCGACCAGGTCGCCGGACAGCTGCTGGCGGATCAGGTCGCGCAGATCGTGGCGGTTGTACAGCTGGGCCTCCAGCTGCATGCATTGCTGCAGGCCGTGCTGGTGGCTGACCGGGTCGGCCAGCGGCAGCGCTCGCTCCAGCAGTATCGGGTTGAAGCACAGGGCGTTGCAGCCGGCATCGAACTCCACCGGGCAGCCGAGCTTCTCGCTGTAGCTGGCGGCATGCGCCGGCGCGCGGTAGGCCAGCAGCAGGCGACGCGGGCGCACCGACTCGCCGAGCAGGTCCTGCACCACGGTGAGCATCGAGGTCAGGCACAGCTCGATATTGAACAGCGTCAACGACGGGTCGTAGCGGTAGCCACTGGCGCTCAGGCGCACCTCGTCACCCACCGTCTGCAGCTCCAGGCGGAAATAGGTGCCGAGCAGCGCCGGATGGGCGATGGCCAGGCGCAGGGCCTCGCCGAGATTGCGGCTGGCCAGCAGGGTGTAGCCGAGCATGCCGTAGGCCGACACGTGCATGCGCTTGCCCAGCAGCAGACCGAGAGCCGGGTCGGCGCTGGCCGCCAGGGCGTTGGCCAGTACGCGCAATTCCTGGGCATGGCTGACCAGGCGCGTCGGGCTGGCCAGGTCGGCCACCGGGATGCCGCTGCCTTCCAGTACCCGCTCGGCATCGACCCCCATGCGCTGCAGGCTCTGCACGGCCAGGGCGACCGTGTGCAGGGTGGTCAAGATGCGTTCTTCCGGTAACACTGACATGACTGCCGTTCCACTGGGGTGGTATTCGGTAACTGCGTCTGGCGTTTCGCTTCAGGCTTCTTAAGCTTCAATTCAGCTGCACCTGTTCTGATGCAGCACCTCTGACCTGGAACCTCTTCCATGCGCCGCCTGACTCAAGCTCGCGTTCTGCTGCCCACCCTGGCATTGCTCGTTCTCGTGGCCCTGCTGGTGGTTGCCCAGCAATGGCGCCTGCTCGAACGTGGCTGGTTCGTGGTGCAAGAATGGCGCCATGCGGCCGAGTGGCGGGACAAGTCGATCTGGCTGCCGGACTACCGCGCCACCGTGCAGGCGCTGCCGATCGAGGGACTGAGTGACGACGTGTCGGCGCTGACCTACGATCCTGACCGGCGCAGCCTGTTTACCGTGACCAACAAGAACGCCGAGATCATCGAGCTGTCGCTGGACGGCGAGATAGTGCGCCGCGTGCCCCTGGTCGGCTTCGGCGATCCGGAGGCCATCGAGTACATCAGCCGCGACCTCTACGTGATCACCGACGAGCGCCAGCAGCGCCTGTTCCGCGTACACCTGGACGACGACACCGACTTCGTCGACGCCGCCGACTCCGAGCAGCTGTCCCTGGGCATCGGCCTCAACGGCAACAAGGGCTTCGAGGGCCTGGCCTACGACGCCGCCAACCACCGCCTGTTCGCCGCCAAGGAGCGCGACCCGGTGAGCATCTACGAGATCCACGGCTTCCCCCACACCAACCCGGACAAGCCGTTCGCCGTGCACGTGGTGGACGACCCCGAGCGCGACGCCCGGCTGTTCGTGCGCGATCTCTCCAGCCTCGACTACGACGCCCACACCGGGCACTTGCTGGCCCTGTCGGACGAGTCGCATCTGGTACTGGAGATCAACTCCGATGGCCGGCCGATCAGCACGCTGTCACTGATCGGCGGCCAGAGCGGCCTGGAAAAGAGCGTGCCGCAGGCCGAGGGCGTGGCCACGGACGACCGGGGCAGGCTGTACGTGGTCAGCGAGCCGAACCTGTTCTACGTGTTCGAGAAGCAGGCGGCGCAGTAGCGGCACGAAAAGGGCGGAGTGACCCGCCCGGCTTCCCTCAGGCGTCGTCCTGCACACCCGCGCCCGGCGCGTTGCTCTTCACCGACTCGGTACCCGCCTTGGCGCTGGCCTCGCTGGCATACAGCTGGCTGGTGCCGATCACCTGGCCGTTGCTGGCCTTGAGCACGAAGTGATACTTGCCGCCGGCGGCCGCCTTGACCTCGAAGGCGTCTGCACGCTGGGCGTTCTTGCGTACCGACTCGATGCCGTCCAGGGCCGACTGCTTGGCCTTGTACTGCTCGCTGCCGAGAATGATCTCGCCGTTGCCGGCGTGCAGGTTGAAATGGAACTGCTCGTTGCTGGCTTTCTTCAGGTGGAACTTGCTGGCCATGGCCGGACCTCCTTGGTGAAGTCAGCTAAGCGTAGCCGCAGATGCAAAGCGCAGCGGCACGCCCATCAGGCCGGGTCGAGCTGGCTCTTCAGGCGGTCGCGGAAGGTCTGGATCAGCGGCTCGCGCGAGCGCCCGCGACGCAGGGCCAGACTGAACGGCGCCTGGTAGCCGAAGGTGGTGGGCAGCAGCACCTTGAGCCGGCCCTGCTCCACCCAGGGCTGGGCGTAGTGCTCCGGTAGGTAGCCGATATAGGCGCCGGACAGCACCAGGATCAGCTGCGCCTCCATCGACTCCACCGTCGCCGCACTGTGCTTGAAGCCGTGGCGGGCCAGCTCGCTCTGGCTCCAGTAGCCGCGGCCAACCATGCGCTGCTGGGTGATCACCTCGGCGGGAATCTTGCGCTGCTCGAACAGCGGGTGGCGGTCGCTGCAGTACAACCAGTGCTGCTCGCGGTACAGGGCCTGGTAGGTGAGGCCGTTCATCCGCGTGTAGAAGGCGCCGATGGCCAGGTCCAGACGATTCTCCAGCACCGCCAGCTGCAGCTCGGCCGGGCTCAGTACCGCCAGGTGCAGGTGCACGGCCGGGTGTTCCTGGCTGTAGGCGCCGATCACCTCGGCCAGCGGCAGGGCCGGGTCGCTCACCGTGGAGTCCAGCACGCCGAGGTTGAGGGTGCCGCGCAGCTCGCCCTTGAGCGCCGCCGAATAGCGCTCGAAGCCCTCCAGCTCGGAGAGCAGGCGCAGGCACTCCTGGTGGAACAGCTCGCCCTTGCTGGTCAGGCTGAAGCCGCCGCGGCCGCGATGGCACAGGCTCAGACCCAGCTGGGTCTCCAGCTGGCTCATGTAGGTGCTGATCGCCGAAGTCGACAGGTTGAGCTCCTGCTGGGCGGCGGCGAACCCCTGGCAGCGCACCACAGTGGCAAAGATGCGCAGCAGCTTGATATCGGGCAGGGCGAGGGTCATGGCGGTCTCCGGCGGACGTGTCCCAGGCTGCCATTAGTTTTGAAATTTCTGAACTAATTATTTCAACGCAGCGATTCTTCCCGTTGCGATTCGGCAGAAGAATCCGCCTCACGCCTTGGCCATGGGGCTCGATCCCCGTGGCTCGATTACAAACACAACACCGTGAGGCCACCCGTGGATAAAGAACTCCACCAGCCCCTGGGCGGCAATGAAATGCCCCGCTTCGGCGGCATCGCCACCATGCTGCGCCTGCCGCATATCCAGGACCCCGCCGAGCTCGCCAAACTGGATGCCGCCTTCGTCGGGGTGCCGCTCGACATCGGCACCTCGCTGCGCTCCGGCACCCGCTTCGGCCCGCGCGAGATCCGCGCCGAATCGGTGATGATCCGCCCCTACAACATGGCCACCGGCGCCGCGCCGTTCGACTCGCTGAACGTCGCCGATATCGGCGACGTGGCGATCAACACCTTCAACCTGCTCGACGCCGTGCGCATCATCGAGGAGTCCTACGACCGCATCCTCGAGCACGGCATCCTGCCACTGACCCTGGGTGGCGACCACACCATCACCCTGCCGATCCTGCGCGCGATCAAGAAGAAGCACGGCAAGGTCGGCCTGGTGCACATCGACGCGCATGCCGATGTGAACGACCACATGTTCGGCGAGAAGATCGCCCACGGCACCACCTTCCGCCGCGCCGTGGAAGAGGACCTGCTCGACTGCCAGCGCGTGGTGCAGATCGGCCTGCGCGCCCAGGGCTACACCGCCGAGGACTTCAACTGGAGCCGCAAGCAGGGCTTCCGCGTGGTGCAGGCCGAGGAGTGCTGGCACAAGTCCCTCGCGCCGCTGATGGCCGAAGTGCGCGAGAAGGTCGGCGGCGGCCCGGTGTACCTGAGCTTCGACATCGACGGCATCGACCCGGCCTGGGCGCCCGGCACCGGTACCCCGGAAATCGGCGGCCTGACCACCATCCAGGCCATGGAGATCGTGCGCGGCTGTCAGGGCCTGGACATCGTCGGCTGCGACCTGGTCGAGGTATCCCCGCCCTACGACACCACCGGCAACACCTCGCTGCTGGGCGCCAACCTGCTGTACGAGATGCTCTGCATCCTGCCGGGCGTGCAACATAAATGATCGCCGCGCAACAGGTGCTCGAGGCCGCCCGCGCGCTGGTGGCGGCCTTCGCCGCCAACGACACCGAGGCCTATTTCGCCGCCTTCAGCGAGGACGCCACCTTCGTCTTCCATGGCTACGGGCGGGTGCTGCCATCGCGCGCCGCCTACCGCGAGCTGTGGGACCAGTGGCAACGCGACGGCTTCCGCGTGCTGGCCTGCGAGTCGAGCAACCCGATGGTCAGCCTGCACGACGGGCTGGCGATCTTCATCCACGACGTGGCCACCCGTTTGCAGGTGGACGGCCGCGTGGTGGACAGCCAGGAAAGGGAGACCATCGTCTTCCAACAACAAGAACAGGGCCGCTGGCTGGCCTGTCACGAGCACTTATCGGCCATGCCGGAGCAGCTGCCGCCAATCTGACAAGGCATCCCGGGAGACAGAAATGCATAACAACAATAAGCAGCACGCCATCACCCAGATAGAAGCCTTCGGGGTCGAGCAGATCCCCGCTGGCGAACGCACGGCCAGGCCGTTCGACCTGTTCCGCCTGATCTTCGGCGGCGCCAATACCTTCTCCACCGCCGTACTGGGCAGCTTCCCGGTGATCTTCGGTCTGTCGTTCCAGGCCGGCGCCTGGGCGATTCTGCTCGGCGTGCTGGTCGGTTCGCTGATCCTCGCGCCCATGGGCCTGTTCGGCGCGCTCAACGGCACCAACAACGCGGTGTCATCCGGCGCCCACTTCGGCGTGCACGGGCGCATCGTCGGCTCGTTCCTCTCGCTGCTCACCGCCATCGCCTTCTTCTCGCTGTCGGTGTGGAGCTCGGGCGATGCCCTGGTCGGCGGCGCCAAGCGCCTGGTCGGCCTGGAGGACAGCGACCTGAGCCTGGGCCTGGCCTACGGCCTGTTCGCCGTGCTGGTGCTGATCGTGTGCATCTACGGCTTCCGCTTCATGCTGTGGGTCAACAAGATCGCCGTGTGGGCCGCCAGCCTGCTGTTCCTGCTCGGCGCCGCGGCCTTCTTCGGCCCATTCGACGCCGCCTACGCCGGCAGCGTGCAGCTCGGCCAGACCGGTTTCTGGGCCGCCTTCATCGGCGCCGCCCTGCTGGCCATGAGCAACCCGGTATCGTTCGGCGCCTTCCTCGGCGACTGGTCGCGCTACATCCCGCGCGAGACCTCGCAGAAACGCATCATGCTGGCGGTGATCGGTGCCCAGGTCGGCACCCTGATCCCGTTCTTCTTCGGCCTGATCACCGCGACCATAGTCGCGGCCCGCGCACCGGACTACATCGCCAGCTACAACTACGTCGGCGGCCTGCTGGCCGTGTCGCCCACCTGGTTCTTCCTGCCGGTGTGCCTGATCGCCGTGATCGGCGGCATGTCCACCGGCACCACCGCGCTGTATGGCACCGGGCTGGACATGTCCAGCGTGCTGCCGCGCCTGTTCAACCGGGTGCAGGCCACCCTGCTGATCGGCGTGCTGTCGATCGCCTTCATCTTCGTCGGCCGCTTCGCCTTCAACCTGGTGCAGAGCGTGTCCACCTTCGCCGTGCTGATCATCACCTGCACCAGCCCGTGGATGGTGATCATGATCATCGGCCTGCTGGTGCGCCGCGGCTTCTACCACGCCGATGACCTGCAGGTGTTCACCCGCGGCCAGCGCGGCGGCGCCTACTGGTTCCACAACGGCTGGAACTGGCGCGGCATGGGCGCCTGGATCCCCAGCGCGGTGGTCGGCCTGTGCTTCGTCAACCTGCCGGGGCAGTTCGTCGGCCCACTCGGCGAGCTGGCCGGCGGCATCGACATCAGCCTGCCGGTGACCCTCGGCCTGGCCGCGGTGCTCTACCTGCTGCTGCTCCTGCTCTTCCCCGAGCCCGCCGCCGTCTATGGTCCCAAGGGGCCGCGCTGGGTCAAGGCGGGCAAGCCCCATCAGCAACCCATCACTCAGGGCGAACCTGAGGCTGCATAACAAGAAAGGCTTTTCCCACGTACTGCCAATAAACGATGCATCTAGCCTGAACGGGAGTCACCATGAACAAACGTCCGCTGCAACTGGCCAGCGCTGTGCTGGCCGCCACCCTGAGCACCGGCCTGCTGGCCGCCGGCAAGCCCTCCTTCGTCGAATCGGGAAGCTTCCAGGTCTGCTCCGACCCGACCTACCCACCGATGGAGTTCTTCGAGAAGACCGGCGACCGCGAGCCGAGCGGCTTCGATACCGACCTGATCCGCGCCCTGGCCAAGCACTGGGGCGTGCAGCCGCGCTTCATCGTCACCGAGTTCACCGGCCTGCTGCCGGGCCTCGACGCCACGCGTTGCGACGCGGTGATCAGCGGCGCCCTGGTGACTCCCGAGCGCACCCAGAAACTGCATGCGGTGCCCTACCTCGCCACCGCCACCATCGTCTTCGGCAGCGGCAAGAGCGACCTCAAGCTCAACACCCTGGAAGATCTCTCCGGCAAGGTCGTGGCCGTGCAATCCGGCACCCAGTACGTGGCCATCATGGAGAAGCTCAACGCCGACCTGACGGCCGCCGGCAAGACTCCGGCCACCCTGCAGACCTATCCCAAGGGCAGCGACGTGGCCCAGCAGGTGCTCGTCGGCCGCGCTGCCGCCGGCCTGTCCCAGGACACCGAGCTGGCCTACCGCGAGCTGCAGACCCCGGGCCAGTTCAAGACCCTCTACAGCTTCCCCGAGAAGGACATTTTCGGTGCCTACATGCGCCCGGTCGATGCCGACAAGGCCGCCGTGCAGGCCGCCGTCGAGGCGCTCAAGGCCGACGGCACGCTCAAGGCCATCGCCGAGAAGTGGAAGCTCGACCCGGCCAATCTGGACACCGCCCAGTAAGGTCCCGGCCCGCCCGGCAACGGGCGGGCTGTGCTCCTCAACATCGCGTCCGCGCCAATGCAGCGGGCGCCCGCTTCCTTCACGCAGGACACGCACATGAACTTCGATGTCGCCGTCTTCTGGGATGCCCTGACCTCCTACCACTTCTTCCGCGGCGCCTGCATCACCCTGTTGCTGGCCCTGCTGGCACACTCGGTGGGCATCCTCATCTCGATCCCCGCCGCCCTCGCCCTGGACGGCCCCAACAACCCGGCCCGCGCCACCCTGCGCGGCGTGCTCAGCGTGTTCCGCGGCGCGCCGACCCTGCTGCAGCTGCTGTTCGTGTGGAACGCCCTGCCGCAGTTCTTCCCGATCTTCCGCGAGGAGTGGTTCACCCCGTTCTTCGCCGCCTGGATCGCCCTGTCGATCAACGAGGCGGCCTACCAGGTGGAGATCAACCGCGCCGCACTGAAGGCCGTGGACCGTGGCCAGTACGCCGCCGGCCATGCGCTGGGCCTGTCGCGCTGGCAGATCTTCCGCCACGTGATCATGCCGCAGGCCGCGCGCATCGCCATTCCGCCGACCTCCAACGAATTCATCACCCTGCTCAAGATCACTTCGCTGGCCTCGGTGATCTCCCTGCAGGAGCTGATGGCGGTGACCTCGCAGACGGTCTCCACCACCTTCCAGTTCTCCGAGTACTACGCCGTGGCCCTGGTCTACTACCTGGCCATGGTCTACAGCCTGACCTGGCTGCAGGGCGGCCTGGAACGCCGGCTGTCGTGGGATTCGGTGGCCGTCGCCGCCGCCCCGGTCGGCCTGGTGCAACGTACCCTGGCGCGCATGCGCCGCATCTGAGGAGAGCCTCATGAGCGAAATCATCCGTCTGCACCAGGTCGGCAAGCGCTACGACAGCTTCCAGGTGCTGCAGGGCATCGACCTGTCCGTCGAGCAGGGCGAGAAGATCGTCATCTGCGGGCCCTCGGGCTCCGGCAAGTCGACCCTGATCCGCTGCATCAACCGCCTCAACCCGCATGACAGCGGCACCATCACCGTCGAGGGCCAGGACGTCTCGACCCGCGCCGGCGGCGACCACGTGCGCCGCGAGGTGGGCATGGTGTTCCAGAACTTCAACCTGTTCCCGCACCTGACCGTGCTGGACAACTGCACCCTGGCGCCGATGAAGGTGCGCGGCCTGTCGCGCCAGGACGCCGAGGCGCTGGCCATGAAGTACCTCGGCCGCGTGCATATCGGCAGCCAGGCGCACAAGAAGCCCGGCCAGCTCTCCGGCGGCCAGCAGCAGCGCGTGGCCATCGCCCGCGCGCTGTGCATGAGCCCCAAGGTGATGCTGTTCGACGAGCCGACCTCGGCGCTGGACCCGGAGATGGTCGGCGAGGTGCTGGAGGTGATGACCGAGCTGGCCGGCGACGGCATGACCATGCTCTGCGTGACCCACGAGATGGGCTTCGCACGCAAGGTGGCGGACCGCGTGGTGTTCATGGACGCCGGCCAGATCGTCGAGACCGCCAGCCCGGCTGAGTTCTTCGACAATCCGCAGCACCCGCGCACCCGCGCCTTCCTCTCGCAGATCCGTCACTGATGGAGCGCCCGATGGACAAACAAGAAGCCCTGCTGCGCCGCGACCTGGCCGCGGCCTACCGGCTGGCCGCGCGCTTCGGCTGGGACGACACCCTCTACACCCACTTCTCGGTGCGCCTGCCGGGCGTGGCGCCACGCTTCCTGATCAACCCCTTCGGCCTGCTGTTCGAGGAGATCCGCGCCAGTGACCTGATCGTGGTCGACATGGACGGCCGCGTGCTGGACGGCGGGGCCGACTACAACGTGGCCGGCTTTACCATCCACAGCGCCATGCACATGGCCCGCGCCGACGCCCACTGCGTGATCCACACCCACACTATGGCGGGCATGGCGGTGGCCGCGGCGGACAGCGGGCTGCTGCAGCTCAACCAGATCAGCGCCGAGTTCCACCGGCGCGTCGGCTACCACGACTACGAGGGCATCGCCCTCGACCTGGGCGAGCGCGAGCGCCTGGTGGCCTCGCTGGGCGACAACATCGCGCTGATCTTGCGTCACCACGGCCTGCTCAGCGTCGGCGCCAGCGTGGCGGATGCCTTCTACGTGATGTACTACCTGAACAAGGCCTGCGACATCCAGCTGGCCGCCGCGCCGCTGGCCGGCGTGCGCGAGATGTCCGAGGCGCTCAGCCAGCACGCCTGCGAGCAGTTCCAGGGCAGCGAGTGGCAGCGCCCGCTGCTGTGGCAGGCCTGGCTGCGCAAGCTGGACCGTGAGTGTCCCGATTACCGCAACTGAGCATGCGAATGCCGGCCCATCCCCCACACTCGATGTGGCCGGCCCTGGCGACTCCAGCCGTCCCGACTGGAGTCGCATTTTTATCCCGCGTCATCGGAAGGAACAGACCATGACCACCTGCGGTGAATTTCTCGTCAAGCAGCTGGAGGCCTGGGGCGTCGACACCGTGTTCGGCATCCCCGGCGTGCACACCGTCGAGCTGTACCGCGGCCTGCCGGCCAGCAAGATCCGCCATATCACCCCGCGACACGAGCAGGGCGCCGGCTTTATGGCCGACGGCTATGCCCGCGTCAGCGGCAAGCCGGGGGTGTGCTTCATCATCACCGGCCCGGGCATGACCAATATTCTCACCGCCATGGGCCAGGCCTACGCCGACTCCATCCCCATGCTGGTGATCTCCAGCGTCAACGAGCGCGCACGCCTCGGCCACGGCAACGGCTACCTGCACGAGCTGCCCAACCAGAGCGCGATGGTCGCCGGCGTCTCCGCCTTCAGCCACACCCTGATGAGCGTGGAGGAGCTGCCGGCGGTGCTGGCCCGCGCCTTCGCCGTGTTCGAGGGCGAGCGGCCGCGGCCGGTGCATATCGAGCTGCCGCTGGACATCATCACCGCCGACGCCACCCATATGCGCGTGCAACCCAAGCCGCGCCAGGCGCGCCCGGCGCCCAATCGCAGCCTGCTGCGCGAGGCCGCCGGCCTGCTGAAGGGTGCCGAGCGCCCGCTGCTGCTGCTCGGTGGCGGCTGCGTCGAGGCCCAGGCCGAGGCCCGCGCCCTGGCCGCCGCACTGGACGCGCCGACCGCCCTGACCATCAATGCCAAGGGCCTGCTGCCGCCGGGCCATCCGCTGCTGCTGGGCAGCAACCAGGCGCTGGTGCCGGTGCGCCAGCTGGCCCTGGAAGCCGACCTGGTGCTGGCGATCGGCACCGAGCTGGGCGAGACCGACTACGACGTGGTATTCGACGGCAACTTCAAGTTGCCCGGGCGGCTGATCCGCATCGACATCGACCCGCAGCAGCTGCATCGCAACTTCCCCGCCACCCTGGCGATCCAGGGCGACGCGCGCCTGGCCATGCGCATGCTGCTGGCCGAACTGCAGCCGCGCGAGGCCAATGCCGACAGCCCCGGCGCGCGGCGCACCGCCACCGTGCAGGCCGAACTGGCCGAGGGCTTCTCCGGCTGGACGCACTACCGCGCGCTGTTCGACGCGGTGCTGGAGGTGCTGCCGGAGGCACGCTTTGTCGGCGACTCGACCCAGACCGTGTACAGCGGCAACCACCTGGTCGAGCTGGACGGCGCACGGCGCTGGTTCAACGCCTCCACCGGCTACGGCACCCTCGGCTACGGCCTGCCCGCGGCGCTCGGCGCCAAGCTGGCCGAGCCGACGCGCCCGGTGATCAGCCTGATGGGCGACGGCGGCATCCAGTTCACCCTGCCCGAACTGGCCAGCGCGGTGGAGGCCGGCATCGGCATAGTCGTTTTGCTGTGGAACAACTCGGGCTATGGCGAGATCAAGCGCTACATGGAGCGCCGCGACATCACCCCGATCGGCGTGGATATCTACACCCCGGACTTCCTCGCCATCGCCCGCGGCTTCGGCTGCGCGGCGGAGCGGGCCCGTGATCTGGCCCATCTGCAGCAGTTGCTGAAGGATGCTCCAGCCGACCGACCGCTGATCATCGAGGTGCTGGAGGCACCGCCCTTCGCGCCCTGAAACGAAAAACCCGGCCTAGGCCGGGTTTTCTTTGTAGGGCGGGTGCAACCCGCGCAAGAGAGCAACGCGGGTTTCACCCGCCCTACTTTCAGGCCGTAGCCCGGACTTCAGTCCGCGGCTGGCGACGCCCCCGGACTGAAGTCCGGGCTACAGGCTCAAGCCTTGAGGGTCTTCACGCCGTCGGGGGTGCCGAGCAGCAGCAGATCGGCCGGGCGCGCGGCGAACAGGCCGTTGGTGACCACGCCGACGATGGCGTTGATCTGCGCCTCCAGCTTCACCGGGTCGGTGATGCTCATGTTGTGCACATCGAGAATGATGTTGCCGTTGTCGGTCACCACGCCTTCGCGGTACACCGGGTCGCCGCCCAGTTTCACCAGCTGGCGCGCCACGTGGCTGCGGGCCATGGGGATGACTTCCACGGGCAGCGGGAAGGCGCCGAGCAACGGCACCAGCTTGCTGGCGTCGGCGATGCAGATGAAGGTCTTGGCCACCGCCGCGACGATCTTCTCGCGGGTCAGCGCGGCGCCGCCGCCCTTGATCAGATTGAGGTGCTCGTCGCTCTCGTCGGCACCGTCGATGTAAAACTCCAACTCGCTGACGCTGTTCAGGTCGTACACCGGAATGCCATGGCCCTTGAGGCGTGCGGCGGTGGCTTCGGAGCTGGCCACGGCGCCGTCGAAGGCCATCTTGTGCTGGGCCAGGGCGTCGATGAAGCAGTTGGCGGTGGAGCCGGTGCCGACGCCGATCACGCTCTTGCTGTCGAGGAAGGGAAGGATATGGTCGACGGCGGCCTGGGCCACCGCCTGCTTGAGCTGATCCTGGGTCATCGCGGAGTTCTGCGCCTGGGGAATACGGGAAGGGCCGAATTATAGCCCCCTGCCCGGCGCAATCGGCTGCGTTTTATCGCCACAGCCCTACTGATATGCGGCTTTTGCCGCGGACTGTCGGTGGCCGCCGGTCGAAGCGCTGGGGTAGACTCCAGAATCCGTGAAAAGCCCGCCAGTGAAGCCCGTGATGCTCGAACAGTACGTAAAGAAGATCCTCACCTCGCGCGTCTACGACGTCGCGGTGGAAACCCCGCTGCAACCCGCCCGCCAGCTCACCGAGCGGCTGGGCAACCAGATTCTGCTCAAGCGCGAGGATCTGCAGCCGGTGTACTCGTTCAAGATTCGCGGCGCCTACAACCGCGTGGCGCAGCTGTCTGACGTCGAAAAGGCTCAGGGCGTGATCGCCGCCTCGGCCGGTAACCATGCCCAGGGCCTGGCCCTGGCGGCGGCCAAGCTCGGCATCAAGGCCACCATCGTCATGCCACGCACCACCCCGGAGCTCAAGATCCAGGGCGTGCGCTCGCGCGGTGGCAAGGTGGTGCTGCACGGCGACGCCTTCCCCGAGGCCCTGGCCCATGCGCTGAAACTGGCCGAGGAGAAGGGCTACACCTTCGTGCCGCCGTACGACGATCCGGACGTGATCGCCGGCCAGGGCACCGTGGCCATGGAGATCCTGCGCCAGCAGCCGGGCCAGCTGGACGCCATCTTCGTGCCGGTCGGTGGCGGCAGTCTGATCGCCGGCATCACCGCCTACGTGAAGTACCTGCGCCCGAACATCAAGATCATCGGCGTCGAGCCGGACGACTCCAACTGCCTGCAGGCCGCCATGGCCGCCGGCGAGCGCGTGGTGCTGTCGCAGGTCGGCCTGTTCGCCGACGGCGTGGCGGTGGCGCAGATCGGCAAGCACAACTTCGATATCTGCAAGGACCATGTCGACGAGGTGATCACCGTCAGCACCGACGAGATCTGCGCGGCGATCAAGGACATCTACGACGACACCCGCTCGATCACCGAGCCGGCCGGCGCACTGGCCGTGGCCGGGATCAAGAAGTACGTGGAGCGTGAAGGCCTGCGCGACAAGGTGCTGGTCGGCATCGACTCGGGCGCCAACATCAACTTCGACCGCCTGCGCCACGTGGCCGAGCGTTCCGAGCTGGGCGAGAAGCGCGAGGCGATCATCGCCGTGACCATCCCCGAGCGGCCGGGCAGCTTCAAGGCCTTCTGCGAGGCGATCGGCAAACGCCAGATCACCGAGTTCAACTACCGCTATCACACCGACCGCGAGGCGCACATCTTCGTCGGCGTGCAGACGCACCCGGAGAACGACCCGCGTCAGGCGTTGGTGGAGAACCTGCGCAGCCAGGGCTTCCCGGTGCTTGACCTGACCGACAACGAGCTGGCCAAGCTGCATATCCGCCACACCGTGGGCGGCCACGCGGCGGCAGTGGCGGACGAGGTGGTGTTCCGCTTCGAGTTCCCCGAGCGGCCGGGCGCGCTGTTCAACTTCCTCAACCGCCTGGGCGGGCGCTGGAACATCACCATGTTCCACTACCGCAACCACGGCGCCGCCGACGGCCGCGTGCTGGCCGCCCTGCAGGTGCCGGCGGAGGAGCGCGAACAGATCCCGGCAGCCTTCGACGCCATCGGCTATCCCTACTGGGACGAGACCGACAACCCGGCCTACAAGCTCTTCCTCGGTTAAGGAACGCTGATGGAACACTACCAGCTGCTGAAGTACGCCCACCTGATTCCCGCCGTGCTGATCCTGGCGGGCTTCATCGCCCACGCCTTCATGCTGTGGAAGGCGAACAAGTCCGGGGATGCGGCGACCCTGACCCGCAAGCTGCGGGTCACCCGTCTGTACAGCATGCCGGCCCTCGGCCTGATCACCCTGAGCCTGCCGGTCACTGGCTGGTGGCTGGTGCACACCCTGGGCCTGTCGCTGGGCGCCAGCTGGCTGCTGTTCAGCGCCAAGCTGTTCGGCCTGCTGATGCTGTTCGGCCTGCTGCTGCACAACCGTCTCGGCGCGTGGCAGGCGGCCGTCGCGGGCGGCGCAGTACCGGTCAAGCTGCTGCGCTTCGTGATCGCCTACACCGTGCTGATGCTGGTCCTGCTGCTGGCCATCTTCGCCCTGATGGGGGCCAAGCCGGCCTGATGCGCATCCTGCTGGTCGGCGCCGGCGGCTTCATCGGCCGTCACCTGCTCGACACCCTGAGCCTGGCCGGATACTCGGTGGTCGCCACTCGCCGCCAGGCTGCGGCACTCGCGCTGCCCGGTGTGCAGTGGCGCACGCTGGATCTGCTGCAGCTGGCGGACCAGCCCGACAGCTTTGCCTGGCCGGACGGCATCGAGCTGGTGATCAACGCCAGCGGCGAACTCTCCACCGACGGCGAGCACCTGCAGCGCCTGCAACGCGATGGCGCCTGCGCCCTGTTCGAGCTGGCCAAACGGCATGGCGCCGCCGTGCTGCAGATTTCCGCCCTGGGCGCCGGCGAGCATCCCGACATTCCCTTCCTGGCCAGCAAGGCCGAGGCCGACCAGTATCTGCTGAGCCTCGGTATCCCGGCCGTGGTGCTGCGGCCCTCGCTCGTCCTGGGCCCGGGCGGCGCCAGCAGCGCCTGGCTGCAACGGCTGTCACCCCTGCCGCTGATACCGCTGCTGGGCAACCGGGCGCGGCTGCGGCCGCTGCATGTCGACGACCTCTGCGCGGCCGTCCTGGCGCTGCTACGCAACTGGCCGAAGCAGCCGAGCGTGCTGCCGCTGGTAGGCCCGCAGGCGCTGACCCAAGGCGAGCTGATCGACTGCCTGCGCCAGGCCCAAGGCTGGCGCCCGGCGCGCTACTTCACCGTGCCGGCGCCGCTCGTGCGACTTGGCGCGGCACTGGGCGAGCGGCTGGGCTGGCAGGCGCTGAACCGCCAGACCCTGCGGCTGAGCGAGCACGACAACCTCGCCGACCCCGCACTACTGGAGCAGGCCTGCGGCTATCGCGCGGCGCCACTGGCGAGCCGCCTGCGCCACTGGCCGCAACCGGCGCAGAGCCTGGCGATGGCGCTGCAACCCCTGGTGCTGCTGGTACTCGCGCTGATCTGGCTGGGGACCGCGGTGGTCTGCCTGGGGCCAGGCTTCGACTGGGGCCTGCGGATCATGGCCGAGGCCGGCATCGAGGGTCTGCCGGCGCGCCTGGCCGTGATTGGCGGCGCCCTGCTGGACGGTGTGCTCGGTGTGGCGCTGCTGTCCCGACGCTGGCGCAGCCACGCCCTGCAGGCACAGATCGCCCTGATGCTGGTCTATAGCCTGGTAATCAGCCTGCTGCTGCCCCACTACTGGTTCGACCCCTATATGGCGGTGGGCAAGAATTTCGCAGTCCTGCTGCTGAGTGTCTGGCTGCTGGGACTTTCCGCCTCGACGACGAGACCACGATGAGTCTGTACCTGCTGCTCAAGACCCTGCACATCCTCTCCTCCACCCTGCTGTTCGGCACCGGCCTGGGCTCGGCCTACTACGCCCTGCGCGCCTGGCGCAGCGGCGAGGTGCAGGTGATAGCCACCACCTTCCGCCACCTGGTCACCGCCGACTGGCTGTTTATCGCGACGACGGCGGTCTTTCAGCCGCTCTCCGGCCTGGCCCTGGCCAAGCTCGCGGGCTGGCCGCTGAGCCAGTCCTGGTTGCTGTGGAGCGCAAGCCTGTTCGTGCTGGCGGGGCTGTGCTGGCTGCCGGTGCTGTGGCTGCAGATCCGCGTGCGCGATATGGCCGCCGCGGCGCTGCGCGATGGCGGCGCGCTGCCGGAGCGGGCCAACCGCTATATGCGCATCTGGTTCGTACTGGGCTGGCCGGCCTTTATCGCCTTTATCGCCATCTTCTGGCTGATGGTGGCCAAGCCGCTGTGAGGCTCAGTCGCGCAGGCTGAGCACCGGCCAGCCGCGCTCGACGGCAATGGCGCGCAGGGTGTCGTCCGGATCGACCGCGACGGGATGCGAGGCCGCTTGCAGCAGCGGCAGGTCGTTGCGCGAGTCGCTATAGAAGTAGCTGCCGTCCAGGCTCAGGCCGGTCTCGGCCAGCCACTGCTGCATCCGCGTCACCTTGCCTTCCTGATAGCAGGGCACGCCGGCAACCTGGCCAGTGTAGCGGCCGTCCTGCATGCCGCACTCGGTGGCCAGCAGCGTGTCGACGCCCAGGCGCGCGGCGATCGGCGCGGTGATGAAGCGGTTGGTGGCGGTGATGATCACCAGCTTGTCGCCCGCTTCGCGGTGCTCCTGCAGCAGCGCCTCGCCCTTGGCCAGGATGATCGGCTCGATGACCTCGGCCATGAACTCGGCCTGCCAGCACGCCAGCTCGGCGGCCTCGGTGCGGCTGAGGATGGCTTGGGTGAAGCTCTGGTAGGCCACCACGTCGAGCTTGCCGGCGCAGTAGTCGGCATAGAAGGCATCGTTGCGCGCGCGGTACTCGACGGCATCGACCCGGCCGGTGTCGCAGAGGAATTCGCCCCAGCTGTGGTCGCTGTCGCCGGCGAGCAGGGTGTTGTCGAGGTCGAAGAGGGCAAGGCGCACGTCGGATTACCTGGTTCGGAGGGTCATGAGGGGGCGTCAGAATAGCCGCTTTCAGCGCCACTGCCCATTAGCCGAGCCGCGCGTTTGCTGCGCCCGCGGCCTTTGTGGAACAATGCCGAAACATGCGTTTTCGAGGTGCTGTGCCGTGATTGATTCCGATGGTTTTCGCCCTAATGTCGGCATCATCCTGACCAACGATGTTGGCCAGGTGCTGTGGGCGCGGCGGATCAACCAGGACGCCTGGCAGTTTCCCCAGGGCGGCATCAACCCCAACGAGTCGGCCGAGCAGGCGCTGTACCGCGAGCTGAACGAGGAAGTCGGCCTGGAACAGCAGGATGTGAAGATTCTCGCCTGCACCCGGGGCTGGTTGCGTTATCGTCTGCCCCAGCGCCTGGTGCGCACCCACAGCCAGCCGCTGTGCATCGGGCAGAAACAGAAGTGGTTCCTCCTGCGTCTGACCGGCGACGAGAGCCGGGTGCGCATGGACCTGACCGGCAAGCCGGAGTTCGATGGCTGGCGCTGGGTGAGTTACTGGTACCCGCTGAACCAGGTAGTGACATTCAAGCGCGAGGTCTACCGTCGCGCCCTGAAGGAATTAGCCCCGCGCCTGCTGGCGCGCGACTGACGGAGTTCGATAGCGAGCCATGCTCAACACCCTGCGCAAGATCGTCCAGGAAGTAAACGCCGCCAAGGATCTCAAGGCGGCGCTGACGATCATCGTGCAACGGGTGAAAGAGGCCATGGGCAGCCAGGTCTGCTCCGTCTACCTGCTCGACTCCGAGACCAAGCGCTTCGTGCTGATGGCCACCGACGGCCTCAACAAGCGCTCCATCGGCAAGGTCAGCATGGCGCCCAACGAAGGCTTGGTCGGCCTGGTGGGCACCCGCGAGGAGCCGCTCAACCTCGAGCACGCCTCCGAACACCCGCGCTACATGTACTTCCCCGAGACCGGCGAGGAGCGCTACGCCTCCTTCCTCGGCGCGCCGATCATCCACCACCGGCGGGTGATGGGCGTACTGGTGGTGCAGCAGAAGGAGCGCCGCCAGTTCGACGAGGGCGAGGAAGCCTTCCTGGTCACCATGAGCGCCCAGCTCGCTGGCGTCATCGCCCACGCCGAGGCAACCGGCTCGATCCGTGGCCTGGGCAAGCAGGGCAAGGGCATCCAGGAGACGCGCTTCGTCGGTGTGCCCGGCGCCCCCGGCGCGGCCGTGGGTACTGCCGTGGTGGTGCTGCCGCCGGCCGACCTCAATGTGGTGCCGGACAAGGCCATCGACGACATCGAGGCCGAGCTGGAAGTGTTCGGCAAGGCCCTGGAATGGGTGCGCGAGGACATGCAGGAGCTGTCCGAGAAACTCGCCAGCCAACTGCGCAAGGAAGAGCTGGCGCTGTTCGACGTGTACCTGATGATGCTCGACGACAACGCCCTCGGTAACGAGGTGCGCAAGGTCATCAAGACCGGCCAGTGGGCCCAGGGTGCCCTGCGCCAGGTGGTCACCGAGCACGTCTCGCGCTTCGAACTGATGGACGACGCCTACCTGCGCGAACGCGCCAGCGACGTGCGCGACCTCGGCCGCCGCCTGCTCGCCTACCTGCAGGAAGAACGCAAGCAGAGCCTGGTCTACCCGGACAACAGCATCCTGGTCAGCGAGGAGCTGTCGCCGGCCATGCTCGGCCAGGTGCCGGAAGGCAAGCTGGTCGGCCTGATCTCGGTGCAGGGCTCGGGCAACTCCCACGTGGCCATCCTCGCCCGCGCCATGGGCATTCCCACGGTCATGGGCGTGGTCGACCTGCCCTACTCCAAGGTCGACGGCATCGAGCTGATCGTCGACGGCTACCATGGCGAGGTCTTCACCAACCCCAGCGATCTGCTACGCAAGCAGTACGCCGAGGTAGTCGAGGAAGAGCGCCAGCTGGCCCAGGGTCTCGACGCCCTGCGCGAGCTGCCGTGCGAGACGCTGGACGGCCAGCGCCTGCCGCTGTGGGTCAACACCGGCCTGCTGGCCGACGTGAAGCGTGCCCAGGAACGCGGGGCCGAAGGCGTCGGCCTGTACCGCACCGAAGTGCCGTTCATGAATGGCGAGCGCTTCCCCAGCGAGAAGGAACAGCTGGCCACTTACCGCGAGCAGCTGGCCGCCTTCCACCCGCTGCCGGTGACCATGCGTACCCTGGATATCGGCGGCGACAAGGCGCTCTCCTACTTCCCGATCAAGGAAGAGAACCCTTTCCTCGGCTGGCGCGGCATCCGCATCACCCTCGACCACCCGGAAATCTTCCTGGTCCAGGTGCGCGCCATGCTCAAGGCCAGCGAGGGCCTGAACAACCTGCGCATCCTACTGCCGATGATTTCCGGCATGCAGGAGATGGAAGAGGCGCTGCACCTGATCCACCGCGCCTGGGGCGAGGTGCGCGACGAGGGTGTGGACATCCCCATGCCGCCGGTGGGCGTGATGATCGAGATTCCCGCCGCCGTCTACCAGGTACGCGACCTGGCGCGCCAGGTCGACTTCCTCTCGGTCGGCTCGAATGACCTGACCCAGTACCTGCTGGCGGTGGACCGCAACAACCCGCGGGTCGCCGACCTCTATGACTTCCTCCACCCGGCCGTGCTGCACGCGCTGAAGCTGGTGGTCGACGGCGCCCACGCCGAAGGCAAGCCGGTAAGCATCTGCGGCGAGATGGCCGGCGACCCGGCGGCCGCCGTGCTGCTGCTGGCCATGGGCTTCGACAGCCTGTCGATGAACGCCACCAACCTGCCCAAGGTGAAGTGGCTGCTGCGCCAGATCAGCTCGACCCGCGCCAAGGAGCTACTCGGCCACCTGATGGCCATCGACAACCCGCAGGTGATCCACAGCACCCTGCACCTGGCCCTGCGCAACCTCGGCCTGGGCCGCGTGATCAACCCGGCGGCGACCATCCAGAGCTGATCCGCCGCGCCGCGAACAAGGAAAGTTCATGCGCGCCCTCTTTCTTCTGCTGATTTTTCTCGGCCTGCCAGCACTGGCTGGCGAAACGGTCAACGACGTCACCGGCCTCAATCCGATCCAGGTTGCGCAAGTCATCGCCCCTACCGAGCTGGAGCAGATAGTCGCGGCGGTGAAGCAGCATTCCGGCCCCATCAGCATCGGCGGCGGACGCTTCAGCATGGGCGGCCAGACCGCCACCGCCGGCGCCCTGCAGATCGACATGCGCGACTTCGACCGAGTGCTGGAGTTCTCCGCCGAGCGCCGCGAGATCCGCGTGCAAACCGGCATCACCTGGCGCGAGATACTCGAATACATCGACCCGCACGGCCTGTCGCCGCAGATCATGCAGTCCTACGCCAACTTCACGGTCGGCGGCTCGCTGTCGGTCAATGTGCATGGCCGCTACGTCGGCGAGGGCCCGCTGATCGGCTCGGTGCGCAGCATCCGCCTGGTGCTGGCCGACGGCAGCCTGGTGGACGCCAGCCCGAGCCAGAACAGCGAGCTGTTCCATGGCGCCATCGGCGGCTATGGCGGCCTGGGCGTGATAGTCGAGGCCACGCTCGGCCTGGCCGAGAACAGCCGCATCGCCCGCGAGTCCAAGGTCATGCCGCTCACCGAGTACCGCGCCTGGTTCGACCAGGAGGTACGCGGCCGGACCGATCTGGTCCTGCACAACGCCATTCTCTATCCGGGCTCCTTCGACAAGGTCCGCGCCGTGTCCTATCGCCGCACCGATGCGGCCCTGACCGAACTGCAGCGCCTGACCCCGGCCGACCGCAGCTATTACCTGCAGCATGCCGGCATTCGCCTGACCAGCTCGTCCCATACCGGCCGCGCCCTGCGCGAGGCGGCGGTGGACCCGCTGCTGTTTCGCGGCGAGCTGGTGCAATGGCGCAACCACGAGGCCAGCCTGGACGTGCGCGAGCTGGAACCCATCTCCGGGCCGGACTTCAGCTTCGTGCTGCAGGAATACTTCGTCCCGCCACACCAGCTGGAACGCTTCGTCGGCGAGCTGGCACGCCTGACCCGACAACACGACGCCAACCTGATCAACGTCTCGATCCGCCACGCCAAGGCCGATCCCGGCACCCTGCCGGCCTGGGCCCCGGAAGAAGTGTTCGCCCTGGTGCTCTACTATCGCCAGGGCAGCTCCGCGGCCGAACGCACGCGCGCCGCGGCCTGGACCCGCGACCTGATCGACGCCGCGCTGGCCTGCGGTGGACGCTATTACCTGCCCTACCAGATCCACGCCAGCCGCGAGCAGTTCCTCGCCGCCTACCCACGCGCCCCGGAATTCTTCGCCCTCAAGCAGCGCCTGGACCCTGGCTACAAGCTCCGCAATCGGCTGTGGGATACCTACTATCCACGCCGGTCGGACTGACGATCCTGGCCACTGGCCATGCCGCATCGATCTTTGTAGACTCGCGCCACCGAGCGCTGGCAATGACTGCCTCGCTTGCCCCAGCAGTATTCGCCGCAGATTGCGCGATTTGGAGACTCACCTGGTCATGGAAGCACCACCGGCCATCGCGCCCCTTTCCCCCACGCTCTTGCCCATGGGCAGCCGGCGCTTGTTCCGGTCGCCAACCTCGAGGAACATCATGAAGAACGTCCTAGCCGCGAGCGGTCTGCTCGTACTCGGCCTGCTGTCCGGCTGCGCCACCGAACAATCCCGCCCCCTCGAAGTCGCCAAAGTGCAGAGCTACCAGAGCAGCTACAGCGGGCCGCGCCAGCCAATCTCGGTCGGCAAGTTCGATAACCGCTCCAGCTACATGCGCGGGCTGTTCTCCGACGGCGTGGACCGCCTGGGCGGACAGGCCAAGACCATTCTCATCACCCATCTGCAGCAGTCCAACCGCTTCAACGTGCTGGACCGCGACAACATGCAGGAGATCCAGCAGGAAAGCGCCATCGCCCAGAAGGCGCAGCAGCTGCGCGGCGCCGACTTCGTGGTGACCGGCGACGTCACCGAGTTCGGCCGCAAGGAAGTTGGCGACCACCAGCTGTTCGGCATTCTCGGCCGCGGTAAGACCCAGGTCGCCTATGCCAAGGTCAACCTCAACATCGTCAATGTGCGCACTTCCGAGGTCGTGTACTCGTCGCAGGGCGCCGGCGAGTACAGCCTGTCCAATCGCGAGGTCATCGGCTTCGGTGGCACCGCCAGCTACGACTCCACGCTGAACGGCAAGGTCCTCGACCTGGCGATCCGCGAGGCGGTCAACAACCTGGTCGGCGGTATCGACAGCGGCGCCTGGCGCCCGCAGCAGTAAGGAAGGGAAACCATGCACAAGCTTGCACTCGCCGGCCTGTTGAGCGCCGGCGCGCTGCTGACCGGCTGCGTCAACCAGCCGCAACCGCTCTACTACTGGAACGGCTACCAGGACCAGGTCTATGCCCACTTCAAGGGCGACACCAGCAGCCCGCAGGAGCAGGTAGCGGCTCTAGAGGCCAGCCTGCAGCAGGCGCGAGCCCAGGATCGCGCGCTGCCGCCCGGCTTCCACGCGCACCTGGGCATGCTCTACGCCGAGCTGGGCAAGCCGGATCAAGTGCGCCAGCAGTTCGAGACCGAGAAGACCCTGTTCCCGGAATCGGCCCCCTACATGGACCTGTTGCTACGCAACGCCGAGAAGTAAGAGATGAAGATGCCAACCCTGTTCAAGACCCTGGGCCTCGGCATGCTGCTCGCCCTGCTCGGCGGCTGCGTCACCCAGAAGCCCTACGACTACACGGCGTTCAAGCAGAGCAAGCCGCGCTCCATTCTGGTTATGCCGCCGGTAAACACCTCGCCGGACATTCAGGCGGGCTACAGCATGCTGTCGCACGTCACCCTGCCGCTGTCCGAGGCAGGCTATTACGTGCTGCCGGTTGCCGTGGTGGACGAGACCTTCAAGCAGAACGGCGTCATGAGTGCGGAGGAGGCCCAGGCCATTCCCACCGCCAAGCTGCATGAGATCTTCGGCGCCGACGCCGCGCTGTATCTGGAGATCACCGAGTACGGCACGAGCTACCGGCTGATCGCCAGCGAAGTGGCCGTCACTGCCAAGGCCAAGCTGGTGGACCTGCGCGACGGTCGTCTGCTGTGGGACGGCTCCGCCCGTGCCAGCTCGGCGGAGAACCAGAACAACAATGGCGGTGGCGGCCTGATCGGCCTGCTGGTCACTGCGGCCGTCGAGCAAATCATGAACTCGCTGACCGACCGCAGTCATGAGATCGCCGGCATCACCAGCGCCCGCCTGCTCACCGCCGGAACGCATAACGGCATCCTGCGCGGCCCACGCTCCCCGCAGTACGCGGAGAACGACAAGCCCGTCCAGTAAGCGCCGGCGCAGTTTGAAGGGCCCTACGGGGCCCTTCTTCGTTTCAGGGGCTCGAGGCTGTATCCGCTAACAACAGCTTGGCCCGATAGGCATCCGGCGCGATGCCGTACCAGCGGCGGAACGCCCGATAGAACGGCGACAGCTCGGCAAAGCCGCAGGCGCGCGCCACCTCGCGGATTGCCAGGCCTTCCTGCAACAACGCATGGGCCCGCGCCTGCTGGATCGCCTCGCGCACCTGGCGCAGATGGCTGCCCTGAGCGGCCAGGCCGCGTTGCAGGGCGGCGGTGGGCATGCCCAGTTCGGCCGCGCAGGCCTGTAACGAACAGCCGGCGCGTCCTAGGCGCACGCCGATCAGGTAGCTCAGGCGATTGAGCAGGTCATTTTCCACCAGGGCGGCCAGCTCCACCTCGGCATGCTGCCAGAGCATGCGGTGCAGGCTCGGGTTGGCGGTGCGCGACGGGCGCTTGAGCAGCGCGGCGGGGAACCACAGGGCGTCATGTTCGCAGGCGAAGTTCGGCAGCAGGCCGAACAGCCGGCGATGCTCACTCACCCGTTTTGGCCGTGCATGACGGAAGTCGAGAGCGTCGAAACGAAACTCGTCGTCGGTGACCAGCCGCAGCAGCTTGATGAACAGCAGCGCCAGGCATTCCATCTGCTGACGCAGCGGGCCGAAGCCACGGTAGTTGAGGTCCAGCACCAGGCAGGCGCGGTCCCCCTCGATGCGCAGCTGGGCGACGAAGCCGCCGGCGAGGATGTGCTGGAAGCGCAGGAAACTGTCCACGGCCTGCTGCAGATCGCGGCTGGCCAGCTGCAGGTAGCCGACCACGTCGAGCAGGCGCGGCTTCATCACCTCGCCCAGGTGCAGGCCGATATCGGCGTCGCCGGTCAATGCGTCGGCGGCCAGCCAGAACAGCGGCGCCTCGTCGTGGCTCAGGCGCCCTTCGCTCGGTGGCGGCACCAGGCGGCGATGCTGGTTGGTGCGCCGGTAGATGGTCGCCGGATCGTGACCCAGCTCGGCCAGGGCCTCATAGAGCAGGCGCCGCAGGGTGGCGGAATGGGTCAGCGGCGCGGCGCGGGCGAGCGAATTCATGGCAGTTCCTTGTTTGACCAGAGAATTCCAGCCACAGGCTCCACGGTCAATGCCGCTGGCCGAAGCGCTGCGCAGAATGGCCGCACAACAACAAGGAGCGCGTCATGAAACGCAGTCTGACCTTCCTCGCCGTGGCCATTGCCGCGGCCGCCGCCGGTGCCACCTGGTATACGCAGAGCAAGCTTCCCGTGCGCGACGGCGCCCTGCCCCTTGCCGGCCTGCAGGCTCCGGTCGCGGTGCGCTACGACGAACGCGGCGTGCCGCATATCCAGGCGCAGAACGAAACCGACCTGTACCGCGCCCTGGGCTTCGTGCATGCCCAGGACCGCCTGTTCCAGATGGAGATGCTACGCCGCCTGGCACGCGGCGAGCTGGCCGAAGTGCTCGGACCCAAGCTGGTCGACACCGACCGCCTGTTCCGCACCCTGGGTATCCGCCAGCATGCCGATCGCTACGCCCAGACCCTCGACCGCAACAGCCCGGCGGTCATGGCGCTGCAGGCCTACCTGGAGGGCATCAACCAGTTCCAGGACAGCCGCCCGGCGCCGGTGGAATTCGACCTGCTGGGCATAGACCCGCGCCCGTTCACGCTGGAAGACACGGTGTCCGTGGCCGGCTACATGGCCTACAGTTTCGCCGCCGCCTTCCGCACGGAACCAGTGCTGACCTATGTACGCGACCAGCTGGGCGGCGACTACCTGAAGGTGTTCGACCTCGCCTGGCATCCCGGTGGCGCTGTCGCCCAGAGCCTCAGCAGTGACGACTGGCAGGGCCTCAACAGCCTCGCCCACCTCAGCCAGCAGGCGCTGGTGGAAGCCGGCCTGCCACAGTTCGAGGGCAGCAACGCCTGGGCCGTGGCCGGCAGCCGCACCGCCAGCGGCAAGCCGCTGCTGGCCGGCGACCCGCATATCCGCTTCGCCGCGCCGGCGGTGTGGTACGAGGCGCAGCTGAGCTACCCGGGCTTCGAGCTGTACGGCCACCACCAGGCGCTCAACCCCTATGCCTCGCTCGGCCACAACCGGCAGTTCGCCTGGAGCCTGACCATGTTCCAGAACGACGACCTCGACCTGATCGCCGAGAAGGTCAATCCGGACAACGCCAACCAGGTGCAGATCAATGGCCGGTGGGTCGATCTGCAGAGCCGCGAGGAGACCATCCAGGTCAAGGGGGGCGAACCGATCACGCTGACCCTGCGGCGCTCCCCCCACGGCCCGATCATCAACGACGCCCTCGGCGCCAACGCCGGCAAGACACCGATCGCCATGTGGTGGGCCTTCCTCGAGACCGAGAACCCGATCCTCGAGGCCTTCTACCAGCTCAACCGCGCCGACAGCCTGGACAAGGCCCGCGCCGCCACCGCGAAGATCCATTCGCCAGGCCTCAACGTGGTGTACGCCAACGCCGGCGGCGACATCGGCTGGTGGGCCGCAGCCAAGCTGCCGCAGCGCCCGGCCGGGGTGAACCCGAGCTTTATCCTCGATGGCGCCAGCAACGAGGCGGACAAGCCCGGCTACCTGCCGTTCAGCGCCAACCCGCAGGAGGAGAATCCGTCGCGCGGCTATATCGTCTCCGCCAACTACCAGCCGGCTTCGCCGACCGGGGTGAGCATCCCCGGTTACTACAACCTCGCCGACCGTGGCGAGCGCCTGAACCAGCGCCTGGCCCAGCCGGACGTGAAGTGGGATACCCAGAACAGCCAGGCCCTGCAGCTGGACGACGGCACCGGCTACGGCCCGCGCCTGTTGGCACCGATCCTCAATGACCTGCGCGCCGCTGCAGCGGACGCTGGCGAACTCGCCCTCGTCGAACAGCTAGCCACCTGGGACGGTAGCCATCCGCTGCAATCGGTCGCCGCCACCCTGTTCAACCAGCTGACCTTCGAACTGGCCAAGCAGGCCATGCGCGACGAGCTGGGCGATGCCTTCTTCGACAGCCTGCTGCAGACCCGCGTGCTCGACGTGGCCCTGCCGCGCCTGACCGCCGATGCCGCTTCCGCCTGGTGGGACAAACGTGGCACTGCCGCCGTGGAGAGCCGCGCCGACACGATCAAGGCAGCCTGGCAGGCCAGCCTCGCCCATCTGCGCCAAAGCTTCGGCGCGGATAGCAGTCAGTGGGCCTGGGGCAAGGGCCACACGCTGACCCACGAACACCCGCTGGGCGCGCAGAAGCCACTCAATCTGCTATTCAACGTCGGCCCCCTCGCCGCGCCAGGCGGCCACGAAGTGCCGAACAACCTGTCGCACCGCGTCGGCCCGGCGCCCTGGTCGGTGGTCTACGGCCCCTCAACCCGCCGCCTGATCGACATGGCCGACGCCAGCAAGGGCCTGGGCATCAACCCGGTGGGCCAGAGTGGCGTACCGTTCGACCAGAACTACGCCGACCAGGCCGAGGCCTATATCGGTGGGCAGTATGTGCCGATGCACTTCACCGAGCAGGACGTGCAGGGTAATAATCGCGGAACTTTGCAGCTGCAGGTCAGCAAACTGAAGACGCCACAAGAATAGGAACATCGGGGATGGGGGACAAACAACGGTTTAACCCAGGAAAAATGCGGTCTGCCCACTGTTTACTTGCCTTGTTTCTTGCTCGCAGTCTCACTACCGCAGTCGAGTTGATACAGAGAACAATAAGAAACAAGTGCAATGAGAGCCTGAACAGAAAGCAAAAGATAACTTAATCGCGATCTATTGCTAATCATTCTAACGACATATTTTGCGCCAAGGAAAATTACAGAACTCTTATTTCCCGCAACTCCTCAATATCCATCCCCATGTTCCTTGCACTTTCCGCGAGCAAATCCTTCACACCTTGGGAAACAGAAATATCAAATTCCACCAACTGAGAGCATAAGATCTCCAGTGCCACTCCCGGCTCCCCGGACGAAAGAAGCTCTCTAACATTTTCTGCCGTATCATCATCGAAGCACCCTGAAACTTCATCCAAAGCCGCCCGCATTAATTTTTCTGCCCCACACATAAACCACCTTACTTAGGATAAGCAGTAATAATCCCTTCCCCTTGGGGCTCAACTATTACGCGAATATTTATACCATCTCGCACCCCTTCCACCGCCCAGCGAACAGGTTTTCCTTTTAAAGTAAACTGAGCTCCAGGCTTACCCGATATCTGCGTCCACGAAGCTTTTGGATCAGTGGCCAGATCAGAAACATGATGCATTACCTTATCACCATCCCATGAAGCGGGAAAAGCCGTTTTTCCTGGGGCCCCAGGCCACAAGTGCCCTCCACCGGTAGCATCTCCCAGCAGAATATGCTGCGTTCGCTGAGCACTTGCCAAGTTGATAAAGTCATCGGGACTTGGAGTTCCCCTTGCCCCCACTCTTCCTAACAGCCACTTAGCGATATTCTCGGTGGCCTCAGCACTAAGCCGTCCTCCCTGAACCAGAGATAAAGCGATATCAACATCCCATGTCACCCGCAGGACATCACCACCTGCGATAGTTGCCAATCGTTCTAGCGCCCCATCGAAAGCCTCCGGACTGGTGGCAGCGGCTTGAGATATTTCTCGCAAATAACGATTAGCATCAGCAACACCAAACTGGTCTTTCCATGCCTCAGGAACTAATCCTGTAAAAGAGGAGTGATAGCTAGTCGACTGCTGACCGCTCAAGTTAGTATTGAACAAGCTAGAATCAAAGAATTGATCTTGGGTTGACTGAAACGCATATACCGGTTTTCCATAGGCGGTGATTACCGCACCGTCACTCCATGTCAGAGGTGTATTTCGACTTGCCAACATTTCAATAACGCTATTGGCGCGCTTTAAGTCGTCGATTAAGGTGTCATACTCCGGATTTCCCTCGCCGTAGAAATCCATGACAGCCTGAAGCCTAGCCTCTTCTGTTGCATCCAACTCCGCACCGGATGCCAAAAGTAGCAAGTCCTCCCACGGCAGTCCTGTTTCGGAGACACCAAGCTCCTCTTGCAGCCTCTTTGCCTCTTTCTCCAGCTGCTTCAGCTCGTAGCTGTGCAATTGCCGGTTATATGCTGTTGCATTCCTTGTCAGCTCAGCTGCTTTCGCCGGATCGCCACCGGTTGCGGTTGCCACAGCGATGCCCACCAACTGCGACACAAGAAGCTCCAACCCTTGGTCGCCGTTGATCAGCCCCGACATCCGCTCAATCAGCGCCTCGTTCGCCCCAGCCGCCAAAGCACCTGTCCGGAAATCTCCGCCTGTAGCTTCGCTTAGCATCCCCCCAATTACGGCATGGAGGGCAATCTTTTCTGGGCTCCCATCCTCCCATTTGACTCCCGCCAACCATTCACCGTTGGCGAAATCTCCCACTGCGTTAAAGACACTTGCTTGCAGTAAATGCTGAACTTGGCCTGTTAGTATCGTTTCCAAGTTATCACCAAGACCGCCTCCCTGAATGGCCGTCTGAGCTACTGCCTGTACCGCTCCTTGGGCCCCTAGATAGGCGCCGAACTGAGCAATGCCACCGGGCTTACTTAGGTCAAAACCCTTGGTGATTTTGTTGACATTATCTCCAGTGACCCCAAACGCGCTATCCAGAATGCCGGAAGTGAAGCCAGCAGTAAGAGCAGAGGTTAAATAGCCTTGAAGATTGTCTCCACTAAAGGTGTCTTCTAATGCCGCCCCTATATTGCCTCTGTTATTGATAGTGCTAATCGCGGCCGTACTAGCCGCCGAAGTAGCAACGGCGGTAAGAGCTGCGTTGGCCCAGCCAGCGGCTACAGTGGAGCCCGCAGTTGCGCCACCAGCCACAGCAGAGGCAGAGGCCGTACCTCCCGCCGCCATAGCACTACCTGAGCCAGCAGTTGCACCTGCAGTACTACCAATAAACGAGCTAGCCGCCCCTGCCGTGAAGTACGTAACGATAATGGCGATAACCATTGTCGCCACACCACCCAATCCCGAGTGGCTGTCTTTGTAAGCATCGTGAACTTCTTTCACTTGCCGCCAATCCACATCGCCGCGCTGCTCAGCCTCCTTCAACCAAGCTAATTCGGGGTCGGCTGCGACCATAGCATCGATAGCCTGGCTGATTGTTTGTTGGTTGACGTGCTTAATATCGATTTGCAGGCCATCCACGGCCTTGATCGCGATGTCTCCCTTAGCCTTCAGCACGCTTTGCATCAGCGCCTCATCGGTCTTACCTTCACTTACCGACGAGTTCCAAAGCGCACCAGTATCACTGTCCTGATGGCTCTCCTGATGTAGATCCTTAACCCCCTCAAAGGTAATACGCCCGCCACTATCGAGCAGCAAATCCCCACCACTCTCCACCCGGGCCGCCTGGTAGTGCTGATCATCACCGCTAATCAGCGTGATATCGCTACCGGCCTTAATAGAACTTCCAACATGACGCACATCCGTCACCTCGTCGCGCTGGATGTCCTTACCTCCCCAGGCACCGTCATCTTCGTCCTCAAACAAGCTGTAATCGCTGTTCTGAGCGGCAAGCATTGAGAGCTTCCCTTCCGCTACTAGATAAGCTTCGCCCCCTGCCTCGGCATTGCTGGCTACAAAGGTAATATCGCGATCTGCCGCAACATAAAGATCACCGCCAGCCTTCAGATTACTGCTCTGCTGACTAACATGATCCTCCTGTTGAATCGTGTCTTTGTGTTTTGAATAGAAGTGATCTTCATTAGTCGCAGAAGATACGATGACATCACGACCACCGACGATGGCGACATCTCGCTTGGCCTCTACATCGCTAGCGATGATGGCGACATCTCTCCCCGCATCGATCATCACATCTCTACCAGCGCTAACTTCTGCCTCTAGTTGGGTCAACTGACCTGCCGTATAACTGCGGCTACCCTTGGAATCCAGGCGCGTCTCAGCGGCAGCGATAATCACATCGCGACCAGCGCTCAACTCAATATCGCCACCACTCGTCAGCGCACCACCGATGTTGGCGATATCGCCTCCTGCTGAAATGGTGAGATTGTCGCTAGCCTCTATGCGCGCAGCACTATCGGCAAAGTCTCTCGACCATGAGCTGTAACCAAACTTGTTGCTGGAGTCATTGTAGGTGGTCAGGGTGCGCTCGTTACTCACATCACCGAGCAGTGCGATAGCACTCACATCGCGCCCAGTAATAATGCCGCCTTGGGCATTGCGAATACTGTCGGTAGCCAGCAGATCGAGACGCTTACCGGCTTCCATGAGACCGCCGGCATTGACGATGTTGAGCCCCGTAATATTGAGATTTTCTGTGGCTCGCAGAGTGCCCTGATTAGCCAAGCCAACACCGCCGATCAGGCTAACGTCTTGCCCCTGAATCAAAGCGCCATTTGATGCTAGTCGGCCTTCGGCCTGGGCCAGATAGAGCACCGGCACCAAGACTTTCTCGCCATTCACCATGTGCTCTTCCATCCAGACGATGTCATGGGTCAGCGCGGCAACTTGCTCAGCCGTTAGGCTGACGCCCAAGGACAAGTTGAGTGATTGCTTACTGGCAACAGCATTGTCCATCAGGTACTTGAAGATGGCCTCGTCGCTGGTCAGCCCCGCGAGGAAGCGCTCTCCCGTGCGAGCCACAATGGCTTCTCGCATCAAGCGCTGCTCAAACAAGCCATCACCAAGTCGCTTATTGACCTGGTCCAGGTCATAGCCAAGCTTGCCCAACAGATAGTCGGAGCTCATGAAAGACTTGAGGTTGGTCAGCTCCGGATTGGTCTCAATTAAATAGCGGTGAGAACCTGGCTGACGACCACTAGATGACGCTACAGAAGCCCCAGTTACCGTCTGGCTTTGCGCACCGCTGGTAGCACTCAGACGGAACAGGCCATTCTCACCCTGGGGAATACTGAAACCCGGAAGGGTAATAGGGTTAATGTGCTGTTGCTGCAGATCTGGGGACAGTTGTTTATTGAGCACGAAAATCATTTGGGACTCTTGACTTACCCCCGTGCCGGCAACTTTTGAGTTAGAAGTCGGAATAGTGACACCCGCTCTTTCTACTCCATTTGAGATGCGATCAGTCGCCGAGATGCTGATGTTTCTGCCAGCCTGAACAACAGCTGGTGCGTTTACTCCACCAGCCTCAGTTAAAATTAGCTCAGAGAAAGGCGTGGCATTCTTTATTGCAGCAGGGGCATCAACCCTACTTCCCGAGACATATCGAGACGGAGGCATATCAATTGCTCGATCGTGGGAATACTCTATAGAGTCAAGTCCTAAATTTATGCGCAACGTGCCAAAATACTGGAATAACTCTCTATCGTAGGGTTTCCCTCCACTAACCCAGAGAAAGGGTTCGGCGCGAGTCTTTTGCCCGCCTGCATTCCAAAAACTTATGTCTTGACTGTATGCAGGATCATTATAAGAGTTGTAATTCACAATCTCCCAGAAGAAGTCCAGATCTATATCCAGATCATCAGAAGTATCTGCCAAGTACCTCTGCACCGTATAGGAATTCAAAGACAAGGCTGTATTCTGGAAATTGTTCGCCTCTATTTTAACATCCCGTCCCGCCGCGACAGCAGACAGACTATTTATGAAATCGCCACCATTAAATTTGAAATCTCTGCCGGCCGTAATACTTGCACTGCCAGAATCAGCCAGAACCTGCACATCAAAATTTTGCACCCAAACAAAATGGGATCTATCTGTGTGACCTAAACCTGGAGCGGCGCACTCAAAACATCTAACTCCGATTTCAGCGGAAGTCAGACCCGACTTAGTCTCGAATACTTCTCTCGTATTAATAAAAGACTCAGACTTAACAACGAAGTCATTCAGCGACTCTATACTGCCGGATAGATTCTGAACTTTATGTGCAAAAGCCCCCGCATCGCTTTTTGCTATATCGATGTCCTGAAGGCTATAAATATCGGCGCGGCGATTTGTTAGGGTATTAACCCGCATCACCATGTTGCCGCCGCTAAAGATAAGCCCCTGTGAATTGATTATGTCAGGAACCACTATCCGCAAATCTTTAGCGCTTCCCAGCGTGCCAAGGTTGCTCAAAGTAGCGGCCGTCACAGTCAAATCGCCGGCTGAAGTAAATTTCCCGCTGTTTATCAAACCGCCGGTCGAAGTCAGCGTTGTGGTACCCCCACCTGCAATGCGCCCCGCCCCCCCCAAGTTTAGGGAGCCCAAATTGATGCCCATGTCACCGACACTACTGAGCGTGCCGCTACCCGTATACGCGCCAGTTAACGAAAGGTTTAGCGTGCCATCGCTTGCGATTAAGCCGTTATTGCTCCAGCTGCCACCAGTGGCCGTCAACGACTCCTTGGCCAACAACTGACCGCTGCCGGTCTGACTAAACTGGTTGACGTTGAGCACCAAGCGCGCGGCCTGCAGGATGCCGCTGTTAACCCAGCTCTGCGTGCTGATATTCAGTTCGCCGTTGGTAGAAAGAGTGCCGCCAGCTGCAATGGCTTGCGATGAACCAAGGATGAGGTCGCCGCTGCCAGCGTGATTGATCTGGCCACCACTGTTCTTCAGATCATCGACCTGTAGGCGCAGCGTGTTGTTGCCTACTTCTATCAGCCCGGAGCGGTTGTCCAGAAGATCGACATCGATCCGCGACTCATCGGAGGCGCCAAGGGAGCGCAGCTTGCCCTGGCTGTTGACTAGGCTCGCGGCATTGACAGCCAGAGTGGTGCTGCTTTCGATCAGGCCATAGTGGTTGTTCAGTGCACCACTCAGGCTGAAGTCGATTCGATTCGCCGCCACCTTGCCGAGCTGATTATCTGCAGCACCGCTGCCCTGATTACTGAAGCTACTGGCGATCAGCTTGAGCAGCCCCTTGGCATAAAGCTCGCCCTTGCCGTTCTCGACAGCGGCTGCGGTGATCGTGGCATCGCCAGTAGTAGCGGATATGAACCCACCATCGTTGCGTAGGTCGCCGCTGGCGATCTGCAGGTCTTCGCCCTGCGTAATACCGCCGCGGTTGTCGAACAGGCCATCGAGCTGCAGACGCACCCAACCGGTCAGGCTGCTGAGTAGCCCTTCTTCACGGTTATCCAGGCTAGCGGCTTCTACCTGCAGATCGCCTTCCTTGCTCTGCAGCTTGCCTTGCTGATTGCTTAGCGCCCCATCGACTGTCAGCGTGAGCAGGCCTTTGCTGGTGATGGCACCGCCATTGTTGCTGAGGCTAACGGCGGTGATATCGACATCGCCCAGCTCGCTAGCGATCAGGCCACCCTGGCCGTTATTCAGTAGACCGCTGGCGGAGATCTGCAGCTTGCCATTGGCGGCCAGCTTGCCACCCGCCGAATTATCCAGAGCGCCAGTTAGCAGCTCCACCAGACCCTGGCTGACCAGCTTGCCGCCACGGTTGTCCAGGGAGCCGCTGTTCAGCAGCAGAGGACCAGTGCTGGCCAGTTGGCCGCCATTGGTATTCTTCAGCAGGCCAACCAGCTCCAGGGTGAAGCTGCCGCTGCTGATCAGCTTGCCGGCTGAGTTGTCCAGGCTGTCGCCGCGCAGCAAGAGGTTGCCACCACTACCAATCTCGCCGCCGCGGTTATCGACCGCGCCTGCGTCGACCTGCAGATCACCCTGGCTGTTGATCAGCCCCTCCAGCTGATTGTCCAGCTTGCCAGTAACAGCCAGGTCGACCTTTGCCTCGCCGGAGACAATGCCGCCGCGGTTGTCGAGACTGGCTGCCTCGACTTGCAGATCGCCTTTGCTCACCAGAGCACCCTGGTCACTGTTATTCAGCTCGCCTTGCAGGGTGACATCCAGCTTGCCGCTCTTGCTCGACAAGGTACCGGTACCGGAGTTGTCTAGAGTGCCGCCCTTGATCTCCAGACCCTGCCAGCCGGATACCAGGCCGCCACGGTTATCCAGCGTTCCGGCCTCCACGCTCAGCTCGGTCTCGCTTATCAGGCTGCCCTGGCGGTTATCAACAACATCCGCCTTGATCTCTGCCTTGCCCTGGCTGGCAACCTGGCCGGTACGGTTGTCGAGTGTGTCAGCCCGTACCAGCACGCTCTGCTTGCCATACACCACGCCATTGGCGCTGTTATCCAGCGTGCCGGCATCTACCTCTAGCTCACCCTGCGAAAGCACCCGGCCGCCACGGTTGTCGATGCTGCCGCTTTGCACCTTGGCCGTAGTGCTGGCATGCAGAGTGCCTCCCTGATTGTCCAGCGCCTGAGTGGTAGTTACCTGCAGCTCATCGCTGGCGCTGAGAGTCCCGTTGGCGTTGTCCAGTTCGCGGGCAGCGACGCTGAGTTGGCCAGCGGTATTACGGCTACCATCAGCATTGATGCCGGCCTCGATCACGCCACGGTTGACCAGTTTGTCCGCCTTCAGCGCGACGGCAGCGCCCGCAGCCATGCTCTGCCCGTTGTGCAATTCTCCTGCGACCTGCGCCTCGATATTGCTGCCGGCATAGACCGGACCATTCAGTTCAAGGCTATCGGCAGCGACCTGCACGCTGCCCGAGGCTGAGGTCTGCGCCATGCTCAGCTGGCCATTGGCATCGATCTGGATATCACCCGCACTGGCAGCCATATTGCCGGCCAGCTTCACACCCACGCCGCTTTCGGTGCCGACCAGGCGGATTGCCCCTGCGTACATCCCACCCAGCGCCGAGCTGTCTACCGCCAGCTGAGGTTGCGTTGCCGGATTCGCGGCGCGCTGACTGACAGCCAGATCCTCGACCTTGACGTCGTTGGCACCGGCAACGACGTTGAGCTTGTTGGCATGCAGCTCGGCGTTGAGCTTCACGCTGCGCGTGATCAGATCGAACTGATCGATATTGCTGGCGTTGAGCCCCTGGCCCTCGATGTTGATAGCACCGCCATCCACCTGCAGGCGATCCAGGCGACCGCCCTCGACGATAGGCTTGCCAGTAGTGAGCGTGGCGCGCGGGGTGTTGATGAAGCCGCAGCCGTTGCAGGTGATGCCGTTGGGGTTGGCCACCACCACATGGGCTTGCTGGCCAGCTACCTCGGTGTAACCGCGCAGCTGACTCGGGCTGCCACCCGTGACTTCGTTGAGAATGAGGCTGGCAGCCCGGCCGTTGAGGTTGGCGTTACCCAGGATGATGCCGCCGAGCTGGGTACTCTGCGTCTTGCCGGTGGCGTTGTTGAGGATCAGCCCCTGCTGTCCGACGTTGTAGTCGGTGAACTTGTTGTGCGACAGCCCGTTGCTATTCGGCGTGGCGATATTCACCACCGGCACGCCGTTACCCGCCTGAGTCACGCCGGTATTGCCATCAGCGGCGGCCAGCGTGGCCTCGGCCGCTGCGACCATGATCGGGTTGAGGAACATGATGCCGGCCAGCGCGGCAGCAATGTTCTGGAAAAACGGGCTACGGACGTCCATGTTTTGGGGCTCCTGCCAACAGCAAAGAATCAGAAGAAAAGATCGGCTCGGAAGTACAGCGGATGCTCGCGGTTCTCGATGGCATCCGGCCGCTCAAGCGAACGGGAGAAGGTCACGCTGGCGGCGAGATGCCGTCCACGCGCACTGAGCTCGATGGCATTGCCAGATAGGCGCCCTTTCAGCTCTGGGTTGTAACGGTCGCCGTGGATGACACCCACGTCGTAGGCGAAGGCAACGCCGTACTCCTGCAAATAGGGCTGCAGCGGTGCCCAGGAGATCGGCCGACTCCAACGCAGTTGATTGCGCCAGTAGCCACCGCTGTCGCCGGACAGGGATTGCTCCTTAAAGCCACGTACCGAGGCCAGGCCACCGACGCTGATGCGTTGCGGGCTATACAGCACATCCTCGCTCCACTGGCCGTTGGCCAGGCTGTCGAAGCTGAAGGACTCGCCCCACATCTGGAACGGCTGCAAGTAGCTAAGCGTCAGGCTGTACTTGTTGTAGCGAGCCACTGGCTCTCCGGGTCGGGGATCGCCTTCGCTCTGCGCATCCAGGGCGCCAATGCCGTGCTGCCAGCCGAGATCGGCGTTGATGAAAGCGTTGCCGATACGCCGGCCGTGGTTGAAGCCCAGCTGACTTTCCGACAGGCGCTGGCTCGATACATCGATCAGCGCGTTATCGATGTAGTTGCGTGTACGCAGGTGACTGATGCCGGCATTGATGCTGGTCTTGCTCAGAGAGTCTCGATGCAACAGGCGTTCGGCACGCAGGCTGTGCGTACGACTTTCGCCGTCCATCTCGAAGACGAAGCCGGCACCTTCAGTCTGGTTGCGATAGTAGCTCTGACTGTAGCTGTAGCTGAAGGTCCACCAACCGTAAGGCAGGCTGTAATACAAGCTCTGATTATCGGAATGACGAAACTCGTCGCTAACAGCATCCAGGCCGCCGCGCAGGCTCAACTGATCAGCCAGTCCGAGTGGGCTGTCCCAATCCAGCCCCAAGCCCCACTGCTGCTCGCCAGTGCTGACGTCGCCATCGTTATGTCGACTCAGCGTCGCGCGCCAAGGTTTGCTCGGCTCACCCTTGAGCTGTACGCGGCTGCCGCCAACTTTCTGTCCCGGCAACAGTTCCAGTTGCGCAGGGCGCGAGGGCAGTCGATTCAGTTGATCAACTAGCTGTTCCAGCTCGCGCAGGTTGAGCGACTCACCGAGATCACCAGGGAAACTCATGGCCAGCTCGCGGTCACTGGCTATGGCCGAGCTATCGAGCCCTTCGAGCTGCCCCTCGACAACCAGCACGTCCAGCTCGCCGTCGCTCAGGTCCTGCTGTGGCAGGTAGGCGCGCGACGTCACGTAACCGCGATCGATGTAACTCTGAGTGATGGCCTTGAGTAGCTCGTTGAGCTGGCCAGTGCCAAGACAGCGATTGGTGAAGGGGGTCAGCAGTTCGCGCTGATCCTTCTCTGACAGCAGGCTAACGCCTTGCAAGCGAATGGTCTTGATTTCGAAGCAGCGCTCGTCCTGAGCAGGAGCTTGCTGCTGTTCTGCCTCGCGCCCCGGAAGCTGCTGCAATTCATCGATACGCTTGCGCTGCTCTTCCAACAAGCGCTGCTGGCGATCTCGAATGAGATCTCGGTCGCCCGGCAGTAGCTGCTGCGCAACGGCAAACGAGCAAAATAGGGAAAAGCAGGCAATAACGGGGGCAAACAGCTGCCGATGCATAAGACCGATCCTTGGCCAATTACTGGCATTCCGACATCAAAACGGACGCGCATTTTTTATACAACACCGTGCTCGGGCAAGAAAATTTCCCATCTGGCCCGATGAACGGTGATTTCTATCACATTTGTCCGGACACAAAAAAGGCCACCAAAAGGTGGCCTTTTTCTTGAGCGGGAACGGTCAGGCAGCCTGAGCCGGTTTCCAGTTGGAGCTGGTGACCTCCTCGGCCATCGACTCCATCGCCTGCTGGATCGCACGCTTGCGGCGCTCTTCGGCGCGGCGGGCGAAGAACCAGGCGAAGAAGGTGAAGATCGACACGGTCAGCAGGATCAGGCTGGCGATCGCATTGATCTCCGGCTTCACGCCCAGACGCACGGCGGAGAACACCTCCATCGGCAGGGTGGTCGAGCCCGGACCGGACACGAAGCTGGCCAGCACCAGGTCGTCCAGCGACAGGGCGAAGGACATCATGCCGCCGGCCGCCAGGGACGGCGCGATCATCGGGATGGTGATCAGGAAGAACACCTTCCACGGCTTGGCGCCCAGGTCCATGGCCGCCTCCTCGATGGACAGGTCCAGCTCGCGCAGGCGCGCCGACACCACTACCGCCACGTAGGCCGAGCAGAAGGTGGTGTGGGCGATCCAGATGGTCATGATGCCGCGCTCGGCAGGCCAGCCGATCAGCTGAGCCATGGCCACGAACAGCAGCAGCAGCGAGAGACCGGTGATCACTTCCGGCATCACCAGCGGCGCGGTGACCAGACCACCGAACAGGGTGCGGCCCTTGAAGCGGGTCACCCGGGTCAGCACGAAGGCGGCCAGGGTACCCAGCGCCACGGCGGCGACCGCGGTGTACAGGGCGATCTCCAGGGAGCGCAGCACCGAACCCATCAGCTGGCTGTTGTCGAGCAGGCCGGCATACCACTTCACCGACCAGCCACCCCAGACGGTGACCAGCTTGGAGGCGTTGAACGAGTAGATGACCATGATGACCATGGGCAGGTAGATGAAGGTCAGTCCCAGCCACAGCATGACGGTGGAGAAATTCAGCTTTTTCATGCGCGGCCCTCCATTTCCTTCGCTTGGTTACGGTTGAACCAGATGATCGGGCCCATGAGGATCAGCAGCATGATCACCGCCAGGGCGGACGCCACCGGCCAGTCGCGGTTGTTGAAGAACTCCTGCCACAGCACCTTGCCGATCATCAGGGTCTCCGGGCCGCCGAGCAGTTCCGGAATCACGAACTCGCCCACCACCGGGATGAACACCAGCATGCTACCGGCGATGATGCCGTTCTTGGACAGCGGCACGGTGATCTTCCAGAAGTTGTTGAAGTTGCTCGAACCCAGGTCCGATGCCGCCTCCAGCAGGCTCATGTCGTGCTTCACCAGGTTGGCGTAGAGCGGCAGGATCATGAACGGCAGGTACGAATAGACGATGCCGATGTACACCGCCAGGTTGGTGTTGAGGATCTGCAGCGGCTCGCTGATCACCCCGATCGACAGCAGGAAGCCATTGAGCAGGCCGTTGTTGCTGAGGATGCCCATCCAGGCGTAGACGCGGATCAGGATCGCGGTCCAGGTCGGCATCATGATCAGCAGCAGCAGAGTGGTCTGCATTTCCTTGCTGGCGCGGGCGATGGCGTAGGCCATCGGGTAGCCGATGAGGATGCACAGCAGGGTGCTGACGAAGGCCATCTTCAGCGAGCCGAGATAGGCCGCCAGGTACAGCTCATCCTCGCTGAGGAAGATGTAGTTGCCCAGGTTGAGCACGATCGACAGCTGATTGTCGGCCCAGCTGTAGATCTCGGTGTAGGGCGGAATCGCCACGTCGGCTTCGGCGAAGCTGATCTTCAGCACGATGAAGAACGGCAGCAGGAAGAATAGGAACAGCCAGAAGAAGGGCACACCGATCACGGCATGCCGCCCGCTGGGCAGATAGCGTTTCAGTTTGCCGATTTTCATGATTGCAGTACCACGCCGCTATCGTCTTCCCAGTACACCACCACGGCGTCGTCCCAGGTCGGACGCTTGCCGCGACGTTCGGCGTTGGCGATGAAGCACTGCACGATCTGCCCGGAGGTGAGCTTGACGTGGTACACCGAGTGGCCGCCGAGGTAGGCGATGTCGTGCACGGTGCCGTTGCACCAGTTGTACTCGGGGTGCTCATGATCGGCCGGCAGGGCGGTGGCCATCAGCAGCTTTTCCGGGCGCAGGGCGTAGCTGACCGCCTTGCTCTCGGCACGGGTGGAAACGCCGTGGCCGATGTAGATCGGCTTGTCCAGCTGCGGGCAGCTGATGATGGCGTGGTCGGTCTCGTCGGTGGTGATCTGGCCGTCGAACAGGTTGACGCTACCGATGAACTCGCAGACCAGGCGGCTGGCCGGGGTCTCGTAGATGTCCACCGGGCTGCCGGTCTGGGCGATCCAGCCCAGGTGCATGATGGCGATGCGCTGGGCCATGGTCATGGCCTCTTCCTGGTCGTGGGTCACCATCACGCAGGTCACGCCGACGCGCTCGATGATCTCCACCAGCTCCAGCTGCATCTGCGAGCGCAGCTTCTTGTCCAGGGCGCCCATGGGTTCGTCGAGCAGCAGCAGCTTGGGACGCTTGGCCAGCGAGCGGGCCAGGGCCACGCGCTGACGCTGGCCACCGGACAGCTGGTGCGGCTTGCGGCGTGCGTACTGGGTCATGTGCACCAGCTTGAGCATCTCGGCCACGCGCTCGTCGATCTCGGCCTGGGGCAGCTTGTCCTGCTTGAGGCCGAAGGCGATGTTCTGCGCCACGGTCATGTGCGGGAACAGCGCGTAGGACTGGAACATCATGTTGATCGGCCGCTCGTAGGGCGGCATGTCGGTGATGTCGACACCATCGAGCAGGATGCGCCCTTCGGTGGGACGCTCGAACCCGGCCAGCATGCGCAGCAGGGTCGATTTGCCGGATCCGGAACCACCGAGCAGGGCGAAGATCTCGCCCTTGTTGATGGTCAGCGAGACGTCATCGACGGCGATGGTCTCGTCGAATTTCTTGGTCACGCGATCGATCTTGACCAGCACCTCTTTGGGTTGCTGGTTGCCCTCTAGGGCTTTCTTGTAGGCGCTGGAGGCAACAGCCATTTCCAAAACTCCCGGGAAAATAAGGTCAGAGACCCGAACGATAATCTGCCGCGCTATGCGCAGCGGTCCCGTACGGTCAGGCCCGGCCCGCCGTACGGTGTATTGCTGATGCTGCTTACTTGCCCGACTTGACCTTGGCCCAGCTGCGGGTGACCAGCCGCTGAATCTTCGGCGGCAGTTCGGTGGAAATGTAAAGTTTGTCCAATACGGCCTGCGATGGATAGACCGAAGGATCGTTGCGCACTTCCTGGTCCATCAATTCGCCGGCCTTGGGGTTGGGGTTGGCGTAGCCGACGTAGTCGCTGACCTTGGCGATGACCGCCGGGTCGAGCAGGTAGTTGATGAAGGCGTGGGCTTCCTTGACGTTCTTCGCGTCGGCCGGGATGGCCAGCATGTCGAACCACAGGTTGGCGCCTTCCTTGGGAATGCTGTAGGCGATCTCGATGCCCTTGCCGGCCTCTTCGGCACGGGAAGCGGCCTGGAACACGTCGCCGGAGTAGCCGAAGGCCACGCAGATGTCGCCGTTGGCCAGGTCGCCGATGTACTTGGAGCTGTGGAAGTAGGTGACGTACGGACGCAGCGCCAGCAGCTTCTCTTCAGCCTTCTTGTAGTCGTCCGGGTTGGTGCTGCGCGGGTCGAGGCCCAGGTAGTTGAGCACCGAGGGGAACATCTCGTCCGGCGAATCCATGAAGGCCACGCCACAGGCGCTGAGCTTCTTCAGGTTCTCCGGCTCGAACAGCACGGCCCACGAGTCGACCTTGTCGATGCCCAGCACCGCCTTGACCTTCTCGACGTTGTAGCCGATGCCGTTGGTGCCCCACAGGTAGGGCACGGAATACTGGTTGCCCGGGTCATTGGCCTCGAGCTGCTTGAGCAGCGCCGGGTCGAGGTTCTGCCAGTTGGGCAGCAGGGCGCGGTCGAGTTTCTGGAACGCGCCGGCCTTGATCTGCTTGCCGAGGAAATGGTTGGACGGCACCACGATGTCGTAGCCGGAACGGCCCGCCAGCAGTTTGCCTTCCAGGGTTTCGTTGGAGTCGAACACGTCGTAGACCGGCTTGATGCCGCTGGCCTTCTCGAAATCGGCCAGGGTGGTCTCGCCGATGTAGTCGCTCCAGTTGTAGATGTGCAGGGTCGACTCGGCCTGGGCAACGCCACTCAGGCCCAGCGCCACGGCGGCGGCGGTCAGGGTTCTGCGGAAGGAAATTCGCACACGTCAGTCCTCTTTCTTGTTGATCTTGCAGGCCGCGATGCGTCCTGGGGGTGGTGGAAAATCTGGCTGTCCTATCCCTGACGCCCATGCCGTTCGCCCAGCCGCCCGCGCACGGAGCTGTGTGGGGCTCGTGTGTGACGGTAGTCGAGGTGGGTCATGGGACCTCCTGGCGGTGGCTCCGGCGGGAGCACCCGCCGGAGGGTGTCGCTGTTTGGCTTACTTGCCGGACTTGATGGTGGTCCAGCTGCGAGTCATGGTGCGCTGCACTTTCGCCGGCAGATCCGGGAAGGTGTAGATCTTGGCCATGGTCGCGGCGTCCGGGTAGATGCCCGGGTCGTTGCGGATCGCCTCGTCAACCAGCGGGGTGGCCGCCGCGTTGCCGTTGGGGAACTGCACGAAGTTGGTGATCTCGGCCATGACTTCCGGCTTCATCAGGAAGTTCAGGAAGGCATGGGCACCCTCGACGTTCTTCGCGTCGGCCGGTACGGCCAGCATGTCGAAGAAGCTGCCGGCACCTTCTTTCGGGATGCTGTACAGGATGTTCACGCCGTTCTTGGCTTCTTCGGCGCGGGACTTGGACTGGTACAGGTCGCCCGAGTAGCCGATGGCCACGCAGATGTTGCCGTTGGCCAGGTCGCCGATGTACTTCGAGCTGTGGAAGTAGGCGGTGTCCTTGCGGATGGAGAGGAACAGTTCCTCGGCCTTCTTCAGCTCATCCGGCTTCTCGCTGGTGGGGCTGAAGCCCAGGTAGTTGAGGGCGGCCGGCAGGATCTCGGTCGGCGAGTCGAGGAAGGACACGCCGCACTCCTTCAGCTTGGCCATGTTCTCCGGCTTGAACACCAGGTCCCAGGAATCGACCGGGGCGTTTTCGCCCAGCACGGCCTTGACCTTGTCGACGTTGTAGCCGATGCCGATAGTGCCCCACATGTAGGGGATGGAGTACTGGTTGCCCGGGTCGCTCGGATCGAGGGCCTTGAGCAGGTTGGTGTCGAGGTTCTTCCAGTTCGGCAGCTTGGACTTGTCCAGCTTCTGGAACACGCCGGCCTTGATCTGCTTGGCCAGGAAGGGGTTGGACGGTACGACGATGTCGTAACCGGAGCTGCCCGCAAGCAGTTTGGCTTCCAGCACTTCGTTGCTGTCGAAGACGTCGTAGACGACCTTGATGCCGGTTTCCTTGGTGAACTTCTCCAGGGTTTCCGGGGCGATGTAGTCGGACCAGTTGTAGACGTGCAGTACCTTGTCATCAGCCTGGGCCACGCCGGCTACGGCGCCTGCCAGAGTCATGGCAAGCAGAGTCTTGCCGAAGGTCTTGATCATGCGGGTTAGCTCCATTGTCGTTTGAAGTATCCGAAGGCTGCGTCGCCTGAGCGACGCACCCTCCGGTGAGCCTGGCCAACGCACCCTGCAGTCTGGCAAGGTCTGGCCTGTCACTCAAGCCTTACACCAGCACTGCCCGGGCGGTCAGATCGAGACACTTGCGTGCCTTTTCGACCAGTTCGTCGATCTCGTTTTTGCTGATCACCAGCGGTGGCGCGATGATCATGGTGTCGCCCACGGCGCGCATGATCAGCCCGTTCTCGAAGCAATGGCCGCGGCAGATCATGCCGACGCCCATCTCGCTCGGGAAACGCTCGCGGGTCTGCTTGTTCTTCGCCAGTTCGATGGCGCCGAGCATGCCCACGCCGCGGACTTCGCCCACCAGCGGATGATCCGCCAGCTCACGCAAACGCTTTTGCAAATAGGGTGCCGTTTCTGCCTGGACCCGCTCGATAATCTTCTCTTCCTTGAGGATGCGCAGGTTGGCCAGGCCGACGGCGGCCGCCACCGGGTGACCGGAGTAAGTGAAGCCGTGGTTGAAGTCACCGGCGGCGTTGATCACCTGGTACACCTTGTCGCTGACGATCAGGCCACCCATGGGCACGTAGCCGCTGGTCATGCCCTTGGCGATGGTGATCAGGTCCGGCTTGTTGCCGAAGAACTCGCTGGCGAACCACTCGCCGGTACGGCCGAAGCCGCAGATCACTTCGTCGGCGACGAACAGGATGTCGTACTTGGCGAGGATCTCGCGGATACGCGGCCAGTAGCTGTCCGGCGGGATGATCACGCCGCCCGCGCCCTGGATCGGCTCGGCGATAAAGGCCGCCACGTTGTCTTCGCCGACCTCGAGGATCTTCTTCTCCAACTGGTCGGCGGCCCAGATGCCGAACTCTTCCGGGCTCATGTCGCCACCCTCGCCGAACCAGTACGGCTGCGGGATGTGCACGATGCCGGGGATCGGCAGGTCGCCCTGCTCGTGCATGTACTTCATGCCGCCCAGGCTGGCGCCGGCCACGGTGGAGCCGTGGTAGCCGTTGTGACGGCTGATGATCACCTTCTTGCTCGGCTGCCCCTTGCTCGCCCAGTAGTGGCGGACCATGCGCAGCATGGTGTCGTTGCCTTCCGAGCCGGAGCCGGTGAAGAACACGTGATTCATGCCGGCCGGCGCCACATCGGCGATGGCCTTGGCAAACTCCAGCGCCGGCGGGTGGGCGGTCTGGAAGAAGGTGTTATAGAACGGCAGCTCGCGCATCTGCGCGGCAGCCGCCTCGACCAGCTCTTCGCGGCCGTAACCGACGGCGACGCACCAGAGACCGGCCATGCCGTCGAGAATCTTGTTGCCTTCGCTGTCCCACAGGTAGACACCGTCGGCCTTGGTGATGATGCGCGGGCCCTTCTCGTGCAGCTGCTGATAGTCGCTGAACGGCGCAAGGTGGTGCTCACGGCTCATGGCCTGCCACTCGCGGGTTTTCGGGTTGTTCGCTTGGTTAGTCATTCTTCACCTCAGATTACGCATCCGGTCGGGGCGCCGGGCGGATACCCGGCGCCCGTCCCCCATCAGACGGAGAGCAGCAGGAACTCGCGTTCCCAGGAGCTGATCACCCGCTTAAAGTTTTCATGCTCGGCGCGTTTCACCGCGACATAGCCGCGGACGAACTTCTCGCCCAGGTATTTCTCGGCGGCCTTGCAGGCCTCCATGCGCTCCAGGGCGCTTTCGATGGTCACCGGCAGACGCAGGTTGCGCCGCTCGTAGCCGCGGCCCTTGACCGGCGCGCTGGGTTTGAGACCCTCGACCATGCCGATGTAGCCGCACAGCAGCGAGGCGGCCAGCACCAGATAAGGGTTGGCGTCGGCACCGGCCAGGCGGTTTTCCACGCGGCGGTTCTGCGGGCCGGCTTCCGGCACGCGCAGGCCCACGGTGCGGTTCTCCTCGCCCCACTCCACGTTCACCGGCGCCGAGGTATCGGGCAGGAAGCGGCGGAACGAGTTGACGTTGGGGGCGAACAGCGGCAACACCTCGGGGATGTACTTCTGCAGGCCACCGATGTGGTGCATGAACAGCTCGCTCATGCTGCCGTCGTCGTTGGAGAACAGGTTCTTGCCGGTCTTGATGTCCACCACGCTCTGGTGGATATGCATGGCGCTGCCCGGCTGATCGGTGATCGGCTTGGCCATGAAGGTGGCCGCCACGTCATGCTTCAGCGCGGCTTCGCGCATGGTGCGCTTGAACACGGTGATCTGGTCGGCCAGGTGCAGTGCGTCGCCGTGACGGAAGTTGATTTCCATCTGCGCCGGGCCGTCCTCGTGGATCAGCGTGTCGAGGTCCAGCTCCTGCAGCTCGCACCAGTCGTAGACGTCCTCGAACAGCGGGTCGAATTCGTTGGCCGCGTCGATGGAGAACGACTGGCGACCGACTTCCGGACGCCCCGAACGGCCCATCGGCGCCACCAGCGGGAAGTCCGGGTCGCTGTTGCGCTTGGTCAGGTAGAACTCCATCTCCGGCGCGACGATCGGCTTCCAGCCCTTGTCGGCGTAGAGCTTGAGGATGTTCTTGAGGATGTTGCGCGGCGACAGCTCGATCGGGTTGCCCTGCTTGTCGAAGGTGTCGTGGATCACCATCGCGGTGGGCTCGATGGCCCAGGGCACCAGGAACACGGCGTTCTCGTCCGGGCGGCAGAACATGTCGATGTCCGCCTCGTCGAGCAGCTCGTAATAGATGTCGTCCTCGACGTAGTCGCCGGTCACGGTCTGCAGCAGCACACTCTCGGGGAGGCGCATGCCCTTCTCGTCGAGAAACTTGTTGGTCGGCGAGATCTTGCCGCGCGCAATGCCGGTAAGATCGCTGATCAAGCATTCAACTTCGGTGATTTTGCGTTCTTTCAGCCAGCTGGTGAGCTGGTCTAGCTTGGTACTCATAGAGACCTCAGGGTTGTAGAGCGGCTACTGCGGACCGGTTAAAGCCTAGCGAAACCTCCGAGTTTCACCGACCGGTTGCTCACCTACTCAGCGTTGTCCCGCCCTCTTCCTGCAAGCCTCACCAAAGGCCTGGAAGATGGCGAGATAATTCGGGTTGGATCGTACCTGCCACTCCGGGTGCCACTGCACACCGAGAGCGAAGCTTGGCGCACCTTCGACGGAGAAGGCTTCGATCAACCCGTCAGGCGCCAGTGCTTCTACGCGAAGGCCCGGCGCCAGACGCTGAACGCCCTGGCCATGAATGGAATTGACTTGAATCTCGTCCGGCAAGCCGAGGCCGGCGAGCACCCCGCCCGCTTGCACACGCACGGTGTGACGGGGGGCATATTGCACCTCGACCGGCTCGTCGGCCGGCTCGCGGTGGTCCATCAGCCCGGCCACTTCCTGCACGCGCTGGTGCAGACTGCCGCCAAAGGCCACGTTCATTTCCTGGAAGCCGCGACAGATGCCCAGCACCGGAATCCCGGCAGCGACGGCCTGGCGGATCAGCGGCAGCGTGGTGGCGTCGCGAGCGATATCGTGGGCTGTGCCTGGCGCGCTGGCCGGGCCACTATAATGATGAGGTTCGACGTTGGACGGCGAACCGGTGAACAGCAGGCCGTCGATGCTGGCCAGCAGGGTGGGTTGATCGATCAGTTCGCCCAGGGCGGGGATCACCAGAGGCAGACCCTCCGCTCCGACCGCCACCGCGCGGACATATTTGTCGCCGACGATGTGGTTGGGGTGAAGTCCGACCTGCTTGGTGCAGGCGGTGACGCCGATCAACGGCAGGCGCAACATGGGACACCTTGTTTTATTGCTGTTGTTAGGTTGAGGCCGAGATTAGCCTTGTTCAATTTTTTACACAATAGGGCTGTAAAAAATTGAACACAGGCAACTGAGCAGCAGGCCGCACAAGGCTGGCCAGCGGGTCGAAAAACCCTGGAGCGCCCCAAAACTGGCCATCGAGCCCCGTTTCAGGGCAAAATGGCCCGCTATTGACAGCCCTGGGTGTTTGAGATTGACTCACAGCTGCTCAATAGCATGATTGAAATTTTTAACAAAAAAGGTGTTGCATCATGTCGGTACCCCCGCGTGCCGTTCAGCTCAACGAGGCGAACGCGTTCCTTAAGGAACATCCTGAGGTCCAGTTCGTTGACCTTCTAATTGCAGATATGAATGGGGTGGTGCGCGGCAAGCGCATCGAAAGGAACAGCCTGCACAAGGTGTATGAAAAGGGCATCAACCTGCCCGCTTCGCTGTTCGCCCTCGATATCAACGGCTCCACCGTCGAAAGCACCGGCCTCGGCCTGGACATCGGCGACGCCGACCGCATCTGCTTCCCCATCGCCAATACCCTGTGCAACGAGCCCTGGCAGAAGCGCCCCACCGCGCAGCTGCTGATGACCATGCACGAGATGGACGGCAAGCCGTTCTTCGCCGACCCGCGCGAAGTGCTGCGCCAGGTCGTGGCCAAGTTCGACGAGATGAACCTGCGCATCTGCGCGGCCTTCGAACTGGAGTTCTACCTGATCGACCAGGAGAACGTGAACGGCCGTCCGCAGCCGCCGCGCTCGCCGATGTCGGGCAAGCGTCCGATCTCCACCCAGGTGTACCTGATCGACGACCTCGACGAGTACGTCGACTGCCTGCAGGACATGCTCGAAGCCGCCAAGGAACAGGGCATCCCGGCCGACGCCATCGTCAAGGAAAGCGCCCCGGCACAGTTCGAGGTCAACCTGCACCACGTGGAAGACGCCATCAAGGCCTGCGACCACGCGCTGCTGCTCAAGCGCCTGATCAAGAACATCGCCTACGACCATGAGATGGACACCACCTTCATGGCCAAGCCCTACCCGGGCCAGGCGGGCAACGGCCTGCACGTACACATCTCGCTGCTCGACAAGACCACCGGCAAGAACATCTTCACCAGCGATGATCCCCAGGAGAACGCCGCACTGCGCCACGCGATCGGCGGTGTCCTGGAGACCATGCCGGCGTCCATGGCCTTCCTCTGCCCCAACGTCAACTCGTACCGCCGCTTCGGCGCGCAGTTCTACGTGCCCAATGCGCCGAGCTGGGGCCTGGACAACCGCACCGTGGCCGTCCGCGTGCCGACCGGCAGCGCCGATGCCGTGCGCATCGAGCACCGCGTGGCCGGCGCCGACGCCAACCCGTACCTGATGATGTCGGCGATCCTCGCCGGTATTCACCACGGCCTGACCAACCAGGTCGAGCCGGGCGAGCCGATCGAGGGCAACTCCTACGAGCAGCTGGAGCAGAGCCTGCCGAACAACCTGCGCGATGCCCTGCGCGAGCTGGACGACAGCGAAGTGCTGAACAAGTACATCAGCCCGGACTACATCGACATCTTCGTCGCGTGCAAGGAAGCCGAGCTGCAGGAGTTCGAGACCACCATCTCCGACCTCGAATACAACTGGTACCTGCATACCGTTTGACGCAACAACCGACGCCGGCCCTAGTGCCGGCGTTGTTTTTTCCACTGCCCAGGTTCTGCCATCTCGCCCCGGCGCGCGGACTGGCGAAGCCTTGCCCATCATTCGCCAAGGAGGTCGTCATGTTTCGCGTTCTTGCTCCGCTGTTGCTGGCCCTCGCTCCCGGACTGGCGGCCGCCGCCGACAGCATCCGGGTCTACAACTGGAACGACTACATCGCCCCGCAGGTGCTGGAGGACTTCACCCAGGCCACCGGCATCGCCGTCGAGTATCACACCTACGCCTCGGCCGAGGAGCTCGACAAGATCCTCGCCAGCGGCGAGAGCATCGACATCGCCGTACCCTCGCAGAATGACCTGCCAGCGCTGATCAAGGCCGGCCTGCTGCAGCCGCTGGACCTCGCTCGCCTGCCCAACCGCAAGCATCTGGACAAGCAGCTGCTGAGCAAACTGGCCGCGGTCGACCCGCAGAATCGCCATGCGGTGCCCTACCTGTGGGGCGCCGTGGGCCTGGCGATCAACACCCCTCAGGCCGAGGCGGCTTATGGCGGCCCGCTGCCGCACAGCTGGAGCCTGCTGTTCGACCCGGCGCAGAGCGCCAAGCTGACCGGTTGCGGCATCAGCGTGCTGGATGCCCCGGACGAGCTGCTCTACAACCTGCTCAGCTACCAGGGCCGCAGCTTCACCAACAGTTCGCCGGGACGCATCCGCAAGGCCGGCGAGACCCTCCAGGGCCTGCGCCCGAACCTGCGCTACGTGGACAGCGAGCGCTATATCGAGGATCTCAACCAGGGCAAGCTGTGCGTGGCCGTGGCCTGGGTCGGCGACGCCCTGGGCGCCAGCGATGCCGGCCAGCCGGTGCAGTTCGTGGTGCCGGACGAGGGCTCCACCCTGTTCATCGACAACCTGGTGATTCCGGCCAGCGCGCGCCGCGCCGACCTGGCGCACAAGTTCATCGACTACCTGATGCAGCCGCAGGTGGCCGCGCAGATCAGCAGCGAGACGCTGTACCCCAGCGCCAACACCGAGGCCCAGCGGTTCCTCGAGCCCAAGCTGCGCGAGCAGCTGGGGCGCAACCTGGACGACGCCAAGAACCGCCTGTTCGCCCTCATGCCCCTGTCGGACAAGCTGAAGGGCGCCCGTGACGAGGTGTGGAACCGCTTCCGCGACGGCAGCTGAGCCTCTGTCTACGATCTCAGCCCCTCCCAAGGGGCGGCTTGCCTCCCCTGTCCGTCTGGCGTCCAATAGCGCCTGCCACGGACAGGAGACCGGCATGACCCGCACAGCAAGCCCCCGCAAGCCCCGCGCCAGCAGCCAGGCGCGCATCGACCTGATTCTCGGGGCGGCGCGCGATCTGCTCAGCAGCCAGGGCTTCGCCGGCCTGACCATCTATGCGGTGGCCGAGCGCGCGGACATCCCGCCCTCCTCCGTGTACCACTTCTTCGCCAGCGTGCCGGCGCTGCTCGAGGCGCTGACCGCCGACATCCACGCCGCCTTCCGCGACTGCCTGCTGCAACCGGTGGAGCACGCCTCGCTGCGCGACTGGCGCGACCTGTCGCGCGTCATCGAGGAGCGCATGCTGGCGATCTATGCCGGCGACAGCGCCGCACGCCAGCTGATCCTGGCCCAGCACGGCCTGGCCGAGGTGATCCAGGCCGACCGCCAGCACGACCTGGAGCTGGGACGCCTGATGCAGGCGGTGTTCGAGCGCCACTTCCCGCTACCGCAACTGCCGCGCGATATCGACGTGTTCGCCCTGGCCATGGAGCTGGGCGACCGGGTCTATGCCCGCGCCGTACAGCTGCACGGCGAGATCACCCCGCGCATGGCCGAAGAAGGCATGCGCGTGTTCGATGCCTACCTGGCCCTGTACCTACCGCCCGCCCTGCCCAAGCGCGAAAAGCCCCTGTCGTAAGCCGATATCCATCGGTTTACTCCCGCCTCCTCAGCTTTCCCTTCCGGCAGGCAATCGTCCTGCCTTCAGGCTTATTCACCCTAAACAGCCAATATTTATCTGCAATATATGGATATGTTTCGGCAGGAATCGATAAAACGCCTTTTAAAGCCGATTTTTATCGGATATAAATTGGGTTATCCACCGCCCCGCCCGACCCAACAGCGGGGCGCAGCCATGGGTCTCTGCTAGTGTCAGAAGACCTCCTCTGCATGCTCCACCGAGGTGCTCCATGTCGCGTATCGTCACCGTCGCCGCCACCCAGATGGCCTGCTCCTGGGATAGCGCCGGCAATATCGCCACGGCCGAGAAACTGGTGCGCCAGGCGGCCGCCAACGGTGCGCAGATCATCCTGATCCAGGAGCTGTTCGAGACGCCCTACTTCTGTCAGAAGCCCAACCCCGACTACCTGCAGCTGGCCACGCCGACCGCGGAGAGCCCGGCCATCCAGCATTTCCAGAAAGTCGCCCGCGAGCTGCAGGTAGTGCTGCCGATCAGCTTCTACGAACGTGCCGGCCGCGCCCGCTTCAACAGCATCGCGATCATCGACGCCGACGGCAGCAACCTCGGCCTGTACCGCAAGAGCCATATCCCCGACGGCCCCGGCTACCAAGAGAAGTACTACTTCAACCCGGGCGACACCGGCTTCAAGGTGTGGAACACCCGCTACGCCAGGATCGGCGTGGGCATCTGCTGGGACCAGTGGTTTTCCGAGGCGGCGCGCAGCATGGCCCTGCTCGGCGCCGAGCTGCTGTTCTACCCGACCGCCATCGGCAGCGAGCCGCACGACCCGAGCATCAGCTCGCGCGATCACTGGCAGCGCGTGCAGCAGGGCCACGCCGGCGCCAACCTGATGCCGCTGATCGCCGCCAACCGCATCGGTCGCGAGGAGCAGGACGGCTACCACATCACCTTCTACGGCTCGTCCTTCATCGCCGACCAGTTCGGCAAGAAGGTCGCGGAACTGGGCGAGACCGAGGAAGGCGTGCTGGTGCACAGCTTCGACCTCGACCAGCTGGAACACATTCGCAGCGCCTGGGGCGTGTTCCGCGACCGCCGGCCAAGCCTGTACGCTCCGCTCAAGCCCCTGGACGGCTCGCTGGAGTCCTGATGCCTCGCGACTGTCGCAAACGACAGCGGTAACGCCAGACCCGTAGCCCGGATGCAATCCGGGAGCCCACGAACAACGACCCCCCGGACGACATCCGGGTTACAGGAGCAGGACATGACCACCCTCAACAGCACCCCACGCGCCGACGGCTTCCGCATGCCCGCCGAGTGGGAACCCCACAGCCAGACCTGGATGGTCTGGCCCGAGCGCCCGGACAACTGGCGCCTCGGCGGCAAGCCGGCGCAGGCCGCCTTCACTGCTGTGGCCCGCGCCATCGCCGAGTTCGAGCCGGTGACCATCTGCGTGTCCGCCGGCCAGTACGAGAACGCCCGTGCGCGCCTGGAAGGCAGCGGCATCCGCCTGGTGGAAATCACCACCGACGACGCCTGGGTGCGCGACACCGGGCCGACCTTCGTCACCAACGCCAACGGCGAAGTGCGTGGCGTGGACTGGACCTTCAACGCCTGGGGCGGCTTCGACGGCGGCCTGTACTGGCCCTGGCAGCGTGACGACCAGGTGGCCAGCAAGATCCTCGGGATCGAGCGCCGCGACCGCTACCGCACCGAGGGCTTCGTGCTGGAAGGCGGCTCGATCCACGTCGACGGCGAAGGCACCCTGATCACCACCGAGGAATGCCTGCTCAACAAGAACCGCAACCCGCACCTGACTCGCGAAGAGATCGAAGCGGTGCTGCGCGACCACCTGGCCATCGACACGGTGATCTGGCTGCCGGACGGCCTGTTCAACGACGAGACCGACGGCCACGTCGACAACTTCTGCTGCTACGTGCGCCCGGGCGAAGTGCTGCTGGCCTGGACCGACGACGTCAACGACCCCAACTACCCGCGCTGCCAGGCGGCGATGCAGGTGCTGGAAAGCGCCCGCGACGCCAAGGGCCGCCAGCTGGTGGTGCACAAGATGCCGATCCCCGGGCCGATCCACGCCACCGAGGAAGAGTGCGCCGGCGTCGACGCCGCCGACGGCAGCCAGGAGCGCAGCCCCGCCGTGCGCCTGGCCGGCTCCTACGTCAACTTCCTGATCGTCAACGGCGGCATCGTCGCGCCGAGCTTCGACGACGCCAAGGACGAGGAGGCCCGCGCCATCCTCCAGCGCGTGTTCCCCGAGCACCGCGTGGTGATGGTGCCGGGCCGCGAGATCCTTCTCGGCGGCGGCAACATCCACTGCATCACCCAGCAGCAGCCGGCGCCGCAACGGCGCTGATCGCCGCGCAATAGAAAGCCCGCCAATCGGCGGGCTTTTTCATGGCGGCGGGGCCGCACTCAGTCCTGCATGGCCTCGGTGAACTGGCCGATGGCATCCACCACGCGCTGGGCCTCGTTGCGGATCGACAGCATCACCTCGCCGGCGCGGTTGACCAGCTGCACGCCCTGCTCCGCCTTGACCTTGCTGCCGTCCATGCCGCCCACCGCCTGCTGCGCCAGCTCGTGGTTGAGGCGCACCACATCGTTGATCTCCACCGTGGCCTGGCTGGTGCGCGCCGCCAGGTTGCGCACCTCGTCGGCCACCACGGCGAAGCCACGACCCTGCTCGCCGGCGCGTGCGGCCTCGATGGCCGCGTTGAGCGCCAGCAGGTTGGTCTGCTCGGCGATGCCGCGGATCACCTGGACGATGCTGCTGATGCGCTCCGACTGCTCGCTGAGCGCGCCAACCTTGTCCGCCACCTGACCCAGCTCGTCGGCAATGCCGCGCACCACGTGCACCGCCTCGTCGACCGTGCCGGCGCCCTTGACCGCACTGGAGTCGGTCTCGCGCGCACTGTCGAAGGCCAGCTGCGCCGCAGCCGCCTCGGCCTCGCAGAACAGGCGATGGTGCTGGCCGTGGATCTCCTCCAGGCGATAGCCCATGGTCCGCAGGAAGTTGTCGTTGGCCTCGCGCACGGTGCCGTCCGGGTTGAACTCGATGACTGCCATGGAGCGGCTGATGGCATTGAGCAGGCTGCTGTGCTGATGTTCGGCCTCGACCTGGGCGGTGATGTCGGTGGCGATCTTCACCACCCTGCACACCTGTCCGCTCATGTCGCGCACCGGCAGGTAGCTGGCCTCCAGCCAGATCTCCCGCCCGCCCTTGGCCACGCGCATGAAGCGGTCGCTGAAGCTCTCACCCTGGGCCAGGCGCTGCCAGAAGCGCGCGTAGTCCGGGCTGCCGAGCAACTCCTGGGAGCAGAACATGCGGTGGTGTTGGCCGCGAATCTCCTCCAGGCGATAACCAACGGTGGAGAGGAAGGCGGCATTGGCATCGAGTATCTCGCCCTGCGGGCTGAACTCGATCAGCGCCATGCCGCCGCGGATGGCGGCGAGCATCTGCTCGGAAGCGAACAACTGCGACTGGCACTGCGACAACTCGTTACGCACTGAAGAACCGAACATGTTCCACCTCGTCATCCGTTGAGAGAAGTTTGGCTAGCAATAGACCAAGCAACGCCGTTCCCTGGCCATCGGTAGTTCGCGCAACATCTTGATACATTCAGCGTAGCCGGCCTTACCGGCCGCGTATCCCGCGCCGGCAAATATTCCGCGCATAAAAAAGCCCGCCAATTGGCGGGCTCTTCGGAGGGGACTCGACTCAGGCCGCGGTCGGGCGCAGCGAGTAGGTCTTCAGTTGCTCGGCGAAGTCGCGCAGCGACTGGATGCCGCTGGCCTCGGCCTCGTGCACCCACTGCTTGATGGCTTCGAGCATGTCGTGGCCGTTGCTGCTGGTCTTGACCCAGATCTGCTGCAGGGCGATGCGCTTCTCGTAGATCACCTTGAGCGCCTGGCTCTGCTCCAGCATCGCGGCGATGCGTGCCTGGTGGCTCTCGTCGAGCAGGCTGGTCTCGCGCGACAGCAGACGCTTGGCGCGACGGAACAGGTGGCGCACCGACTCGTCGGCCTTGGCCAGTTCCTGCTTGACCAGCGGCTTGATCACCAGCTTGCGGTACTGGGCCATGATCTGGAAACGGTTGTTGAGGATGGCCATGGCGGTGTCCATGTCCAGGCTGCGCTTGCCCTCGACGCGGTGGGCGATGGGCGCCACGCGCTGCACCTTGGCCAGGCGCAGGAAGCTGAACAGCTTGATCCAGGCCCAGCCCATATCGAACTCCCACTTCTTCACCGACAGCTTGGCGCTGTTGGGGTAGGTGTGGTGGTTGTTGTGCAGCTCTTCGCCGCCGATCAGGATGCCCCAGGGCACCAGGTTGGTGGCGGCGTCGCGGCACTCGAAGTTGCGGTAGCCGACGGCATGGCCGAGGCCGTTGATCACACCCGCCGCCCACACCGGAATCCACATCATCTGCACCGCCCACACGGTCATGCCGAGTACGCCGAACAGGGCCAGGTCGACGACCGCCATGAGGATGATGCCGCCCATCGGGAAGCGGCTGTAGACGTTGCGCTCGAGCCAGTCATCCGGGCAGTTCTTGCCGTAGATGCGCAGGGTCTCCTCGTTTTTCGCCTCTTCCTGGTACAGCTCGGCGCCTTTGCGCAGCACGGTGCCCAGGCCCTTGATCACCGGGCTGTGCGGGTCATCGACGGTCTCGCACTTGGCGTGGTGCTTGCGGTGGATGGCGGTCCACTCGCGGGTGTTCTGGCCGGTGCTGATCCACAGCCAGAAACGGAAGAAGTGCTTGAGGGCAGGGTGCAGTTCCAGCGCGCGGTGCGCGGAGTAGCGGTGCAGGTAGACGGTGACGCTGACGATGGTGATGTGGGTCATCACCAGGGTGACCGCCACCAGTTGCCAGGGTGACAGGTCGAGAAAGCCGTTGTACCACATGAAGGGTGTAGCCTCGCGGGGAGAAATAGAGCGGCCGGGGCCCTGGCCTTGCGGGCATTATCACCAAGACGGGAGATAAAGCCAGTGCACCATTAGACGAGAATGCACTGGATGACGACTTATCTATAATGTGCCGCAGCTCACACCGACAGGGCCGACCCCATCTCAATGAAATTCCAGCGTAGCCCGCTGCAGCTCTCTCTGTTCTACCTGATCGTCGCCGCACTGTGGATTTTCTGCAGCGACGCCCTGCTACTGTGGCTGGGTCTGGACCGCGATACGCTGAACCGCTATCAGACCCTCAAGGGCGTGTGTTTCGTGCTGGTCACCGGCTTCGCCCTGTACTGCGCACTGAACCAGTACCGTCTCGAACAGCGGCGCGCGCGCAGCGCCCTGAAACACAGTGAGGAACGCCTGGCACTGGCCCTGGAATCGGCCCAGGAGGGGCTGTGGGACTGGGACATGCAGAGCGGCCAGGTGTACTACTCACGGCAGTACTGCGACATGCTCGGTTACACACTCGAGGAATTCGGCGCGACCAACGACTCCTGGCTGTCGCGCCTGCACCCCGATGACCGCGAACGTGCCGGACAACGCCTGAAGACCCTGCTCGCCGGCCGCAGCACGCACGACGAGAGCAGCTTTCGCATGCGCCACCGCGACGGCGGATACCGCTGGCTGCATTACCGTGGCCAGATGCTGCTGGATGCCCAGGGTCAGCCCAGCCGCTTCATCGGCACCGCCAGCGACGTCACCCGGCGCCGCGCCGACGAAGACAGCCTGCGCCAGGCCGCCGCCGTGTTCGACAGCACCCTGGAAGGCGTGCTGGTCACCGACCGCGAGCAGCGCATCGTCCACGTCAACCCGGCCTTCAGCCGTATCACCGGCTACGCCGCCGACGAGGTGCTGGGCAAGCTGCCGAGCCTACTCAAGTCCGGGCGCCACGACGACGCCTTTTATCAGAGCCTGTGGCACGCCCTGGACAGCCGCGGCACCTGGAGCGGCGAAGTGTGGAACCGGCGCAAGGGCGGCGAGGTGTTCCCCATGTGGCAGTGCATCCGCAGCATCCGCGACGAGAGCGGCACCTTGACCCACTACGTAGGGGTGTTCTCCGACGTCAGCGCGATCAAGCATTCGCAACACGAGCTGGACTACCTGGCCCACCACGACGCACTGACCACCCTGCCCAACCGCCTGCTATTCGGCGAGCGCATCGAGCAGGCCATCCAGCGGGGCGGGGCCCTGCTGCTGCTCGACCTGGACCATTTCAAGATCGTCAACGAGAGTCTCGGCCACAACATCGGGGACCAGTTGCTCAAGCTGATCGGCGAACGCCTGAGCGAGGCCATCGGCGCCAACGTCACCCTGGCGCGCCTGGGTGGCGACGAGTTCGGCCTGCTGAGCTGCGACTGCAGCGAAGCAGACCAGGCCTCACAACTGGCCCTGGAGCTGCTGGACAGCCTCGCCCAGCCCTTCGCCATCAACGGCGAGACCCTGTTCATCGGCGCCAGCATCGGCATCAGCCTGTTCCCCGACGACGGCGACAGCGTCGAGCAACTGATGCGCAACGCCGACTCCGCGCTGGCCCGCGCCAAGAGCAGCGGCCGGCAGACCTTCAGCTTCTACAGCCAGGACATGACCGCCCTGGCCCAGCAGCGCGTGCGCCTGGAGGCCGAGCTGCGCCAGGCCCTGGAGCAGGACGAGCTGCGCGTGCACTACCAGCCGATCCACCGCCTGGATGACCGGCGGATGATCGGCGCCGAGGCCCTGGTGCGCTGGCAGCATCCCGAGCGCGGCCTGGTGCCACCGGGCGAATTCATTCCGGTGGCCGAGGACAGCGGGCTGATCGGCGCCATCGACGCCTGGGTGCTGGAGCAGGCCTGCAACCAGATGCGCCGCTGGCAGGCCCTGGGCCTGGAGCTGGAGTTCATCGCGGTGAACGTCTCCAGCCGCCTGTTCAGCCGTGGCGAGCTGGACCTGCGCGTGGAGCGGGTGCTGCGCGAGACCGGACTGGATCCGGCGCAGCTGGAGCTGGAAGTGACCGAGAGCGCGGTGATGGACGACCCGCAGCGGGCCGAGGAGCTGCTCACCCAGCTGCATCGCCTGGGCGTGCGCCTGGCCATCGACGACTTCGGTACCGGCTACTCGTCCCTGGCGCGCCTGAAGAGCCTGCCGGTGCACAAGCTCAAGCTCGACCAGAGTTTCGTCCGCGGCCTGCCCCAGGACGGCAAGGACGCAGCCATCGCCCACGCGGTGATCACCCTCGGCCAGAGCCTGGGGCTGCGCGTGCTGGCGGAAGGCATCGAGACCGAAGAGCAGGCCACCTATCTACGCGAGATTGGCTGCCCGTTCGGCCAGGGCTACTGGTTCGGCCGCCCACAACCAGCCGAGCGGCTGCTGGAGCAGGCCGGCACTCCGTAGGGCGGGTGAAACCCGCGTTTGCAACCCACGCGGGTTTCACCCGCCCTACCGTCGACGCCCGGCAAGCCCATCTCAGAGCTTGGCGATCGACACTTCGGTGGATTTCACGAAGGCGATCACTTCGCTGCCCACCTGCAGGTCCAGCTCGCGCACGGAGCGGGTGGTGATCACCGAGGTGACGATGCCGGCGGCGGTCTGCACGTCGATTTCCGAGAGCACGTCGCCGATCACGATCTCCTTGATGTTGCCCTTGAACTGGTTGCGCACGTTGATGGCTTTGATGGTCATGGTGTTGCTCCTTGGGTCGTTTTACAGGGCCCAGCGCAGTTGCGTGGGCAGAGGGGATAGGGGTTCCGGTTGCGGCGGCAGCGGTGGCAGCGCCAGCACCCGGTTGAGCACTTCGGCCTCCAGCGCGGCCAGGCGCGCCGAGCCGCGCTGACGCGGGCGTGGCAGGTCGACGGTGAGGTCGAGACCGATCTCGCCGTCCTCGATCAGGATCACCCGGTCTGCGATGGCCACGGCCTCGGCCACGTCGTGGGTCACCAGCAGCACGGTGAAGCCATGCTGCTGCCACAGACGCTCGATCAGCTGCTGCATCTCGATGCGGGTCAGCGCATCCAGGGCGCCCAGCGGTTCGTCCAGCAGCAGAAGACGCGGCTGGTGGATCAGCGCACGGGCCAGGGCCACGCGCTGCTTCTGCCCGCCGGACAGGGCCGCTGGCCACTCCTGGGCACGCTCGGCCAGGCCGACGGCGGCCAGCGCCTCGCGGGCCTTGGGCTTCCAGTCACCGGACAGGCCGAGGCCGACGTTGTCGATCACCCGCTTCCACGGCAGCAGGCGCGAGTCCTGGAACATCAGCCGGGTGTCGTCGCGCACCGCCGCCAGCGAACCCTTGCCCGCCAGCAGCGCGCCGCCGCTGGGTGCATCGAGGCCGGCCAGCAGGCGCAGCAGGGTGCTCTTGCCGCAACCACTGCGGCCGACCACGGCGACGAACTGCCCGGCCGGAATATGCAGGTCGATGCCCTTGAGCACCTCGCGATCGCCGAAGGCCTTGCGGATGCCCTCGATGCTCAGCGGGATGCCGCGGTGAATGCTGTGCAGGGCGGTCATTGCGCACCTGCCTTGGCCTGGTAGGCCGGGTGCCAACGCAGCCACAGGCGCTCGAGCAGGCGCGCGGCAACGTCGGCCAGCTTGCCCAGCACCGCGTACAGCAGGATGGCCAGTACCACCACGTCGGTCTGCAGGAACTCGCGAGCGTTCATCGCCAGGTAGCCGATGCCGCTGCTGGCAGAAATGGTCTCCGCCACGATCAACGTGAGCCACATGAAGCCGAGGGCGAAGCGCACGCCGACCAGGATCGACGGCAGCGCGCCGGGCAGGATCACCTGCCAGAACAGGCTGAAGCCCTTGAGGCCGTAGCTGCGCGCCATCTCCACCAGGGCCGGGTCGACGTTGCGGATGCCGTGGTAGGTATTCAGGTAGATCGGGAACAGGGTGCCGAGGGCGACCAGGAAGATCTTCGCCGCCTCGTCGATGCCGAACCACAGGATCACCAGCGGGATCAGCGCCAGGTGCGGCACGTTGCGGATCATCTGCACCGAGCTGTCGAGGAAGCGCTCGCCCCAGTTGGACAGGCCGGTGATAAAGCCGAGCAGCAGGCCCAGGCCGCCGCCGATGGCGAAGCCGATGGCCGCGCGCTGGCCGCTGATGGCCAGGTGGGTCCAGATCTCGCCGCTGGCCAGCAGGCTCCAGCCGGCTTCGATCACCGCGCTGGGCGCCGGCAGGATGCGGGTGGACAGCCAACCGGCCACCACCGCGCCCTGCCAGATGGCCAGCAGGGCCACGGGCAGTGCCCAGGGCGCCAGACGGTGACCGATGTTGTGTAGCGTCTGCGTCGACATGGCAACGCTCCTTCTCTCGTGTTGCAGGGAACCGGGGCGGTGGGCCGCCCCGTTGTCGGGTCAGCTGGCCGCAGCGGCCTTGGGCAGGATGTCGCTGGAGATCATTTCGCCGAACGGGCTGACGTAGCCACGCGACTCCGGGCGCTCCGGCTGGGCCACGTCGATGTGCGGGAACAGCAGCTCGGCGACCCGGTACGACTCTTCCAGGTGCGGGTAGCCGGAGAAGATGAAGGTGTCGATGCCCAGCGCGGCGTATTCCTTGACCCGCGCGGCCACGGTCGGGCCATCGCCGACCAGGGCGGTGCCGGCGCCACCACGCACCAGGCCGACGCCGGCCCAGAGGTTGGGGCTGACTTCCAGCTTGTCCTTCTTGCCGCCGTGCAGGGCGGCCATGCGCTGCTGGCCGACCGAGTCGAAGCGCGCCAGGGACGCCTGGGCGCGGTCGATGGTGTCCTGGTCCAGATGGCTGATCAGGCGATCGGCAGCGGCCCAGGCCTCCTCGTTGGTCTCGCGCACGATCACGTGCAGACGGATGCCGAAGCGCACTTCGCGGCCCTGGGCAGCGGCTTTCTCGCGCACGGCGGCGATCTTCTCGGCCACCGCGGCCGGCGGCTCGCCCCAGGTCAGGTACAGCTCGACCTGCTCGGCGGCCAGGTCCTGGGCGGCCTCGGAGGAACCACCGAAGTACAGCGGCGGACGCGGTTGCTGGATCGGCGGGTAGAGCAGCTTGGCGCCCTTCACCTGCAGGTGCTTGCCGTCGTAGTCGACGGTCTCGCCCTCCAGGACCCGGCGCCAGATGCGGGTGAATTCGACGGAGGCCTCGTAGCGCTCCTCGTGGGACAGGTGCAGGCCGTCGCCGGCCAGCTCGTCCGGGTCACCACCGGTGACCAGGTTGAACAGTGCGCGGCCGTTGGACAGGCGGTCCAGGGTCGCCGCCTGGCGCGCGGCCACGGTGGGCGAGATGATCCCGGGGCGCAGCGCGACCAGGAACTTCAGGTTCTGCGTCACCGGAATCAGCGAGGCGGCCACCAGCCAGGAGTCCTCGCAGGAACGCCCGGTGGGAATCAGCACGCCGCCGAAGCCGAGGCGGTCGGCGGCCTGGGCGATCTGCTGCAGGTAGCCGTGATCGACGGCGCGCGCGCCTTCGCTGGTGCCGAGGTACTTGCCGTCACCGTGGGTGGGCAGGAACCAGAAGATATTGAGGCTCATGGAGTGGTCTCCTTGGTCAGGCGTAGCCCGGATGCAATCCGGGACTGGATTTCCCGGATTGCACCCGGGCTACTCGAATCGTTCGGCGCTCCCGCCCCCCTCCAGCAAGCAGGCGGGAGAAGGGCTGGAAGGCTTCTGGTTATTGCTGGGCCACCTTGGCCGAGGCCGGCGGGGTCCAGATCACGTCCTTGATGGTCAGGCGCTTGGGAATCAGCTTGAGGTCGCTGAAGGTGTCGGCGATCTTCTGCTGCGCCGCGATCACATCCGCACCGATGAACTGGGCGCCGTAGGCCTGGCGCTCGACCGCCGTGCGGGTGATTTCCGGCGACAGGCCGAGCAGCGGTGCGACCTGCTTGGTCGCCTCGTCGCCGTTCTCGCGGATCCAGCCACCGACCGAGCGAATCTCCTCGACCAGTACGCTGACCACTTCCGGGTGCTTCTCGGCGTATGGCTTGGCGGCCAGGTAGAACTGGTGGTTGGCCACCAGGTCCTTGCCGTCACGCAGGGTGCGGGCCTGCAGCTGATGTTCGGCGGCGGCCTGGAAGGGATCCCAGATTACCCAGGCGTCGACGCTGCCGCGCTCGAAGGCGGCGCGGGCATCGGCCGGCGGCAGGTACACGGGCTGGATGTCGCTGTACTTCAGGCCGGCGTCTTCCAGGGCACGCACCAGCAGGTAGTGCACGTTGGAGCCCTTGTTCAGAGCAATTTTCTTGCCCTTCAGCTCGCTCACCGACTTCAGCGACGAGTCCTTGGGCACCAGGATCGCCTCGCTGGTCGGCGCTGGCGGCTCATGCGCCACATACAGCAGGTCGGCACCGGCGGCCTGGGCGAAGATCGGCGGCGCTTCGCCCGTGGTGCCGAAGTCGATCGAGCCGACGTTCAGCCCTTCCAGCAGCTGCGGGCCGCCGGGGAATTCGGTCCACTGCACCTCGATGCCCTGCTCGGCCAGGCGCTTCTCCAGCGACCCCTTGGCCTTGAGCAGCACCAGGGTGCCGTATTTCTGATAGCCGATACGCAGGGTCTCGGCCTGAGCTTGGGTGATGGCGCCGAACGAGATGGCCGCGGCAAACAGGGCGACCAGGCTCCGACGCAAAGTAATGGTGCGCATGGCGCTCTCCTTTGCTGTGGTTTCTTGGTTGGCTACCTGCTGGCCCGTTGGCGGGCGAGTAAGGCGGGGTCTAGCGAGTTGGCTCAGATACTCCAGCGGGCGTTCACCAGCCGGTCGTTCAACAGTTGCGGGTCGATCGGTTTGGGCCGGCGCGCCAAGGCGGCGAGCAGCTGGTCCACCGATTCGTCGAGACGTTCGCGCAGCTCATCGTCGAACTGCGCGGGACGCTCGCCCTCGGGATAGGCGATCTGCTTGTCCACGGCGAACACGCCGGGCAGCATCTCCTGGGCCTTCAGCGCGGCCAGTACCGGCTTCAGCGCATAGTCCACGGCCAACAGGTGAGCCGGGCTACCGCCGCTGGCGATGGGCAGCACCACCTTGTGCGCCAGGGCGCGCTCCGGCAGCAGGTCGAGCAACACCTTCAGCGCACCGGTGAAGGACGCCTTGTACACCGGCGTCGCCACCACCAGGCCATCGGCGCTGGCCACCGCAGCCTGCAGCTGCTGCACGGCGGGGCTGGCGAAGTCGGCGTGCAGCAGGGCGTCGGCCGGGAAGTCGCGCACCCGTAGCAGGCTTACCTCCAGGCCATTGGCCTGCAGGCGCTGGCTGACATACTCCAGCAGCAGTTCGGTGCGTGAGCGCGCCGATGGGCTGCCGGACAACAGGACAACGTGCATGCTCTGTCCTTAGCGGTTCGGCTGCGGTGTCAGACGCAGGTAAGGCTTCACCGCGCGATAGCCTTTCGGGAAGCGGCGGGCGATTTCCTCCTCGTCCTTCAGCGATGGCACGATCACCACTTCATCGCCGTCCTGCCAGTTGGCTGGGGTGGCGACCTTGTGATTGTCGGTGAGCTGCAGCGAGTCGATCACCCGCAGGATCTCGTGGAAGTTGCGCCCGGTGCTGGCCGGGTAGGTGATGATCAGGCGCACCTTCTTGTTCGGGTCGATGATGAACAGCGAACGCACGGTGAGGGTGTCGTTGGCGTTCGGGTGGATCAGGTCGTACAGGCCGGAGACCTTGCGGTCGGCGTCGGCCAGGATCGGGAAGTTGACCCGGGTGCTCTGGGTCTCGTTGATGTCGTCGATCCACTTGATGTGCGAATCCACCGGGTCCACCGACAGGGCGATGGCCTTCACGCCGCGCTGGGCGAACTCGTCCTTCAGCTTGGCGGTGAAGCCCAGCTCGGTGGTGCACACCGGGGTGAAGTCGGCGGGGTGGGAAAACAGCACGCCCCAGCCGTCGCCCAGCCAGTCGTGGAAACGGATGCGACCCTCGCTGGAGTCCTGCTCGAAGTCGGGGGCGATATCGCCCAGGCGAATGCTCATGGTGCTGCTCCTTGGCTGTTCGTTGCGTGGGCTCACTATGCTCAGGAACGAAATGGAATAAAAAGAATAAATAACGATTTATTTATTCCATAAAGAGCTATAAAGAGTCTCGACAGAAAAGCATAAGCATCTAATCAATTATTCTTTCAAAGAATAAAAGTCGCCTTCTATAGTCGGCGGCGCTCTCTATCTTCCAAGGACGTCAGATGAAACGCCTATTGCCCCTCTCGCTGTTGGCCGCCGGCTTCGCTCTCGCCACCTCCGCCCAGGCGGCGAGCCTGCTCAACGTCTCCTACGACGTGATGCGCGACTTCTACAAGGACTACAACGCCGCCTTCCAGAAGCACTGGCAGGCCGAGGGCGGCAAGCCGCTGCAGATCCAGATGTCCCACGGCGGCTCGAGCAAGCAGGCCCGCGCCGTGATCGACGGCCTGCAGGCCGACGTGATCACCATGAACATGGCCACCGACATCAACGCCCTGGCCGACAACGGCGGCCTGGTGCCCAAGGACTGGGCCGAGCGCCTGCCGAACCACAGCGCGCCGTTCACCTCGGCCACCGTGTTCATCGTGCGCAAGGGCAACCCCAAGTCCCTCAAGGACTGGCCGGACCTGCTCAAGGATGGCGTGCAGGTGGTGGTGCCGAACCCCAAGACCTCGGGCAACGGCCGCTACACCTACCTCTCCGCCTGGGGCTACGTGCTGCAGAACGGCGGTGACGAGACCAAGGCCAAGGCCTTCGTCGGCAAGCTGTTCAAGCAGGCCCCGGTGCTGGACACCGGCGGCCGTGCCGCCACCACCACCTTCATCCAGAACCAGATCGGCGACGTGCTGGTGACCTTCGAGAACGAGGCCGAGATGATCGCCCGCGAATTCGGCCGCGGCAGCTTCGAGGTGGTCTACCCCAGCGTCTCCGCCGAGGCCGAGCCGCCGGTCACGGTGGTCGACAAGGTGGTCGACAAGAAAGGCACCCGCGCCGAGGCCGAGGCCTACCTCAAGTACCTGTGGTCGCCGGAAGCCCAGCGTATCGCCGCCAACAACTACCTGCGTCCGCGTGATCCGCAGATCCTCGCCGAATTCGCCGACCGTTTCCCCAAGGTCAGCTTCTTCAGCGTGACCAAGACCTTCGGCGACTGGCCGCAGCTGCAGGCCACCCACTTCAAGGACGGCGGCGTGTTCGACCAGATCTACACCGTTCAGTGACACCGCGAAGCCCGGCATATGCCGGGCTTCTTGCTATTGCTCCTGAAATACCGAGCCGGTAGCGTCCGAACCTGGATTAATTCGGAGCAAGGGATATGCACAAGGTGCTAGGACTGGCGTTCACGCTGGCAATGGCCAGTGCAGGAGCGATGGCACAGGAATGCGACGGCGTCTTTCTGCACTTCACCACTCGCGGGGAGGTGAGCAACGACGACGGAGTAGCATCTGTCGATGAGCAGCTCCTGCTCAGCCAAAATGGACTATTCCAGTACAGCAAGTCAGTAGCGGTGTTGGGCAGTAATACAGACAACGCCACCAACTCGAGCCTGGACTACAACCGCTTCTATCCGAACCAGCCAGGCCCCAGCACCGAGGAAATGCTGGCTCTCTCACAGCGACTGAAGAGCCTTGGTATCTTCGAGCTGCATAGCGATTCCTCAGCAGCAGATACTTCACCACAGCAGACCGAGCTCATCTTCCAGGCTGACTGCCAGGAAACCCGACTGTCCTTCGCCACCTCCGATGCTCTCGACGCACGTCGCCACGTGATTGCCGAGATACGCAACTTCTTCGATGAGCAGGCTTCACGACACTCGCTGAAAAAGCGAGAGCGTGTCTCACAAGGCGACAAGGGCCAGCCGCTCATCGTTAGCATTGAGGAGTTGCTCAGACATCCCCAGCGCTACGATGGCAAGCGAGTCACCACGCATGGGACCTACCACCTAGGTCATGAGTCTTCGGCCCTAGGAGATGGTGGCCATTCGATCTGGGTGGGCGGTTGGTCCGCCGTCGCCAAAGCGACCACTTCTCTCGAGTACTTAGATGGCCACCAGCTGACAGTCGACGGCATCTTCTTCGCCGGCCCCAGCGGGCACCTAGGAGGCTACCCGGGTGAGATAGTGCGTCTGACCCGGGTTACCACTCGATAGGCCATCAGGCCAGCACCGGCTCCGAGCGCTTCAGGCCGATCAGCTCCAGCTCCAGGAACAGCAGCACCAGCGCAGCCTGGCCGATGACGAAGACCTGGCCGAGCAGGTTGGGCGAGATCCAGCCGGAGAACAGCAGCACCAGGCTGTCGATGGCCCACATCGCGTTGATCGCCAGCACCACCCACACCAGGCGGCGACTGACCGTCTCCTGGCTGCCCAGCCACATGAGGAACAGGCCGAGTGGCAGCAGGGTCAGCCCCGCGGCCAGCAACAGATCGCCGGGCAGGGCCAGCAGATTGGCGTACCAGCCGTTGAGCAGGATCAGCAGCGAACCGCTGGCGATCCCCATCAGGCCATCGGCGAGCAGGGCGCGACGCAGCAGCGGAGAAGCGTTCAGGGTAGTCATGGCAAAACCTCCAGATGACAGCGCCGGATTGGCGCCTGGCCATAGAGTTCTCCCTGCGTGGGATGCCAGTCGATTACCTGCCAGGTAATGGTCGCGATGACGCTCCTGGGCTATCGTCCGCAACCATGAACACAGCCAATCACCCCGTCGGCGCCCTGTTGCGCCAGTGGCGCCAGCGCCGCCGCCTGAGCCAGCTCGACCTCGCCTGCGAGGCGGATATCTCCACCCGCCACCTGAGCTTCGTCGAGACCGGCCGCGCCCTGCCCAGCCGCGAGATGCTGCTGCACCTGGCCGAGCAGCTGGAGATCCCCCTGCGCGAACGCAACCGCCTGCTCAGCGCCGCCGGCTACGCACCGCTGTACAGCCAGCATGGCCTGAACGACCCGGCCCTGGCCGCCGCCCGCGCCGCCATCGAGCAACTGCTCAAGGCCCACGAGCCCTATCCGGCGCTGACCATCGACCGCCAGTGGAACCTGGTGGCGGCCAATGGCTCGGTGGCGCCCTTCCTCGCCGGCGTGCCGGCCGAGCTGCTCGGCCCGCCGCTCAACGTGCTGCGCCTGTCGCTGCACCCGGACGGCCTGGCGCCGCGCATCCTCAATCTGGCCCACTGGCGTGCCTACCTGCTGATGCGCCTGCAGCACGACATCGATATCAGCGGCGACCCGCAGCTGATGGCCCTGCAGGAAGAACTGCTGAGCTACCCGGCCCCGACCGAGAAGGCCGAACCGATGCCGGAGAGCGTGCTGATGCCGCTGCAGTTCCAGACCGAGCAGGGCGTGCTCAGCCTGATCAGCACCACCACGGTATTCGGCACGCCCAACGACGTGACCCTGGCCGAGCTGGCCCTGGAGACCTTCTTCCCCGCCGATGCCGAGAGCGCCGAGTACCTGCGCCAGCTGGCCCAAGGCTAACGGCTTGCAGGATGGCGAATCTGCCCTCATCTTGAGCAGCCCACCCGGAGCGGACTGCGCCATGCTCGAACTCGTCTCGGTCGTCACCATCACCCTGCTCGCCGTGATCAGCCCCGGCGCCGACTTCGCCATGGTGAGCCGCAACAGCATGTTCCTCTCGCGTCGCGCCGGCCTGCTCACGGCGCTGGGCATCAGCCTCGGCGTGCTGGTCCACGTGACCTACTCGATGCTCGGCATAGGCATGCTGATCTCCCAGTCGATCCTGCTGTTCAACCTGGTCAAGTTCGCCGGCGCCGCCTACCTGATCTGGCTCGGCATCGGCATGCTGCGCAGCCGCAAGGTCGACCCGCAGCAGGTGGTGGCCGCACCGCAGCTGAGCGACTGGCAGGCGCTGCGCATCGGCTTCCTGACCAACGCGCTGAACCCCAAGACCACGCTGTTCGTGGTCGCCCTGTTCACCCAGGTGATCAGCCCGGACACCGCCACCCTGACCCAGCTCGGCTACGGCCTGTTCATGTCCGTCGCGCATCTGTTCTGGTTCGCCCTGGTGGCCTATGGCTTGTCTTCGGAGGCGGCGCGCGGCTTCGTCGCCCGCAGCCGGCACCTGATCGAACGGGCCATCGGCGGCGTGCTGGTGGCGCTGGGTCTGGGTCTGGCAGCCTCCTCGCTGCAGCGCAGCTAAAAAAACCGGGCCATGGGGCCCGGAAATAGCTTCCACCTTGAGGAATCGTTTACAGCGTCAGCTCGGTCAGTGCCTCGCCACGCAGGTAGGCCAGCTCCACCGCGCGGCGGTCGCGCGGGTGGGGTAGCGGCACGGCGAGTTCGCGCTGGATGCGACTGGGGCTGCCGCCGAGGATCAGCACCCGGTCGCTGAGGTAGAACGCCTCGTCCAGGTCATGGGTGACCAAGAGCAAGGCGATGCCATAGCGCTCGGCCAGGCTCACCACCAGGTCCTGCAGTTTCATGCGGGTGAAGGCGTCCACCGCGCTGAAAGGCTCGTCCAGCAGCAGCACCTGCGGACGCTGGTACAGGCCGCGGGCGATGGCCACGCGCTGGGCCATGCCGCCGGAGAGCTGTTTGGGCAGTTTGTCGCCCTGGCCGGCCAGGCCGACGTCACCCAGTAGCTGCTCGATCCAGGCCGCATCGGCGCGGCGACCGTCGGCGAAGCCGATGTTCTGCGCCACGTTCAGCCAGGGCAGCAGGCGCGGTTCCTGGAACACCACGCCGATGCCACTGCCGCCACCGAAGTCCAGCAACGGGTTATGTGCCAGGCCACCGGTGAAGTCGTCATCCAGGCCGGCGGCGATGCGCAGCAGGGTGCTCTTGCCGCAGCCGCTGGGGCCGAGCAGGCTGACGATCTCGCCCGGGGCCAGGCTGAGGTCGATATCGTCGAGCACCCGTTGGCCGGCGAAGGCCTTGCGGATGCCGCGAAGTTCCAGCAGTGCGCTGCTCATCTTCAGCCCTCCCCGCCGGCGAAGCTGTCGCGCCAGTGCAGGGCGCGCGCCTCGATGCTCTTGAGCAGGCCGTCGCTGAGCTTGCCGAGCACGGCCAGCAGCAGGATGGCGGCGATCACCAGGTCCGGGCGCGAGGTCTCGCGGCCATCGCTGAGCAGGTAGCCGAGGCCACGGGTGGCGGCGATCAGCTCGGCCGCCACGAGGAACATCCAGCTCAGGCTGAGCGCCCCGCGCAGGCCGGTAAACAGGCTCGGCAGGGCCGCCGGCAGGAGGATGCGCCGGGTCAGCTCGACAGCGGACAGGCGATGCAGGCGACCCACCTCGACCAGCTTGCGGTCGACATTGCGGATGCCGGCAAGCAGCGCCAGGTAGACCGGGAAGAAGGCGCCGAGGGCGATCAGCACCACCTTGGGCGTCTCGTCGATGCCCAGCCACAGCAACAGCAACGGCACCCAGGCCAGGCTGGGGATTGCGCGCAGGGCCTGGAAAGTCGGCTCCAGATAGCTCTCGGCGCGCCGGCTGAGACCGACCCAGGCACCGATCAGCACGGCCAGAGCCGCGCCGATGACGAAACCGGCGGTGACCCGCGCCAGACTGACGCCGATATGCCCCCACAGCTCGCCACCGGCGGCCAGCCACCAGAGGGTCTGGCCGATCTGGCTGGGCGCCGGCAGCTGGTGGGCGGGAATCCAGCCCAAACGCACCAGCACTTCCAGCAGCACCAGCAGGGCCAGCGGCAGCACCAGCCCGCGCCAGTTGCCCGGCAACAGCCGAGCCAGGCCACCGGCGACGGCCGGACGGCTCGCGGCGCGGGCGGCCAGCAGGGCAAGCAGGCTGGTGCCGATCACCACTCAGCGCTCCGTCTTGGCCAGCGGCTGGCCGATGACGGCGGCCGCCACCTGCGGGCTGATCAGCTGGTCGACCACCGCGGCCACGTCGGTACCGGGGCGTACCAGCTGCTCGTCGAGCAGGATCGGCGCGGCGGCCTTCAGCGCAGTCACGTGTTCGGCGCCGGGCTGCGAGTTGCTGAAGTCGGTGCGCGACAATTGCAGCTTGGCCACTTCCAGCGGCAGCTTGGCTTCCTTGGCCAGCAGCGCGGCGGTTTCCTGCGGGTGGGCGATGGTCCACTGGCGCGCTTCCTCATAGGCGGCGATGACCTTGCCGATCAGCTGCGGCTGCTGCTTGAGGAAGCTGTCGCTGACGTTGAGCACGCCATAGCTGTTGAACTCGAGGTTGCGATAGAGCAGGCGCGAGCCGGCCTGCAACCGGCTGGCGGCCAGGTGCGGATCGAGACCGGACCAGGCGTCCACGTCGCCGCGCTCCAGAGCCACGCGGCCGTCCGGATGCTGCAGGTGGACGATCTCCACGTCGCCCTTGCCCAGGCCGACGCTGTGCAGGCTGCGCAGCAGGAACAGATACGGATCGGTGCCCTTGGTGGCGGCGACCTTCTTGCCCTTGAGGTCGGCCAGGGTCTTGATCGGCGAGTCTTTGGGCACGGCCAGGGCGGTCCATTCCGGACGGCTGGCAATGTAGACGGTCTTCACCGGGCTGCCGTTGGCGCGGCTGAGCACGGCGGCCAAGCCGGCGGTGGAGGCGAAGTCGATGCTGCCGCCGTTGAGATATTCGAGGGAGCGGTTGCTGCCCTGGCTGAACACCCATTTGACCGCGATGCCGTCGGCGGCCAGGCGTTTCTCCAGGATGCCCTGGTCTTTCAGCACCAGGCTGGTGGGGGCGTAATAGGCGTAGTCCAGGCGGACTTCCTTGGGCTCGGCGGCGTGCGTGGTAACAGGCAGGGCGGCGGCCAGCAGGGCGGCGAGCAGATGACGGGGCTTGAAGCTTTGCATGGGAATCTCCTTGGACTCTGGATGAGACCTTCCCGACCGATGGCGGACGGGTCAGGAGAAGGCGGGGCCGCAAGACCCCGCCTGGGTCGATCAGAGGAGCGACAGGGTGTAGCTGACGATCAGGCGGTTTTCATCGGCATCGGTCGCGGTGGTGTTGCCACGCAGCGAGGCGTTGCGCCAGGAGAAGCCGAGGCCCTTGAGGGCGCCTTCCTGCAGCACGTAGTCGAGGCGGAAGTCGCGTTCCCATTCCTTGCGGTCAGCGCCAACGGCATCGATGTTGTCACCGGACAGGTAGGTGGCAGTGGCCTTCAGGCCCGGCACGCCGACCTTGGCGAAGTCATAGGCGTATTCGGCCAGCCAGGTGCGCTCGCCGGCGGAGAGGAACTTGCCGATCTGGCGGTCGGTGATCAGGTAGGCGGTGGAGCCGTCGCCCTGGTTGAGGAACGGGAAGGCGCTGTCGCCCGAGACCTGTTGGTAGCCGGCGCTCAGAGCATGGCTGCCGAGGGTGTAGGTGAACAGGGCGCTCCAGGTGTCGTTGTCCACCTCGACGCCGGTCACCCGGTTGGCGCCGTTGATCTCGCCCTGGGCCAGGTAGCCGTCGGCGCGGCCGGCAACGCTGCCGTTCTTGCCATCGGAATCGCTGTGGAAGTAGCGCAGGTCGGTCTTCAGCGCGCCCGGGCCGATCGCCAAGTTATGGGTCAGGCCGAGGAAGTGCTGCTTGTAGAAGTCGTCCAGGTTGCCGTAGTAGTACTGCGCCAGCAGGTCCTTGCTGATCTTGTAGTCGGCACCGCCGTAGTAGAACTTGTTGCTGTCGGCCTGCACGCCTCTGACCGCGGTGGCACCGGCGATGCGCAGGGAGATGTCGTCGGTGGAGGAGCGGGTCTTGGTGTGCTCCAGCTGGCCGGCGGTGAGGGTCAGGTTGTCGATCTCGTTAGAGGTGACCTGGCCACCCTCGAACAGTTGCGGCAGCAGGCGACCGTCGTTGAAGGTCACCACCGGCAGCTTCGGCTGCAGGGTGCCGAGGCGGGCTTCGGTCTTGGACAGGCGCGCCTTGGCGGTCACGCCGGCCTTGCTGTAGTCGTCCACGGCCTTGCCATCGCTGTCCAGCGGGAACAGCTGGCCAGGCTTGCGGCTGTCACTGAGGTCGCCATCGCCACCGCCATCCAGCTTGAGGCCGAGCAGGCCGACCGCGTCCAGGCCGAAGCCGACGGTGCCTTCGGTGAAGCCGGAGGTGTAGTTGAACAGGAAGCCCTGGCCCCACTCGTTGGCTGCGCCGCGGTCGTCGGCGGTGTTCTTGGTGTTCAGGTCGTAATAGAAATTGCGCAGACCGATGGTGGCCTTGCTGTCCTCGATGAAACCGGCGGCGGAAGCCTGCTGGGCGATCACGCCGAGGGCGATGGCCAGGGCCAGGGACGACTTGTTCATGCTCGATGCTCCAGATGCTGTTCTAGTTGTCTGGGGCTCGGGTTGGCAATGGAGCCCCTTATAGAGTTCGGGCTCGGTGCGGTGGTCCGCTGGCGGCTTGGCGGCAAATCTAGGGGATTTTCATAATCTCCAAAAAGAATTGTTTTTCACTTTTATGTAACCAAAAAGAATATAAGTCGTCATCGAACCGACTCATAAGCTAATTCCCGAAAAGTATTTGCAGCCTGTTTTTTAGATCGACTAGCTTGTGCCTACCGGATCACCGGACTTCACGCTGTTTCTTCTGAAGTTTCCGTGTTCCGCCGCCTCGCACCGCCGGGACGCGCCCTAACAAGAGGCCTGTCATGTCCCGCGCTCTGCTTTCCCGCCGCACCCTGCTCGGTCTCGGCCTGAGCCTCGGCCTGTTCGCCAGCCTGCCCACCTCCGCCGAGGCGGATACCGCCCTGCGCATCGGCTACCAGAAGTCCTCCACCCTGATCAGCCTGCTGAAGAGCCAGGGCACCCTGGAAAAGGCCCTGGCCGGTCAGGACATCCAGGTCAGCTGGCACGAGTTCGCCAGCGGCCAGCCGCTGCTCGAGGCGCTCAACGTCGGCAATATCGACCTGTCCGCGGATGTCGCCGACACCGTGCCGGTATTCGCCCAGGCTGCCGGCGCCAAGCTCACCTACTTCGCCCAGGAAGCGCCCTCGCCGGCCGCCCAGGCGATCCTGGTGCGCGACGGCTCGCCGCTGCAGGCGCTGGCCGACCTCAAGGGCAAGAAGGTGGCGGTGACCAAGGCCGCCGGCGCCCACTACCTGCTGATCGCCGCGCTGGCCAAGGCCAACCTGAAGTTCAGCGATATCCAGCCGGCCTACCTGACCCCGGCCGACGGCCGCGCCGCCTTCGAGAACGGCAAGGTCGACGCCTGGGTGATCTGGGAACCCTTCCTCAGCGCCGCCCAGCGCCAGCTGCCGACCCGCACCCTGGCCGACAGCAAGGGCCTGGCCAGCTACCAGCGTTACTACCTGACCAGCACCAGCTTCGCCGCCCAGCATCCCCAGGTGCTGCAGACCGTGTACGCCGAGCTGGTCAAGGCCGGCGACTGGCTGCGCGCCAACCCGGCCGAGGGCGCGCAGATCCTCGGCCCGCTGTGGGGCAACCTCGACCCGGCCATCGTCCAGCAGGCCAACGGCCGCCGCAGCTACCAGGTGCGCGCCGTGCAACCGGGCAGCCTGGCCGAGCAGCAGAAGATCGCCGACGCCTTCTTCGCCGAGGGCCTGCTGCCCAAGCGCGTGGACGCCAGCCAGGTGGCCATCTGGCAGCCGGAGCCCCGCGATGGCCAGTGAAGCCCGTCATCTGCATCCGCAGGCCGAACCGCTGCTGGATGCACGGCTGTTCCCAGTCGACTTCGGCAACCTCACCGCGCGGGTCGAACGACTGGCCCGCAAGCTGGCCGAGAGCGCCGTGGAGCGCGACCGCCGCGGCGGCCATGCGCGCGCTGAACGCGAGCTGATCCGCGATAGCGGCCTGCTCGGCCTGGCGATCCCGCAGCGCTTCGACGGCCAGGAACGCGCCTGGCCGGAGATCTACCGCATCGTCCGCCACCTGGCCGCGGCCGACAGCTCGCTGGCCCACCTGTTCGCCTTCAACCACCTGCAGGTGGCGACCATCCTCCTGCACGGCAGCGCCGAGCAGCAGCGTCACTGGCTGACCCGCGCGGTGCGCGAGCGCTGGTTCTGGGGTAACGCCAGCAATGGCCGCGACCTCGGCCTGAGCCTGGCGCCACGCGAGGAACACTTCGAGCTGAACGGGCGCAAGTCATTCTGCTCCGGCGCCCTCGGCTCGGACGCCCTGGTGGTCAGCGCGCCGCGTGGCAACAGCGCCACGGAGCGGGTGTTCCTGGTGCTGCCGGCGCAGCGCGAGGGCCTGGCGATCAACGACGACTGGGATGCCTTCGGCCAGCGCCAGACCGACAGCGGCACGGTGCAGTTCGAGAATGTCTTCGTCGACCGCGACGAGCTGCTGGTGTCCGGCGGCCAGAGCCCGCGCAGCAGCCTGCGGGTCTGCGTGTCGCAGCTGACCCTCACCCAGCTCTACCTGGGCAACGCCCAGGGCGCACTGGATGGCGCCCTGCGCTACACCCGCGAGCAGGCCCGCCCCTGGCCCGGCGCCGGGGTCGACGAAGCGCGCGAAGACCCGTTTATCCAGAAACGCTACGGCGAACTGTGGCTGCTCTATCGCGGCGCCCTGCTGCTGGCCGAACAGGCCGCCGAGCGCCTGCAGCAGGCCTGGGACAAACCGGCCCTGGGCGCCGCCGAGCGTGGCGAGGTGGCGCTGCTGATCGCCGAGGCGCGAGTGGCCTCGGCCCGCGCGGCGCTGGAGATCACCAGCCAGGTGTTCGAGGCCATGGGCGCCCGCGCCACTGCCGCGCGCTACGGCTTCGACCGCTTCTGGCGCAACGTGCGGGTACACAGCCTGCATGACCCGCTGGACTACAAGGTGCGCGACATCGGCCAGTGGCTGACCAGCGGCGTGGCGCCGACGCCGTCGCTGTACTCCTGATTCCTGCTTTATCTCGGGAGCCGTTACCAAGCAGGGCGGCTCCCGTTTTTGCCCGGCATCTTTGCAGTCGCCCGAACATGCACTAGCCTCGCCACTCGTTGCGGAACAGGGACCAGGCAATGTTCAAGGAAATTATCTCGGCAGCCGTTCTCGGCGCATTGCTGCTCATGGGCAGCAATGCATCGGCGGACAGCAAGGACGAAGTGCTGGAGGCCATTGCCAATGCACAGGAAGTTGCCTTCTTCTCTCTTTCTCCAGCCGATCCCAAGCGCTATTTGGAAGGAATCTGTGCCGGTGATTGCTACCTAGGCTGGCCATCGCTAGGTCATTCCGAGCTTTCCGGCCAACCCCGCCAGACAGTACTGGACGGCCTGGTGGCTTGGGTCGAAGCACCAGAGCCTCAGTTCATGGCAATGTGCTTTTCTCCGAGGCATGGAGTCAGTATTAAGGCTCGTGGGCACGTCTATGACTTCGTCGTCTGCTACGAATGTGGCAGCGCTAGGGTGAGCAAGGACTCGGTCCACCTAGCGACGCTGTACAGCCCTGCATCAAACAATCAACTTGAGAAAGAGTGGGATGGGATTCTCTCCTCTCACAATCTGCCCTTGGCCGAAGATTGAACCTGGCTGCCATTCAGCAGAGCTCTAGTGCCTGAAGCAATCGCTGCCCTCCTCTGCTGCCAGATAAGCGAGCCGCTCGACCCGTGCCTTTCATCCGCCATCCCGACAGCGGCCCCTGGCCTGGACTAGGGTTCACTACCCGACCAGACCGGAGGCCGTCATGCAACAGGATCGCCGCATCACCTTCTTTCACTCGCCGCGCAGCCGCTCCACCGGCACCGCCATCCTGCTCCAGGAGCTGCACGCCGATTACCGCCCGCGCCTGCTCAGCATCAAGCAGGGTCAGACGCGCCAGGCGGAGTACCTGGCGATCAACCCGATGGGCAAGGTGCCGGCCATTCTCCACGGCAACACCCTGATCACCGAGCAGGGCGCGGTATTCATCTACCTCAGCGATCTGTATCCGGAAGCCGGCCTCACCCCGCCGCTGGGCGACCCGCAGCGCGGCGCCTGGCTGCGCTGGCTGGTGTTCTACGGTTCGAGTTTCGAGCCGGCCATCGCCGACCGCGCCCAGCAGCATGTGCCGCCACAGTCGATGAGCCCCTACGGCGATTTCGATACCATGCTCGGCACCCTGGTGCAGCAGCTGGAACAGGGGCCCTACCTGCTCGGCGAGCGCCTGAGCAGCGCCGACATCCTCTGGGGCACAGCGCTGAAATGGACGGTCGGTTTCGGCGTGGTGCCGGCGCTGCCGGTGATCCAGGCCTACGTCGAGCGCATCGCCGCGCGCCCCTCGGTGGCCAAGGTCGCCGAGCTGGAAGCGCAGTGGCTGGAGCAGCTCGGCGACTAGATCGCCAGGCGCTGGCGCAGCAGCTCCAGCTCCGCGCCACTGAGCAGCGCCAGCTGGCGCTCGATGGCCTGCAGCGGTGAGCCCGCCGGCAGGTTGAGGTGCTGCGGCAGGATCTCCTCGCCGCTGCTCACCAGCAGGGCGAAGTGGATGACGTTCTCCAGCTCGCGAGTATTGCCGTGCCAGGGGTGGCCCTCCAGCGCCGCCTGGGCATCCAGGCCGATCTGCGGGATATCCAGACCCAGGCGCTGGGCATAGATGCCGAGGAAGTACTCGGCCAGCGGCAGGATGTCGCCGGGCCGCTCGCGCAGCGCGGGCAGCTCCAGACGCCCCTCGTTGAGGTAGAGGAACAGCCGCTCGTTGAACTTGCCGGCGGCCACCGCCTGGGCCAGGTCGATGCTGGTGGCGGCCACCAGGCGCGCGTCCACCGGCGTCGCCTGCTGTCCGCCGACACGCTGCACCTCGCGGGTCTCCAGGGCGCTGAGCAGCTTGCCCTGCAGGGCCAGCGGCAGGTCGCCGATCTCGTCCAGGTAGAGGGTGCCGCCGTTGGCCGAACCGAACCAGCCGGCGCGGCTGCTGGCGGCGCCGGAATAGGCCCCGGCGGCATGGCCGAACAGCTCGGCCTCGCCCCACTGCGGGCTGATCGCACCGCAGTTGACGGCGACGAACAGGCCGCCACGCTCGCTCTCGCGGTGCACGTGACGGGCCAGCAGCTCCTTGCCGGTGCCGGTCTCGCCGAGGATAAGCACCGGCAGTTCGGCGACGGCCAGGGCATTGGCCTGCTCGCGCAGCTGGCGCGAACGCGGGTCGACGAACACCAGCGCCTTGGCGCGGATGCTCAGCGGGCTCTTCTCGGTGTCGGCAAAGGTCAGCAGGGCTTGCTGGGGGAAATCTGGGCGGCTCATTGCGGAATCTCTTGTCACGGCGAGCCGCCGGCTGGCGGCGGCTCAGATGGGAATGGGCGGGACGCGGCGCCGCGGCGGGCACATTCGTGGCGCACGGCACCCGGCGTTCATGCGCGCAGGCGTTCCTGCTGCTCGATCTGGCGCTGCAGGCGGTACAGGTAGGCGAAGCCCTGCTCCCAGCGCTGGTGGCCGGACTTCACGTTGATATGTCCGGCGCCCGGCAGGATGGCCGCCTGGGCGCCCCAGGCGCGGGCCAGTTCGAGGGCACGCGGTGCGCTGGCGGCGTGGTCGTTGTCCGAGCCGACCAGCAGGCTGGGGAACGGCAGCAGCTCGCGGGAGATCGGGGCAAAGCCGCGCAGCGCCTCGGGGCAGCCGGCCCGTTCGACATCGGCCGGCGCCACCAGCAGGGCGCCGCGCACCTTGCGCAGGGACGCCAGCGGTGCCTGGACGGCCCAGCGGGCCACGGTGACGCAGCCGAGGCTGTGCGCCACCAGGATCAGCGGGCCGCGGGCGGCGGCCACCTGCTGTTCCAGCGCGGCGACCCAGCTCTGCGGGTCGGGATTGTCCCAGTCCGCCTGTTCGACCCGGCTGGCGTGTGGCAGATTGCGCTGCCAATGACTCTGCCAATGGTCGTCCGGCGAACCCTGCCATCCTGGCAGGATCAGGTAACTGGTGGTCTGGCTGGCCATGACGGGCCTCCTCGATACGTTCCGGAGGCCAGTCTAGGCAGGGATGGATTACAAGTTAAGGAATAAGAATTCATTTACTTATTCCATTTATACCAACACTCGTCTGCCGAACGGCCTGGCAGCCGCCAGCATGCTCGTCTTTGCTTGAGCCTGTTCGCATCGTCCCGATGTCGTTCCAGTGGCGCCCTCCGGTCTTGCTCGCTCACTCCAACGTAGGACCGTTTCCACTCACGGAGGAGGCGCCGCCATGCCCGATGCCGCGGCCATCGCCTGGTTCAAGCAAGAGTTCCGCCCGCGCATCGAGCCTGCGCTGCGCGGCACGCCCCTCACCCTCGACCTGCTCACCGCCATCGCCTGTCAGGAGACCGGCTACCTGTGGAACCGCCTGCGCAAGCAGATGCCGGTGGCGCGGGTGCTTGAGCTGTGCGTCGGCGACACGCTGGACGCCAGCGCCGGGCGCCGCGCCTTCCCGCAGACCAAGGCCGAGCTGCTCAGCAAGCCCAACGGCCAGGCCATGTTCGACCTGGCGCGCCAGGCCCTGGTGGAGATGGCCGAGCACATTCCCGACTACCGCAAGGCGGCCGCCAATCCGAACAAGTTCTGCCACGGCTTCGGCATCTTCCAGTACGACCTGCAGTTCTTCCTGCAGGAGCCGGACTACTTCCTGCAGCGCCGCTACGCGGACTTCGACGCGGCCCTGGACAAGGCGGTCGGCGAGCTGCGCGCCAAGCTGCACCGCCTCGGCTGGGCGGACAAAAGCAGCCTCAGCGACTTCGAAATGGCGGCCCTGGGCATCGCCTACAACCGCGGCAGCTTCACCCCATCCAAGGGCCTCCGGCAGGGCTACTTCGATGGCACCCGCTACTACGGCGAGGCGCTGTTCGACTTCATCCGCCTGTGCCACAGGGTCGACCCCGACGGCCCGAGCGCGCCAACGGCCCCCGGCCAGGCGCCGCTACCGCCGATGGCCGAGCCAAGTGCGGCGGGCAAGCTGTTCGAGGTACAGGTCAGCAGCGGCATGCTCAACCTGCGCGCCAGCCCAGAGATACCCGCCAGACCGGCGAGCAACCTACGCGGCTCGCTGCCGGACGGCCAGCTGGTACAGGCCGTGGGCGGGCGCCAGGAAAACGGCTTCCTGGAGATCCAGACCCGGCTCAACGGCGCCCTGCTGCAGGGCTTCGTCGCCGCGCGCTACCTCAAGCCGGCGCCCGCCGGCAGCGTGCTGGCGCCACCGGCGAGTGCTGCGCAGGGCCTGCCCGAGGCGCATATGCCGCGCAAGAGCGACTCGCTGAGCAGACGCAGCGAGGCGGCCAACGCCCATTCGCTGAACGAGAAGAACCAGCCGGGCCGCCAGGGCGGCGACGCCACCCAGCGCCGTGCAGAGCTGGCGGCGATCATCGCCTGGCTGGCGGTGGACGACCCCGCCCACCTGCGTTACCAGCCGGGTAACGGCCGCACCTACTGCAACCTGTACGCCCACGACTACTGCCACCTGGCCGGTGCCTACCTGCCGCGGGTCTGGTGGAGCGCCGGCGCGCTGCTGCGCATGGGCCGTGGCGAGACGGTGGCGGCGCATTACGGGCAGACGATCGAGGAGCAGCGGGCCAACGATCTGTTCCGCTGGCTGCGCGATTTCGGCGAGGGCTTCGCCTGGCGTCGCGCCGCCGACCTGGAGGAACTGCAGCTGGAAGCCAACCAGGGCGCCATCGGCCTGATCGTGGCGCGGCGCAAGGTCGACGGCAAATCCGGGCATATCGTGGTGGTGGTGCCGGAGTCAGGCGAGCTGCATGCCCGTCGCGACAGTGCTGGGCGCATCACCGCCCCGCTGCAGAGTCAGGCCGGGGCGAGCAACTTCCGCTATGGCACCGGCAGGAGCGACTGGTGGCGCGACGAGCAGTTCGCCGAGTTCGCCTTCTGGCTACACCCCTAGGCGCGGCTCAGCCGAGGACGATGCAGTCCTTGCCCTGGCGCTTGGCCTGGTACATGGCGGCGTCGGCGCGGGCGTAGAGGTCCTCCAGCTCGTCGCCCTCGCGCAGGCTGGTGATGCCCTGGCTGATGGTCACGCCGAAGCTTTCGCCGTCGTTGTGGAACTGCAGGCGCTGCACCTCACGCTGCAGACGCTCGGCCACCTGGCGCGCCTGCTCGCTGTCGCAGCCGGGGAAGACGATGGCGAACTCCTCGCCGCCGATGCGCCCGAACAGGTCGTCGCGGCGCACCACATAGGCGCCGCAGTGGGCCACGCGCTGCAGCACGCGGTCACCCATCTGGTGGCCGTGGCCGTCGTTGATCTTCTTGAAGTCGTCGATATCCAGCAGCAGGAACGACAGCGGCCGGCCGTTGGCGACCGCCTCGTCGAACAGGGTGCCGGCCTGGTCGAAGAAATGCCGGCGGTTGCTCGCGCCGGTTAGCACGTCGCTGGTGGCCAGGCGATGCAGCTCGCTCTGCAGCACCTTCTTCTCGGTGATGTCCTCGGCGATGCCGACGATCAGGGTCTGCCCGTCGAACAGGTTGGGCGGGCTGATGAAGCACTTGTCGCTGAGCCAGCGCACCTCGCCGTCGCCCCGGATGATGCGGTACTCGCGCTGCTCAACCGAGCCCACCTCGAGAACCGACGCCAGGCTCTGGGCGGCGTACTCCATGTCGTCCGGGTAGATGCTGTTGAGCCACTCGTTGTAGTCGGCCAGCAGCAGCGCGGCGCTGCGGCCGAAGATCTGCTCGTACGCCGGGCTGACGTAGACCACCTTCTGCTGCTCCCAGTCGAAGGCCCACAGCACCGCGTTGAGACCGGCCAGCAGGCTGCTCACCAGCAGCTCGCGTTCACGCAGGCGCTCAACCTCGCCGCGGCTGTGCAGCAGCGCCAGGGTCAGGGTTTCCAGCTCGCTGGGAGCCTGCTCGTTGTCGTCCATCGGACGTCGCCTTGTCACATTCATGAACTGAAGACTATGCGCCCAGCCGACTCGCTGGCGATGGTGGCAACCGGGTGTTGTGACGAGTGGCAGAAATTTCGACTCCGCAGTCAGGAAGCGGGAACCCGAAGCAGATTCTGCGGTATACCGAGGCCTTATAGATCTCAAGAGAATAAATAAAGAAATAAACATTCTTTTTAAGAATATGCATCTCCCCCTACTATCCGCTCCACGCCCAACCCCGGGCCACCATCCAAGGAGCAGAGTCATGAGCGCCACTCTCAGAAGCGTCGAAGGCCAGGACGAAGCCGGCATCCTGCGCGAAATCCAAGTAGCCCTGCAGAACCTGCGTTTCGGTTCGGTGGAAATCACCGTGCACAACGGCCAGGTGGTGCAGATCGAGCGCAAGGAAAAATTCCGCCTGCAGGCCCAGAACGCCAAGCAGGCCTGATCACCGCGAAACCCGACTGGACGACCGGAGGGCGCCACCATGAAAGTCAGCACACCCGCCACGAGCATGCCCATGCAGCGGCCCAGTCTTTGCCCAGCGCGAATGCGTCAGTGAGCGCCACGGCACCTCCGCAACGCCCATAAGCCAACACAGAACAACACCCGAGATTCAGGAGCTGCACCATGTCCATTCGTCGTTTCGCCCTGGCCGCACTGGCCTCCGCCCTGTTCGCCGGCCAAGCCGCCGCTGCCGCGGAAATCCTCAACGTGTCCTACGACCCGACCCGCGAGCTGTACCAGGAGTACAACGCCGCCTTCAACAAGCACTGGACCGCCCAGGGCAAAGAAGCCGTGACCATCCAGCAATCCCACGGTGGCTCGGGCAAACAGGCCCGCGCCGTGATCGACGGCCTCAAGGCCGACGTGGTGACCCTGGCCCTGGCCGGCGACATCGACGAGCTGAACAAGATCGGCAAGCTGATCCCCGCCGACTGGCAGAGCCGCCTGCCGCAATCCAGCACCCCGTACACCTCGACCATCGTGTTCCTGGTGCGCAAGGGCAACCCGAAAGGCATCAAGGACTGGGGCGACCTGACCAAGAAGGGCGTGGAAGTCATCACCCCGAACCCGAAGACCTCCGGCGGTGCGCGCTGGAACTTCCTGGCCGCCTGGGCCTGGGCCAAGCAGCAATACGGTAGCGACGCCAAGGCGCAGGAATACGTGCAGGAGCTGTACAAGCACGTGCCGGTACTGGACACCGGCGCCCGTGGCTCGACCATCACCTTCGTCAACAACCAGATCGGCGACGTGCTGCTGGCCTGGGAAAACGAGGCCTTCCTGGCCCTGAAGGAACAAGGTGGCGACCAGTTCGAAATCGTCGCGCCGAGCCTGTCCATCCTGGCCGAGCCGCCGGTGGCCGTGGTCGACAAGAACGTCGACAAGAAAGGCACCCGCGAAGTGGCCACCGCCTACCTGCAGTACCTGTACAGCGAGGAAGGCCAGCGCATCGCCGCGAAGAACTTCTACCGTCCGCGTGACGAGAAGGTCGCCGCCGAATACGCCAAGCAGTTCCCGCAGCTGAAGCTGGTCACCATCGACAAGGACTTCAACGGCTGGAAAGAAGCACAGCCGAAGTTCTTCAACGACGGCGGCATCTTCGACCAGATCTACCAGGCGCAGTAAGCGACTGAAAGCAGCCACAGGCCGATGACCTCGACCTGTGGCTTTTTGGTGTGTAGGTCGGAACAATCGCGTGCTCACCGCAACACCGGCTCACGCGGGTGTGTTCCGCCCTCGGCGCTTCACAACGGAATAAGGGACAGACAATGTCACGCCGCATTTCCCCCGTCATACCCGGCTTCGGGCTGACGCTGGGCTACACCCTGGTGTACCTCAGCCTGTTGGTGCTGATTCCCCTGGGTGCCATGTTCGTCCACGCCGCCCAGCTCAGCTGGGAGCAGATCTGGACCATCGTCACCGCCCCGCGCGTGCTCGCCGCGCTGAAACTGAGCTTCTCCACCGCCCTCGCCGCCGCCGTTCTCAACGGCATCATCGGCACGCTGCTGGCCTGGGTGCTGGTGCGCTACGACTTCCCCGGACGCAAGCTGATCGACGCCATGATCGACCTGCCGTTCGCCCTGCCCACCGCCGTCGCCGGTATCGCCCTGACCGCGCTGTACGCTCCGGCCGGCCTGGTCGGCCAGATCGCCACCTGGCTCGGCTTCAAGATCGCCTACACCCCGCTGGGCATCACCCTGGCGCTGACCTTCGTCACCCTGCCCTTCGTGGTGCGCACCATCCAGCCGGTGCTGGCGGACATCCCGCGCGAAGTCGAAGAGGCCGCCGCCTGCCTGGGCGCCAAGCCGTTCCAGGTGTTCCGCCACATCCTGGTGCCGGCCCTGCTGCCCGCCTGGCTGACCGGCTTCGCCCTGGCCTTCGCCCGCGGCGTCGGCGAGTACGGCTCCGTCATCTTCATCGCCGGCAACATGCCAATGAAGACCGAGATCCTGCCGCTGCTGATCATGGTCAAGCTCGACCAGTACGACTACCACGGCGCCACTACCATCGGCGTGCTGATGCTGGTGGTCTCCTTCATCCTGCTGCTGCTGATCAACCTGCTGCAGCGCCGCATCGAACGCCCGTAAGGAGGCCGCCATGACGACTACAACCCTGTCGGCCAGTGCCGCCGCCAACGCCGCCCGACGTGGCAGCGCGGCCGGGCGCATCGCCCTGATCGTCGGCGCCTGGCTGGCCTTCGCGATCTTCCTGCTGCTGCCGCTGCTGGTGGTGCTGCACGAGGCGCTCAAGCTCGGCCTCGGCACCTTCTTCACCGCACTGATCGAGCCGGACGCCATCAGCGCCCTCAAGCTGACCCTGCTCGCCGTGGGCATCTCGGTGCCGCTCAACCTGGTGTTCGGCGTGGCCGCCGCCTGGTGCGTGAGCAAGTACGAGTTCACCGGCAAGAGCATCCTGGTGACGCTGATCGACCTGCCGTTCTCCGTCTCCCCGGTGATCGCCGGCCTGATCTACGTGCTGCTGTTCGGCGCCCAGGGCTTCTTCGGCGAATGGCTGCAGGAGCGGGATATCCAGATCATCTTCGCCCTGCCCGGCATCGTCCTCGCCACCGTGTTCGTCACCGTGCCCTTCGTCGCCCGTGAACTGATCCCGCTGATGCAGGAACAGGGCACCCAGGAAGAAGAAGCCGCGCGCCTGCTCGGCGCCAACGGCTGGCAGATGTTCTGGCACGTGACCCTGCCCAACATCAAATGGGGCCTGATCTACGGCGTGGTGCTGTGCGCCGCGCGGGCCATGGGCGAGTTCGGCGCGGTGTCGGTGGTGTCCGGCCACATCCGTGGCTATACCAACACCCTGCCGCTGCATGTCGAGATTCTCTACAACGAATACAACCACGTCGCCGCGTTCAGCGTGGCCAGCCTGCTGCTGGCCCTGGCCCTGATCATCCTGCTGCTCAAGCAGTGGAGCGAAGCGCGTCTGTCCCGCCTCAAATCGAATGCCGACGAGGAATAAGCCATGAGTATCGAAATCCGTAACGTCAGCAAGCATTTCGGCGCCTTCCGCGCGCTCAACGACATCAACCTGGACATCAACAGCGGCGAGCTGGTGGCCCTGCTCGGCCCGTCCGGCTGCGGCAAGACCAGCCTGCTGCGGATCATCGCCGGCCTGGAAACCCCGGACAGCGGCAACATCGTGTTCCACGGCGAAGACGTGTCGCGCCACGACGTGCGTGATCGCAACGTCGGCTTCGTGTTCCAGCACTACGCGCTGTTCCGCCACATGACGGTGTTCGACAACGTCGCCTTCGGCCTGCGCATGAAGCCCAAGGGCGAGAAGCCCAGCGAACCGGAGATCGCCGAGCGCGTGCACGAGCTGCTCAACATGGTCCAGCTCGACTGGCTCTCCGACCGCTACCCGGAGCAGCTGTCCGGCGGCCAGCGCCAGCGCATCGCCCTGGCCCGCGCCCTGGCGGTGAAGCCCAAGGTGCTGCTGCTCGACGAACCCTTCGGCGCCCTCGACGCCAAGGTGCGCAAGGAGCTGCGCCGCTGGCTGGCGCGCCTGCACGAGGAAGTGCATCTGACCAGCGTGTTCGTCACCCACGACCAGGAAGAAGCCATGGAAGTGGCCGACCGCATCGTGGTGATGAACAAGGGCGTGATCGAGCAGATCGGCTCGCCGGGCGAGGTCTACGAGAAGCCGGCCAGCGACTTCGTCTACCACTTCCTCGGCGACTCCAACCGCCTGCATATCGGCGAGGACCAGCATCTGCTGTTCCGCCCGCACGAGGTCTCGCTGTCGCGCCAGGCAGTGGAAGAACACCGCAGCGCCGAAGTACGCGATATCCGCCCGCTGGGCGCGATCACCCGGGTGACCCTGAAGGTCGAGGGCCAGGACGAGCTGATCGAGGCCGAGGTGGTCAAGGATCACGACAGCCTGACCGGACTGGCCCGCGGTGAGACGCTCTACTTCAAGCCCAAGGTCTGGCAACAGCAGCCGTCCCTCTGAGCCCGTTAGCACAGGCGGAGCCGCGCCGGCTCCGCGACGCCAAAAATGCGATGCAAATCACTCTTTTGGCTCATCCTTTGCTATGGCAAGCGCAGTAGGCTGTTGCGACTGCGCTGACGGCCATCTGGCCAACCCATACATACGCGCCGACAAGAATAATAAGGAGCGACCGGGGATGAATCGTAATCCTTTGATTCGATTGATTTTTTCCATAACGCTAGGGATTCTGACGACGGTTTCAGCCGTGGCTCAGGCTGCCGCCATGACCGCGGCCGAACAGGTACAGGTGTACGCCAGCCGCGCCACCAGCAGCCTGCTTCTGATCCGTGGCGAGGGCTTCCAGGAGGAGTATCTGACTCGTCTGGAGAAGGATATTGCCGATCTGGAGACTGCCTCCCAGGCGGCCATGAGCGCCAGCTCGGAAATTCCCGGATTGACCACCAAACTTGTTACCCAGTTACGCCTAGGTGTTTCCTTTGGCCCCAAAGAAGACGACATGCCCTGGAGCTATCCGCAGGATCTGGCGCAATCCCTGCGTGATCTGCTGACCGTGGCGCGTGCCGTTCCGGATGCCGACCCGGTCGGCGAACTGCCGGCCCAGGTCGAATATCTGGCCGTGCAGTACCTCAGCCGCTCCTACATCGGCAGCTTCGAGATCGCCCGTGAACAGCCGGACAACTACGTTGGCCAGGACGAGCGCATCCTGGTGCCGCAGATCGACAAGGAGCTGGGCGCCCTTGACGGCAAGGCCAATCCGGTGGTGGCCAAGCTGCAGACCCGCTGGAAGTTCCTGCGCGCCGCGCTGATGGACATGAACAGCGGCAGCAACGCCCTGGCCAGCACCTCCGGCCGCGCCTTCGCGCCGACCACGGTGGACCGCCACACCCGTTCCATGACCGGCCAGTGGATGTCGCTGGGCCAGGTCGCCGGTTCGCCGTAAGCGAGACGGCAATGCACTGAGCCGGGCCAATGCCCGGCTTTTTTATGCCTGCTCGATCGACCTCGGCTATGCGCCGCGGTATTCGCCGGCCGCCTGCAGCAACCAGTCGCGAAACGCGCGCAGGGCGGCGGACTCGGCCTTGCGCTCGGGAATCATCAGGTAATAGGCCTTGTCGCTGCTGTGCAGCGCCGCCGGATGCGCCGGCACCAGCCGTCCCTCGGCCAGCTCGCGCTGGATCAGGAAGGGCGGGATCAGCGCCACCCCCATGCCGTGGCTGGCCGCCTGGGCCAGCATGGAGAACAGCTCGTAGCGCGGCCCGCCGAGGTCGTGTGGCACGCTCAGGCCCTGAGCCGCGAACCACTGGCGCCAGGCGTAGGGCCGGGTGCTCTGCTGCAGCAGCGGCAGGCTGGCCAGTTCGGCGGCCTCGAACTGCCCACGCCCGGCCAGCAGTTCCGGGCTGCACACCGGTTGCGGCTCCTCGGGCATCAGGAAGTGCGCCTCGGTACCCGACCACTCGGCATCGCCGAAATAGATGGCGGCATCGAAGGCGGTATCGGCGAACAGGAACGGCCGGGTGCGGTTGGTCAGGTGCACCGTCACCTCGGGGTGCAGGCGCTGGAAGTCCTTGAGGCGCGGCACCAGCCACTGGGTGGCGAAGGTCGGCACCACGGCCAGCTCGATGGCCACCGCGCCCTGCTGGCCCATGGCGGCCAGAGTATCGCGCTCCACCGCATCGAGCTGCGCCGCCACCTTGCGGCTGTACGCCAGGCCCGCCTCGGTCAGCTTGACCCCGCGCCGCGAGCGGCGGAACAGCTCGATGCCGAGGAATTGCTCCAGCCCGGCGATCTGCCGGCAGATCGCGCTCTGGGTCAGCACCAGCTCGTCGGCGGCCTTGGTGAAGCTCTGGTGGCGGGCGGCCGACTCGAAAGCCACCAGGGCGGCGGTACTGGGAATCCTGCGGCGCATCTATGCCATGACCTCACTCGAAAACCAATAAATTGCCTGCTCAGGCTATCTCGGAGTGAGTTATTCGCACAACAGCGTGCGAAATCCTCGTTTGCCCGCAGCCGTCACCGGGCCTAGTCTCTCTCCATCGCCCGGCCAAGCGCCGGTTTTCACTGCCACCGTTTCGAGGATTCGCTCATGGCCGCCAAGGCAAGCTTCAACTGGATCGACCCGCTCCTGCTGGACCAGCAGCTGACCGAGGAAGAGCGCATGGTGCGCGACAGCGCCCAGCAGTTCGCCGCCGACAAGCTGGCCCCGCGCGTGCTGGAAGCCTTCCGCCATGAAAAGACCGACCCGGCGATCTTCCGCGAGATGGGCGAGACCGGCCTGCTCGGCGCCACCATCCCCGAGGCCTACGGTGGCAGCGGTCTGAACTACGTGTGCTACGGCCTGATCGCCCGCGAAGTGGAGCGCATTGATTCCGGCTACCGCTCGATGATGAGCGTGCAGTCTTCCCTGGTGATGGTGCCGATCTTCGAGTTCGGCAACGAGGCCACCAAGCAGAAGTACCTGCCCAAGCTGGCCAGCGGCGAGTACATCGGCTGCTTCGGCCTGACCGAGCCGAACCATGGCTCCGACCCGGGCTCGATGATCACCCGCGCCAAGAAGGTCGACGGCGGCTACCGCATCAGCGGCAGCAAGATGTGGATCACCAACAGCCCGATCGCCGACGTGTTCGTGGTCTGGGCCAAGGACGACACCGGCGAGATCCGCGGCTTCGTCCTGGAGAAAGGCTGGGAAGGCCTGAGCGCCCCGGCGATCCACGGCAAGGTCGGCCTGCGCGCCTCGATCACCGGCGAGATCGTCATGGACAACGTGTTCTGCCCGGAAGAGAACGCCTTCCCCGACGTGCGCGGCCTGAAAGGCCCGTTCACCTGCCTCAACTCCGCGCGCTACGGCATCAGCTGGGGCGCCCTGGGCGCCGCCGAGTTCTGCTGGCACACCGCGCGCCAGTACACCCTGGATCGCACCCAGTTCGGCCGCCCGCTGGCGCAGACCCAGCTGATCCAGAAGAAGCTGGCCGATATGCAGACCGAAATCACCCTGGCCCTGCAAGGTTGCCTGCGCCTGGGTCGGATGAAGGACGAGGGCACCGCCGCGGTGGAAATCACCTCGATCATGAAGCGCAACAGCTGCGGCAAGGCGCTGGATATCGCGCGCATGGCCCGCGACATGATGGGCGGCAACGGCATCAGCGACGAGTTCGGCGTGGCCCGCCATCTGGTCAACCTCGAGGTGGTCAACACCTACGAGGGCACCCACGACGTGCACGCGCTGATCCTCGGCCGCGCGCAGACCGGCCTGCAGGCGTTCTTCTAAGCCCAGCCTCCCTCTCCCTCCGGGAGAGGGGCGGGGGTGAGGGCCCCTGCAGGCCACGCCGAGCTCCTCTCACCCCAACCCTCTCACGACGGGAGAGGGAGCTATCCGTGCTTATTCAAGGAGTCTCGCCATGCCCGGCGCCCTGTCCCATATCCGTGTCCTCGACCTGTCCCGCGTACTGGCCGGCCCCTGGGCCGGGCAGATACTCGCCGACCTCGGCGCCGAGGTGATCAAGGTCGAGCGTCCCGGCAGCGGCGACGACACCCGCCACTGGGGCCCGCCCTATATCAAGGACGCCGACGGCAACGACAGCCGCGAGGCGGCGTACTTCCAGTGCGCCAACCGCAACAAGCAGTCGCTGACCCTGGACTTCACCCAGGCCGAGGGCCAGCGCCTGGTGCGCGAACTGGCGGCGCAGTGCGACGTGGTGCTGGAGAATTTCAAGGTCGGCGGCCTGGCCGCTTACGGCCTCGACTATGAATCGCTGAAGGCGGTCAATCCACGGCTGATCTACTGCTCGATCACCGGCTTCGGCCAGGACGGCCCCTACGCCAAGCGCGCCGGCTACGACTTCATGATCCAGGGCCTCGGCGGGCTGATGAGCCTGACCGGCAAGCCCGATGGCGAGGACGGGGCCGGACCGATGAAGGTCGGCGTGGCGCTGACCGACATCCTCACCGGCCTGTACGCCACCGTCGGCGTGCTGGCCGCGCTCAGCGCCCGCGAGCACAGCGGCCAGGGCCAGTACATCGACGTTGCCCTGCTCGACGTGCAGGTGGCCTGCCTGGCCAATCAGGCGATGAACTACCTGGCCACCGGCAGCGCGCCCAAGCGCCTGGGCAACGCCCATCCGAACATCGTGCCGTACCAGGACTTCCCCACCGCCGACGGCGACTTCATCCTCGCCGTGGGCAACGACGGACAGTTCCGCAAGTTTTGCGAGGTCGCCGGACTCCCGGCTTTGCCCGACGACCCGCGTTTTTCCACCAACAAGGCACGCGTCGCCCACCGTACCGAGCTGATCCCGCTGCTGCGCCAGGCCACGGTGTTCAAGACCACCGCCGAGTGGGTCGCGCTGCTGGAGGCGGCCGGCGTGCCCTGCGGGCCGATCAATGATCTGGCCCAGGTGTTCGCCGACCCGCAGGTGCAGGCCCGCGGCCTGCGCGTGGACATGGCCAACGGCATGGGCAGCAGCACCCCGCAGGTGGCCAGCCCGCTGCGCCTGTCCACCACCCCAGTGGACTACCGCCTGGCCCCGCCGCTGCTGGGCGAGCACACCGATGCCCTGCTGCAGCGCCTGCTCGGCCTCGACGCCGAACAGATCGCCAGCCTGCGTGCCGCTGCAGTGATCTAGGCGAATGGCCTAAGCCTTCTCGGTGCCCAGCCTAGTCCTCGACCAGGCCGAAGCCGGTCTCGATCAGGCGGATATGGTCGAGCATGCGCCGCCGCGCCAGGCTGGCATCGCCGGCCAGCACCGCGGCGCCCAGGCGCGCCTGGTGCTCGCCGAGGCGCTGCAGTATCCATTGCGCCACATCGCCGCTCGGGTAGCTCTCCGCCACCGCACTGAGCACCCTGGCGAACAATGCCAGGGCACGGTTGCCGCTGAGCTCGGCGATACAGCGATCCAGCTCGCCGCTGCGGCGCAGACGCTCCATATCGCTGGCCGCGTGCAGGCGCTCCAGCTGCGCCTGCAGGCGCTGGCGCCCGTCGTCACTCAGGCGTGACGCGGCGAGCGCCACCACCGCCGGCTGCAGGTTCTTCCATACCGCATGGAAATGCGGCCCCAGCGACGGCGCCTGGCCCAGGTACTCCACGGCCAGGCGCACCGTGTAACTGGGGTCCGGCGTGTCCACCAGCAGGCCCCCACCGGGGCCGCGCCGGCTGCGCAGGATGGCATGCAGTTCGAGGGTGCGCACCGCCTCGCGCAACACCGCGCGGCTGACGCCGTGCAGCGCCTGCAGGTCCGGCTCGGCGCCGATGCGCGAGCCAGGGCCGAGGCCGGAGGCGGCGATGTTGCGCGCGATGACCACGGCCAGGCGGTGGCCGCTCTTGTCGTAGACCTTGCCGAAGGCGAAGTCCGGCGCCGCCGCCAGATGACTCATGGCCGAAGTGGGGCCGCGCTGCAGGCTGCCGCGCTGCTCGATGATCAGCTCACGGGTCAGCCGTAGCTTGTCGTGCACTCGCTCGCGCGCCTCCAGACCGTTACCGGCGATCAGCGCCTCCAGCAACTGGATCTTCAGCCGCCGTACCTGGCCGAACACCTCCTGCACCCTCAGCCAGGCATGCGGATCACGCGGTGTACGGCCACTGACGGTGACGTATTGCAGGGCCTCGAACAGCAGACTGATGGCCGGGTTGCCGGCCACCTGACAGATGAATTCGCGCACCTTGGTCAACAGCTGCAGCTCGGTGTTGAAGCAACCCGGCTGCTCCTCGCCCAGCTCGGCGATCAGCAGGCGCGCATGGGGAATGTCCGGCTCGTCCAGGCGCTCGGCCGCCAGCATCACCGCCTGCGATTCGACCAGCTCACGCGCCTCGTACAGCTCGTCGAAACTGACGTCGGTCAGCTCCAGGTAGGTGGCCAGCGCCAGCGCCGCCGAGTCCCGCGCCGGGCGGCTGATCACCAGGCCGCCGCCGCTGCCACGGCGCATGCTGGCCACCCCGTGGCGCTCCAGCTGGCGCACTGCCTCGCGCAGGGTGGAGCGACAGACGCCGTAGCGCTCCATCAACTGCGCCTCGGAGCCGAATACCCGACCCACCGGCCAGCCAATGGCGGCGATGTCGCGCTGCAGCGACTCGGCCACCCGCTCGGCCAGCTTGGCTGGCCGTACGGCATCGATACCTGACGTACCCGACATGTTTGCCGCCCAATCCGTGGAGAAGGCGACACATTAGTCCAGTTTTTTCCGATTTAATACGGCACCGGTGCACAGATATTCGCCATAGGGCATCAGCCCAATTCAGCTCGCTGATAACACCTTCGTGCGATATTAAGCCGCGCTTATACGGACCTAAGCTGGGTTCACACCCGTCACCCCCAACGCGTGCCAGGATGGCGCCGCGGAGAGCCTTGACCCATGTCCAATAACAACAACGGTTATCCCTCCAGCCTTTCTGCCTGGATCACCGTGACCATTCTGATGGTCGCCTACGTGCTGTCGTTCATCGACCGACAGATCCTCAACCTGCTGGTGGGCCCGATCCGCCGCGACTTGGTGATCAGCGACACGCAGATGAGCCTGCTGATGGGCTTGTCCTTCGCCCTGTTCTATACCGTCTGCGGCATTCCCCTCGGGCGCCTGGCCGACACCAAGAGCCGCCGCGGCCTGATCGCCATCGGCGTGCTGTTCTGGAGCGCCGCCACCGCCGCCTGTGGCATGGCCAAGCTGTACTGGCAATTCCTCATCTGCCGGGTCGGTGTCGGCGTCGGCGAAGCGGCGCTGTCGCCGGCCGCCTATTCGCTGATCGCCGACAGCTTCCCGCCCAATCGCCGCGCCACCGCCATGGCGGTATACGGCATGGGCGTGTACCTGGGTTCGGGCATCGCCTTCCTGCTCGGCGGCCTGGTGATCCAGTTCGCCTCCGCCCAGGGTGACGTGCATCTGCCCGTGCTCGGCGAAGTGCGGCCCTGGCAGCTGATCTTCCTGATTCTCGGCGCCGCCGGCGTGCTGTTCACCCTGCTGATGCTGGCCGTGCGCGAACCGGCCCGCCGCGGTGTGGGCGCCGGCGTGGCGGTACCGCTGGCCGACGTCGGCCGCTACATCCGCAGCAACCGCCGCACCGTGCTGTGCCACAACCTCGGCTTCGCCGGACTGGCCTTCGCCGGCTATGGCAGCGCCGCCTGGATTCCCACCTTCTACATCCGCACCTACGGCTGGGATGCCGGCCAGGTCGGCATCATCTACGGCTCCATCGTCGCCGTATTCGGCTGCCTCGGCATCGTCTTCGGCGGGCGCCTGGCGGACTGGCTGGCCAAGCACGGGCGCAGCGACGCCAACATGCGTGTCGGCCTGTATGCCGCCATCGGCGCCCTGCCCTTCGTCCTGGCCTTCCCGTTGATGGGCAGCGCGTTCTGGTCGTGCGTACTGATGGCGCCAACGGTGTTCTTCCTCAGCATGCCGTTCGGCGTGGCGCCGGCGGCGATCCAGGAGATCATGCCCAACTCCATGCGCGGCCAGGCCTCGGCGCTGTACCTGTTCGTCATCACCCTGATCGGCCTGGGCCTGGGCCCGACCGCCGTGGCCCTGGTGACCGACTTCGTGTTCGCCGACGACAACGCCCTGCGCTATTCGCTGCTGATCGTCACCGGCATCGCCGTGTGCGCCTCCGTGCTGCTGCTGTGGCGCGGCCTACACCCCTACCGCGAGAGCCTGCAGCGCCTGCAGCAGTGGTCGCTGAACCCGGCCTGAAGCGCAACTTGCGATGCTTCCAAAGCCCCGCCTCGGCGGGGCTTTTTCATTGTCCACGGCGTTTCGCTGATGACCCTGCATTCAGACAATTTCTGGACAGCGCCAGAGGCCGCCGCAGAGGCCGCTTAATCCTTTCGGGCGACAGCACGAATACGTCCTTGGTGCGCTTATGCGCCTGTCATCCGCTGGGTAGTGTGCGGCCAGTTGCACCCCCATTCACGGAGAGCCTCATGACAAAAACAACAAGGCCCGGAATCTTCCAGCCGCACACCCTCGCCCTGGCCGTCGCCCTCGGAACCATTGCTCCGGCGCATGCCGTCAACTTCAACATCGGGGAGATCGAAGGCCAACTCGACTCGTCCATCTCGGTCGGCGCAAGCTGGTCCACTGCTAGCCCGGACAAGGATCTGATCGGCAATGCCAACGGTGGAACCGGCTTCACCCAGACCGGTGACGATGGCCGCATGAACTTCAAGAAGGGCGAGACCTTCTCGAAGATCTTCAAGGGTATTCATGACCTCGAACTGAAATACGGCGATACCGGCGTATTCGTTCGCGGCAAGTACTGGTACGACTTCGAGCTGAAAGACGAGCATCGCCTGTTCAAGGATATCGACGACTCCAACCGTAAGCAGGCGGCTCAGGCTTCTGGCGCCGAGATTCTCGACGCCTTCGTCTATCACAACTACGCCATTGGCGAGATGCCCGGCTCGGTTCGCCTGGGCAAGCAGGTGGTCAGCTGGGGTGAAAGCACCTTTATCGGCAACGGCATCAATGCGATCAACCCCGTCGATGCTGCCGCGTTCCGCCGCCCAGGTGCGGAGATCAAGGAAGGCCTGATTCCGGTCAACATGTTCTACGTGTCGCAGACCATCACCGATCAACTGTCGGCCGAAGCCTTTTATCAGTTGGAATGGGAACAGACCGTCGCCGACAACTGCGGAACGTTCTTCTCCTCCAGCGACGTAGCCGCGGACGGCTGTGACACCAACTACAACATCCTCGATGCAGCTACCGTTAGAACTCTGCAAGCAGCCAAGGCCGGTCCGGCTGGTGCTTTGCTGACTGGCGTGACCATCGACAATGAAGGTCTGGTTGTGCCGCGCGGAGGCGACCACGATGCACGTGACTCCGGCCAGTGGGGCACTGCGCTGCGCTGGTTAGGCGACGATACCGAGTACGCTGCCTACTTCATGAACTACCACAGCCGTACACCCAACGCGATGTTCCAAAATGCCAACGCCGCTGCTATCGGCAGAGCAGGGGTAGTCCCCTCTCTCCGCTCCCCGATTCTGCTAGGTAACGGCGAGTACTATCTCGAGTACCCGGAAGATATTCGTCTGTATGGCCTGAGCTTCTCCACAACACTGCCTACCGGCACAGCATGGGCTGGCGAAATTAGCTATCGCCCGAACATGCCTATCGGTATTAACGGTACCGACATGACTGCCAAGCTGACCACCGCCACCGCGGCAACAGCAGGGCACATCCATAAAGGCTACAACCGTAAGGAAGTCACCCAGGCACAAACCACTCTGACCCACTTCTTCGATCAGGTGCTCGGTGCCTCGCGCCTGACATTGGTAGGTGAGGTTGGCATGACCAGTGTCGGCGGTCTGGAAAGCCGCGACGAAGTGGCCTACGGAAGAGACTCCATTTACGGTTCGCCTCATGGCACCCAGGCATCCAACATTGCCGCCCGCAACGAATACGGCACTCACGGTTTCTATACCAATACATCCTGGGGCTACCGCGCTCGCGGCATCCTCGAATACAGCAACGTGTTCGCCGGCATTAATTTGAAGCCCAACGTGGCTTGGTCGCATGACGTCGACGGCTACGGCCCGGTGTTCAACGAAGGCTCCAAAGCCATCAGCATCGGTGTCGATGCCGATTACCTGAACACCTACAACGCCAGCCTGAGCTACACGAACTTCTTCGACGGCGACTACAACACCCAAACCGACCGAGACTTCCTCGCCCTCAGCGTCGGCGTGAACTTCTAAGGGATCCGATCACCATGAGAAAAACAAAACAACTGATCACTGCCCTCACTCTCTCCCTGCTGGCCGGCAGCGTGCTCGCTGCCGTGTCGCCGGAAGAGGCCGCCAAGCTCGGTGACAGTCTCACTCCGGTGGGTGCGGAGAAATCCGGCAACGCCGACGGCAGCATCCCGGCCTGGACCGGCGGCCTGGCCAAGGATGCCGCGGCCGTGCTGCCCGGCGGCTTCCTCGGCGACCCGTTCGCCAACGAACAGCCGCTGTTCACCATCACCGCGCAGAACCTGGACCAGTACAAGGACAAGCTGGCCGAAGGCCAGATCGCCATGTTCAAGCGCTACCCCGAGACCTACAAGATGGTGGTCTACCCCAGCCATCGCAGCTCGGCGATGCCCGCGCAGATCTACGAAGCCGCCAAGAAGAGCGCGACCAACACCAGCCTGATCGAGGGTGGCAACGGCCTGGCAGGCTTCGCCGACAGCCGCTACTACGCCTTCCCGATTCCGCAGAACGGCCTGGAAGTGGTGTGGAACCACATCACCCGCTACCGCGGCGGCAACCTGCGTCGCAGCACCGTACAGGCCGCCCCGCAGACCAATGGCGCCTATACTCTGGTGCACTTCGAAGACGAAGTGGCGTTCCCCAGCCAGACCAAGGGCCTGGACCCGAAGAAGGCCGAGAACGCCCTGCTGTTCTTCAAGCAGCGCGTGACCGCGCCGTCGCGCCTGGCCGGCAACGTGCTGCTGGTGCACGACTCGCTGGACCAGATCGCCGAACCGCGCATGGCCTGGCTGTACAACGCCGGTCAGCGTCGCGTGCGCCGTGCACCGCAGGTGGCCTATGACGGCCCGGGTACCGCCGCCGACGGCATGCGTACCTCGGACAACTTCGACATGTACAACGGCGCCCCCAACCGCTACGACTGGAAGCTGGTGGGCAAGCGCGAGCTGTACATCCCTTACAACAGCTACAAGCTGCAGTCGCCGGACGTGAAGTACGACGACATCATCCAGGCTGGCCACACCAACCAGGATCTGGCGCGCTATGAGCTGCACCGCGTGTGGGAAGTCGAGGCGACCCTGAAATCGGGCGAGCGCAACATCTACGCCAAGCGCCGCTTCTTCGTCGACGAGGACTCCTGGCAGATCGCCGTGTCCGAGCACTACGACGGTCGCGGCCAGCTGTGGCGCGTAGGCCAGGCCATGCTGGTGCAGCAGTTCGAACAACAGGTCCCGGTGTATGCCTTCGAGGCCCTGTACGACATCATCGCTGGCCGCTACATCGCCGTTGGCATGGCCAACGAAGAGAAAGTCGCCGTGCAGTACGGCATCCAGGCCTCGGCGGTGGACTTCACCCCGGCGGCTCTGCGCAACGCCGGCGTCCGCTGAGTTCCATCGCAACGCTGCTCCAACTTGAGGCGACCCCAGTGGTCGCCTTTTTTGTCTGCACGGCCAACTAAGCGGCGCGATTGGGTAACATCGACCCCATCCCGACGCCCACAATCACAACAAAAGCCGAGGCCACGACCATGCAAGACAAGGTTCGCGCCCTGCATCCGGCCGCCATTTCGCGTCAACCGGAGCATCCCTTACCGCGCCTGCCGGCGGCCCATATCGCCCGCCCGCGCCTGACCCAGGCATTGCTCGCCGGCGACTGCCGGCTGACCCTGGTCTGCGCCCCCGCCGGTTTCGGCAAGAGCGTGCTGCTCAACGAATGCGCGCGCCAGGCGCCCCACGGCACCCAAGTGGTCTGGCTCGACCTGCTCGGCCATCCGCACAGCCCCGCCGAACTGCTCGCGCGCCTGGCCGCCGCCCTGCACTTGTCCCACGGCGACGGCGAGCCCTGCGCCGAGCTGGGCCTGCTGCTCGGCCGCGTCGAACAACCGCTGTGGATCATTCTCGACGACTATCCACGACAACCCTGCGCCGAACTCGACGCCTGCCTCGATCGCCTGCTGGAACGTGCGCCGCACACCTTGCGCTGGTGGATCGGCGGACGCCGCCGGCCGGCCTGGAACCTGCCACGCCTGCTGCTGCAGGGCGACCTGCAGGAGGTCGACGCACACGCCCTGGCCCTCGACCAGGACGAGCTTGGCCGCCTGCTGCAACAGCGCCAGCAGACCCTGCCCGACGAACTCACCGCCCAGTTGCTGCACCACAGCGAAGGCTGGCCGGCCGGTGTCTGCCTGCTGCTGATCGGCGGTCACGCCGACAACCTCGGCCAGCGCCTGGCCGCCGGGACGCCGCTGCTGCTGGAATACCTCGAGCGCGAGGTGCTGGCCACGTTGCCACCACCGCTGCAGCACGCGCTGTTCGTGCTGGCGCACATGCCGCGCTTCTCCGCCGCCCTGTGCGAACACCTGCTGGAAGAACATGGCGGCGCCCAGGTGCTGGAGCAGCTGCGCCAGCGCCAGCTGTTTCTCCACGGCCTGGATAGCTGCGGCGAATGGTTCCGCCTGTGGCGCCCGCTGGCCGCCATGCTCAAGCGCATGCCGGGCGGACAGACGCCGCTGCAGGCCCACGTGCGCGCCTGCCAGTGGTTCGCCGCCCGCGATGCGGTGCGCGAGGCGGTGGAGCATGCCCTCTGGGCCGCGCAGCCGGACGTAGCGGCCAACTACCTGCAACGCTATGGCCAGGACCAGCTGCTGATCGGCCAGAGCGTCGCCCAGTTCCTGCACTGGCGCGACGGCCTGCCGCCGACGCTGTTCAACAGCACGCCGCGCCTGATCATGCTGCAGGCCTGGGCCCTGATCATCTGCGCCCGCCTGGACGAAGTGGACGCCTGCGTCGCCGAGCTGACCCGCTTCCTGCCGCAGCCCGATGCCCGCCGCCAGCAGCAGCTGATCGCCCAGTACCAGGCGGTGCTCGGCGTGCTGCAGCGTCAGCGCGGCCAGGCCAGCGCCCGCCAGCACTGCCTGGAGGCCCTGGAAGTCCTGCACGAGTCGGCCTGGTCGCAGCACATTCTGTGCAACCAGGCCCTGGCCCAGCAGGCCATGGCCGAGCTCGACCTGACCAGCGCCCAGCACTACAGCCACGAAGGCCTGCGCCTGGCGCGCCTGCGCGGCAGCGTGCTGTTCGAGTCGCTGCTCAGCGTCGACCATATTCACCTGCTGGCCATGCTCGGCGAGCGCGAACGCGCGCTGGAGCAGACCGGACAATGCCTGCAGCTGCTGCAGGGCGCCGACCAGCGCGGCCCGGTGCTGGCCAGGCTGTTGCTGCTGCGCGGCACCCTGCTGGCCGGACGCGGCGACACCGACGCCGCCCAGGCGGTGCTGCAACAGGGCATCCAGGAGGCCGAGAGCTGCGAGGACGCCTACCTGCTGTTCGGCTATCTGGGGCTGGCCGAGCTGGCCGGGGCCCAGGGCGATACCGAGAGCGCCCAGCACCTGCTGCGCCGCGCCGAACGACAGATGCAGCTGTCCCACGTGCCGGAGGTGCGCTATCGGGAGATGCTGCAGCTGGCCCATGGCTGCCTGTGGTTACGCCAGGGTGAGGCCGAAAAGGCCCGCGACGCCTTCGTGCGCGTGCGCCAGCGCCTGCAGAGCGAGCGCCTGCTGGCCCCTTCCGGCTTCTACGACCTGCTGCCACGGGCGCGCCTGTACCTGGCCCAGGCCGAACTGGCCCTGGGCGAGACGGCGACGGCACTGAGCGACCTGCAGGAGCTGCACGACGACTGCCGGCGCAGCGGTCATCACAGCCTGGCTACCCATGCCCGCCTGAGCCAGGCCGAGGCCCTGCACCTCAGCGACCGCGCCGCCGAGGCCGAGGCACTCCTGCGCATCGCAGTCGGCGAGGCCGAACGCCAGCAGCAACTGCTGCCGCTGCTGAGCCTGCAGCAACGCCAGGCGGAGTGGCTGGCGGGCAACCCGGCCTGGCCGCAACAGCTGCTGCAGGGCGCCGACGGCGGTAGCGCAGAGCTGCCCAGCGAGTCGCTGCTGAGCAAACGCGAGCTGGCGGTACTCGGGCTGATCGCCCAGGGCCACTCCAATCAGCAGATCGCCGAGCAGCTGTACATCTCCCTGCACACGGTGAAAACCCATGCGCGGCGGATCAACGTCAAGCTCGGCGTGCAGCGCCGCACCCAGGCCGTGGCGCGGGCCAAGGCGGAGGGCTGGCTGGGCTGAGCGCCGCTAGCGCGCCTCGGTGACGGCGGCCAGCTGCACCAGGCGCTCGCTCATGCCGCGCGCATGCCGGCCGACCATCAGTGGCGCCAGCGGACGCCCCGAGCGGCCCAGGCGCGCACGGCCGGCGCGGTCGAAGTCGCCGAGGGCCATGCGCAGATAGCGCCAGTCCGCGCTCGCCCGCCGGGCCTGGTCCGGCGCGCTGCCCGCCATTAGCGGCAGCAGCTGCGCCATGGCCACATCCAGTTCTGCCAACAGCTGTTGCTCACCCTGGCTGACATAGGAGCCGTCCGCCCCCGGTGTGGCCTCGAAGTAGCCCAGGTAGGCCTGGGCGGCGTACTGAGTGGCGAGCAGCTCCAGCTTGATCGCGCTCAGCAGCGGAGCATCGTGCCGATCATCGTCCAGGCCATCGGCCGCCCGCAGCAGATCGACCAGCGCGCGACTGAGCTGCTCCGGGTAGCGCCAGGGCAGATCGTTCTCGGACGGCCCATAGCTCAGGCCCTCCTCCAGGCTGGCCAGTAAGCGCGCATAAGATTGCTGCAACGACTGGCTCTGCGCGGGATTGATAGCGGCGAAGCTGGCCCGCAGCTGCTCGGTGTCGCGCCGCAGCACCTGCAGATGCTCGGGCTGCAGCCCCTCGCCACGCAAACCGAGAAAGCTGCCGACACTGCGGCAGGCATGAAGCTGCAACAGCTCCAGCTGGACATTGCCCTGCGCTTGCAGCGGCAAGCTCAGGAGCAGGGCGCAACCGATCAACAACAGGCGAAGTGCAGGCATGCCGGTTCTCTTCACTGAGGGGGAGCGACGCCACCGCAACACGCGGCGACCAGTCGATTCTATGGCCAAGCCCTCGGCCGGCTGGCTTCCGATCTCTCATGGCCATGCACGACGGTAATCGCCAGGCAAAAGAAAAGGCCCCAGGTCTTCACCTTGGGGCCTTCTTTCTATATCTGGAGTGGCAGTGTGGAGCGTGCGATGTGCCTACTTCTTTCCGGGAATCGGGAAATGCTTGAACGCCTCGCGCAGGATCTTCTTGGCCACATCTTCCGGCAGCGACGGCGCGATATCCTTCAGTGCATCCGGCCCGGCATCGTCGGCCTGGGCAGGCTCCTTCGATTCGTCCTGCAGCCGCTCTTCGGCCTCGCGTAGTTCTTCGTCCGAACCCATCATTTTCTGCGCCGCCCATTTCCTGTCTGCTGTGACGGAATCCTATAGCGAAGCGCCAGACTTGACGAGCCATGCCGCTGCCATCGGTATGGGTCGCTCGCTGGCCGTCGAAGCCCTTGGATCAGAGGGCACGCAGGCCGTTGCGCCGGCGCGGTGGCAAAACGCAGAAACAACAAAGCCCGCATCAGGGCGGGCTTTTCGCGGTGTTTCCGGCAGTGACGGAAACCTGTGTTTGGCGCATCCGGCGGGATTCGAACCCACGACCCCTGCCTTCGGAGGGCAGTACTCTATCCAGCTGAGCTACGGATGCGTTGCGGGGCGCAATCATACGCATCCGCCTCGCGGGCGTCCATGCGACCTGTCGCTCAGAGCTCCTGCATGGTGAAGTCGGCCTTGCTCACGCCGCAGTCGGGGCACAGCCAGTCGTCCGGCACCTCGGCCCAGGGCGTGCCGGCGGCGATGCCGTCGTCCGGCCAGCCCTTAGCTTCGTTGTAGATCAGGCCGCAGACGATGCAGATCCAGGTCTTCATGCCGGCACCTCCTGCTGCAGCGGATGCAGGCCACGGTCGAAGTCGGCCAGCGAGGGGAAGCTCAGCGGCTCGGCGAACTCCAGCTGCAGCAGGTAGTCGCCGTAGCGGCGCAGGATCTCCTCGCGCGCTTCCTGGCTGATGTAGGGCACGTGGCAGGCGGGGAAGGGCGGCAGCACGCTCATGCCGACATAGGCCAGGGTGCCGCGCTGCAACGGGCGCAGCATCGGCTCCCAATCGCCGTGCACGGCAGCCTCGTCGGCGAACATGTGCGCCTGCCCGCCAAGGGTGAAGCTGAGCAGCGCGCGCTTGCCGGCCAGGCCGCCGCGATCATAGAAACGCAGGCCGCCGTAGCACACGCCGGAGACCAGCACGCGGTCGATCCAGCCCTTGAGAATGGCCGGTACCGAGCACCAGAACAGCGGGAAGTTGAGGATCAGCAGATCGGCCCACAGCAGCTTGTCCAGCTCCGCGGCGATGTCGTCGGCGATGCTGTCGGCCTTGACCGCCTCACGCTGCTCCAGGGCATAGACCAGGTAATCGGGGTTGCTGCGTTGCGGGAAGTCGGCGGCCGAGGCCACCGGGTTCCAGTTCATCGCGTAGAGGTCGGAGACCTGCACGCTGTGGCCGGCGCCGCCGAGGGTGGCGACGGCCAGGTCTTTCATCGCCGTGCAGAAGGACTGCGGCTCGGGGTGGGCGTGGACGATCAGGATGTTCATGCGGTATTCCGAAAAAGCGCGGGGCCCGCAGGCCCCGGAAGCGCCCCGGAAAACCGGGGCTCACAAGGACGATCAGGCGGTCTGCTGGACCGGCGCAACAGCCTCTTTGCTCGGCGCATCCCAGCGGTTGGCGCGGGTGAAGGTGCCGAAGTCGTTGAAGCGCACGCCGGCCTCGCGCATCACCCGGTGCGCCAGCGGCGCGGTCATCTGGCGGATGTAGAACGGCTCCTTGACCACGAAATGGTGGATCGCGTGGGTGCTGCCGAAGTTGAAGCAGAACGCCTGCAGCGGCCACAGCCACCAGGGGTTGAGCACCTGGGTCTGCTGGATCACGTTGCCCAGCTCGACGTCACCGTAGTAGTGCATGTTGGAGCTGACGAAGTGCAGGCAGAAGGTGCGCAGCACGTTGGGGCCGACCAGCACCACCACGGCGAAGGTCACGCCATCCATCACCGCCAGGGTGGTGGCCGACCAGGCGATCGGCGCGCCGGCTGCGGAGGCGACGAAGTCGATCAGGTGGAAGCCGAGGAACACGTACCAGGTGCCCCAGTTGAGCAGGCCCAGCGGCGCGTAGCCCTTGAGCGTGCGGCTGACGATCATCTTGCGGCGCTCCCAGGTCGGCGCGCGCAGGAAGCGGATGAGCGAGGACATCACATTGTCGCCGACCATCAGCAGGCGGGCGAAGCCCCAGGGCTCGCCATTGGTGATGGCGCGCTCTTCCAGATCGGTCTCGGTGCCGGAGACCTTGTGGTGATTCAGGTGCAGGTGACGGCGGATCCATGGGTTGATCGTGCTCGGCCGCGCCATCCACACCAGCGCCATCATCAGGTTGTGCGGCACGCGCTGCTTGCGGAAGTACATCGAGTGGATCAGGTCGTGTTCCAGCTCATGGGTCAGCGAGGCGAAGAAGGCATTGGCCAGCAGGCACGCCCCCCAGGCGATGGCGCCCTCGGCATACAGCCAGGCACTGCCGATCATGCCGGCCAGGGCGAAAGCCAGGATGCCGGCACCAAGGGCATCCTGGTGCTGCAGGATCGGGTAGCGCTGGCGCAGTTCGTCACCACGCGCCATCACCACGGCGCGGATATGCGCCGAGCGTTGCTGGTGGGTTGCAGGAGTCGGGGTCATGCACGCATCCTCTTGTGGCGGCGCCATGCGGGGCGCTACGGATCGTTGTTGGAATCAGGCCAGGCTAGAGTGCGCGCCCCCGCGCCGCGTTGCCTGACCGACAACGCCAACCTGTTGACCGAGAATGCCAACCTGCATGACTGAACCCTCCACCCTGGCCAGCTGGACTCGAGCCCTGCGCCGCCAGCTCGACGCGCTCGGCCTGGACAGCGCCGCCCTGTGCCGCGAGGCCGGCCTCGACCCGGCACTGCTGGACGACGCCAACGCGCGCTACCCGCTGCACGCCACCACGCGCCTGTGGCAACTGGCGGTGGCCGCCAGCGGTGACCCGACCCTGGGCCTGCACACCTCGCGTCACGTCGCGCCGACCACCTTCCACGCCCTGGGCATGGCGGTGATGGCCAGCGGCACCCTGCGCGAAGTATTCGAACGCATCGTGCGCTACCACCAGGTGGTCAGCGACGCCCTGGAACTGGAGCTGCGCGAGACGGCAGAAGTGTGCGAGCTGCACCTGCGCCTGCCACCCGGTTCGCCGGCGCCGGCCCCCGAGGCCATCGACGCCTTCGCCGCCATTTACGTGCGCACCTGTCGCAATCGCCTGGGCCGCGACTATGCACCGCTGGCCGTGCACCTGCGCCGGCCGCTGCCGAGCGATCCGAGCCCCTGGCAGGAGGTGTTCCGCGCGCCGGTGCACTTCGCCGCCAGCGAGGACGTGCTGTGCTTCGCCCGCGCCGATCTCGACCGCCCGCTGGGCGACGGCAACCCGGAGCTGGCCGCGCACAACGAGGCGGTGCTGCGCAAGCGCCTGGAAGCGCTGCAGCCGGACACCGTGGCGCGCCGCCTGCGCCGCGCCCTGGAGCAGTGCCTGCCGAATGGCGAACCCTCGGCCGAGGCCCTGGCCCACGGCCTGCACCTGAGCCTGCGCAGCCTGCAGCGCCACCTGAGCGACGAGGGCAGCAGCTACGAGCAGGTGCTGGCCGATACCCGTCGCGATCTGGCGCTGGATCACCTGCGCGAGGCCGACTGCTCGATCAGCGAAGTCGCCTACCTGCTCGGCTTCGCCGACAGCAGCAGCTTCAGCCGCGCCTTCAAGCGCTGGACCGGGCAGAGCCCCAGCCAGTACCGCGATTCGCTACAGGGCTGACCTGTAGCGCGTGGCGAACGGGGCTACAGGCCATCCGACATAAACGTTCTTTATATCGAACAGAAGAATTACCAACCCGCAACGCCCGCCCAGCATCTGGAACGCGCGCTCCATCTCGCCTCCCGCGAGGTTGCCGGCGAAATAACCGCGACTCGCCCGGCATTCATTCTTTTTGGTTATTTTGTTGGTTTTATCGAACATAGCTCTTGCCCTTTGTCGACGCCGGCCCTAGGATTCGTTTGACATTTCAAACGCTGGACAGCGAAATCGGCTGCCCGCTATTTGCTTGATCGCCTGCCCCGTCGGCGCTTCGCACCTGGAGACCACCATGCAACTGAAAGACGCCCAGCTGTTCCGTCAGCAAGCCTTCATCGACGGCCAGTGGCTGAACGCCGACAGCGGCCAGACCCTCGCCGTGAACAACCCGGCGACCGGCGAGATCCTCGGCAGCGTGCCGAAGATGGGCCGCGCCGAGACCCGCCGCGCCATCGAAGCCGCAGAGCGCGCCCTGCCGGCCTGGCGTGCGCTGACCGCCAAGGATCGCGCCAACAAGCTGCGCAAATGGTTCGACCTGATCATGGCCAACCAGGACGACCTGGGCCGCCTGATGACCCTGGAGCAGGGCAAGCCGCTGGCCGAGGCCAAGGGCGAGATCGCCTACGCCGCCTCCTTCATCGAGTGGTTCGCCGAAGAAGCCAAGCGCATCTACGGCGACACCATCCCCGGCCACCAGCCGGACAAGCGCATCATCGTGATCAAGCAGCCGATCGGCGTGACCGCGGCCATCACCCCGTGGAACTTCCCGGCGGCGATGATCACCCGCAAGGCCGGCCCGGCCTTGGCCGCCGGCTGCACCATGGTGCTCAAGCCGGCCTCGCAGACTCCGTATTCCGCCCTGGCCCTGGCCGAACTGGCGCAGCGCGCCGGCATCCCCGCCGGTGTGTTCAGCGTGGTCACCGGTAGCGCCGGCGAAGTCGGCGGCGAGCTGACCAGCAACCCGATCGTGCGCAAGCTGACCTTCACCGGCTCCACCGAGATCGGTCGCCAGCTGATGGCCGAATGCGCCCACGACATCAAGAAAGTGTCCCTGGAGCTGGGCGGCAACGCGCCGTTCATCGTATTCGACGACGCCGACCTGGACGCCGCCGTGGAAGGCGCGCTGATCTCCAAGTACCGCAACAACGGCCAGACCTGCGTGTGCGCCAACCGCCTGTACATCCAGGACGGCGTGTACGACGCCTTCGTCGACAAGCTGAAGGCCGCGGTGGCCAAGCTGAAGATCGGCAACGGTCTGGAAGACGGCACCACCACCGGCCCGCTGATCGACAACAAGGCCGTGGCCAAGGTCCAGGAACACATCGAGGACGCCCTCAGCAAGGGCGCCAAGCTGGTCGCCGGCGGCAAGCCGCACGCCCTGGGCGGCAGCTTCTTCGAACCGACTATTCTGATCGACGTGCCGAGCAACGCCGCCGTGGCCAAGGAAGAGACCTTCGGCCCGCTGGCGCCACTGTTCCGCTTCAAGGACGAGGCCGAAGTGATCGCCAAGGCCAACGACACCGAGTTCGGCCTGGCCTCCTACTTCTACGCCCGCGACCTGGGTCGTGTGTTCCGCGTGGCGGAAGCGCTGGAGTACGGCATGGTCGGCATCAACACCGGCCTGATCTCCACCGAGGTGGCGCCGTTCGGCGGCGTGAAGGCTTCCGGCCTCGGCCGCGAAGGCTCCAAGTACGGCATCGAGGATTACCTCGAGATCAAATACATGTGCCTCGGCGGCGTATAAGCCGCCCGGGTAGTGAATCCGTGGGTGTCGGGTGACAGGCAGGAGTCGTGGTCACCCGGCGTCGGCGTTTCCGGTGGTGGCACCGGCTAACCCAGCCGACGGCCAGCGGGTAGGCGACAGTTCGATCATCGTTAGCTGTCACGCCCACCCAGCCCCGTCATCATCCTTGGACCGGGCCGCCATAAGCGGCTTATGAGGACAACATGAGCAAGAACGAATCCCTCCTGCAACGTCGCCAGGCCGCCGTGGCCCGTGGCGTCAGCCAGATCCACCCGATCGTCGCCGAGCGCGCCGAGAACGCCACCGTGTGGGACGTCGACGGCCGCGAGTACATCGACTTCGCCGGCGGCATCGCCGTGCTGAACACCGGCCACCTGCACCCGAAGGTGATCGCCGCCGTGCAGGAACAGCTGACCAAGCTGACCCACACCTGCTTCCAGGTGCTGGCCTACGAGCCCTACATCGCCCTGTGCGAGCAGATCGCCAAGCGCGTGCCGGGCAACTTCGCCAAGAAGACCCTGCTGGTCACCTCAGGCTCCGAAGCGGTGGAGAACGCGGTGAAGATCGCCCGTGCCGCCACCGGCCGCGCCGGCGTGATCGCCTTCACCGGCGCCTACCACGGCCGCACCATGATGACCCTGAGCCTGACCGGCAAAGTGGTTCCCTACTCCGCCGGCATGGGCCTGATGCCGGGTGGCGTGTTCCGCGCCCTGGCGCCGTGCCCGCTGCACGGCATCAGCGAAGACGAGTCGATCGCCAGCATCGAGCGCATCTTCAAGAACGACGCCCAGCCCCAGGACATCGCCGCGATCATCATCGAGCCGGTGCAGGGCGAGGGTGGCTTCTACGTCAACTCCAAGCCGTTCATGCAGCGCCTGCGCGCCCTGTGCGATGCCCACGGCATCCTGCTGATCGCCGACGAAGTGCAGACCGGCGCCGGCCGTACCGGCACCTTCTTCGCCACCGAGCAGCTGGGCATCGTCCCGGACCTGACCACCTTCGCCAAGTCGGTCGGCGGCGGCTTCCCGATCTCCGGCGTCTGCGGCAAGGCCGAGATCATGGACAGCATCGCCCCGGGCGGCCTGGGCGGCACCTACGCCGGCAGCCCGATCGCCTGCGCTGCGGCCCTGGCCGTGATGGAAGTGTTCGAGGAAGAGAAACTGCTGGAGCGTTCGCAAGCCGTGGGCGAGAAGCTCAAGGCCGGCCTCAACGCCATCGCCGCCAAGCACAAGGTCATCGGCGACGTGCGCGGCCTGGGTTCGATGATCGCCATCGAGCTGTTCGAGAACGGCGACCACAGCAAGCCGGCCGCCGAGCTGGTCGGTAAGATCGTCGCCAAGGCGCGCGACAAGGGCCTGATCCTGCTGTCCTGCGGCACCTACTACAACGTGCTGCGCTTCCTGATGCCGGTCACCATCCCCGACGCCCAGCTGGAAAAGGGCATCGCCATCGTCGCCGAGTGCTTCGACGAGCTGGCCTAAGCGTCACGGCCCTGCCTTTGCGGGCGGGGCCACATCCTGCGTGCCGCCCCTAGTGCATGGGGGCGGTCCAGATTCGCCCGCGGCTCTCACCAGGCCGGGCGACTCCCTCATGACCCGCTCCGGCGGGTCTTTTTTTGCCCGCACGATGGGCTAGGCTGCTTGGGTAACGGTCGCCATGCGGCCATCCCAGGGAAGACTTGCCATGCCCCAGTCGCAGCGGGTGCCCCGTGTGATCATCGGCGAAGCGGACCGCTGGACCGCCGACCTTATCTGCCAGTTGGTACGCAGCGCCCGCTGCGACGCCGACATAGTCGCCCTGGGCGATGGCGCCAGCGTGCTGCAGCAATGCCGCCAGGCCTCGCCGCAACTGCTGATCGTCGACTTCGGCCTGCCCGGCATCGGTGGCCTCGACCTGCTGCGCGAGGTGCGCCGACAGAAGGCGCAGCCGCCGCTGCCGTTCTTCCTGATCACCGAGAAGATCGACGCCAGCAGCGTGCGCGCCGCGGCCCCACTGGCACCCACCGCCTACCTGGCCAAGCCGTTCGACGCCGAGGACCTGCTGCGCCGCCTGCGCCAGGTGCTGCTGCAGCCGGGTGAGGAAGTCAGCTGCCCGCTGCCCGAGCTGGCCCCGCAGGAATCCCTCGACCAGTACCTGGACAAGGCCCGCGAAACGGCCGCCGGCGCCCCGCTGCTGAACCAGGTGCACGAGACCCTGGAGCTGCTGCATGGGCCGGCGACGCCCGACCTGGACGAACTGGAGCGGCGTTTCCACAACGATCCGCAGCTCACCGCCCAGCTGATCGCCGCCGCCAACAGCGCTGCCGAACACCGCGGCAGCGGCTGCCAGAGCCTGGCCCAGGCGCTGCATCGCCTGGGCACCAAACACAGCCTCAACCTGGCGCTGGGCCTGGCCCTGCAGCGCGGTGCCAGCCTGGACGATCCGCTGCTGATGGCCGCCGGCCTGAAGATCTGGGCGCAATCCCAGCGCCTGGCCGAGCTGGCCCACTGGCTGGCCTCCCGCCTGGGCGCCGACGCCGAGCGCTGCTTCACCGCGGGCCTGCTGCACCGCCTGGGCGACCTGGCCCTGCTGCGTACCCTGCAGGACTGGCATGGCCGCGGCGGCGCGCTCGACGAAGCGCAGCTCGAGGCGGCGCTGCACAAGCATGCGGCGCCGTTCGGCTCGGCCCTGCGCACCCGCTGGCGCCTGCCGCTGGAACTGCGCCAGCTGATCGCCGCGGTCTACCAGTTGGGCAGTGGCGTGTATTCGCGCGAGGCGCTGGTGCTCAACCTGGCCGCCCAGGCCGCGCCGCTCGACGCCGGGCAATCCTTCGCGCCACTGGCCGAGCACAAGAGCGCGCGCATGCTGCACCTGGACGCCGCCACTCTGGAACAGTTGCCGCGGCTGACCGACGTGCGCTGAGTCAGGCCTCCAGGGCCTCGCGCACGAAGTCCAGACGATCCTGGCCGAAGAACAGCTCGTTACCGACGAACATCGCCGGCGCGCCGAATACGCCGCGCTTGATCGCCTCGTCGGTGGTGGCCTTGAGCGCGTTCTTCACGTCCTGCTCGGCGATCAGCGCCAGCAGCTGCTGCGGCTCGAAGCCACCGCCAGCCAGCACCTCGCCCAGCACGACCGGGTCGCCCAAGTTGCGCGCCTGCACCCACATGGCCTCGAAGATCAGCTTGAGGAAGGCCTCGAAGCGCTCCGGCATGCGCAGCTGCACCGCCACGGCGGCGCGCATCAGCGGCAGGGTATTGATCGGGAAATGCGGGTTGAACTGCATCGGCACCTGGTAGCGGCGGGCATAGCGCGCCAGGTCCTGGATCATGAAACGGCCCTTGGCCGGGATGGTCACCGGCGAGGCGTTGCCGGTGGCCTGGAACACGCCACCGAGCAGCATGGGCTTGTACACCAGGGCCGCGCCCGTCTCGGCGCACAGCGCCGGCAGCTGGGTCCAGGCCAGGTAGGTGGTGGGGCTGCCGAAATCGAAGTAGAACTCGACGGTCTTGCTCATGTTCTTTTGCTCTTCTGCTTTGTTATTGGGGCACGCAACCACGACTGAGCGAGCGGCGGTCAGGCTAGGCGGCGGGCTGGGAAAAGAGCGGAGTTGGCTGTAGCCAATGAGCATCTTTTACCGGCCCGCCAACAACGCCTCACCGTCGCGCAGCCAGTCGTTACCATTTTTCCATCCAGGGGCGCAGATCGAGTTCGAAGGTCCAGGCATCGCGCGGCTGGCTGTGCAGGAACCAGTAGTTGTCGGCGATATGCTCGGGGTCGAGGATGCCGTCCTGGTCCTTGCGTGCGTACATGTCCGGGAAGGTGTCGCGGATAAAGGCGGTGTCGATGGCGCCGTCCACCACCACGTGGGCCACATGGATGTTCCGCGGCCCCAGTTCACGCGCCATGCTCTGCGCCAGGGCGCGCACGCCGTGCTTGGCGCCGGCGAAGGCGGCGAAGTGCGAGGCACCGCGCAGGCCGGCGGTGGCGCCGGTGAACAGGATGGTGCCGCGCTCGCGCTTGACCATGCGCCGGGCCACCGCCTGAGCGGAGAGGAAGGCGGCGAAGCAGGCCATTTCCCAGATCTTGAAGTACTTGCGTGCGGTCTCGTCGAGGATGCTGCACGGCACGTTGGCGCCGATATTGAAGACGAACGCCTCGATCGGCCCGATCGTGCTCTCGATCTGCTCGACCAGCGCCGTCACTTCCTCCTCCTTGCGTGCATCGGAGGCGAAGCCATGGGCCTCGCCGCCCTCGGCGCGGATGCTGTCCACCAGCGGCTGCAGCTTGTCGGCACTGCGCCGGGTGACGCAGGCGATGTAGCCCTCGCGGGCGAAGCGCTTGGCGATGGCGCCACCGGTGGCGTCGCCGGCACCAATCACCAGCACCACTTTCTTGTCGTTGTTGTTGTCGCTCATATCGTTCACCTCTTTGATAAACGCTCGTTTAGTAAACGGACGTTATGCTAAGCTCCGGGCATCCGTCAAGCAGGAGTTCTGCCATGCGCTATTCCGCCGAACACAAGGCCCAGACCCGCGAGAAGCTGTTGCTCAGCAGCGGCGCGCTGGCCAAGCGCGGCGGCTTCGCCGGCACCGGCGTGGATGGCCTGATGAAGGCCATCGGCCTGACCGGCGGCGCCTTCTACGGCCACTTCTCGTCCAAGGACGAGCTGTTCGCCGCCATCGTCGAACGCGAGCTCAGCCACAGCCTGGAGCTGCTCGGCAGCGGCGTGGCCAGTCGCGACAAGCTGCAGCGCTGCCTGGCCATCTACCTGAGCATGAAGCACGTAGAGCAGCCGGACAGCGGCTGCGCCATTCCCACCCTGGGCGCCGAGATCGCCCGTGCCGACATCGCCGTGCGCGAACTGGCCGAGCACTGGCTGGTGCGCCTGCAACAGGCCTGGGCCGAGGAGCTGCAAGACCCGCAGCTGGCCTGGGCGATCCTCGCCCAGTGCGTCGGCGCGCTGGTGGTCGCGCGCATGCTGGCCAGCCCGCAGCGCCAGGAAGAAGTGCTCGAATCGAGCAAGGCGTTGATCAACACCAGCCTGGCTTAAGAACCTGCTTACGAACTCCTGACTGTCGGCCATACGGCGTTAAAAACCGCCTCGGAATGCTCATTTACAATTCGTAAACTGCGCTTCCTCGGCGCTTTTGCCTTGTCTGGCTCTAATTCAGAAGCTCGTAAACAGGTTCTAACGCACCAGCGGCTGCTCGGCGACCAGGGCATCGGCCAGCTCGCCCAGCGGGCGCGGCCGGTCGATGAAGTAGCCCTGGGCGTAGTCGATGCCCAGCTCGCGCAGGCAGTTCTGCGCCGCCTCGCTCTCGACGAACTCGGCCACCGTGCGCAGGCCCAGCTGGCGGGCGATCTGCACCATGGAGCCGACCATCGCGCGGTTGATCGGGTCGCGCTCGATGCCGAGGACGAAGGTGCCGTCGATCTTCAGCAGGTCCAGCGGCAGGTGACGCAGGTAGGCGTAGGAGGCGAAGCCGCTGCCGAAGTCGTCCAGCGCCACCTTGAGGCCGCGTCGGCGCAGGCGCTCGATCCAGCCGGCCGAGCTGCCCAGTTCGGCCAGGGCGACCATCTCGGTGATCTCGATGCACAGGCGGTCGGCCGGCAGGCAGTGGGTGTCGAGCAACTCGTCGAGCAGCGCGTGGAATTCCGGATCGAGCAGAGACGGCGCGCTGAGGTTGATGTTGACCTGGGCCAGCACCGCCTGGTGGCGCGGGTTGGCCGCCAGCCACTCGCAGTAGCGGCGCAGCACCCAGCGGTCGATCTGGGCGAGGAAGCCGTAGCGCTCGGCGGCGGAAAAGAATTGCCCCGGCGCCACCCACTCGCCGGAAGCCGGGTCACGGTAGCGCAGCAGCACCTCGTAGTGCGCGCCCACTTCCTCGCCCTGCAGCGGCCGCACCGGCTGGTAGAACAGCTCGAAGTGCTGCTGCTCGATGGCCTCGCGCAGGCGGGTGATCCATTGCAGCTGGCGCTGGTGCTCGACCAGCGCGCCGTCGGCCGGGTTGAACAGGTGCACGCGGTTGCGCCCCTGGGCCTTGGCCATGCTGCTGGCGTTGTCCGCCCAGTTCAGCGCTTCTTCCCAGTCGCGCACGCCGGACTCCAGCTCCAGCACACCGATGCTGACGCACAGGCGGAACGGCCGGCCGCCGTAGCTGAACACGAACTGCTCCACCGCCAGGCGCAGGCGCTCGGCCTGTTCCAGTGCCTGCGGCCGGTCGTAGCCGGCCAGCAGCACGGCGAACTCGTCGCCGCCGATACGCGCCAGCTCGGCCTGGCTCGGCAGGCAGCCGAGCAGATGACCGGCCAACTGGCGCAGCAGCTGGTCGCCGGCCGAGTGACCGCAGAGGTCATTGACCTGCTTGAACTGGTCGAGGTCGAGGAACAGCAGGTGGCTGAAGTGTCGTCCGCCACCTTCCAGGCTGCCCTGCAGCAGGCGCTCCAGCTCGCGGCGGTTGACCAGGCCGGTCAGCGAGTCGTGGGCGGCCAGGCGCGCCAGGCGCTGCTCCAGGGCGCGGCGCTCGCTGAGGTCGACGACTATGCCTTCGATGCAATGGAGGTTGGCCTGCTCGTGTAGCGACAGATGCACCCAGCGGTGGCGCCCGTCGGCCGTCTGCAGCTGCACCTCGCCGCTGGCGGTGGGCTGCTCCGCACTCAGCTGGCCACACAGGCGCTGCCAGTCGCCGGGCGCCAACAGGCCCTGGATCGGCTGGGCCTGCAGCAGCTCGGCGTCGGCCTCCTCACGTTTCAGCAGGCGCAGGAAACTGGGATTGGTCTCCAGCAACAGGCCCTGGCGGTTGCAGCGGAAGATGCCCTCGGCGGCATTGCGGAACAGGCCGCGGTACTGCTCCAGGTTGACGATGGCCTGCTCGCGCGAGGCCAGCAGGGCCTGGCGCACGTCGTCCAGCTGGCGACCATTGAGCACGCCGAAGAGGAACACGCAGACCACCGGCAGCCAGGCATGCAGCACGTCGACCCAGGCGTTGCGCGGCACCAGGCCGGCGCGGCTCAGGGCGAGCATCAGCATGAGCAGGATGGCGGCGCTCCAGAACAGCGCGAACCAGCCGGCGTAGGGCCGCCGCAGATGCAGGGCGAGCAGGGTCAGGCCGAGCTGGAACAGGCCAGTGCTCAGCATCATCAGGTTCATCACCTGCGCCGCCTGGCTGTGCGTCGGGCTCAGCAGCACCCACGCCAGCACGCCGGCCAGCGTCGCGATCAGCAGGTCGCGCAGGCGCCGCGGCAGTCCCTCATCCAGGCGCAGCGAGGAACTGATGAACAGGGTGCTGAAGATCAGCGTGAGCGCGCCGAACAGGTTGGTCTCAAACTGCATGGCCGGCGGCCAGTTGCGCCACAGCAGCAGGTTGGTCAGGTCGTTGATCGCGGCGTTGTACCAGGCCACGCTGAGGATGGTCGCGCAGTAGTAGCCCAGGCGCCGGTCCGGGGCGACGACGAACTTGAGCAGGTGGAACAGCGCCATCACCAGCAGCGCGCCGACGATCAGGCCGTTGTTCAGCCAGGTGGTGGCCAGCAGGCGATCCTTGTCGGCAGCCGGCAGCAGCTTGATCGGCAGGCTGATCGAGGAGGTACTGCGCACCCGCAGGATGACTTCCTGGGCGCCCACGCCCAGGGTCGGCAGCGGCACCAGAAAGGCCCGCAGCGGCTCGTCGCGGCGGGCGAACGGCAGGTGGTCGCCGAGCTGGCGATAGAGTTGCAGGCGCTCGTCGGCGAACACCCAGACCTGCACGTCGTCGAGGTAGGTGTGGTCCAGCCACAGGTAGTAGCGCTCGCCGGAGCGGCCCTGCAGGCGCAGGCCGAACCACCAGGCGCTGTCGCTCCAGCCCAGCGAGGGAATGCTCTGCAGGTCGTGACCATCGCTGAGCAGGCGGGCGCGGGCCTGGTGCAGCGCCAGCTGCTCGGGGGCATCCTCCAGCAGGCGCACGCCGGGCACCGTATCGATATCGGCGTGGCGCAGGTCGAGCAGTGGCAGCTCGGCTCGCGCGGCACCGCAGAACAGCAGCAGGCACAGCAGGGGCAGGAGCCGGCGGAGGACAGACATCGACACGACCTGGGAGCGGGAGGGAAAGTGCTGGCGAAACGCCTCCTGCCAGCTTAGCCCAAGGCTCAGGTCACGCCTGCGGCCTGGCGCAAAGTCCCGAGATCGCTGATCTCGATTTCGCCGTAGGTGAGACGCAGGGCACCACGTGCCTCCAGGTCCTTGAGGATCTGGTTGGTGGTCTGTCGCGACAGGCCGAGCATCAGCGCCAGCTGCTCCTGGGCCAGGTGCAGCACCCGTCGCGGGCCGGTCTCGCCGTAGCCCTCGGCCATCATCAGCAGGCGTCTGGCCAGGCGCGGGGCGGCCGGCAGCAGGCTCATCTCCTCCAGCGCGATAAAGGCCAGGCGCAGCTTCTGGCTCATCAGCAGGGCGAAGTCGCGCCAGTGTCCGGGCTCGCGGGCGAGCAGGGCCAGTAGCGCCGCCTGCGGTATCTGCAGCAGGCGTGCCGGCCCTTCGGCATAGGCGTCATGAGTGCGCGGCTGGCCATCGAACAAGGAGATCTCGCCGAACCAGTAGGGCGGCTCGACCAGGGTCAGCAGTGCCTCCTTGCCGTCACGACTGACCGCGCCGACCCTCATCATCCCCTCCAGCACGGCATACAGGCCGCAGGGCGGATCGCCGCGGCGGAACAGACGCTGCCCCGGCTCCAGGTGCAGCAGGCGCGCCTCGCCCAGCAGCTCGTCGCGCAGGGTAGCGGGCAGGTGGCTAAACCACTGGCCGCTTTCCAGCAGGGGGCGATAGAGGGTGGGGGATTCGGACATGGCTTTGTCGCCTAACTGACAGTCGTGCACCGGGGGCTGGCGTGATCATGCCATCAACCTGCCTTGCTGAGACCCCACAATGAAAACCCTCGTCGATCATCTCGGCCAGTACGCGGAATACCACCGCGACCGGCGCAACATCCTCAGCCACTTCATCGGCATTCCGATGATCGTGGTCGCCGTCGCCGTGCTGCTGTCGCGCCCGGGCTGGGACATCGCCGGCCTGTGGCTGTCGCCGGCCCTGCTCACGGCGTTGGCCGCCGGCATCTTCTATCTGCGCCTGGACCTGCGCTTCGGCCTGCTGATGAGCGCCTTGCTCGGCCTGTGCCTGTGGGCCGGCGCCGCGCTGGCGCAACAGAGCACCCTGGTGTGGCTGAGCGGCGGCCTCGGCCTGTTCGTGGTGGGCTGGATCATCCAGTTCGTCGGCCACTATTACGAAGGCCGCAAACCCGCCTTCGTCGACGACCTGATGGGACTGGTGGTCGGTCCGCTGTTCGTGGTCGCCGAGCTGGGCTTCCTGCTCGGCCTGCGTCCCGAGGTGCAGGAGGCGGTCGAGCGGCGCGCCGGCCCCACCTGCATTCGCCAACCCAAGGCCATCGCCTGACCGGCCACGCTCTGTCGGTCGCCATACTCGGCGCACAGGCGTAGTCCTGCTGCGCCGGCTACTACATGGCGTCGCCTCCTCGACCGTTTCTGCCGCCCCTCTCCCGCACTCCGCCATACACGGGCAAATCGACGAACGGCCATTCACGCCCCGAATGCCGCTCTGCGCCGTGATCTGCCGCAAATTCGCCCTCATCCCAGCAACAACGGCGCTTTGCGAACCCCAGCAGGAACTACAAGTCACGCCATGACTTGTAGTTATCACGGAGTATCGCTTCAGAATTTCTTGATGGCCTCGGCATTCGCCTGCAAAATGCCGCGCCCGCCCTCTTCCGGTGCGGCTTTGTGCTGATCCCACACACCCGCGTGCCATACGTAGTGCGCCGGTTCATCAGAACGATCACGCAGGAGATTTTGAAGTGCACATTGGTGTTCCTCTCGAGACCCACGCCGGGGAGACGCGGGTTGCCGCGACGCCCGAAACCGTCAAGAAACTGGTTGGCCAAGGCCATCAGGTGACTGTCCAGACCGGTGCCGGCATCAGCGCCAGCATTCCGGACAGCGCCTATGAAGCCGCCGGCGCGACCATCGGCAACGACGCCTCCGCCTTCGGTGCCGACCTGGTGCTGAAAGTGGTCGCCCCGACCGAGGCCGAACTGGCCCACATGAAGTCCGGCGCCGTGCTGGTCGGCATGCTCAACCCGTTCTGCAACGACACCATTGCGCGCATGAATGCCCGCGGCGTCACCGCCTTCGCCCTGGAGGCCGCCCCGCGTACCTCCCGCGCGCAGAGCCTGGACGTGCTGTCGTCGCAGGCCAACATCGCCGGCTACAAGGCCGTGCTGCTGGCCGCTCACCACTATCCGCGCTTCATGCCGATGCTGATGACCGCCGCCGGTACCGTTAAGGCCGCCCGCGTGCTGATCCTCGGCGCCGGCGTGGCTGGCCTGCAGGCCATCGCCACCGCCAAGCGTCTGGGTGCGGTGATCGAGGCCTCCGACGTACGCCCGGCGGTTAAAGAGCAGATCGAATCGCTCGGCGCCAAGTTCGTCGACGTGCCGTTCGAGACCGACGAAGAGCGCGAGTGCGCCCAGGGTGTCGGCGGTTACGCCCGCCCGATGCCGGCTTCGTGGATGGAGCGCCAGGCCAAGGCCGTGCACGAGCGCGCCAAGCAGGCCGACATCGTCATCACCACCGCGCTGATTCCGGGCCGCAAGGCGCCGACTCTGCTGCATGAGGCGACCGTCGCCGAGATGAAACCGGGCTCCGTGGTCATCGACCTGGCTGCCGCTCAGGGTGGCAACTGCCCGCTGACCGAGGCCGATCAGGTCGTGGTCAAGCACGGCGTGACCATCGTCGGCCACACCAACCTGGCCGCGCTGGTGCCGGCGGATGCCTCCGCCCTGTACGCCCGCAACCTGCTGGACTTCCTCAAGCTGGTAATCGACAAGGAAGCCCAGTTCCAGCTCAACCTCGAAGACGACATCGTCGCAGCCTGCCTGATGTGCAAAGGCGGCGAAGTCGTGCGCAAGAACGGCTAAGGAGTAGAGACATGGAACTGATTTCCCCCAGCATCTACAACCTGATCATCTTCGTGCTGGCCATCTACGTGGGCTACCACGTGGTGTGGAACGTCACCCCGGCCCTGCACACCCCGCTGATGGCCGTGACCAACGCCATTTCCGCCATCGTCATCGTCGGCGCCATGCTGGCCGCCGCGCTGACCGAGACCGTGCTCGGCAAGTCCATGGGCACCCTGGCCGTGGCCCTGGCCGCGGTCAACGTGTTCGGTGGCTTCCTGGTCACCCGCCGCATGCTGGAAATGTTCAAGAAGAAGGCGCCCAAGGCGGCGGCGGAGAAGCACTGATGAGCATGAACCTGATCACCCTGCTGTACCTGGTGGCGTCCGTCTGCTTCATCCAGGCGCTGAAAGGCCTGTCCCACCCGACCTCGTCCCGCCAGGGTAACGCCTTCGGCATGGTCGGCATGGCCATCGCCGTGGTCACCACCGTGTTCCTGGTGTTCAAGCTGGGCGCGGAAATGGCCGAGGGCGGCGCCGCCAAGGGCCTGGGCTTCGTGCTGGTCGGCCTGCTGGTCGGCGGCACCGCCGGCTCCATCATGGCCAAGCGCGTCGAGATGACCAAGATGCCGGAACTGGTCGCCTTCATGCACAGCATGATCGGCCTGGCCGCGGTCTTTATCGCCATCGCCGCCGTCGTGGAGCCGCAGTCCCTGGGCATCGTGCACGCCCTGGGCGACGCCATCCCGGCCGGTAACCGCCTGGAGCTGTTCCTCGGCGCAGCCATCGGTGCCATCACCTTCTCCGGTTCGGTGATCGCCTTCGGCAAGCTGTCCGGCAAGTACAAGTTCCGCCTGTTCCAGGGCGCCCCGGTGGTGTTCAAGGGCCAGCACCTGGTCAACCTGGTGTTCGGCCTGGCCATCCTCGGCCTGGGCCTGTACTTCACCTTCACCGGTGACATCCGCGCCTTCGCCGTGCTGGTGGCCCTGTCGTTCATCATCGGCGTGCTGATCATCATCCCGATCGGCGGCGCCGACATGCCGGTCGTGGTGTCGATGCTCAACAGCTACTCGGGCTGGGCGGCGGCCGGTATCGGCTTCTCGCTGAACAACTCGATGCTGATCATCGCAGGCTCGCTGGTCGGTTCGTCCGGTGCCATCCTCTCGTACATCATGTGCAAGGCGATGAACCGCTCGTTCTTCAACGTGATCCTCGGCGGCTTCGGCGGCGCGGCAGATGCCGGCGGCCCGGCTGGCGCCCAGGAAGCCCGTCCGGTGAAGTCCGGCTCGTCCGACGACGCCGCCTTCCTGCTGACCAACGCCGACACCGTGATCATCGTTCCGGGCTACGGCCTGGCGGTAGCCCGTGCCCAGCACGCGCTGATGGAACTGGCCGAGAAGCTGACCCACCGCGGCGTCACCGTGAAGTACGCGATCCACCCGGTTGCCGGCCGTATGCCTGGCCACATGAACGTCCTGCTGGCCGAGGCCGAAGTGCCTTACGAGCAGGTGTTCGAGATGGAAGACATCAACTCCGAGTTCGGCCAGGCCGACGTGGTGCTGGTGCTGGGCGCCAACGACGTGGTCAACCCGGCCGCGAAGAACGATCCGAAGTCGCCGATCGCCGGCATGCCGATCCTCGAGGCCTACAAAGCCAAGACCGTGATCGTCAACAAGCGCTCGATGGCCAGCGGCTACGCCGGCCTGGACAACGAACTGTTCTACCTGGACAAGACCATGATGGTCTTCGGCGACGCCAAGAAAGTCATCGAAGATATGGTCAAGGCGGTCGAGTAAGTCGCCTTCCAAACTACAAAAAACCCGGCCTAGTGCCGGGTTTTTTGTGGCGGCCACTATGCTGCGAAGGCGTGAAGAACCTCGCGCGGCGGGCCATTAACCCTTGAACTGCCGGTACGGTTTTTCGTCCAATAGGCAATCCCATCCGTTTCGCTTGCCTGGAGCCACCATGCGTCGCCTATTCCCTGTCTTTCTCGCCACCACCCTCTGCCTTGGTGCCAGCGCCCAGGCGCAGACTCTGGTAGCCACCAGCAACATTATCGTCCGCGCGCTGGACCGCAGCTTCGACTTCACCTCCGACACCACCACCTCGGTACGTGACATGAAGGTCGTTCGCGCCGCCCGTGATGACGCCGCCAGCTTCGTCGCCAGCCAGGGCGAGATCCGTGGCGCGCAGCTGGAGGCGGCCTTCACCACCCTGCGCGAGCGTCTGCCGGAAGCTCGCCAGGCCGATGACCAGGTGCTCGCCGAAGCCATTCTCGCCCTGTGATTCCCCGCGCCGCGTGCTGGCTGGTCGCGCTGCTGCTCGCCGGCGCCAGCGCCGGCCTTCAGGCCGAGCTGCGCCTGGACCTGGACCGGGAGGACCTGTCCACCACCGAGATCCAGGCCAGCGAGGCCCTGCTGGACCAGGCCGTGGCGGCGCTACCGCCGAGCTTTGTCCAGCGACTGGACCGCAACGTGCGAGTGCAGTGGTCCACTGATCTGCCGTTCGACGTCTACGGCCGTATCACCCGCCTCGACGCCCTCAGCCTCAACGCCCGACTGTTGCCACGCCTGCTCGACCCTACGCTGGCCGACGCCAGCAGCGGACGTGCCCACGGCAGCCTGCGGCGCGAGCTGCTGGCCACCGTGCTGCACGAACTGACCCACCTGTACGACCGCGCCCGGCTCTGGCCGGAGGGCGAACGCAGGTTGCAGGCACGCTGCCGCCTGGACTCGCAGGTCAACGGCCTGGTCGGCCAGCGCGCGGAATGCCGTGGGCAGGATGCGCGACGCTTCAGCCTCAGCGACGACCCGCAACTGCTCGACCTGGCGGGCTGGCAGCAGCAGGTCGGCAAGCGCGGCACCCGCGAGCAGGACAACGGCCAGGTGGCGCGCAGCCCCGATCCCTACGAGCTGAGCAATCCGCGCGAGTTCGTCGCGGTAAACATGGAGTACTTCCTGCTCGACCCCACCTACGCCTGCCGCCGCCCCACCCTGCAGCGCTATCTGCGCCAGCACTTCGCCTGGCAGCCGGCACAACAGGCCGAATGCGCCGCCGACTATGCCTACCTCAATGCCGGCCGCGACTTCGCCCGCCAGCCCCTGGGCCGGCTCGATCCGCAGCGGGTCTACGAGGTCGACTACCTGCTCGCCGAACCCAACCAGCAGTGGGCCAGCCGCTGGGGCCACAGCATGCTGCGCTTGGTAGTGTGCGCCCCTGGCCGTCCGCGCGGCCCGGCCTGCCGGCTGGACCTCGACCAGCACCTGGTGCTGTCCTACCGCGCCTTCGTCGGCGACGTGCAGCTGTCCAGCTGGGACGGCCTGACCGGCGCCTACCCCTCGCGCCTGTTCATCCTGCCGCTGGCCCAGGTGATCGAGGAATACACCAAGGTCGAACTGCGCGGGCTGTCCTCGATCCCCCTGCGCCTGTCGCGCGAGGAGACCGAGCAGCTGGTGGCGCGCGCCGCCGAACAGCACTGGAGCTACGACGGCGACTACTGGTTCCTCTCCAACAACTGCGCGGTGGAGACCCTCAAGCTGCTGCGCGGCGGCACCGGGCGCAACGAACTGCAGGGGCTGGACAGCATCATGCCCAACGGCCTGCTGGACATCCTCGAGGCGCGCGGCCTGGCCGACCGCAGCGTGCTGGCCGACCCGCGCGAGGCGCTGCGCCTGGGCTATCGCTTCGACTCGTTCCGCGACCGCTACCAGGCCATGTTCGTGATCCTGCGCGAGCGCCTGGCGGTGCCGCAGCAGGAGGTGGAGGACTGGCTGGCGCTGCCGCCCGTGCGGCGCCGTGACTGGATCGCCAGGGCCGACCTGCGTGCCAGCGCCGCACTATTGCTGCTGGAGCAGGCCGCCCTGCGTCGCCAGTTGCTGCTGGCCCAGGAACAGCTCAAGCAGCGCTACCTGGGCGCCCGCGACAACCCCGGCGAGCGCCGCTTCGCCGACGCCGATGCCACCCTGCGACAGATCCTCGACAACAGCGGCTTCCTCAGCCGCCCGGCCGAGCTGCTGGATGCCGGCTACGGCCTGCCGCAGCCCGGTGAATGGCAGCAGCTGGAAGCCGCCAGCAGCGCGCGCCAGCTCAAGCTGCGCCAGCTCAGTGACGACCTCGACCGCGAAGTCCGCCTCCTGCTGGAGCCCGAGCTGCTGGCCGAGATCGAGGCCGGCGAGGCCAACCTGGAGCAGCTCGGCCAGCACCTGCGCACGCTGCACAAGGCCAGCGGCGGCCTGGTCCTGCCTTAGGCCAACCGGCTACAGGCGTTCTTCATCTTCCTCGGGCAACTGCTCGTCCAGGTGCAGCCAGGGCAGGCGGCTGGTCACCCAGATATGCCGATCGGCCGGCGCCAGCTCGGGCTGGTCGAGGCTGGCGACCGTCAGATCTAGGCTGTTCGGACTGCGATCGGTGAACAGGCTCAGCTGGCAGCCGCAGCGCCCGCAGAAGTAGCGCGTGCAGCTGGCCGACGAGGCGTAGGCCGCCGGGCTGCCGCGGGTCCACTGGAAGCTGTCGCGCGGCACCGTCAGCCAGGTCACCACTATGCCGCCGCTGGTGCGCCGGCACACCGAGCAGTGGCAGTGGGCGATGTCGCGCAGCGGCGCGCGGATGCTGTAGCGCAGCTGCCCGCAATGGCAGCCACCGTGGTGCAGTTCGTTCATGACACCCTCCGCAAGGTCCCTTCATCGCCACGCTAGCACGCCGAAAGCTGCCTGAAAGCTTCGCCGCCTAGCATCCGCCCACCATCGTCCCCGGACCGATGGCCCGACAACAACAAGATGGGTGCCCGCCATGCCTCGCCACCGCCTGCCTGTGGCCTCGCCGCGACGCCACCGTGCGCCCGCCCGGAGATAGCCATGCTGACTTTCCTCGGCTTCGCCATGGTCATGACCTTCATGTACCTGATCATGAGCAAACGCCTGTCCGCGCTGATCGCCCTGATCATCGTGCCCATCACCTTCGCCCTGATCGGCGGTTTCGCCGCCGGCATCGGCCCGATGATGCTCGAAGGCATCGGCAAGCTCGCCCCGACCGGGGTGATGCTGATGTTCGCCATTCTCTACTTCGCCCTGATGATCGACTCCGGCCTGTTCGACCCGGCCGTGCGCGCCATCCTGCGCCTGGTCAAGGGCGACCCGCTGAAGGTGTCGATGGGCACCGCCGCGCTGGCCCTGATCGTCTCCCTCGACGGCGACGGCGCCACCACCTACATGATCTGCGTCGCCGCCATGCTGCCGCTGTACAGCAGGCTGGGCATGAGCCCGCTGATCATGGCCGGACTGATCATCCTCGCCGGCGGCATCATGAACATGACGCCCTGGGGCGGCCCCACCGCCCGAGCCGCCAGCGCCCTGCACGTCGACCCGTCGGACATCTTCGTGCCGATGATCCCGGCCATGATCGCCGGCTGCATCGCCCTGTTCGGCGTCGCCTGGATCTACGGCAAGCGCGAGCGTGCGCGTCTCGGCGTGCTGAACCTGCCGGACGACCAGGACAACCACGCCGAGATCAGCGTCTCGCAGTACCCGGAGGCGCGCCGACCCAAGCTGCTGTGGATCAACGGCGCGCTGACCGCCGCGCTGATGGCGACCCTGATCGCCGGGCTGCTGCCACTGCCGGTGCTGTTCATGATCGCCTTCAGCATCGCCATGATCATCAACTACCCCTGCCTGCAGCAGCAGAAGGAGCGCATCGCCGCGCACGCCGGCAACGTGCTGGCGGTGGTCGGGCTGATCTTCGCCGCCGGCATCTTCACCGGCATTCTCAGCGGCACCGGCATGGTCGAGGCCATGTCGAAGAGCCTGCTGGCGATCATTCCCGAGGCCCTCGGCCCTTACCTGGCAGTGATCACCGCCCTGGTGAGCATGCCGTTCACCTTCTTCATGTCCAACGACGCCTTCTACTACGGCGTGCTGCCGGTGCTTGCCGAGGCCGCCAGCCACTACGGCATCAGCCCGGTGGAGATGGCCCGCGCCTCGATCGTCGGCCAGCCGGTGCACCTGCTCAGCCCGCTGGTACCCTCCACCTACCTGCTGGTGGGCCTGGCCAAGATCGAGTTCGGCGATCACCAGCGCTTCACCCTCAAGTGGGCAGTGCTGATCTGTCTGGCCATAATGTTGGCAGCGCTGCTGCTCGGCGTGTTCCCGCTGTTCGGTGGCTAGCACGGCGGTGGACGCAATTTTCACCCAAAGCCGGATAGAATCACGCCGCCCGCGCGGCCTTCGCTTACCCCCGTACAAAGGAACTCATAATGGAATGGCTCACCAACCCGGAGATCTGGGTTGCCTTTCTCACCCTGACGGCCCTGGAAATCGTCCTCGGCATCGACAACATCATCATGATCGCCATCCTGGTCGGTCGCATGCCGCCGCACATGCAGGCGCGCACGCGCTTCTTCGGCCTGGCCCTGGCGATGGTCACCCGCATCGCCCTGCTGCTGTCGATCACCTGGATCATGCGCCTGACCAACGACCTGTTCGAACTCTTCGGCCAGGGCATCTCCGGGCGTGACCTGATCCTGTTCTTCGGCGGCCTGTTCCTGCTGTGGAAGAGCAGCACCGAGATGTACCACAGCCTGGAAGGCGAGGACGAAACCGGCGAGCAGCCCAGCGGCGCCGCGCGCAACTTCATCGGCACCATCATTCAGATCGCCATCATCGACATCGTGTTCAGCCTGGACTCGGTGATCACCGCCGTCGGCATGGTCTCCCACGTACCGGTCATGGTCGCCGCGATCATCGTCGCCGTGCTGGTGATGATGCTGGCCGCCGGCACCATCAGCGACTTCATCGAAAGGCACCCGTCGCTGAAGATGCTGGCCCTGTCCTTCCTGGTGGTGGTCGGTACCGTGCTGATCGCCGAGAGCTTCGAAGTCCATGTGCCGAAGGGCTACGTCTACTTCGCCATGGCCTTCTCCCTGGCCGTGGAGGCGCTCAACATCCGCATGCGCATCGCCCGCGGCCGCAAGGAAGACCCGGTCAAGCTGCGCAAGGACATGCCGGGCGAATAAGCCAAAGGCGTGAACAAGAAAACGGGGCCGAATGGCCCCGTTTTCGTTTCCGCCTCAACGTCGATAGCTGCCCATCACGGACAGCAGAATCGAGCTCATACAAAGCGTCGTCAGCACCATGGCGACGATCGGGCCCCAGTAACCGAACAGCTTCTGCAGGAGCTCCAACCCCCACGTCAGCAACACGTTAAACAGGCGATGGCTGTGTGACTCATCCGCGATGTAGATACCCTGTTGCCACACTTCATAGGCGCTGAGCAGCGGAAGCAGTGTCAGCGGCAACAGCAGCAGGGATAGCCAGAATCCTGTCCTGCTCTCTCCCAGAAGGCCCCATGGGCGATAACCCTCCTGGATCAGCTTGAAGGTACAGAGCGCGAAGAAGGCCGTGCCGGCCAACACCAGGTACGGAGCCAAGCTGAACGGCTTCCGATAAAGCATGTACGCAGCGAACGAGCCCATGATCAGGACGAACCACCACCAGAGGGCCAGAAAGAACTTCTTCATGCTCGTACCTAGAACAAATCCATCTGACCAAGGGTTACGACCGGCGTAGTCTCGTCAGGTAACCCCTGGGAGTTGTCGCAGCCCAACCGCTGCGCCAACCCCGCCGCCCGCTCCGCCTTGCCGTTCACCGCCTCGGACAGGCGCGCCGGCAGGCCCCAGATTTCCACCTTGTGCTTGGCGCGGGTGATGCCGGTGTAGAACAGCGCGCGGGTCAGCAGAGGACTGGGGCTTTCCGGCAGGGCCAGCAGCACTTCGCTGAATTCCGAGCCCTGGCTCTTGTGCACGGTCATGGCGAAGGCGCTGTCGTGGCTGGGCAGGCGCGCCGGGGCGAAGGCGCGGAAGCCGTCTTCGCCCGAGCCCTCGCCTTCAAAAAAGACGCGCAGGCCGTGCTCGCTGGCCAGGCAGATGCCGATATCGCCATTGAACAGGCCCAGCGCGTAGTCGTTCTGCCGCACCATCACCGCACGGCCGGGGTACCAGCGTTCGCGCTCGGCCAGCGAGTAGCGGCGCTTGATACGTGCCTCCAGTGCCTCGTTGATGCCACTGACGCCCCAGGGGCCTTCGCGCTGGGCGGTGAGGGCACGGAAGGCGTTGAAGGCGGCGAAGGCCTCGGCCGGGTCGCCCTTGCGCGCGGCCTGCAGGTAGGGGCGATAGCCCTGTTCCAGGCGCTCCAGCAATGCGGGCTGGCTCGGCTCGGCCTGCCAGGCCAGGTCGGCGCGGCCTTCGCGCAACAGGTTGAGGGTGCCGGCGGCATCGCCGCCATTGATGCGCCGCGCCAGTTCGCCGATGCCGCTGTCGCCGGCGAAGCGGTGGCTGTGGGTGAGCAGCACCACGGCGTCTCCCAGCGCCGAGCGCGGCGCCTCGACCGGCACGCTCTGGCCGGTAATGCGCTGCAGTTCGGCGGCGGCCGCGGCATCGAAGCCACGACCCTCGCACAGTTCGGCGAACACGGCGCCGGCTTCCACCGCCGCCAGCTGGTCCTTGTCACCGAGCAGGATCAGACGTGCCTGCGGCGGCAGGGCGGCGACCAGCTTGGCCATCAGCGCCAGGTCGACCATCGACGCCTCGTCCACCACCAGCACATCCAACGCCAGGGGCCGCGCCGCGTCGTGGCGCACGGCCGGGCTGTCGCCGCGGCTGCCGAGCAGGCGGTGCAGGGTGCGCGCCTCTTCCGGCAGCAGCGCCTTGAGCTCGTCGGCCAGCGGCAAGTCGGCCTTGGCGTTGCGGATCGCCTCGGCCATGCGCGCCGCCGCCTTGCCGGTCGGCGCGGCCAGGCCGATGGCCAGCCTGTCACCGCCGGGCTGCTCAAGCAGAGCCGCCAGCAGACGCACCACGGTGGTGGTCTTGCCGGTGCCGGGGCCGCCGGAAATCACCGCCAGGCGCCGACGCACCGCCTGGGCCGCGGCCAGGCGCTGCCAGTCCGGTTGTTGCTGGTTGAAGGCGAACAGCCGCGCCAGGCTCTCGGCCAGCACCTTCTCATCCACCTCGGGCCGGTCGGCGGCGCGGGCCAGTAGCTGTGCGGCGAGCTGCTGCTCGTAGGCCTGGTAGCGCGCCAGGTACAGGCGCTCGCCCTCCAGGATCAGCGGGGCGAATGCACCCGGCCCGGCAACCAGTGCAGAGCCATCCAGGCGGGTGCACAGCTCGGCCAGCGGCGGCAGGACGAAATCGAATTCCGGCCAGGGACGCTGACCGGCGACCCGCGCCAGCGGCAGGCACACGTCGCCGCCGGCCAGGGCCTCGCTGCACAGGGCGGCGCAGGCCAGCACGGCGTCATCCTGCGGCTCCAGGCGTTGCAGGCTGGCCAGCAGTGCGCGCTCCAGCGGGCCGAGGGGCAGGTCGGCGAGGCTCATCGGGGCAGCTCCCTCAGCCCAACCCTCTCCCGGCGGGAGAGGGAGCGGTTACCCGACGCTGCTATGGCGGACGTAGCCCGGATGCAATCCGGGAGGGCCGGTACCCGGATAGCATCCGAGCTGCTGCCTGAGCGCATCACTGCACCTCCGCGAACAGTTTATCCAGCGCATCCAGCAGAGCATCGTCCGGCCGGGCGAAGTACACCCCGGCCTCCGGCATGCCACGCAGGAACAGGTAGAAGGCGCCACCCAGCTGCGCATGGGTGAAACCGGCCAGGCGCGCGCGCAGGAAGCGCCGCAGCGCCACCAGGTAGATCAGATACTGCAGGTGGTAGTGCTCGCCGGCGATGGCCTGCTCCAGGCGCTCGGTGCGGTAATGGTCGGCGGTCGGGCCGAGCCAGTTGGACTTGTAGTCGAGGATGTACCAGCGCCCGTCATGCTCGAAGGTGAGGTCGATAAAGCCTTTCAGGAAGCCCCGCAGCTCGTCGAACTGCAGGCGCTCGGCGGCCTGGCGCATGGCCGCCGGCAGGCCGTACGCCGGGTCGGCGAGCAGCGCGCGCAGACGCTCCACGTCCAGGCGTTCGACCGGGAAGGTGAAGCCCAGCTCGGGCAGGCGGCGGGTCGGGTCGAGGGCGGCCAGGCTCAGGCCCTGGCCGTCCAGGTCGCAGTCCAGCACGCGCTGCAGCTGAGTCGTGGCGGTCTCGGCCCAGGTCGCGGCATCGATGCCGTGATCCTGCAGGGCCGCGGGCACCAGTTGCTCCAGGCTGCCCTTGCCGCGCATCCAGTCTTCGAGGATGGCGTGCAGGCAGGTACCGGCGCGGGCGCCGCGAGGGAAGGCGAAGAAGCCGGCACCGGGCTCGCTGGCGGCGGGCATGGCCAGGTGGTCGCGATCCGGTGCCTCCATGTGCATGCCCGCCGCCAATCCCGAAAAGCTGCCGATGCGCCAGGCGCTGTGCAGGCTGCGGGCGAAGCCCTGCAGGGCCTGCGGTGGCTCGGCGCGGCTCTCGCCGGCGGCGCTGGTCTCTTCCAGCAGCAGCGGCAGGCGGGCGATCAGGCCGTCGCTGCCCCGCGCCAGCGCATCCAGCTCGGCGGCCAGCGCCAGCCCATCACGGCCGGCAAGGTGCGCCGCCAGTTCGCCCAGCGCATCGGCGCCGGGCAGCTCGCGGCCGTGCAGCAGCCAGGCCAGGGCGCTGCTGTGCAGGCCCTCGTCGGGCAGCGAGCCGTCCTTCTTCGGCTTGGGCAGGGCGGCCGGGCCCCAGTGCAGCCACAGGCGATCACGGGCGCGGGTCAGGGCCACGTAGGTCAGGCGCAGCTTCTCGGCAAAGCTCTCGCGCCGCGCCGCCTGCAGGCGTTCGTCCAGGCGCGGGCTGCCCAGGTCAAGCAGCGGCTGGCCGTGTTCGTCGTGGCAACGCGCGCTGTCGGTGTGCTGGCCGAGCAGGCGGCCGTCCCACAGGAAGGGGCAGAACACCAACGGATATTCCAGGCCCTTGGAGGTGTGGATGGTGACGATCTGCACCCGTTCGGCATCGCTCTCCAGGCGCAGCAGGGCGTCCTCGCCGGCGCCCTCGCTGCTGCGCTGGCCGTCGAACCAGGCGAGCAACGCCTCCAGCCCGGGACGCTGCAGGCTCTCGGCCTGCAGCAGCTCGGCCAGGTGCAGCAGATTGGTCAGCCGGCGCTCGCCATCGATGCCGGCCAACAGGCGCTCGGCCACCCGCTCCTGATCCAACCACGCTCTAAAGACGCGCATAAAGCCGTGCTGCTGCCACAGCTGGTGATACTGCTCGGCGGCGGCGCGCTCCTCGTCCCAGGCGCGTTCGTCGTCCTGGCAGCGGGCGATCTGCGCGGCATCGCGCCCCAGCAGGCGAGTGGCCAGGGCGTAGCGCAGCACGCCCTCGCGACCCGGTTCGGCGTAGGCGGCCAGCACCGCCGCCAGCTCGCCGGCCTCCTCGCTGTGCCAGACGCTGTCGCGGCCACGGCGCACGCTGGACACGCCACGGGCCGCCAGCTCGGCGGCGACGCTGGCGGCCTCGCGGTGGTTGCTGACCAGCACGGCGATATGACCACCCTGCAGCGGCTGCCTGTCACCGTCTTCGGCGAAATAGGCATCACCTTGCGTACTGGCGGCGAGCAGCGCGGCAATCCTGCGCGCCGTATCCGTGGCGGCCAGTTCACCGGCGCGCGCCTTGTTCAGCCCCTCATCACCGAGCCAGACCAGCCCCAGCGGCGCGCTGCCGTCCTGCTCGGGCAACACCAATTGCGCCCGCGCCTTCTTGCCGGCGCTGACCGGCGGGTAGTTCAGCCCCTCTTCGGCGAACGGCTGCGGGCGGGCGAACAGACGGTTGAGCGCGGCGATCAGCTCCGGCGTGGAGCGGTAGTTGAACGGCAGGTCGTACTGGCGCTCGGCCGCATCCCGCGCCTTGAGGTAGGTGGCCAAGTCGGCGCCACGAAACGCATAGATGGCCTGCTTGGGGTCGCCGACGAAACACAGATCGCCACGCGGGCTACTGCGCGACTCGCCAGCGTTGTCGGTTTCTCGCTCAGACCTCGCCGTACTCGCTGTACTGTCTCGGCCTTCGCTCGAAGCCCTCCTAGCTGGCGAGCCGCTCGCTACGCCCGCCGCTTTTGGGTAGATGCGATCGAAGATGGCGTACTGGATCGGGTCGGTGTCCTGGAATTCGTCGATCAGCGCCAGCGGATACTGCTCGCGCAGGCGCGCGCCCAGGTCCTCGCCGGCCGGCCCGTGCAGCGCCTCGTGCAGGCGGTTGAGCAGGTCGTCGAAGGCCAGCAGGCGCTGGGCAGCCTTGCGTTGCGGCAGCTCGACATTGAGCCGGTCGAGCAGTTCGACCTGCAGGGCGATCAGCTTCTGCCGGCCCGCCGGTTCGGCGGCGGCCAGGGCATCGGACAGCGTATCCAGCGCCTCGGCCAGCTCGCACTGCGGCGCGTCGAAGCCCTTCTTGCACGCTTTGCCCAGGGCGATGGCGCCCAGCTTGAGCAGCCCGTCCGGCGCCTCGAACAGCGCCGCCGGGTCGGCGAAGTAGGCATCCAGCTCGGCCGACCACAGCGGCAGCTTGGCGACCTTGTGGGTGGTCTGGCTGAGGCCGCCATGCCCGCGCAGGGTCTCGATCCAGCCGTAGCCGGCGTCATGCCACAGTGCGGCGGCGCGCTGCCAGGCGGCGCTGGCGGCGCTCAGCTCGGCGCCGCTGGCCGCCTCGCGCGGCTCCACCCGCAGATAGGGTTTACCCAGGTGGCTGCGCAGGGCCTGACGCAAGGTGGCGGGGGTGATCCTGGCCCTGGCCAGGAAGCGCGCCCAGGCCGGATCGGCCTCGGCCAGCACATGGCGCCAGGCATCGCCGAGCAGGCCGTCGAGCACCTCGCGGTCGTCCTGGGTCAGCTCGGCGTCGAAGTCGCCGCCTGCCTCGAAGGCCGAGTCCTGCAGGGCGCGCTGGCAGAAGCCGTGGATGGTGAAGATCGCCGCCTCGTCGAAACCATGCACGGCCAGCAGCAGACGGCGGCGCGCCGCCTCGCCGGGATGGCGGCGGTGCAGCTCGACAAGGAAGTCATCGCCACTCGTGCCGCCCTCGTACAGCGCCAGCAACTCGGCCAGGCGCGCGCGGATGCGCTCGCGCAGCTCGGCGGTGGCCGCAGTGGTGTAGGTGACCACCAGGATCTGCCCGACGCTCAGCTGCTGCTCCAGCAGCAGGCGGGCATACAGCGCGGTCAGGGTCCAGGTCTTGCCGGTACCGGCGCTGGCCTCGATCAGCGAGCGGCCGGCGAAGGACGAATCCTGCAGGTTCAGGTCGTTCATTCGGCCTCCTCCTCGCCACTGGCCAGGGCCTTGAGCGCCGGGCCCAGCAGCTGCTCGGCGAGCTGCTCGAAGCACTCGCCGAGCGGGTCGCGCTCGCGGAAGGCCAGGGCGTACCAGGGGTCGAGGGCCTCGCCGGGCACGGGGCTGAATTCGGCGCCGAGCCAGGCCGCCTCGGCCTTGTCGCGGGCGGCATCGCGCGGCTCCTTGCGGCTCTTCGCGCTGGGTGTACACAGGGCCTTGGCGAACTCGTAGCTGCTGCGGGTGATGAAGGGCAGCGGCGCGCTCAGCGCCTCGCGGTATGCAACCAGCCATGGCTCAAGCAGCGCCTGGGCATCGCTCAGAGGACCCAGCTGCCAGTCGCCGGCCGGCGAGACCAGCAGGCTCTCGCGGGCAATCTCCGCGCTGGCGCCGCCCTCTGTCCAGGCACAGTTGAGCAGCAGGTGGCGCAGCCAGAAGCCGGGCAGGTCCCAGGCGCCGGGCGCGGCCAGGCGCCAGTCGAACAGGCCGTGGCTGGTCACGCCGTCCAGCCAGCCATGCACGCGCACACCGGCCAGTTGGATATCCACCAGCAGCGGCTGCGGCGTCTCCTCGGGGCGTGCCTCGAACAGGCGTGGGGCGAAAGCGCGCACCGGGCCGCGCTGCTTGCCCCACAGGGCATGACCCAGCTCGCCGGGCGGCAACCAGCCGGCGGCGCGGGCGATGCGCCGCTCCTGCTCCTCGGACCAGCCGCGCTCCACCGCCTGCAGGGCCAGCTGGCGCAGGCCACGACGGGCCGGACCTTCGAGGGCGAAGGGCTCGTCGCTGGCGATGGCCTCATCGGCATCGGCCAGGCGCAGGCCCAGGCGCTGCTCGAGGAGGAAGCGCGCCGGATGGCGGAAGCACTGCAGCAACTGGCTGGGCTCGATCACCAGCCAGTCTTCCCCAGGTTCGGGCAGCCGCTCGATAAAGGCTGGCGGGGTCAGCAGCGGCGCCTCGGCCAGACGCCGGGCGGCGCGGAACCAGGCGGGGGCGAAGCCCTGGCGCGCGCCGCCGGCCGCGAAGTTGCCGGGGGCGAAGGGCTGCAGCGGATGCTCGATGGTGATGCGCCGGCTGGCTTTCTGCTCTTGTAGGAGCGAGCTCTGCTCGCGAATCTCTCCGGACAACAGGGTTCGCGAGCAGAGCTCGCTCCTACAGACGGCGGTGAGATCCACCGTCTCCAGCAGTTCGCTGACCAGCACCGAAGGCGGCAGCTCGGCGTTGTCGCGCGGGTCGCGGCCGACGTAGCTCAGGTACAGACCATCGCGGGCACTGAGCAGGGTCTCGAGGAACAGGTAACGGTCGTCCAGGCGCCGGGCACGATCGCCGCGGCGCGGGCGCCTGGCGATCAGGTCGAAGCCGGCGACCGGCGTGCGCCGGGGCAGGGCGCCGTCGTCCAGGCCGAGCAGGCAGACCAGGCGGAACGGCAGGCTGCGCATCGGCACCATGGTGCAGAAGGTCACCGCGCCGGTGAGGAAGCCCGAAGCGCCGCTACCGCTCTCCAGCGCCGCACCGAGCTGCTGGCGCACCAGCGCCAGTTCCACCGGCCGGGTGATGGCGGAGTCCTCGGCCTGGCGCGCCAGCGCCGCACAGGCCTGGCTGAGCAGGAGCAGGGTGTCGCCGGATTCGCGCTCGTCGAACAGCACATCGATCAGGCCCTGCAGGTCCAGCGCCCAATCGGCCAGCGGACGATCGCGCTGCAGGCGCTCGGCCAGGCCGGCGAGCAGTTCGACGAAGGCACACAGGCGACCGAGCAGCTGGCCACGGGCGCCTTCCAGGGCATCCAGCGGCAGGCTGTCACCGAGCAGCGGTACGCCATCGCCGGCCAGTTGCGGCGGTGCGGCGAAGCCCAGCAGCAGGCGGTCCAGGCCCTGGCGCCAGGTGAAGGCATCATCGGCGGGCAAATCGAGGGCGGCACGATGACCGGCGTCGCGGCCCCAGCGCACGCCGGCCTGGTGCAGCCAGTCGCGCAGCAGCGGCAGGTCTTCGGGTTCGATGCCGGCGCGGCGGGCGATGGCCGGCTGCTCCAGCCAGGCGAGGATTTCCTCGGCGGCGAAGCGGCTCTCGGGCAGACTGAGCAGGCCGAGGAAGGCCTCGATCAGCGGCGTCTCGGCGCGCAGGCTGCGGTCGGCCAGGCTGTAGGGAATATGCGGCGCGCCTTCGCGGCGGGCGAAGACGGCTTCGATATAGGGCGCATAGCGCTCGATATCCGGGGTCAGCACCACCACCTGATCCGGGCTCAGCCGCGGGTCGGCGGCGAAGCGCGCCAGCAGCTGGTCATGCAGGATTTCCACCTCGCGCAGCGGCGAGTGAGCGATGTGCAGCTCCAGCGAGCGGTCGTCGTCGCGCAGGGCCAGGCGCTCGTCCGGGGTGCGGGTGCGCAGGCGCAGGATGTCCTGCTGCAGGGCGTGCAGCAGGCTGTCGTCGGCCAGCTCGGCGTCCTGCGGGTAGATGCCGTTCTCCTCGGCGATCTGCCCGAGCAGGCTATCGAAGAAGTCGCGGCCCTGCTTGCCCAGGCTGGCCAGCAGCGGGTGGCCCACATCGAGGTACCAGTCGTCCGGGCTGACCTCGGACTGGGCCAGCTCGCGCACGTCGCGAATCTCGCCCCAGGCCTCGCGGCAGGGGTTGAGGGCGAAGATCACCACGTCGGTGTGCCGCGCCAGCCCCTCCAGCACGCGCAGGTGATGCGGCGGCAGCGAGCTGATGCCGAACACCAGCAGGCGCTCGGGCATCCCGGCGATGGGCGTATCGGCATGCAGGCGCGCCAGCAGCTCGCCGAGGAGGCGCGCGCGGTGCGGGTGGCCATCGCGGGTCAGCTCCTGCCACAGCAGCGCCTGCCAGGTTTCGTCGGCGCCCAGGTCGCACAGCTCGCCGCGCTCCCAGGCGGCCAGCCAGTCGTCGCGATACAGAAGGTACTGGTCAAACACGTCGGCGATCTTCGCCGCCAGGGCCAGGCGGCGGCGCTCGTCGCCGCCTTCCAGGTAACGCTGCAGGCGTTCGGCGCGGGCCAGGTTGGCCGGATCGCACAGCCAGTCGTACAGGCGCCAGGTCATCGCCTGCGGGTTGAACGCCGACTGCTCCGGCAGGGCGCCGAGCACCTGGCGCGCCAGGCCCCAGACGAAGCTGGACGGCAGCTGCACCTCCAGATGCATGGCGATGCCCTGTTCGCGCGCCAGCTGCAGGGTCAGCCAGCGGCCGATACCCTGGCTCGGCACCACCACCCGCGCCGGCGCCAGCACGTCCGCCTGCGGCTGGGCGAGCAGCCGACAGGCCAACAGGCCGAGGGTTTCCAGGTCGGGGGCGTGGTACAGGCTGAGCATGGGCGGTGCTGGCGATTGGACTGCCGCAAGGTTAACAAGAAGCGCCGCCGGCGCGGATTTTTTGCTACCGTGCCGGCGCCGACATAACAACGACGCAAGGAGCGCAACATGGCATCTGGCAACCCCTCGCTTTCCGAAAAAGCCTTCAGCAACCTGGATGTATCCGCAGACCCCATGACCCTCGGCGGCACCGTCAACAAGACGGCCATGCTGCTGGCCCTGACGCTGATCTCGGCGGTCTGGGTGTGGAACAGCTACTTCAGCAACCCCGAGGCGGCCGCCGGCCTGATGCCCTGGGTGCTGGGCAGCGCCATCGGCGGCTTCCTGCTGTCGCTGATCATCATCTTCGCCAAGCGCACCGCACCCTACCTGGCTCCGCTGCATGCGCTGGTCGAGGGCGTGTTCGTCGGCGCCATCTCGGCGTTCTACGAGGCCAAGTACCCGGGCATCGTCGTGCAGGCCGTGGCACTGACCTTCGGCACCCTGTTCTGCCTGCTGGCCGCGTACCGCAGCGGGCTGATCCGCGCCACCGAGAACTTCAAGCTGGGCGTGGTCGCCGCCACCGGCGCCATCTGCCTGCTGTACCTGGTCAACCTGGGCCTGCGCCTGTTCACCGACCTGTCGATCCCGTTCATCCACGAGAGCGGCGTGCTCGGCATCTGCTTCAGCCTGTTCGTGGTGGTGATCGCCGCGCTCAACCTGGTGCTGGATTTCGACTTCATCGAACAGGGCGTCGAGCAGCAGTGCCCGAAATACATGGAGTGGTACGCCGCCTTCGGCCTGATGCTGACCCTGGTCTGGCTGTACCTGGAAATCCTCCGCCTGCTGGCCAAGCTGCGCCGCTGAGACACCCGCGCACGGAGCGCCGCTCGGCGACTCCGTGCCGCCGCCATCCGCAGGGCGAGGTCGATGTAGCGCAGCGAGGCTGAACGGCTGGCGCTGTCACCGATCTACAACTAAAGCTAAACAGGAGGGCGCCGGAAACCGCACCCATCGAAGAAGAGCGAGCCCCGAGGCTGCGCCATGCTGACCCTGCTCAATCTGTTGTCCGCCATCGCCCTGCTGGTGTGGGGCACCCATATCGTGCGCACCGGCATCCTGCGGGTGTATGGCTCGCAGCTGCGGCGCATCCTCAGCCACAGCGTGGCGCGGCGGCCGCAGGCGTTTGCCGCGGGCATCGGCGTCACCGCCCTGGTGCAGAGCAGCAACGCCACCGCCCTGCTGGTCACCTCCTTCGTCGCCCAGGACCTGATGGCGCTGGCCCCGGCCCTGGCGATCATGCTCGGTGCCGACGTCGGTACCGCGCTGATGGCGCGGGTGCTCACCCTCGACCTGTCCTGGCTGTCGCCGCTGCTGATCTTCGTCGGCGTAGTGCTGTTCCTCTCGCGCAAGCAGAGCCGCCTGGGCCAGATCGGCCGGGTGGCGATCGGCCTCGGCCTGCTGATCCTGGCCCTGCAGCTGATCGTCCAGGCCGCCCGGCCGATCGCCGAATCCCACAGCATCGAGGCGCTGTTCGCCTCGCTGACCGGCGACCTGCTGCTGGACGCCCTGGTCGGCGCGCTGTTCGCCCTCATCACCTATTCCAGCCTGGCCGCCGTGCTGCTCACCGCGACCCTGGCCGGCAGCGGCATGATCAGCCTGCCGGTGGCCATCGGCCTGGTCATCGGCGCCAATATCGGCAGCGGCGTGCTGGCGCTGATCAACAGCAGCATGCAGTCGGCGGCCGGGCGCCGGGTGGCCGTGGGCAGCCTGCTGTACAAGCTGCTCGGCCTGCTCCTGGTACTGCCGCTGGTGGAACCGCTGGTGCACTGGATGGAACAGCTGGACTGGTCCGCCGCGACCCTGGTGATCGGCTTCCACCTGGCCTACAACAGCCTGCGCTGCCTGCTGATGCTGCCCAGCGTGGGGCTGATGGCGCGTCTGTGCAGCCTGCTGCTGCCGGAGCGGACGCGCGACGAAGGCGTGGCCCGGCCGCGCCATCTCGACCGCACGGCGTTGGAGACGCCGAGCCTGGCGCTGGCCAATGCGGTGCGCGAGACCCTGCGCATTGGCGACCTGGTGGAGCAGATGCTGGTGCACCTGCGCGAGGTGCTGCGCGGCGGCTCCGGCGAGGCCAGCCAGCAGTTGCGCCGCCTGGACGACGACGTCGATGCGCTGTACGGCGCGGTCAAGCTGTACCTGGCGCAGATGCCGCGCGACGACCTGCCGGCCCACGACAGTCGGCGCTGGGCGGAGATCATCGAGCTGGCGGTGAACCTGGAGCATGCCGGCGACCTGATCGAGCAGATGGCCGGCAAGCTCGACAATCACAAGCGCGCCCGCCACTACAGTTTTTCCGACAGCGGCCTGGAGGAGCTCAGCGGCCTGCACGAGCTGCTGGCCAACAACCTGCGTCTGGGCCTCAACGTGTTCCTCAACGGCAACCGCGACAATGCCCAGCGCCTGCTGCAGGAGAAACGCCGCTTCCGCCGCGAGGAGCGCAAGCTGGCCCACGCCCATGTCGGCCGCCTCAGCCGCCAGGTGGTGCAGAGCATCGAGACCAGCGCCCTGCACCTGGAGCTGATCGCCGACATGAAGCGCCTCAACTCGCTGTTCTGCGGCAGCGCCTATGTGGTGCTGGAGGACATAGGCAGCGACGGCGCGCAGGAAGAGGAGAACGGCGCCGCGCTGCCCCCGGAAAATGGCGAGGCGCCGCCAGCTGCCTGAGACTCAGTGCTTCAGGTAGCCAGCCTTGATCCGCTCCAGGCTGCCGTCGTCGCGCATGCCCTGTACCGCCGCGCCCAGGCGCTTCACCACGTTCGGATCGCAGAGCCGCGAGCAGGCCAGGTACTGCCCGGTGGAGCCGAGCAGCTCGCTCTGCACCAGATGCAGGCCGCCCTCCTGGCGCTGCAGCAGCTCGGCCTCCAGCACCGGGTTGTACCAGGCATCGACCCGCCCGGCGCGCACCATGTGCAGCGCCGAGGGCCCTTGGTTGACCTCGACAATCTGCGCCGGCGCGAAGCCTCGGGCGAGCAGGATGCTGTGTCCGGCGGAGCCACGCGATACGGCGATGCTGCGCAGCGCACGAGCCTCGGCGAAGGAGCCGAGCCGCCGCGAGCGGGTGTAGAAGGCGCGCTCCACCCGCATGATCTCGGCGATCCAGGTGAACTGTGGCTCGCGCTCGGGCAGCCGCGCCAGGGGAATGATCAAGGTGTCCTGCAGCCCCGGCACCAGCGCCAGGGCCCGCGGGCTGGGCACCACCACCAGCTGGTGGGCGTAGCCGGCGCGGCGCAGGGCCTCGAGGGTGATGTCGCCGACTATGCCCTTGCGCTCGGCCTGGTTGATGGTGATCGGCGGCACCTCCATCAGGTACAGCGGCAGCCCCTCGGCCGCCTGGCCGACGGCCGCCGGCAGCGCCGCCAGGGCGCCCAGGGCCGCTCGCCAGCCCGCCATCCATTGCCACCGCGTCATCGACTGCCCTCTTTCCGCATGCCCTGAAGTGTTGACCCGGTCATCGCGTCGCGCCAGTGCGCCGCGCCATGACGGCGATGCTGCTGGTATCCTGCCGCCCCCGATCACGCCTGCCGCCACCTCTCCGATGCCGCACTGGAAACCCCACCTGCTTCGCCTGCTCGCCCTGCTGCAACGCTACCCCGGTCTGATCGCCGCGTTCGGTTTCTGCTCAGGTGTGGCCAGCTTCATCCTGGTCGACCGCCAGGCGGGCGTGGGCAAGGTGATCGCCGTGCTGATGCTGCTGAGCTGGGTCTGGCTGCTGCTGGAGGGCCTGCTGACCCGCAGCGCGGCGCGCTGGCTGGGGATCGAGGTGCCGCCGCTGCTGTTGCGCTACCTGACCCAGCTGATCCACCAGGAAAGCCTGTTCTTCGCCCTGCCGTTCTTCTTCATCACCACCGCCTGGAACAGCGGCCAGGCGCTGTTCACCGGCCTGCTCGGCGCGGCCGCGCTGCTGGCGATCATCGACCCGCTCTACTACAAGTGGCTGGCCGCGCGGCGCTGGCTGTACCTGAGCTTCCACAGCCTGGCGCTGTTCGCCGTGCTGCTGGTGGCGCTGCCGCTGATCGTCCACCTGACCACCGCCGAGAGCTACCGCCTGGCCCTGGGCATCGCCCTGGTGGCGACTCTGCCCAGCCTCGGCAGCAGCCTGCGCATCCAGCGCGGTTGGCGCTGGGCGACCCTGGCCGGACTGGTCGCCGCCCTCGGCGTCGGCGCCTGGCTGGCGCGGCCCTGGGTGCCGCCGGCGACCCTGTGGCTGACCCAGGTGGCGGTCACCGAACAACTGCAGGAACGCAAGCCCGGGCGCAGCCTGAAGCAGGTCTCCACCGCCCAACTGCAACAGGCCGGGCTCTACGCCTACACCGCGATCAGCGCACCGCGCGGGTTGAACGAACGCATCTATCACGTGTGGAAACGCGACGGCGTAGAGATGGACCGCATCGCCCTGGATATCCACGGCGGGCGCAAGGCCGGCTACCGGGCCTGGACCCACAAGCGCAACTTCCCCGGCCAGCCGGCAGGCGACTGGCAGGTGCAGGTGGTGACCGAGGCCGGCCAGCAGATCGGCGTGCTGCGTTTCCGCGTCGACTAGTCGCTAGCCAGGGCGGGAGCGCTGCGGCAAGCTGCGCCCAGGCACATCGCAAGGAACGCCCATGCTCAGAACCATCACCTGCCTGCTGCTCGTCCTGTTGCTGGGCGGCTGCAGCGACGACTCGCAACCCAGCGCGGCGGAGCGCCAGCTGCTGCTCACCGGCGCCGACTTCGGCTACGGCGAGGAGGCCGGCTACTTCAGCAAGACCACCACCTACTGGACCCGCACCACCGACCTGAGCTACGACTCCGAGCCGCTCAGCGGCCTCTACCTGCACAGCACCGTGTCGCTCACCCCCAGCGCCGGCGAGGCGCTGATGGCCAGCTACAGCTCGCTGCAGGGCGCCGGCATCGCCCTGGGCCTGCTGGGTGAGGGGGTGACCGAGGAGGAGATCGAACTGACCCGCAAGCTCGGCAGCCACGCCAAGCTGATCCTGCTGCGCAAGGACGGCGAGCCCATCGGCAACATGTTCTCCGTCAGCATCGGCAAGAAGCTGCTGTTCACCGTGTTCACCGGCCAGCACCACTTCGACTCGGGGCCAGCCTTCGAGGCCTTTATCGAACCCAAGCTGGCCGCCCTGGAGGCGCACCAGTACGACGACCCGCTGCTGGAGTGGGGCAAGGGCCTGTTCGCCGACGAGGACGACGAACAGGCAACCCGTTGAGCCGCTACAGGCGGAAGCGCTGCACCATGCCGTTCAGCTCGCTGGCCAGGCGCGCCAGCTGGTCGCTGGCCACCGAGGTTTCCTGGGCGCCGGTGGAGTTCTGCTCGGCGATGTCGCGGATCGCCACCAGGTTGCGATCCACCTCGCGCGCCACCTGAGCCTGTTCCTCGGCGGCGCTGGCGATCACCAGGTTCATCTCGTTGATCTGCCCGACCCGCTCGGCGATCAGCGCCAGGGCACCGTCCGCCTGGCTGGCCATGTCGCTGCTGCGGCTGGCGTACTCGCTACTGGCGCCCATGGCATCTACCGACTCCTGGCTGGCGCTCTGGATCGCGCTGATCATCCGCTCGATCTCCTGGGTCGAGCTCTGCGTGCGTTGGGCCAGCGCACGCACCTCGTCGGCCACCACGGCGAAGCCGCGGCCCTGGTCGCCGGCCCGCGCCGCCTCGATGGCGGCGTTGAGCGCCAGCAGGTTGGTCTGCTCGGCGATGGTGCGGATCACCTCCAGCACCCGGCCGATGGCGATGGCCTCGTCGGCCAGGCGGGCGATGGTGCCCGAGGTGATCTGCAGGCGATCACTGAGCTGCTCGATGGTGCTGCGCGTGGTACTGACCTGGCGCCGCCCGGCCTCGGCGGTCTCCTGCGCCTCGCGGGAGGAATCCGAGGTGTGGTTGGCGTTGCGCGCCACCTCGTCCACCGCCGCCGACATCTCGGTGACAGCGGTGGCGGCCATCTGGATCTCGTCGTTCTGCCGGTTGATGCCCTGGGCCGACTGCTCGGTGACCGCGTGCAGCTGCTCGGCCGCCGAGGCCAACTGGGTGGCGGCGCCCTGGATGCCCTGCAGGGTGTCGCGCAGGTTCTCCTGCATCAGCTTGAACGAGGTCTGCACCTCGGTGATCTCGTCGCCGCCGCTGCACTGCACCGGCTGGCTGAGATCACCGGCGGCGTTGCGCGCCACCACCTCGCGCAGCTCGGTGAGACGCAGGTTGATGCCGCGGCTCATCGTCCAAGCCTGAATGCCGCCGCCGATCAGCAGCAGCGCCAGCAGCCCGGCGACCAGGTTGAAGTTGCGCTGGTACAGCGCCAGGCCCCGCTCGTACTGACGCTCAGACTCCTGCAGCTGCACCTCGATCAGCTTGCCGAACTGTTCCGACAGCGGGTCGATGTGCGGATACAGCTCCTGGGCGGTAAAGGCCGCCAGGGCCTCGCCGTCGTTGGCCCGCAGGATCGCCTTGAGCCGTTGTATCGGTTCATGGGCTTGCTGCATCAGGGGTTGGATCTGCTCGATCAGACGCTTCTCGTCGTCGATCAGGTGAGTCGCCAGGTAGGTTTTCCAGATCTGCTGGATCTTGCCTTCCGCCAGCTCCACCTGGCTGGCCGCCTCGGCGGCGGGGATGCCGCCGTTGCGCGCCTTGTGACTGGCGTCGACTATGTTCACCGCGTAGAGATCGGCGATCACCTTGAGGTCGCGCAACGGCACCACGCGATCCAGGTAAACGCTGTTGAGGCCGTCGAGCACGCCACGCAGGCCGGTGAGGCCGGCGGTGCCGATAGCCAAGCTGCCCGCCATCATCAGGACGATGAGAACGAACAACCTTGTCCGTATGGTCCAGTTTTTCATGGTAGGTCACCTACTACAGGCGCAATGCCTACCAGAACCATAGCTGCGTTTTGCCAGCATTGCAGGCCGGCGCATGCATCAGCGATGCATGGCGCCGGCCGCTGGTCTCACGCCTCCAGCGCGGACGCCGGACCGAAGAACTCGTAGCGGGTCTGCGCCTCCGGCACCCCCAGCTCGCGCAGGTTGCGCTTGAGCGCGGCCATGAACGGCTTGGGCCCGAGGAAATAGGCATCCAGGTCGCGCTCGGCCGGCAGCCATGCACGCAGGCGCTCCAGGCCGAGGCGGCCGTGCGCATCGGCGCCGTCGTCCGGGCGCGCCTCCTCGAAGCAGTAGAAGCGCTGCAGCTGCGGATGCGCCGCCGCCAGCTCGTCCACCCGCGCGGCAAAGGCCTGCACGCCGGCATGCCGCGCGCAGTGGATGAAGCGGATCGGCCGGCCGCTGTGCACCGCCGCCTCCAGCATGGTCATCAGCGGAGTGATGCCGACGCCGGCGCTGATCAGCACCAGCGGCTTGCTCGAAGGGGTGAGGGTGAACTCGCCGGCCGGGATGAACAGCTCCAGCTCGTCGCCTTCGCCGACCCGGTCGTGCAGGTGGTTGGACACCCGGCCGCCCGGCTCGCGTTTGACGCTGATGCGGTACTCGCGACCATCGGGACCGGCGGACAGCGAGTAGTTACGGCGTACTTCCTCGCCCTCCAGCGTCAGGCGCAGGCCGATGTACTGGCCGGGAATGAAGTCGAGGATGGCGCCGCCGTCGACCGGCTGCAGGTGGAAGGAAGTGATCTCCTCGCTCTCGCGTACCTTGCGCGCCACGCGGAAGGCGCGGCCACCACGCCAGCCGCCCGGGGCACGCTCACTGGCGGAGTAAACCTCCTCCTCGGCGCCGATCAGCAGGTCGGCCAGCTGGCCGTAGGCGGCGGCCCAGGCGGCGATCACTTCATCCGTAGCGATTTCGGCGCCGAGCACTTCGCGAATGGCGCGCAGCAGGCAGCTGCCGACGATCGGATAGTGCTCGGGGAGGATCTGCAGCGACACGTGCTTCTGCACGATCTGCCCGACCAGCGGGCCAAGGGCCTGCAGGCGGTCGATGTGCTTGGCGTACATCAGCACGCCGTTGGCCAGGGCCCGCGGCTGGTCGCCGCTGGCCTGGTGCGCCTGGTTGAACAGGGGGCGCACCTGGGGGTATTCGCCGAGCATCATGCGGTAGAAATGGGTGGTCAGCGCCTCGCCGCCGCTTTCCAGCAGGGGCACGGTGGCCTTGACGAGGGCGATGTGTTCGTTGGACAACATATGGGTATTCCTCTTGCACGCAGGGTTTTCTGTCAGAGGAATATCAGGATTTATGCCAATATATTTATCCTTATAAATCATATATTTATGTTATTCATAGTCGATTGAACAACAGGTCATATCGACATCACGGAGTCACGATGACTACGAATCCGTTGCTGCAGGCCCTGCTACCGCTGGTCGACGACCTCAGCCGCGAACTGGCCGAGGACGAGCGCTACCGGCGCCTGCTCAGCGCCCTGCGCGCGCTGATCCCCTGCGACGCCACCGCGCTGCTGCGCCTGGATGGCGAGCAGCTGATTCCGCTGGCGGTGGATGGCCTCAGCGCCGATACCCTGGGCCGCCGTTTCGCCCTGGCCGAGCACCCACGATTCGAGGTGCTGCTGGGCGATCGCCGGCCGACCCGCTTCGCCGCCGACAGCGACCTGCCCGACCCCTACGACGGCCTGGTGGAAGAGCACATCGGCCAGCTGGAAGTACACGACTGCCTGGGCTGCCCGCTGTTCATCGACGACCGCCCCTGGGGCCTGATCACCCTGGACAGCATGGAGCCCGGCAGCTTCGCCCAGGCCGATCTGGACAACCTGGAGGCCTTCGCCCGCCTGGCCGCCGCCTCGGTGAAGGCCAACGACCGCCTGCTCAGCCTGACCCAGCGTGCCGAGGCCGAGCGCCAGCTGGCCGCGCGTTTCCGCGAGGTGGCCGGCCAGGCCGTGCATGCCGAGCTGATCGGCCAGAGCGCCGCGCACAAGCGCCTGCAGGCGGAGATCGACACGGTGGCGAGCAGCGACCTGACGGTGCTGATCGAGGGCGAGACCGGGGTCGGCAAGGAGCTGGTGGCCCAGGCCATCCACGGTCGCTCGCCGCGCGCCGGCAAGCCGCTAATCAGCATCAACTGCGCGGCGCTGCCCGAGCAGCTGGTGGAGAGCGAACTGTTCGGCCACGTGCGCGGCGCCTTCACCGGCGCCAGCGGCGAGCGTAGCGGCAAGTTCGAGCTGGCCGATGGCGGCACCCTGTTCCTCGACGAGGTCGGCGAGCTGCCGCTGCCGGTGCAGGCCAAGCTGCTGCGCGTGCTGCAGAGCGGCCAGCTGCAGCGCCTGGGCTCGGACCGCGAGCACCGGGTGGACGTGCGCATCCTCGCCGCCACCAACCGCGACCTGGCCGAGGAAGTGCGCGCCGGGCGCTTCCGCGCCGACCTCTATCACCGCCTCAGCGTCTACCCGCTGCAGGTGCCGCCGCTGCGCGAGCGCGGCCGCGACGTGCTGCTGCTGGCCGGCCACTTCCTCGAACAGAACCGCGCCCGCCTGCGCCTGCGCGGCCTGCGCCTGGCCGCCGAGGCCCAGGCGGCGCTGCTCGGGCATGCCTGGCCAGGCAACGTGCGCGAGCTGGAGCACCTGCTCGGCCGCGCCGCGCTCAAGGCCCTGGCGCGCCAGGTGGAACGCCCGCGCATCCTCACGCTGGAGGCCTGCGATCTGGATCTGGCGCCGCTGGCGCAGGCGCCGGCCGTGGCGGCGGTGGCCGTTCAGGCAGGCGATGGGGCAGGGCAGGAGCCGGTCGGCGATCTGCGCCTGGCGGTGGACGCCTACCAGCGCCAGCTGATCCAGGCCGCTCTGCGGCGTCAGCAGGACAACTGGGCGGCCGCCGCCCGCGAGCTGGGCGTGGATCGCGCCAACCTGCATCGGCTGGCGACGCGGCTGGGGCTCAAGTAGGAGCTCGGCGTGGGGAGGTGGGCTGCCCGCTGCGCGGGCGAGGCCACCCTACGATGGCCGCCAGCTCGGCGCTGAAGTAGGTGGGCCACTCGCCGCAGGCAGCACACCAAACGAGCTCCCCTCAGCCGAAGAACCAGTAGCAGATCAGGATCGAGGCGATCACTCCGACCAGGTCGGCGAACAGGGCGCAGCCCACCGCGTGGCGGGCGCGCTGGATGCCCACCGAGCCGAAGTACACGGCCAGCACATAGAAGGTGGTCTCGGTGCTGCCCTGCATGGTCGCCGCGATCAGCGCCGGGAAGCTGTCGACGCCCTGGGTCTGCATGGTCTCGATCAGCATGGCCCGCGCCGCGCTGCCGGAGAACGGCTTGACCAGGCCGGTGGGCAGCGCCTCGACGAAGCGGCTGTCCCAGCCCAGGCCCTCGACGCACCAGCGGATGCCGTCGAGCAGCACGTCCAGCGCCCCCGAGGCGCGCAGCACGCCCACCGCGCAGAGCATGGCGACCAGGTAGGGCAGCAGGTTCTTGGCGACCTCGAAACCTTCCTTGGCACCCTCGACGAAACTCTCGTACACCGGCACCCGCTTCAGCGCGCCGAGCAGCAGGAAGCATAGGATCAGGCCGAACAGGGTAAGGTTGCCGAGCAGCGAGGACAGCGCGGTCAGCGCCGTGGCGGAGAGACCGGCCAGCACGGCCATAAAGCCGCCGATCAGCAGCGCAGCGCCACCGAACCAGGCCAGCAGCACCGGGTCCCACAGGCGCAGGCGCTGCATCACGCCCACCGCCAGCAGGGCGCTGAGGGTGGACACGGCATTGGCCAGGAGGATCGGCAGGAACACCAGGGCCGGGTCTTCGGCGCCCTGTTGCGCGCGGTACATGAAGATCGATACCGGCAGCAGGACGAACGACGAGGCGTTCATCACCATGAACAGCACCTGGGCATTGGTCGCCGAGGTGGGATTGGGGTTGAGCTCCTGCAGCGCCTTCATCGCGCGCAGGCCGATGGGCGTGGCGGCATTGTCCAGGCCCAGGCCGTTGGCGGTGAAGCTGAGGGTGACCAGGCCGAGCGAGTGATGGCCGCGCGGCACGTCCGGCATCAGCCGGGCGAACAGCGGGCCGAGCAGGCGGGCAAGCACCTCGACCAGGCCGGCCTTCTCGGCGATGCGCAGAAAACCCAGCCACAGCGTGAGCGTGCCGAACAGCAGGATCATCACATCGACGGAGGTCTTGGCCATGGTGAACAGGCTCTCCACCATGGAGGCCCACACCGTGGCGTCCCCGCCGATCCAGCGCACCAGGGCGGCCAGCGCGGCCACCACGAAAAACCCCAGCCACAGGCCGTTGAGCATGCTTCATCTCCCCACAGGTGCAGGGATGATAGCGCGCCCGCCCCCCCGTCAGGCCAGCGCCTGCCGGGCTTTGTTACAGACACACGCCTGCGCCGGGCGGTACGGCCGCCCGGCGCTCGCGGTCAGGTCAAGGACGCGGTCGGCGGCCGAGGATGAAGGACAGGATGAACATCACCAGGAAGACCAGGAACAGAATCTTGGCGATTCCCGCTGCGGTACCAGCGATTCCGCCAAAGCCCAGTACGCCCGCGATGATGGCGACGATCAGGAAGGTGATGGACCAACTAAGCATAATGTTTCTCCTTGGTGGGACCCCGCCGCAAGGCACGGATCGTAAGCGGCGGTGCTGCGACCACAATGGTCCGCGGCATGGCCGTTAATCTTCAGAACACCCAGCGCTGTCGCTGGTTCAGCTGCAATTCGGAGTGCCGTACGGTGGGCAGGTCCGCGGCCACCTGGCGTATTTGCGGCACGGCGGCCGGGGTCTGTGCCTGGCCGGCCTGGCCGGTGGCGACGCCGAGGGCGAACAAGATGGCGGCGCGGGCGAGCAGATCGAACTTGTTGCGAAGCGATGGCGAGCGGAGAACATTCATCCTGGTTCCTCCTGATGAGCTCACAGAGAGCTCTTCAATTCCTGCATCCGCGCATGACAGGCGCGTATCTGGGGCAGTTCACGATCCAACAGCTGTTGCAATGGCGGCGTGGCTTCTGCGCGGGCCTCGGCAAAGGCCCGCAGAAGGCGGTCCTCGGCGTCGGCCAGCTGGGCCACGTAAATGGCGTCTTCGTTGCGGGAGAACCTGGCGCGGGTGTCGACGTACACACGTTGCAGCGCACCGAGCAGCGTTCCACCACGAGCCGGTTCCTCGTCCTGCGCGGCGGTGGCCAGGGCCAACGCCTCGACCAGCTGCTGCTTGGCCCTGGCCAGTTCGCCGAACAGGCTGCGCAGGCTAGGCTCATGAACCTCCTGCGCCGCATGCCGGTAGAACTGTTCGCCATCCCGAGTGATCTCAATCAGCTCGTTGAGGTGGGCCGTCTCGCTGGACATGGAACTCTCTCCCTTCTGCGCGTCGGCTCACGAAACCGGGATTCGCCGAGCGCTCCTGCGGCTGATATCGCAAGCCCCGTGCCAGTCTTTTTTCAGGTGTATTTTCCTTGCATTTCAATAACTTACATATGAAACGAGAGAGCCTTCACCTTGCAATCTGCAACTAAGCCTTGTCACGGCCGTGCAACTTGCACGACTTTTCCTGGCCTAAGCTGAGCTACCGCCTTGGAGAACCTCATGCAAACAACTGGACCGAACAGCGGCCGCATCCTGCTGGTGGATGACGAAGCGGCCATCCTGCGCACGTTTCGCTACTGCCTGGAGGACGAGGGCTACCAGGTAGCCACCGCCGGCAGTGCGACCCAGGCGGACGCCCTGTTGCAGCGCCAGGTCTTCGACCTGTGCTTCCTCGACCTGCGCCTGGGCGAGGACAACGGCCTGGAAGTGCTGGAGCGCATGCGCATCCAGGTGCCGTGGATGCGCGTTGTGGTGGTCACCGCCCATTCCGAGGTGGACGTGGCGGTAGATGCCATGCAGGCCGGCGCCGCCGATTACCTGGTCAAGCCCTGCAGCCCCGACCAGCTGCGCCTGGCCGCCAGCCAGCAACTGGAAGTGCGCCAGTTGGCCGCACGCCTGGAGGCGCTGGAAGGCGAGGCGCGGCGCAACCAGGGCCAGCTGGACTCGCACAGCCCGGCGCTGAAGGCCGTGCTGGAGACCGCTCGGCAGGTGGCCGACACCGACGCCAACGTGCTGATCCTCGGCGAATCCGGCACCGGCAAGGGCGAAGTGGCGCGCCTGATCCACAGCCACAGCCGCCGCGCGAAGAAACCCTTCGTCACCATCAACTGCCCGTCGCTGACCGCCGAGCTGATGGAGAGCGAGCTGTTCGGCCACAGCCGCGGTGCCTTCACCGGCGCCAGCGAAAGCACCCTGGGACGGGTCAACCAGGCCGATGGCGGCACCCTGTTCCTCGACGAGATCGGCGACTTCCCCCTGCCGCTGCAATCCAAGCTACTGCGCTTCATCCAGGACAAGGAATACGAGCGGGTCGGCGACCCGGTGACCCGTCAGGCCGATGTGCGCATTCTCGCCGCCACCAACCTGGACCTGAACGAGATGGTCCGCGCCGGCACCTTCCGCGAAGACCTGCTGTACCGCCTCAACGTCATCACCCTGACCCTGCCGCCCCTGCGCGAGCGCGCCGAGGACATCCTGACCCTGGCCGAGGGCTTCCTCGCCCGCTTCGTCAAGGACTACGCGCGCCCGGCCCGCGGCTTCAGCGAGGCTTCGCTGAACGCCCTGCGCCGCTACAACTGGCCGGGCAACGTACGCGAGCTGCGCAACGTGATCGAGCGCGCCAGCATCATCTGTCCCGGCGAGTGGGTGGAGCCCAGCCACCTGGGCCTGGATACCCGCGACGATGGCGGCGTGGCGCGGGTCGGCTCGGACATGACCCTGGAGGCCCTGGAGAAGGCCCATATCGCCGCCGTGCTGGGCAACAGCCCGACCCTGGAACAGGCCGCCACCACCCTCGGCATCGACGTCTCCACCCTGTACCGCAAGCGCAAGCAATACGGCCTATGAAGCTGCGCAACCAGCTGTTCCTCAGCATCAGCGCGCTGATCACCCTGGCCCTGCTCGGGCTGCTGCTGGGCATGCTCAGCGTGCTGATGCTGGCGCGAGCGCAGAGCGAGTCGATGGACCGCAACCTGCAGATGCTCGAAGCCGGTCTGGTCCTGCGTCAGGAACTGGGCGCCCAGCTGGTCCTGATCCTGCGCGACAAGCTCGATCGGCAGGCACTGGAGGACTCATCCAGACGCTTCCGCCAGGCCCTGACCAACGCCGGTGAGAGCGCCCTGGACGACGCCGACCGGCAGGCCCTGCAGGAGATCGAGCGCACCTACGCGAACTTCGAGAAGCGCCTGCACGACCCCCAGGAAGTGCGCAACCGCCTGTTCGCCGACGACAGTTTCCTCTTGGTGCTGGAGGCCGTGCGCAGCCGCCTGATGGCGACCCAGGCCCGCTATGTGGAGGCGGTGGAGCTGACCCAGGAAGAGTCGCGCCAGCACGCCTGGATGATCACCGCGCTGCTCGGCCTGATCGGCGTAGCCCTGCTGCTGATCGGTTTCATCACCGCCCACAGCATCGCCCGACGCTTCGGCCGGCCGATCGAGGCCCTGACCGAGGCGGCCGACCAGATCGGCCTGGGCAACTTCCAGGTCACCCTGCCGATCACCCGCGAGGTCGAGCTGGCCTCGCTGACCCGCCGCTTCGGCTTCATGGCCGAGGCGCTGAGCCAGTTCCGCGCCAGCAACGTGGCCGCCCTGCTGGCCGGGCAACGGCGCCTGCAGGCGGTGCTCGACGGCATCGATGACGGCCTGCTGATCCTCGACCGCGAGGGCCACCTGGAACACGGCAATCCGGTGGCGCAGAACCAGCTCGGCTGGGAGGAACTGCCCCTGGGCCAGCACCTCAGCCAGCTGCTGCCACAACCGGCATTGCAGGCGCAACTGGAGCAGGCCCTGGAAGGCCACCACCCGTCGCGCCACGGCGAGGACCTGCAGATCGGCGAGCGCCTGTTCAGCTACAGCCTGACCCCGGTCAGCGACGACAGCGGGGCGATCATCGCCGCAGTGATGGTGCTGCACGACGTGACCCGCCTGCGCGCGTTCGAACGGGTGCGCAGCGAGTTCGTCCTGCGTGCCTCCCACGAGCTGCGCACCCCGGTCACCGGCATGCACATGGCCTTCGAGCTGCTGCGCGAGCGCCTGCATTTCCAGCCCGACAGCCGCGAGGAAGACCTGCTGCATACGGTGGGCGAGGAGATGCACCGCCTGCTGCGGCTGATCGACGACCTGCTCAACTTCTCCCGCTACCAGAGCGGCCTGCAGAAGCTCGAACTGCAGCCGTGCAACCCCGCCGAGCTGCTGGAGAAGGCCGCGCGACGCTTCGCCCACAAGGCCGAGGAGCAACAGGTGGAGCTGCGCGTGGAGCCGGCCGAGGACCTGCCGCAGCTGCAGCTGGACTGCATGCAGCTGGACCGGGTGCTGGACAACCTGATCGGCAACGCCCTGCGCCACTGCCATCCGGGCGGGCTGATCGTGCTACAGGCGCGCTGCCAGGGCGATCGCCTGTTCATCAGCGTCGAGGATGACGGCGAGGGTATCCCGCAGAGCCAGCAGGCGCGCATCTTCGAGCCCTTCGTCCAGGTCGGCCGGCGCAAGGGGGGTGCCGGGCTGGGCCTGGCCCTGTGCCAGGAAATCGTCCAGCTGCACGGCGGGCGCATCGGGGTGAAATCGCAGCCCGGGCAGGGTGCGCGCTTCTACATGGCATTGCCGTACTAGCGGCCTGTCGCGCGCCGCAGGGAGGCGGCGCGTCAGCCTACAAGTATGTTCTAAGCAGTCAGGCGAAGGTCACAAATCCCTACTAGGATTTCTGCCAAACCGTCCCGCTTAGGAGTGTCAAGGATGCATCGTTCCAGCCTGCTGTCCCTCGGCCTGGTCGCCGGTCTGCTGCTTGCCGGTTGCGCCAGCAATACCACCCAGCCTTCCCAGTATTCCGGTTTCCTTTCCGACTATTCGCAGCTGCAACCGGCCACCTCGGCCAGCGGCGCGCCGGTGCTGCGCTGGGTGTCGCCGGATTACAACGCCGGCAACTACCGCTCGGTATACATCGAGAAGCCGGTGTTCCATCCCGAGCCCAAGCCCAGCGACGAAGTCAGCCAGGCCACGCTCGATCAGATCACCGGCTATCTGCAGCAGTCCATGCGCCGCGAGCTGTCCAGCCGCATGACCGTGGTCGACGCGCCCAACACCGACACCCTGGTGCTGCGCAGCGCCATCACCGGGGTGAGCACCTCGGCCGAAGGCCTGAAGTTCTACGAGGTGATCCCGATCGCCCTGGTCGCCGCCGCCGCCAGCACCGCCGCCGGCACCCGCGACCGCAACACCGATATCTATGTGGAGCTGGAGGCGCTCGACGCCCGCACCAGCCAGCCGATGGTGCGGGTAGTGCGCAAGGGCCACGGCCTGCAGCTGGAAAACAGCAGCACCCAGCTGACCCTGGATGACCTGAAACCGGCCCTGGATGTCTGGGCCCGCGACGCCCGCGCCTTCCGTCCCTGATATGGCGGGCCATGCGGCCCGTGGATGGCGATTGACCATTGCGGCCAGCCCCTCCAGGCTGGCCGCAGTCATTTGCGGAGATCGCCATGCCCAGCATCAACCCCAGCCGCGAACAACTGGCCGCCTTCGCCGCCGACATGCCCGCAGACCAGCCGATCCTGATGCTCAACCTGCTGCGTTACCACACCGATGCCCGCTATCCCGCGGACTGCCCGCACGCTCCCTGCAGCGGCCGCGAGGCCTATGCACGCTACAGCCGCACGGCGCTGGCCAAGGTGCGTAGCGTGGGCGGCAATGTGCAGCTGCTGGCCCAAGCCAAGGCGGCACTGATCGCTCCGGCCGGCGAGCAGTGGGACGAGGTGCTGCTGGTGCACTATCCCTCGCGCCAGGCCCTTCTCGGCATGCTCGCCGATGCCGAGTACCAGGCCGCCACCGTGCACCGCACGGCGGCCCTGGCTGACTCGCGGCTGATCGGCTGCCTGGCGCCGCCGGCCTAGCCGGCCTGACGCTCCAGCAAGCGGCGGAGCTGGCGCGCGGTCAGCGGCTTGGCGAACAGCCAGCCCTGCCCGCACTGGGCGCCCTGGGCGGCGAGGAACACCGCCTGGGCCTCGTGCTCGATGCCTTCGGCCACCACCTTGAGCTGCAGCGCCGCGGCCATCTGGATGATGTGCGGCGCCACCCCACTGCTGGCCGCGTCATGGCCGAGAGCGTCGACGAACGACTTGTCGATCTTCAGCACATCGGCCGGCAGCTCCTGCAGGTAGGCCAGGCTGGAATAGCCGGTGCCGAAGTCGTCGATCAGCACCCGATGGCCGCTCTCGCGCAATTGCGCCAGCACGCCCTTGGCCGCCTGGATATCGGCCAGGCCCGACTCGGTGACCTCGAAGGCGATCTGCCCGGCCGCGACCCGGTGCTGCAGCAGCAGGCGAGCAGCCAGCACGCTGATGCGCGGCTCGGCGATGTCGCAGGCGGCCAGGTTGATCGAGATATACAGCCCCGGCTGCTGGCGCAGCAGGTCGCCGAGTTGCACCAGCACCTGCTCCAGCATGTAGTCGGTAATCTCGCGGATCTGCCCGCTGCTCTCGGCCATGGGGATGAAGTGGTCGGGGCCGAGCAGCTTGCCGTCGGCCCGGCGCCAGCGCACCAAGGCCTCGGCACCGACGCAGCGGCGGCTCTCCAGATCGAAGATCGGCTGGTAGCGCACGCGCAGGGCGCGGCGGCGCAGGGCGGAGGCCAGCGAACCACCGAGGGACTGGCGATAGCTGACCAGGTGATAGGTACTCAGGCCGGCGAGCAGGGCCAGCAGCAGGGCCACCGGCAACCAGCCGAACAGGCCTTCGCGCAGGCGCTGCTGAAGGAGGCTGCGGTCGGCGAACAGCACTAGGTCGAAGTCCGGGCTGTTGGTCGGCATGCGGTAGATCAGCTGGCCCGGGGTCAGCTGCAACTCCTGGCCCTCGGGCCATTGCGCGGCCGGCGGCCAAGGCTGCGCCGGGCCGAGGATCGGCAGGGCCTTGGCGCCATCGCGCGGCACTATCATCAGGCTGCCGCCGGCCGGCAGCTCGACCATGTCGGCCAGGTGCCCGCGCGAGGTGGACAGGCGGAAGTAGCCGCGGCCGACCACCAGCGCGGCCAGGTCGTCGTCGGGCTGGGCGGTGGTATTCAGCCAGTAGCGCTGGCGCTCGCCCTCCAGGTCCGGCGCCCGCTCCGGCCCCAGCGAGCTGCGCCGCGGCGACGAGGAGCAGCGCTGGTCGCCACCGATGAAGGCCGCCTCGTAGACGAAGCGGTGCTGGAACACCACGCGGCGCAGGGTCTCCACCATGGCCAGGTCGCAACCGCGCAGGGGTTGCTGCTCCAGTTCGTCGAGGGCCGCGCCGAGCTGGCCGAAGATCTGTTCGATGCGCTGCAGAAAGCGCTGGCCCTGCACCTGTAGACGCTCGGCCTCGGCGCGCTGGGCCTGGTTGTTGGCCAGCCACAGGCCGGCCAGGCCGAACAGCAGGATGCCGAGGCAGGTAGCCAATAGCGCCGCCGGCCAGGGACGGAAGAGCAGGCGGCGCAGGCTGAGGGACATGGGTTGGGCTCCGTAGGGAACCCTTCAGGTATAGCGCAGCGGCTGCGCCTGATGCGGCTTCGCTGGCGTGCACGCAGCGCACGCGACAGACGGCGTACGCCGGTCTCAGCGCTGGTTGAGTACCTGCAGGATCGCCGCGCTCTCGGCGTCCGCCTCGCCGTCATAACGGGCCGGGCGGTACTTCATCTGGAAGGCGATCAGCACGTTGCGCGTGGCCGTATCGAGCAGGCCGGTGCGCGGCACCGGGTAGCCGAGTTGGTGCAGCTGCTGCTGGAACCAGAGGATTTCCGGTAGCGCGGCGGCGAAGCGCGCCTGCTCGCGAGCCACAGCGGCGGCCTCCGGCCAACGGATCAGGCCGGCATCGGCCAGGCGCTTCCAGGGGAACAGCGGGCCGGGGTCGACCTTGCGCTGGGGAGCGATGTCGCCGTGGCCGATGATGCTGTCGATCGGCAGGTCGTGGCGCTTGACCAGGTCCTTGAGCAGGGCGATCAGCGCCTGTATCTGCGCCTCGCCATAGGGCTGCCAGTAGCGCCCGGCCGGCCCCTCGTAGTAGCCCTGGTTGACCAGCTCGATGCCGATGGTGCTGGCGTTGAGCCAGGTGCGGCCCTGCCATTCGCTGTCGCCGGCATGCCAGGCGCGGCGGTCCTCGTCGACTAGGCGATAGACCTTGGCCGCACCATCGTCGATCAGGTAGTGGGCACTGACTTCGCCCCGGGTCAGCAGCGCCAGCGAGCGCACCAGATCGGTGGAGGTGTAGTGCAGCACGATGTACTGCACGCGGCTGCTCTGGCCCTGGGCGCGCAGGCTGTCGTCAATCTGCGGGCCGCTGGCGCAGCCGGCAAGGAGCAGGGCGAACAGGGCGAGGGCGGCGAGTCTCATCGGGATCGGCACGGCAGGTCGGGGCGGCAGTGTACCTCAGGGGGCGATGTGCAGAACGCTCTGCAGGTTGTCCAGCAACATGTCGACACTCAGCATGATCAGCAGCATGCCGGTCAGGCGCTCCACCGCAGTGAGGCCGCGGGGACCGAGGAACTTCTGCAGCCAGGAGGCCTGCAGCAGGATGCTGGCGGTAGCCAGCCAGGCCAGGCCGACGGCCAGGTACAGCTCCCACAGCGGCCCCTCGTAGGTGCTGCGCAGGGTCATCAGCACGGCCAGGGCCGAGGGCCCGGCCACCGCCGGCGTGGCCAGCGGTACCAGCAGCGGTTCGCCATCCGGCAGGTCGCCCAGCACGCCCTCGGGACGCGGGAAGATCAGGCGCATGGCGATGACGAACAGGATGATGCCGCCGGCGATGGCCGTGGCCTCGCGCGACAGGCCCAGGCCGCTGAGGATCTTGTCACCGAAGGTGAGGAACACCATCAACAGCACCAGGGCCAGCAGCAACTCGCGCAGGGCCACGCGCATGCGCCGCTCGGGCGCGACGTTCTTCAGCGCGGCCAGGTAGATGGCGATATTGCCGAACGGATCGGTGACCAGAAAGATCAGCACGGCGATGCCGAAAATGTCCATGTAGCGCTCCTCGGGGAATGCTCACAGTTTATCCGCCGCCATCACGCTCGTCTGCGCAGCCGGCAAATGCGAAGTCCGTCACAATCGCTCGACACTTCGGACACGGGGAAGCGGTGCGGGGACAAACGGCCATGCGCGGCGGTCATAGCAGTCGTATCGTCAATTCATGCCTCCTCGAGGATGACGCCATGCGCCGCGTGCTGCTCTGGTTCAAGCAGGATCTGCGCCTCGACGACCACCCGGCCCTGCAGGCCGCCATGGACGCCGACCGGGTACTGCCGCTGTACGTGTTCGACCCCGACCTGCTGCAACCCGGCCCGCTCGGCTGCCGCCGCCTCGGCGTGCACCGCGCGCGGTTCCTGATGGAGAGCCTGGCCGCCCTCGACGGCGAGCTGCGCCAGCGTGGCTCCGGCCTGCTGGTGCTGCAGGGCCACGCCGAGCAGCTGATCCCGCGCCTGGCCGAGCAGCTCGACCTCGACGAGGTACTGACCCTGGAAGAGATCGCGCCGCAGTCGCGCGCCCAGCTCGACGCCCTGCGCCAGGCCCTCGGTCCGGCACAGCTGCGCGAGCTGCCGGGCAATAATCTGCTGCACGCCGCCGACCTGCCCTGTGCGCCCAGCGAGCTGCCGCAGGTGTTCAGCCAGTTCCGCGAGCGCATCGAGCAGCGCCTGCCGGTGTTCCAGCCGCGTCCGGCGGCGATGCGCCTACCGCCCCTGCCGGACAACGCCAGCGCCTATTTCGCCGCCTTGCCCAGCCTGTCCCAGCTCGGCCTTGGCGAGCCGCTCAGCGTGCCCAACAGCGCCTTTCCCTTCTCCGGCGGCGAGCCGGCGGCCCAGGCACGCCTGCGCGACTACCTGTGGCTGACCCAGGGCGTGCGCAGCTATCGCGAGACGCGCAACGGCATGATCGGCAGCGAGTACTCGTCCAAGCTCTCGCCCTGGCTGGCCAACGGCGCGCTCTCACCGCGGCGGGTGGTGGCCGAGCTGCGCCGCCACGAGTCGCAGTACGGGCAGAACGACTCGACCCGCGCCCTGTGGCAGGAAATGCTCTGGCGCGAGTTCTTCCGCTGGACCCTGGTGCGCCATGGCGACGCGCTGTTCCGCGCCGACGGGCTGAAGGCCACGGCACGCGCGCCACAGCAGCTGGATGAGCGCTTCGAACAGTGGTGCCAGGGGCGCACCGGCATGCCGCTGGTGGACGCCAATATGCGCGAGCTGGCCGCCACCGGCTTCATGTCCAACCGCGGCCGGCAGATAGTCGCCAGCTACCTGGTCGGCAACCTGCAGCAGGATTGGCGGCACGGCGCCGCCTGGTTCGAGGAACATCTGCTGGACTACGACCCGGCCAGTAACTGGGGCAACTGGGCCTACCTGGCCGGCGTCGCCAGCGACCCGCATCGCCAGCACCTGGCCAACGCCCTGCGCCAGGCCCGCCAGTACGACCCCAGCGCGGCTTACGTCAGCCTGTGGCTGCCGGAGCTGCGCGAGGTGCCGCAGCACCTGCGGCACACGCCGTTCCTGCTGCCGCACCTGCAGCTGGATGCCATGGGCTATCCGCGCCTGGAGCGAATTCCGGAGGACTGGAAGCCTTATCTGCCGAGCGCGGCCTAGCGCCCGATCACCGAGCGCCTGGGCTAGCCCAGCTCGACGCGGTTGCGTCCCTGGCGCTTGGCTTTGTACAGCGCCTGGTCGGCGCGGCCGAAGGCGGTCTCGCTGCTCTCGCCAGGCAGGAAGGCGGTCAGACCTCCAGATAAGGTGATGGTCACCGGCTCGCCACGGAAGTGGAACGGGCAGGACTCGATAGCACCGCGCAGGGTTTCCAGCAGTTGCTGGCCGCCCTCCAGCGGCGTGCTCGGCACCAGCAGGACGAACTCCTCGCCGCCGAAGCGGGCGAGGAAGTCGGTCTTGCGCAGGCGCTTGACCAGCTCGCCGGCGATGATCTTCAGCACCTTGTCGCCGGCCAGGTGGCCGTAGCCGTCGTTGATGCGCTTGAAGTGGTCGATGTCGAGCACCGCCAGCAGCAGCTCGCCGCCGTAGCGGCGCCAGCGCGCCACCTCCAGCTCCAGGCGCTCGGCCCAGCCGGCACGGTTGGCCAGGCCGGTGAGCGGATCGGTCAGGGCCTTCTGCCGCTGCTCCTCGAGGTGATCGCGGAAACCCTGGGCCTCCTGCTCCATCTCGGCGACCCGCTGCGACAGTGCCTGCAGGCGCTGCGCCACTTCTTCCTCGCGCCCCTCGCGCTGGCGCTGGTGATCGCCCACCGTGCTGAGCAGGCCGTCCAGGCGCTGTTCCAGGGCGCGCTTGAGACTGGGCAGGTCGACCGCCTCCTGCACGCTGGCCTGCAAGCCGCTGACCTGGTCGCGCAGTTCCTGGTTGAAGTTGCGCGCGCTCTCCACCGACTCGCTGTAGCCCTCGTGGGCCTCGGTGAGGGTGCCGAGGAAGGCGGCCAGGCGCTCGTTGAGCTGCTTGAGATAGCCGGCGAACTCGCGCTGGCCACTGTCGGTGACGGCCAGCACCAGCACCGCCAGGTCGTCCAGCAGCGGCACCAGCTCGTACCAGTTCAGGCCGCCGCGCAAGCGCTCGCGCAGAGCCTCGCCCTGGGGCTGGTGGTGCTCCGGCAGCTCCAGTTCGTCGAGCAGACCCAGCAGGCTGTCGGCGATATGCGGCGCCACGGCGCTGTAGCCCGGCTCCGGACGCTCGGGCAGGGCGAAGGCGGGGTCGCCATCGCCGGTGATGATGCGTGCGTCCAGCGGCAGGCTGTCCAGGCTGGCAGCCGAAGGCACGGCGCGGGTTACCGAGGGAGTGACGGCTGGCTGCGGCTGGCCGGGCTCGGTCCGCTCGACCGGCTGCTCTATGGCGACGGGGTTGGCAGAGGCTGCCGGCGGTGGCGCTGCGGGGGCCATTGGAGCCGGTTCGACAACGGGCGCCGCCTGAGCCGGCGCCGGGGCAACTGGTGCCGGTGGCTCGTCGTCCTCGAGTTCGAAGTCCTGCTCGCTGGCGGGTTGTGTCTTGGGCTGCTCGGTCGGCGCATCACCGGCCGCCTCGTCGCGGCCACCGAACAGGCGTTGCAGCAGGCCGGGGCGCGCCACCTGATCGCTGCCCAGCACGCTCAGGGTCTTGCCCTGCAGGCTGCTCAGTTCGGCCAGCAACGCCGGCAATTCGCGGGACTGGCTGGCGCGTTCCTCGATACGCTTGGAGAACTGCTTGAGCGCCTTGCGCACCTCGCGCGGCGGATCGAGCGCCAGCAACTGCTGGGTCAGCCCGGTGATGCCGGCGACGTTCTGCTCGATCCGTTGCTGGCGGCGGTGCTCGGAGTCCAGTACCGCCTTCTCCAGGCGCGGGATCAGGGCCGAGAGGCCGTTGTCCATCTGCTCGCTGCGGATCAGGTCACGCAGCTCCTGCATGCACTGGTCCACCGCCTTGTCGCTGCCCTCGGCCGCCAGGGAGCTGCGCACCAGGCCGCGGCGCAGCAGGTCGAGACGCTCGTTCCAGCGCTGCTCCTGCAGCTCCTGCTGCTCCAGGCTCTCCAGGTACTTGGCTTTCCAGCGCTGGGCATCATCGGTCATGGTGGCGATCCAGTGGCAAAGCCACTACAGCATAGGCAGATTGAGGCCGGTCGGCAGGCGGATATCCACCGCCACCGGCAAATGATCGGAGATCGGCTGACTGAGCACGGCAACCCGCTCCAGCACCAGCTCCGGACTCAGCAGAATATGATCCAGACAGCGCTGCGGACGCCAGCTGGGAAAGGTCGCGTCGATCTGCGGGGCGACCAGACCCAGGTCGCGCAGCGGCGAGTGCTGCAGCAGGTCGATGGCGTGGGTGTTCATGTCGCCCATCAGCACCACGTGGCGAGCGCCGTCGATCAGCTCGCGCACATAGGCCAGCTGGCGGGTGCGGGTGCGCGGCCCCAGGGCCAGGTGCATGTTGATCACCACCAGCGCATCCGCGCCCTCGCCGAACTTCAGCAGCACGGCGCCGCGCCCCGGCGGGCCGGGTAGCGGGTGATCCTCCAGCTGGTCGGGACGCAGCCGGCTGAGCACGCCATTGCTGTGCTGGGCCAGGCGGCCGAGGTTGCGATTGAGCTGTTGGTACCAATAGGGGAAAGCGCCCAGCTCGGCCAGGCGTTCGACCTGGTTGACGTAGCCCGAGCGCAGGCTGCCACCGTCCACTTCCTGCAAGGCGACCAGGTCATAGTCGCCGAGCAGCGCGCCGATCCGTTGCAGATTGCCGGCCCTGCCAGGGTGCGGCAGCAGGTGCTGCCAGCCACGGGTCAGGTAGTGGTGATAACGCTCGGTGCTGATGCCGACCTGGATGTTGAAGCTGAGCAGGCGCAGGCGGCCATCGCCACAGTGGCCGCCGGAGTCCGCGCAAAGACCGTTGACCTGCGTCTGGCGCAGGCCCGCGGAACGCCCGGAACTCCAGCGGCGCAGCATGGTTAGGTACTCAGTTGGCGGAACGCTCTTTCTGGATCAGGAAGTCGGCGACGCCCAGGGTCTCTTTCGGACCACCGGAAGAGCCCACGTCGAAACGATACTTGCCGTTGACGATCAGCACCGGCACGCCGGTGATCTGGTAGGACTTCGCCAGCTGCTTGGCCTTGCCCATCAAGCCTTTGACGGCGAAGGAGTTGAAGGTGCTGATGAACTTGTCCTTGTCCACGCCCTGGCTGGCGAGAAACTCGGCCATCTCTTCCGGAGTTTGCAGCTGCTTGGGATTGCCATGCAGTTTCTCGAAGATCGCATGGTGAACCTTCTGCTCCACACCCATGGACTGGAGGGTGATGAACATCTGGCCGTGTGCGTCCCACAGGCCACCGAACAGGGCGGGGATACGCACGAAGTTGACGTCTTCCGGCAGCTTCTCGACCCAGGGGTTGAGGGTCGGCTCGAACTGGTAGCAGTGCGGGCAGCCGTACCAGAACAGCTCGACCACCTCGATCTTGCCCGGCTGGGAAACCGGTACCGGGCTGCTCAGCTCGGCGTACTGGCGGCCGGCTTCGATGCTCTCGGCCTGGGCGCCCAGGCCCAGCAGGCTGAGGCTGGCGAAGGCGGCGCTGAGAATCAGGTTACGCATGCAGAACTCCTTGACGATGGGAACCGCGCAGGCGGACGCGGCTCGGTTCGACCGGCGGCGCAGCGGCGGGTTCCGGCATTGTAGCGGCAGCACCAACGAAAAAGGGTGGCCGTGGCCACCCTTTTGTTTCCGCTTGTCAGCGCTGCTTAGTGCAGGCCTTGGATGTAGCTGGATACTGCTTCGATGTCCTTGTTGCTCAGCTTGGCGGCGATGGCGCGCATGATCATCGCGTCGCCGTCGTTGGTGCGGTTGCCTTCGCGGAAGTCGGTCAGCTGCTTGGCCACGTATGTCGCATGCTGGCCGCCCAGTTTGGGGAAGCTGGCAGCGGCCAGACCGGCGCCGTTCGGCGAGTGGCAACCGGTGCAGGCCGGCATGCCCTCGGCGATCTTGCCGCCGCGGAACAGAGCCTCGCCACGCTCGACCAGCTTGGGATCGGCGGCGCCGACGCTCATCTGCTGGGAAGCGAAATAGGCGGCGATGTCGGCCAGATCCTGCTCGCTGAGGTTATCCAGCAGACCGGTCATCTCCAGCACCTTACGGCCAACGCCCGGCTCGGCGGTCGGCGTGGAGCCGGCCTTGATGTCGTGCAGCTGCTTCAGCAGGTAACGCTCGCCCTGGCCGGCCAGCTTGGGGAAGTTCGGCGCGGCGCTGTTGCCGTCGGCACCGTGGCAGGCACCACAGACAGCCGTCTTGGCCTTGCCGGCTTCGGCATCGCCGACGATCTTGCCAGCGTCGGCGGCTTGCGCGGCCACGGAGACACCCAGGCTCAACAGGAGACTCACGAGTACTTTGTTCATCAGCTAATCCAATAACGGCTAGAGGTAATTAGGTTTCTTACGGGACTACTCGCTCATCAACTTGATGACGGCCTGGTAGTCCTCGGCACTGCAATCCATGCACAGGCCACGGGGTGGCATGGCATTCAAACCGTTGGTGACGCTCAGCACCAGCGCGTCCATGCCCTTGGCCACGCGTGGCTCCCAAGCTGCCTTGTCGCCTCGTTTGGGCGCCATCGGCAGTTGACCATTGTGGCAGGCCGCACAGGCCTTGGCATAAACCGCTTCGGGATCCTGCGCCGCATTCGCGACACCCGACAACCACAGCAACGCCGCGCCGACGATCAGCACTTTATTCATAGCCTAAACCTCATCAGGGAGGGAACGGCCTGCGTCTAGTCGCGCAGCGTGTTCTGTCTCGTTCCCGGCGGAAGGACAAAGCGCACACAAAATCTGCGGCATTATATACTGGCGTCGCTGAAACGGAAGCGACAGCATGCCGCGCCCCGGGGCCTCCCGGGCCGTCGCCGAGCGCTCCGGCTCCCCGCCCATACGGACTCCCCATGTCATCCAAGAATCCCATTCTCGGCCTGTGCCAGCAGGCAACCTTTCTCATCAGCGCCGCCAAGGTCGACCAATGCCCGGACGATGCGGGCCTGGAAGTGGCCTTCGCCGGCCGCTCCAACGCCGGCAAGTCGAGCGCGCTGAACACCCTGACCCACGCCAGCCTGGCGCGCACCTCGAAGACCCCGGGGCGCACCCAGCTGCTCAACTTCTTCCGCCTGGACGATGAGCGCCGCCTGGTCGACCTGCCCGGCTACGGCTACGCCAAGGTGCCGATCCCGCTCAAGCAGCACTGGCAGAAGCACCTGGAAGCCTACCTGGGCAGCCGCGAGAGCCTGTGCGGACTGGTGCTGATGATGGACATCCGCCACCCGCTGACCGAGTTCGACAGCATGATGCTGGATTGGTCCAAGGCCAGCGGCATGCCGCTGCATATCCTGCTGACCAAGGCCGACAAGCTGACCTTCGGCGCCGCCAAGAATGCCCTGCTCAAGGTGCGCCAGGAGATCCGTAAGGAGTGGGGCGACGACGTCGCCAGCATCCAGCTGTTCTCCGCGCCCAAGCGCATGGGCGTGGAGGAGGCACAGCTGGTGCTGGCCCAATGGCTGGGGCTGATCGAGGACGAGGAAGAGGCCGGCGAACAGGCTTGAATCACGGTAATTTTTGCCGCCGCTTGCGCCGGCCTGCGTGGCCGCCACGCAGAAAATCGCGGGCAAAAAAAACCCCGGGCTTCGTATGGGGAGGGAGAAGACCGGGGTTCAATTCTGAACCGCTAGGGCGGGGTTCAGAGATCTGCCAACACTAAAACACAGCTAGGAGCATCGAAAGGCACGCATGCCATTCGTGATCTCTGACTGGCCAATCTGGCGGTTAGTTCAGTTTTTTTTAAATCGCATTGCCATAAGCATGCGGTGATAACGCTGAAAGCGGCATAAGGCGTGCGACCTTATGCCGCAGCCATCAATGCGCCTCGTCCCAGTTGTCGCCCACTCCGGCCTCGACCACCAGCGGTACATCCAGCGCCGCGGCACCGCTCATCAGCGGCAGCAGGCCGGCCCTGAGCGCATCCACCTGATCCTCGCGCACCTCCAGCACCAGCTCGTCGTGGACCTGCAGGATGACTTTCGCATCCAGCCCGGACTGCGGCAGCCACTGGTCCACGGCGACCATCGCGCGCTTCATGATGTCCGCCGCCGTGCCCTGCATCGGCGCATTGATCGCGGTGCGTTCGGCGCCCTTGCGCAGCGCCGGGTTCTTCGCGTGGATGTCCGGCAGGTACAGACGACGGCCGAACAGGGTCTCGACATAACCCTGCTGGGTGGCCTGCTCGCGGGTGCGCTCCATGTAGGCCAGCACCCCGGGATAACGGGCGAAGTAACGGTCGATATAGGCCTGGGACTGCTTGCGGTCGACGCCGATCTGCTTGGCCAGACCGAAGGCGCTCATGCCATAGATCAGGCCGAAGTTGATCGCCTTGGCGCTGCGCCGCTGGTCGTTGGTCACCTGTTCCAGCTCGACCCCGAACACTTCGGCAGCGGTGGCGCGGTGCACGTCGCGGTCGTGGCGGAAGGCGTCCAGCAGGCCCTCGTCCTTGGCCAGGTGGGCCATGATGCGCAGCTCGATCTGCGAGTAGTCCGCCGACATCAGCTTGTAACCCTTGGGCGCGACGAATGCCTGGCGAATGCGCCGGCCCTCGGAGGTGCGGATCGGGATGTTCTGCAGGTTCGGGTCGGTCGACGACAGCCGCCCGGTGGCCGCCACCGCCTGGTGGTAGCTGGTGTGGATGCGCCCGGTGCGCGGGTTGATCTGCTCCGGCAGGCGGTCGGTGTAGGTGCTCTTCAGCTTGCTCAGCGAGCGGTACTGCATGATCACCTTGGGCAGCTCGTAGTCCTGCTCGGCCAGCTCGGCCAGCACGTTCTCGGCGGTGGACGGCTGGCCGGTGGCAGTCTTGCTCAGCACCGGCAGGCCGAGCTTTTCATAGAGGATGGCGCCGAGCTGCTTGGGCGAACCGAGGTTGAACTCCTGCTCGGCAATGGCATAAGCCTCGCGCTCCAGGCCGATCATCTTCTCGCCCAGCTCCAGGCTCTGCTGACCGAGCAGCTTGGCGTCGACCAGCGCGCCGTTGCGCTCGATGCGCGCCAGCACCGGCACCAGCGGCATCTCGATCTCCTTGAGCACCTTGACCAGCGCCGGCGTCGCCGACAGCTTGGCCCACAGGGTCTGATGCAGACGCAGGGTCACGTCGGCATCCTCGGCCGCATAGGGGCCGGCCTGCTCGATGGCGATCTGGTCGAAGGTCAGCTGCTTGGCGCCCTTGCCGGCGATGTCCTCGAAACGGATGGTGCTGTGCTCGAGATACTTGAGCGCCAGGCTGTCCATGTCGTGGCGGGTCGCCGTGGAATCCAGTACGTAGGACTCGAGCATGGTGTCGAAGGCCAGGCCCTGCACCTCGATGGGCGTGGTGGCGTTGGCCAGCACGTTCATGTCGTACTTGCCGTGCTGGCCGACCTTGGCCTTGGCCGGGTCCTCGAGAATCGGCTTGAGCGCGCGCAGCACCGCGTCGCGGTCGAGCTGCTCGGGCACGCCCATGTAGGAGTGCGCCAGCGGCACGTAGGCCGCCTCGCCGGCGGTAACGGCGAACGACACGCCGACCACCTGGGCCTGCTGCGGGTCGAGGCTGGTGGTCTCGGTGTCGAAGGCGATCAGCTCGGCCTGCTCCAGCTTCTTCAGCCAGGCATCGAACTGCGCCTGCTCCAGTACCGTCTCGTAGTTGCTGGCCACGGCCGGCGTCTCGCTCAGCGGGCCCTCGTCGAACAGGCCGCCGCTGATCGGCGGGGCCGGCGGGTTCTTGGCCTTGTCGCGCAGCAGCTCGTCCTGCCAGCTCTTGAACTCCAGCTCGGTGTAGAGCTGCAGCAACGCCTCGCGATCCGGCTCGCCGGGATGCAGGTCGTCGATCTGGATGTTCAGCTCGACGTCGGTCTTGATGGTCGCCAGCTGATAAGAGAGGAAGGCCATGTCCTTGTGCTCGGCCAGCTTGGCCGGCAGGGTCTTGGCGCCGCGGATCGGCAGCTCGGGCACCTTGTCGAGGTTGGCGTAGAGCACCTCCAGGCCGCCGCCGACGCCGACCAGCAGGCCCAGCGCGGTCTTCTCGCCGACGCCCGGCACGCCGGGAATGTTGTCGACCTTGTCGCCCATCAGCGCCAGGTAGTCGATGATCAGCTCGGGGCCGACACCGAACTTGGCCTTCACCCCATCGATGTCGTAGACGCTGCCGGTCATGGTGTTGACCAGGGTGACGTGCGGGCAGACCAGCTGGGCCATGTCCTTGTCCCCGGTGGAGATCACCACGTCGCGACCGAGAGCCGCGCACTGGCGGGCCAGGGTACCGATCACGTCGTCGGCCTCCACGCCCTCCACGCACAGCAGCGGGTAACCGAGGGCGCGCACGCTGGCATGCAGCGGCTCGACCTGGCCACGCAGGTCCTCCGGCATCGGCGGGCGGTTGGCCTTGTACTCGGCGAACATGGCGTCGCGGAAAGTGCCGCCCTTGGCGTCGAAGACCACGGCGAAGGGGCTGTCCGGATACTGCTTGCGCAGGCTCTTGAGCATGTTCAGCACGCCCTTCACCGCACCGGTCTGCAGCCCCTTGGAGGTGGCCAGCGGCGGCAGGGCATGGAAGGCGCGGTACAGATAGGAGGAGCCGTCGACCAGAACCAGAGGGGCGTTGGACATACGCGAGATCAACCTTTTGCCGGGGGCGAGCGCTAGAATGTGCGCATCAACCTGAAGAAAGGGACAAGGTTACCATGCGCCTGCTCACCCGCCTGACTCTGGCCACCCTGCTGGCCGCCAGCCCCGCGCTCGCCCTGGCCGAGGACGAAGTCACCGGCGACCCGGACGTGACCATCCGCCAGGATGGCGACAAGACCATCACCGAGTACCGGCAGAACGGTTTCCTCTACGCCATCAAGGTCACGCCCAAGAACGGCAAGCCGTACTTCCTGGTACGTGCCGACGGCAGCGAAGGCAACTTCATCCGCTCCGATCAACCGGACATGCTGATTCCCGCCTGGGAAATCTTCAGCTGGTAATACGCCATGTCGGTCTTCACGCCCCTCGAACGCCATGAACTGGAAGTCTTCCTCGAACCCTACGGCCTGGGCCGTCTGAAGGATTTCCGCGGCATCGCCGCCGGCACCGAGAACAGCAACTTCTTCGTCAGCCTGGACGGTGGCGAGTTCGTGCTGACTCTGGTGGAGCGCGGCCCGCGGGCCGACATGCCGTTCTTCATCGCGCTGCTCGAACGCCTGCACCAGGCCGGCCTGCCGGTGCCCTACGCGGTGCCGACGCAGAATGGCGAGGCGCTGCGTGAACTGGCGGAAAAGCCGGCCATCCTGCAGCCGCGCCTGGCCGGCAAGCACGTCAGCCAGCCCAACGCCCATCATTGCGCGGAAGTCGGCACCTGGCTGGCGCGCCTGCACCTGGCGACCCGCGACAACATCCTCGAACGGCGCAGCGACCGCGGTCTCGACTGGATGCTGGAAGAGGGCCCGGTACTGGCCCTGGAGCTGCACGACGAGCAGCTGCCGCTGCTGCGCGACAGCCTGCACGAGGTGGGCGAGCTGAAGGCGCGCATCCTCGCCCTGCCGCGGGCCAATCTGCATGCCGACCTGTTCCGCGACAACGCGCTGTTCGACGGCAACCAGCTGGCCGGGGTGATCGACTTCTACAACGCCTGCTCGGGGCCGATGCTCTACGACCTGGCGATCACCCTCAACGACTGGTGCTCGCAGGCCGACGACGACCTGGACCTGGCCCGTGGTCGCGCCCTGCTCGGCGCCTACGCCGCGCTGCGCCCCTTCACCCGCGCCGAGGCCGAGCTATGGCCGGCCATGCTGCGCATCGCCTGCCTGCGCTTCTGGCTCTCAAGGCTGATCGCCGCCCGCCGCTTTCAGGGCCGCGATGTGCTGGTCAAGGATCCGGCCGAGTTCCAGCGCCGTCTGGCGCACCGTCAGCAGGTCAGACTGCCGCTACCGTTCGCCCTCTGAGAACCTGCTTCCGACCTCCGGACTCGCGGCCAGCCGGCGTTAAAAGCAGCCTGGATCGCCAGCCCGGTAGGGATGCTCATTTACCGCTTGTAAACTGCGCTTCCTCGGCCGCTTTTGCCTTGCCTGACTCTAATTCCGAAGCTCGGAAACGGGTTCTGAGGCGGGCTGCAGGTTGTACAGCCAGCGTTCGCCGCGCGGGTTGTCCACCGGCTGCAGTCGCCCGAACTCGCTCTTGTCGATCAACAGCTCCAGCTGCGCCTGGGCGTTGTATTCGCAGAAGCGCACACGCAGGCGGGTGTCCGCCGGCAACTGCAGGCCGCCGCCATCGTGCAGGGCCACCTCGGTGCGGTACTCGCGGAAATCGCCGGGGCACAGGATGTCCTGCAGCCCGGCCTGCCAGCGCGCAGCCTGGTAACCCACCAGCGCACCGACTCCCATCATCCCCAGCGTCGCCGCCGGCCAGCGCCATCCCTTGCGCATGTTCACTCCTCAGAGGCTTTCCAGGCAGCCGGCCAGGCCGCTGCCCAGATCGGTCAACAACTGTTCGTAGCTCGTGGCCTTGGCACCCAGCGCATCCAGCTCGGCCAGCTTCACCGGCAGGCCGGCGGACAGGGTGTCCGCCAGACGCGGGCGCAGCGGCGGCTCGCTGAACACGCAGGCCGGACCAGTCGCCTGTAGCCGTTCACGCATCGCCGCCACATGGCGCGCGCCCGGCTGCACCTCGCTGGCGGCGGTGAAGACACCGGCGTGTTGCAGACCGTAGGCGGACTCGAAGTAGTCGAAGGCCTGGTGGAAGACGAAGAACGACTTGCTGGCCAGCGGCGCCAGGCGTGCCTCGAGCGCCGCATCGGCGGCGGACAGGCGCTGCTCGAAGGCCTGCAGGTTGGCCCGATAGCGCGCGGCGTTGGCCGGGTCGGCAGTGGACAGATCGGCGGCGATCTTCGCGGCGATCACCCGCGCATTGGCCGGCAGCAGCCAGAGGTGAGCGTCCAGGCTGCCGGGGCGATGCTCGTGGTCGTGCTCGTCCGCGCCATGCTCGTCGTGGTGCTCATGCTCGCCTTCGCTCTCGCCGAAGTGGCGCAGGGTCAGGCCCGGCAGCTCCTGTACCGCCACGCTCGGCAGCTCGCGGCCACTCAGCACGCGCGGCAGGAAAGTCTCCATGTCCGCACCGATCCAGTACAACAGGTCGGCGCTCTGCACCCGGCGCACGTCCGACGGACGCAGGGCAAAGTGGTGCGGCGAAGCACCCGGCGGCAGCAGCACCTCGGGCTGGCCGAGATCGCCCTGCACGGCGGCGGCGATCAGCTGCAGCGGCTTGATGCTGGTCAGCACGCGCACCTCGGCCTGAGCGGTCAGGCTGAACAGGGAGAAAGCGAGAACAACGAACAGACGCGACACGACGGCAAGACTCGGCAGAAAAAGAGTTATAGAATAACGTCTCTTCACCCGGACGTCCTCGTCATGTTCAAGCCGCTGACCGATAACACCCCGCTGGCCTGCCTGCCGCACGACCATTCGCGCTGCGTGGCCGCCGCCCTGGCCGAGGCCGAGGCGCTGTGCGCCAAGCAGGGCACGCGCCTGACCGCGCTGCGCAAGCGCGTGCTGGAACTGGTTTGGGCCAGCCACAAGCCGCTGGGCGCCTACGACATTCTCGGCGTGCTGAGCGACGAGGACGGCCGCCGCGCCGCGCCGCCCACCGTGTACCGCGCCCTGGACTTCCTCCTGGAAAACGGCCTGGTCCATCGCATCGCATCGCTCAACGCCTTTATCGGCTGCGTGCACCCGGGCGAGCTGCACCAGGGCCAGTTCCTCATCTGCCGCACCTGCCACACCGCCATCGAGCTGGAGCAGGCCTCGATCAGCCAGGCCATCGTCAGCGGAGCCAGCCAGGTCGGTTTCGCCGTGGAGAGCCAGACCGTCGAAGTGGTCGGCCTGTGCGCCGGCTGCCAGGGCCCGCGATGAGCGAGGCGCTGATCCATCTCGACGGCGTCGGCGTCGGCTTCGCCGGCCAGGCCGTGCTGCAGGACGTGCAGCTGACCGTGCGCCCCGGCGAGATCGTCACCCTGATCGGCCCCAACGGCGCCGGCAAGACCACCCTGGTACGCACCGTGCTCGGCCTGCTCAAGCCCGACCGCGGCAGCGTGCAGCGCAAGGCGCGCCTGCGCGTCGGCTACATGCCGCAGAAGCTCCACGTCGAGCCGACCCTGCCGCTCTCGGTGCTGCGCTTCCTGCGCCTGGTGCCGGGCGTGGATCGCGCCGCCGCCATGGCCGCGCTGGCCGAAGTGGGCGCCGAGCAGGTGCTGGACAGCCCGCTGCAGAGCATCTCCGGCGGCGAGCTGCAGCGCGTGCTGCTGGCCCGCGCCCTGCTGCGCGAGCCGGAACTGCTGGTGCTCGACGAGCCGGTGCAGGGTGTCGACGTGGCCGGCCAGGCCGAGCTGTACCGCCTGATCACCCGCCTGCGCGACCGCCACGGCTGCGGCGTGCTGATGGTGTCCCACGACCTGCACCTGGTGATGAGCACCACCGACCAGGTGGTCTGTCTGAATCGCCACGTGTGCTGCTCCGGCCACCCGGAACACGTCAGCAACGACCCGGCCTTCGTCGAGATGTTCGGCCAGGACGCCAAGAGCCTGGCCATCTACCACCACCACCACGACCACAGCCACGACCTGCACGGCGCGGTGGTCGAGGCGCCCGGCCTGACCATTCACGGCCCGGCCCATGTGCACGGCCCGGGGTGCAAGCACTGATGCCCGACTTCCTCCTCAACGCATTGCTCGCCGGCCTGGCCCTGGCCCTGGTGGCCGGCCCGCTCGGCTCCTTCGTGGTGTGGCGGCGCATGGCCTATTTCGGCGACACCCTGTCCCACGCCGCCCTGCTCGGCGTGGCCCTGGGCTTCCTCCTCGACCTCAGCCCGACCCTGGCGGTCACCGTCGGCTGCCTGCTGCTCGCCGTGCTGCTGGTCACCCTGCAGCAGCGCCAGGCACTGGCCTCGGACACCCTGCTCGGCATCCTGGCGCCGACCACCCTGTCGCTGGGGCTGGTGGTACTGAGTTTTATGGACGAGGTGCGCATCGACCTGATGGGCTACCTGTTCGGCGACCTGCTGGCCGTCGGCAGCGCCGACCTGGCCTGGATTCTCGGCGGCTGCGCCCTAGTCCTGGCCCTGCTGCTGCCGTTGTGGCGGCGCCTGCTGGCGATCACCGTGCACGAGGAGCTGGCGCGGGTCGAAGGCCTGCCGGTGGCGGCACTGCGCCTGGCGCTGATGCTGCTGATCGCGGTGGTCATCGCCGTGGCCATGAAGATAGTCGGGGTGCTGCTGATCACCTCGCTGCTGATCATTCCGGCCGCCGCCGCCCAGCGCCATGCACGCACCCCGGAACAGATGGCGATCGGCGCCAGTTTCCTCGGTATGCTGGCGGTAGCCGCGGGCTTGAGCCTTTCCTGGTTCCAGGACACGCCAGCCGGGCCTTCTATCGTGGTATCAGCGGCAGCAATTTTCCTCATAGGCTTTGCCCTGCCCCGTCGGGCCCGTTAGCATTGGGCGTTTTTTGCCCAATCCAAAACGCACCGAAACCAACGGGTCACATGATGAACAAGGGAAGCTATCGTTATCTCGCCGCGCTCGGCCTCGGCCTGCTGCTGGGCGAAGCCCGTGCCGAATACTGGACCGTGGATGAACTGGTAAAGGACTTCAGCCAGATCTCCGCACAGATCTCCCGCGGCGAGTTGCAGGCTGCCGAGAGCGGCCTCAATACCCTGCGCCAGCACACCGCCAGCAACGATGTACGCATCGGCCAGTACCAGCGCGAACTGGCCAACGCCTACCTGAAACAGGGTCGCCAGCAGCTGCAGGCCGGCAATGCCGCCGCGGCCAACGCCACCCTGAGTCAGGGCCAGCAGCACCTGAGCGCGGCCTCCCCGGCGCTGAAGCAGGAATACCAGGCCAGCCTGGCCGCCAGCGCCGCCGAGAGCGGTGCCAAGCCGGCAGCAGTGGCCGCAGCCAAACCGCAAGCGCAGCCGGCTCCGGCTCCGGCCAAGGTCGCGGCCAAGCCGGCGGTGGCCGCCGTCGCCGAGAACCCCACAGAGCGTCGCGAGGACGTCGAGCGCCGCCTGCAGGAAGCCGAGGCGATCATCGCCAAGAAGGAGGCCGAGCGCGCCCGCCAGCAGAAGTTGGCCGAGGAAAAAGCCGCCGCCGAGCGCGAGGCCCGTGCCCAGCCGGCCGCCGCCGCGCAACCTGCCGTTGCCCCAGCGCCCGCGGTGGCCAAGGTCGAAGCCGCCAAGCCGGCCGTGGCCGCCGCGCCCCGCGCACGCCTGATCGATCCGGCGGCAGCCAGCAGCAGCGTGCCCATGCCGATGCTCGATGCCAATGACCGCGACAGCCTGCGCAACCTGCTGGATCAGGTGGCCGCCGACGTGGTGGCGTTCGATTGCGCGGTGCGCCTGGAAGTACGCGAGGCCAAGGACTACCCCTTCGTCGCCGCCCTGCTCTCGGCGCGGATCAAGAAGCTCGACCCGGCCTTCGCCCCGCAATTCTCGCCGGTACTGAAGCCGGATCAGGAACCGCGCCTGGTGCTGAGCCCGCAAAGCAACGGCTGATCTCCGATCTGTGTCACCACGGCCGCCCACGAGGCGGCCGTTTCGTTCTTATTCCCTTCTGAAAACAATTCAGGTCAATAAAGACTAAGAGCGTATAAACAAAGCGGCTAAAATGCGCGGCTTTCGGCCAACCGCCTACGCTTGCTGAAATCGCCGGCCCCACCTCCACGCCGGCAGACAGCCTTCAACGTACCCACAAGGTTCGCTCCGTGATCGAGTTTCACCACGTCAACAAGACCTATCGGGTCGCCGGGCGCGATGTGCCTGCCTTGCAGCCCACCAGTCTGCGCGTCAAACGCGGCCAGGTGTTCGGCCTGATCGGCCATTCCGGGGCCGGCAAGAGCACCCTGCTGCGCCTGATCAATCGCCTGGAAGAACCCAGCGGCGGTCGCATCGAGATCGATGGCGAAGACGTCACCGCGCTGGATGCCAACGGCCTGCGCCGCTTCCGCCGCCAGGTCGGGATGATCTTCCAGCACTTCAACCTGCTGTCGTCGAAGACTGTCGCCGCCAACGTGGCCATGCCGCTGGAGCTGGCCGGCGAGCTGAGCCGCGAGCAGATCACCCAGCGCGTCGCCGAACTGCTGGCCCGGGTCGGCCTCAGCGATCACGCCAACAAGTTCCCGGCGCAGCTGTCCGGCGGCCAGAAGCAGCGCGTCGGCATCGCCCGCGCCCTGGCCACCCGGCCGAAGATCCTGCTGTGCGACGAGGCCACCAGCGCCCTCGATCCGCAGACCACCGGCCAGGTCCTGCAGCTGCTGGCCGAGATCAACCGCGAGCTGGGCCTGACCATCGTCCTCATCACCCACGAGATGGACGTGATCCGCCGGGTCTGCGACCAGGTGGCGGTGATGGACGCCGGCACCATCGTCGAGCAGGGCCCGGTGGCCCAGGTGTTCCTCCACCCGCAGCACCCGACCACGCGCCGCTTCGTGCAGGAAGACGAGCACATCGACGAGAACGAGCAGCGCGACGACTTCGCCCATGTCAGCGGCAGGATCCTGCGCCTGACCTTCCAGGGCGAGGCCACCTACGCGCCGTTGCTCGGCACCGTGGCCCGCGAGACCGGCGTCGACTACAGCATCCTTGCCGGGCGCATCGACCGCATCAAGGACACGCCCTACGGCCAGCTGACACTGGCCCTGACCGGCGGCGACATCGACGCCGCGCTGGCGCGCTTCGGCGCCGCCGACGTGCACCTGGAGGTGCTGCGCTGATGCTCGAGCAACTGCTGACCAACTGGCTACCGAATGTCGACTGGCAGGAAATCGGCTACGCCAGCCTCGACACCCTCAATATGCTCGGCGGCGCCACCCTGTTCACCGTACTCCTGGGACTTCCCTTGGGCGTGCTGCTATTCCTCACCGGCCCGCGGCAGATGTTCGAGCAGCGCGCGCTGTACGGCGTGCTGTCGCTGGTGGTCAACGTGCTGCGCTCGGTGCCGTTCGTGATCCTGCTGATCCTGATGATCCCGCTGACCGTGCTGATCACCGGCACCTCGCTGGGCGTCGCCGGCGCCATCCCGCCGCTGGTGGTGGGCGCCACGCCGTTCTTTGCCCGCCTGGTGGAAACTGCGCTGCGCGAAGTCGACCGCGGCATCATCGAAGCGACCCAGGCGATGGGCGCCAGCACGCTGCAGATCATCTTCCGCGCCCTGTTGCCGGAAGCGCTGCCGGGGCTGATCGCGGCCACCACCGTGACCGCCATTACCCTGGTCTCCTACACCGCGATGAGCGGCCTGATCGGCGGCGGCGGCCTCGGCGACCTGGCCGTGCGCTACGGCTACCAGCGCTACCAGCCGGACGTGATGGCGGTGACCGTCATCCTCCTGCTGATCCTGGTGCAGGTCCTGCAGATGGGCGGCGACAAGCTGGTCATCCACTTCTCACGCAAGTAACCCATTCGCACCACCTAGAACAGCGGGCGACCGGCCACCCGTCGCACCCCGCGCCATATCCCACAAGGAGCTGAACATGAAGAAACTGCTGACTGCCCTGGCCGCCGCTGCGGCCCTCACCTCCGCCGCCGCCCACGCCGGCGAGATCAGCGTCGCGGCCACCGCCGTGCCGCACGCGGAGCTCCTCGAATTCGTCAAACCGGCCCTGGCCAAGGAAGGCGTGGAGCTGAAGATCAAGGTCTTCACCGACTACGTGCAGCCGAACGTGCAGGTCGCCGAAGGCCGCCTGGACGCCAACTTCTTCCAGCACCAGCCGTACCTGGACGAGTTCAACACCTCGCGTGGCACCCAGCTGGTGAGCATCGCCGGCGTGCACGTCGAGCCCTTCGGCGCTTACTCCAGCAAGATCAAGAAGCTCGACGAGCTGAGCGAAGGCGCCCAGGTGGTGATCCCCAACGACGCCACCAACGGCGGCCGCGCCCTGCTGCTGCTGCAGAAGGCCGGTGTGATCAAGCTGAAGGCCGACGCCGGCATCACCGCCACCGTCAAGGACATCGCCGAGAACCCGAAGGGCATCAAGGTACGTGAACTGGAAGCGGCCACCCTGCCGCGCGTCCTGGCCCAGGTCGACCTGGCCCTGATCAACACCAACTATGCCCTGGAAGCCGGCCTCAATCCGACCAAGGACGCCCTGGTGATCGAAGGCTCCGACTCGCCGTACGTGAACATCCTGGTGACCACCAGCGAGAAGAAGGACAACGCCGACCTGCAGAAGCTGGCCAAGGCCCTGCACACACCGGAAGTGAAGAAATTCATCGCCGACAAGTACAAGGGTGCCGTGGTCCCTGCGTTCTGATCGCCGTCAGCCGCCAAGAAAAAGCCCGCTCATCGAGCGGGCTTTTTTCATTGCGGATGGCGCCATAGCCATAGCGCCAGCCAGAGGAACCAGAGCAGGGCGAACAACGAGGCGGGCATGCTCCAGTTCATCGCCCGTTCGGAGAAGCCGTCGTGGCCCTGCAGCAGGGCGGCCAGCAGGTTGGCGCTCCCAGCCAGCAGCACACCGAGCGCCAGGCCGCGCGGCGCCGGGCGGCTCAGCCACAGCGCCGGCGCATAGAACAGCAGGCTGATGGCGAAGCCCAGGCCGAACAGCGCGGCCAGGCCCGCCTCGATCTGCCGCACGCCGAAGGTGGCGGCGAACAGCTGGCTCCTGAGCGGCTCCTCGGCCCGCGCCCACTGATCGACCATCAGTTTCAGCGCCACCCCATCCACCGCCTGCAGGGCGAAGGCCAGGGCCAGGCTGGCCACGGCACAGGCGGCGCCGAACAGGGCCCAGACCCCAGCCTTGCCATCGCGCAGGCGCCAGGCCAGAGCCAGCAGGGCGAGCACACCGAGCAGCACGCCCAGCAATTGGATCAGGTGGCTGCTCAGCCAGTGGTGGTCGGCGGCGTATTCGGCGAAGGCCGCGGCAGCATCCCAGGGCGGCGCCTGCATCGGATGCAGAATGGTGCCCAGCATCAGCAACACTGCGCCGAGCAGGGCGGCCACGGCGCCCAGGCGCGAGCAGTACCGCGTATCGGGCATGGCGCCTCAGCTACCGCTCTGCAGCAGGCTCGGCAGTTGCTCGGCCAGCTTGTCGTTGTGCACCGGCGCGCGGATGAAGCCGCGCTGGGTGCCGTCCGGGCCGATGATCACCAGGTTGCCGCTGTGGTCGACGGTGTAGTTTTCCTTGCTGGTATCGGCCGGGATATAGGGAATGCTCACCGCCGCCGCCAGCTTCTGCAGGTCTTCCTGGCTGCCGGTCAGGCCGAGGAAGGCCGGGTCGAAGAAGCCCAGGTATTTCTTCAGCTGCTCCGGGGTATCGCGGTGCGGGTCGACCGTCACCAGCACCACGCGCAGCTTGTCCTTGGCCTCGGCCGGCAGCATGCCCTGCAACTGGCGCAGCTGCGCCAGGGTGGCCGGGCAGATGTCCGGGCAGAAGGTGTAGCCGAAGAACAGCAGGCTCCACTTGTCCTTCAACTGATCGACCTGCAGCGCCTGGCCGTTCTGGTCAGTCAGGGCCAGCGAGGGCAGGCTGCGGCTCTGCGGCAGCAGAACGATGCCGGCATCCAGCAGCGCCACCTTGTCGGTGCCGTCACCCTTGCTGTTGAGTACCTTGTTGACGGTGAGGCCCATCACCAGGGCGACCAGGGCGGCGAGGACGACGACGGTTTTCTGCGTACGACTCATGAACTCTCTCTTGGAAGCGGCGGGCGGCGCGCGACTATCGCGGCCGCCCAGGGATGCGGCGGGGTTGCGCTCAGAGGTTGAGCAGCAGGTAGTGGTCCGCCAGCAGGGCGATGAACAGCAGGAACAGGTACCAGATACTGTACTTGAAGGTGTTGATCGCGGCGTGCGGCCGGCTGTCACGGTACAGCACCCAGGCCCAGAACATGAAGCGCCCGCCGAGCACCAGCGCGGCGGCAAGATAGAGCGGCCCGCTCATGTGGATGGCGTAGGGCAGCAGGGTCACGGCCAGCATCACAGCGGTGTACAGCAGGATGTGCACCTTGGTGTAGTGCTCGCCGTGGGTCACCGGCAGCATGGGGATGTCGGCCTTGGCGTATTCCTCCTTGCGGTGGATGGCCAGGGCCCAGAAGTGCGGCGGCGTCCAGGCGAAGATGATCAGCACCAGCAGCAGCGGCTCGGCACTGATATGCCCGGTGACTGCGACCCAGCCCAGCAGCGGCGGCGCGGCACCGGCCAGGCCGCCGATCACGATGTTCTGCGGCGTGGCGCGCTTGAGGAAGCCGGTGTAGAGCACCGCATAACCGAGCAGCGAGGCCAGGGTCAGCCAGGCGGCCAGCTCGTTGGTGAAGCTGAGCAGCAGCGCCATCCCGGCCACCGCCAGCAGCAGGGCGAAGCCCAGCGCTGCCGGCACCGAGAGCCGCCCGGCGGTGACCGGACGCTTGTGGGTGCGTGCCATGATCGAGTCGATGCGCCGGTCGACCACGTGGTTGACCGCTGCCGCCGCACCGGCGCACAGGCCGATGCCGAGGTTGCCGAACACCAGCACGGTCCAGGGCACGCCGGCTCGGGTGGCGAGGAACATGCCCACCAGCGAGGTGATCAGCATCAGCAGCACCACCCGGGGCTTGGTCAGCTCCAGGTAGTCGCGCCAGCTGGCGGATTCGGAGTGGGCTCGCAGCGCAGTAGCCATGGCGTATCTCCTTGCTTATTTACCCAGCGGAGCGAGGCGGGCAGAGGCCAGGTCGGCCTCCACGCGCTGGCTCGCCGCCAGGGGAACCGCCCGCAGGCGATAGTTGATCAGCACCAGCACCAGCAGCAGCGCGGCGCCACCGGCGTTGTGCGCCACGGCCACGGCCAGCGGCAGGTGCAGCAGCACGTTGCTCACGCCCAGGCTGACCTGCGCGGCCAGCGCCAGCAGTAGCAGACCGGCCAGGCGACCGAGCCCAGCCGCGCGCAAACGCCAGGCCAGCAGCAGCAGGACCAGGCTGAGCACCACCGCGCCGAGCCGATGGGTCATATGGATGGCGGTACGGGCGTCGCTGTCCAGCTGGCCGCCCAGGTAGTTGGGGCCGATGTGCTGGCTCAGGTGGAAGCCGTTGGCGAAGTCCATCTCCGGCCACCATTCGCCATGGCAGGTCGGCAGGTCGACGCAGGCCACAGCCGCATAGTTGGAGCTGACCCAGCCGCCCAGGGCGATCTGGCAGCCCGCCAGCACCAGCGCCAGGCCGGCCAGTGCGCGCAGGCGCAGGGAGAGGCCGGGCAATACCGGCAGCGCGCCGGACAGACGCAGACTGAGCAGAAACAGCAGGGCCAGGGTGGTGAAGCCGCCGAGCAGGTGTGCGGTGACCACCTGCGGCCACAGCTTGAGGGTGACCGTCCACATGCCGAAAGCCGCCTGGGCGATGACCACGCCGAGCAACAGCAGCGGAAGCTTCAGCGGCTGGCCATCGACTCCACGACGACGCAGGGCCTGCACGGCCAGACCGAGGATGACCAGGCCAAGGGTGCCGGCGAAGTAGCGGTGGACCATCTCGTTCCAGCCCTTCTCCACCTCCACCGGCGCCTCGGGGAAGCGCACCTCGGCCAGGGTCTGCTTGTGCTCGCTCATCGGCACGCCGATGAATCCGTAGCAACCCGGCCAATCCGGGCAACCGAGGCCGGCGTGGGTCAGCCGGGTATAGGCGCCGAGTAGCACCACCACCACCGCCAGTGCGGTGGCGAACAGGGCCAGGCGGTAACCGGGCAGGGTCTTGCGTTCACTCATCCGGGGCCTCTCTTGTTGTTATGGGCCGGCAGTCCGAGTCGCTCAGCCGATCTGCGACAGCTTCAGCAGCAGGCGCAGGTCGTTGAGGACGTCCTTGCCCTTGGTCTTGGCGTCATAGCGCAGCACCAGGTTGCCGTTCGGGTCGACGATCCACAGCTGGGCGCCCTCGGCGGCCGGCACAGCCTTCTCGTAACGCAGGCTGTCCAGGCTGTAACGGCCCAGCTGCGGATACTCGCGCTGCAGCTGCTGGTCATAGTCGGCGGCCAGCGGGCGAGAAACGGCCAGACCGTGGACCGCGCGGGCGGCCTCGCGATTGAGGCCGATATGGATCTGCCGGGCGGCGTAGATCAGCTGGCGACAGTCGTCGGCACAATCGCCGCTGGTGGTGACCAGCAGTTGCCAGCGCTCCTGCTGGGCACCGACCACGCCGATGTCGGCCAGCTGGCTGCCGTCGCCGATCAGGGCACCGTGATAGTTGCGCGCATCCGGCACCCAGAAGCGCCACTGGTACATGGCGGTGGCGAGGATCATCGGGCCGATCGCCACCAGCAGCAGCAGGATCAACTGCCAGCGCCCGCGGGCACGCGCCGGCGGCGCCTCAGGAGTGGAAAGGGCCGGATTCATGGCTGGGCTCATGCTGTTTCTCCCGCACGGTCTGTCTTGAATTGTGTATGCCGAGATAGAGGTAGAGGCCGACCAGGGCGCCGGCCAAGGCAAACCACTGCACGGCATAACCCGTGTGCTTTTCCGGGCTCATGGCCACCAGCGGCCATTCGGCCTGGTAGGCGGCGGGGCCGGGCTCGAGGCGCACCTCGTAGGCCATGCCGCCACGACCGAGCTGGCGCCACAGGCGCTCGGGCTCGACGGCGGTGATCAACCGCGGCCAGGTGTTGCCCGCCGGGTCGGCCTGCAGCTGGAAGGCCTCGCCAACCGGCACGTAGACCCGCGCCACCAGTTCCAGCGGCTGTTGCGGGGTAGTGAATTTGGGGGGATTGCGTCGGTCCGGCCAGGGTAGCCAGCCGCGGTTGACCAGCAGCCAGAGGCCGCTGGGCTGGTCATAGAAGGGTTGCAACAGCTCGACGCCGACCTGACCGCCACGCTGGCGATTGTCCAGCAACAGACTGTGGCCCTCGTCGAACTGGCCCTGCAGGCGGATGCGCATGTGGGCGAGATCGCTGCGCCGCTCCAGGTCGGTCACGGCGACGGGCTCGGCGTGCTGGCGCGCCTCGAAGCCGGCGAGCAGGGCATGCTTTTCCTCGGCACGCGTCAGCTGCCAGAAACCCAGGCCGACCAGCAGCGGCAGCAGCAGGGCCACCACGATGCTGGGCAACACGCCCGGGCGAAAACCGCTCATGACCTTCCCCCGAAGATCAGGATGCGGCTGGCTATACTGGAACTGCACACCATCTACCTCGTCCCCCGGAGTCACGCATGCTCAAAGCCGCGATCATCCTCCTGCTGCTGGCCACCCTGGTCAGCCTGTTCAGCGGCCTGTTCTTCCTGGTCAAGGACGACGGCCGCGGCTCGCGGGTGGTCAACGCCCTGACCGTCCGCGTGATCCTGGCCGCCGCGACCCTGGCGCTGATCGCCTGGGGCTTCTACAGCGGCCAACTGGTTTCTCATGCCACCTGGTAGGTGGCCCCGTTACAGCACGTAGACGAAGACGAACAGACCGATCCACACCACGTCGACGAAGTGCCAGTACCAGCTGGCCGCTTCGAAGGCGAAGTGCTGGTCGGCATTGAAGTGCCCGCGCCACACCCGCACCAGCATCACCGTGAGCATCAGCGCGCCCAAAGTCACGTGTGCACCGTGGAAACCGGTGAGCATGAAGAAGGTCGCGCCGTAGATGCCCGAACCCAGGGTCAGACCCAGTTCGCTGTAGGCGTGAACGTATTCCTCGACCTGGAAGAACAGGAAGGCGATGCCGAGCAGCACGGTCAGCGCCAGCCAGATCTTCAGCTGCTTGCGGTTATCCTTCTTCAGCGCGTGGTGGGCGAAGGTCACGGTGAAGCTGGAGGTCACCAGCAGAATGGTGTTGAGCAGCGGCAGCCCCCAGGCCGAGATCACGCCACTGGGCGCGGGGAAGAGTTTCGGATCCGGGTTGTTCAGCAGCGGCCAGGTGTACTCGAAGTTTGGCCACAGCATGTTGGACACGCCCTTGTCGCCCTCACCGCCGAGCCAGGGAGCGGCCCAGGTACGCACGTAGAACAGCACGCCGAAGAAGGCGGCGAAGAACATCACCTCGGAGAAGATGAACCAGCTCATGCCCCAACGGAACGAGCGGTCCATCTGCGGACTGTACAGGCCTTCTCGACTTTCCTTGATCACGTTGCCGAACCAGCCGAACAGCATGTAGGCGAGGATCAGGCCACCGACGAAGAAGATCAGCGGGCCGTTGGACTCGGCGCGATCGGCCTTGAGGTCGTTGAACCAGGTGCCGACACCGTAGACGGTGGTGAGCATGCCGATGGTGGCGATAATCGGCCACTTGCTCTGGGCGGGAACGTAGTAGTTCTCGTGACTCGACATTTCTTGTTCTCCTTATGGAGCCGCCCGGCTAGGGGCTGTCTGGGCAAGAGTCGCCTGCGCGACGGGTGGTTTGCGCGCAGTGATATCGAACAGGGTATAGGCCAGGGTCAGGTGCTTCACATCCTTGGGTAGATCTCTGTCGACGATGAAGCGCACCGGCATCTCGATGCGCTCACCGGGTTGCAGCACCTGCTGGGTGAAGCAGAAGCACTCGGTCTTGTGGAAGAAGGCGGCGGCCTTGGACGGCGCGACGCTGGGGATGGCCTGGGCGGTCATCGGCTTGTCGGTGGGGTTGTAGGCGACGAACAGCATCTCGTTGCTCGCACCCGCCACCACCGTCAGCTCGTCCGCCTTGGGGCGGAACTCCCAGACCATGTCCGCGGCGTTGGTGGCGAGGAACTGCACGCGCACTTGGCGCGCCTCGTCCACCACCTGTGCGCCCTCGTAGGCCCCAGCGGTCTTGCCGTTGATGCCGAAGGCCTGGCACATCACGTCGTAGATCGGCACCAGCAGGAAGCCGAAGGCGAACATGCCGACCACCACCGCCAGCAGGCGGAGGACCAGGCGGCGGTTGTCCAGGGCTTCGCTCACGGGCGTGCTCCTACTTCACTTCCGGCGGAGTGGTGAAGGTGTGGTAGGGCGCCGGCGACGGCACCGTCCACTCCAGCCCCTCGGCACCGTCCCAGGGCTTGGCCGCGGCCGGCTTGCCGCTGCGGATGCACTTGATGACGATGAACAGGAAGAGGAACTGGGTGGCGCCGAAGGTGAAGGCGCCGATCGACGAGATCATATTGAAGTCGGCGAACTGCAGGTTGTAGTCCGGAATCCGCCGCGGCATGCCGGCCAGGCCGACGAAGTGCATCGGGAAGAACGCCATGTTCATGCCGATGAAGCTCATCCAGAAGTGCAGCTTGCCGAGGGTCTCGTCGTACATGTGGCCGGTCCACTTGGGCAGCCAGTAGTACGCCGAGGCGAAGATGCCGAAGATCGCCCCGGGCACCAGCACGTAGTGGAAGTGCGCCACCACGAAGTAGGTGTCGTGGTACTGGAAGTCCGCCGGGGCGATGGCCAGCATCAGGCCGGAGAAGCCGCCGATGGTGAACAGGATGACGAAGGCCACGGCGAACAGCATCGGCGTCTCGAAGGTCAGCGAGCCCTGCCACATGGTGCTCACCCAGTTGAACACCTTCACCCCGGTGGGCACGGCGATCAGCATGGTGGCGTACATGAAGAACAGCTCGCCGGTCAGCGGGATGCCGACGGTGAACATGTGGTGCGCCCAGACGATGAACGACAGGAAGGCGATCGAGGCAGTGGCGTAGACCATCGAGGTGTAGCCGAACAGCGGCTTGCGCGCGAAGGCCGGGATGATCGAGCTGACAGCGCCGAAGGCCGGCAGGATCATGATGTACACCTCGGGGTGGCCGAAGAACCAGAACACGTGCTGGAACAGCACCGGGTCGCCACCACCGGCCGCGCTGAAGAAGCTGGTGCCGAAGTGGATGTCCATCAGCATCATGGTCACCACCCCGGCCAGCACCGGCATCACCGCGATCAGCAGGAAGGCGGTGATCAGCCAGGTCCAGACGAACAGCGGCATCTTCATCAGGGTCATGCCCGGGGCGCGCAGGTTGAGGATGGTGGCGATCACGTTGATCGCGCCCATGATCGAGCTGATGCCCATCAGGTGGATGGCGAAGATGAAGAAGGTCACCGACTCCGGCGCATAGGTGGTCGACAGCGGCGCGTAGAAGGTCCAGCCGAAGTTGGGTCCGCCGCCCTCGGTGAACAGGGTGCTGACCAGCAGACCGAAGGCCGCCGGGAGCAACCAGAAGCTGAAGTTGTTCATCCGCGGCAGGGCCATGTCCGGCGCGCCGACCATCAGCGGGATCATCCAGTTGGCCAGGCCGACGAAGGCCGGCATCACCGCGCCGAACACCATGATCAGGCCGTGCATGGTGGTCATCTGGTTGAAGAAGGCCGGCTCGACGATCTGCAGGCCGGGCTGGAACAGTTCGGCGCGGATCACCATGGCCATGGACCCGCCGAGCAGGAACATGGCGAAGCTGAACCACAGGTACATCGAGCCGATGTCCTTGTGGTTGGTGGTGAGCACCCAGCGCATCAGGCCCTTGGCAGGGCCATGGTGATGGTCATGTCCGGCATGACCGTGGCCAGCATGGCCCGGATCGATCACTGCACTCATGTCCTTACTCCTGAGCCTGTTTGAACGCGAGGATGTCCTTCGGCGTGACCATGTCGTTCATGGCGTTGCCCCAGGCGTTGCGCTCGTAGGTGATGATGGCGGCGATGTCGACTTCCGACAGCTGCTTGCCGAACGCGGCCATGGCGGTGCCCGGCTTGCCCTGGACCACGATGTGGATGTGGTCGGCGACCGCGCCGGTGGCGATCTTCGAGCCCTTGAGCGCCGGGAACATCGGCGGCAGGCCCTCGCCGTTCGGCTGGTGGCAGGAGGCGCAGTTGGTCTGGTAGGCCTTCTCGCCACGGGCCATCAGCTCCTCGCGAGTCCACTCCTTGCTGGTCAGCTCCTTGATCTTGGCGGCTTCTTCCTTGCGCTCGGCCAGCCACTTGGCGAAGTCTTCCTTGCTCTTGGCCTCGACCACCACGGGCATGAAGCCGTGGTCCTTGCCGCACAGCTCGGTGCACTGGCCACGGTAGATGCCGGGCTCCTCGATGCGCGTCCAGGATTCGTTGACGAAGCCGGGGATGGCGTCCTTCTTCACGGCCAGGGCCGGCACCCACCAGGAATGGATCACGTCGGCGGCGGTGATCAGGAAACGCACCTTGGTGCCCACCGGCACCACCAGTGGCTGGTCGACCTCGAGCAGGTAGTGCTCGTCCTTCTCGGCCTTGTTGTAGATCTGGTCGGAAGGCGTGGCCAGGTTGCTGAAGAACTCGACGTCCTGGCCCAGGTACTTGTAGTGCCACTTCCACTGGTAACCGGTGACCTGGATGTCCAGCTCCGATTCGGAAGTGTCGTAGATGTCGATCAGGGTCTTGGTGGCCGGAACGGCCATCGCCACCAGGATGACGAAGGGCACGACGGTCCAGAGGATCTCAACCGTAGTGCTCTCGTGGAAGTGCGCCGGCTGCTGGCCGGTGGAGCGACGGTGGATCAGCATCGACCAGAACATCACGCCGAAGACGACCACGCCGATCACGACGCAGATCCAGAAAATGATCATGTGCAGGTCGAAGACTGAACGACTGACCTCGGTGACACCCGGCAGCATATTCACTGCCCACTCGGCGTGTGCCGAGCTGAGTGTCAACCACAGCAGGAGGCCCATCCAGACTCGTGGATGTCGCATCATTTGCGGGTTCCCCTCGTTGTTCTTGTTATCCCGCCGGCTAAGCCTGCGGCAAAGGGATCGACTGCCAAAACGGCTGGCTACTACTGTCGAAACCTCTCCGTGCCGAAGCCCGTCCGGTTCCATCAGGTAAACGCCTTGCGATTTCGAGTATAGCCAGCGACCGCGTCAGCACAACGCAGTCAGAAAAATAACGCCCCATTTCTGCGCCTGCCGTGCAGGCTTAGAGCGATGCGGGATGCGCCGCAGAGCGGCGCCTTGGATATAGCAACGCCGAATAAAAATTAAATAATTATGACAATCAGGTCTTAGCCGTCGCCCTTGGCCAGCTAACGTGAATTCTCGTTTGCTTGCCTCATGTCCCTGCCCGGAGCCGTCATGAATACCCTCGCCCTGCGCGATCAGATCCAGCGCGCCCTTGTCCACGAAACCTCCACCGGTGATCTGGCCCGCCAACTCGATAGCCAGCTCGACCGCCTCCATCCGACCATCCAGCTACCCACCCGCGATGCCCGTGGCGTGCTCGAACGCTTCGTCGCCGCCTACGTGGAGCAGGTGCCGGACGTACTCGACGCCGCTAATGCCGTGGCCCGCGAGGCCGGCATTGAGGCGCAGGTGAAACCGGTGCTCAAGCTGGCCGAACAGTTCTTCCTCAGCCCGCCGAGCATCATGGAGGGTCACCAGGGCCTTGATGCCTTGCTGGACGAGGCCTACCTGGCCCATCGCCTGGTCGAGGAAGTGAACGACCGCTACATCGCCCACCTGGGCCAGCCGCTGATCCCGCTGGATACCACGGTGGCCAACGTGATCGCCCATCAGCTGATCGGCGAGCCCTTCGCCAACCAGCTGGACGAAGCCGTGCACCATGCGGTGGAGGAGATGCTGGGCGAGCAGGTGTTCCAGCAGGACTCGGTGCAGGAATACCGCGCCCGCCTGAGCAATCCGCAGACGGTCGCGGCCTGGCAGAACTGGCCGTGCCTGTCGCGCCAGCTGGGCGTGGAGCTCGGCCTGCCGGCCTGAGCAAGCCGCAGATACAACGAGGCCCGCGATTGCGGGCCTTGTCGTTTCACTGGGACTGGTAGCGCGCTCTGGGCGTGGCCATCGGCACCACCTCGCCGTCCAGCGGCAGGAAGCTCCCGCTCTCGGCGTCGTAGGCACGGATCGCGCTGGTCTCGATGTCGTAGACCCAGCCATGGATGAACAGCTGGCCGCTGGCCACGCGCGCCGCCACCGAGGGGTGGGTGCACAGGTGGTTGAGCTGGGCCACCACGTTCTCCTCGGTGAGGATGCTCAGGGTGTCGTGGCCTTCGCAGCCGCAGTTGGCCTCGACCACCTTGAGCGCGACCTCGCTGTGGCGCAGCCAGGCCTTCACCGTCGGCATGCTTTCCAGGGTCTCGGGGGCCAGTACCGCCTTCATCGCGCCACAGTCGGAGTGGCCGCAGATGATGATGTGCTGCACGCCCAGGGCCAGCACCGCGTATTCGATGGCGGTGGAAACGCCACCCATCATCTGCCCGTAGGCCGGCACCACGTTGCCGACGTTGCGGGTGACGAACAGGTCGCCGGGCGCGCTCTGGGTGATCAGCTCGGGGACGATGCGCGAGTCGGCGCAGGTGATGAACATGGCGCGCGGGTTCTGCGCGCTGGCCAGCGCCTTGAACAGCTCTTCCTGTTGCGGGAAGACCTCGTTGCGGAAGCGCTTGAAGCCGCCGACGATGGCGTTCAGCGCCTCATCGGCGCTCTCCGGCGCGGTACGCGCCTGCAGGGGAATGGCGTTGTGCTTGTAGGGCATGGCGTCTCACCTCGTGCTGGACCGTCGCGCTTGCGCGCGGTGCGGATTATCGACCTGGCATGCGGACAGTTGCCAGCCCCGGTGAGTCACAATTCGTTTACAGCAACACCAGCTGCCGGCCGGGTGGGGCGAACTGGCCGCAATCGAGGTTGAAACCATCGCGGTGGGCCAGGCCGAGGCGTTTGCGCGCCAGGCTGAAGCGCTGCGACAGCAGATCGGCGAAGGCGCCCTCGCCGCGCATGCGGGTGCCGAAGCGGCTGTCGTAGTTCTTGCCGCCGCGGGACTGGCGGATCAGGCTCATCACATGCTCGGCGCGCTCGGGGAAGTGGCTGCGCAGCCACTCCTCGAACAGCTCGGCGATCTCCAGTGGCAGGCGCAGCAGCACGTAGCCGGCGGAACGGGCACCGGCGTCGCGGGCGGCCTCGAGAATCCGCTCCAGCTCCATGTCATTGATCATCGGAATGATCGGCGCCACCAGCGCGGTCACCGGCACCCCGGCCTGGTGCAGGCTGCGCATGGCCCGCAGGCGCGCACCGGGCGAGGCGGTGCGCGGCTCCATGATGCGCTTCAGCTCGTCGTCCAGGGTGGTCAGGCTGAACGCCACGCTGACCAGGTTGCGACTGGCCAGCTCCTGCAGCAGGTCGAGATCACGCAGGATCAGCGAGCTCTTGGTGATGATGTGCAGCGGATGGCGAAAGCGCAGCAGGATCTCCAGGGCCTGGCGGGTCAGGCGCTGCTCGCGCTCGATCGGCTGGTATGCATCGGTGTTGATGCCCAGGGCGATTGGCTGCGGCACGTAGCCGGGTTTGCTCAGCTCTTCTTCCAGGCGCTCGGCCAGGTTGGTCTTGGCGATCAGCCGGGTCTCGAAGTCGATGCCCGGCGACATGTCCCAATAGGCGTGGCTGGGCCGGGCGAAACAATAGATGCAGCCATGCTCGCAACCACGATAGGGATTCACCGAGCGGTCGAAGCCGACGTCCGGCGACTGGTTGCGGGTAATCACCGTCTTGGCCCGTTCCGCGCGCACCTCGGTGGCGCGGCAGGGTGGCGTCTCCTCCTGGAACCAGCCGTCATCCTCGACCTCGCTGCGGGTCGGGGCGAAGCGGTTGTGCGGGTTGCTGGCGGTGCCGCGACCACGGGGCGGCAAGGTGGCGGACATGGGTAGCGCTCCGAAATACTGTATGCATAAACAGTATTCTGATTCGCCCCCACACGCCAGCGCCGACTACTCTTCCTCGACCGGCGGCGGCGTGAACGGCTCGATCACATACTCGCGACCGTGGCGGCGGCAGTCCTCGAGGGTGCCCTCGGCGTTGCGCCGGGTGACCAGGAAGGTGCTGCCACGCGAATCCTCGGCGTCGATCACGCCGGTCTGCAGGTCAACGCCATCGCTCACTACCGCCGAGAGAAAACCATCGGCCCAGTCCTTCTCGCCATGCCAGCGCAGGATCATCTGTCCCTCGCGCCAGTGCACCGAGACGAACTCCAGTCCCTCGGCCCAGCGATAGCCCAGCAGGCAGAAATGGTTGGTGGCGGCATTCGCCTGCTGATGCGTCAGCAAGAGACGCAGCTCCGCCTCGGGGTGACAGTAGCGGGCCTCGCTGGCCGGATCGAAACGCGCATTCATGCCGGCGTAGATCGAGGGGCCGAATTCTTCGGTACCAGCAAATGAGCTGCTCGCCAGCAAGGCGAGCGCGAGGAGGCAGTTCTTCATTGACGTCCCTGTCGATGACGATGGCGTGAAGCGGCGGCAGGCGAACGACGCGCCGCGCCTTGGCCCTACTCGGGTTTCTTCAGCTTGGGATTGGGGAAGAACTGCACCGTCTGCCCCTTGCTCGCCGCCGGCTTGGGCGCAACCTGGTTGACCCGGGTGCCGACTTCCTTGGGCACCGACTGGCCCTGGGCGTTGAGGGTGTCGGCGTAGCCGCAGGCCACGCACTCCCGGTGCGGCGTGCCGTCCTCGTCCCACATCTTGATGGTGTCCATCGCGCTGCACGCCGGGCACACGGCGCCGGCGATAAAGCGCTTCTTCGGCTCGCTCATCACGCCGCCTCCTGGCTCAGGCCGAGGTGGCGCAGCAGGGCGTCGATGCTCGGTTCGCGGCCGCGGAAGTCGACGAACAGCACCATCGGCGCCTGCGAGCCGCCACGGGCCAGGATCGCCTCGCGGAAGGCGCGGCCGGTGGCCGGGTTGAGCACGCCGTCTTCCTCGAACTTGGAGAAGGCGTCGGCGGACAGCACTTCGGCCCACTTGTAGCTGTAGTAACCGGCCGCGTAACCGCCGGCGAAGATGTGCGCGAAGCTGTTGGCAAAGCGGTTGAAGACCGGCGGACGCACCACCGCCACCTCGTCGCGGATGCCTTCCAGCACCTGCAGCACGCTACGGCCGTCGCCGTGGGTGGCGTGCAGTTCGAAGTCGAACAGGCTGAACTCCAGCTGGCGCACCATCATCAGGCCGGACTGGAAGTTCTTCGCCGCCAGCATCTTGTCCAGCAGCGCCTGGGGCAGCGCTTCGCCGGACTCGTAATGGCCGGAGATCAGCGCCAGGCCCTCGGGCTCCCAGCACCAGTTCTCCATGAACTGGCTCGGCAGCTCCACCGCATCCCAGGCCACGCCGTTGATGCCGGAGGCGCCGGCGTGCTCGACGCGGGTCAGCAGGTGGTGCAGGCCATGACCGAACTCGTGGAACAGGGTGGTGACTTCGTCGTGGGTCAGCAGCGCCGGCTTGCCGCCGACCGCCGGGGTGAAGTTGCACACCAGGTTGGCCACCGGGCTGATCAGCTCACCCTGGGCCGAGCGGCGCTTGTCGCGGGCACCGTCCATCCAGGCGCCGCCGCGCTTGTTGGCGCGGGCGTAGAGGTCGAAGAAGAAGCGGCCAACGTGCTGGCCGTTCTCGCGGATCTCGAACAGGCGCACGTCCGGGTGCCAGGTGTCGAAGTCCTTGAGCTCATTGATCTCGATGCCGTAGAGCTTCTGCACGATGGCGAACAGGCCGGTCAGCACCTTGTCGATCGGGAACCAGGCGCGCACTTCCTCCTGGGAGATGCTGTAGCGCTGCTGGCGCAGCTTCTCGCTGAAGTAGCCGACGTCCCAGCTCGCCAGATCCTGCACGCCTTGCTCGGCGGCGAAGGCCTTGAGCTCTTCCAGGTCCTGGGCGGCGAACGGCTTGCTGCGCACGGCCAGGTCACGCAGGAAGTGCAGCACCTGCTCGGTGGACTCGGCCATCTTGCTGGCCAGGCTCAGCTCGCTGTAATGGGCGAAGCCGAGCAGGCGCGCCAGCTCCTGGCGCAGGTCGAGCAATTGTTCCATCACCGGGCCGTTGTCGTTCTGCCCGGCGTTCGGGCCCTGGTCGGAGGCGCGGGTGCAGTAGGCGGTGTACACCTCTTCGCGCAGGGCGCGATCGTCGGCGTAGGTCATCACCGCGTAATAGCTGGGGAATTCCAGGGTGATCAGCCAGCCGTCCAGCTCCTTGGCCTGGGCGGCTTGGGCCATCTGCGCCTTGGCCGAGTCGGTGAGGCCGGCAAGCAGGGACTCGTCGGTGATGTGCTTGGTCCAGGCCTGGGTGGCGTCGAGCAGCTGGTTGGAGAACTTGCTGGCCAGCTCGGAAAGCTTCATCTGGATCTCGCCGTAGCGCTTCTGCTGCTCGGCTGGCAGGTCGATGCCGCTCAGGCGGAAGTCGCGCAGGGCGTGTTCGAGGATGGTCTTCTGCGCCACGTCGAAGCCTTCTGCCGCCGGGCTCTTGGCCAGGGCGTCGTAGGCCTCGAACAGCGGCTTGTTCTGGCCCATCTCGGTCCAGTACTCGGACAGCTTGGGCAGGCAGGCCTCATACGCATTGCGCAGCTCGGCGTTGTTGCACACCGCATTGAGGTGGCTGACCGGGCTCCAGGCGCGCCCCAGGCGGGCGTTGAGCTCGTCCAGCGCCAGCACCAGGCCGTCCCAGCTCGGGTTGGCCTGCTGGGTCTTGAGCAGCTCGGCAATGGCCGCGCGGCTGTCGGCGAGGATCTGGTCGACGGCCGGCTCGACATGCTCGGGCTTGATCAGCGAGTAGGGCGGCAGGTCGAAGTCTTGCAGCAGGGGATTGGCAGCGGTCACGGCGAGGCACCTTTGATTGTGCGAATGCAGATACAGGTTATGGGGTCGCGAGCGACCTTTAACAACCGGAATGCGCCGAATGTTAATTACAATCGGCGGCAACCGCAGCCTGAAGGAGACTATCGTGGCGATTCGAACTTACCAGGACACCGCCCCGCAGCTGGGCCCGCGTGCCTTCGTCGACGCCTCGGCCGTGGTGATCGGCGACGTGGTGCTCGGCGAGGACGCCTCGGTGTGGCCGATGGCCGTGGTGCGCGGCGATATGCACCGGATCAGGATCGGCGCGCGCACCAGCGTGCAGGACGGCAGCGTGCTGCACATCACCCACGCCGGGCCGTTCAACCCGGACGGCTACCCGCTGCTGATCGGCGACGAGGTGACCATCGGCCACAACGTCACCCTGCACGGCTGCACCCTGGGCAACCGCATCCTGGTCGGCATGGGTAGCATCGTGATGGACGGCGCGGTGGTCGAGGACGAGGTGGTGATCGGTGCCGGCTCCCTGGTGCCGCCGGGCAAGGTGCTGCAGAGCGGCTACCTGTACGTCGGCAGCCCGGTGAAGCAGGCCCGCGCCCTTACCGACAAGGAACGCGCGTTCTTCGCCTACAGCGCGGCCAACTACGTGAAGCTCAAGGACGTGCACCTGGCCGAGGGCTACGACCGGTGAACGGCTTCACGCCCTCCGCCTAGCACACTGGGCGCGGATGGACCCTGCGCCTACTCTGGACGCCCTCGAAAAGGATTTTGCCGATGACCAACCCCTTCGCTACCTCCGCTCCCCAGCCGGCCGCCGAGCGCCCAGCCTCGCAACAGCCCTGTGCCTTCGGCGCCATGGGGGCGCTGGTGATGCTGCAAAGCCTGGTGGTCGGCAATCTGCTGGCCGCGCTGAACCACGCCGAGTTCGGCGACTACCTGCTCGGCAACCTGATGCATCTGCTGCCGGGCTGGCTGTGCAGCATCCTGCTCGGCGGGCTGGCCGCCACCCTGCTGGTCGCCAGCCATCAGGAGCGCCATGCGGCGGTCCTGGTCAAACCCGGCCGGGTGCTACTGGCGGTTGCCGCCGCCATCGTGCTGGCCGGCCTGCTCTACGGCATGTTGTCAGCCTATCTGCTCTCCGGCCTGTATGGCTGGCTCAGTGAGCACGGCAGTCTGACGGGGCTGTACCAGCCGCTGGTGTTCGAGCCGCTGGGCCTGCTGGCCTTCGCTCTGACCAACCTGCTACCGCTGTGGCTCGGCCTGCGCCTGGGCGCGCGGCAAGCCTGCGTACCGGCCCCGGTGGGGCGCACCAGTGTGGCGGCGCTGCTGGCGCTGTGCGTCCTGCTGCTGAGCCTGAAGACCCTGGACATCCTGATCAAACAGGTGGTGCCGGGTTACAGCGCGGCCCTGCCGCTGGCCTTGGCCTGCCTGACTCCTCTGCTCGGCGCCGCGCTGGTGTTCGCCAGCAGCTGGAGCGCGCTGCCGGCGCGCCTGCATCGGCTGAGAGCGGGGCAACTGCTGCTCACCGCCCTGGCGATCTTCGTCGTGTGGATGCTGGCCCAGCTGCTGGTCGCCGGTCTGCTGGTGATGTATGCGCTGGCCGATCGCGGCAGCGAGCTGTTCCATCCCGCGCTGCTGCTGGCTTTGGGCATCGGCGTGCTGGCGCTGCTGTGGCCGCTGACCGTGCTGGGCCTGCGCTGGATCTATCGCGCCGCGGCGGCCTGAGCGACTCACTCGTTCTTCTGGTAGATGATCTTGCGGCTGCCACCCTCGCAGCTGCCGACCACCATGTTGGGGTCTTCCACGTCGGCGGCCGGCACTATCTCCAGGGTGTAGCTGGTCACCTTGGCCGCCTGGATCTTCACCTCGATCTCGCGCTTCAGCGCTTCGCAGGGCTTGGGCGCGGCGAGGGCGCCGCCGCATAGCAGGGTGGCCAGGGCGGCCGCAAACCAGCGCTTCATCGCATGCTCCTCGGGATGGAATCAGGCAGTTCTAGTTCCGATCGGCCAGCGCCGCCAGGGTTCGCTCGCGTTGCTCTGCGTCCAGCTCACCCAGGGCGGCGGCGCGGCGGTAGAACTCCGCCCAGTCGCCGTCGGCCAGGTGGAACAGCGCGGCGAACGCCTCCACCCACTGGTCGTAGAGGCCGAACGGCAGCAGCCGGGCGTTGTTCAGCGGCTGGGCGACCCAGGCGTCGTAGCGCCGATCGCCACCCCACTCGCCGTCGCGCAGGGCGCGGTATTCGGCACGCAGGCGCGCGAACTCGGCGGCCTTGCCGGCGCGCTTGTGTTCATCGCTGGTCGGGCCGTCGTAGAGCGCCTGCAGACGCTCGCGGCTGGCCAGGATCAGCTCGGTGAACTGGCGCCGCTGTTGCTCCTCACCCGCGTCCACCGGAGCCAGGCCGCGGGCGGCACGCCACTGGCGCAGGCCCTCCTGCTCGACGAAGCTGGCGAAGGACTCGTTGAACGCCGTGTCGTCGGCCACGTACAGCTGCTGGTGCGCCAGCTCGTGGAAGATCACCGCGGCCAGGCGCTCGTCGTCCCAGCGCAGCATGGTGTTGAGGATGGGGTCGTCGAACCAGCCCAGGGTCGAATAGGCCTCGATGCCGGCCACATAGGTGTCCATGCCCTCGGCCTGCAGCAGGGCGGCGGCGCCACGGGCGCGTCCCTGCTGGTAGAAGCCGCGGTAGGCCACGCAGCCGGCGACGGGGAAGCAGTGGGTCAAAGGCGCCAGCGACAGCTCCGGCGTGGCGAATACATTCCACACCACATAGGGCCGCTGCAGATCCGCATACAGGCGATAGCTGCGGTTGTCCGGCAACGCCAGACGCGCGCTGGCGAAGTCGCGGGCCCGCTGGGCCAGCGCCAGGCGGCGCTGCAGCTGGGGATCGGCCTGCGCATCGGCGAGCAGCTCGGCCACCGGCTGGCGCGCGGCGAGCAGGTCGAGCTGGCCACGGCTGACCTGGGCGTAATAGTCGAGGCTGGCGCAACCGCTCAGCAGAACGCCGAGCCACAGCGGAACCAGGCACCGCGCGCGGCGGTCGAGTAGGGCGATAGGCATCTCGCGAGCCTATTGCATTGCCCCTCTGCCTAGGAAGCCCGCCATGCGCACACCTCTGTTGCTCTGCCTGCCCGTTCTGCTCGGCGGCTGTTCCCTGCTGATGCCTTTTCACGATCCCGCGCAGGCCTGGATCGAACTGCACGAGCGCCACGACGGCCGCCTGGAGGCGGTGCAGGTAGACGGCAAGACGCTGGACGACGACCGCTACTTCCAGATTCCTCCGGGCCGCCACGAGTTGCAGGTGCGCCTGCGCTTCGAGGTGGCGCCCGCCAACACCGGCGCGCAGCAGAGCCTGCCGCGCACCTGCCTGCTGACCCTCGACTACGCCGACTTCGCCGCCGGCCAGCGCTATCGACTCAAAGCCGGCAGCCGCGGCTTTCGCCCCTGGGCGCAGTTGCAGGACGAGCGTGGCGAAGACCTGGCGAGGGCTCGCGAGGGCCGCTGCGGCGCCGTCTGATCGGCGCTATGCTGGTCTTCTCCATCGTCGAGGAAACCGCCATGCGCCTGCCCCTGTTGCTGCCCCTGCTCGCCCTCGGCGCCTGCGCCAGCCCATTGCCGCCGGCGGACCCGCAACAGGCCTGGGTCGAGCTGTACGCCAGCCCCGGCTACACCCTGATGGCGCACAAGCTGGACGACCAGCAGACTCGCGACGGCCGCTACTTCCAGGTGGCACCCGGCGCCCACGAGCTGCAGGTGCGCTTCCAGTTCGAGGTGGCCGGCGGTGGCGGTGGTGAGTTCAGCAACGAGCCGATCCAGATGACCTGCCACCTGCGCTTCCGCTACGACGGCTTCGCCGCCGGCCAGCGCTACCGCATCGAGGCCCGGCCGCTGCAATACAAGGCCCAGGGCTGGCTGTACGGTGAGGGCCGCCAGGTGCTGGCGCGCGCCGACGTACTGCGCTGCAACACCTTCTGAGCGCCGCTCAGGCGTCCAGCGTCACCTGCAGGCTGATTTCGGCGTTGAGCAGCTTGGACACCGGGCAACCGGTCTTGGCCGTCTCCACCGCCTCCTCGAACTTGTTGCGGTCGGCGCCGGGAATCCTGGCGCGCAGGCTCAGGTGCACGGCGCTGATGCGAAAGCCGCCGTCCTCCTTCTCCAGCCACACCTCGGCCTGGGTATCGATGCTCTCGGCGAGCATGCCGCGCTCCTCCAGCTCCTTGGACAGGGCCATGGAGAAGCAGCCGGCATGGGCGGCGCCGATCAGCTCCTCGGGGTTGGTGCCGGGCTGATCCTCGAAGCGGGTGTTGAAGCCGTAGGGCTGGTCCTTCAGCGCGCCGCTCTGGGTGGAGATACGCCCCTTGCCGTCCTTGATGCCGCCCTGCCAGTGGGCCGAAGCCCTCTTCTTGATGGTCATGTGCTGCTCCTCTCGCGTGGGTGGATACCCAGTTGAGAGGAACGCCGCTGCGGCAAAGTTCGTCCTATCGCAGCCCGGCGACTATCTCGAAGCTGCGCAGGCGGTGCTCGGGCTGGTACAGGTCGCAGGTGAAGATCAGCTCGTCGGCGCCGCTCTGCTCCAGCAGCACCTCCAGACGCGCACGCACCTTCTCCGGCCCGCCGATCGCCGCCAGGCCGAGGAAGTCGCCGACCGCCTGCTGCTCGTGGGGCTGCCAGCGGCCGACCATGCTCTCCACTGGCGGGCGCAGCACCAGGCTTTGCCCGCGCATCAGCGCCAGCACCCGCTGGTAGGCGGTGGTGGCGAGGAATTCGGCTTCCTCGTCACTGGGCGCGGCGATCAGCGGCACGCCGATCATGGCGTAGGGTTTGGCCAGCGCGGCCGAGGGCTGGAAGTTCTCGCGGTAGATGCGCAGCGCCTGGTGCAGGTAGCGCGGCGCGAAGTGCGAGGCGAAGGCATAGGGCAGGCCCTTCTGCGCGGCCAGCTGGGCGCTGAACAGGCTGGAGCCGAGCAGCCAGATCGGCACCTGGCTGTCGACGCCCGGCACGGCCAGCACCGTCTGCCCGGGCTGGCGCGGGCCGAGCAGGGTTTCCAGCTCCTCGACGTCCTGCGGGAAGTCCTCGGCGCTGCCCAGGCGGTCGCGGCGCAGGGCGCGGGCGGTGGCCTGGTCGGCACCCGGCGCGCGGCCCAGGCCCAGTTCGATGCGGCCGGGGTAGAGCGCGGCGAGGGTGCCGAACTGCTCGGCCACCACCAGCGGCGCGTGGTTGGGCAGCATGATGCCGCCGGAGCCGAGGCGCAGGGTCGAGGTGTTGGCCGCCAGGTAGCCGAGCAGCACGGCGGTGGCGGAACTGGCGATGCCCTCCATGTTGTGGTGCTCAGCCACCCACATGCGCGAGAAGCCGAGGCTCTCCACGTGGCGGGCCAGGTCGAGGGATCGCTGCAGGGCGGGCGCGGCACCGATATCGTCGTCGCGCATGGGCGCCAGGTCGAGTACGGAGAATGGCGTGGTGGACAGCTTGCTCATAAGGCCTCCTCGGGTCATACCTGCTTTATGGGGTCGTCCCGGCGAAAGGCAAGCCGCCATTCGGCCGCGCCATGAAAAAGGCCGGAGCCCCTTGCGGAGACTCCGGCCTAGTTGCGGCTAGGTGATCAGCCGCGCTGGTAGACGATTTCCTTGGTGTCGGCTTCGCAGGTGCCAACCACCTGCTTGTCGCCGGCCGCACCCTTGTCGACCACTTCCAGGGTGTAGGCAGCCACGCCCTTGTCCTTGAGCTTGGCGTCGATCTCCGCCTTCAGCTCGTCGCAGGGTTTGCCAGCAGCCAAGGCAGAACCGGCCAGGGTGAACAGGGCCAGGCCCAGCATCATTTGCTTCATGGATAACGCTCCTTCGTAGGTGGACTCGCGGGGCAACCCGCCCCGGACCGACCAAGACTAGCCGACAGGCGCGGGCGAAACCGTGCGCCGCTCAGCTGTTGCTGATGCGGAAACCGACCTTGAGCTCGACCTGGTAATGCGCCACCTTGCCGTCGACGATGTGGCCACGGGTGTCGACGACCTCGAACCAGTCCATGTTGCGCACGGACTTGGCGCATTCGGCCAGGGCATTGGCGATGGCATCCTCGATGCTCACCTTGGAAGTGCCGACGACTTCGATTTTCTTGTAGGTACGGTGATCGGACATGTGCTTCTCCTTGGGCAGGCAGGCCTCTTCTTCACGCTAGCCAAGCCGGGCGAAAGCACAAGCGGGGCGCGACTCAACCCGCCAGTTCGCGGCCCAGCCACTGCGCCAGGCGCTCGGCGCGATCATCGCGGCTGCGCCCGGGCACCCACAGGGCCAAGCGGGCCGAGGTTTCGACAAAGCCCCAGGGCGCGACCAGGCGACCGCCTGCCAGGTCGTCCGCCACCAGCTGCTGCGGGGCGATGGCCACGCCGAGGCCGGCGGCGGCGGCTTCCAGCAGGTAATAGAGATGCTCGAAGCCCTGGCCCTGCTGCAGTCGTGCCACCTCCAGCCCCTGGGCCTCGGCCCACTGCGGCCAGGCCTGGGGGCGTGAGGCAGTGTGCAGCAGCGGCTCGCCGAGCAGGGCGGCGGCCGGTTCTCCACTCAGGCGCGCATGCCCCTGGTAACGCGGGCTCAACACCGGGCCGATGCGCTCCGCCGCCAGCTCGTACACCTGCATGTCCGCCGGCCAGGGTGGGGTGGCGAAGCACAGGGTGGCATCGACACCGGGCCGGCGCGGGTCCAGCTCGCCCTCGCTGGACGACAGCTGCAGACGCAGCTCGGGCAGCTCGCGGTTGAGCCGGTCCAGCCGCGGAATGAACCAACGCGCCAGCAGGCTGCCCGGACAGCCGAGGACGAAGGGCGCACCCTCCTGGCGCTGGCGCAGTTCGGCACAGGTGCTGCGCAGACGCTCGAAGCTCTCGGAGGCGACGTCACGCAGGCGCACCCCGGCATCGGTGAGTTTCACGCCGCGCCCATCCTTGTCGAACAGGCTGACCCCGAGCTGTTCCTCCAGCACCCGAATCTGCCGGCTCACCGCCCCATGAGTCACATGTAGTTCGGCCGCCGCCTGGCTGACGCTGAGCAGGCGAGCGGCGGCCTCGAAGGCGCGCAGGGCATTCAGCGGGGGCAGTTCTCGGCTCATCTCGTTACATCGCCAGGCGCGGCAGGAAACTGGTGTCGACGCTGTAGCGCCGGGGATTATCGGGGTCGATGCGTACCTGCAGTGAGTCACGCTGAACAAAGGGCAGCGGGTCGAACCACAGGTCTTCGCTGTAGAACAGATGTACCGCGCCGTTGGCCGGGTTCTGCCACTGGCAGACCAGTTGCCAGGCCGGCACATTGTTCAGCGTGGCAAAGGGGTTGCGGCGGATTTCGACGATACGCGCCTGCACCGCCTGGCCGCGTCTCTCCAACCGGGAACGCCTGCGCCTGGCTAGCGCTTCAGGCAGCACGAAGACCATGCCCCCCAGCAGAAAGATCGAGCCGAAGCTGCCCAGAATCAGGCTGACGAACCAGTTCTGCGTGAAGCCATCGATATGTGCGTTTTCTGGCTCTAGCGGGTCATAGAGCAGTTCGACCGACTCGCCGATCTCGTAGCCCGGCCGGCTGCATACCTGGCCAGGGAAAGTCACTCGTTCGCCCTGCCCAGTGGAGAACGCAATGCTGGGGCAGCCCCTGCCACTCACGGCCACCACGCTACCAGCCGTCCGCAGCATGCGTTCCTCTTCGTTCCATCTGTGAATCTGCAGCAGCAGTGCAACTATCAAGAGAAGGCCACCAAAGGCAGGAAAGACTAGCAACCAGCGATCATTCATCATCGACTTCCATGTCTTTATATGTCAGAAAAATTCACATATCCAGGCAGATTTATCGGTTTTTATCCGCCCCATCCGGTCTTAAACTGCCGCCATTGTCTGACCAACCTACGGATGACAGCCATGTCTGGTTCACAGAACTCCCTTCGCACCGGCCCTGACGCCACCGGCCTGTTCGGCTCCTTCGGCGGCCAGTACGTCGCCGAGACCCTGATGCCGCTGATCCACGACCTCGCCGCCGAATACGAGAAGGCCAAGGCCGACCCGGAATTCGCCAAGGAGCTGGCCTACTTCCAACGTGACTACGTCGGCCGCCCGAGCCCGCTGTACTTCGCCGAGCGCCTGACCGAGCACTGCGGCGGCGCCAAGATCTACCTCAAGCGCGAAGAGCTGAATCACACCGGCGCGCACAAGATCAACAACTGCATCGGCCAGATCCTCCTGGCCAAGCGCATGGGCAAGAAACGCATCATCGCCGAGACCGGCGCCGGCATGCACGGCGTGGCCACCGCCACCGTCGCGGCGCGCTTCGGCATGGAATGCGTGATCTTCATGGGCACCACCGACATCCATCGCCAGCAGGCCAACGTGTTCCGCATGAAGCTGCTGGGCGCCACCGTGATCCCGGTCACCGCCGGCACCGGCACCCTCAAGGATGCGATGAACGAGGCGCTGCGCGACTGGGTGACCAACGTGCACAACACCTTCTACTTGATCGGCACCGTCGCCGGCCCGCATCCGTACCCGGCCATGGTCCGCGACTTCCAGGCGGTGATCGGCAAGGAAACCCGCGAGCAGCTGGCCGAGAAGGAAGGCCGTCTGCCCGATTCGCTGGTCGCCTGCATCGGCGGCGGCTCCAACGCCATGGGCCTGTTCCACCCGTTCCTCGATGACAAGTCGGTACAGATCGTCGGCGTCGAAGCGGCCGGCCACGGCATCGAAACCGGCAAGCACGCCGCCAGCCTCAATGGCGGCGTACCGGGCGTGCTGCACGGCAACCGCACCTTCCTGCTGCAGGACGACGACGGCCAGATCATCGACGCCCACTCGATCTCCGCAGGCCTCGACTACCCCGGCATCGGCCCCGAGCACGCCTGGCTGCACGATATCGGCCGAGTGGAATACACATCCATCACCGATGACGAAGCCCTGGCCGCCTTCCACCAATGCTGCCGCCTGGAGGGCATCATCCCGGCCCTGGAGAGCTCCCACGCCCTGGCCGAAGTGTTCAAGCGCGCGCCGAACCTGCCCAAGGATCACCTGATGGTGGTCAACCTGTCGGGCCGCGGCGACAAGGACATGCAGACCGTCATGCACCACCTCGACCTGTCCAAATCGGAGAACAACTGATGAGCCGTCTGCAGAGCCGATTTGCCAAGCTGAAACAACAGAACCGCGCCGCCTTGGTCACCTTCGTCACCGGCGGCGACCCGGACTACAACACCTCGCTGGCCATCCTCAAAGGCCTGCCGGCCGCCGGTGCCGACGTGATCGAGTTGGGCATGCCCTTCACCGATCCGATGGCCGACGGCCCGTCGATCCAGCTGGCCAACATCCGCGCCCTCGGCGCCAAGCAGACCCTGGCCAAGACCCTGCAGATGGTTCGCGAATTCCGCGCAGGCGAGCAGAACACCCCGCTGGTGCTGATGGGCTACTTCAACCCCATCCACTACTACGGTGTCGACAAGTTCATCGCCGACGCCAAGGAAGCCGGCGTGGACGGCCTGATCGTGGTCGACCTGCCGCCGGAACATAACGCCGACCTGTGCTTCCCGGCCCAGGCCGCGGGCATCGACTTCATTCGCCTGACCACCCCGACCACCGACGACAAGCGCCTGCCGACCGTACTCAACGGCAGCTCGGGCTTCGTCTACTACGTCTCGGTGGCCGGCGTTACCGGTGCCGGTTCCGCCACCCTGGACCAGGTGGACGAGGCGCACGCACGCCTGCGCCGCCACACCGACCTGCCGGTGTGCATCGGCTTCGGCATCCGCACCCCGGAGCACGCCGCCGACGTGGCGCGCCGAGCCGAGGGCGTGGTAGTGGGTTCGGCACTGGTCGATCAGATCGCCAAGGCCGCCAGCCCGCAACAGGCCGTCGACGGCGTGCTGAACCTGTGCGCCCAGCTGGCCGAGGGCGTGCGCGGCGCTCGGCGCTAACTAAACAGCCGGCTAAATCCGAGCCGCTGCCTGTTCACACAGGCAGCGGCTTTTTTATTGCCTGCGCGCAGCAAGCAGTGAGCCAAAAGATAATCCTTCTCAAGGATATTAATGAATTGTTACCATTTACGAATAATTTACAAATGGAGCTTGATGGTGACTTTCTCGCGTATTCCTTCCACCCTGCCGCTGTTCGGTCTACTGATTGTTCCCACCCTGTCTGCCGCGACCCTTCCTGCCGCAACATTGCCAGCCACCGCCATCAGCGGCGAGTCCCAGCAGCGCAGCTACCAGGCCAGTGAAAGCCGCAGCGCGCTGAAAATCGACGCTCCCCTGCGGGATATTCCGCAGACGGTGAACGTGATACCCGAGAGCGTGATCAAGGATCAGGGCGCCAAGTCGCTGGAGGATGTGCTGAAGAACGTGCCCGGCATCGGTCAGTCCAATGGCGACGGCCAGCGTGACCAGGTCACCATCCGCGGCTTTAGCGCCATCGGCGACATGTTCGTCGACGGCTTCCGCGACGACGCCCTGTACTTCCGCGATCTCTCCAACATCGAGCGGGTCGAGGTGATCAAGGGCCCGGCCGCTGTGCTCTATGGCCGGGGCTCTTCCGGTGGCCTGATCAACAGCGTCAGCAAGAAGCCGAATTTCTCCCCGCAGCAGGAAGTGGGGGTCAGCTTCGACAGCGAAGGGCAGCGCCGTACCCAGTTCGACGCAGGCTGGGCCGACCAGGAGCAGGGCGACAAGGCATTCCGCATCACCGGCGCGCTGGAGGACAGCGACACCTTCCGCGATGACGGTTACACCGACCGCAAGGCCATTGCCCCCTCGGCCTACTTCCGCCTCTCCGATGACCTGGAGCTGAACCTCGGCGCCACCTACCTGTACGACAAGCGCCTGATCGACTTCGGCATCCCGGCGCGCAACGGCCGCCCGGTGGATGTCGATCGCGACAAGCGCTTCGGCTCCGGCGACCCGGATCAGGACTACGCGCGCAGCGAGGTGTTCACCCTCACCGCCGGCGTCGACTATCGGATCAACGACGACCTCAGCCTGAGCAACAACACCCGCTACTACCGCTATGACCTGGATCGCAATAACACCCTGGCCGACTCCAGCCCGACCCGCTTCGTTACCAACTCCAAGGGTGAGTTGCTGGTGAAGCTGAATCGCGGCAATGTCGCCCGCGACGAATACGGCATCTTCAACCAGACCGAGCTGAAGCAGCAGGTGCTGCTGGCAGAGATGCAGCACAGCCTGCTCTACGGCGTAGAGCTGGGGCACCAGGACAAGCACCAGCGGTCATTCAGCCAGAACAACGTGACGCAGGTTCCGGTGTACCGCGACGTCTTGGTGCCGGTACGGGAGCATGCCAGCACCCTGAGCGCCAAGGGCACCAACTTCCAGGAGACCGCCGGCTTCTACGTGCAGGACATGATCGAGCTGAGCGAGCAATGGAAGGCCCTGCTGGGTGTGCGTTATGACATCTTCGGCCAGGAGTACGACGACGAGCGCGCGCTGAATGTCGACCTGGACCGCACCGACAAGACCTGGAGCCCGCGCGCCGGCCTGGTGTTCCAGCCGGACCAGGTGCAGTCCTATTACGTTTCGGTTAGCCGCGGCTACCAGCCTTCGGGCGAAATGTTCGCCGTCAGCGCCACCAATGCCGGCCTGGAACCAGAAGAAACCACCAACTACGAGTTGGGCGCCAAATGGGACTTCCTGGAAAGTCGCCTGTCGGTCACGGCAGCCGTGTTCCGTCTCGAACGCACCAACATGAAGACCGCCGACCCGGTCAACCCGGCCCTGCTGGTGCTGGCTGGCGAGCAGCGCACCGACGGCTTCGAAGCTACCTTCAGCGGCCAGCTAAGCGACAAGTGGCAGGTCTATGGTGGCTACGCCTATCTCGACGCCGAGATCACCAAGTCCAACAGCAAGACCAATGGTGTTGCCAACGAAGGCCAGACACCGACACTGACCCCGCGCAACAGCGCCAATCTCTGGCTGGTCCGCCAGTTGGCCCCGCGCTGGCGCCTGGGCATGGGCGCCAACTACGTCGACGAACGTTACACCGCCCTGGACAACGTGACCGTGATGCCCGGCTACACCACCTTCGACGCCGCGCTGATGTACGACGAACCGACCTGGGATGCGGCGCTGCGCCTGACCAATCTGACCAACAAGGACTACTACGCCTCCGCCCACGGCTCGGTAGACCTGATCACTCCCGGTGCTCCGCGCACCCTCGAGCTGAGCGCGAACTACCGTTTCTGAACCTGCTCAGTGAAAAAGCCGCCCTCGGGCGGCTTCTTCGTTTCAGCGGCTGCTGACGATACGCAGCACCTGCCAGTAGCCCGGCGGCTCCGGGGTCAGGCCGCGCTCGCGCAGCAGGGCGTGCAGCTGTGGCAGGCGGAAGTAGGGTACCGAGGCCATCAGGTGGTGCTCGATGTGGTAGTTGACCCGGATCGGCGCGACGAAGGCGCGGGCCAGCCAGCCGGCGTGCGTGGTGCGGGTGTTGCGCAGGGTATCGCGGGAAGGCTCCAGGCAGGCGTGCTCGGCCATGGAGCGGATGCGCAGGAACAGCGGGAAGGGCGTGACGTAGGCCAGCACCCAGACGCCATACAGCCAGGCGTGGCCGCTGGCCCAGCATGCGGCCAGCAGCAGGCCATTGGTAATCAACATGCCGGCGGCGTTGCCGAGGAACGTCAGCGGGTAGTTCCACCAGCGCCGGCCGTCCTGAGGCAGCACCTGCACATCGTTGGCCACCGTCCACTTGAGCACACCGGCGTCCATCAGCACCCGGCCGAGCATGAACTTGAGCCCGGTGACGCCGAACAGGTCGCGGGCCAGCTTGCGCAGCAGCGAGGTGCGGGTGGTGGGGAAGCCGGATACCAGGGACAGATCCGGGTCATCCACGGTCGAGGTCTTGGCGTGGTGCACCAGATGGTAGGGGCGGTACTTGTGCACCTCGTTCCACACCGGCCGTGCGCACAGCCAGTCGGCCAGCACGTCGTTGCCCCACTTGCTCTTGAACAGGGTGCCATGGGCCGCATCGTGCTGCAGGATGGCCAGGCACAGCTGGCGTCCGCCGATGATCGCCAGGCCCAGCAGCAGTGCGGGAACCAGCGCCCACCAGGGCAAATGCTCGGCGGCCCAGGCCAGCGCCACGAACGTCAGGGTCACGACCGCCCAGGTCGAGCCAACGGCCCAGGCGCCGCGCCAGTCAGAGCGCTGGGTGAGGGCCTTGATCTCGTCGCGGCTGAGGATGTCGCTGATTTTGGTCTTGTTGTTCATGCGAGGCTCTCCTGAGTCAGTGCAGGCGATCGGCCGCCGGCCGGTGCGCTGGGTTGGGGCTGGGGCGGCTGCCGTCAAACAGTCCGCGCCAGATCTGGTGGCCGTGCTCCACGAAGCGCTGCACGCAGGCGAAGAAGCGTGCGCGCGCGGCCGCATCGACCAGGGGCTCGGGCAGAAGGGGGTCGAACGCCGCCTGGCGAATCGCCTGGCGTCCGAGCAGGAAGGCCTCGCGCGCGGCGGTCTCCGGCTCCAGCTCGGCAGCGCGCTGGCGCCATTCCTCCAGCTGCGTTTCCAGCCGGGCGTAGGCGGCGCTCAGCGCGGCGCCATCCCACAGCGCATGGATGCGCCGCTCCTGCTCGGCACCGAACTGGTCGGCGCGGAACAGCAGGGCCTCCGGCTCCAGGCCGAGCTTGTGCAGGCGCTGGCGCACGCCATCGATGTCCGCCTCGATATTGTCCGGGCGCAGGTACAGGCTCTTCTCCAGCTCGACGAAGCCAAGCATGTGCAGGGCCCGCTCGCGGCGCTGCAGAGCGCTGCGGTCGACGCGTCCGAGAGCGGCGCAGGCGACCATCAGGTAGGCACCACTCCAGGGCCGCATGCGCTGCTCCATGCCACGCCAGGCGGCCAGTTCGCTGGACAGCTGCAAGGCCATCGGACCGAGGCGATAGCTGCCGCGCCCGGCACCTTCCACCAGAGCTTCGGCCGACAGCCGGGCCAGGGCGACACGCACGCTATTCTCGCTGATACCGAACAGGGTGCTGGCGGCAATGGCGTCACGAGCCTGCAGCGGCTCGCCATCGCTGGCCATCAGCAGCTCGAGGATCAGGCTCTTGGCGTTGATTTTCATGAGGTGGGCTTCGCCTTAATTACACTTGAACAAATTTATACTTGAACAAATGTAATATTTCAACAGAAAGTTTTTCCTTTGTTCTTTAAGAAATGTTCACCATAAAAAGCCGCTGCACGCGGAGCGGGCAGCGGCTCGGGTACGTCGTGAGCTTCAGCGCAACTTGTCGACCATCGCCGCCAGCACGCTCAGCACATCGCGCGCCAGGCGCTTGGAACGCGCGCCGTTCCAGCCGGTGCGTGGGTCGGGTGAGAGGTTGTGGTCCTTGAACGGCATTTCCACCGTGTAGGCGAGGCAGTCGTAGGTCTGCCCGACCCAGTTGCAGGCCAGCGCCAGGTTGGCCTGGCCCGGCTCGTCGCGCGGGTAGCCGTGCTCCACCTGGAACTCGCCGACGGCCATCAGCCGTTGGCGGAATTCCTGCTCCAGCGCGTCCAGGCGCGGTGTGAAACCGGGGTTGCCCTCGCAGCCGGCGGTGAACACGTAGGGAATCTCTTCGTCGCCGTGGATATCCAGGAAGCAGTCGACGCCTTGGGCGGCCATCTGCTGCTGGACGAACAGCACCTCCGGGCTCTCGCTGGCCGAAGGTGCCTGCCAGGCGCGATTGAGGTCCTTGCCGGCGGCGTTGGTGCGCAGATTGCCGAGAAAGGCGCCGTCCGGGTTCATGTGCGGCACCAGGTACAGGTCGGCTTTGCTGAGCAGTTGCCGCAGCTCCTCGTCATCCTGGTAGAGGCGCTCGATCAGGCCCTCCATGTACCACTCGGCCATATGCTCGCCGGGGTGCTGCTGGGCGATCAGCCAGATCTTGCGCGGCGCGCTGGCCGTGCCGCGCACATGCAGCAGTGGCAGCTCGCGACCCTGTAGGCTGCTGCCGCAGGCCAGCAGCTCGACGTTGGGCAGCGCCAGCGCCTTGACCAGCAACCGCGCATGGCGGGCGCGGGAGTAGGGCTCAAAGTAGGCGAAGCGGGCGGAGCTGTGCTCGGCCAGCAGCTCGAAGTGCAGGCCGTCCGCGTCGAAGGTGGTCGGTACGCGGAACCAGTCCTCGCCGTCGTAGCTGGCCGCCGCCTGGTAGCCGCTCCAGGCGCTCTTGTAGCTGGAGTGGGCGGCGTTGGTCAGGCTGAAACCGTGGCGCTGGCCGACGCTCAGGCCCTCGGCGAGGAAGTGGAACCACTGGAAATGGTCGCTGGCGAAGTCCTTGCGGATGGCCAGGCGCACCTGGCCGGGGTCGCCGGCGTTGATCACCTCGATGTTGCCGCTGTCGAAATCGCTGCGAATCTGCATGGCCGGGGTCCTGATTGCGAGAAGCCGGCAGGATAGCCGTCCCGGCTCGGCTGTGCATGCCGAGCGGCAGGCCATGTCGCATCTGTGCAAGTCGGCCGCGCCTCGGTTGCCGAGGCCAACGGACCAGGCCAGACTCGGCCAATACCCGCGCATTCTTGCTAGAGAATCACGAATGAAGACGACCCTGGACGAGCTGCAGGCCTTTACCCAGGTGGTGGATGGCGGCTCCATCACCGCCGCCGCCGAACAGCTGGGGCAGACCGCCTCGGGCATCAGCCGCGCGCTCGGTCGCCTGGAGGAGAAGCTCGAAGTCACCCTGCTGCGCCGTACCACCCGGCGCCTGGAGCTGACCGAGGAGGGCGCGGCCTTTCTCGCCCAGGCCCGGCGCATTCTCGCCGCGGTGGAGGAGGCCGAGGAACAGATGGCCCTGCGCCGCCAGGTGCCGGCCGGGCGCCTGCGGGTCAATGCCGCCTCGCCGTTCATGCTGCATGTGCTGGTGCCGCTGGTCGCCGGCTTTCGCGAGCGCTATCCGCAGATCGAGCTGGAGCTGAACAGCAACGACCAGATCATCGACCTTCTGGAGCAGCGCACCGACCTGGCCATTCGCATCGGCCCCCTGCGCGACTCCAGCCTGCATGCGCGACCGCTGGGCTGCAGCCGCATCCGCGTACTGGCCAGCCCGGCCTACCTGGCGAGTCGCGGCACGCCGCGCAGCGTCGCCGAGCTGGAGGATCACGACCTGCTCGGCTTCACCCAGCCGGAAAGTCTCAATGTCTGGCCGCTGCGCCATGCCCTCGGCGAGGGCCTGAGCATCAGCCCGGATCTGCGCGCGTCCAGCGGCGAGACCCTGCGCCAGCTGGCCCTGAGCGGCGCGGGGCTGGTCTGCCTGTCGGACTTCATGACGGAACAGGACCGGCAGTCCGGCGCGCTGGTCGAAGTGCTGGCCGAGCAGCATGTCGACAGCCACCAGCCGATCAACGCCGTGTACTACCGCAACACCGCGTTGGCAGCGCGTATCACCTGCTTCCTCGACTACCTGGGCGAGCACCTGGCGGGGCGGGCCTGGGCAAGAAACTGATCGGACGCTCTTGGCCTTATGAATTTTCTTGTGTATTTTTTCATGAAATTAACAAGAAACAATTTCATGAGGCCGTCATGTTCAAGCAATCCGCGCAGCACATAGGCACCTACTACGCCGGCACCTATGGTCCGATTCCGCTGCGCCCGCGCCTGGAAGAACACACCGACTGCGACGTACTGATCATCGGTGGCGGCTTCAGCGGCCTGCACACCGGCCTGCGCCTGGCCCTGGCCGGCAAGAAGGTGGTGATCCTCGAAGCCAGCCGCCTGGCCTGGGCCGCCTCCGGGCGCAACGGCGGCCAGGCGCTGCCGGGCTGGTCCTGCGATATGCCGCCGCTGGAAAAAGCCCTGGGCACCGAGCGCGCCAGGCAGCTGTGGGACAGCATGGTCTGGGCCGCCGAGGAGATGCGCGAGCTGCCCGAGCGCCACCGCTTCGACATCGACTACCGCACCGGCGCCCTCTACACCGCCGTGCTGCCGCGCCGGGTGCGCCTGCTGCAGGAGAACCTCGAAGAAGCCAGCGAGAAGTACGGCTACCAGCAGCTCAGCTTCATCCCCAAGCAAGATCTGCCCGAGTGGATCGCCAGCCCGCGCTATCAGGCCGCGCTGCATGACTCCGGCGCCGCCCACCTCAACCCGCTGAAGCTGGCCCAGGGCCTGGCGGGCGCCATCGAAGCCGCCGGCGGACGCCTCTTCGAGCAGAGCAAGGTGCTCGACTACCGCGAGACCGACGCCGGCTTCGTCGCCCGCACCGAACACGGCGAAGTGCGCGGCGCTGTGCTGGTGCTGGCCTGCAACGCCTATATCGACCGCCTCGACCCGGCGCTGTCCAAGCGCCTGCTGCCGGTCGGCTCCTACCAGGTGGCCACCGCGCCGCTGGACCCGGAACTGGCCCGCTCGCTGTTCCCACGCGGTACCTGCGCCATCGACAACCAGTTCGTGCCCGACTACTTCCGCGTCACCCCGGACAACCGCCTGCTGTTCGGCGGTGGCTGCACCTACCTGGGCGGCATCCCGGCGGACGTGCCGGCGGCCACCCGGCCGTACCTGGAGCGGGTGTTCCCGCAGTTGCGCGGCGTGCAGATCGACTACGGCTGGGGCGGCCATATCGACTGCACCATGCACCGCACCCCGGACGTCGGCCGCCAGGGCCAGCGCTATTGGCTGCAGGGCTTCTCCGGCCACGGCATCCTGCCGACCCTGGCCGCCGCCCGCGCGGTGAGCGACGCGATTCTCGGCGACGAGCAGCTGCTCGGCCTGTACCAGGGCCTGAGCAACCCCGGCTTCCCCGGTGGCGACCTGCTGCGCGCGCCGATCGAGGCGGTGGGCAAGGCCTGGTACCGTCTGCGCGATGTGGTCTGACTCCCCTCTCCCCCAGGGAGAGGGGCCGGGGGTGAGGGTCGAGTGGCCCGCAGCATCCCTCACCCCAACCCTCTCCCAAAGGGAGAGGGAGCTATTCGGAGCAAGCTCTCAACATGGATAAGCAAGACGAAATCGAAGGCCTCGCGATCCTGGTGCGCGACCTGCGCAAGCACAAGAACCTCACCCTCAACGAGCTGGCCGAACGCATCGGCCGCTCGGTGGGCTTCCTGTCCCAGGTCGAGCGCGGCCTGTCGCGCCCGACCGTGGCCGACCTCACCGCCATCAGCGAAGCGCTGAGCGTACCCACCACCTACTTCTACAACCCGGGCCGCCCACGCGCGGTGCGCTGGATCACCCGCCCGGACGAGCGCCGCACCCTGTACTACGCCGGCGGCATCACCGATGTGCTGGCCTCGCCCGGCATGGCCGGCGGCTTCGCCATGCTCGAGAGCTTCCTCGAACCCGGCGCCAGCAGTGGCGACGGCCACCTCGACGACAGCTCCGAGCAGGGCGGCTTCGTCCTCGAGGGCGAGCTGACCGTGTGGTACGGCGACGACGCCGAGCCGGTCACCCTCGGCCCGCGTGACAGTTTCCAGCTGCCGCCCCACGCCAAGTTCCGCTACGCCAACCTCACCGATTCCCCCACCCGAGTGCTCTGGGTCTTCACCTGACCGCGCAGATACCACCATGACAACAACAACGAAATTCCCCGACCTGCTCAGCGAAGTGCGCGCCTTCCGCGCCGCCCATCCGGACGTGCGCTACGTCGAACTGATCTGCCTGGACATTCCCGGGCACTTCTACGGCAAGCGCTACCCCCTCGACATGCTGGAGAAGGTCGCCGCCGGCGGCCCGCTCAAGGTGCCGCAAAACTGCGTGCTGCTCGGCGCCCAGGGCGGCCTGCACCCGATCGGCGACTACTGCTTCAACGACGGCGATCCGGACGCCCCGCGCCGCCTGATCCCCGGCAGTCTCAAGCCGGTGCGCTGGGAGAACCAGCCGCTGGGGCAGATGCTAATCAGCTCCGACGGCACCGAGGCGCCGATCGAGTTCGAGCCGCGCGAGGTGCTGGCCCGCGTACTCAAGCGCCTGGAGGCCAAGGGCATTCGGCCCGTGGTGGCCTTCGAACTGGAGTTCTACCTGTTCGACCGCAAGCTGGATGCCGGTCTGCCGCGCTTCCCGCGCGACCCGCTGACCGACGACGAGGACGACCAGCCGAACATGCACATCGAGCGCCTGTCGCGCTTCTCCGACGTGCTGCACGAGATGGTCGAGGCCGCCCAGGAGCAGGGCGTGGAGGCTAACGTGATCACCGCCGAGCTGGGCCCGGGCCAGTTCGAGATCAACTTCGCCCACTGCGACGACGGCCTGCACGCGGCCGACCAGGCCGCCCTGTTCTGCCGCAGCACCCGCGGCGTGGCCATGCAGCATGGCTACCGCGCCAGCTTCATGAGCAAGCCCTACCTGGACGCGCCGGGCAGCGGCATGCACGTGCACGTCAGCCTGTACGACCGTGACGGCAACAACCTGCTCGACGGCGATCAGCAGCGCCCGCTGCGCCACGCCGTGGCCGGCTGCCTGGAACTGCTGCCGCACTGCATGCCGATCTTCGCCGCCAACCACAACGCCTTCCGCCGCTACGGCGCCATGGTCAACTCGGCGAGCAAGGCCAGCTGGGGCTTCGAGGATCGCGACGCGTGCATCCGCATCCCCGAATCGGACGGCAGGAACCTGCGCATCGAACACCGCCTGGCCGGCGCCGACGCCAACCCCTATCTGGTGCTGGCGGCCATCCTCAGCGGCATGGAGTACGGCCTGGATCAGGCCCGCGAACCCATCCCCTCGCTCAACGAGGACCGCAGCAGCGGCATCACCTTCCCCAAGGACATGCTCACCGCGGTGGCGGCCATGGCGTCCCACGAGGTGGTGAAGGACAAGCTGGGCAGCGAGTTCGTCTTCGTCTACTGCGAGAACAAGCGCCAGGATCACCTGCAGTTCATGCACGACATCAGCGCACGGGAGTATCGCTGGTTCCTGTAAACGCGCAGCGGGCCGGGACGCAATTGCCCGGCTCGCTGCCAGCTGATAACTTGCCGTCCACGCCGGTGTAGCTCAGTCGGTAGAGCAGCGCACTCGTAACGCGAAGGTCGCAGGTTCGATTCCTGTCTCCGGCACCAGCATCCCGAACAAAAAAGCCCAGCATCGAGCTGGGCTTTTTTATGGCTGGCGGGTTACTGCGCCGCCTGCATGGTCCGGGCGCGCTCGGCCTGTTTCTGCTTCTTGTAGGCCAGCGCCGCCGGCGCCACCTTGGTCACCTGGCCGGTTTCCAGCCAGCGCTTGAGACGGTTGGCGTCGGCCATGTGGGTGTATTTGCCGAAGGCGTCCAGCACCACGAAGGCCACCGGCTTGCCGGCCATCTGGGTGCGCATCACCAGGCAGTGGCCGGCGGCGTTGGTGAAGCCGGTCTTGGTCAGCTGGATGCTCCAGTTGTCCTTGTGCACCAGGCTGTTGGTGTTGCGGAAGCCGAGGCTGTAGCGCGGCTTGGCGAATACCTGGACGTGTTCGCGGGTGCTGCTGAACTGGCCGATCAGCGGGTACTGGCCGGCGGCCTTGACCAGCTTGACCAGATCATTGGCGGTGGAGACGTTCTTCTCCGACAGGCCGGTCGGCTCGCGGTAGCGGGTATTGCTCATGCCCAGGGCCGTGGCCTTGGCGTTCATCGCCGCGACGAAGGCCGGCACGCCGCCCGGATAGTGATGGGCGAGGCTGGCGGCGGCGCGATTCTCCGAGCTCATCAGGGTCAGCAGCAGCATGTCGCGGCGGCTCAGCTGGCTGCCGATGCGCACGCGGGAATACACGCCGCGCATCTCGGGCACGTCCTTGATGACGATTTTCAGCTGCTCGTCGAGCGACGGCTTGGCATCCAGCACCACCATGGCGGTCATCAGCTTGGTCACCGAGGCGATCGGTACCTGCAGGTCCGGGTTGCTGGAGTAGAGGATCTGGTTGCTGTTGAGGTCGACCAGCAGGGCGCTGCCGGAGGCGAGTTCCTGGGTCTGCGGCGCCGCCTGGGCGAGGGGGGCGACGAGGGTCAGGCAGGCCAGCAGCAGGCCAGCGAGGGAGAAGGCTTTTTTCACTATCGGGATCCGCACTGTTGAATGAGCCTGGCGGTCCCTGCCGGCGAATGGCGTGAGTATAAGTGTGAGCGCGGTCTCAGGCGAGCGCGGGCGCTCTACGGCGGCCCAGACGCAGCAGACCCATGGCGACCAGGATCACCGCCGCGCCGGCGGCCAGGCGTGGCAGGTCGAAGTCGCGGTTCCAGATCAGCAGGTTGACCAGCAGGCCGGCTGGCACGTGCAGCTCGTTCAGGATCGCCAGCGTCCCTGCATCGACGCGGGTACTGCCCTTGACCCACCAGTACAGACCCAGGGCCGTGGCGAACAGCCCCATCCAGGCCAGCACGCCCCATTGCACGGCGGTCTGCGGCAGCTTGTCCGGATCACCGAACAGCAGGAACGACGGCAATACCAGCAGCAGCGCGCCAAGGAAGAAGTGGCCGAAGAAACGGTGCAGCGGCTGCGTCGGCTGGTAATGCAGCAGCAGACGCCGGCACAGCACCTGGCCGGCGGCGAAGGTGGCGTTGGCGATCTGCAGCAGGACGAAACCGAGCAGGTAATCGCCCTCCAGCTTGTCGAAACGAATGATCACTCCGCCGCCCACGGCGACCAGTGCGGCCAACAGCGCCCAGGGGCTGAAGCGCCGCGCCAGGGCATCGTCGAGCAGGGTCACGTAGATCGGCGTGAGCACGGTGAACAGCAGCACCTCGGGCACCGTCAGCACCTGGAAGCTGCGGTACAGGCACAGGTAGGTGATGCCGAACTGCAGCGCCCCGGCCAGCCAGAAACCGGCCAGCAGGCGCCACGGCAGGCCGCGCCAGAGAGTGAAGGGCAGGAACACCAGGGCGGCGATCAGCACCCGCGCCAGCACGGCGAAGTCGCTGTCGACGCGCCCGGCCAGGTATTCGCCGATCAGGCTAAAGGAGAAGGCCCAGAGGGCCGTGACGATCAGCAGGTAGCGCATGTCAGCTCAGTCGGCTGCGCAGTTCCGCCAGTACCGCCGCGCTCTGCGGGCGCACCCCACGCCAGACGAAGAAGGCCTCGGCGGCCTGCTCCACCAGCATGCCCAGGCCATCGATGCAGCGCGCCGCGCCATGCTCGGCGGCCCAGCGGTTGAAGGCAGTCGCCTGCTTGCCATACATCATGTCGTAGCAGACGGTGTGGCCGGGCTGGATCAGGCTCGGGTCGAGCGGCGGCAGCTCGCCGGCCAGCGAGGCCGAGGTGCCGTTGATGATCAGGTCGACCGGCTCGCTGAGCCAGTCGAAGCCGCTGGCGGCCACCGGGCCCAGGTCGGCGAATTCGCGGGCCAGTTGCTCGGCCTTCTCCACCGTGCGGTTGGCGATGGTCAGGCTCTGCGGGCGCTCGGCCAGCAGCGGCTCCAGCACGCCGCGCACGGCGCCGCCGGCGCCGAGCAGGAGGATGCGCTTGTTGGCCAGGTCGAGACCGGCGTTCACCGTGAGGTCGCGGACCAGACCGGCGCCGTCGGTGTTGTCGCCGAGCAGGCGGCCATCATCGAGCTTCTTCAGGGTGTTCACCGCGCCGGCGCGGCGGGCGCGCTCGCTCAGCTCGTCGGCCAGGCGATAGGCCTCTTCCTTGAACGGCACGGTGACGTTGCCGCCGCGGCCGGTGGCGAAGAAGGCGCGGGCGTAGCCGGGGAAATCGTCCAGCGGCGCCAGCAGCGCCTCGTAGGACAGCTGCTCGCCGGTCTGCGCGGCGAACATGCCGTGGATCAGCGGCGACTTGCTGTGGCCGATGGGGTTGCCAAATACACCGTAACGATCGGTCACTTCGCGGCCTCGCCAAGCCAGTCGCGGTCGGCCAGGAAGTACTCGGTCAGGCGCGCCTCCTCGCTGCCCGGCTGCGGCTTCCAGTCATAGCCCCAGCGCACGTGCGGCGGCAGCGACATGAGGATAGATTCGGTGCGCCCACCAGATTGCAGGCCGAACAGGGTGCCGCGGTCGAACACCAGGTTGAACTCGACGTAGCGGCCGCGGCGGAAGGCCTGGAACTCGCGCTGCGCGTCGGTGAAGGGGGTGTTCCGGCGGCGCTGGATGATCGGCAGGTAGGCCTGGAGATAGGCATCACCGATGGCGCGCAGGAAGGCGAAGCTGGTGTCGAAGTCCCACTGGTTGAGGTCGTCGAAGAACAGCCCGCCGATGCCACGCGGCTCATTGCGATGCTTGAGGTGGAAGTAGCGGTCGCACCACTCCTTGAACTTGGGATAGACCTCGGCGCCGAATGGCGCGCAGGCGTCACGGGCGACCCGGTGCCAGTGCACGCAGTCTTCCTCGTTGGCGTAGTAGGGCGTCAGGTCGAAGCCGCCGCCGAACCACCAGACCGCTTCCTCGCCGGCCTTCTCGGCGCTGAAGAAGCGCACGTTGGCGTGGGACGTGGGGATGTGCGGGTTCTCCGGGTGGATCACCAGGGACACGCCCATGGCCTCGAAGCCGCGCCCGGCCAGTTCCGGGCGATGGGCGCTGGCCGAGGGCGGCAGGCTGTCGCCGAATACATGGGAGAAGTTGACCCCACCCTTCTCGATCAGCGCGCCGTTCTCGATCACCCGGGTACGGCCGCCGCCACCGGCCGGGCGCTCCCAGCTGTCCTCGAAGAAGGCGCCGCCGTCCTCGGCGGCCAGGGCGGCGCAGATGCGATCCTGCAGATCGAGCAGGTAGGCCTTCACGGCCTGGGTACGTTCACTCACGGCTTGGGTCCGGGCAGTTCGGAAGAGGGCGCCAGCATACCATCGTCGTATCCCGCCGGGCTTGACGGGGGTCAGCGCCGGCGCTTGGATGGAGCCCTTTGCAGAGGAGTGCGCGACATGGCCAAACGCATCCAGTTTTCCCGCCACGGCGGCAGCGAGGTGCTCGAACTGGTCGACCAGGCGGCGGTCGATCCGGCCCCGCACGAGGTACGCGTGCGCAACCGCGCCATCGGCCTGAACTTTATCGACACCTACTACCGCAGCGGCCTGTATGTGCCGCCGAGCATGCCGTCCGGCCTGGGCGGCGAGGGCGCCGGCGAGGTAGAGGCGGTGGGCAGTGCGGTCACCCATCTCAAGGTCGGCGACCGCGTCGCCTATGGCACTGGCCCGCTGGGCGCCTATGGCGAGCTGCATGTGCTGCCGGCGCAGCATCTGGTCAGGCTGCCGGAGTCGATCTCCTTCGAGCAGGCCGCGGCGCTGATGCTCAAGGGCCTCACCGTGCAGTATCTGCTGCGTCAGACCTACCGGGTCGAGGCCGGGCAGACCATCCTCTGGCACGCGGCGGCCGGCGGCGTCGGGCTGATCGCCTGCCAATGGGCTCGGGCACTGGGAGTGAAGCTGATCGGCACCGTGTCATCGCCGGAAAAGGCGGCCCTGGCCAAGGCCAACGGCGCCTGGGCGACCATCGACTACAGCCGCGAGGACGTGGTGCAGCGGGTGCTGGAGCTGACCGACGGGGCCAAGTGCCCGGTGGTGTACGACTCGGTGGGCAAGGACACCTGGGAGCGCTCGCTGGACTGCGTGGCGCCGCGCGGCCTGCTGGTCAGCTTCGGCAATGCCTCCGGCGCAGTCACTGGGGTCAACCTCGGCGTGCTGGCGCAGAAGGGCTCGCTGTACGTCACCCGGCCGACACTGGGCAACTACGCCAACAACGCAGAAAACCTGCAGGCGATGGCCGACGAGCTGTTCAGCCTGGTCGCCAGCGGCGCGATCAAGGTAGAGATCGGCCGGCGCTATCCACTGGCCGAGGCGGCACAGGCCCAGGATGCACTGAGCGGCCGGCAGACCACCGGCTCGACCATCCTGATTCCCTAACTAGTCGCCACGATCTCGCGAGCTAGAGAAAAACAAGGCGAAATCGGCTGAGGAAGCGGAGTTGACTATGGTCAATGAGCATGACTCGCTTCGCTCGCCCCTTCGGGGCCGCCCTATGGGCGTTAGCAGCAAGCGGCTTCCGAAGACGATTTCAACGCAGTTTTCCCAACGCGCAGCAGATCGTGGTCAGGACGGGCGGATCACATCGCCGGTCCGCAGGTCGCGAATCAGACTGGGGTTCTTGCGCCCACCCAGAGCGCCACCGAGCACCGCGTCCAGCTGGCGCGGGAAGTACTGCTCGACACGTAGGCGCGAGCGCGCCGATGGGCGCCCGGCGGGATTGGCCGAGGTGGATACCAGTGGGCCGGTAAGGGCGCACAGGTCACGCACCAACGGGTGGTCGCTGACGCGCAGGGCGACAGTGTCGTGCTGGCCGGTGATCCACTCGGGCAGGCGATTCTGGTGCGGCACCAGCCAGGTGTTGGGTCCGGGCCAGGTGCTGGCCAGGCGGTCGATCCAGCGCTCGGGCAGGTCGTCGAGGAGAAAGCCGAACTGCTCGATGCTGTCCGCCACCAGGATCAGGCCCTTGTGCACCGGGCGCTCCTTGAGCGCCAGCAGGCGATCCACCGCAACCTCGTTCCACGGGTCGCAACCCAGGCCCCAGACGGCCTCAGTGGGATAGGCGATCACCCCACCCTCGCGTACCACCCGTGCCACTCGCCGTATGCGCCAACTGCCGTGCATGCTCGCCCCCTTATCTCTACATAGCGCGGCGAGTTTACCCAGCTCAGACGACGCGGTGTACCCAGCGCCCGGCTTCGCAGGCCACCAAACCTTGCAGCTCCAGATCGGTCAGGGCCACCAGCACCTCGCCGATTGGCAATTCGCAGGCCAGGGCCAGGCCTTCGCTGGTTTGCGGCGCAGCGCGCAACTGCACCAGCAACGGGTGGTCGACCTGCGCAGGCGCTTCACTCACTGGAGCGACGCGCTGCCAACCACGCAGGGCTTGGAGGATGTCCTCGACACTCTCCACCAGGGTCGCTCCTTCGCGGATCAGCTGATGGCAGCCGCGCGCACCGGGATGGTGGATGGAACCGGGAATCGCATAGACCTCGCGCCCCTGCTCGGCGGCCAGACGCGCGGTAATCAGCGAGCCACTGGAAGGGCTGGCCTCGACCACCAGCACCCCGACGGACAGGCCACTGATGATGCGATTGCGCCGCGGGAAGTTGCTGGCCTGGGGCGGGCAATCCAGCGGCAACTCGGAGACCAGCGCACCGCCCTGCTCGACGATGCGCGCGGCCAACCCCAGATGGCGCTGCGGATAGATGTGCTGCAGCCCGGTGCCGAGCACGGCGACCGTCGCGCCATCGACATCCAGCGCGCCCTGATGCGCCGCACCGTCGATACCCAGGGCGAGGCCGCTGGTGATCACGAAACCTCCGCCGGCCAGGCTACGGGCGAACGCCGCGGCGGTATCCAGCCCCGGCCGCGAAGCCTTGCGGCTGCCGACTATGGCCAGCTGCGGACGCTCCAGCAGCGCCGGCTCGCCAGCAACGAACAACAGCGGAGGTGCATCGCTCAGCTCGGCCAGCAGGCCGGGGTAAGCAGGATCGTCCCACATCAGCAGCGACTGGCCCGGCTGCTCCAGCCAGCGCAAGGCTGCCGTAGCGTGCTCGCGGATCTCCGCACTGCGCCTGGGTTCGGCACAGGCAGTTGGCAGGCCGAGGGAACGCCAAGCGGAAGCCGGGGCACTGAGAGCGGCAGAGGCACTGCCGAAGGCTTCGAGCAAACGGCGGAAGCGGCGTGGACCGAGCTCCGGCAGGCGGTGCAGACGCAGGCGCGCTTCCAGCTCGGCGGGGGAGATATCGTGCATGTCGATCATCCTTGATCGTGGCGCAGATAGCAGAACCCCCGCGAGAGCGGGGGTTCTGTTGGTTACGGGTTCTTCACCTTGTCCATCACCGCCAGGTCGCGGGTGGCGTAGAGCACGAGGCCGTAGCTGAGCTTCTCGTAAGAGCGGAATACCATCAGCAGGCCGGAACGCTCATCCGGGATTTTTACCGATTCACCAGTGATGCGATCACGCACAGTCTCGCCGGTCTTGTAAATAGCCAAGACATTACCTTCGCTAAGACCATCGATCTTGCCTTTATTGATGGTGACAACGTCATATTGACCGATTCGAGCCACGCCACGCGGCACATCGAGAATCACACCATCGACGTCGGTGGCCGGCTCGCTGGGGGTGAAGATGGAGTTGACTGCACGCTCCTCGGTGGGGAACAGGCGATCCCCCAGGCGCACTTCCTGGGTGGAGCGGGTCAGGTTGAGGGTGGCGATGTCACCCTCTTCAGCCACCACCTCGCCACCACCGATATCGTCGGCATTGATGCCGAGGAACTCTTGTGTTTCCGGGTCGGTGTAGACCTTGCCCTGGCGGAAGATTCCGTAAATGTTCTGCTCGTCATCGAACATGCCGCGAGCATAGATGCGGTCGCCCGCACCACTGACTACACGCTCGGCATTACCGGCCACCACGTAGGGGCGATTATTAAATTCTTCAGCGGTATCAACGATGCGGTTGCTCAGCAAGAAACTGTTGATCGCCTCCAGCGGAATAGTCGGGATTGCCTCGGCCATAGGCATGCTGCGCACCTTCGGCGACAGCTTGATAGTGCCACGCGACTCGCCACGGTTGAGCACCAGACGCGGCTGACCGTCGATGTACACCAGGCTCAGGGTATCGCCCGGGTAGATCAGGTGAGGATTCTCGATCTGCGGGTTGGCGTGCCACAGCTCGGGCCACTTCCAGGGCTGGCTGAGGAACTTGCCGGAGATGTCCCACAGGGTGTCACCCTTGACCACGGTGTAGCGGTCCGGATGACCTTCCTTGAGCTGGACGGCTGCCTGGACCAGGCCACTCTGTACCAGACCGCCCGCGGCAACCAGCAGCAGGGCGAGTAGTGATTTCCTCATGCGGTGAATCCCTTTATTATGTGGCTGGCGCCTGTAAGCCGCAGAAGCCGCGGCTTTTGAGCCGTTTTTCAAAGCTGTTCATCATCTTAGCAGCGGTTTTTTACTTTATTCCACAAGTGCATCACAAACAGCCATGGCGATACTCAACATCCTCGAATTCCCCGATCCGCGCCTGCGCACCATCGCCAAGCCGGTGACCGTATTCGACGCAGCTCTTTCCCAACTGATCGACGACATGTTCGAGACCATGTATGCCGCGCCCGGCATAGGTCTGGCGGCCACGCAGATCAACGTGCACAAGCGTGTGGTGGTGATGGATCTGTCCGAGGACAAGTCCGAGCCGCGGGTGTTCATCAACCCCGAGTTCGAGTCGCTGACCGAGGAAATGGACCAGTACCAGGAAGGCTGTCTGTCGGTACCTGGTTTCTACGAAAACGTCGACCGCCCGCAGAAGGTCAAGATCAAGGCCCAGGACCGCGACGGCAAGCCGTACGAACTGATCGCCGAAGGCCTGCTCGCCGTGTGCATCCAGCACGAGTGCGATCACCTCAACGGCAAGCTGTTCGTCGACTACCTTTCCAACCTCAAGCGCGACCGGATCAAGAAGAAGCTGGAAAAACAGCACCGCCAGCAGGCTTGATTCCCGACTCCCAAAGGCTTGCTCCGGCAAGCCTTTTTCTTTTCATGCAGTGAGTGATCCATGCGCATCATCTTTGCCGGCACCCCGGAATTCGCCGCCCAGCACCTGCAGGCTTTGCTCGACGCGGGTCGCGAGATCGTCGCCGTGTACACCCAGCCGGATCGCCCGGCTGGCCGCGGGCAGAAACTGATGCCCAGCCCGGTCAAGCAGCTGGCCCTGCAGCACAGTATCGCCGTGTACCAGCCGCAGACTCTGCGCGACCCGGCAGCCCAGGCCGAGCTCGCCGCGCTCAAGCCGGATCTGATGGTGGTGGTCGCCTACGGCCTGATCTTGCCTCAGGTGGTGCTGGACACCCCGCGTCTGGGCTGCATCAACAGCCACGCTTCGCTGCTGCCGCGCTGGCGCGGCGCCGCGCCGATCCAGCGTGCGATCCAGGCCGGCGATGCCAGCAGCGGCGTCACCGTGATGCAGATGGAAGCGGGCCTGGACACCGGCCCCATGCTGCTCAAGGTGACCACCACCATTACCGCGGAAGACACCGGCGGTAGCCTGCACGACCGCCTGGCGCAACTGGGCTCGGCGGCCGTGGTCGAGGCCGTGACCAAGCTGGCCGCCGGCGAGCTGCAAGGCGAAGTGCAGGACGATAGCCTGGCCACCTACGCGCATAAGCTGAACAAGGACGAGGCACGCCTCGACTGGAGCCGCCCGGCCGATAAGCTGGAGCGCCTGGTACGCGCCTTCAACCCCTGGCCGATCTGCCACAGCACCCTGAACGGCGAACCGCTCAAGGTGCTGGCCGCGCAGCTGGGCGAGGGCAACGGCACCCCCGGCACCGTGCTCGCCGCCGACAAGAACGGCCTGACCGTCGCCTGCGGCGAAGGCGCCCTGCGCCTGACCCGCCTGCAATTGCCCGGCGGCAAGCCGCTGGCCTTCAGTGATCTGTACAACAGCCGCCGCGAGCAGTTCGCCCCCGGCCTGGTGCTCGGTCAATGAATCCACGCCTGGCCGCCGCCCGCGCCCTGGCGGCGGTGCTCAATGGCAAGGCCTCGTTGGGTAGCAGCCTGCCGCCGCTGCTGGACAGGGTCGACGCGCGCGACCGCGGCCTGGCCCAGGACCTGGCCTTCGGCACCGCGCGCTGGCAGCCGCGCCTGCAACTGCTCGCCGACAAACTGCTGCAGAAGCCGTTCAAGGCCGCCGACCGCGATGTCGAGGCCCTGCTGCTGGTCGGCCTGTACCAACTGCTGCACACCCGCATCCCGGCCCACGCCGCCATCGGCGAGACGGTGGCCTGCGTCGACAAGCTGAAGAAGTCCTCGCTCAAGGGGCTGCTCAACGGCGTGCTGCGCAATGCCCAGCGCGAGCACGAGGCGCTATTCGCCGAGCTGGATCGCGATCCGGTGCTGCACACCGCGCACCCACGTTGGCTGCAGAAGCGCCTGAAGGCCGACTGGCCGGAGCACTGGCAGGCGATCTGCGCCGCCAACAATCAGCACCCACCGCTGATCCTGCGGGTCAATCGCCTTCACGGCAGCCGTGATGCCTACCTCGCCGAGCTGCGCAGCGCTGGCATCGAAGCCGAGCCCTGCGCCTTCAGCCGCGATGGCATCCGCCTGCTGCAACCCTGCGACGTGAAGACCCTGCCGGGCTTCATGGACGGCCGCGTCAGCGTGCAGGACGAAGCCGCCCAACTGGCCGCCGACCTGCTCGACCTGGCCCCCGGGCAGCGCGTACTGGATGCCTGCGCGGCGCCCGGCGGCAAGACCTGCCACCTGCTCGAAGCCGAGCCAGGTTTGCAGGAAGCCATCGCTCTGGATCTGGAGCCGGCGCGTCTGGCCCGAGTGCAGGAGAACCTCGATCGCCTCAAGCTCAAGGCCACCCTGATCGCCGCCGACGGCCGCGACGTGGCCGCCTGGTGGGACGGCAAGCCGTTCCAGCGCATCCTGCTCGACGCACCCTGCTCGGCCACCGGCGTGATCCGCCGCCACCCGGACATCAAGCTGACCCGCCAGGCCGACGACATCACCGCCCTCGCCCAACTGCAGGGCGAGTTGCTCGATGCCCTGTGGCCGACCCTGGAAGTCGGCGGCGTACTGCTCTACGCCACCTGCTCGGTGCTGCCGGAAGAGAACCGCGACAACATCGCCGCCTTCCTCGCCCGCACCCCCGGTGCGCGTGAGCTGGATATCGCCGGCGCCTTCGGCCTCAAGCAGGCCCACGGCCGCCAGCTGCTGCCGCAGGCCGAGGGCCACGACGGCTTCTACTATGCCAAGCTGATCAAGATCGCCGCATCACGCGGCTAACGGAGTGATCGCGTGAAAATCATCATTCTCGGCGCAGGGCAGGTCGGCGGCACCCTGGCGGAGCACCTGGCCAGCGAGGCCAACGACATCACCGTGGTCGACACCGATGCCGACCGCCTGCGCGATCTCGGCGACCGCCTGGACATCCGCACCGTGGTCGGCCGTGGCTCCTTCCCCACCGTGCTGCGCCAGGCCGGCGCCGATGACGCCGACATGCTGGTGGCGGTGACCAACAGCGACGAGACCAACATGGTCGCCTGCCAGGTCGCCTACACCCTGTTCCACACCCCGACCAAGATCGCCCGGGTGCGCGAGTCGGCCTACCTGACCCGCGAGGCGCTGTTCGACAACGAGGCCATCCCGGTCGACGTGCTGATCAGCCCCGAGCAGGTGGTGACCAACTACATCAAGCGCCTGATCGAATACCCCGGCGCCCTGCAGGTGATCGACTTCGCCGAGGGCAAGGCCCAGCTGGTGGCGGTCAAGGCCTACTACGGCGGCCCGCTGGTCGGCCAGCAGCTGCGCCAGCTGCGCGAACACATGCCCAACGTCGACACCCGCGTGGCCGCCATCTTCAGGCGTAACCGGCCGATCATGCCGCAGGGCGACACGGTGATCGAAGCCGACGACGAGGTGTTCTTCATCGCCGCCAAGGCGCATATCCGCGCGGTAATGAGCGAGCTGCGCCGCCTGGAAGACAGCTACAAGCGCATCGTCATCGCCGGCGGCGGGCATATCGGCGAGCGCCTGGCCGAGGCCATCGAGAGCCGCTACCAGGTGAAGATCATCGAGATGAACCCGGCGCGCTGCCGCTACCTCTCGGACAACCTGGAAAGCACCATCGTGCTGCAGGGCAGCGCCTCCGACCGCGACCTGCTGGTGGAAGAAAACATCAACGAGGCCGACATTTTCCTCGCCCTGACCAACGACGACGAGGCCAACATCATGTCCTCGCTGCTGGCCAAGCGCCTGGGCGCGCGCAAGGTGATGACCATCATCAACAACCCGGCCTACGTCGACCTGGTCCAGGGCGGCGATATCGACATCGCCATCAGCCCGCAGCTGGCCACCATCGGCACCCTGCTGACCCACGTGCGCCGCGGCGACATCGAGAGCGTGCACAGTCTGCGTCGTGGCGCGGCCGAGGCCATCGAGGCCATCGCCCATGGCGATTCGCGCTCGAGCAAGGTGGTCGGCAAGATGATCGAGGAGATCGCCCTGCCGCCGGGCACCACCATCGGCGCGGTGATCCGTGACGAGGAAGTGCTGATCGCCCACGACGACACGGTGATCGAGTCCGGCGACCACGTGATACTGTTCCTCGTCGACAAGAAGTACATCCGCGACGTGGAGCGCCTGTTCCAGGTCGGTCTGACGTTCTTCTGAGAATCTCGCCCTGCTGCGCTGGCTCGCCAGCACCAGGGCCTGGTGGGAGCGGCGCGCGGAAGGGCTGACAGGGACTGGCATCCATGATGAAGGCTTCGGTGTTTTTCGTTCTCCTCGCCTCGGCTGCTGCCACGCAGCCCGCCTGGGCGAATTACCCGTGCGGCGGCGGTCCCGGCCCCGGCGAGCGCCAGATCGGCACCATGGGCGGATCGAACGGCATCGCGGTCATACCGATCTGCACATCGGACGGCAGCCCGGAAGGCCCCGAAGCCGCGCCGCGCGGCACCGGTGTGTTGCTCGATCCGCCGCCGGAGCTGATGAACCTCTACCAGGCGATCACCGGCGAGACGCTGGAATACTCGATGGCCAAGCAGGAGCTCGACCGGGAACAGCAGAAGATGGAGGCCGACCCCGAGTATCAGCGCTTCAGGCAGGGCGAATGGAAAATCTTCCAGGGCAAAGCCCATTCCGCCCCCGGCGACAACTGCATCGCGATGTGGAGCAAGGAAGGTGGCCTGGTCAGCATCGTCGGGCCGGGCACGGCCTACCAAGGCGGCATGCTGATCTTCTGGAGTGCCGAGGCGCCCAAGCCGTCATCGACGCAGACCGTGACGGTGACGCTCAAGCAATCGCAGTATCAGCCCCAGACGGTGAAGGCGCTGAACTTCTCGGTGCCCCATATTCCTTTCGGCGCGATAGGCCTGACGGTGCCGACCATCGACGCCGCGCTGCAGACCATGCTCGATGTCGAGCATTTCGAGCTGGAGATGGAAGGCCGGAAAATCGCGCAGGTCAGCTGGACCGGCGGCCTGGCCGCCCGTGACCAACTGCGGCAATGTGTTAACAATCGTTCGAACTGACCCTCAAGGAAGCTCGCCGAGGCCCATGGCATGACGACGCCGGACTCCCTGGAAAAACTGCTGGCCCGCGGGGTGGACAACGCCCTGCTGCGCTTCGGCCTGGGCAAGGCCTACCTGGATGACAACCAGCCGGAAGCGGCTGCCGAGCATCTGCAGAAGTGCCTGGGCTTCGACCCCAACTACTCGGCGGCGTGGAAACTGCTGGGACAGGCCTGCCAGAAGCGCGGCATGCTGGAAGAGGCGCGCCAGGCCTGGCACAACGGCCTGGAAGTGGCGCGCAAGCGCGGCGACAAGCAGACCGAGAAGGAAATGACTGTGTTTCTGCGCCGCCTGGAGAAGGCGACGGGAGAGGGCGCCTAGTCTTCGCGCTGGAAGATCAGCGCCACGCCGCTGGGCTCGAAGCGCACCACCTGCATCTGCACCACCGGCGCCGGTATCGGCAGGCCCTGGACCTGGCCGCTGACCACTTCGCCGATCTGCAGCAGCTTCTGCGCATCGTCGATCACCACGAACACGCCACTCTCGGAGATATCGCGGGTAGTCACCAGCATCTGGCCGTGCAGCGGATGATCGATGCGCAGCTGGACCTTCAGCGGGGTACGCTTGTGATCGCGCTTGTTGTCCATGCCTGTCCTGTTGTTATGGGCGGGAAACTGCTGTGACGGTACTGGCTTACGCCGGCCGTATCAATACCACTTCTTCTCGCCCTCGGGGCGCTTCTTGAAGCGCTTCATGCTCCACAGGTACTGGCTCGGGTAGGCGCGCACGTAGCGCTCCAGCTCGCGGCTCATGGCCGCGGCCGATACCTGCGGGTCCTCGCTGTACATGTCCTCGGGCACCGCCTCGAAGATCACCTTGAAGCCGCTGTTGTCCGGCAGGCGCACGGCGGTGAGGAACACGCCCAGCGCCTTGCCGCCGGCGAGCATGCCGGGGACGAACTTGCTGGTCAGCGCCTGGGTCGCGCAGAAGGGCACGAACAGGCCGCTGGAGCGGCTCGGCTCCGGATCGGCGGGAATGCCCACCACGCCGCCACGGCGGACCTCCTTGATCACGCTGAGGATGCCTTCCTTGGTCGAGGCCGCCACCCGGTTGCCCATCTGTGCGCGCTGCTTCTGCAGCAGCTCGTCGACCGCCTTGAGCTTGGGCGGGCGATAGAAGATCACCGGTTTGCACTGGGAGCAGAAGTAGTGGTTGAGGACTTCCCAGTTGCCTAGGTGGCTGGCCACGCCGACCACGCCCTTGCCGGAGGCCAGGGCCGCGTGCAGCACGTCCAGGCCCTCCACCTCGCGCACCAGCTTGAGGGTGCGCTCGACCGGCCAGATCCAGGCGCAGGCGCTTTCGGTGAAGATCTTGCCGATGTCGCGCAGGGTGGCGCCGACCAGCTGCTCGCGCTCGGCCTCGCCGAGCTCGGGGAAGCACTTGGCCAGGTTGATGCGCACCACCTCGCGCGAGCTGTTCGGCAGCTTCCACAGCAACCAGCCGATGGCCGAGCCGACCGCCTGCACGGCGCCCCAGGGCAGCAGGGCGAACAGGCGCAGGAAACCGACCACCAGGGCGCCTTTGAATTTCTCCACGAGCAACTCCCGAATACGCAAAAGGCCAGCATTGTAACGGCTGTGACCGCCGGGTTCAGCCTCGCAGTGCGTGATAGCGATCGCAGTCGGTCGTATGGTCCATGACCATGCCCGCCGCCTGCATGTAGGCGTAGCAGATGGTCGGGCCGACGAAGGTGAAGCCCAGCTTCTTCAGCGCCTTGCTCATGGCCTCGGCCTCCGGCGTCACCGCCGGCACCTCGCCGCGGCCGCTGAAGTGATTGATCTTCGGCGCGCCACCGACGAATGACCAGAGCAGCGCCACCGGATCGTCCAGCTTGAGCCAGGCCTGGGCGTTCTGCCGCGCCGCCCTGAGCTTGGCGCGGTTGCGGATGATGCCGGGGTCCTGCATGCGCTCCTCGATCTCCGCATCGCTCATCGCCGCCAGACGCTCGGCATCGAAACCGAACAGCACCTCGCGGTAGCGCTCGCGCTTCTTCAGCACGGTGATCCACGACAGACCGGCCTGGAAGCCTTCCAGCAGCAGCATCTCGAACAGCCGCTGCGGGTCGCGCTGCGGCACGCCCCATTCCTCGTCGTGGTAGGCGATGTACAGGGGGTCGTCGTTGCACCAGAAGCAGCGCGGCATGGCGTTCATATCCAGGGGAAGTCGTGCCGCACTGTAGCGCAGAGAGGGTTAAAAGCGCCCGTCGGCCTGCAGCAGGCTTTCCAGACAGTGCTCCTGGATGCCGTAGAACTGCTTGATGCCCTGGATCTTCTCCAGCAGCTCGCCCTGGGCCACCGGCCCGGGGCGTTTCACCGCGAGGATCATCTTGTTCTTGTTGGTGTGCTCCAGCGAGACGAACTCGAACACCTTGGTCTCATAGCCGCAGGCTTCCAGCAGCAGGGCGCGCAGGCTGTCGGTGACCATCTCGGCTTCCTGGCCCAGGTGCACGCCGTATTGCAGCATGGGCTTGAGCATGGCCGGCATATGCATCTGCGGGCGGATCTGCTTGTGGCAGCAGGGCGAGCACATGATGATCGCCGCATCGCTGCGAATGCCCAGATGCAGGGCGTAGTCGGTGGCCACGTCGCAGGCATGCAGGGCGATCATCACGTCGATAGCAGCCGGGGTATAGGTACGCACGTCGCCATGCTCGAAGCGCAGCCCCGGCTGCTCCAGGCGCGCGGCCGCCGTGTTGCCCAGGCGCACCATGTCTTCGCGCAGTTCCACGCCGGTGACCTGGCCCTGCAGGCCCAGGCTGTTGCGCAGGTAGTCGTGCATGGCGAAGGTCAGGTAGCCCTTGCCCGAACCGAAGTCGACGGCATGGATCGGCAGCTGCGGATCACGCTGCTGCAGCGGCGAATGGCTCAGGGCGTGGGAAAACACCTCGATGAACTTGTTGATCTGCTTCCACTTGCGCGCCATCGCCGGCACCAGCTCGTGCTTGGCGGTGGTCACGCCGAGATCGGTGAGGAACGGCCGGCTCAGCTCGAGAAAACGCTTCTTCTCGCGATCATGACCGGCGGCCGGTGCCTCGCGCTCGACCGCCTTGCCGACGAACAGACGCGCCTTTTCCTTCTTGCCGAAGGTCAGCTGCACGTCCTCGGTCAGCGACAGCAGGTGGGCATTCTTGAACGCTGCCGGCAGCAGGCTGGCGATATGCGCCAGAGCTTCGGCTACCGGCAGGTTCTTGGTCAGGTCGCGGGTCTTGTAGGTGGAGACGAACGACAGGCAGGCCTGGCCCTTGACCGTAACCGGGCGAATGGTCAGGCGCTGCAACTCGGCTTCCTCGCCCTGGTACTTGCTCAGCAGCAGCTTGACCAGGGTGTTCTGCACCACGCTGGTTTCCAGCAGGGCAAGAAACTCGTCACGGGCGGCGGTGGCGGAGGGCAGGGATTCGACTGACATGAAAAGGGCCTGAATAAGCGCTGCCGATGCCGGCAAGGGACAGCAATGCTACAGGGTACGCAGCGGCCATGCGCGCCGGGCTTGCCATCACATCCAGCCGAGGTTGATCGGGTATACTGCGCGGCTTTATGCAAACGCCTCGATACCGGTGAAATTCGTGAGCCAGACTACGCCCGACGTAAGCACCTTCCAAGGCCTGATCCTCGCCCTGCAGAGCTACTGGGCCGAGCAAGGCTGCGTGATCCTGCAACCCTATGACATGGAAATGGGTGCCGGCACCTTCCACACCGCGACTTTCCTGCGCGCCATCGGTCCGGAGACCTGGAACGCCGCCTACGTGCAGCCCTCGCGCCGCCCGGCCGACGGACGCTACGGCGAGAATCCCAACCGCCTGCAGCACTACTACCAGTTCCAGGTGGTACTCAAGCCGAACCCGGACAATATCCAGGACCTGTACCTGGAGTCGCTGCGCCGCATCGGCGTCGACACCCTGGTGCACGACATCCGCTTCGTCGAGGACAACTGGGAATCGCCAACCCTCGGCGCCTGGGGCCTGGGCTGGGAAGTCTGGCTGAACGGTATGGAAGTTACCCAGTTCACCTACTTCCAGCAGGTCGGCGGCGTCGAGTGCTACCCGGTCACCGGCGAGATCACCTACGGCCTTGAGCGTCTGGCCATGTACCTGCAGGGCGTCGATTCGGTGTATGACCTGGTCTACTCCGACGGCCCGTTCGGCAAGGTCACCTACGGCGACGTGTTCCACCAGAACGAAGTGGAGCAGTCCACCTTCAACTTCGAACACGCCAACGTCGACAAGCTGTTCGACCTGTTCGACTTCTACGAGTCCGAGGCCAACCGCCTGATGGAGCTGCAGCTGCCGCTGCCGGCCTATGAAATGGTGATCAAGGCCTCGCACAGCTTCAACCTGCTCGACGCCCGCCGCGCCATCTCGGTGACCGCGCGCCAGCAATACATCCTGCGCGTGCGCACGCTGTCGCGGAACATCGCCCAGAGCTACCTGCTGGCCCGCGCCAAACTCGGCTTCCCGATGGCCACTCCGGAACTGCGTGATGAAGTGCTGGCTCAGCTGAAGGAGGCCGAATAATGAGTGCTCAGGATTTTCTGGTTGAGCTGGGCACCGAAGAGCTGCCACCGAAGGCCCTGAAGAGCCTCGGCGACGCCTTCCTCGCCGGCGTCGAGAAGGGCCTCAAGGCCGCCGGCCTGGGCTATGCCAGCGCCCGCGTATACGCCGCCCCTCGTCGCCTCGCCGTGCTGGTCGAGCAGCTCGCCGCGCAGCAGCCGGACCGTACCGTCAACCTCGACGGCCCGCCCGTGCAGGCCGCCTTCGACAAGGACGGCAACCCGACCCAGGCCGCCCTCGGCTTCGCCAAGAAGTGTGGCGTCGAGCTGAGCCAGATCGACACCAGCGGCCCGAAACTGAAGTTCAGCCAGTCGATCGCCGGCCAACCCGCCGTCAGTCTGCTGGCCGGCATCGTCGAAGCCTCGCTGAACGAGCTGCCGATTCCCAAGCGCATGCGCTGGGGCGCGCGCAAGACCGAGTTCGTGCGTCCGACCCAGTGGCTGGTGATGCTGTTCGGCGACCAGATCGTCGACTGCGAGATCCTCGCCCAGAAGGCCGGCCGCACCTCGCGTGGTCATCGCTTCCACGCCAACCGTGACGTGACCATCGCCAGCCCGGCCAGCTACGCCGCCGACCTGCGCGCCGCCCAGGTCATCGCCGACTTCGCCGAGCGCCGCAGCCTGATCGCCGCCCGCGTGGCCGAGCTGGCCAAGGCCGAGAACGGCAGCGCCATCGTGCCGCCGGCCCTGCTCGATGAAGTCAGCGCCCTGGTCGAATGGCCGGTGCCGCTGGTCTGCTCGTTCGAGGAACGCTTCCTCGAGGTGCCGCAGGAAGCCCTGATCACCACCATGCAGGACAACCAGAAGTACTTCTGCCTGCTGGACGGCAACGGCAAGCTGCTGCCGCGCTTCATCACCGTGGCCAACATCGAGAGCAAGGATCCGGCGCAGATCGTCGCCGGCAACGAGAAGGTGGTGCGCCCGCGCCTGACCGACGCCGAGTTCTTCTTCAAGCAGGACAAGCGCCAGCCGCTGGAGAAGCGCAACGAGCGCCTGGCCAACGTGGTGTTCCAGGCCCAGCTCGGCAGCGTGTTCGACAAGGCCGAGCGCGTCTCGAAGCTTGCCGGCTTTATCGCCGGCAAGATCGGCGGTGACGCCAGCCGCGCGTCCCGCGCCGGCATCCTGTCCAAGTGCGACCTGGCCACCGAGATGGTCGGCGAGTTCCCGGAAATGCAGGGCATCGCCGGCTACTACTACGCCAAGCACGATGGCGAGGCCGACGACGTGGCCCAGGCGCTGAATGAGCAATATATGCCGCGTGGGGCAGGGGCAGAATTGCCGCAGACCCTCACCGGTGCTGCCGTGGCCGTGGCCGACAAGCTCGACACCCTGGTCGGCATCTTCGGCATCGGCATGCTGCCGACCGGCTCCAAGGACCCCTACGCCCTGCGTCGCGCGGCGCTGGGCGTGCTGCGCATCCTGATCGAGAAGCAGCTGGACCTGAACCTGGTCGAGGCCGTGGCCTTCGCCATCGACCTGTACGGCGACAAGGTCAAGGCCGCAGGCCTGGCCCAGCAGGTGCTGGACTTCATCTTCGACCGCCTGCGCGCGCGCTACGAAGACGAAGGCGTGGAAGTGGCCGTTTATCAGGCGGTACGCGCACTCAGCCCGGCCGCGCCGCTGGACTTCGACCAGCGCGTGCAGGCGGTGCAGGCCTTCCGTCAGCTGCCGCAAGCCGCTGCTCTGGCCGCCGCCAACAAGCGCGTGTCGAACATCCTGGCCAAGGCCGAAGGCGAGCTGCCGGCCACCCTGAACAGCGCCCTGCTGGAGGCCGGTGCCGAACAGGCCCTGGCCCAGGCCGTGGCCGCCGCCGCGCAAGCCGTGGCACCGCTGGCCGCCGCACGCAGCTACCGCGAGGCCCTGGCCCAGCTGGCCAGCCTGCGCGAGCCGGTGGATGCCTACTTCAACGCGGTGATGGTCAATGCCGACGATGCCGCCGTACGCGCCAACCGTTACGCGCTGCTGAACCAGCTGCGTGGCCTGTTCCTCGGCGTCGCCGATATCTCCCTGCTGGGCTGACGAGTACACCGGGCGGCCCGCGCCGCCCGGTCGCTCGGGTAACTGCATGAAACTGCTGATTCTCGACCGCGACGGCGTCATCAACGAAGACTCCGACGCCTACATCAAATCCCTCGACGAATGGATCCCGATCCCGGGCGCCATCGCCGCCATCGCGCGCCTGAGCAAAGCCGGCTGGACCGTGGCCGTGGCCACCAACCAATCGGGCCTGGCGCGCGGCTATTACGACGCCGCCACTCTCGAGTCCATGCACGCGCGCCTGCGCCAGCTGGTGGCCGAGCAGGGCGGCGAAGTCGGCCTGATCGTGCACTGCCCGCATGGCCCGGATGATGGCTGCAGCTGCCGCAAGCCGAAGCCTGGGATGCTCGAACAGATCGCTGCGCACTACGGCACAGAACTGGCAGGCGTCTGGTTCGTCGGCGACAGCGCTGGTGACCTCGACGCCGCCCTGGCCGTCCATTGCCAGCCCGTGCTGGTGAAAACCGGCAAGGGCCAACGCACCCTGGCCAAGCCATTGCCAGCGGGAACCCTGATATTCGATGATCTGGCGGCGGTTGCCGATCAGCTTCTTCTCTAGAGAACGCGAGCCCCCATGACGACAGTGCAGGCCATCAGAACCTTCTTCTTCTACCTGCTGCTGTCCTCCAGCTCCTTCTTCTGGTGCATCCTCTGCGTGTTCGTCGCGCCCTTCCTACCGTTCCGCGCTCGCTACCGCTTCGTCATCCAGATCTGGTGCCGCTGCGCCACCTGGCTGGCCAAGGTGGTGGTCGGCATCCGCTATGAAGTGCGCGGCCTGGAAAACATCCCGCAGCAGCCCTGCGTGATCCTGGCCAAGCACCAGAGCACCTGGGAGACCTTCTTCCTCTCCGCCTTCTTCGAACCGCTGTCCCAGGTGGTCAAGCGCGAGCTGCTGTACGTGCCGTTCTTCGGCTGGGCCATGGCCATGCTGCGGCCCATCGCCATCGACCGCAGCAACCCCAAGGCGGCCCTCAAGCAACTGGCCAAACAAGGCGCCGAACGCATAGGGCAGGGCGCCTGGGTGCTGATCTTCCCCGAGGGCACGCGCATCCCGCCGGGCCAGATCGGCAAGTTCTCCCGCGGCGGTGCCGCCCTGGCGGTGAATGCCGGCCTGCCGGTGCTGCCCATCGCCCACAACGCCGGCGAGTTCTGGCCCAAGCAGGGCTGGGCCAAATTCCCCGGCACCATCCAGGTGGTGATCGGCCCGCTGATGCACGCCGAAGGTGATGGCCCCCGCGCCATTGCCGAGCTCAACGAGCGCGCCTTCGCCTGGGTGGCCCAGACTCAGCAGGAAATCAGCGGCGTGGCGCCGCAGGTGAGCCCGGAACAGGCCTCCAGCCCGGCCTGAGCCGGTCTGTGGATAAGCTGTGCAAGAAATACCGGCGCAGTGCCATTACAGATCCTAACCAGCTGATCTATATGGATATTCCACCAGCAGGCGCAATTCCTGAACGGGGCATAAGTTTTTCCAGCTCACCTGCCTGAGGGAATTCGGCAGTGCCGCACAGTCTTGCCGGAACGGGCCTTAAGCAAAGCGGTTAAGCTAGGTCCCCTGTAGTCGTGAAAGGGAATTTCGCTTCATGCCATCCATCTACCAGCTCAAGCCACGTTTCCAGAATCTGCTGCGCCCTGGCGTCACCCGCCTGCACGCCCGCGGCGTCACCGCCAACCAGGTGACCCTGGCCGCGGCGCTGGTCTCGCTGCTGCTCGGCGCGCTGCTGGCCTGGCTGCCGCACCGTACCTGGCTGTTCGCCCTGATCCCGCTGTGGATGCTGCTGCGCATGGCACTGAACGCCGTGGACGGCATGCTGGCCCGCGAGTTCGGCCAACAGTCCAAGCTCGGCGCCTACCTCAACGAGCTGAGCGACGTGGTCGCCGACAGCGCCCTGTACCTGCCTTTCGCCCTGCTGGTCGGCGTTTCGCCGCCCCTGGTGGTGCTGGTGGTGGTGCTGGCGGTGATCAGCGAATACGCCGGCGTGCTCGGCCCGATGGTCGGCGCCTCGCGCCGCTATGACGGCCCCATGGGCAAGAGCGACCGGGCCTTCTGCTTCGGTTTGCTGGGCGCCGGTGTAGCGTCCGGCCTGTTGCCGTCGTCTTGGATAAACGGGCTGCTGGCGGTGATTCTCCTGCTGCTGCTGGCGACTCTGGTCAATCGCGTGCGCCAAGGCCTGGCCGAGGTGGCGCAAACCTCCCAATCGGAATAAGGAAATTTCGATGCGTGAAGCCCAGAACCACATCTTCACCACCCATGACGGCGTAGAGCTGCTTTATCGCCACTGGCCGGCCACCACGCCTGCGGCCGGCCCGCGCAAGGCGGTGGTGATGTTCCACCGCGGCCACGAGCACGGCGGGCGCATGGCCCACCTGCCGGGCGAACTGGATCTGCCCGACTACGACTTCTTCGCCTGGGATGCCCGCGGTCATGGCCTGTCGCCCGGCGCCCGTGGCGACAGCCCGAGCTTCGCCACCAGCGTGCGCGACGTGCAGACCTTTATCGAGCATATCGCCGCCACGCATGCCATCGCTGAGCAGGACATGGCCGTGCTGGCCCAGAGTGTCGGCGCCGTGGTGGTGTCGACCTGGGCTCACGACTACGCGCCGCAAATCCGCTGTCTGGTGCTCGCCTCGCCGGCGTTCAAGGTCAAGCTCTATGTGCCCTTTGCCCGCCCCGGCCTCAAGCTGCTGCGCTCCTGGCGCGGCAACTTCTTCGTCAACAGCTACGTCAAGGCGCGCTTCCTTAGCCACGATCCCGAGCGCATTCGCTCCTTCGAGAACGATCCGCTGATCACCCGGCCGATCTCGGTCAATATGCTCCTCGGCCTGTACAAAGCCGCCGACCGCGTGGTGGCCGATGCCCAGGCGATCCAGATTCCCACTCAGCTGCTGATCTCCGGCGCCGACTTCGTCGTGCACCGCAAGCCCCAGGAGCAGTTCTTCGAGCGCCTGGGCAGCCTGCGCAAGGAGAAGCACATCCTGCCCGGCTTCTTCCACGACACCCTCGGCGAGCGCGACCGCGCCCATGCCTTGAGCCGCGCGCGGCGCTTTATCCTGCGCAGCTTCCAGGAGCCACTGAATCGTCCCTCGCTGCTGGATGCCGATCGCCTCGGCGCGACCTGCGCCGAAGCCGAGGAACTGGCGGCGCCGCTGCCGCAGAATTCCCTCGGCGACCTGTACTGGCGCGCTACCCGCGCCGGGCTGAAGCTCGGCAGCGGGCTGTCCGACGGGGTCAAGCTGGGCTTCGAGACCGGTTTCGACTCCGGCAGCACCCTGGACTACGTCTACCGCAACACCCCGAGCGGCAAGGGCGGGCTGGGCCGTCTGATCGACCAGAACTACTTGAACTCCATCGGCTGGCGCGGCATCCGCCAGCGCAAGGTGCACGCCGAGGAACTGCTGCGCCTGGCCATGGGCAAGCTGCGCGAGGCGGACAAGGGCGTGCGCATCGTCGATATCGCCGCCGGCCACGGTCGCTACATTCTCGAATCGCTGCAGGGCATGGAGCACAGGCCGGACGCGATCCTGCTGCGCGACTACAGCGATATCAACGTGCGCGATGGCAGCGCGCTGATCGAGCAGAAGGGTCTGGGCGACATCGCCCGCTTCGTCAAAGGCGATGCCTTCGACAAGGCCGACCTGGCCGCACTCGATCCCAAGCCGACGCTGGCGGTGGTCTCCGGTCTCTATGAACTGTTCGGCAGCAACCAGATGGTCGGCGACTCGCTGGCCGGACTGGCAGCGGCGGTCGAGGAGGGCGGCTACCTGATCTATACCGGCCAACCCTGGCACCCGCAGCTGGAGCTGATCGCCCGCGCCCTGACCAGCCACCGCGAAGGCCAGCCCTGGGTCATGCGCCGGCGCAGCCAGGCGGAAATGGATCAGCTGGTCGCCGCCGCCGGCTTCCGCAAGCTGGAGCAGCGCATCGACGAGTGGGGCATCTTCAGCGTGTCCCTGGCGCAGCGGGTGTCCTGATGGACGCCCCCGCCGCCCGCGAAAGCGGGCTATGGAAACGCGGGGTTCTCTGGCTGTTGCTGCTGGCCCCGCTGTTCTTCGCCAGCTACGGCTTCGCCAACTGGTTCACCGCACAGCGTGACGATGTCGGCAGCCTGGTGTTCGCCTGGGAAAGCGCGACCCCGCTGTGGGCCTGGACCATCGTGCCCTACTGGTCGATCGACCTGCTCTACGGCCTGTCCTTCCTGCTGCCGGCCACACGCCGGGAGATAGATAGGCATGCCCTGCGCCTGCTTAGTACCCAGCTGATCTGCGTGGCTTGCTTTCTGCTCTGGCCGCTGCGCTTCACCTTCGAACGTCCTGAGCTGAGCGGCTTCTTCGGCTGGATGTTCGATGTGCTGATGGGCTTCGACAAGCCATTCAACCAGGCGCCTTCGCTGCACATCGCCCTGCTGGTGGTGATCTGGACGATGTTCGCCCGGCATACCCGTGGCCCGCTGTTGCGCGGCCTGCTGCATGGCTGGATGGCGCTGATCGGCCTGTCGGTGCTGACCACCTGGCAGCACCATTTCATCGACGTGCCCACCGGCGCCCTGGCCGGCTGGTTGTGCGTATGGCTGTGGCCGGTCGAGGGCCGCAGCCCGCTGCAGAACCTGCGCCTGGCCCGCGTGCCGCAGTGCTGGCGTCTGGCCCTGCGCTATGGACTGGGAAGTGCCATCTGCGCGGCCCTGGCGGTCAATCTCGGCGGCGCCTGGCTGTGGCTGCTGTGGCCCTGCGCGTCGCTGTTATTGGTCGCCCTGAACTACGCGCTGTTCGGTGCGGCCGGCTTCCAGAAGCGCGCCGACGGCTCCCTCGGCTCCGCCAGCACCTGGCTGCTCGCGCCTTATCTGCTCGGTGCCTGGATCAACTCGCGGCTGTGGACACGCAAGCATCCACAGCCGGATCAGATCGTGGAGGGCGTATGGCTGGGGCGGGTACCGACCGAGCAGGAAGCAGCGCCCTTCACCGCCGTGCTGGACCTCAGTGCCGAGCTGCCGGTTCGCCTGCCCGGCAAGGTCTACCGCAGCCTGCCGCTACTGGACTTGGTCGCTCCCGATACCGAGGCCTGCCGCCAGGGCGCCGAGCTGATCGAGCAGTTGCGCCAGCAAGGACCACTGTTAGTCTGCTGTGCCCTTGGCTATTCGCGCAGCGCCACCTTGGTTGCCGCCTGGCTGCTGCACAGCGGCCGTGCCGGCGGTGTCGAGCAGGCCATCGAGCTGATCCGATCCGCGCGTCCGCAGATCGTGCTTGGTGAGGCCCAGCGCCTGGCGCTACAGGGCCTGCTGCAGCCCAGCGCCGTTCTGGAGGTTGCCCATGGCCTCTGAGATGCAACTCGCCCTGGTGGCCGGTCTGCTGCGCCGAGGGCGCGGGCTGGATCTGCTGTCTGCCGCCATCACCCTGCTGGCGCTGGCCTATGGCCTGGCGCCGCTGTTGGGCATCTCATACAGCCCCGCCGCCAGCATCCTCTGTAGCCTGCTGGTGATGTTCGGTCTGGCCCAGAAGTACTGGGCCATCCGCGTGGCGCTGGACGCCGAACTGTTCACCCACCTGGCCGCTGACGCCCCACGTCTGCAGGAGCGCACCGGCGAGCTGGACCAGGCGCTGCTGCAGCTCGGTCTGCAGAAGACCACCGCTGTTTCACGTGACTGGGACGACCGCTGCCGCGGTGCTCTGCGTCTGCTGCGCCTGCAGGCCGCTTGGTTGGTAGCACAGCTGCTGCTCGCCCTGGCCACCATTCTCGCCACACCCTGGCTTTCCCTGGCTGGATAAAGGAGTCGTATCCATGCTCGCTTCGATCACCGCCTTCGCCATCACCTCGGCAGCCCGCCTGCTGACCGGTGCGCGCGCCCTCTGGCTGGGCTGCACCGCTCAGCCGGTGCAGCGCCTGTACTACGCCAACCACAGTAGCCATGGCGACTTCGTGCTGCTGTGGGCCTCGCTGCCGCCGGAGCTGCGCCGCCGCACCCGGCCGGTGGCCGGCTCCGACTACTGGATGAACGGCGACCTGCGGCGCTTCCTGATCCGCGACGTGTTCAACGGCGTGCTGGTCGACCGCGACCGCAGCGATCCGAATGCCAATCCGCTGCAGCCGATGCTCGACGCCCTGGAGCAGGGCGACTCGCTGATCATCTTCCCGGAGGGCACCCGCAACCTCACCGACGAGCAGCTGCTGCCCTTCAAGAGCGGCCTGTTCCACCTCGCCCAGGCACGCCCCGAGGTGGAACTGGTGCCGGTGTGGATCGCCAACCTCAACCGGGTGATGCCCAAGGGCAGGGCGCTGCCGCTGCCGCTGCTGTGTACCCTGAGCTTCGGCGCACCGCTGGAGCGCCTCGACGGCGAAGACAAGAGCGCCTTCCTCGAACGCGCACGCAACGCCCTGCTGGCCCTGGCCCCGGAGATCGTCTGACATGGATCGCAATACCATCCTGCTGTTCGCCGGCATAGGCGCCGTCCTGCTGCTGGCCACCCTGATCGCCCGCTACCTGCGCCGCCGAGCAGGCGATGGGCCCAACGCGGTAATCGACAACCTCAATGCGCGGATCGATGCCTGGTGGGCCATGGTGCTAGTGATCGGCATCGCCTTCCTGTTCGGCAACAACGGCGTGATCCTGCTGTTCTACTTCGTGTCGTTCTATGCCCTGCGCGAATTCCTCACCCTGACGCCGACCCGGCGCAGCGACTACCCGGCGCTGGTGGCGGCCTTCTACTTCGCCCTGCCGATGCAGTACCTGCTGATCGCCCTGGACTGGTACGGCCTGTTCGCCATCTTCATCCCGGTCTACCTGTTCCTCCTGCTGCCGATCCTCGCCTCGCTGGGCGGCGATACCACGCGCTTCCTCGAACGCGCCTCGGAAGTGCAGTGGGGGATGATGATCGCGGTGTACTGCGTGTCCGCCGTGCCGGCATTGCTGACCCTGGACATTCCTGGCTACGAAGGGCGCAACCTGCTGCTGATCGCCTGGCTGATCATCGTCGTGCAGCTGTCGGACGTGCTGCAGTACGTCTGCGGCAAGCTGGCCGGCAAGCGCAAGATCGCGCCCAAGCTGTCGCCGTCGAAGACGGTGGAAGGCTTCGTCGGTGGCGTGGCGCTGGCCAGCCTGATCGGCGCCTCGTTGTTCTGGATCACCCCGTTCAGCTTCTGGCAGGCGGCGCTGATGGCCCTCACCGTCAACCTGCTCGGCTTCGCCGGCGGCCTGGTGATGTCGGCGATCAAACGCGACCGTGGGGTGAAGGACTGGGGCCACATGATCGAGGGCCATGGCGGCATGCTCGACCGCATGGATTCGGTGTGCTTCGCCGCGCCGATCTTCTTCCACTTCGTGCGCTACTGGTGGGCCTGAGCCCACCATTGCACAGGCAACAAAAATGGCCTGGATCCATTTTTGACGTCACCTAAGGCGACGGCCAGAAGGGTCGCCGCCTGAATGGCAGGCAACAAAAAACCCGCCGAGGCGGGTTCTTTATGACCTTCCGACATCCTGTCGTTTGCCATCCTGGCGCGGTCTGTCTTCCTTGACCCGGGACATCCAGTTCCCGGCAGGTGTGTGTAGATTAGCCAGGCAGGCCGGATGGCAACAGGGAAGCCTTCCACCTCGTCGTGTAAGCCATTGGCTATTCGGCTCGCAGCAGGATTCCAATGAAAACAAAAACCCCGGCGCTCAGGCCGGGGTTTTCATTTACAGCGACTCCGCAATCAGAAGTCCAGGTTCGACACCGCCAGAGCGTTGCTCTCGATGAAGTCGCGACGCGGCTCCACGGCATCGCCCATCAGCGTGTTGAAGATCTGGTCGGCGGCGATGGCGTCCTCGATGGTCACCTTGAGCATGCGGCGAACGGTCGGATCCATGGTGGTTTCCCACAGCTGCTCCGGGTTCATCTCGCCGAGTCCCTTATAGCGTTGAATGCTATGGCGCTTGGTGCTCTCGACCTTCAGCCACTCGAACGCATCCTTGAAGGTGGAGACCGCCTTCTTGCGCTCGCCACGCTGCACGTAGGCTCCTTCTTCCAGCAGGCTGTTGAGCTGATCGCCCAGAGCGGTGACCGACTTGTAGTCGTTGCTGGCGAAGAAATCGCGGTTGAAGGTGATGTAGCTGGAAAGACCGTGGGCCAGCACTTCCACCTCGGGCAGCCAAAGGTGACGCTCGCGATCTTCACGCAGACTGGCGGTGTAGGTCTGGCCGGACTTCTCCGCGCCCTTCAGGCGCGCCTGGAAGGCCTCCAGCCAGCTCTGCATGGCGGCCTGGTCGGCCAGCTGCTCGACCGATACGCGCGGCAGGTAGACCATGTGCTCGGTGATGTCCTGCGGGTAGACGCGGGACAGGCGGCCGAGGGTCTTGATCACTGCACGATATTCGTTGACCAGGCTTTCCAGCGCGGCGCCGGACAGGCCCGGCGCGTTCTCGTTGACGTGCAGGCTGGCATCTTCCAGGGCCGACTGGGTCATGTACTCGTCCATGGCCTCGTCGTCCTTGATGTACTGCTCCTGCTTGCCTTTCTTCACCTTGTACAGCGGCGGCTGGGCGATATAGATGTAGCCACGCTCGACCAGCTCCGGCAGCTGACGGAAGAAGAAGGTCAGCAGCAGGGTACGGATGTGCGAACCGTCAACGTCGGCATCGGTCATGATGATGATGTTGTGGTAACGCAGCTTGTCGATGTTGTATTCCTCGCGACCGATACCGCAGCCGAGGGCGGTGATCAGCGTGCCGACCTCCTGGGAGGAGAGCATCTTGTCGAAGCGTGCCTTCTCGACGTTGAGGATCTTGCCCTTGAGCGGCAGGATCGCCTGGGTCTTGCGGTTACGACCCTGCTTGGCAGAACCGCCCGCGGAGTCACCCTCCACTATGTAGAGTTCAGACAGCGCCGGGTCTTTTTCCTGGCAGTCGGCCAGCTTGCCGGGCAGGCCGGCGATATCCAGCGCACCCTTGCGGCGGGTCATCTCGCGGGCCTTGCGCGCGGCCTCGCGGGCGCGCGCAGCGTCGATCATCTTGCCGACCACGGCCTTGGCTTCGTTGGGGTTTTCCAACAGGAAGTCGCCGAAGTACTTGCCCATTTCCTGCTCAACCGCGGTCTTCACCTCGGAGGAGACCAGCTTGTCCTTGGTCTGCGAGCTGAACTTCGGATCCGGTACCTTGACCGAGATGATCGCGGTCAGGCCTTCACGGGCGTCGTCACCGGTGGTGGCGATCTTGAACTTCTTCGCCAGGCCTTCCTGCTCGATGTAGTTGTTCAGGTGGCGGGTGAGGGCGGAGCGGAAGCCAGCCAGGTGGGTACCGCCGTCACGCTGCGGAATGTTGTTGGTGAAGCAGAGGATGTTCTCGTTGAAGCTGTCGTTCCACTGCAGAGCCACTTCCACGCCGACGCCGTCTTCCTCGCGCTGGATGTTGAAGTGGAACACCTGGTTGACGATGGTCTTGTTGGTGTTCAGATACTCGACGAACGCCTTGAGGCCGCCCTCGTACTTGAACAGTTCTTCCTTGCCGCTGCGCTCGTCCTTGAGGACGATGCCGACACCGGAGTTGAGGAAGGACAGTTCACGCAGGCGCTTGGCCAGGATGTCCCAGCTGAAATGGATGTTCTTGAAGGTCTCGTCGGACGGCTTGAAGTGGATCTGCGTACCGGTGCCTTCGCTGTCGCCAACCGGGGCCAGCGGAGCCTGAGGCACGCCGTGCACATAGGTCTGCTCCCAGATCTTGCCGCTGCGGCGGATGGTCAGGACCAGCTCCTTGGACAGGGCGTTCACCACGGAAACACCCACGCCGTGCAGGCCGCCGGAGACCTTGTAGCTGTTGTCGTCGAACTTACCGCCGGCGTGCAGCACGGTCATGATGACCTCGGCCGCGGACACACCTTCTTCTTTGTGCGTGTCGACCGGAATGCCACGGCCGTTATCGCGGACGCTGATCGACTCGTCGGGGTGAATGGTGATGCTGATCTCGGAGCAGTAACCGGCCAGCGCTTCGTCGATGGAGTTGTCCACCACCTCGAACACCATGTGGTGCAGGCCGGTGCCGTCATCGGTGTCGCCGATGTACATGCCCGGGCGCTTGCGTACGGCATCCAGACCTTTGAGTACCTTGATACTCGAGGAGTCGTACGTGTTGTTCTCGTCGCTCATGCGTTCACTCCCGATGCGGTGATCACTCCATGTTCCACGTGGAACATGGCGACTGGCGTATCCGTGCGCCAGCCATCCTTCAAAAATTCTTGGTCGACGCAGGTGATGAACACCTGACACTGCAAATCATCCAGCAGGCGGCACAGGGCCCGTCGATGTCGCTCATCCAGCTCCGACGGCAAGTCGTCCACCAGATAGATGCATTGGCCATGTTTGGCCTGGTTCAGCAGATGCCCCTGGGCGATGCGCAACGCGCAGACCACCAGCTTCTGTTGTCCGCGGGACAGAATCTCCGCGGCATTGTGAGCCCCCAAACGCAGACGCAGGTCGGCACGTTGCGGACCTGCCTGGGTGTGTCCCAGTTGCTGATCGCGGGGCAGGGTCGAAGCCAGCACATCGGCCAGCGGCTTGTCCTTGTCCCACCCGCGGTAGTAACTGAGGGACAGCCCCTCCAGTTCCACCAGCTCCCTCAGCACCTGCTCGAAAACCGGCTTCAGCGCCTGGATATAGGCACGGCGATAGCCATCCAGCTCGTCGCTCGCCAGGCACAGTTCACGGTCCCAGGCCGCTTGCGACGCGGCGTCGAGTGTACCATGCCGCAGCCACGAGTTCCGCTGCCGCAGGGCCTTCTGCAGGCGCTGCCAGGCCGGCAGAAAGCGTTGTTCCACGTGGAACACCCCCCAGTCGAGGAACTGCCGGCGCACCTTGGGAGCGCCTTCCAGCAGGCGGAAGCTATCGGGGTTGATCACCTGCAGCGGTAGCAGCTCAGCCAGCTGCGCTGTACTGCGAGCGTTCTGCCCGTCGATGCGAATCTGCAGCTCGCCCTGACGGTCGCGCGAAATGCCGAGGTTGCTGTGCATGCCTTCCGGCTGCTGCACCTGGCCGAATACGGTACAGGCTGGTTGCTCGTACTGAATCATCGGCAGCAGCTTGTTGCTGCGGAAGGAGCGGGCGAGGCCGAGCAGGTGAATGGCTTCCAGCAGGCTGGTCTTGCCGCTGCCGTTGGCGCCATGAAGAATATTGATGCGGGGGGAGGGGGAGAGCGTCACCGGGTGCAGGTTTCGCACCGCGGTGACGGTGACGCGGGAGAGGGACATTCAGCGGCGATTACAGACGCATCGGCATGACGACGTAGGACGAATCGTCGTTACCGGCTTCCTGCACCAGGGCGCTGCTGTTGGCATCGGAGAGGATCAGGCGCACCTGCTCGGTGGTCATCACGCCCAGCACGTCGAGCAGGTAGCTGACGTTGAAACCGATCTCCAGGGAGCCGCCGTTGTAGTCGACCACCACTTCCTCTTCAGCCTCTTCCTGCTCCGGGTTGTTGGCCTGGATCTTCAGCAGGCCGCTGGCCAGCTGCAGGCGAATGCCACGGTACTTCTCGTTGGACAGGATCGCAGTGCGGCTGAAGGCTTCGCGCAAGGCCTGGCGATCGCCAACCACCAGCTTGTCGCCGCCGCGCGGCAGCACACGCTCGTAGTCCGGGAACTTGCCGTCCACCAGCTTGGAGGTGAAGGTGAACTCACCGGTGGTGGCACGGATATGGTTCGCACCGAGGACAATGGAGACTTCTCCGTCCTGCTCGGTGAGCAGGCGGGCCAGCTCGAGAATGCCTTTGCGCGGCACGATGACCTGGTGCTTCTCGGTGTGCTCGATGGCCGCTTCCATGGCGCACATGGCTAGGCGGTGACCGTCGGTGGCGACGGCGCGCAGCACGCCGGTCTGCACTTCGATCAGCATGCCGTTGAGGTAGTAGCGCACGTCCTGCTGGGCCATGGCGAAACTGGTGCGTTCGATCAGGCGACGCAGCTTGCTCTGCACCAGGCTGAAGGTCAGCGAACCCGGGCCTTCCTCGACGGTGGGGAAATCATTGGCCGGCAGGGTGGACAGAGTGAAGCGGCTACGCCCGGCCTTGACCACCAGCTTCTGCTCGTCGACACGGATATCGATCAACGCATCGCTCGGCAGGCTCTTGCAGATGTCCATCAGCTTGCGCGCGGGGACGGTGATCTCGCCCGGCTCTGCGCTGTGTTCGAGAGTGACGCGACCAACCAGTTCGACTTCCAGGTCGGTGCCGGTCAGCGACAGCTGCTGGCCTTCCACTACCAGCAACACGTTCGACAGAACCGGCAGGGTCTGGCGGCGTTCGACGACGCCGGCGACCAGTTGCAGGGGTTTCAACAGGGCTTCGCGTTGAATGGTGAAATGCATGGTCTCGTCCCTTGCCTTGTGGGCTGCGTATCAGGTGGTCAGGGTGCGCAGCAGGTTCTTGTAGTCCTCGCGGATATCCGCGTCGGCTTCGCGCAATTCTGCAATCTTACGACAGGCGTGCAGCACTGTGGTGTGGTCTCTTCCGCCAAAAGCATCACCGATTTCCGGCAGGCTATGGTTGGTCAGTTCCTTGGACAGCGCCATGGCCACCTGGCGTGGCCGCGCCACCGAACGGGAGCGCCGCTTGGAGAGCAGATCGGCGATCTTGATCTTGTAGTACTCGGCCACGGTGCGCTGGATATTGTCCACGCTCACCAGCTTGTCCTGCAGGGCCAGCAGATCCTTCAGCGACTCGCGGATCAGCTCGATGCTGATCGGCTGGTTGGTGAAGTGCGAGTGAGCGATCACCCGTTTCAGCGCACCTTCCAGCTCACGCACATTGGAACGGATGCGCTGGGCGATGAAGAAGGCAGCGTCATGCGGCAGGTCGACCTTGGTCTGCTCGGCCTTCTTCATCAGGATGGCGACGCGGGTCTCCAGCTCCGGCGGCTCCACCGCCACCGTCAGGCCCCAGCCGAAGCGCGACTTCAGGCGCTCTTCCAGGCCTTCGATTTCCTTCGGGTAGCGGTCGCTGGTGAGGATCACCTGCTGGCCACCTTCGAGCAGGGCATTGAAGGTGTGGAAGAACTCCTCCTGGGAGCGCTCCTTCTTGGCGAAGAACTGGATATCGTCGATCAGCAGCGCATCCACCGAGCGGTAGAAACGCTTGAACTCGTTGATCGCGTTGAGCTGCAGCGCCTTGACCATGTCGGCGACGAAGCGCTCGGAATGCAGATACACGACCTTGGCGTTGGGGTTCTTCTTCAGCAGGTGGTTGCCCACCGCGTGCATCAGGTGAGTCTTGCCCAGGCCGACGCCACCATAGAGGAACAACGGGTTGTAACCGTGCTTGAGGTTATCCGCCACCTGCCAGGCCGCGGCGCGGGCCATCTGGTTGGACTTGCCCTCGACGAAGTTCTCGAAGGTGAAGGTGCGGTTCAGGTAGCTGGTGTGCTTGAGCGCACCCTCCACCTGCACGGTACGCTCGGTCGGACGGGTGGGAGCGGGCGTCGGCGCGACCACGGCCAGCGGGTCGCTGCTCGGCGGCTCATCGATCACCGTCACGGGAGCGGCGGCCATCAGTGCACTATTAATAGAAGGAGAAGGCGCCGGTGCGGCCATGCGCGGTGCGGCACTGCGCTTGCTGCCAATCAACAGCGAGAGCGCGGGGGCCAGGCCATTGGCCCGCTCGGCCAGAAGCTCGAGCAGACGCACCATGTACTTCTCGTTGACCCAGTCGAGCACGAAGCGGTTGGGCGCATAGACGCGCAGCTCGTCGCCAGCGGATTCCACCTGCAAGGGGCGAATCCAGGTATTGAATTGTTGGGCAGGCAACTCGTCGCGAAGCAGCTCCACACACTGCTGCCAAAGTTCTACGGACACTGATATCCCCTGGGATCGCTACGGTCGGCGAAGCTAAAAATCAGCCCGCATTGTAGCCCCGTAGCCCCCGAGTTATCCACACGAATCCGCGATTTCAACCGAGCAAAATCAAGGATTTATTTATGTTTCCACTCTTCCCAGATCAATCCCTGCAAAGCTGTGGATAAAGGTAACTGGAGGCTGGGTAAAAGCCTGGGCGTAACACCGTGGAAAAACCATCTGTGGGTAAAACGGCGATTCCTGCACAGGCCTTGCACCTGCTGCGAACATCCAGCGCACTGCTTGCCGACAGCCTTATCCTTCCCTGAAGGCCCTGCCGGACAAGCCCTGCAGCGACTTCTCCACAGCCTGGAGGGCCGCTATTAAGTTTTATCAGTACAAGCTCTTTAAAGAATTTCTTTCCTTTTATCTTCTTTATGCATTCCAGGCTGGTTGGAAATTGACCTGCGCCCTCGGTTTCACTAGAATCGCCGGTCTCTTTAAACGGGGGCCATTTCCGGCCCTTCGAACCATCCAGGTAGATCACCATGAAACGCACTTTCCAACCCAGCACCCTCAAGCGCGCTCGCACCCATGGTTTCCGCGCTCGCATGGCCACCAAGAACGGCCGTGCCGTCCTGTCGCGTCGTCGCGCCAAGGGCCGCAAGCGTCTGACCGTCTGATAAACCGGAACGGATGGTGAGTCGAGACTTCAGTCGGGAAAAGCGTCTGCTAACCCCCCGGCACTTCAAGGCAGTTTTCGACTCACCGAGCGGCAAGGCACCCGGCAAGAACGTCCTGCTCCTCGCGCGTGCCAACGATCTCGACCATCCCCGCCTGGGGCTGGTGATCGGCAAGAAAAGCGTCAAGCTCTCCGTCGAGCGCAACCGTCTGAAACGCCTGATCCGGGATTCCTTCCGGCTCAACCAGGAGTTGCTGGCTGGTATGGACATTGTCGTGGTGGCACGCAAAGGCCTTGGCGATCTGGACAACCCCGAATTGCATCAGCAGTTCGGCAAACTCTGGAAACGCCTTGCCAAGCAGCGTCCCGAGGCCGCTCCTCCCGGGGTAAGCGACAGCCCCCATGCGTAAACTGGCGATCCTACCGATCCAGTTCTACCGCTACGCCATCAGCCCCTTGATGGCCAGTCACTGTCGCTTCTATCCCAGCTGCTCCTGCTACATGCAACAGGCCATCGAGACCCATGGCGTGTTGCATGGCGGTTGGCTCGGCCTGCGTCGCCTGGGCCGCTGCCACCCCTGGAATCCCGGTGGTTATGACCCGGTTCCGCCCCCTTCTTCCCCTTCGATGACCGAGTAATCCATGGATATCCAACGCTCGATCCTGCTCGTCGCCCTGGCCATCGTGTCCTACCTGATGGTTCTGCAGTGGAACGAGGACTACGGCCAGGCTGCCATTCCGGCCAGTGCCAGCGCTACCGTCGGCGGCAAACCCGCCACCGACCTGCCGGACGTACCGACCAGCAATGCCGCGGACGACGTGCCGACCGCCAATGGCGAGGCCAACCCGCAGCTGGCTGCGCCGGCCGCCGTCAGCGACGAGCTGATCCGCGTTAAGACCGACGTCCTGGAACTGGCCATCGATCCGAAGGGCGGCGATATCGTCCAGCTGACCCTGCCGAAGTACCCGCGTCGTCAGGACCATCCGGAAGTGCCGTTCCAGCTGTTCGACAACGGCGGCGAGCGTACCTACCTGGCGCAGAGCGGCCTGATCGGCAGCAATGCCCCGGACAAATCCAGCGGCCGTGCCCTGTGGAGCAGCGACAAGCGCAGCTATGAACTGGCCGAAGGTCAGGACCAGCTGGTAGTCGAGCTCACCTACGCCGAGGCGGGCGTCAACTACGTCAAACGCTTCAGCTTCGAGCGCGGCCAGTACGACCTGGGCGTCACCTACAAGGTCGACAACCAGAGCGGTCAGGCCTGGAGCGGCAACTTCTACGCCCAGCTCAAGCGCGACAACAGCGCCGATCCTTCGTCCACCACCGCCACCGGCACCGCCACCTACCTGGGCGCCGCCCTGTGGACCGCCGAAGAGCCTTACAAAAAGGTCAAGATGGGCGACATGGACGACAAGAACCTGCGCGAAACCGTGCAGGGTGGCTGGGTCGCCTGGCTGCAGCACTACTTCGTCACCGCCTGGGTCGCCGACAAGGACGACAGCAACAGCGTGCAGACCCGCAAGGACAGCCAGGGCAACTACATCATCGGCTTCACCGGTCCGCAGCTGAGCGTCGCCGCCGGTGCCAGCGCCGAGACCGGTGCCGTTCTCTATGCCGGTCCGAAGATCCAAGAACACCTGAAGCAGCTGTCTCCGGGCCTGGAACTGACCGTCGACTACGGCATCCTGTGGTTCATCGCCCAACCGATCTTCTGGCTGCTGGAACATATCCACAACCTGCTCGGTAACTGGGGCTGGTCGATCATCGTCCTGACCATCATCATCAAACTGGCGTTCTTCCCGCTGTCCGCCGCCAGCTACCGCTCCATGGCCCGCATGCGCGCCGTGTCGCCGAAGCTGGCCGCGCTGAAGGAACAGCATGGCGACGATCGCCAGAAAATGTCCCAGGCGATGATGGAGCTGTACAAGAAGGAGAAGATCAACCCGCTCGGTGGCTGCCTGCCGATCCTGGTGCAGATGCCGGTATTCCTGGCCCTCTACTGGGTGCTGCTGGAAAGCGTCGAGATGCGCCAGGCCCCGTGGCTGGGCTGGATCACCGACCTGTCGATCAAGGATCCGTTCTTCCTGCTGCCGATCATCATGGGCGCCACCATGTTCATCCAGCAGCGTCTGAACCCGACTCCGCCGGACCCCATGCAGGCCAAGGTGATGAAGCTGATGCCGATCATCTTCACCTTCTTCTTCCTCTGGTTCCCCGCCGGTCTGGTGCTGTACTGGGTGGTCAACAACGTCCTGTCCATTGCCCAGCAGTGGTACATTACCCGGCAGATCGAGGCCGCGACGGCGAAAGCCTGAGTCCGCTGAAGCTGCACAAGACGCCCCCTCGTGGGGCGTTTTGCTATCCGCAACATATTCACAGTCGAGAAACCGCCCATGTCCACCGTTCGCGAAACCATCGCCGCCGTCGCCACCGCCCAGGGCCGCGGAGGGGTCGGCATCGTGCGGGTCTCCGGGCCACAGGCGCGGGCCATCGGTGTCAGCCTCGGCGACCTGCAGCCGAAGCCGCGCCACGCCCACTATGGCGCCTGGCACGACGGCGATGGCCAGGTGATCGACCAGGGCCTGCTGTTGTTCTTCCCCGGTCCCAATTCCTTCACCGGCGAGGACGTGCTCGAGCTGCAGGGCCACGGCGGCCCGGTAGTGCTGGACATGCTGCTGCAGCGCTGCCTGCAGCTGGGCGCCCGCCAGGCCCGGCCGGGTGAGTTCAGCGAGCGCGCCTTCCTCAACGACAAGCTCGACCTGGCCCAGGCCGAGGCCATTGCGGATCTGATCGAGGCCAGCTCGACCCAGGCCGCACGCAATGCCCTGCGCTCGCTGCAGGGCGAGTTCTCGCGGCGGGTGCACGAGCTGACCGAGCGCCTGATCCAGCTGCGCATCTATGTGGAGGCGGCCATCGACTTCCCCGAGGAGGAGATCGACTTCCTCGCCGATGGCCATGTGCTCAGTCAGCTCGATGGCGTACGCGACTACTTATCCACAGTCATTCGCGAAGCAGGCCAGGGGGCGCTGCTGCGCGACGGCATGAACGTGGTGATCGCCGGCCGCCCCAATGCCGGCAAGTCGAGCCTGCTCAACGCCCTGGCGGGGCGCGAGGCGGCCATCGTCACTGATATCGCCGGCACCACCCGCGACGTGCTGCGCGAACATATCCACATCGACGGCATGCCGCTGCACGTGGTGGACACCGCCGGCCTGCGCAACACCGACGACCAGGTCGAGCGCATTGGCGTGGAGCGTGCGCTCAAGGCCATCGGCGAGGCGGATCGGGTACTGCTGGTGGTGGATTCCACCGCACCGGAGGCGGCCGATCCCTTCGCCCTGTGGCCGGAGTTCCTCGATACCAGGCCCGATCCGGCCCGGGTCACCCTGATCCGCAACAAGGCCGACCTGTCTGGCGAAGCGGTGCTGCTGGACACCAGCGACGACGGCCATGTGACCATCTCGCTGTCCGCCAAATCGGCCGAAGGGCTGGATCTGCTGCGCGAGCACCTGAAGGCCTGCATGGGCTTCGAACAGACCGCCGAGAGCGGCTTCAGCGCCCGTCGTCGCCACCTCGAAGCCCTGCGCCAGGCCCAGACCAGCCTCGAGCACGGCCGTAACCAGCTGATCCTGATGGGCGCCGGCGAACTGCTGGCGGAGGACCTGCGTCAGGCGCAACAGGCGCTCGGCGAAATCACCGGGGCCTTCAGCTCGGACGACCTGCTGGGACGGATCTTCTCCAGCTTCTGCATCGGCAAATAAGCTTTCTGAACCCTGTGGAAAACCACGCCTGAGCCCGGTCGATAAGCCTGGTGATAAGGGGTTGGAAAACCCACCTGTGCATAAATAGCTTTTTCATCCACAGGCGTTATCCAGCTTGCCCAGCGGATAGGGCCAGGAATGGCACAGCCTTATACATCGCGGCAGGCCCTGGTATATGGCGCCTGTAGCGATCTATCCACAGAAAAGCGCTGCACCATACATAAACATAAAAACTAGGCTTTATAAGATTTCTCTCTTTTATTCTCTATTTCTCTGAAAGAGCGCAGCCTGGCTATTTTTTGTGCAGAAGGCTTCATTCGGGCAGACCAACTCCCTATACTTGCCACCCCTTTTTCCAATCCCCCTTTCTCTACAGGCACGAGGTGCGTGGTGGACTTCCCTTCCCGTTTTGACGTGATCGTGATCGGCGGCGGCCATGCCGGCACCGAGGCTGCGCTGGCAGCCGCACGCATGAGCGTGAAGACCCTGCTGCTGACCCACAATGTGGAAACCCTCGGCCAGATGAGCTGCAACCCAGCCATCGGCGGTATCGGCAAGAGCCACCTGGTCAAGGAAATCGATGCCCTCGGCGGCGCCATGGCGCTGGCCACCGACAAGGGCGGCATCCAGTTCCGCGTGCTCAACAGCCGCAAGGGCCCAGCCGTACGCGCCACCCGCGCCCAGGCCGACCGCGTGCTGTACAAGGCGGCGATTCGCGAGATCCTGGAAAACCAGCCGAACCTGTGGATATTCCAGCAGGCGGCGGACGACCTGATCGTCGAGCAGGACCAGGTCAAGGGTGTGGTTACCCAGATGGGCCTGCGCTTCATGGCCGACAACGTGGTGCTGACCACCGGCACCTTCCTCGGCGGACTTATCCACATCGGTCTGCAGAACTATTCCGGCGGCCGTGCCGGCGATCCACCCTCGATCGCCCTGGCCAAGCGCCTGCGTGAGCTGCCGCTGCGTGTCGGTCGACTGAAGACCGGTACCCCGCCGCGCATCGATGGCCGTTCGGTGGACTTCTCGGTGATGACCGAGCAGCCCGGCGACACACCGATTCCGGTGATATCCTTCCTCGGCAACAAGGACATGCACCCGCGGCAGATCAGCTGCTGGATGACCCACACCAACGCGCGCACCCACGAGATCATCGCCAGCAACCTGGATCGCTCGCCGATGTACTCCGGTGTGATCGAGGGCATCGGCCCGCGCTACTGCCCGTCGATCGAGGACAAGATCCATCGCTTCGCCGACAAGGACAGCCACCAGGTATTCATCGAGCCGGAAGGCCTGACGACCCACGAGCTGTATCCCAACGGCATCTCCACCTCGCTCCCGTTCGACGTGCAGCTGGAGATCGTGCGCTCGATCCGCGGCATGGAAAACGCCCATATCGTCCGTCCCGGCTACGCCATCGAGTACGACTACTTCGACCCGCGCGACCTCAAGTACAGCCTGGAGACCAAGGTTATCGGCGGCCTGTTCTTCGCCGGTCAGATCAACGGCACCACCGGCTACGAAGAAGCCGGCGCCCAGGGCCTGCTGGCCGGGGCCAACGCCGCGCTGCGCGCCCAGGGCAAAGACGCCTGGTGCCCGCGTCGCGACGAGGCCTATATCGGCGTGCTGGTCGACGACCTGATCACCCTGGGCACCCAGGAGCCGTACCGCATGTTCACCTCGCGCGCCGAGTACCGCTTGATCCTGCGCGAGGACAACGCCGACCTGCGCCTGACCGAGAAGGGCCGCGAGCTGGGCCTGGTCGACGACACCCGCTGGGCCGCCTTTGAGGCCAAGCGCGAGGGCATCGTCCAGGAAGAACAGCGCCTGAAGAGCACCTGGGTGCGCCCGGGCACACCGCAGGGCGATGCCATCGTCGCGCGCTTCGGCACCCCGCTGGCCCATGAGTACAACCTGCTCAACCTGCTGGCCCGCCCGGAAATCGACTACGCCGCCCTGGCCGAGGTGACCGAAGCGCCGCAGGTCGATGCCCAGGTCGCCGAGCAGGTGGAGATCAAGACCAAGTACGCCGGCTACATCGACCGCCAGCAGGAAGAGATCGAGCGTCTGCGTGCCAGTGAAGACACCAAGCTGCCGGCCGATATCGACTACGCCAGCATCTCCGGCCTGTCCAAGGAGATTCAGCACAAGCTCGGCAATGCCCGCCCCGAGACGCTCGGTCAGGCTGGCCGCATCCCGGGCGTGACGCCGGCGGCCATCTCCCTGCTGCTGATCCACCTGAAGAAACGCGGCGCCGGCCGCCAGCTGGAGCAGAGCGCCTGATGTCCGTGGTCACCCAACGCCATGCCGATGAACTCGCGCAGGGCGCGCAGACGCTTGGCGTAACGCTCACCGCCCAGCAGCACGAACAGCTGCTCGGTTACCTGGCCCTGCTGATCAAGTGGAACAAGGCCTACAACCTGACCGCCGTGCGCAACCCGGACGAGATGGTTTCGCGCCATCTGCTCGATAGCCTCAGCGTCGTGCCCTTTGTCGCCGAGCGCGGCGATAGCTGGCTGGACGTCGGCAGCGGCGGCGGCATGCCCGGCATCCCGCTGGCCATCCTGTTCCCCGAGCGACGTTTCACCCTGCTCGACTCCAATGGCAAGAAGACCCGCTTCCTCACCCAGGTGAAGCTGGAGCTCAAGCTGGCCAACCTGGAAGTTGTCCACAGCCGCGTCGAGGAATTTCGGCCACAGCTACCGTTCGCCGGCATCTGCTCGCGCGCCTTCAGCTCGCTGGAAGACTTCAGCTACTGGACTCGCCACCTGGGCGACGCCGATACCCATTGGTTGGCGATGAAGGGCGTGCAGCCCGACGACGAGCTGCAGGCACTGCCGGCGGACTTCCGCCTGCAAAGCTGCGACGTGCTCAAGGTTCCCGGTTGCCAAGGCCAGCGTCACCTGTTGATACTGCGACGCTCGGTCTAGGGGGAAGCACAGATGGCCAAGGTATTCGCGATCGCCAATCAGAAAGGCGGGGTCGGCAAGACCACCACCTGCATCAACCTGGCCGCCTCGCTGGTCGCGACCAAGCGCCGCGTGCTGCTGATCGACCTCGATCCACAGGGCAACGCCACCATGGGCAGTGGTGTGGATAAGCAGGCCCTGGAGCACTCCATCTACGACGTGCTGATCGGCGAAAGCACCGTCGGCGAAGCGATGCAGTTCTCCGAGCACGGCGGCTACCAGCTGCTGCCGGCTAACCGAGACCTGACCGCCGCGGAAGTCGCGCTGCTCGAGATGAAGATGAAGGAGAGCCGCCTGCGTTACGCCCTGGCGCCGATCCGCGAGAACTACGACTACATCCTCATAGACTGCCCGCCGGCGCTGTCCATGCTCACGGTCAACGCCCTGGTCGCCGCCGATGGGGTGATCATCCCCATGCAGTGCGAGTACTACGCACTGGAAGGTCTCACCGACCTGATGAACAGCATCCAGCGCATCGCCCAGCTGCTCAACCCGACCCTGAAGATCGAAGGCCTGCTGCGCACCATGTATGACCCGCGCATCAGCCTGACCAACGACGTCTCGGCCCAGCTCAAGAGCCACTTCGGCGAGCAGCTGTACGACGTGGTCATCCCGCGCAACGTGCGCCTGGCCGAGGCGCCCAGCTTCGGCATGCCGGCGCTGGCCTACGACAAGCAATCCCGTGGCGCCATCGCCTATCTGGCCCTGGCCGGCGAACTGGTACGCCGCCAGCGCTCCGCCGCGAAAACCGCAACCGCATAAGGAATCCCATGGCCATCAAGAAGCGCGGACTCGGCCGCGGACTGGACGCCCTGCTCGGCGGCAGCACCGCCGCTGTCCTCGAGGAAGAAGCGGTCAAGGCCGATAGCCGTGAGCTGCAGCACCTGCCGCTGGACCTGATTCAGCGCGGCAAGTACCAGCCGCGCCGCGACATGGACCCGTCCGCCCTGGAAGAGCTGGCCAACTCGATCAAGGCCCAGGGCGTGATGCAGCCGATCGTGGTGCGCCCCATCGGTGGCGGCCGCTTCGAGATCATCGCCGGCGAGCGCCGCTGGCGCGCCAGCCAGCAGGCCGGCCTGGACAAGATCCCGGCCATGGTCCGCGAAGTGCCGGACGAAGCCGCCATCGCCATGGCGCTGATCGAGAACATCCAGCGCGAGGACCTCAATCCGATCGAGGAAGCCGTGGCCCTGCAGCGCCTGCAGCAGGAGTTCGAGCTGACCCAGCAGCAGGTCGCCGATGCGGTGGGCAAGTCGCGCGTCACCATTACAAACCTGCTGCGCCTGATCGCCCTGCCGGAAGAGATCAAGACCCTCCTCGCCCATGGCGATCTGGAGATGGGCCATGCCCGTGCCCTGCTCGGTCTGCCCCTGGAACAGCAGGTCGAGGGCGCGCGACATGTTGTCGCACGGGGCCTCACCGTGCGCCAAACCGAGGCACTGGTGCGTCAGTGGCTGAACAGCAAGGAAAAGCCCGTCGAGAAGGTCAAGGCCGATCCGGACATCAACCGCCTGGAACAGCGCCTGGCCGAGAAGCTAGGGGCCCCGGTGCAGATCAAGCACGGGCAGAAGGGCAAGGGTCAGCTGGTGATCCGCTACAACTCGCTGGATGAACTGCAGGGCGTGCTGGCTCATATCCGCTGAAATCCGGACACAATTGCTCATGTAGCGAGCGGTCGGAATTCGCTACCGGCCAGTTGAACGGGTGGGGAACCCCCCCTATACTCTGCGCGCATTTTGTCGGCACAAAGTATGCCAAGTTGTTGATTTAACGTGCCGACCCAGAGGAACAGCGAAGATGGATGCCCGCACGCAGAAGCGCCTGCCCTTCCATCGTTTACCGGTCTTTCCGGTGCTGCTGGCCCAACTGGTCGTGATGCTGTTGGCCGCCGCCGTGCTGTATGGCTGGCGTGGCCCGGTAAGCGCCTATTCGGGACTCTGCGGGGGGCTGATTGCCTGGCTTCCCAACCTGTACTTCGCCCACAAGGCATTCCGCTTCAGCGGGGCCCGGGCCGCCCAGAACATCGTCCGGTCCTTTTATGCCGGCGAGGCGGGCAAGCTGATTCTGACGGCAGTGCTGTTCGCACTGACGTTCGTGGTGGTGAAACCACTGGAGGCGCCGGTTCTGTTCGGTGTCTTCGTGCTGGCGCTCAGCGTTGGCTGGTTCGCTCCGCTGCTGATGAGAACAAGACTTTCGAGACCTTAGAGCGTTTGAGGCAAACATGGCAGAACAAACCGCTTCGGGCTATATCCAGCACCACCTGCAGAACCTGACCTTCGGGAAACTGCCGAACGGTGACTGGGGCTTCGCCCACACTGCGCAAGAAGCAAAGGAAATGGGCTTCTGGGCCTTCCACGTCGACACCCTGGGCTGGTCCGTCCTGCTCGGTCTGGTGTTCATCCTGCTGTTCCGCATGGCCGCCAAGCGTGCCACCAGCGGCCAGCCGGGTGGCCTGCAGAACTTCGTCGAAGTACTGATCGAGTTCGTCGACGGCAGCGTGAAGGACACCTTCCACGGCCGTAACAACCTGATCGCTCCCTTGGCCCTGACCATCTTCGTCTGGATCTTCCTGATGAACCTGATGGACCTGGTGCCGGTGGACTTCCTGCCGATGGCCGCCGCTGCCATCACCGGCAACGATCACCTGTTCTTCCGCGTGGTACCGACCACCGACCCGAACGCCACCCTGGGCATGGCCCTGTCGGTGTTCGCCCTGATCGTGTTCTACAGCATCAAGGTCAAGGGCATCGGCGGCTTCCTCGGCGAGCTGACCCTGCACCCGTTCGGCAGCAAGAACATCGCCGTGCAGATCCTGCTGATCCCGGTGAACTTCCTGCTGGAGTTTGTCACCCTGATCGCCAAGCCGATCTCTCTGGCTCTGCGTCTGTTCGGCAACATGTATGCCGGCGAGCTGATCTTCATCCTGATCGCCGTGATGTTCGGCAGCGGCCTGTTCCTGCTGAGCACTCTGGGCGTGGCGCTGAACTGGGCGTGGGCGGTGTTCCACATCCTGATCATCACCCTGCAGGCCTTCATCTTCATGATGTTGACCATCGTCTACCTGTCGATGGCTCACGAAGACAACCACTAAGCGGCCGCCGCCGCTTTAGGTAAAACGAAAACCGCTTTATCGCTTCAACCTAAACCAATACGACGTAAAAGTCGGGAGGAAAAATGGAAACTGTAGTTGGTCTCACCGCGATTGCTGTTGCCCTGCTGATCGGTCTGGGCGCTCTGGGTACTGCCATTGGCTTCGGTCTGCTGGGCGGCAAGTTCCTGGAAGGCGCTGCTCGTCAGCCGGAAATGGTTCCGATGCTGCAGGTGAAAATGTTCATCGTCGCCGGTCTGCTGGACGCCGTGACCATGATCGGCGTTGGTATCGCTCTGTTCTTCACCTTCGCGAACCCCTTCGTTGGTCAAATCGCCGGCTAATCACTCGCTTGCGAGCTGATTGGTTTGACGAAACAACGAACAGCGAGGTACTGGCGTGAACATTAATGCAACCCTGATTGGCCAGGCCGTTGCGTTCTTCATTTTCGTGCTGTTCTGCATGAAGTTCGTGTGGCCTCCGGTCATCACGGCTCTGCGCGAACGCCAAAAGAAGATCGCCGATGGTCTGGACGCCGCCAACCGTGCGGCTCGCGATCTGGAACTGGCCCACGAGAAAGTGGCCCAGCAACTGCGCGAAGCCAAAACCCAGGCTGCTGAAATCATCGAGCAGGCCAAGAAACGCGGTACTCAGATCGTCGACGAAGCCCGTGATCAGGCTCGTGTCGAAGCTGACCGTGTGAAGGCTCAGGCTCAGGCCGAGATCGAACAGGAACTGAACAGCGTCAAAGACGCCCTGCGTGCCCAAGTGGGTGCCCTGGCCGTCGGCGGTGCCGAGAAGATCCTGGGTGCGTCCATCGATCAAAACGCGCATGCGGAGCTGGTTAACAAACTGGCCGCCGAAATCTAAGCGAGGGCGATCATGGCAGAACTGACCACGCTGGCCCGACCTTACGCCAAGGCAGCTTTCGAGCACGCTCAGGCCCACCAGCAACTGGCCTCCTGGTCAGCCATGCTCGGCCTGGCTGCAGCGGTGTCGCAAGACGACACCATGCAGCGCGTGCTCAAGGCCCCGCGTCTGACGAGTACAGAAAAGGCCACCACTTTCAATGAAGTGTGTGGTGACAAGTTCGACGCCCAGGCACGTAACTTCATTTCCGTCGTCTCCGAAAACGATCGTCTCGATCTGTTGCCGGAAATCGCCGCCCAGTTCGAGCTGTACAAGGCCGAGCAGGAGAAGTCGGTAGACGTGGAAGTGACCAGTGCCTTCGCATTGAGCACCGAACAGCAAGACAAACTCGCCAAGGTTCTCAGCGCACGGCTCAGCCGAGAAGTGCGTCTGCACGCGACGGAAGACTCCTCCCTCATCGGTGGTGTCGTGATCCGCGCGGGCGACCTGGTTATCGATGGCTCGGTTCGCGGCAAAATCGCGAAACTGGCCGAAGCGTTGAAATCTTGAGTTTGAAGGGGCAGCAGAGCAATGCAGCAACTCAATCCTTCCGAAATTAGTGAAATCATCAAGGGACGTATCGAGAAACTCGACGTCTCTTCCCAAGCCCGCAACGAAGGTACCGTGGTATCCGTTTCCGACGGTATCGTGCGTATCTACGGTCTGGCCGACGTTATGTACGGCGAAATGATCGAGTTCCCGGGCGGCGTCTACGGTATGGCGCTGAACCTGGAGCAAGACTCCGTCGGCGCCGTAGTGCTGGGTGCATACACCAGCCTCGCCGAAGGCATGAGCGCCAAGTGCACCGGCCGCATCCTGGAAGTCCCGGTTGGTCCGGAACTGCTGGGTCGCGTAGTCGACGCACTGGGCAACCCGATCGATGGCAAAGGCCCGATCAATGCTCAAGCCACCGACGCCGTCGAGAAAGTCGCTCCGGGCGTGATCTGGCGTAAGTCGGTCGACCAGCCGGTGCAAACCGGTTACAAGTCGGTAGATGCCATGATCCCGGTAGGCCGTGGCCAGCGCGAGCTGATCATCGGTGACCGTCAGATCGGTAAGACCGCCCTGGCCGTCGACGCCATCATCAACCAGAAGAACAGCGGCATCCGCTGCGTCTACGTTGCCATCGGTCAGAAGCAATCGACCATCGCCAACGTGGTTCGCAAGCTGGAAGAAGCTGGCGCCCTGGCCAACACCATCGTTGTCGCCGCGTCCGCGTCCGAGTCGGCTGCCCTGCAGTTCCTCGCTCCGTACGCCGGTTGCACCATGGGCGAATACTTCCGCGACCGCGGTGAAGACGCCCTGATCGTGTACGACGACCTGTCCAAGCAGGCCGTTGCCTACCGCCAGATCTCCCTGCTGCTGCGCCGTCCGCCGGGCCGCGAAGCCTACCCGGGCGACGTGTTCTATCTCCACAGCCGTCTGCTGGAGCGCGCTTCCCGCGTTTCCGAAGAGTACGTCGAGAAGTTCACCAATGGCGCCGTGACTGGCAAGACCGGTTCTCTGACCGCTCTGCCGATCATCGAAACCCAGGCTGGTGACGTTTCCGCGTTCGTTCCGACCAACGTGATCTCGATCACCGACGGTCAGATCTTCCTGGAATCGGCCATGTTCAACTCGGGTATCCGTCCGGCCGTCAACGCCGGTATCTCGGTTTCCCGCGTGGGTGGTGCCGCTCAGACCAAGATCATCAAGAAGCTGTCCGGTGGTATCCGTACCGCTCTGGCTCAGTACCGTGAACTGGCGGCCTTCGCCCAGTTCGCTTCTGACCTGGACGAGGCTACCCGCAAGCAGCTGGATCACGGTCAGCGCGTTACCGAGCTGATGAAGCAGAAGCAGTACGCGCCGATGTCGATCGCCGACATGTCGGTGAGCCTGTACGCCGCCGAGCGTGGTTTCCTGGCCGACGTCGAAGTCGCCAAGATCATCAGCTTCGAGCAGGCCCTGATCGCCTTCTTCAACCGTGAGAACGCCGCTCTGATGGCGAAGATCAACGAGAAGGGCGACTTCAATGACGACATCGATGGCCAGCTGAAAGCCGGTATCGAGAAGTTCAAGGCCACCCAAACCTGGTAAGCCGCAGTGGGGGTCGCGAGGCCCCCGCTTGCTAACCTGATAGGTGTTACATGGCAGGCGCAAAAGAGATTCGCAGCAAGATTGCGAGCATCAAAAGCACGCAGAAGATCACCAGCGCCATGGAAAAGGTGGCGACCAGCAAAATGCGCAGAGCTCAACAGCGCATGGCGTCTAGTCGTCCCTACGCGGAGCGTATCCGCCAGGTGATTGGTCATCTGGCCAACGCCAACCCGGAATATCGTCACCCGTTCATGATCGAGCGTGAAGTCAAGCGCGTCGGTTACGTGGTGGTGAGTTCGGACCGTGGTCTGTGCGGTGGTCTGAATACCAACCTGTTCAAGGCTCTGGTCAAGGACATGGCGAGCAATCGCGAGCAAGGCGTAGAGGTTGATCTCTGCGTGATTGGCAGCAAGGGTGCGGCGTTCTTCCGCAACTTTGGTGGCAATGTCGTTGCTGCGATCAGCCACCTGGGCGAAGAACCGTCGATCAACGATCTGATCGGTTCCGTCAAGGTCATGCTCGATGCTTACCTCGAAGGTCGCATCGATCGTCTGTCCGTGGTCTCGAACAAGTTCGTCAATACCATGACGCAAAAGCCGACAGTGGAGCAGCTCGTTCCCCTGGTGGCGACTCCGGATGAAGGTCTCAAGCACCACTGGGACTACCTGTACGAACCCGACGCCAAACAGCTGCTCGACGGCCTGATGGTGCGCTACGTGGAATCGCAGGTGTACCAGGCAGTGGTTGAGAACAACGCGGCTGAACAAGCGGCCCGGATGATCGCGATGAAGAACGCCACCGACAACGCTGGCGATCTGATCAAAGACCTGCAGCTGATTTACAACAAGGCGCGTCAGGCAGCGATCACCCAGGAAATTTCGGAAATCGTCGGCGGCGCTGCCGCGGTTTAAGAACGGTTCAAATATTCAGAGGAACCAAAGATGAGTAGCGGACGTATCGTTCAAATCATCGGCGCCGTTATCGACGTGGAATTCCCGCGTGATCAAGTGCCGAGTGTTTATGAAGCGCTGAAAGTAGTCGGCGCCGAGACCACCCTCGAAGTTCAGCAGCAGCTGGGCGACGGCGTGGTTCGCTCCATTGCCATGGGTTCGACCGAAGGCCTGAAACGCGGCCTGGACGTCACCCGTACCAACAAGGCCATCTCCGTACCGGTTGGTAAAGCGACCCTGGGCCGGATCATGGACGTGCTGGGCAACCCGATCGACGAAGCTGGCCCGATCGGCGAAGAAGAGCAGTGGGAAATCCACCGCGCTGCTCCGTCGTACGCCGAGCAAGCTGGCGGCAACGAGCTGCTGGAAACCGGTATCAAGGTAATCGACCTGGTCTGCCCGTTCGCCAAGGGCGGTAAGGTCGGTCTGTTCGGTGGTGCCGGCGTCGGCAAGACCGTGAACATGATGGAACTGATCCGTAACATCGCCATGGAACACAGCGGTTACTCCGTGTTCGCTGGTGTGGGTGAGCGTACTCGTGAGGGTAACGACTTCTACCACGAGATGAAGGACTCCAACGTTCTCGACAAGGTAGCCCTGGTTTACGGTCAGATGAACGAGCCGCCAGGCAACCGTCTGCGCGTGGCACTGACCGGCCTGACCATGGCCGAGAAGTTCCGTGACGAAGGTCGTGACGTTCTGCTGTTCGTCGACAACATCTACCGTTACACCCTCGCCGGTACCGAAGTATCCGCACTGCTGGGCCGTATGCCTTCCGCAGTAGGTTACCAGCCGACTCTGGCCGAAGAGATGGGCGTTCTGCAGGAGCGTATTACCTCCACCAAGAACGGCTCGATCACCTCGGTACAGGCCGTATACGTACCTGCGGACGACCTGACCGACCCGAGCCCGGCGACCACCTTCGCCCACTTGGACGCCACTGTCGTACTGTCGCGTGACATCGCCTCCCTGGGTATCTACCCGGCTGTGGACCCGCTGGACTCCACCTCCCGTCAGCTCGATCCGCTGGTGGTTGGTCAGGAGCACTACGAGACCGCCCGTGGCGTGCAGTACGTTCTGCAGCGCTACAAGGAGCTGAAGGACATCATCGCGATCCTCGGTATGGACGAACTGTCCGAAGCGGACAAGCAGCTGGTATCCCGTGCTCGTAAGATCCAGCGCTTCCTGTCCCAGCCGTTCTTCGTGGCCGAAGTCTTCACCGGTTCGCCAGGCAAGTACGTTTCCCTGAAGGACACCATCGCTGGTTTCAGCGGCATCCTGAAAGGTGACTACGATCACCTGCCGGAGCAGGCGTTCTACATGGTTGGCAGCATCGAAGAAGCCATCGAGAAAGCCAAGAAACTGTAATCCCCTGTGCGCCCGGCAACGGGCGCTCGTGAGGCAAGCGTATGGCCATTACTGTCCATTGCGACATCGTCAGTGCCGAAGCGGAGATCTTCTCCGGTCTGGTCGAGATGGTGATCGCGCACGGCAACCTGGGCGATCTCGGTATCGCTCCGGGCCACGCCCCGCTGATCACCGACCTGAAGCCGGGCCCAATTCGCCTGGTCAAGCAGGGCGGCGAGCATGAGGTGTTCTACATCTCTGGTGGTTTCCTCGAAGTGCAGCCGAACATGGTGAAGGTCCTGGCCGACACCGTGACTCGCGCTGGCGACATCGACGAAGCTGCTGCCCAGGAGGCCCTCAAGGCCGCCGAGAAGGCGCTCAACGAGAAAGGCTCGGAATTCGACTACGGTTCCGCCGCCGCTCACCTGGCCGAAGTGGCAGCTCAGCTGCGCACCGTGCAACAGCTGCGCAAGAAGTTCTGAGGCTCGTCCTCCGTCTTCAGCGTTAGCGAGTAAAAGGGTAGCCTTGGCTACCCTTTTTCTTTTCTGCCGTTTTTATCCACAGGTGCTCCTGCGCCTGTGCCCGTTCAGGATTCCGCCATGTCCCTCGATATCGTCATCCTCGCCGCCGGCCAGGGCACCCGCATGCGCTCGGCCCTGCCCAAGGTCCTGCATCCGGTCGCCGGCAAGCCCATGCTCGGCCATGTCATCGACACCGCTCGCGCGCTCGCGCCGCGCAAGATCCACGTGGTGATCGGCCACGGCGCCGAATTGGTCCGCGAGCGCCTGGCGGCCGACGATATCCACTTCGTGCTGCAGGCCGAACAGCTGGGCACCGGTCACGCCGTGGCCCAGGCGCTGCCGGCGCTGGAAGCGGACAAGGTGCTGATCCTCTACGGCGATGTGCCGCTGACCCGGGTAGAGACCCTGACCCGCCTGCTTGAGCAGGCCAATGAATCCCAGCTGGGACTGCTGACCGTCAACCTGGCCGATCCCACCGGCTATGGCCGCATCGTGCGTAACGCCAACGGCGTGGTGCAGGCGATCGTCGAGCACAAGGATGCCAGCGAGGCGCAGCGCGCCATTCGCGAAGGCAATACCGGCATCCTCGCCGTACCGGGCAAGCGTCTGGGCGATTGGCTGAGCCGGCTATCCAACAGCAATGCTCAGGGCGAGTACTACCTCACCGACGTGATCGCCATGGCGGTGGCCGACGGCCTGGTGGTGGCCACCGAGACCGCTCAGGACGAGATGGAAGTGCTCGGCGCCAACGACCGCATCCAGCTGTCGCAGCTCGAATGTCACTACCAGCAGCGCATGGCCCGCCAGCTGATGGCACAGGGCGTGACCCTGTTCGACCCGCATCGTTTCGACGTGCGTGGCGAGGTGAGCATGGGTCGCGACGTCACCATCGACATCAACGTGATCCTCGAAGGCCGCGTGGTGATCGAGGACGATGTGCAGATCGGCCCGAACTGCGTGATCAAGGATTCCATCCTGCGCCGCGGCGCCATCGTCAAAGCCAACAGCCACCTGGAAGGTGCCGAAATGGGCGAGGGCGCCGACTGCGGTCCGTTTGCCCGCCTGCGTCCCGGCGCCAAGCTGGGCGCCAAGGCCCATGTCGGCAACTTCGTCGAGCTGAAGAACGCCGTGCTGGGCGAGGGCGCCAAGGCCGGTCACCTGAGCTACCTGGGCGACGCCGAGATCGGTGCGCGCAGCAACATCGGTGCCGGCACCATCACCTGCAACTACGACGGTGCCAACAAGCACAAGACGGTGATGGGCGAGGACGTGTTTATCGGCTCAAATAGCTCGTTGGTAGCCCCGGTCACCCTGGGCAATGGCGCCACCACCGGCGCCGGTTCCACGGTGACCCAGGACGTACCGGCCGCCACCCTGGCCGTGGGCCGCGCCAAGCAGCGCAACATCGAAGGCTGGAAGCGCCCGCAGAAGACGCCGAAGTAGTCGGCTGCGAGCAAGCAAAAAGGCGGCCTTGGCCGCCTTTTGTGCATTCGGAGCTTGACCAAAAGCTTTCATTAGGTTTTGATTCGCGCACCTATCTTTCGAATCGAAACTTAAATGTCGAAACGCAACACGCCCCAGCGCCGCCACGCGATTCTCGCCTTGCTCAACGAGCAGGGTGAGGTGGTCGTGGATGCCCTGGCGCAGCATTTCTCCACCTCCGAAGTTACGATTCGAAAGGATCTGGCCGAGCTAGAGAAGAACGGTCTGCTGCTGCGTCGCTACGGCGGCGCCGTGCCCATGCCGCAGGAGCTGATCGGCGAGCCGGCGCAGCCCATCTCCCGTCACAAGCAGGCCATCGCCGGCGCAGCGGTCGGCCTGATCCGCGAGCACGCGCGCATCATCATCGACAGTGGCAGCACCACGGCGGCGATGATTCCGCAGCTCAGCCACAAGCCCGGCCTGGTGGTGATGACCAATTCGCTGAACGTGGCCAACGCCCTGCGCGACATCGAGCACGAGCCGGTGCTGCTGATGACCGGCGGCACCTGGGATCCGCACTCGGAATCCTTCCAGGGCCAGGTCGCCGAGCAGGTACTGCGTTCCTACGACTTCGACCAGCTGTTCATCGGTGCCGACGGCATCGACCTGGCGCGTGGCACTACCACCTTCAACGAGCTGCTGGGCCTGTCCCGGGTCATGGCCGAGGTGGCCCGTGAGGTCATCGTCATGGTCGAGAGCGACAAGGTCGGCCGCCGTATTCCCAACCTGGAGCTGCCCTGGAGCAGCCTCCATACCCTGATCACCGACGACCGCCTGGATAGCCAGGTGGCTGAACAGATACGCGCGCGTGGGGTCCAGCTGATCCTCGCCGCCGCTTCCTGAGGAGAACCCCTATGTGTGGCATCGTTGGCGCCGTCGCCGAACGCAACATCACCCCGATCCTGGTCGAAGGCCTCAAGCGCCTGGAATACCGCGGCTATGACAGCGCCGGCGTGGCGGTCTTCACCCAGGCCGGCGAACTGCAGCGCCGCCGCCGCGTCGGCAAGGTCGCCGAGTTGGAACAAGCCCTGGCCGGCGAGCCGCTGACCGGTCACCTGGGTATCGCCCATACCCGTTGGGCCACCCACGGCGCGCCGAGCGAGCGCAACGCCCACCCACATTTCTCCGGTAAAGAGTCCGGTGAGCAGCTGGCGGTGGTGCACAACGGCATCATCGAGAACCACGAGGAACTACGCGAGCGCCTCAAGGGCCTCGGCTACGTCTTCACCTCCGATACCGACACCGAGACCATCGTCCACCTGCTGCACCACAAGCTGCAGCAACTCGGCGACCTGACCACCGCGCTCAAGGCCGCCATTCCCGAGCTCCACGGCGCCTACGGCCTGGCCGTGATCAGCGCTGCCCAGCCGGACCGCATCCTCGCCGCCCGCAGCGGCAGCCCGCTGGTGATCGGCCTGGGCCTGGGCGAGAACTTCCTCGCCTCCGATCAGCTCGCATTGAGACAAGTGACGGACCGCTTTATGTACCTGGAGGAGGGCGATATCGCCGAGATCCGCCGCGACAGCGTGCAGATCTGGGACCTCGCCGGCCAATCCGTACAGCGTGAGGCGGTGCAATACCACGAGGGTGCCGAGGCCGCCGACAAGGGCGAATATCGCCACTTCATGCTCAAGGAAATCCACGAGCAGCCCAAGGTCGTGCAGCGCACCCTGGAAGGCCGCCTAGGCGGCGACCACGTGCTGGTCCAGGCCTTCGGCCCGCAGGCCGCCGAGCTGTTCGCCAAGGTACGTAATGTCCAAATCGTCGCCTGCGGTACCAGCTACCACGCCGGCATGGTCGCCCGTTACTGGCTGGAAGCGCTGACCGGCATTCCCTGCCAGATCGAAGTGGCCAGCGAGTTCCGCTACCGCCAGGTGGCCGTGCAGCCGGACAGCCTGTTCGTAAGCATCTCCCAGTCCGGCGAGACCGCCGACACCCTGGCCGCCCTGCGTAACGCCAAGCAGGCTGGTTACCTGGCCAGCCTGACCATCTGCAACGTCGGCACCAGCTCCCTGGTGCGCGAATCCGACCTGTGCCTGCTGACCCAGGCCGGCCCGGAGATTGGCGTGGCCTCGACCAAGGCCTTCACCACCCAGCTGGTCTCCCTGCTGCTGCTGACCCTGGCCCTCGGCCAAGTACGTGGCACCCTGCAGGCCGGTGTCGGCGCCGAGCTGGTGGAAGAGCTGCGCCGCCTGCCGACCCGCCTGGGCGAGGCGCTGGCCATGGACAAGACCGTGGAGAAAGTCGCCGAACTGTTCGCCGAGAAGCACCACACCCTGTTCCTCGGCCGCGGTGCCCAGTACCCGGTGGCCATGGAAGGTGCGCTCAAGCTCAAGGAAATCTCCTACATTCACGCCGAAGCCTACCCGGCCGGCGAACTCAAGCACGGCCCACTGGCCCTGGTCGATGCCGATATGCCGGTGGTCACCGTGGCACCGAACAACGAACTGCTGGAAAAGCTCAAGTCCAACCTGCAGGAAGTCCGCGCCCGCGGCGGCGAGCTGATCGTCTTCGCCGACGGCGCCGCCGGCCTGGGCAACGGCGAGGGCACCCAGGTGATAAACATGCCGCACATCCATGATGTGCTGGCACCGATCCTCTACACCGTGCCGCTGCAGCTGCTGTCCTACTACGTGGCCGTGCTCAAAGGCACCGACGTGGACCAACCGCGCAATCTGGCCAAGTCGGTGACGGTGGAATAAGCCGGGAGCGAAACTAGAAAGCGGGCCGATGGCCCGCTTTTTCTTTGTCGATCAAGGCAGCGGAGGGGCTTCGTACTCCAGCATCTCCAGGTCCGCCTTGCCCTGATAGGTAACGCGGAATACGTGATCCTCGATGCCCGTATCGGCGATGCTCTCCAGCAGGCTGTAGCCGCCGAACTCGGGGGTTATCTCATACAGCGGTTTATCGCTTGCCTCGAACATCCGATAGAAGCGCACCGAGCTGTCGCCCATGCTCATCACCACTTCCCGCTCGCTGTCGGCGACTTCCACCAAAGGGAAGGGGCCGCCCAACTGGCCGCCGAGTTTGTAGGCATAGGTTGCCGAGCAGGCGGTGCCGCAGCCGAATGTGAGCAGGAAGATGCCGGACTCATGGCTTGCGTGACTTGGCGGCGATGGAAACTGCAGTACTTGTTCCGAAGTAGCGCCATCAGTCAGCGAGATTTCACAAACGTTTTTTCTGCAATGCGATTCGACCTGCCAAGGGCTGCCGGGTATACCCAGCAGCTCTGCCTGGCAAATCCCTGCCGCTAGGCTTATTAGAAGAACTACGGCGGCCCGGACTACTGGGGGCATCAACCAATCCCTAGTTTGTCGCCAACCATATCACCAGCCATATCGAGCCAATCTGGCGACTTGGTATTGCCGGGTGGCTCCGTGTCACCCAACTGCCCCGCGAGCATATCGACCAGCCCCATCGGGTTGCCTTCCTTGGCATCGGCCACCGCCTTGGCTGCTTGAGCAGCCTGGAAGATCTTCTTCAGCTCGGGCGTGGTTGCGGTCTGTTCGGTCAGCTCGATGGGTGCGGGTAGGCTGTCTACCAGCCTGTTCAGGCTGCCAGTGTCCTTGCTAAAGGTACGCACTGCTTCCAGACCGGCCTGCATGGGCAAAGCCAGACCGGTCTGCGGGTCGAAGGCGCTGATCTCGGGGAAGCCGACCTTGCCGCGCAGCACCGGGATAGCCAGCGAAGGCAGATTCAGTCCAAGCAGGTAGCGTGGGTCGCGACGCTTGATGCTGAGGCCGATGCTGGCTAGGGCAATACCGACTCCGACCACACGACCGGTCTTGGCCAGCAGCGAGAGGCGTTTGTTGGACTCATTGTCGAAGTGCACCAGGCGATAGCGGAAGTAGTCGGTGAAGGGTTCGCGCTCTGCGATAAAAGATGAGTTCATGAACCAGGCCCGTGAGTCGTGTACATGGTCATCGAACAGCTTCACCAGATCCTCTTTTCCCGGTGCGATCTGATTCCCCTGGGTGAAGAGCCTGCGGTATTCCAAGGTGCCCTGATCCCAGATTTCCTTGTATTCCTCCGCTTCGTCTTCCTCGTTGATTAGGTAGACGAGGCCGCCGAGGGCGATATTGATAATGCCGCCGACCGAGAGGGTGTCTTCGCCCATTTCCCAGGATTTCTCGTAGTCGCGGCGGAACTCGTCGGCGGCGCGGCGTAGCTGGCGCCTGTCCAAGGTCGGTTCGTAGGTCTTGTTGGTGTTGAGGCCTTCATACTTCTCCGGGCCGACCAGCTTGAAGTCTTCCTCGAAGCAGAAGCGTTTGCCCGGGCTGCCCACCTCCCAGGATTCGCCGGTCGAGTAACCTTGGCAGTCTCCGGCGCCGACAGTTCTGCCGGCCGCTATACGATCGGCACAGCTGACCTCAACGATACCTTCGCGTTTACGCGCCATCTCCGCATGTCTGTGAGCATGGAGGCGACGCTTGGCGTCCCATATTTCCTGGGTCTCGTCGCCCGTCTGGATGGCTCCATAGAAACTGGTCTTCCCCACACCACCTGCATAACGATCAATCCGCCAGCCGGTAATCAGGGCCGTTTCGCGCTCCACCACGTCTTCGAGTGGCCCTGGCTTGGCATTGGATTGCCAGGCGTTAAAGCGGCGAGTAACCAATTCGCTCAGGCTAAATTCCAAGAGTGATTCATCACTCATCTTTCGCCAGTCTTCGCATTTTGCAGAAAGTATCGGAGGAACTTGTAACGGAGCTCCCGAAGCAAATGCCTCGCGATACATGTGATGCAGCGGCAATTGCGACATCAGCTCGCCTTGCCCCCCCATGGCCTTGCCTTGGTCGCCGGGGGGATAGCCGCCGCCGACATCAGAGTGCATGCCGGGATAGACATATTCGACGGTGTCGGCCCGATAGCTAGATTTCTCGTCCAGCGAGCCATCGGCCAGGCGGGCACGGCGACGAATCGAGTCCAAGGGAAAGCTGGCACGCTGCTCATGAGCGGAAACCAGATGCACGCAGCGCTTGAGGAAGCCGCAATCCTCGGGCAAAGCAGTTGGCATGCAACTCTGTGCAGCGCGTTCATCTGGCAGGCGCATGGTGCCGTCGGCCCAGTCCATATGTCCGGCGGCAAAGGGCGCACTGTCGGCGATACCTACCGCCGCCACGGTATCGAACAGCCCGAGAAACTCGATGGAGATGGGGAGGCCGGCAAAGCGGTACTGTTCTCCGTTCTCCGTCGAGCTGCGGGTCAGATCCGCCAGCCAATTGGCGAAAGTGCGCGCCTCGGCAGCGCCACGGGAGAAGCCGTAGACGTAGAGGCGCAGGGCCAGGATTTCCGGTTTCTGCTGTTGCTGTCGGCGTTGCTCCAGCAACTGGGTCAGCTTGTCCAGTTCGGGGATCAGGGTGGCCTTGCGCTTGGCCTCGCCTCTTTCCAGCAAGGTGCCGGTCAGCATATGGCCGAACCAGCAGGTGCTCATTTCATTGACCAGCCCATAGGCCTCGTCTTCGAGAAGAGGCTTTTCGGTCAGGGTGCGCCGGAGGGCATCAATTAGGCGGAGCAGCCCCCAATTGATCCGGTTCTCTCCGCCCCTAGCACCCTTGAGGCCATTGTCATCGGGGATATGCTCCTGGATTTCCTTGAAAACCGTGCCGACCCCGGGGATGTAGTAACCAAAATAGCCGGACTCGGACGCCTTCTTTTCTCCATGGTCGATGGTGGCGTGATAGAGGCGGGCAATATTGCTGGTGCAGCGAGGATTGGCGTTCTTGTCACTGGGCTCATGGTTATTGGTACCGTCGAAAAACAGGCTGATATGCAGTGCCTTGGCACAGGGCTCGATGGCTTCCTCACCATTGCAGGATGCCTTCTGGATGGCCTGGTTCCAGCAGAGTTTCTCGTCTGCTGTTTGTTTATCCAGATTGGCTTTGACCGCTTGTGCGTCCTGCGGCAGCCCCGATCGGGTAAAGCGGGGTGCGATAAGCACCTGGCTTGCGGCTGGCGGACGTTCGGTTGTCAGGGTTTTGGACATTTCTCAGGCTCCTCCATGTTGAGCGCATTGATAACGTCGTTGTGGGGGTAGCCTGGGTAGCCCGGAAGCACACCATTGACGGCGACCAGCACCTGATCGCAAGGCAAGAAGTGGACATTCATGCTGCCCACGTCCTCATAACGAGGAATCTCGACGGTGACTTGATGGCGGGTGTATTGAGCCCTATGAGCTTCCGCCTGGTTATTCCAAGCTTCCGAAAACATGGGTTGGGGCCAATTTACGGAAGAGAATGGCTCGGGATCCTTTTCCCATTCCACAGTGGCCTTCATACCCGGTTGCCATTGACGAGGCACAGTGGTGCAGCAAGTGAATTTCCCCCCACCTTGATGAGGTCCCAGATTAGGCCCGCCATCGCCGTTGACCTTGAACCAGTTGATCGCTGCGGAGGTGTGGTTGTAACCGGTGACCTGGGGATTGAGCAGCTTGGGTGGCTGAGTCTTGCAGCCACTTACCAACAGCAGCGGCAGTACCAACAGGCAATAGCGGGCAATGTTTATGGGCTGGGACATGGTTCCGGCTCCTTCAAATTGAGCGCATTGATAACGTCGTTGTGGGGGTAGCCTGGCTGGCCAGGAAGCGCGCCGTTGACGGCGACCAACACCTGATCGCAGGGCAGGAAGTGGACATTCATGCTGCCTACGTCCTCATAGCGAGGAATTTCGACGGTGACGCGATGGCGGGTGTATTGAGCCCTATGAGCTTCTGCCTGTTTATTCCAGGCTTCCGAAAACATGGGTTGGGGCCAATTTACGGAAGAGAATGGCTCGGGATCCTTTTCCCATTCCACAGTGGCCTTCATACGCGGCTGCCATTGGTGGGGCACTGTCGTGCAGCAGACAAAGCTTCCCCCGCCCTCGTGAGGACTAATGTTGCCGCCACCGGAGCCGTTGACGGTGAAGCTGTTAATGGCGGCGGAGGTATGGTTGTAGCCAGTGACCGAGGGGCTGAGCAGCTTGGGCGGTTGGCTGCTACAGCCGGTGACCAGTAGCGGCAAGAGCAACAGGCAGATTGCTCGGTAGAGAGCGCTCATGCCGCCGTACCCTTCGAATGTTGTTGCAACCAGCCTTCGACGAATTGCTCGCGCTGGTCGAGGTTGAGGATGTTTTCGCGGCTTGCGGCCTGCTGGGCGTGAACCAGATGGCGCATCAGAGCTTCCTGCTTGTTCAGACCGTAATCACAGGGTTCGACATCCTTGCTGCTGTAATAGCGCTCGGCCAGGCTCCAGGCCTGCAGCTGTGCGACCTGAGTGCGTTCGAGACGCAGGCTAGGCAGGGGCGATGGGAGTTCCGCGCTGCGCCGTAGGTGCCCGGCAAGCTGTTGCATCTCACTGTCGCGGTCCCGCCAGTGCCAGGCGATGACCGGTGCATGGAACCAGGCTTGCTGTGGATTCAATGTCTCGCTCACGGCGATAAACAGACGCGGGTCGTAGTAGCGCAATAGGCCGCTACTCCTGCCATCGTTCCATTCCGCCTGGGTGCAATGGCCCAGGTGAGCTGAGAGCTCATGAAAATCCCAAGGGCTGGTCAGCGCCAGCAAATGTTGGTTGCTGCGCGATGCATTTGCTAGATCGGTCAGCAGCTGCAGCTGCTGGGTATTGGCGTGATCGAGACGCAGCAGCCAGGGGCCGCTTTGGGCAATCTGATGCTCGGGAGTGTGCTGCAGAATGGCGGATTGCAGGATGGGTTGTTCCAGCCTGGCAATACGATCGGTCAGGGGAAATTCCAGATTGGTGGTATCCACCAGCAGATCGAGATAAGGCAGTCGCGCCTGGGCCGCGCTGCGCTGCAGTTCACCAAGCCAGAGAGAAGTAGAGGTGCTCACTATTTACTGCTCCTCACCGTGCAACCAGAACTTGTGCTTTAGCCTGCGCTCGACGCAGGCATTCCTCGCAAACGGCTGGTGGCTTGTTCGGCATGCTCAATGGATTGAGTAATGCCTCATCCAACAGATTCCCAGCCTTATCTTTGTCCGCCATCCCCGGCTGCAACGGCTGTTTGATGGCGATCCCAGTACCTGAGCCCGGGGCGCCGCCGGCGTTGAGTTTGGCCAGGGGGCCGACCAGGGTGATGCCGCTGGGGTCGAGTTTGATGAAGCTGCCGCCGGCCTTGAGGGTGAGTTCGACGCCGGCCTCGATGACCATCTTCTGTCCGGCCTTGAGGTGGATCTCGCGGCCGGCCTTGGTCAGCTGGGCGGTGCCGAGCTTGATGTGCTGGTTCTGGGCGATGGTCAGGTGGTCTTCGGCCTTCACTTCCACCTTGCGCTCGGCGTGGGTGGTGTGGTGTTCCTCGGCCTTGAGCTCGGTGTAGCTGTTGGCCTCGACGGTGTCGTGGCGCTCGTGGCCGATGCGGATCTTCTGGTCGTGCTCGACGTTCTCGTCCCAGTCCTTCTGGGCGTGGATGTAGATCTGCTCCTGGCCCTTGCGGTCTTCGATACGTAGCTCGTTGTAGCCGCCACCGCCCGGGCTGCTGAGGGTCTTGAACACCGTGCGGGTCTTGTTCGCCGGCAGGTCGTAGGGGACGACGTGTTCCTTGTGGTACAGGCAGCCGGTGACCAAAGGCTGGTCGGGATCGCCTTCGAGGAAGGTGACCAGCACCTCCATGCCGATGCGCGGGATGGCGATGCCGCCGTAGCGGTCACCGGCCCAGCTGGAGGACACGCGCAACCAGCAGCTGGTGGTGTCGTCGGCCTGGCCTTCGCGGTCCCAGTGGAACTGCACCTTGACCCGGCCGTACTGGTCGCAGTGGATTTCTTCGCCCTTGGGCCCGGTGACTACGGCGCTCTGGCTGCCCAGTACCTTGGGTTTCGGGTGGCGCAGGGCAGGGCGGTGCAGCACGTCCCAGGGGGTGGCGCTGAAGCGGTTGCGGTAGCCCTGCTTGAAGTTGTCGTGGGCTGCCCCCTCTCCCTGGCCCTCTCCCCGCAGGGGAGAGGGGATATTGGCGCCGCCGAGGAAGCTGGTCACCGACTCCTCCAGCACCTGCGGTTGCTTGCCCTCGTGCACCACTTCCTGCAGCAGCCAGAGGTCGTTCCATTCGCGGCGCGGGTGGTCGGAGATTTCCAGCAGGTGGCCGGTCACCAGGCGCGGCTGGTCGCTCTCGCCCTGGGCCAGCTGGTAGTCGGCGCGGTGGCGTTCCAGCGCGCGTTGCGACAGGTGCTTGCCGCGCGTGCGCTCGGTGTAGCGGCCGGGGTAGTCGTAGTCTTCCAGCTTGGGCTGGAAGTCGGCCTTGGCGCCGGTCTCCAGCAGCAGGCGCGGTTGCTCGAAGTCGTAGTCGCGGCGGCTGACCTGGTTGGTGCGGGTGGCCAGGCGCAGGTTGAAGCGCTTGATCACCGGCTCGTCGGCGACCATGCCGCTGTCCTGCACATAGGCGGTGGGTTGGCCGAGTTTGGGGAAGCCGGTCTGGTCGTCGCCGAATACCAGCACGTGGCCCTTGGCCGAGTGTTCGAAGTGGTAGTGCAGCCCCTCTTCCTCGCACAGGCGCTGGATGAAGTGCAGGTCCGTCTCGTCGTACTGCACGCAGTAGTCGCGCTCGGGGTAGACGGTCGGGCCGAGCTGGAAGCGATACGCGCCGCCGAGGATGCCGTGCTCCTCCAGCACCAGGGCGATGATCTGCGGCACCGTCAGGTGCTGGTAGATGCGCTGGTTGGTGCGATAGCCGAGCCAGGTCAGCTTAGGGCTAAGGGTGAGGTGATAGCGGGTCAGGCGCTTGCCCGATTCGCCCTGGCCTACATCGTGGATCAGGCCGTGGATGCCGCTGCCGTCCGGGGCGATGGCGAGGAAGGCCGGTTTGCCGAGCAGCTCGTCCAGGTCCAGGTCGGGCTTCTCGCTGACCAGTTCCACCTCGAAGCGGTAGGGCTGGTCGAGGGCTTCGCGGCCGTTGAATTCGAGCACCTGCAGGTCGTGCTCGAGGCCTTCGAGATGCAGGCTGAAGTGGGTCTGGTTGGCGGGGTTGAACATGCGATCGTCCTTGTCGGTAGGCCTGTCAGGCCGGGCGGCGCAGCCAGCGCGCGAGCAGCGAAGTGGTAGGGCGCTGGTTGCGGAAGGCGCGCAGCAGGTCCGGCAGGGTGCTGCGCCGGGCCGGGTCGAATTCCAGCGCGGCGCGCAGTGCCGGCCACAGTGCGCGGGGCAGGTCCGCGGGGGCCGTCAGCGGCAGTTCCATTGCCAGCGCCTGTTTAGCACTTTGCCGGCGGAAAGGATGCTGGCCGCTGCACAGTTCGTAGATCACGCAGGCCACGGCGTAGACGTCGGCGGCGGCGTTCAGGGTGGCGCCGTCGAGCAGTTCGGGGGCGGCGTAGCGTGGCGTCCAGGCGGCGAAGCGGCTGCGCGCCAGGCGTGGCAGGCCCTTGAGGAAACCTTCGCGGGCCTGGCCGAGGCCGAAGTCGAACAGGCGGATGCCGTCGTCGCCGAGCATCAGGTTGCTCGGCTTGAGGTCGCCGTGCAGCACGCCCTGGTCGTGGGCGTAGCGCAGCGCCTCGAGCAGGCTGAGGGCGACCCGCTGTGCCTCGGGCCAGGGCAGGCCGCTGGGGTACTGATGCAGCACGTGGTCGAGGGTGTTGCCCTTGAGCAGCTCCATGGTGATGAAGGCGCGCTGGCAGGCCGGGTCCACCTCGAAGCTGTAGAAGCGCACCAGGTTGCGGTGGCTGAGCCGCGCGGTGAGGGCGAACTCGCTGTAGAGCAGGGCGCTGGCGTCCGGGTATTCGGCGAAATCCTCGCTGAGGGTCTTCAGCGCCACCCAGGGCTGCGGCTCGCCGAACTGTTCGCGCAGCAGGTCGCGGGCGCGGTACACCGCGCCCATGCCGCCGACGCCGAGCAGCCGCTCGATCTGGTAGCGGCCGCCGAGCAGCTCGGGCAGGTCCTTGGGCAACGGGCGGGCGACACGCGCCGGGTTGGCGCCGGCCATCACCGTGAGGTCGGCGCTGACCACCTTGGCTTCGGCGTTCATCGGTTGATCACCACGCCGCTCAGGTTGTCGCGGGCCGGACCCTGCAGGGCTAGGTCGAACAGGCGTTGCAGGGCCAGCTGCGGGCTGGGGCGCAGCAGTGCGGCGGTCATGTCGTCGTGGTCGAGATCCTGATAGAGGCCATCGCTGCACAGCAGGAACACATCGCCGGGCAGGCTCTCCAGTTCGAGGATGTCCAGCTGCAGATCTTCGGCGGCGCCGATGGCCCGGGTCAGGGCGTGGGCGCCGGGTTGGCGCGCGGCGTCCGCCGGACTCATGCCGCGCTCCTCGACCAGTTGCTGCAGCAGCGAATGGTCGCGGCTGAGCTGGAACAGCTGGCGCCCGCGCAGCAGGTAGCAGCGGCTGTCGCCGGCCCACACGCAGGCTACCCGACTGCCTTCGGCGAGCAGCGCTACCACCGTGCTGCCGACCAGCAGGTCGGGGGTGGCCTCGGTCAGGGTCAGGCCCAGACTGAGGTGGCGGTTGAGGCGATGCAGGCAGTCGCGCAGGGCGTCCAGGCGGTCCTCGAAATCCAGCTCTGCGGGCAGCTCGGCCAGGCTCTCGACGATCAGGCGGCTGGCCAGGTCGCCTGCCTGGTGGCCGCCCATGCCGTCGGCGACCACCCACAGGCCCTGCTGCGGCTGGTCGAGAAAGGCATCCTCGTTGCGCTCGCGCACCTTGCCGGTGTCGGTGCGCCCGGCGCTGGACCAGAGGCGTTGGGCGACCTTCATCAGAGGGTCGCCGGCAGCTTGAACTGGCGCAGCAGGCTGGCATCGAACGGGTTCGGCGAGCGCTGGCTGTGCAGCAGGTACTTGGCCTGCAGACCGTCGAGGTTGGCCTTGAGCAGCAGCACGTCGCGGCCGCTGTGTTGCTCCACCTTCATCATGTCGATCAGGCGGAACAGTGCCCAGGGCCCGCTGTTCTTCTCGATGCCGACGCGGCGGCCGCCCTGTTCCTCCAGCACCAGGCTGCTGCGCTCGCTCTCGCCCTCGGCCGGCCAGCGGAAGGCGGTGGCGATGATCGGGCCGTGGCGGTACTCCATCTGCTGGCCGCCGAAGCGGAAGTCGGCGCGGTTGAGGCTGTAGTCGAGGGCGAACGGCTCCAGCTTGAACAGTACCAGCGGCTCGGCCGGGTTCTCGGCGAAGAAGCTGCGGCGGATCACCTGGGTGCGGTTCATCTGGGTCAGGAACACCGGCGACAGCGGCAGGCCCTGGCCGTCCATGCGGCGCAGCTGGTACTCGCCGTCGCTGTCGCTGACGAAGTCCTTGAGGTAGCGATCGACGAAGGCGTCGGCCACGCCGTCGGCCTTGAAGAACTCGCGGAAATCGGCGATGGCCACGTCGCTGTCGCTCTTGGCGCTGAACGGATAGCGCTTGAACAGCGACTCCTTGTAGAAGGCGTACAGCTCGTTGCGGTAGCGCTTGTTCAGGTAGCCGTAGGCGTCGTTGAGCACCAGCTGCCAGCTGTCGTCGGCGATCAGCGTCAGCCAGTTGCCCACCGGTTGCGGCAGGCGCGCGGCGGTGCCGCGGACCTGGTTGATCGCATCCGGGCGACCGCCCATGCGCGCCTTGGCCAGTTCGAAGGCGGCCTGCTCCGGCGAGCTGGCGTGAGCCATGCCGCTCAGTTGCAGCTGCAGGGCGTCCAGTGCCTGCAGGGTGGCGGCCAGTTCCGGGCCGGCGCCGCTGTTGTCGTCGAGCAGGCGGTGCAGCGGCTCGAAGCGTCGTTGCAGCGCACGGCGGGCGGTGTCCGGCAGGCTCTTGGCGATGGCGTCCAGGCCCTTGCCGGCCGCGGCGGCGGCCAGCTTGCCCTTCTTCCCGAGCTTGGCCTGGGCGGCCAGGTCATCGGTCTGGTCGGCGGCGGCCGGCAGGTCGAAGCGGGTGTTCTCGCGCACTTCCACCAGCACCTGCAGCAGCGGCGAGTTGGCCGCGGTCAGGGCAGTGAGCACGGTGATGCCCTGGGCGGTGTTGCCGATCGGTTCCAGGCTCAGCTGGGCGATGGCCTCGCCCCAGTAGTTGGCGTAGTCGCGGAAATACAGCTGCTCCAGTTCCACCATCAGGCGGCCGAGGTCGCGGTCGCTGAGCTGGTTGCCTTCGCCCAGTACCCAGTTGTCTTCGAGGATGTCGCGCACCAGGCCGAGGCCCTGGGCGACGAAGAACTGCTGGTAGCCCTTCTGCGTGTACAGGCCAGGGATGGCGTAGTCGCTGCCGAGCAGCAGCGGCGCCTGGGCACCCAGGGCCTGGGCGATGCGGTAGTCGGGCAGGCTGCGGGCCTGGTCGCGGAGCATGCGGTAGACCACGTTGGCCAGCGACTCGCTGCGCAGGATCTGCCGGGCTTCGGCCACCAGGTCGTCGTTCAGCGGGTAGGCGGCGAACGGCTCGGCCAGCAGGCGCTGGAAGTGCGCGTTGAGACGCTTCTGGGTCGGCTCGTCGCCGGCGTAGCGCAGCGACCAGTCGGCGGCCAGCCAGTCCTGCAGGAAGGCCGGGTCGCGGCGCTCCTCCAGGTTGAGCATCAGGTAGGCGCGCAGGCTGCCGAGCAGCAGCTCGCGGTCGTCGCGGTTGGCGCGGATCTGCCCTTCCAGCTGGCGCGCCACCCGTGGCAGCAGCTCGCTTTCCAGGCTGCGGCGGTAGGCGGCGTGCACCTGCGGCTGCACCTGCGGGCCCTGGTACAGGCCGCCGCGCTCCAGCAGGCTGGCGTCGCCGGTGCTGGGGAACACCTGGGTAGCGGTGTAGCTGCCGTCGAGCAGCGGCAGGGCGCGCTGGGCGTCGTCCTTGGCGCTGATGCCCTCGCCGTCGCGGCCCAGCTGCAGGGCCAGCTCGCGCAGCTGTTCCAGGCGGCCGTGGTTGGCCGAGTAGCTGGTGCCCCAGAGCAGGCCGAACAGCACCAGGCAGGCGGCAGCGCCGGCGTACAGGCCGCGCTGACGCCAGTCGATGCGGCGCACTTCCTTGTCGTCCAGGCCGGCCAGTTCGGCCTCGGGGAAGATCACCCGGCTGAGCAGCTGGTTGATGAAACGCGCACGGCCGCTGCGGTAGGTCGGCAGGCTGCTGCCGGCCAGGCCGAGGTTGCGGCCGATGCCGGTGGTGCTCGGGTCGAGCAGTTCCTGCAGCTGCGGCGCGCTGGTCAGGTAGAAGCCGCGTAGCTGGCTGGAGCGCTGGTAGCGGTTGCCGCTGAAGGCCAGTTCCACCAGCAGGCACAGGCGCTCGCCGAGCTGGCCGAGCTGGTGCGGGAAGTCGAGGATGCGGCCGCGACGCTGGGTGTCGCGCTCCTGGTGCAGGCGCATGATCACCTGGCTGTTGAGGCGGCGCAGCAGCTCTTCGAACTCCTGGCGCACCACGCTGGCGTCAGTGGCGCTCTGGCCCTTGCGGAAGCTGGTGCCGAGCACCTGGTCGCTCTCTTCGCGGCTGAGCTGGTCGAAGAACTCGTCGAAGCCGATGACCTTGTCGGCCTTGCTCAGCACCAGGTACACCGGCACTTCGGCGCGCAGCTCGGCGTGCAGCTCGTGCAGGCGCTGGCGGATCTGGCGGGCCAGGTTTTCCAGCTCCAGTTCGCTGGCGTACAGCAGGGTGTCGACCGGGATGTTCACCAGCACGCCGTTCAGCGGGCGCGCGCGGCGCTTGCGCAGCAGGCTCAGCAGGGTGTGCCAGGCGCGACTGTCCACCGCCACGTCGGGCTGGGTCAGGTAGCGGCCGGCGGTGTCCAGCAGCACGGCGTGGTCGGCGAAGTACCAGTCGCAGTAGCGGGTGCCGCCGACGTCCTTGGTCAGGCGGCGCTCGTCGCCCTTGTTCAGCGGGAAGTCCAGGCCGGAGAAGTCCAGCAGGCTGGTCTTGCCGCTGCCCTCGGGGCCGAGCAACAGGTACCAGGGCAGGTCGTTGCGCCACTTCTCGCTGCGCCCGCGGTACAGGCTGGAGGTCTTCAGGGTGCGCAGGGCCTGCTTGAAGCGGCCCTTGAGCTCCAGCTGCTCCTCGCTGATCAGGCCGTCGCGGCGCAGGCGTTCCTGGGCGTCGGCATCGTCCGCCTTGGCCTTCTTGCGCACGTTGGCGCGCCAGCTGACGAACACGATGAACAGGCCCCAGGCCAAGAACAGCAGGCTGATGCTGACCAGGCGGTTGGCCGCCGGCGCCCAGAACTTGGAGTCGGCCACCGCCAGCAGCGGGCCGACGAACCAGATCAGCAGGGCCAGCACCAGGACCAGGCACAGGCTCCAGACCCAGGTCTTGCGGAAGAACGCCGCGGTTTTCTTGAGAAAGTCCTTCATCTCAACTCATCCCTGAACAGATGGGGCAGGGGCGGCTTCTACCGCCTGATAGGGTTGCAGTACGGTGCCGCGCTGCTCGTGCAGCACCCAGCTGAAGCCGGCGTAGAGCAGTGCCAGGCCGGCCACCGTGGCCACCGCCACCAGCCAGCCGGGAACGATGCGCACCAGCCGGCGGCGACCTTCCTTGAGGCCCTCCCAGTGCGGCGACAGCTCGCGCGGGATATCGCCACGCAGCTGGCGGATCTGTCGGTACAGGCTGTCGCGGATCGCCTCCAGTTCGAGCATGCCGCGCGGCAGCACGCGGTACTTGCCCTCGAAACCGAGCGACAGGCAGATGTACATCAGCTCGAGCATGGCCAGGTGCTTGACCGGGTTGCGCGACAGGTGCTCGAGCAGCTGGAAGAACTTCTCGCCGCCGAAGGTCTCGTTGTGGAAGGTCGACAGCAGGCTCATCTGTGACCAGGCACTCTCGTTGCCCCAGGGCGTGGTCACCACGGCCTCGTCGACCACGGTGCACAGCACGTAGCGCGCTGCCATTACCTGGCCGCCCTCGACGCCTTCCTGCAGGGCGCGGTGCTCGAACAGCTTGATCGCCACGTTGAGGCGCTCGTTGAGCGCGTCGAAGTTCTCCGCGCTGGCGTGGGTCTTCAGCCGCACCATTTCCGAGAGCAGCAGCGCGCTGGCGGCCACCAGCGGGTTGAAACTGATGTTGAAGACTTCCGCCGGGCGCATGCGCGCGGCGTAGACCATGCGCTCTTCGAGCTGCTCGAAGCGCGGCGTGGCGAAGTCGGTGAGCGGGCCGCGTGGTGCGGCGCCTTCTCCCTGGCGGTTGAGGACGACTGTCTTGTCCTGTGCTTCCCTGATCATGTTCAGCTCCTGATCGCCCAGAATTTCAGCTCAAGCCCGGCGAAGTCGCCGGACACGTGGAAGGCAAAGCCACCGGAGCTCTCCAGCTGCGCCAGTTCCTCGGCGCTGAACTCCAGGGCGAAGTAGGTCTTGCCGGCGTGGAAGGGGATCTGCCGCGGCGCGACTGGCAGCGGCTTCACCTTGATGCCCGGCAGGTGCAGGTTGACCAGCTGGCGGATGCGCTCCACCGCGCCGATCTTCAGGTGCGCCGGCAGGCGCTTGCGCAGCTCTTCGGACTCGCACTGGGCATCGGCGGCGAGGACGAAGGTGGCGTTGCCCAGCAGCGCGTGGTCCTGCAGCGGCGAGACCTGGATGCCGTACTGGCGCTGCTGCAGCGGCAGCTCGATGGCGTGCTGCTCCAGCACCATGGACAGCACCTGGCGCAGCGCCTCCATCAGCTTGCGGAAGCTGGCGGCCTGGTCGTTGTGCAGGTAGCGGCCGTCCAGGCGCGGGCGCTTGTGGTCGGCGGCGAAGGTGGCCAGCTCGCCGAGCAGGCCGACCAGCTCGCGATACAGCAGCTCCGGATGCATCTGCTCCAGGCTGAGGTAGTGGCGCAGCTGCGGCTCGTAGCGGTTGACCAGCTGCAGCATCAGGAAGTCCCCTACCTCTGTGTTTCCCAGCTTGCCGGCGGCGCGGACCCGCTCGGCGAGGATGTCGCCGCGGTGGCCGAGCAGGCTGATCACTTCCTTGAGGCAGGACAGCAGGTAGCTGGACGCCTGCACATGCAGGAAGGTCGGGCTGAAGTCCTGGTCGAGGCTGATCACCCCGTCCGGGCTGGTGTCGAAGATTTCCGCCACCTTGAGCTTCACGAAGGCCTGGTCGTTCTGCTGCTCGCCGAGCAGCAGGCGGAAGTCCGGGCGACCGCAGCTGACCTGGCTGACGGTGACGTCGCCGGCGTTGGAGTCGGCCACCTCCAGTTCGTGGGCGCGATAGCGGGCCAGCACGTCCTGCTGTTCGCTGCGACGGCTCTCGATGTGGTTGCCGGTGACCAGCGGCAGGGCCAGGTACACCGGGGTGGCGGCGGTGTTCGGCGGGATGTCCAGGGCCAGCGGCTCGCGGCTGGCGTCCAGTTCGAACAGGCTGCCGTCGGGCAGCACGCCGCTGGCCTGGCTGAGCACCAGCTTGCCCATGCCGAGGAACTGGCGGTCCACCTCCAGGCTGAAGAAGCCCCAGGGGTAGATGTCCTGCAGGCGCGAGCGCGACTTGAGCTGATGCTCGAAGTAGCGATCGTTCTGCTGGAAGTGCTGGGGTCGCAGGAGCATCCCTTCCTGCCAGACAACCTTGAGCATTTCCATTGCTCAGTCCTCTTCCTTGAGCGGCTCCAGGCCGCGCTTGCCGAGCACCACGCCGGCCTGGTTGATCTCGCCTTCCTGCAGCGACACCACGTAGCGCCAGCTGGCTTCCGGCAGGTCGCGGTAGGCGGCGATCACGCCGACGTAGCGGCTGCCCGGCTGTACCGAGAGCTTGAGGTCGCGCTCCTCGCCGGGGCGCACTTCCATCTCCTCGAAGCTGACCAGGTCGGGCATCAGCGACTCCTTCGGCCGCTGGTACAGGGAGAAGAATTCGGCGTTGTTGAACGACGACGGATTCTTCAGCTCCAGCAGGCGCACCACGATGGGCGAGGGGCGGCCGGCCAGGTCCGGGTTGAGGTCGTCGCTGGCCTGCAGGCGCAGGTCGAGCTTGGTGGTGTCGGAGTAGGGCGACAGGCTGGAGCAGCCGCCGAGGGCGGCGAGCAGACTGAGCAGGCTAAGGCTGATAAGACGGCGCATGGCATTCATCCTTGCTTCTTACGAAGGCTGGTAATCGGTGTTGAGGGTGGCGATCAGGCGGACCTGCTCTTCGTAGGTCTTGGCGAAGTCGCGGGCGAACAGGCGCTGGCTCCAGTCGTCGTCCTTCTCCAGCGCACGGAAGTGGCGCTGGTAGGCGCGCCAGCGGCTGCCGGAAGTGGCCAGCAGCGGCTTGCGGTCCTGCTCGAAGCGCAGGGTCAGCTGCTCCGGCGCGAACTGTTCGAACAGGCCCTGCACCGCCGTGCGGCTGGCGGCGAACAGCGCCACCTGGTGCGCCTGCAAGTCGCGGTAGGCGCGGCCGACGGCCTGCTCGGCCGGCAGCTGGCCGGGCTTGTTGCCGCGCAGCATGGCGGTGAGCGCCTCGCCGGCGTCGCCGACCTGCTTGAGCGGGTTGTTGCCGGCGCTCTGCACGGTGGTCAGGGCCAGGCGCAGTTCGTTCTTCAGCTCGCTGCGGGTGCGCAGGCTCTGCTGCAGGCCGGCCACGCTCTGCTTGAGCAGGCGCGCGGCCTGCAGGGCCAGGGCCTCGCGGGCCTCGGCATCGAGGTCATCGACTTTCACCCCGAGGGCATCGCCGAAGCGCTGCCAGAAGCCCTGCGGCAGCGGCTCGGCGGCTACCGGCACCTGCGCCGGACGGGCCTGCGGGCGCGGCACTTCAACCGGCGTCGGCTCCGCTTCGCGGACCAGTTCGGGCACCAGCAGGCTTTCCATGTCGATGCGCGCGTACTGGGTGCGTTCCTGCTCTTCCTCCGGCGCCTGCACCAGGCCGGCGAACTCGTCCAGCTGGCTGTAGCCGCGCGGGCGCTGTTCGAGGGCGGCGATCGGGTCGAGGTCGAGGAAGGCGTCGTCGGGGATGATGCTGCCGGCGTGCTGGCGCTGGCCGATCTGCTCCTCGAACTGGGCCGGGTCCTGCAGCACACGGGCGCGGATCTCCAGCTCGCCGAGGCAGTACACGCAACCGTGCTCGATGCGCTGCGGCTCGCCCTTGGGCAGGCGCGCGCCGTTGTCCTTGAGGGTCACGCCATTGCTGCTGATGTCGGTCAGGTAGAAGTGACCGTCGGCGTAGCTGACCTGGGCGTGGCGGTTGGAGAGGATGCGCTTGCTGTCCGGGATGGCCCAGTCGCATTCCTCGCCACGGCCGATCATGCCGCCGGCCTTCTTGAAGCTCTTGCTGGTCAGCAGACCCGGCGCGTACTGCTGGGCGCTGACGATATCGAATACCAGTTCCATGGTAGGGGCTCCTTGCGCTCAGTCTTCGCGCTGCTGTTCGGCGTGCGGGTCACCCAGCGGGCGGTACTCGTCGTCGCTGGACTTGTAGTTGCCGCCGCAGCCGGCGAGGCCGAGCAGGGCGGCGAGCAGGGTGGCGGTCAGAAGGCGGTGGGACATCGCGGGTTCTCCACTGGCGGTGACGGATAGGGAATTCATGGCGGCCTCAGACATCGGCCGGGCTGATGTTCAGCCGGTCCATGCGGTACAGCAGGGTGCGGCGCGGCAGGCCCAGCTCGCGGGCGGCCTGGCTCTGGTTGCCGCGGTTCTTGCGCAGGCAGTCGAGCAGCAGGTTGCGCTCGACCTTTTCCATGCGCTCGCGCAGGTTCATGCAGCTGTCGTCGGCCAGGCTGGTGGGGTGCAGGTTGAAGTGCTCGGGCAGCAGCTCGCCGCCCTCGCACAGCAGCACGGCGCGCTCCACCAGGCCCTTGAGCTCACGCACATTGCCGGGGAAGGCGTAGCCGGCCAGGTGGTCCAGCGCCGCCTCGGACCAGCGGCAGGCGTCGCGCTGCAGGAAGCTGGCGGCCTTGGCGGCGAAATGCCGGGCCAGTTGCAGGATGTCCTCGGCGCGGGCGCGCAGCGGTGGCAGCTCGATGGGGAAGTGCGACAGGCGATAGAACAGGTCTTCGCGGAAACGGCCTTCCTCGACCAGGCTGCGCAGGTCGCGGTGGGTGGCGGCGACGATGCGCACGTCGACCTTGTGCGTCTGCGTGCTGCCCAGCGGGCGCACTTCGCCTTCCTGCAACACGCGCAGCAGCTTGGCCTGCAGGGCCAGGGGCATGTCGCCGATCTCGTCGAGGAACAGGGTGCCGCCGTCGGCCGCGTCGAACAGGCCCTTGCGGTCGCGCTCGGCGCCGGTGAAGGCGCCCTTGCGGTAGCCGAACAGCTCGCTCTCCAGCAGGTTCTCCGGCAGCGAGGCGCAGTTCTGCACGATGAACGCCTGGCTGCGGCGGAAGCCGCAGTCGTGGATGGCGCGGGCGACCAGCTCCTTGCCGGTGCCGGTCTCGCCGGTCAGCAGCACGCTGGTGGGGTTGTGCAGCACCTTGCCGATCAACTGGTACACCGGGCGCATGGCCGGGCTGTTGCCGATCAGGCCGTAGTCGCTGGGCAGCGCCGGGCTGACCGCTTCCGGTGCGGCCGCCTTGGGTGCGCGCAGGCGTTGCAGCAGCTGGTGCTGGGCCAGGGCGAAGGCACCCAGGCTGGCCAGCGAGGCGGCGAAACCGTCGAGGTCGCGAGTGCCGCTGCTGGCCACCAGCAGCAGGCCGGCAACGCGTGCCTGCTCATCCTGCAGCGGCAGGCACAGCAGGCTGCGCCAGGGTTTTTCCGCGGCCGGCAGGAAGCTGGTTTCGTGCAGGCTGGGGTCGAGGCTGGCCAGGCTCAGGTGGCGGTTCTGGCACAGGCAGTACTGCAGCAGCTGCTCGCCGTCGTAGTCGCTGGGCAGGCTGGTCTCGTGCTCGGCGAGCCGGCCATCCAGCCATTCGGCGGCCAGGGTCAGCCGGGTGTGGGTGCTGTCCAGCAGGTAAAGCTGGGCCAGGCGGCAGCCGGACAGCTGCGCCGCCGCCTGGGCCAGGGCCGCCGGCAGGCGTTCGGCAGCGGCCAGGCGCGACAGGCGGGTGAACTGCTGCAGCAACTGTTCGGCATAGGCCAGCGGCTGGGCGATCTGCCCCAGCAGCGGCGCGGCTTCGACGATGCGCTCAATCGAACTCACAGGCCAGCGCTCCTTCACCGTCCAGGGTGGCGTGTACACGGGAGATGGCGGCGCCGCTGGCCATGGCATCCAGCAGGCGGTCGGCGATGCGCGGCAGCACGCTCTGCTCCAGCAGCTGGTCGATCAGCCGCGCGCCGCTCTCGCCGCTGGCGCAGCGCTCGGCCAGGTGTTCGAGCAGCACCGGGCTGTGGCTGAAGGCCAGGCGGCGTTTGCCCAGGCGCTGGCCGAGGCGCTCTAGCTTGAGCTGGATCAGCTCGCGGAGCACGGCACCGGCCACCGGGTAGTAGGGCACCACGCGCATGCGCGCCAATAGGGCCGGCTTGAAGTGGCGGCTCAGGGTCGGGCGGATCGCCTCTTCCAGCTGCTCCACTGGCGGCCGTTGCTCGCCCGCGCAGAGCGCTTCGATCTTGTCGCTGGCCAGGTTGGAGGTGAGCAGGATCAGGCAGTTGCGGAAGTTGATCTCGCGGCCTTCGCCGTCGTTGGCCACGCCCTTGTCGAAGATCTGGTAGAAGACGTTCATCACGTCCGGATCGGCCTTCTCCACCTCGTCAAGGAGGATCACCGAGTAGGGCTTCTGCCGCACCGCCTCGGTGAGCATGCCGCCCTCGCCGTAGCCGACGTAGCCGGGCGGCGCACCGATCAGCCGCGAGACGGTGTGCTTCTCCTGGAACTCGGACATGTTGATGGTGGTGAGGAAGCGCTCGCCGCCGTACAGCAGGTCGGCCAGGGCCAGGGCGGTCTCGGTCTTGCCCACGCCGCTGGGGCCGACCAGGAGGAACACGCCGGCCGGCGCGTCGTCCTTGTTCAGCCCGGCGGCGGCGGCGCGCATGGCGCGGTCGAGCACCTGCACCGCCTGCTCCTGGCCACGCACGCGGGCGCGCAGGTCGCTGGCGAAGCTGGCCACCTTGGCGTTGTGTTCGCGAGCCAGCTGGCTCAGTGGCACGCCGGTCCAGTGACTGATCACCTCGGCCACCAGGCGCGGGCAGACTTCGAAGCTGACCAGGCGCTCGGCGCTCTGGGCGCTGGCCAGTTCGGCCTGGACTTCGCGCAGTTGGCTTTCCAGCGCGTCCAATTCATCGCTGCCTTCGGCGCGGGCCTGGGCGCATAGCTGGCGCAGGTCCAGCAGGCGCTCGGCCAGCTGGCGCTGTTCGCTCCAGCGCGCATCGATTTGCTGCAGTTCGCTTTCCGCCTCGGTCAGGCGCTGTTCCAGGGCGGCCAGTGCGGCTTCGTCCGCCGCCAGGCCGGCCTGCAGGTCGCGGCGCAGGGCCAGGCGCTGGCGCTCGCCTTCGGCCAGCTCGCCGCGCAGGCGCTCCAGTGCTTCCGGGGCGGCGGCCAGGCTGATGCGCACGCGGGCGCAGGCGGTATCCAGCACGTCCACCGCCTTGTCCGGCAGCTGGCGGCCGGCCAGGTAGCGCGCGGACAGTTCGGCAGCGGCCACCACCGCGTCGTCGCGCAGGTAGATGCCGTGGCTCTGCTCGTACACCGGGGCCAGGCCGCGGAGGATGGTCACGGCTTCCGGAACTGTCGGCTCGTGCAGCTGCACCGGCTGGAAGCGCCGGGCCAGGGCCGGGTCCTTCTCGAAGTACTTCTTGTATTCGCTCCAGGTGGTGGCGGCGATGGTGCGCAGCTCGCCACGGGCCAGGGCCGGCTTGAGCAGGTTGGCCGCGTCCGAGCCACCGGCCTGGGCGCCGGCGCCAATCAGGGTGTGGGCCTCGTCGATAAACAGGATGGTCGGCTTGGCCGCGCCCTTCACTTCGTCGATCACCCCCTGCAGGCGGCGTTCGAACTCGCCCTTGACGCTGGCGCCGGCCTGCAGCAGGCCCATGTCCAGGCCGAGCAGTTCGACGCCGCGCAGCACTTCCGGTACTTCGCCGGCGGCGATGCGCAGGGCCAGGCCCTCGACCAGTGCGGTCTTGCCCACACCGGCTTCGCCAACCACGATCGGGTTGTTCTTCCGCCGGCGGGCGAGGATGTCGATCATCTGGCGGATGGCGCCGTCACGGCACAGCACCGGGTCGAGCTTGCCGTCGCGGGCGCGCTGGGTGAAGTTGTGAGTGAAGCGCTGCAGATTGGATTCGCCGGGCGCGGCCTGTTTGCCGGCGGCGGTCTGCGGCTGCTGGCTGATGGCGAAGTCGCGCAGGCGCTCGGCATCGATCTTCGCCAGCATTGGCTGGTAACGCGTGCCGGCATAGCGCAGCGGGTTGCGCAGCAGGGCGAGGAGCAGCGCGGCCTGTTCGATCTGGCTCTGGCCCAGTTCCAGGTTGGCCACCAGCAGGGCGTCCTGCAGCCACTGCACCAGCTCGGCGGAGAACACCGGGTTGCGCGACTCGCTGGCCTCGCCGCGCGGCTGCAGGGTGGCGGCCAGCTCAAAGGCGTCCACCTCGGCGTCCTGCAGGGCGCGGGCCAGCAGGCCGTCGCGGCGCTCGAGCAGGCCGAGCAGCAGGTCTTCGACCAGGATCTTGCTGCCACCGCGCTGCAGGCAGCGTTCGGCGGCGGCTTCCAGCTCGCGGCGGGTCTCGGCGTCCAGTGCCTGGACCAGCTGTTGGAGGTCGACGTTGATCATTTCATCAGTCCTTTAATGAGTCTTGCTGCCGATGGTGACGACGCCATCGGCCTGTTCGTGGCCGAGCCAGGAGGTCCAGCCGAGGTGGCAGGGGTTGTCCTGGCCGATGCGCAGCTCGCGGATTTCCTCGTGGCGCAGGGCCAGGCGGATGTCGTAGTCGAGCGGGTCGCGCAGGGTGAAACGCACCAGCGCGCAGAGCGGCTGGTAACCGCTGCCGATAGGCAGAAATTCGTGGAAGCGCGCCCAGCTCAGCTGGCGGATATGGATGCGGAACTTGCCGCCGCGGTCGCGCACCGAGTCGCCCAGCACCAGGCTCTCGCCCAGCTGGCTGTTGGCCAGGCCGAGGCGGTTGCGCTGCTCGGCGATGATCTCCACGCGGCGCTCGACGCACTGCTCGATGCGCAGGTCGGCGTGCTTGAAGTAATAGCGCAGCACCGACTCGACCAGCGCCGCCGAGTGGGCGCGCAGACTGAGCAGGCCGAGGTAGGGCAGCAGGCGCCGCCAGTTGAGGTCCTCGGCGGCGCGGATGCGTTCGCCGCCCAGGCCGATCAGGGCGAACAGGCGCGCGGAAAACAGGTCGCGGGCGCCCTGGTCGTAGTGCGCGTAGTAGCGGTACTTGCGCCAGATCGGCAGGAGCAGGCGCTGCAGGCGGTCGTTGAACAGGTCGAGGAAATCGCGGGTGGTGTTGCCATCCGGACCATCGCCGAGCGCCTGCTCGCTGTAGAACGCCGGCAGCGGCGAGCCGGAGCCGAACAGGCCGACCAGGTTGATGCGCAGGCGCGCGCGCAGCTCGCCGTGTTCCTCGAAGAACTCCAGGCGATCGGTATCGCTGCCGGGGAAGCCCAGGCTGGGGTTGGCCTGGAATTCCAGGCGCTCGTACAGCGCCTCCTCATCCAGCTCAGGATGGGCGGTGCGCAGACGATCCAGCACCTGCAGCACACCCTGGAACAGGCTGTACTCGCGGATGCCCCGGCTGAGCCGGTTCAGAGCAGGGGCTGCTGCCCCATGCGCGGCGTCCATTGGTACACCTCTCCCTGTGTGCTCTGTACGCGCAGCTCGTGATACGAGTTGAGGCTGGCGTAGAGGGCGAAGAATTCATTGAGCACCGAGGCGAACAGGAACAGGTCCCCTTCGCCCAGGTAGCCGTCCGGGTCCATGGTCAATTCGGTGCGCACGCCGCGAATTGGCAGCCCGCGGTGCAGGCGGTCGACGTGCTGGTGGGCGATCTTCTTCAGGCCGCCGAGCATGCGCTGGCTGACCTTGAGCGCGTGCTGGTCGTAGTGGCGCGGCAGGTCGTAGGTCTCGAGGATGACCTTGAGCGCCTCGACGTCGGCCAGCGACAGGTAGTTCAGCGACATGTTGGAGATCAGCTTCCACAGGTAGTCGCGGTGCAGCGGCGGCGCGTAGCTCGGCGTCACCGTGCCGATATTGCGAAAGGTGAGGAACTCCGGGGTGTCCTCGCTGGGCAGGCAGATGTCGCCCGGCTTGAGCTGGCGCGCCAGGCTCTGGTTGGTGCAGGTCAGCTCGATCGACAGGGTCTCCTGGGCCTCGCCACCGCGCTGGCCGAAGCTCAGCCAGGTCTCCATGCCGTCGCCGAGCAGCGACGACTGCTGGCGCACGCTGTAGTGCGGCCGCGCGCGCGGCTGGTCGAAGCTGGTGTCGTGCTCGAACGACTCGAACGGCACGTATTCCTCGTAGCCCATGCCGCCTGGTTTCCAGCCGGTCACCCGGTCCACCGAGAAGACGCCGCAGTGCTGCGGGTCGAGCTCGGCCGGCAGCAGCAGGTACTGGTCCTGCTTGCCGTCCAGGCGAATCGGGATGGCGTCGTGGGCGAACAGGTTGACCACCGGCGTGCAGTACAGGCGCACGTTGTCCAGGGTCGGGCGGATGCGCTGCAGGCCGGTCTTGCGGATGTCGAAGCGCAGCTCCAGGCCGCGGGCGCGCTCCAGCACTTCTTCTGGCTGGCGGGCGATGGCGTCCAGGCCCTTGAGGTCGACGAACAGGAACTTGTCCTGGAAGGCGAAGTATTCCTGCAGGTGGCGGTAGCCGCGGAAGGTGTTGTGCGGGTAGGGGATCAGCGCGTGGTCTTCGCTGAAGCCGACCGCCTCGACCTGGTTCGCCGGCAGAGCCATGGCCGGCAACGGCAGGCCGTGTTCGCCGGTCAGCGGTTGGCCCTCGCCATCCAGCAATACCAGCTGCAGGCCGCCGAGATGACGCAGCAGGCCGAGGTAGAGCAGCTGAGCGATATAGCGCTCGCCGGCCAGGTGCAGGCGCAGGGTACTCAGGCCGATCTCGCCGAGATGGCCATCGGCGCTCATCGCCAGGCGCAGGCTGAGCAGCGCGCCGCCGCCCTTCACCGAGTAGTCCAGGCCACTCAGTGCCAGTGGCAGCACCTCGGTGGCGTAGGCGGTGCGGAAGCGGCAGGTCACACCCTCGATGGCGCGTGATTCCACCGGCGTATGCCGCGGCACCGGCAGCGCCGGACCGGGACGCTTGAGCGGGTCGAATTGCAGCATGCTGAAGGCCGGCAGCGGGCGCATGTAGTTCGGCCAAAGCAGGTGCATCAGCGAGTGGGTCAGCTCCGGCAGCTCGTCATCGAGCTTCTGCCGCAGGCGCCCGGTGAGGAAGGCGAAGCCTTCCAGCAGACGCTCCACATCCGGATCACGGCCGGCCTGGCCAAGAAACGGCGCTAGCGCCGGGCTGCGCTCGGAGAAGCGCTTGCCCAGTTGGCGCAGGGCGGAGAGTTCGCTCTGGTAGTGGTGGTTGAACGACATTAGTGGGCCTGCTCCTTGGCCGATTCGAGACAGAGCCAGTAGCCCTCGATGGACTCTGTTTCTGAGGTGGCCATGTGTTCCGGCCGCAGCATCAGTCCCGATAGTTTCATTGGCGCCGACGGACACCCATATGAGCTCATCCAGATGCAATGGCGGGTGTGATAGAGGGGTGCGCTGACCTTGATATCGGTCCGGCACTGCGGCGCGTCGGCCAGCAGGGCGAACAGGCGATAGTCGCGGTGTTTGGCAAAGGCGAAACGGCCCTCGGAGTCGCTGCTGGTTTCGTAGCGCCAGGACTCGTCGCTGCCGATAGCCAACTCGATCTTGGCATTGGCCACCGGCTGACCCGTTTCGGCGGACAGCACACGGCCCTCGATGGCCGGGTTGCGGGTCACCGAATGCGGGTAGGGCACGCAGGCACCGAGCATCAGGGCGATGCCGCAGAGTGCGAGGGTGTCCCGTCCCGCATGCGGGAGAGTGGTATGGCTGGCGAACATCCTTGTTTCCTACCTGACCTTCACTTGCCCGCTGCCATCCAGCTGCGCGGCGAAACTGACCTGGCGCTTGATGCCATCGACCTGCAGCAGCCCTTCGATGGCGAAGTTGAGGCTGAGGGGGTCGTGCTCACGCGGCAGGGAAATGACCCGCACCTGCTTCAGGCGCGGCTCGTATTGTTCGATGAAGCGTTCGATCGCCATGCGCGCCTGCTGCAATGCGTCGTGCAGCGACAGGCGCATGTCGTTGAGATCGGGCAACCCGTAGTCGGGCAGCGTCTGCACGCTGCCCGCCCGGGTGCTGAGCATCTTGGCCAGATGGGCAGCCACCGAGGCCATCACGCTCACCTCGTGGTCGAGGCGGGCGCGGCCGACGGTGTCACCGCCGAGGCGCTCGAACAGGCTGCCGTATCCAGTCATTTAGCCCTCACTCCTTGTCCAGCTTGCCGACCAGCGACAAGGTGAAGTCGGCACCCATGTACTTGAAGTGCGGGCGCACGTTGAGGCTGACGCGGTACCAGCCCGGCTCGCCTTCCACGTCGCTGACGATCACCTGTGCGGCGCGCAGCGGACGGCGGCTACGGACTTCCGAGCTGGGGTTCTCTTGGTCGGCGACGAACTGGCGAATCCACTTGTTCAGCTCCAGCTCCAGGTCGGTGCGCTCTTTCCAGGCGCCGATCTGCTCGCGCTGCAGCACCTTCAGGTAGTGCGCCAGGCGGTTGACAATGAACAGGTAGGGCAGCTGGGTGCCGAGCTTGTAGTTCAGCTCGGCGGTCTTGCCTTCCTCGCTGATGCCGAAGAACTTCGGCTTCTGGGTGGAGTTGGCGGAGAAGAACGCGGCGTTGTCGCTGCCCTTGCGCATGGTCAGGGCGATAAAGCCTTCTTCGGCCAGCTCATATTCGCGACGGTCGGAGACCAGTACTTCGGTGGGAATCTTGGTCTCGATCTCGCCCATGCTCTCGAAGTGGTGCAGCGGCAGGTCTTCCACCGCGCCACCGCTCTGCGGGCCGATGATGTTCGGGCACCAGCGGAACTTGGCGAAGCTGTCGGTCAGCTTGGAGGCGAAGGTGTAGGCGGTGTTGCCCCACAGGTAGTGCTCGTGGTTGCCGGCGACGTTCTCCTTGTAGACGAAGGTCTTCACCGGGTTTTCTTCCGGATCGTAGGGGTTGCGCAGCAGGAAGCGCGGCAGGGTCAGGCCGACGTAGCGCGCGTCTTCACGCTCGCGGAAGCTCTGCCACTTGGCGAACTGCGGGCCCTCGAAGTGATCCTTGAGGTCCTTCAGGTTGGGCAGGCCGGTGAAGCTCTCCAGGCCGAAGAATTTCGGGCCGGCAGCGGCGATGAACGGCGCGTGGGCCATGCAGGCGACGGAGGCCACGTGCTGCATGCACTTGATGTCCGGCGAGCTGGGGTCGAAGAAGTAGTTGGCGACGATGGCGCCGACCGGCTGGCCGCCGAACTGGCCGTACTCGGCGGTGTAGATGTGCTTGTACAGGCCGGACTGGGTGATTTCCGGGCTGTCCTCGAAGTCGTCCAGCAGGTCCTGCTTGGAGGCGTTGAGGATCTCCAGCTTGGTGTTCTCGCGGAAGTTGGTGCGATCGACCAGCAGCTTGAGGCCGCGCCAGGATGATTCCAGGGCCTGGAAGTCGGCGTGGTGGAGGATCTCGTCCATCTGCCGGCTGAGCTTGGCGTCGATCTCCGCGATCATGCGGTCGACCATGGCCTTCTTCACCGGCTCGTTCTGGTTGTGCGGCTTCAGCAGCTCTTCGATGAAGGCGGACACGCCACGCTTGGCGATGTCATAGGCTTCGTCGTCCGGGGTCAGGCGGGTTTCCGCGATGATGCGGTCGAGAATGCCGGCTTCGGCGACATTCCGGGTGCTTTCCACTACTGCACTGGTGCTCATGCTCGGGCTTCCTTGTCGAGAATTCAGGCGTCTTGCTGGGCTTGGGCGGCGAGGCCCAGTTCACCCAGTACGCGGTCACGGGAGTCGTCGTCGGAGAGGACGCTTTCGATCGCCTTGCGGAAGGCCGGGGCGTTGCCCAGCGGGCCTTTCAGGGCGACCAGGGCATCGCGCAGCTCCATCAGCTTCTTCAGCTCGGGGACCTGGTCGACCACGGCGGCCGGGTTGAAGTCCTTCATCGAGTTGATGCGCAGCTGCACCGGCAACTCGTCGGCGCTTTCCTCGTCCTGCAGACGGTTGGGCACGTTGAAGGTCAGGCTCAGCTCCTGCTTGCCCAGCACTTCGTCGAAGTTGTTCTTGTCGATGCTGATCGGCTTGCGATCCTCGATCTTGCGGTCGTCGGCGCGCTGGGTGAAATCACCCAGAACCATCAACTTGAGGGGCAGTTCGATCTCTTCCTGAGCACCACCGGTCGCCGGTTTGAAGGTGACGTTGATGCGTTCCTTGGGTGCTACCGAGCCTTCTTTGGCCATGGTTGTTCTCCTTTACTGTTAAGCGGAGGCCTTGCGGCCTCAATCCAGCACCACTTCGAGATCGAGGTGGCACAGCCTGCGGTGGATCTCTTCCTTGCGCTCGCGGATCGCATGGTTCTGCGGCAGCAGCTCGTAGCAGTTGTGCAGCAGACGCAGCACTTCCAGGGCGAGATCGGGTTCCCACTCGCCGAGGCCGGAGGCCTGCAGCGTCTGGTCGAGGGATTCGAGTTGGGTCTTGGCCAGTTCGTGCTTCTTCGCCGCGCTGCACAGGCGCGCCAGGGCGAGCTGCCAGAAGAACCGCGCGCGGCCGCCCTGGGCCTGGGCCATGCCCTGCTTGAGCTGCTGCACGGCGGGCTTCAGGCCGTCCTTGCGCAGGCGTGGCAGGGCGGCTTGCAGGGCGATTTCCCAGGCCGGCAGTTCGCCGCCGGCGCTGACCTGCACGGTCGGTTCGGCGCTCGGCGGCTGCAGGTGCGGCATGACGCTGGCGCCGATCCAGGCGCGGGTCTCGGCATCGGCGAAGGGCACGCCGTCGTGGAAGCGCAGCTCGTCCAGGCCGGGCACGCGCTGGAGGAACAGCGCCAGCTGCATCTCCACCTCGACCATGGCGGCCTCGGCGTTCAACTCCTGCAGGCATTCCCAGGCCAGGCGCTGGCCATCCAGCCAGAACGGCGCGCGGGCGATGCTGGCTTCCACTTCCACCAGCAGGTCGGCGTACTGGCCGGCGGCGAAGCGCTCGGCGAAGCCGGCCAGCTTGTCGGCCGGCAGGCCGCGCAGGGTGGTGATCTGTTCGGTATTGCTCTGCGGCAGGCCGTCGATCGGCAGCCACAGCAGGGTGCGCGCCAGGCGCAGGGCGCGCAGGTCGCTGGCCTTCTGCTTCAGCCACCAGGCGCACAGCGGTCGGGCGCCGTCCTGCAGGGCGCGCAGCGACTTGTGCGCGTCGCGCTCGTTGTCCAGCGGGGCGCTGGGGTTGATCACCTGGGCGGCGGCCTGCTTGACCTGGGCCAGGGCGGCACCGACCACGCCGGGCTCGGTCTGGCCCTGGGTGGCGCGGGCGATCTGCTCGTCCAGGCGGCGGCACAGCGGCAGCAGCAGCGGCGCCTGTTCGCCCAGTTGCGCGGCCAGACAGGTTTCCAGGCCGCGCAGCAGCTCGGCCAGGTTGCGGAACAGTGGCAGCTGGCTGGCGACGGGAATGTCTTCGCCCAGCACCTTTTCCAGACGCGGGGTGAGCCAGGTGAGGGCGGCGGCACGGGTGCGATCCTTGAGCGGATGCAGGCTGCTCCAGTGCTGCTGGCAGAGTTCGAGCAGCAGGCCCAGGCCGGCCTGCAGGCCATTCAGGCCTTCGCGCTGGTGCAGGCTCCAGACCAGCCAGCAGGCCACGCGCAGATCCTTGGACTGATGGCGGAGCAGCGCCTCGCTCTGGTCACGCACCTTGTGCCAGTCGATGGCCTCGGTCTGGTGCATGGCGGCGGCCTTTTCCAGCTCGCCTTCGAGGGCTTCGAATTCGCCGGAATAACGCATGTCTTCGCCGGCAAAGTTCCCATCGTTAATGGGTGTTTTCGCCAGCTGCAGATAATGCTCGGCCAGGGGTGAAAGTGCAGTCATTCCATTGACTCTATATATATGTCCAGCAACTTCGAAAACTTCTCATATAAGCGAGAAGCAAGCGGTTGCTTGGTCTGTGTGTGCAACTTTTTGCGCAGTTTTTTGCGCAACTACTTGCACAGCGTCCTTATGCGGTGGGCATCCTAGCCCCAGGATGGGAGGTGGGCAAGGCGGAAAATGTGAAGCGCTAGACAAGCGGGAAGATTGCTGGAAGTTGTTCGTCGGCAGACCGCATGGCCGTTTTGGCGCCAATTAAAAGTTGTTATGAGGGCGTATTCGTATATATGGGAAAGTGCAAGTTTACTTGTAAGAAAATGCTTACCGTCAACTTTGCTCTGTTTCACACTTGGCCTGGTCGGTAAGTTCACTTATGTGAACTCGCACAGCAAATAATGGCGCCTGTGTGCACGAAAACGTGACCCGCTTCCGCCTGCCGCACCGGCGCCGAAGCGCCCGGGCTGACCTAAGCTGGCTGGGTCAGTCACCGTCGCGAGGAGCCGCACCATGACCATCATCCGCACCCTGTTGCTGGGCACCTGCCTGCTGCCGGCGCTGGCCGTGGCCGAGTTGCGCCCCGGCCTGTGGGAGTTCACCAACCAGGTGCAGAGCGGCGGCCAGGCCATGCCGGACATGCAGGAACTGCTGGCGCAGATGCAGAACATGCCGGCCGAGCAGCGCCAGATGATGGAGCAGATGCTCAAGCAGAAGGGCGTGCAGATGGGCAGCGGCGGCGGAGTGCAACTGTGCCTCAGCGAGGCCAGCGCCAAGGGCCAGAACATTCCCCTGCAGGACCCCAACTCGGGTTGCACCCACGAGATCACCGAGCGCAGCGCCGAGGTATGGAAGTTCCGCTTCACCTGTCCCAACGGCCAGGGCGAGGGAGAGACTCGCTTCGCCAGCGACACGGCCTTTAGCACCACGGTGAAGGGCGTCTATGACGGCCGCGACAGCACCATGAACAGCCAGGCGCGCTGGGTTGGTGAAGACTGCGGGGGCCTGCCGGCCCGCTGACCACCTGTGGCGCAATCGGCGGTGCCCGGCGCAGCGCTGCGGTTACACTGCCGCTTCAGTCAGAGGGCCGAGGGCGAAGGAATGCAGGTAATCGGGTGGTGGTTGTTCGGTGCGGCCAGCGTGCTGGTGCTGCTGGTCGGCATCCATCTCTACAACCGTCTGGTATTCAACCGGGCGCGGGTGGCCGAGGCCTGGAGCGGCATCGACGTGCAGCTCAAGCGCCGCTCCAGCCTGATTCCGGCACTGGTCGCCTGCCTGCGCGCCTACATGACCCACGAGCGCGATACCCTGGAGGAGCTGACCAGCCGCCGCGGCGAAGCCCAGGCCCACGAGGGCGAGAGCGCCGCCAACCGCGCTGCGTTCGAGGGCCAGCTGTCGTCCTCGCTGCTGCGCGTGTTCGCCGTCGCCGAGAACTATCCCGAGCTCAAGGCCGATGCGGTGTTCCTCGATCTGCAGCGCAACCTCAGCGAGGTCGAAGACCATATCCAGATGGCCCGCCGTTACTACAACGGCGCCGTGCGCGAACTCAACGTGCTGGTCGAGTCGGTGCCGAGCAACCTGCTGGCCGGCGCCTTCGGCTTTCGCTGCGCCGACTATTTCACCCTGGAAGACCCCCGCGACGGCCAGTCGCCGAAGATGGAGTTCTGACCATGTCCGGACGGCTCAAGCTGCTCTTGCTGTTGTGCTGCCTGCTGCCCGGCATGAGCCTGGCGCAGGAGGTGATCGAGGATTTCGCCGTGGAGCTGCGCATCGGCCGCGACGGCATGCTCGATGTGGTGGAGCGCATCGTGGTGCGGGCCGAGGGCGACCAGATCCAGCGTGGCATCTACCGTGACCTGCCAGTGATCTATCGCTTGCCCGGCGGCCTGCTGCGCAAGACGCCGATCGACAGCCTCAGCGTCACCCGCGATGGAGTGCCCGAGGAGGTGCATCGCGAGAGTGTCGGCGCCTACCAGCGCTTCTATCTGGGCTCGGCCGATCACTATCTGCAGCCGGGTCGCTACCGCTACGAGCTGAGCTATCGCGTCGACCCGCAATTGCTGCAGCGGCCGGGCGAGGACGAGCTGTACTGGAACGTCACCGGCAACGCCTGGGCATTCCCCATCCTGCATGCCTCGGTGCGGGTGCAGCTGCCGCCCGGGGCGCGCAGCGACAGCGTCTATGCCTACACCGGCGCCGGCGGCGCCCAGGGCCAGGACTACCGGGTGCTGGAGCAGGGCGAGGATGTCGTGCGCCTGGAGACCACCGCGGCGCTACCGGCGGAACACGGCTTTACCATCGGCATCGACTGGCCCGCCGGGCTGATCGACAGGCCGAACGTCCTGCAGCGCACGCTGCGCCTGCTGTTCGACAACGCCGGCGTGGTGCTGGGTGGCGCGCTATGGCTGTGGCTGCTGGGCTACTACCTGCGCACCTGGCGGCGCGTCGGCCGCGACCCGCGCAAGGGCCTGCACATGGTGCACTTCGAGGCGCCGGACGACCTCAGTCCGACTCAGGTCGGCTACCTCTGGCACCGCGGTTTCCGTGGTGCCTTCGACGAGGCGCGTGCCCTGGGCGTGTGCTTCACCGACTGGGCGATTCGTGGGCTGATCCGCCTGGAGGATCGTCCGCGTGCCGACGGCTTCATCCTGCAGCGCGGCAAGACGCCAATCGAGTCGGCGCGGGTCGGCGAGATCGAATGGCTGCGCCTGCTGTTCCCGGCCAGCAAGGGCGATGCGCCGCTGGAGCTGGGTAGCAAGTACCAGCCGCGCCTGGCCGAGATGAAGGCGCGCATGGTCGACAGCCTGGATACCCATGGCCGCCTGTGGCACGCCAACAACCGCGGCGCCTGGGCCACCGGCCTGGCCTTGGCCGTGCCCGGCATCCTGCTCAGCGTGCTGACCGGGCTGCAGGGCGAAGAGCAGTGGGGCCTGGCCATCGGTGGCCTGATGTTCAGCCTGGGCTTCGGCATTCCTACAGCCGTGATCCTGGTCATGGCGGCGCGCCAGTCGAGCTGGGGCAAGAAGATCGGCCTGGGGTTGGTCGCGCTGATGTTCGGCTGGCCGGTGCCGATCGGCCTGTGGATGCTGCTGTCCACCACCTCGGTGCCGGTGGCGATGCTGCTGTTGGCCTATGTGTTGGTGGTGGGGCTTTTCTATCGCTGGCTGGAGGCGCCTTCGGTGAAGGGCCGGCAACTGCTGGATGCACTGGCCGGCTACCGTGACTACCTGCAACTGGCCGAGCGTGATGTTCTGGAGCGTGCCGGCGGGGCGCCGGCCATGAGCATCGAGCTGTACGAGCTGCACTTGCCCTACGCCATGGCGCTGGGTGTCGAGGAGCAATGGAGCGCGCGCTTCGCCACGGCGTTGGAGGCCGGCCTGATCGACCCGAGCCTGCGCGAGTACCAGCCGGACTGGTATCAGGCGCGCAACAGCTTCAGCTCGCCGTCCACCTTTGGCAGCGCCCTGGCTTCCAGCCTGGTCAGCGCCAGTGCCAGCGCGTCCACGCCGCCGGCCAGCTCATCGTCGTCCAGTGGAGGCTCGTCGGGTGGTGGTTCGTCTGGAGGCGGCAGCGGTGGTGGGGGTGGCGGCGGCTGGTAGAACTATCCGCATGTTGTGGTGGGTTCCACGTGAAACTCATTCATGTCGCGCGCTCAGCGCGCCATCCACACGCCCTTGCTCTGCTGTTCGCATGCAGGCTTCAGATAGCGGGCGTCGCTGGCCACGCCGTAGTAGTGGATGTCCTGCTGGTAGGGCGTGCCCTGGACCTTGGCGTTGCGGCATTCGCCGAAGGCGCCGCTGGGGCACTGCTCGACGAAGCTGACTTCGACCTTCTGCCCCTGCAACTGCGGGGCGCAGAAGCCGGTGCGGAACAGGTTGGCGGGGATGCTGCGGTTCTGCTGGCAGAGCTTCACTTCCACCTGCTTGCCCTCGCTGTGCACCACGCAGGCTTCGGCCCAGGCCTGGCCGGTCAGGCCCAGCAGCAACAGGGCGGCAATCACACGCATCGTCTCTCTCCTCGAACAAAGCGGCGACTTTAGCCTTTCCCGGCGCCGCGTGAAACCGCACCATAGGCCCATGCTCGCCAATATCCCCACCCACCTGATCGCCGGCCCCTTGGGCGCCGGCAAGACCAGCCTGATCCGCCACCTGCTGGCCCACAAGCCGGCGGCCGAGCGCTGGGCGGTGCTGATCAACGAATTCGGCCAGATCGGCCTGGACCAGGCCCTGCTGACCAGCGACCAGGACGGCGTCAGCCTGGCCGAGATCCCTGGTGGCTGCCTGTGCTGCGTGGGCGGCGCGCCCTTCCTAGTCGGGCTCGGCCGTCTGCTGCGCCAGGCCAGGCCGGATCGGCTACTGATCGAACCCTCCGGCCTCGGCCATCCGGCCGAGCTGTTGCGTCAGCTGAGCGAGGCGCCCTGGCGCGGGGTGCTGGCTCTGCAGCCGGCGGTGCTAGTGCTGGATGCGGCCGCCCTGGCGGCAGGCCAGCCGCTGCCGGAGAGCCAGCGGGAGGCGCTGGCGCTGGCCGGTCTGCTGCTGCTGAACAAGGCCGAGGCAGTGGATGCGTCGACGCGCGCAAGCCTGCAGGCGCAGCTGCCGACGCGGCCGTTGCGCTGGACCAGCCAGGGCGAGCTGGATTTCGCCGAGCTGCCTGGCAGCGCTGCGCAGGCCGGGCCGGCAAGCGAGGACTTGACCGTGCCGCAGGGCAGGGCGCCGCTGGCACAGGTATGGAGCGACCCGCGCCAGCCTATCTGCCAGGTACAGGAGCAGGCCGAGGGCTGGAGCATCGGCTGGCGCTTCCATCCATCCCAGGTGTTCGAGCTGATGCGGGTGCAAACCTGGCTGGCCGGGCTGCCCTGGCGCCGCGCCAAGCTGGTGCTGCACAGCAATGCCGGCTGGCTGTCGGCCAATGCGCTGGAGGGCGAGGCGCCGCACTGGCAGGCCAGCGAGTGGCGCAAGGATTCGCGGCTGGAGCTGATCTTCGCTGCGCCGCAGGACGGGGCGGCGCTGGCGGCGGTATTGGCGGAGTGCCGGCTCTAGCCGGCGAGCAGCGCTTCCACGCCCGCACCGACCAGCACCAGGAGCAGCAGGCCGACGCTGCAGCGGCGTACGGCGGGCGAGCGGCACAAGGCGATCAGGCGGTTGTCCCGCGCGTCGCCGAGTTGCAGATGATGGTCGTATTCGCTGGGCGCCTCGGTGAGCGCCTGCCAGGCCCGCGGGGCGTCGCCGTCATGCGGCAGCAGCAGGGCGTAGCGGTGACCGCGCGCCTCATCGCCCAGGTCGCAGGCGATGGCCTCGATGCCCTGTGCGTTGAGCCGGTCGCGGAGAAAGTCGATGTAGGTGCCGTTGTCGGAGGTACGCAGGTTCTGCAAGACGTGGTCCTTGTCCACGGTGGATCGGTCCGGCCGCCGGGCGGCCGGGCTCGATGGTAGCAGAACGCCAGTGCGTGATGCCGTGGGCATTTTCCCCGGTCAGGGGTGAGCGTTGAACCAGGCGAGGATCTTGCCCGGCGAGGCGGCGAACCACTCGTGGCCGCCCAGCGCCTCGGTGTGCCGCGCGGTCTCTACGCCCTGCTGGAGCAGGCGGTCGTAGTACAGGTCCATGCTCCACCAGGGCACCACCACATCGACGAAGCCATGCAGGAACAGAGTGGGCGGATGATCGCTCGGCAGCTCCGGTATCACGCACAGCGGCCCGCCGCAGGTGGCGTAGGAACCGGACTGGATGGCCAGGGCGCGGAACCTGCCGGGGAACGACACGGCCATGCGACTGGTGTTGTAGCCGCCGCTGGAGATGCCGGTGGCGTACTGGCGCTGGGCGTTGAGCGGGCCGAAGTGGCCGGCGGCGATGGCTGCCAGCACGTTGCCGAGGAAGCCGTAGTCGGTGCTCAGCTCATAGGCCTGGGCCAGGCCGGGGATGTTGGTTTGCCAGAACAGGTCGGCCGGTGCGCTGGGAGCGATCACCGCGTAGCCATTGTCCAGCAGGGCGCGCACCAGCTTGCCCTCGTAGAAGCCGCCGAACGGCTGGTTGCTGTAGTAGGTGAAGTTGTCCAGCGGGAAGAACGAGCCCTGATAGATCAGCACCACCGGCCAGCCACCGCTCGGCGGGGTGCCCAGGGGAGTCTGGTAGATCACCTGGCGGGCGCCGACCACGCCGGAATCGATCCAGGTGGTCTGGTGGCTGCAGCTGACCTTGGCCGGTAGCAACAGTGACTTGGGTCGTTCGCTGCAGCGTGAATCGGCCATCGCGGCAGGCAATGTGAAGCACAGGAGCAGGCAGCAGAGCAGGGTGCGGAAAGCGATCATGGGAGTGATCTCCGTCGTTGTTGTTAGGGCGTTGCTCTTAGAATAGAAACTGGAATTCCGATTCCGTCAAGTGTTCCGACACCACGAACCACGCGGGGTGTATCGGTAGACATACGGAATGTGGCGAGCTAGAGATGCGCCGTCCGTTCGAATCGGGACGGGTGATCGGAGGAGTTCTGAATCAGTCGAGAATCTGCCGAAGCGGCAGAAAATTATCGCCCGGTGCCTTGCCAGATTATTGGTTGAGTTCTATCTTTCATCGGAACCGATGTTCCGATTCCGATAAAAACAACAGCTGGAGGTCATCGTGGCATATCAAGGAAGAGGCCTGGCGGTCGCCGGCCTGGCGTTGCTGGGCGCGCTGCCTGTCGGGGTGGCGCAGGCGTTTCAGGTGCGTTCGGGGGACTGGACCACCTCGCTCGACACCACCGTCTCCTACGGCGTCAGTTACCGCATGGAAGGCCAGGACGACAAGCTGATCGCTCGCGCCAATGGCGGCAGCGGCAGCAACGCGGGGCTGATCAACTCCGACGACGGCAACCTGAACTTCCGCAAGGGCGACCTGTTCTCCGAGATGGTCAAGGTCGTCTCGGAGATGGACCTGCGCTACCAGGAGCGCCACGGCGTGTTCATCCGCGGCCGCGCCTTCTACGACTTCGAGCTGGAAGACGACTCGCGCCGCCACCGCGAGATCAGCGACGGCGGCCTGGACGAAGCCGGCTCCAGCATCGATCTGCTGGATGCCTTCGTCTACGGCAGCTGGACGGTCAACGAGCGCGACCTCAACGCCCGCCTGGGGCGCCAGGTGATCAATTGGGGCGAGGGGCTGTTCTATCAGAACGGCATCGGCGCGACCAACCCGGTGGACATCAACGCCCTGCGCGCACCCGGCTCGGAAGTGAAGGAGGCCTATATGCCGACCTTCATGGTCTACGGCTCCTACGAGCTGCGCGACAACCTCACCGTGGAGGGCTACTGGCAACCCGGCAAGGCCTGGGAGGCCTCGAAGATCGACCCCTGCGGCACCTACTTCTCCACCCTCGATCCGCTCGGCGAAGACTGCGAGTACCTGTCCGCCTCGCCGCTGCAGGAGCAGGCCACCGGTCTGGCCGGCCCGGCCATGGCCTTCGACAGCCCGGAGGCGGCCCAGGCCTATGTCGACAGCCTCGGTCCCGGGCTGGTCAATGGCCTGCTGCGCGCCTATCTGCCGACCACCTTCATCCCGCGTGCCCAGGACATCGACGGCAACGACTCGGCCCAGTACGGCCTGGCCCTGCGCTGGTACGTGCCGGAGCTGAACGACACCGAGCTGGGCTTCTACTACCTGCGCTACAACATGCAGGTGCCGATGATCGGCCTGACCGTCGGCCAGCCGGTGATCCTGCCGGTGGTGGGCGCGCTGCCCAACGCCAGCAGCTCGCGCTACTACGCCGAGTACCTGGAGAAGCGCGACCTGTTCGGCATCAGCTTCAACACCTCGATCGGTGGCGACAGCATCTTCAACGGCCTGTCCCTGGCCGGCGAGCTGAGCTACCGGCCGGACACGCCGATCGCCCTCGGCCTCAACGAGTACCTGCCGATTGCCCTGCTCAATCCCCAGGGCCTGCCGACCGGCACCCACATCGACGGCTATCGCGAGAAGGACATGTTCCAGGCCTCGCTGGCCACCATCTACAACTTCAACGGCCTGCTCGGCTCGGACTCGGCCGCGCTGTTCTCCGAGCTGGTGGCCAGCCGCGTGCAGGGCCTGGAGTCCGACGTCGACTACTACGAGGCCACCAGCAGCGCCTATGGCGCCCAGGCCAGCCTGCAGCTGACCTATACCAACGTGTTCAACCTGGTGAACCTGGTGCCCAGCCTCGGCTACCAGTACAGCATCAACGGCGTGGCGCCCCAGCTCACCAACGGCTTGGACGAGGAGGCGCAGAGCTGGTCGGTGGGCCTGGACGCGATCTACCAGGAGTCCCTGACGGTCGGCGCCAAGTACGTCGGCTACAGCGGTGGCGGCATCTCCAACAAGCGCACCGACCGCGACTACCTGACCTTCAACGTCAAATACAGCTTCTGAGAGGGAACGCCATGCATCGCCTGAGAATCACCCTGCTGGCCGCCGCCCTGCTGGCCGCCGCACCGACCATGGCCCAGGTCGGCGCTGACCAGGCCGCTCGCCTCGGCCAGGACCTCACCCCGCTGGGCGCCGAGAAGGCCGGCAATGCCGCCGGCACCATCCCCGCCTGGGACGGCGGCCTGCCCCGCGACAGCGCCGCCTTCGACGCCAAGGCCGGCTACAAGGACCCCTACGCCGCCGACCAGCCGCTGTTCAGCATCAGCGCCGCCAACGCCGAGCAGTACCGCGCCAACCTCAGCCCCGGCCAGCTGGCCATGCTCAAACGCTATTCCGCGAGCTGGAAGCTCAACGTCTACCCGAGCCGCCGCTCGGCCTCCTACCCGGACAAGGTGTACGCGGCGATCAAGGGCAACGCCACCAGCGCCAAGCTGATCGAGAACGGCAATGGCATCGCCGATTTCCATACCGCCACGCCGTTCCCGATCCCGCAGTCGGCGCTGGAAGTGCTGTGGAACCACCTGGTGCGCTACCGCGGCGACAGCGTCAAGCGCTACTACGCCCAGGCGGTGCCGCATGCCAGTGGCGACTACTTCATGACCCAGATCGAGGACCTGTTCCTGTTCAACCAGGACGCCGGTGACTACGCCAAGGACAACGGCAACGTGCTGTTCTACTTCCGCCAGTCGGTATTGGCGCCGGCGCGCCTGGCCGGCACCGAGCTGCTGGTCCACGAGACCGTCAACCAGGTCAAGGAGCCACGCCTGGCCTGGCTCTACGCCGCCGGCCAGCGCCGCGTGCGACGCACGCCGAACGTGGCCTACGACTCGCCCGGCACCGCCTCCGAGGGCATGCGCACCACCGACAACTTCGACATGTTCTCCGGCGCGCCGGACAAGTACGACTGGCAGCTGGTGGGCAAGCAGGAGCTGTACGTGCCCTACAACAGCTACCGCTTCGCGGCCAAGACCAACAAGTACAGCGACATCGTCAAACCCGGCCACGTCAACCCGGACCTGCTGCGCTACGAGCTGCACCGCGTCTGGCACGTGCGCGCCACCCTCAAGGCCGGCCAGCGCCACCAGTACAAGCAGCGCGATATGTATTTCGACGAGGACAGCTACCAGATCCTGGTGGTGGACCACTACGACAACCGCGACAACCTGTGGCGCCTCGGCGAGTCCTACACCATCAACCTGTACGACCAGCCGCTGGTGTGGACCAAGGGCGACGCCGTATATGACCTGATCGGCGGCCGTTATGTGATCGGCATATTGTCCAACGAAGAGCCGGCAGACCAGTTCGATATCGCCCTGCGACCGACCGACTTCACGCCGGCGCAATTACGCCGCGACAGTCGCCGCTAAGTTAGACAGATATATAAGCGAGTTTAACTTTGCGCAACTTGCAGGTAGTTGCAGACCAGCCGGGAAAGTTCTGCCGGGAGAACTTCCCGGGGGGTCACGCCGAGGCTGCCGACCATGGTGAAGTAGTTCAGCCCGGAGAGCAGCAGATGGGCGCTGAGATCGGCGGCCTGTTCGGGGACAGCATGCTTCAGGCTGTCGCGGTGGCTCAGCACGATGCGGCCGAAGGCCTGGCCGATATAGGCGTTGAGCTGGTGGAAACGCTCGCGGAACTGCGGGTCCATGGAGCTGCGGCGGATCAGGGCGCGGAGCAGGCCTTCGCTGCCGTCGAACAGGCGCACCACGCCGCGGATGAAGGCCTCCACCTGGGCGTCCAGCGGCAGCGCCTGGCGCGTCAGGTCCGCCACCAGGGCGTCGACGGCGGCGCGGCTCTGTTCGACGAAGCGCTCATGCACGGCGTACAGCAGGACGTCCTTGTCACCGAGCAGGCGGTAGAAGGTGCCGACCGAGGACTCGGCCAGCTGGGCGATCTGGGAGATGCCGGTCTCTTCGAAATGGTTGTTGGCCAGCAGATCGGCAGCGACGTTCAGGAAGCGTTCCAGAGCCTTCTTGCTGCGTGCCTGGGTGGGACTGGCAATGCTGTACATGATCAATTCTCGATACGGCGCAGGTCGATTCTAGGGGGTTTGCCAGGGCAAGGCAAATAACGCAAGAGTGCAATAAGAAGACGCCGGAAAGTTATCCGAACGAGCAACTAATTTAATGGCCGAAGTATGCTCGGCAAGTCCGGTTTATTGTCATTGATAAATGCAGGGAAGAACTTTTCATGAACTATCTGAACTTGCCCAATGGCCGTTTCGCCTATATCCGCCAGGGCCAGGGTGCCCCCGTGTTGCTGTTGCACGGGCTGGGTTCTTCGCTGCTCGACTGGCAACCGCAGATCGAGCATCTGGCGCAGCATTGCGAGGTGATTGCCATGGACGTGCGCGGCCACGGCCAGAGCGAGCCGCTGCGGGCGCCGGTGAGCATGGCCGAGCTGGCCGGCGACGTCGCCGCGTTCATCCGTGCCCTGCAGATCGCGCCGTGCATCCTGGTGGGCATCTCCATGGGCGGCATGCTGACCTTCCAGCTGCTGGCCGAGCATCCCGAGCTGGTGCGCGCGGCGGTGGTGATCAACAGCGCGCCGAGCTTTCCGGTGGACTCCTGGAAGGTGCGCGGGCAGATCTGGCTGCGCCTGGGCCTGGTGCGCCTGCTCGGCCTGCCGACGCTGGCGAAGGTGCTGGCCGGCAAGCTGTTCCCCAAGCCCGAGCAGCAGGCATTGCGCGAGCTGGTGGCGGAGCGTCTGGCGAGCAACGACCGCACCTCCTACCTGCACGCCATGCGCGCCATTCCCGGCTGGTCGGCACTGCCGGCGGCGGGCAGGGCGCGGGTGCCGCTGCTGGTGGTCAGCGGCGACCGCGACTACACCCCGCTGGACTACAAACGCGGCTATCTCGATCAGCTGCACGACGCGCGTCTGGAGGTGATCGAGGACTCCGGCCACGCCACGCCGCTGGACCAGCCGCAGCGGCTGAACCGGCTATTGCAGGCCTTTATCGCCGAGCATTCGGCACCTTTGTCGGCCTGACTCGCCCGCGCCGCGCCGCTACACTGGCCGCAGTTTCCGCTGCGGCTTTTTCTATGCAACTGCTCCCCTGGTCCCATCCGACTTCTGCCGGCTTCACCCTCACCGGCTGGCACAGCCCGCCCTCCGGCAAGCCGCTGCTGCACTTCCTGCATGGCAATGGCTTCTGCGGGCGCACCTACGAGCCGTTGCTGGCCGACCTGGCCGCGCACTTCGACCTGTGGCTGTGCGATGTGCAGGGCCATGGCGACACCGAGCACGGCGGCCGCTTCCATGGCTGGAACCGCAGCGCCGAGCTGGCGGTGGAGGCCTTCGAGGCCGGCCGCGGGATCTTCGGTGAAGTGCCGCGCTTCGCCCTTGGTCACAGCTTCGGCGGGGTGCTGACCAGCCTGATCCTGGCGCGCCATCCGCAGCTGTTCCGGCGCGCCGCTTTGCTCGACCCGGTGCTGTTCAGCAAGGCGATGATGGGCGTGATGGCGCTGTCCGAATTGGTCGGCCTGCACCGGCGCAACGTCATGGCGCAGAAGTCGGCGGCGCGTCGGCGCCACTGGCCGGACCGCGCCAACGCCTTCGACCTGCTGCAGGGCCGCGGCATCTTCCGTGGCTGGACCGATGCCGCGCTGCAGGCCTATGTCGATCATGCGTTGAAGGAGGCGGCGGACGGCGGCGTGGAGTTGAAGTGCCGACCGAGCCGCGAGGTGGACATCTTCAGCTCCTTCCCGCGGCGCCTGTGGCCGTCGCTGGCCCGGCTGAGCACCCCGACCCTGCTGCTGTACGGCAACAAGACCTATGCCTTCGTCGGCCAGTCGGCCAAGCGGCTCAGCGGGCTGAACCCGGCGGTGAGCATCGCCGAGGTGCCCGGCGGGCACTGCTTCATGCAGGAGCATCCCGCCGACACCGCCGCGCGGGTGCTGGCCTTCCTGCAGTCCGAGGCCTGAGATGGGCGCCAGCCGCGAGGATGTGTGGCTGGCGCTGTCCGAACTGTGGCTGGACAACCAGCTGGACCAACACGACCACCGCCATATCGCCGCCGTGCTGCACGCCAGCGCCTTGCCGCTGGCCGAGCTGCAGGCCGTCTATCTGGAGGAGGTCGCGCCGTTGCTATGGGGCAACCACTGGGTGACGGCGGGTGTCTGGAGCGGCTTCGACCCCCTGTGGCTGAGTGCCGGCTGCCGGGTCAACCAGGCGCGCCGCGCGAGTCGCTGGCACCGCTGGCGCTGCCGTCTGCTGCGCAAGCCGATGACCTACGCGGCCGAGCCGGAATGGCGACAGGTACTGCTGTGCCTGGAGAAATTGCAGGGGCAAGGAGAGGCTTAGTCGACCCGGCGCTGATCGTCCGGGCGCGGGTGGCTGCGCCGCCAGTCGTCGAGCTGGATCACCTTGTCGTCCAGCTGGGGCGCGGCGTGGAAGGGATGCGCCTGCAGCTCGATGCCGCCGAACTGGCGGCCATACATGCTGATGCTGCCGCTCAGGCGCTGCTCGCCGGTGACGGTGAACTCGAAATCGTAGATGCGCGCCACCCGGCGCTGGCCGCGGGCATCGCGGACCAGGGCCAGGCGGCGGAAGGCGACGTTGCCGTCGAGCAGCTCGATATCCAGCTTGGCGCAGTGCTGCTTGGCCAGGGCTAGCGCGCCCTCGCGAATGCCATGGCCACGCCACAACCAGGCGCAGGCGGTGGCGAACAGCATCAGCAACAGCACATCCAGCAGATCGATCATGGGGGCTCCGGCAGTCACAGCCCAAGCTTAACCGATCCGTGACGCCTCGCTCAGCCCGCGCTTGAGCCGGCCGGACTTCTTGGATAGGGTCGCGCCCAGCGCTTCATCACCGAGAAAAGGACTTTTCCATGCATTGCCCCGCCTGCCGCGACTCGCAACTCAAACCGACCAAGCTCGACGACGGCCTGCTGGCCCATGGCTGCGAGCAGTGCTCCGGCGCCCTGGTATCGCTGCTCTACTACCGCGACTGGGCCGAACGTGCGCCGCACAGCGAGGTGGCCGAAGCCGGATTGCAGGCCGAGCCGGCCAGCGAAACGCCGCAGGCGCTGACCTGCCCGAAGTGCGCCAAGCTGATGAGCAAGTTCCAGATCAGCGGTACCCGCGGCAATCGCCTGGACCTGTGCAGCTCCTGTGACGAGGCCTGGCTGGATGGCGGCGAATGGCAGCTGCTCAAGGCCCTGGAGCTGAGCCGCAAGATGCCGGCGATCTTCAGCGAGGCCTGGCAGCGCCGGGTGCGCCAGGAGAGCGCCGAGCAGGCCCGCCGCGAACGCTTCACCCGCCTGGCCGGCGCCGAGGCCGTGGCCCGCGCCGACGAGATCCGCGCCTGGCTCAAGGACCATCCGCAGCGCCGCGAGCTGCTGCACTACATCGGTCACGAGTGAGGCGGGCGATGAAGAAGTGGCAGAAAACCCTGCTCGGCACCGTGCTCGTGCTGGGCGCGGGCGCCTGGCTGTGGTGGCAGGACGAAGCGCTGAACCCGCAGGCCAAGGCCTGGCTGGAGGAGCCGGCGGCACCCGCCGACAGCGCCGCCTACTACCAGTTGCTGGGCCTGGATGCGCCCGCCGGCCAGGACCCGCAGAAGGTCGGTCGTCAGCTGGCGCAGGCGCACCGCCAGTGGCGGGCCGAGCATGGCCCGTACGATCTGATGGCTCCTGCCACCGAAGGCGCACATATCGAGCTGCCCGGAAAAGAGCTCTGCGCACTCGGCGAAGTCGATTGCCTGCAGCAGCTGCGCGAGAATCGCGAGGGGCTGGCCGCTTTGCTGAACCGCCATGCCGAGCTGTTGCGGCGCTACGAAGACCTGCTGGTGCTGAACGACTACCGCACCCTCAGCCCGCCGCGCGTGGACGAGCCGCTGGCCAACTTCACCACCCTGGATCGTGCTAACCGGTTGCGTGGCGCCCAGGCCCTGGCGCTGGCCGAAGATGGGCGCGGCGCCGAGGCCCTGGCCCTTTTGCAGCAGGACGTGCGCCTGCTGCGCCAGTGGCTGGCGCGGGCCGACAACCTGATCCTGAAGATGGTGCTGGTACGCCAGCTGGGCAACAAGCTGGATGCCATCGCCGTGCTGCATCGCGCCGGTCTGGTGCCGCGTCCCGCGGCGCAGCCAGCGTTGAGCGAGGCGGAGCGCTCGTTGGAGGCTCCCATGCAGCGCGAGTTCGCCCTGGTGGGCTCCGGCCTGCTGAGCCTGGTGAACGATCCGCAGTCTGCTGGTGTACCCGAATGGCAGCTGCGCCTGATGTACAAGCCACATATGACGGTCAACGACAGTCTGCCGGACTACCTGCGGGCGGCCGCCAATTCGCGTCTGGACACCGCAGCCTTCGTGCGGGTCCTGAGAATCCCGGTGCGCAGCAAGACGAGCTTCTGGCGCCGCCTGCGCAATCCGGTCGGCGCGATTCTCGGTGACGTCGCTATGCCCGACTTCAACCTTTTTCTGGCGCGCCTGCACGATCTGGACGCCAAGCTGACCTTGTTCAACGCCCTGGGCCAGGCGGTTCCCAAGGCTGACAATCCCTACCGGCCTGGCCAGAGAGCGCTGTGGAACGAGAAGTTCCAGGCCTACTGCTTCAGCGGGCCGCTGAAGGACAAGCAGGGTTGCTGCCTGCCCTGGCCTGCGCCGCCGGTGCAATAGCGGCTATGCTTGCACCCGGGGCGCGCTGGCGCCCCTTCCTTTGCCGAACCGGATAGCCGTCCTTGCCCTCGACCCGCCACCTACAGAGCACCGCGCGCCTGGCCCTGCTGGCCATGTTCCTGCTGCTGGCCGCGCCGCTGTTTTCGCAGGGCCTGGCGAGCGCCGCGTCGACGCCCGCCTGGCTGAGCGAGATGGCCTGCGGCGAGGGTGGCCACGACCAGCTGCCGCACGACCAGCCGCTGTGGGCCCAGTGCGGCTACTGCACCCTGCTGCTGTCCAGCCCGGCGCTGACCGGCACCCTGCTGGGGCTGGATGGCGCGGCGATCTTCGTTGCCACGATTCCCGCCATGGTGCTGTCCACAGTGCCGGGCGAACCGGTCATCCCTCACGACGCGCCGCCGCGCGCACCGCCGCAGCGCTCCGTCTGATCCTTTCCATAGGGCCGCAGAGCCCTTCGATTCGACCATCGCGGAGCATCACTCGTGAGCAAGCCCAAGGTTTCCTTCTACAACCTGGCCTGGCGCTGGCACTTCTACGCCGGCCTGTTCGTCATTCCCTTCATGATCCTGCTGGCGCTGACCGGCATCGTCTATCTGTTCAAACCACAGCTGGACCAGCTGATGTACGCCGAGCTGCTTCAAGTACAGCCGGCTGGCACGCCGCTGTCCGCCGATCAGCAGCTGGCGCGCCTGCAGCAGGCACTGCCCCAGGCCCAGGTCAGCCAGTACCTGCCACCGGCAGCCGCCGAGCACAGCGCGCAGTTCGTCGCCACCCTCGACGGGCGCAAGACCAACCTGTTCCTCGATCCCTACAGCGGCGCGCTGCTCGGCCGGCAGGATGCGCAGAACAATCTGCAGGCCATCGCCCGTGCCCTGCACGGCGAGCTGCTGATCGGCCCGCTCGGCGACCGCCTGATCGAGCTGGCCGCCGGCTGGGGCATCGTCCTGGTGGTGTCCGGCCTGTATCTCTGGTGGCCGCGCGGGCAGGGTGGCGCCGGCGTGCTGTGGCCGCGCCTGTCCGCCCGCGGGCGTCTGCTGTGGCGCGACCTGCATGCGGTGACCGGTTTCTGGGGCAGCGCCGTGCTGCTGTTCATGCTGCTCACCGGCATGACCTGGACCGGCTTCTGGGGCGCCCAGTTCGCCGGGGCCTGGAACCATTTCCCAGCGGCGATGTGGGATGTGGTGCCGCAGTCCGACCTGCAGGCGCGCAGCCTCAACACGGCGGCCGACCAGACCGTGGCCTGGGCGGTGGAAAACACGCCGCTGCCGCAGTCCGACCCGCACGCCGCGCACAACGGCCATGCCCCGGCTGCCGCGCCGGTTGCGGCGGCGCGCATTGGCCTGCAACAGGTGGTCGACACTGCCAGCCGCCTCGGCGTGCAGCCGGGCTACAGCATCAGCTTCCCGGCGGACGACAAGGGCGTGTTCACCGTCGCCCTCTTCGCCGACGACCCGCGTAACGACGCCACCCTGCACCTGGACCAGTACAGCGGCAAGGTCCTGGCGGACCTGCGCTGGGCCGACTATGGCCTGGTGGCGCGGGCGGTGGAGAGCGGCGCGATGCTGCACGAAGGCAAGATGTTCGGCCTGGCCAACCAGTTGCTGATGCTCGCCGTGTGCCTGCTGATCCTGCTCGGCTCGATCAGTGGCCTGGTGATGTGGTGGAAGCGTCGACCCCAGGGAAGCCTGGGCGTGCCGCCGCTGCGTCACGACCTGCCGCTGTGGAAGGGCGGAGTGGCGATCATGTTCGGTCTCGGCCTGTTGTTCCCGCTGGTGGGCGCCTCGCTGTTGCTGGCGCTGCTGCTGGACTGGCTCGGCCAGCGCCTGTCCCGGCGCGGAGCTGAGGCAGTCGCCAGCTGAGAGCTGGCGCACCCGCCATTGCGGCGGGTGCGCCGGAGTGCTCAGCCCTCGCTGTCCAGGGACTGGTAGCGCTGCTCCAGTTCCTGGCGGATGGCCCGGCGTTTCTGCGCCAGCTGGTAGCGGCGCTGCTCCTCCGGGGTTTCCGGCTGCAGGGCCGGTACCGGCATGGGCTGGCCGTGCTCGTCCATCGCCACCATGGTGAAGAAGCAGCTGTTGCTGTGGCGCACCGAGCGCTCGCGGATGTTCTCGGTGATCACTTTGATGCCGATCTCCATGGAAGTGCGCCCGGTGTAGTTGACCGAGGCGAGGAAGGTTACCAGTTCGCCGACATGCACCGGCTCGCGGAAGATCACCTGGTCCACCGACAGGGTCACCACGTAGCAGCCGGCGTAACGGGCGGCGCAGGCATAGGCCACCTCGTCGAGGTATTTGAGCAGGGTGCCTCCGTGTACGTTGCCGGAAAAGTTGGCCATGTCCGGGGTCATCAGCACGGTCATGGAGAGTTTGCTGGTTGCGAGTTCCATCTTGTGTCTCATAGGCAGTTTTAAGGTGCTGGCGATGCAGTCCTGCGGGGTCTGCTTGTTGTTATAGGTGCTGCCTGTGTACTTCGCTTTGCCAGCGCGGCGCACCATGCAACTTTGCGGCCGTTGCCCGGCGGCTGCGCGGCGGAGCCGTTAAGCTTGGGCTTTCGCCAGGGAGGACGGACATGCGCATTCATCTACTTGCCCTACTGCTGCTGCCTTTTGGGGCGCCCTGCACTGCGGCGCAGCAGCCTTGCGACAGCCCCGCCGCCTGCAACCAGGCCGGCACGGCCGCCTACCAGGCGGGCCTGTACGCCGAGGCCATCGAGGCCTTCGAGCGGCAGCTGAACCGTGCCGAGCAGGCTGAGGATCGGCCGGCCCAGGAGCTGGCGCTGAACAACCTGATGCTGGCCAACCTCAAGGCCGGGCATGCCGGCATGGCCCGCGCCTGGTTGCAGGTGGCGCTGCGCAACGACTTCGATGGCCCCGCCACCCACCACAACCTGGCCAAGGTCGGCGAGCGCGACCTGTCCGTGCTGTCCGGCGTGGTGGAGGGCGAGTATCGACGCTACGCCGGCCAGGCGGCCTGGAGCACCCTGCAGATCCGTCGCGAGGGCACGGGTTATCGCGCCTCCTTCGCACCGATCCGCGCCGGCCGCGATGTGCAGGAGTGGGGACCCGCGGCCATTGGCGAGCTGGACGGGCGGCTGAGTGGCACCGGCGATTATTTCGAGCTGCAGGATGCCGGCCTGGCGACCGAGTGCAGGGTGCAGCTGCTGCGTGACGGTCTACGCCTGCGGGTGCTGGAGGTGTTCGCCGACGTCTGCCAGGAATACGGCGGCGCCGGCATCAGCGTGGCCGGCGACTACTTCAAGGTAGAGGCCGGCCGCTGATCTCTCAGGCGTGGGTCAGGTACCAGCGCCAGTCCTGCTCGCCGACCTCGCCCATGAACTGGCCGAACTCGGCCCACTTGATCGCCAGGAATACCTTGAGGAAGTCCTCGCCCAGTGCCTGCTTGGCCCAGCTCGACCGCTCCAGGTTGCGTAGCGCGGTCAGCCAGTCGGTCGGCAGGGTCTCGCGGGCCTGCTCGTAGCCGTTGCCGACGATGGCCTCGCCTGGGTCGATCTGGTTGCGGATGCCGTGGTGGATGCCGGCGAGGATCGCCGCCGCCGCCAGGTAGGGGTTGGCATCGGCGCCGCAGATGCGGTGCTCCACATGCCGGCTCTTGGCCGGGCCGCCCGGCACGCGGAACGACACGGTGCGGTTGTTCACCCCCCAGCTCTTGGCCAGCGGCGCGTAGCTGTTGGCCTGGAAGCGGCGGAACGAGTTGGCGTTGGGGCAGAAGATCGCCAGGGCGTCGTTGAGCGTGGCCATCATCCCGCCGATCGCATGTTTCAGCAGCGGTGTGCCGTGAGGGTCTTCCGAGGCCATCAGGTTGTTGCCTTCGGCGTCGGCCAGCGACACGTGCATATGCAGGCCGCTGCCGGCCAGGTCGCCAAACGGCTTGGCCATAAAGCAGGCTTGTAACCCATGTTTATTGGCCACGCCCTTGACCAGGCGCTTGTAGCGCACGCCTTCGTCGACCGCCTGCAGCGCGTCGAAGCGGTGCTCCAGGGTCAGCTCGACCTGGCCAGGGGCGTATTCGGAGATCGCCGTGCGCACCGGCAGGCCCTGTACTTCACAGGCGGCGTAGAGGTCGTCGAGGAACGGCTGCAGCTGCTCCAGTTCGTACACGCCATACACCTGCGGTGCCTGCGGGCGCACGCCGTTGGCCTGCAGCGCCGGCTGCGGGCGGCCATTGGCGTCGCGCTGCTTGTCCAGTAGATAGAACTCCAGCTCCACCGCCATCACCGGGTGGTAGCCGTCGGCCTTGAGCGCCTCGATGGCGCGCACCAGCACGTGGCGCGGGTCGGCCGGACTGGCCGGCAGGCCCTGGGTCGGGTGCATGCTGACCTGCAGCTGGCCGGTGGGCACCGTGCGCCAGGGTTGCAGGGTCAGGCTGCCGGGGATCGGGTAGGTCCAGCAGTCGGCGTCGGCCACTTCCCAGACCAGGCCGCTCTCTTCCACGTCCTCGCCCTGGATGGTCAGCGCCAGGATCGAGCTGGGCAGCGGCCGGCCGTTCTCGTAGATGGCCAGCAGCTCGTCGCGGTGCAGCAGCTTGCCGCGCGGGATGCCGTTGGCGTCGATCAGCATCAGCTCGATGCTGCGCACTTCGGGATGGGCGGCGAGGAAGTCGCGGGCTTCCTGGGGATTGGCGAATTGCATGGATACCTCTTCGTGTTCTGTAGCCCGTGCTCGTTGTTCGGATTATTCGCGGGCGCCGGGGATGGCCAGCAGCTCGGTGAGGGCCTGGTCGAGCATGCCGATCAGCTTGTCCACGTCGTCTGCCGTGGTGCTCGGGCAGCACAGGGTCATATTGTGGAACGGGGTGATCAGGATGCCGCGGTTGATCAGGTACAGGTGCAGAGCCATCTGCAGCTCGTCGTGGAAGGCCGCCTCGGCCTCGGCGCCGGTCTTCGGCGACACCGGGCAGAACTGGAATTCGCTGCGCGCGCCCAGCTCGGTCACCGACCACTTGAGGTCGTGCTTGCCGATCAGCGTGCGGAAGCCGTCGGCCAGGCGTTTGGCCAGCGGCAGCATGTGCGCGTAGGCGGCCGGGGTCATCACCTGTTCCAGGTTGGCGCGCATGCAGTGCATGGCCAGGGCGTTGGCCGACAGGGTGGTGCCCATGCCGCTGTGGCCGTGACCGTGGCTGTCTGCGCTGGCGCGTTTGCGCGATTCGGTCATGGCCTCGGCCATCGCCGCGCTGCAACCGAAGATGCCGCACGGCACGCCGCCGGCGATCGGCTTGCCGACCACGAAGAAGTCCGGGTCGAGGTTCCACAGCTGGGTGCAGCCACCGATATCGGTGGAGATGGTGTGGGTCTCGTCGATGATCAGCAGCGCGCCGTATTTGCGGGTCAGCTCGCGGCACTTCTGCATGAAGCCCGGCTCGGGCAGCACCATGCCGATATTGGTCATCGCCGGCTCGCAGAGCAGGGCGCAGACGTCGCCTTTCGCCAGCGCGGCCTCCAGCGCCTCGACGTCGTTGAACGGGATCGAGCGGCTGTACTGGGTCAGGTCGTAGGCCTGGCCGACCAGGCCGGAGCGCGGCACGGTCTCGCCTTCGCGGTAGCGCACCATCACGTCGTCGACGGTGCCGTGGTAGCAGCCGTCGAACACCAGCAGGGTCTTGCGCTCGGTTATCGCGCGGGCCCAGCGCAGCACGTAGCGGTTGGAGTCGGTGGCGGTGGCCGTGACCTGCCAGAATGGTAGGCCGAAGCGCGCCGCCAGCAGTTCGCCGCAGACCACGGCGTCTTCACCCGGTAGCATGGTGGTCAGGCCGTTGTTGCCCTGTTCGGCGATGGCGCGGGCGATCGGGTCCGGGGAATGGCCGAACATGGTGCCGGTGTCGCCCAGGCAGAAGTCGATGTACTCGTGGCCGTCCACGTCATAGAAGCGCGCGCCCTTGGCGCGTTCGACGAACAGCGGCACCGGGGTCGACCAGTCGGCCATCCAGTGCATCGGTACGCCGCCGTACAGGGAGTGGCGCGCACGCTCGGCCAGAGCCACCGACTTCGGATTGCGGGCGAGGAAACGCTCGCGCTCGCGGTCGGCGAAAGTCTCCACGGCGGACGGGCTGATACCACTGGCAGTCATGTTGCACACCTCGTTCGAATTTCCGCACATGCTATTTTGTGATCACAGAAATAGCAATGAGTGGTTTAATCGAGCCTAGAAAGCGCTTTTGGCGCATTTATGTGATCACAAATTATCAGGAGTAGACCATGCGTGAATGTTCCCTGACCCTCAGCCAGCTTCCCGCACCGCCACGGGGCCACTGAAATCATGGCCGATAATCTGCAGGAAAGACTGTACCAACGAATCCGCGAAGGGCTACTCGCGGGGCGCTTCCAGCCCGGCGAGCGCCTGAAGATCCGCGACCTCGCCGCGGAGTGGGGCACCAGCCCGATGCCGGTGCGTGCCGCGCTGCAACGCCTGGTCGCCGAGGGCGCGCTGGAGGGCGAGCCACAGCGCTCGGTGCGGGTGCCGCTGATGACCCGCGAGCGCTACCAGAACATCTTCCAGGTGCGCCTGGGCCTCGAAGGCCTGGCCGTGGAGCTGGCCACGCCGCACCTGAGCCCCGCCGACATGGCCGAGCTGCGCGACTGCGTGCAGCGCATGGATGTGGCCATCGAGCAGCGCCAGGTGCAGGACTACCTGGAGGCCAACAGCCGCTTCCATCTGCGTCTCTACGGCGCCTGCGGCAATCCGGTGCTGCTGCGCAGCATCGAGTCGCTGTGGCTGCAGATCGGCCCGTTCTTCAACCGCCTGTTCACCGGCGCCGATCTGTCGCTGCGGCTCAACGACTTCCACGAGGAAGCCTTCGCCGCCATCGAGGCCGGCGACGCCAAGGCCGCGCGCAAGGCGATGGAGCAGGACCTGATCTACTTCGCCCGCTTCCTCCTCAACCTGCTGGAACTGGAAGGCACGCAGCCGCGCGCCCGCTGAGGCCGGGGTCCAGGGGCCTGTCTCGACTGGGTAATAGTCCTGATCGAGACAGGCCCGATTCCTGGCTTACACTGAACCTCCCCGGCCCCAGGAATGCCCTTCGATGCAGGATTACAGCCAGCAGCGCTTTCTGATCGTTGACGACTTCAACGACTTCCTCAGCTCGGTCAAGGCCATGCTGCGGGAGATGGGTGCGCGCGACGTGGATACCGCCAACCGTGGCGAGGAAGCCATCGCCATGTGCCGGCAGAAGCGCTACGACATCATCCTCCACGACTACAACCTGGGCGCCGGCAAGAACGGCCAGCAGGTGCTGGAGGAGCTGATCGCCGCACGCCTGATCAGCCACCTGTGCATCTTCGTCATGGTCACCGCCGAGAGCAGCCAGGCCATGGTGCTCAGCGCCCTGGAGCACGAGCCGGACGCCTACCTGACCAAGCCGTTCAACCGTGCCAGCCTGGCCCAGCGCCTGGACAAGCTGATGGAGCGCAAGACGCTGCTCAAGCCGGTGCTGCAGGCGCTGGACAAGCAGGACCCGGCCGAGGTGCTGGCCGCCTGCGACCGCCTCAGCCAGCAGGACAAGCGCCTGCTGCCGCTGTGCCAGCGCTACAAGGCCGGCGCCCTGCGCGAGCTGGGCCGCAGCGAGGAGCTGGAGCGCCTGCTCAATGCCGTGCTGGCCGACCGCGCCATTCCCTGGGCCTACCAGGGCCTCGGTGCGCTGCTGCTGGCGCGGGGCGAGCACCTGCATGCGCGGCAGATCTACGAGAAGGCGCTGCAGACCTTTCCCATGCAGCCCGGGCTGTACGACGGCCTGGCCGCCGTGCTCGACGCCGAGGGTGACGCCAAGCGCGCCCAGGAAATACTCGAGGACGCCGTGCGCCTGTCGCCCCTGGCCATCCGCCGCCAGGCCCAGCTGGGCAAGCTGGCCATGCGCAACGAGGATTTCGCCGGTGCCGCCAAGGCCTATCGCAGCGCCATGGAGCAGGGCCGCCACTCGCGCTTCAAGAGCCCGGAAAACTACCTGGGCCTGAGCCAGGCGCTGATCGCCGGCGCAGGCGAGGAGGGCCTGGACAAGCGCGCCCAGGCCGAGATCAACCAGACCCTGGCCGAGTTGGACAACCAGTACGCCAACGACCAGGCGCTCAAGGTACGCTCCCGCCTGATGCAGGCCAGCAGCCTGCACAAGTCTGGCGACCCGGTGCGTGCCGCGCAATTGGCTGAGCAGGCGGTGGCCGGCCTCGATCAGCTCGGCGAGTTCTTCTCCGCCGAGGCGGCCCTGACCCTGGCCACCCAGCTCAAACAGCTGGGCGAGGCCGAGGCCGGCGAGGGCCTGCTGAAGAGCTGCGTGGAGATCTATGGCGATGACCCGGCCGTGCTGCAGGGCGTGGCCAGGCTGACCAGCGATCCGTCCATCCTCGGCAGGGCCAAGGAGGCGGTCGAGCTCAACCGCCAGGGCGTGCGCGCCTACCAGCTGAGCCGTTTCGGCGACGCCCTGGAGCTGTTCCGCCGGGCCCTGGCGCTGCAGCCGAAGAACATCAGCATCGCCCTCAACGCCGCCCAGTCGCTGCTGCGCGCGGGTGGCGAGCAGGCGGAGCTCGCCGAGGAATGCCGCGCCTGCCTCGACGCAGTGCGCATGATCCCGCCCAGCGACCCGCGCTACGAGCGCTACCAGCAGCTGCGCCGTCGGGTGTTCGGCGAATGAGCGGGCTGGACTTCTCCACGGTCATCGCCTCCACCGTGCACGACATGAAGAACTCCCTGGCCATGCTCGGCCAGGCCCACGCCCAGTGGCTGGCGCAGTTGCCGGAAGAGCTGCGTGGCGGCAGCGAGCGCGGGGTGATCGAATACGAGTTCGCTCGTCTCAACGGCATGCTGGTGCAGCTGCTCGGCCTGTACAAGCTGGGGGTCAACCAGCTGCCGCTGCGCCCCGGCTACCAGGAGGTGGAGGACTTCATCTGCGCCCAGCTGGCGCGCCACGACGAGGTGCTGCACAGCCGCAGCATCGCCGCCCGCTGCGAGGTGGAGGAGTTCGACCTGATGGGCTTCTTCGACCAGGAGCTGCTCGGCTCGGTGGTGGCCAACGTCATCGCTAACTCGATTCGTTACGCGCGCAGCGCCCTGCTGATCAGCGCCCGCGAGGAAGACGGCCAGCTGCTGCTGAGCATCAACGACGACGGCGTCGGCTACCCGACGGCCATGCTCGACCAGCAGGCCGACTACGTGCTCGGCCTCAACCAGAGCAGCGGCAGCACCGGCCTGGGCCTGTACTTCGCCGCGCGCATCGCCGAGCTGCACGAGCGCAACGGCGTGCGCGGGCGCATCGAACTGCGCAACGGCGGGCCGCTGGGCGGCGGCGAATTCCGCATTTATCTGCCCTAGCCCGGCCTCATGCGCATTCGAGAGGTGCCCCGATGCTGTTGCATGTTCCAAGGGTGCTTAATGCGCAGCAGGTCGCCACGTGTCGACAGCTGCTGGAGCAGGCACATTGGGTGGATGGAAGACACAGCGCCGGGCCAGCTTCGGCGCGGGTGAAGAACAATCTGCAGTTGCCTGCCGACAGCGCCGAGGCACAGCAGCTGGGGCAAACAATTCTCTCCGCGTTGGAGAGCAATGCGTTGTTCCTGTCGGCGGCATTGCCGCGCCGCGTATTGCCGCCGCGCTTCAACTGTCACAAACCGGGCCAGGCCTATGGGCTGCACGTGGACAACGCGGTGCAGCGCCTCGCCGATGGCGAGCTGTTGCGCTCGGACCTGTCGGCCACCCTGTTCCTCACGCCCCCTGAGGAGTACCAGGGCGGCGAGTTGGAGATAGTTGCAGGCCTGGCCAGCAACCGCATCAAGCTGGCGGCGGGCGACCTGCTGCTCTATCCGGCCACCAGCCTGCACCAGGTCTGCCCGGTGACCCAAGGTAAGCGCCTGTGCGCGTTCTTTTGGCTGCAGAGCATGGTGCGCGATGCCGAGCAGCGGCGCCTGCTGTTCGAGCTGGACCAGAACATCCAGCAACTCTCCCGGGAGCTGAACAAGGATCACGCCAGCCTGCTGCAGCTCCGTGGTCTGTACAGCAACCTGGTGCGCCGGTGGGCGGATATCTGAGCGGAGTTCCCGGCGTGGCCGGATGGCGGTTACGGCACCTGCCCCAGGCCACTTGCGCGGGGCGTCAGCAGCCAGTGGTGTCTCTTCTCTGCCTTGCTGCCGATGCCAGGCGATGCCAGTGCTATCGCGGTGGTTAGCATCTTTTGCCGGTCTATCCCGAATCAATATAAGGGCGCTTTGGGCCTTCACGGCGCCATGTACTAGCGTGCCTCTGGTACCCCGTCCCGCACGCGGGACCATCGCGCAGCATGGAGGCGTCCGGCAGTAGTCCGTGCTCGTACAACAAGAACAAGACGAGGACACGCTGATGAAGTCTGCCTTGCTGACCTGCTGCCTGTGCGTCATGGCCCTGCTGGCCACCCCGGCCCACGCCGAACTGGGTGACTACAGCTTCTGGAAGACCCTGCTCAACCTGACCATGCCGCCGCCGGCGGACAACAAGGTCACCCCCGAACAGGGCCTCGGCCCCTATCCGCTGCTGAACAACCCGGGCGGCTTCAACGCCGGCTTCAAGCCCGGCAACTACTACGGCTGGCAGACCGTGCAGCTGGCGCCGCAGACCGGCGCGGTGTGCGGCAACGGCTCGCCCTACAAGTTCTTCGTCAACCGAGTGCCCAATACCACCAACACCATCATCTACCTGGAAGGTGGTGGCGCCTGCTGGGACTACGCCAGCTGCACCGGGCAGAACGGCATCCGCGGGGCGCGCAACCCCGACGGCATCCCCGACGACTACATGAGCCTGCTCAACCCCGGCGCCAGCCTGGTCAGCCCGCTGGTGGTGCGCCTGCACCCCTGGACGCGGACCAAGCCGCAGAACTGGAACATGATCTACGTGCCCTACTGCACCGGCGACATCTACTCCGGCGACAAGGTGGCGGTGTACGAGGACCCGCAGAACCAGAAGCCGCCGCTGATCTGGCACCATAACGGCCTGCGCAACACCCGCGCCGTGGTGGCCTGGCTGAAGAACAACCTGCCGCGCCCGGCCCAGCTGCTCACCACCGGGTGCAGCGCCGGCGGCGCCGGCAGCCTGACCAACTACGTGGGCATCCGCCAGGACATGGCGCCGACCCGCGGCTTCCTGCTCGACGACTCCGGCCCGGTGTTCAGCGCACCGCCCGGCAGCGATATTGCCCAGTACCCGTCGCGGCCGCTGCAGGACTATATCCGCGCGGCCTGGGGCCTCAACGAGGGGCCGGTGCCCTACCTGCAGAGCCGCCTGCCGGGCCTCGATGGCGCCGACCTGGGCAGCCTCTATTCGGCGCTGTCGAGCAACCTGCCAGGTGATCGCCTGGGCCACACCCACTTCTGGCAGGACCTCAACTACTCGTCCTACTCCTACGAGCGCTTCCATCCGGACATCATCAACGCGCCGGACGCCGCCACCAAGGAGGCGCTGATCCACGCCAAGTGGGCGGTGGACACCGAGCGCCTGCGCGGCCAGCTGACCAACCTGGGCAACTTCGGCGGCTACTTCCCGCAGTACCGGGCGGTGAACGAGAGCCACTGCACCAGCATCATCGAGTTCGCCAACTCGGATATCCAGGAGCAGAACCTGCAGCTCGACCACTTCGTCAACAACCTGCTGGAGGGCAGCGGCACCGTGCTGTCGGCCTCGGAGAGCAGTGACGCGGCGGACAAGGCCAAGCCGTTCAATCTGCTCTATTACATCCTCGACCAACTGCTCTAGGGCTTATTGATACGCCTGCTCTCGCGCCTCCTGCAGGCGCTGGCGCAGGTACTGGTCGCGGCTCAGGCCGTCGGGAATGCTGTCCATGCTCAGCACCTCGTCGACGATGCGTTTCTCGTCGGACTTGTACTGGGAGAAGCGTGCATCGGAGGTCTTGTTGCGCGCTTCGCGCTCCTGGCTGAGCGCCTGGTAGCGGGCGACCAGGGCATCGGCGCGGGCCTTCTGCGCGTCCTCGTCGCCACCCTCGGCCTGGGCCAGGCCGACCTGCAGCAACAGCGCCTCGCTCAGCGCCAGCTCACCGGCCGCCTCGCGCCGGTCAATCTCCTTGGCCAGGGCCGCCGCGCGCTGGCGCCGCTGCGCCTCGTCCAGGTCGGCGGCGGACTTGATGAAGCCCTGGTAGTCGGCGCCGAACTGCAAGCGGGCCTGGTAGTCCTGCACGGCGGGAGCGTCGAGCAGTGCCCGCTGGGCGCTCGGGTCGAGTGAAGGGGCGTCAGCACTATCGCTGGCCGGACTCGGCGCCGTTGCTGCGGTGGACGATGTGTCGCTGGCCGGCTCGGAGCCGGCCAGGCCCAGCCACAGGCCGCCGCCGACGGCGAGGCCCGCGAGACCGGCGGCTAGCAGGCGGGAAGTGATCTTGGCCATTGCCCTGAGTCCCTGGGGTGCACAGGTTGCCAGTTAAGCCCATGGCCAGGGCGGCTTCCAGCGTGGCGGCGGCGGTCGTCAGCCGGCCGGCTCAGCTCTCCAGCCACACGTCGCGGCACCAGTGCCACACCGAGTCCCAGCTCTCGTCGGTCAGCTCGCCCTCGCTGCCGTCCCACAGCCAGACGGTGCCTTCCACGTCCACCGCGTAGTAGTCGCGGCCGTCCTGGCACAGCGGCACCAGGTCCCGCGGCAGGCCGCGGTCCCAGGCTACCGAGGCGACTTCCGGCAGGTAGGTGTGCGAATGCGGGTCGCTGGCGGTCACCGGCTCCAGGCGGCCGTAGACCACGTCGCTGACCTTGAGCAGGTACTCGCGCAGCTCGAAGGGCAGGTGGATGAGAAGCTGCTCCTGGATCTCCACCAGGGTCTCCTCTTCCGGTAGCTCCAGCGGCACCGGCACCGGCTCGTTGAGTTCGCGCAGCTGATCGATGACTTCTTCCACGGGGCGTCTCCTGGCAAGCGGGATTCGGCTAGAGGGTAGCCGATTGGAGGCGCGTTTTACCCTGTGTGACGGCCAAGGGGAAGTAGCCCGGATGCAATCCGGGGGCGGAGTTGCCGGCTTTCCCGGATTGTATCCGGGCTACGACCTCGAGCTGCCAGGCTACAGAAGCGAGACCATGCCCGTCTTCAAACAGAAAACCCGGGCAAGCCCGGGTTTCGTTGGTGCAGAGCGGCCCTACATCAGGCGCTTGCCGTCCTCGCGGGTGATCACCACGGTGGCCGAGCGCGGGCGGCGGCCCGGGCCGTCCGGCCAGGTGCTGAGCAGGTTGCTGGCGGTGGAGCCTTCGCCCGGGTGCTGGATATTGACGAACAGGGTGCGGAAGTCCGGCGTGGCGCTGATGCCGGTGACCTCGGCGCCGATCGGGCCGATCAGGAAGCGCTTGATCTCGCCTGTGCGCGGGTCGGCCACCAGCATCTGGTTGTGGCCGAACGGGCCGCTGGCCAGCTGGCTGCCGCTCATGTCGGTCTGGATCCACAGGCGGCCGTCCGGGTCGAACCACAGGCCGTCCGGGCTGGCCAGGATGCTGGCGTCGCCGAGTGGCTGGCCGTTGGGGCCGCGGCTGTCGGACTGCGGTCCGGCGAGCAGGAAGATGTCCCAGTTGAAGCGCTTGCCGGCGTGGTCGCGGCGGTCTTCGCGCCAGCGGATGATGTGCCCGTAGGGGTTGGCCGCGCGCGGGTTGGCGGCGTCCGCCACGGTGCGCGAGCTGTTGTTGGTGAGGGTGAAGTAGACCTCGCCGTTGTCCGGGTTGACCGCGCCCCACTCCGGGCGGTCCATCTTGGTGGCGCCGGCGATGTCGGCGGCCAGGCGGGTGTTGATCAGCACCTCGCCCTGGTCGGCGAAGCTCACCCCGGCGGCGGCGCAGGCGGCCTGGAAGGCCTTGTCGCGCAGGTCCAGGGCCAGCCAGTCGCCGCTGCCGTCGGCATTGAAGCGCGCCACGTAGAGGGTGCCCTCTTCGAGCAGGCGACCGGGCTGACGCAGCAGCGGCAGGTACTTGCCACGGCTGACGTACTTGTAGATGTACTCGTTCTGCGAGTCGTCGCCGGAGTAGCACACCAGCGGGCGCCCGGCCTGCACCGGGGCGAAGATCAGGCCTTCGTGGGCGAAGCGGCCGAGGGCGCTGTGCTTGACCGGGGTGGAGTCCGGGTCGAAGGGATCGATCTCGACTATCCAGCCGAAATGGTTGGGCTCGTTGCGATAGTCGCCGCTGGCGTCGGCGGCCTTGCGGGTGGCGTCGAAGCGCTGGAACTCGTCGCCGGGCAGGGTCTCCCAGCCGAAGCGGCTGGTGCTGCGCAGGCCGTAGCGCTTGAGCTCGCGCGGCAGCTCGGCGTCGCGCGTGGCGAAGTAGCCGGCCCAGTTCTCCTCGCAGGTGAGGTAGGTGCCCCAGGGCGTGTAGCCGTTGGCGCAGTTGTTCTGGGTGCCGCGACTGGCGGTGCCGTTGGGGCTGTGCAGGGTCTTGAGCAGCGCATGGCCACGGGCCGGGCCGACCATCTGCATCGGCGTGGCGGCGGTGACGCGGCGGTTGTAACGGCCGGGCACCACCTGCCAGTCGCCGAAGCGGTCGCGGCGGATCTCGACGATGGTCACGCCGTGGGCGTTGATTTCCTTGCGCACTTCGTCGGCCACGGTACGCAGGCCGTTGACCGTGGTCGGACCGTTGGGGTGAAGCAGCGGCGCGTCGATGTACTCGTTGTTGAACACCAGCAGGCCGTGGTTGGAGCGGCGCCCGCCGCCATGGCGGCCGTCGATGGGGAAGAAGTGCATGCCGTCGTGGTGCATGCCGACCTGCTCGGCCTGGTCCTGGGCGCTGTTGCTGGCGTCTTCGAGGAAGGCCGGGAAGCGCCCGCTGATTGGCGTGCCCCAAGGCACGCAGACGCTGGCGCGGTAGCCGGCAGGCACCGTGATGCTGTCGGCGCGGCCCACCGGCAGGGCGTCGAAGGGCAGGCGGTTGCGCTTGCCCCAGCCGTGCCTGACACCCTTGGCGCTCTGCTCGGCCGCCTCGACGGCCTGCGGCAGCACGCCGAGAAAACCGAGCGCGCCGACGGCCACGCCACCGGCGAGGATCTGCCGGCGGCGCTGGTCGATCAGCTCGCTCATGTGCGGGTTGCTGGAATGGTTGCTGGGGAGTTCATCACCGCTGCCAAACAGCACGGCGTTGTGGTCATCGAGGCTCACGGTTCGGTTCCTTCTGCGGAGGAGTTGCGGCGGAGCCATGACGCTAGCGAGCAAAGAAGACGGAACGATGACGCTGCTGTGGCGAATCGACGGGGTGCGTGCTGGTTAACGTTTCTGTTGGCGGCGCTGTGCGGCGCCGCTCATCAGGCGCGCGTCGAGCAGGGCGTGGTGGGGGATGTCGGCCTCGGCCAGATCACTGAGCAGCTCGGCGTCTTCGCGGCAGCGGACATGCTGGGGCAGGCCGCCCGCGCCGAGCAGTTCGAGCAGCAGTGGCCAGTCCCAGGCCAGGGCGTCGCTGACGATTTCCACCTCGGCGTAGTTGGCGAGGAAGGCACGTAGCGCGTTGCCCGCCTCGGCGCGGCTGCGCCCGTGGCGGGCCAGGTCCAGCTGCGGCAGGACAATCTCGTGGACGAAGGTGGAGCAGTCGGCCGGGCTCCAGCCGTCGCTCAGTTCCACGTAGAACTCGGCGCCGTTCGGGTCGACCAGGGCCAGGCTGATCAGCCGGTTGTCGGCCGTGAGGTTGGTGAATTCGGTATCCAGGAACAGGGTGCGCATCGCCGCTTCCTTGCCGTGATCTGGCGGCACTCTAGCAGCCGTGCGGGCAGAAAAAACCCGGGACTGGCCCGGGTTCTTCACTGCGCGATGGGATCAGCCGTTCTGGCGGATACCGGCGACCAGCCAAGGCTGGTTGTCGCCCGTGGCGCGCTCCATGCGCCAGCTTTCGCTGAAGGGCTCGCCCTGGTCGAAGCGCGAGGTCTTGGCCACGCCGCGGAAGGTCAGGGTGGCCACGGCCTTGTCGGCCAGCTCGTCGATGCCGTCCAGCTGCACTTCCAGGTCATCGATGTAGGTGGACTGGTAGCCATCGCCCATGCTGGCGCGTTCTTCCTTGAGGAAGCTGAGCATCTGCGGGGTGACGAACTCGGCGATCTTGTCCATGTCGGACGCGTCCCAGTGCTGCTGCAGGGCCAGGAAGTGCTCGCGGCCGGCGTTGACGAAGCGCTGCTCGTCGAACCAGGCCGGGGCATTGAAGGCCGGGCGCGCAGCTGCGGCGGAACCGCCGAAGATCGGCTGCTGTTGCGGCATCTGGCGCTGGAACGGAGCACCGGCGCCGGCGGGTTGGCCGTGCGCCTGGCGCTGCCGACGGGCGGCCAGCAGGCGGAAGATGACGAAGGCGATCAGGCCGATGATCAGGAAGTCGAAGATCTGCATGCCCTGGAAGCCGTCGCCCATGAACATCGAGGCGAGCAGGCCACCGGCGGCGATGCCGGCCAGCGGGCCGAGCCAGCGCGAGGCACCACTGGCGGGGCGGCCAGCAGCGGTGGTGCTGTTGGTGGCGGCCGGCTGGCTGGCCTTGGGCGCATCCGCCTGGCGGGTCTGGTGAGTCGGCGCGGAGCCGAACGATTTGCCGCCGCCCATGCGCTTGGCGGCGCTGGCGTCGAGGCTGAGGGTCAGACCCAGGCACAGGGCCAGGGTGATGCTGAGAAAACGCTGCATGAGGGGTAATCCCGCTGAGGTTGTGATTCGCGCGCCATGCTGCCGCAGTGTTGGGACCCTGGCCAGTCGCAGAATGTTTCCGGATTTATGTGCGGCCGCTCCGACCCGCTCCGCCTAGCGCAACAGCCAGCCCAGCGGCCCGCAACGCAACAGGCGGCGCAGCAGGGCCCGCTGGTCGGCCTCGTTCTCCTCGGGGTGGCGCAGCCAGTGCACGAAACTGCGCAGGAAGGCCGCACTGAGCAGGCTCTCCTCGGCCACACGTGACAGGTGCAGGTTCTGCCGCCGCGCCGCTTCGCGCCACCACTGCACGGTACGGCTGACCCGCAGCAGGGCGCCGGCCTGCAGGTGGATATGGCCGAGCTCCAGCTTGTACAGCAGCATCTGCCCGGTCAGCGCGCGGTGCGCGGCCATGCCGGCCAGCCAGGCCATATGTAGTTCTTCCAGGCGCTTGCTGGCACTCAGGGCGGCGAGATCGGCGCCCTTGGCGCGCTCGAACAGCGCCTGGTCGGCGCGATCCAGCCAGGCTTCGACCAGATCGTCCTTCTGCCCGTAATGCCGGGCAATGGCGCCCAGGTCGCAGTCCAGCGCTGCGGCCACGTCATGCAGATACAGGCGCTCCCAGCCGCAGGTTTCGGCCAGGTCGAGGGCGGTATCGAGGATCTTGTCGGCGGTTGGCGTCGAGCGGGGCATGTGGATTACCTCCGCTCGACAGTATGGTCAGTCAGCCCTGTCAGGTGCGCCAGGCTGACGGGCGGAGACTTCAATTAGGGCGCGGTTGCGTCATACAGAGTGATCGGGCCGAGATCTTTCTCATCATTGGTCATGTTTATCCCCAAGTAGTACCACTGGCCTTTAACTGTTCGGAATCTTACGGTCAGCTGCATGAGCTTGCCTGCGTCGTTCTCAATCAGATACCAGCGCTTTTGGAACACCTCACCCGAACTCTTGCGGGTAATGGGGTGGACCTTGTAGACCGTGCCCATCCATTTCTCCAGGGCATCTTCCAGCTTGCCCAGGTTGGCGGGCTTTTCCCAAGGCAGAGAGTGTTTCGCGAAAAGCTCGGTCAGGCATCTGTCGGCAAACGCCTTCTCATCCTCGATACAGGCGATATAGCTGGCCTCGAACTTGTCGAGATCGGCAATCGGCTCGCCGGCCTGGATGGTGTGGCAGAACAGGCCGAGCGACAGCCCGGCCAGCAGCTTCCTTGCATTCATCTGGTTCTTCCTTGTGAGTGAATCTGCTTACATTGCTTCCAGCTTGGCGTAGGCCAGCATCAGCCACTTGCTGCCTTCGCTGGCGAAGTTGACCTGCACCCGGGCCTGGGCGCCGCTGCCTTCGAAGTTGAGGATTACGCCCTCGCCGAACAGGCTGTGGCGCACGGCCTGGCCGAGACTGAAGGGGGTTTCCGGCACGGCCGCGCCGGCGAACATCGAGCCGCCACTCATGCTTCGGCTCGGTGCCGCATAGGGGCGGCTGACGCTGTTGGACAGGCGCACTTCCTGGATCAGCGCCGGCGGAATCTCGCGGACGAAGCGCGAGACTTTGTTGTAGGTCTCGCTGCCGTACAGGCGGCGGGTCTCGGCGTAGGTCAGCACCAGGTTCTGCATGGCGCGGGTCACGCCGACATAGGCCAGGCGGCGCTCCTCCTCGAGGCGGCCGGGCTCCTCCAGGCTCATCTTGTGCGGGAACAGGCCTTCTTCCATGCCGACCAGGAACACCAGGGGGAACTCCAGGCCCTTGGCGCTGTGCAGAGTCATCAGCTGCACGCAGTCCTCGTGTTCCTCGGCCTGGGCGTCGCCGGCTTCCAGGGAGGCGTGGGTGAGGAAGGCGGCCAGGGGTGACAGCTCGTCGTCTTCGTTGTTCTCGAAGTTGCGTGCGGCGCTGACCAGTTCCTCGAGGTTCTCCACCCGGGCCTGGGCCTTCTCGCCCTTCTCGGCCTGGTGCCAGGCGATCAGCCCGCTCTGCTCGATGACGGTCTGGGTCATCAGGTGCAGCGGCATATCCAGCACTTTTGCCGCCAGGTTCTCGACCAGCTCGACGAAGCCGCTCAGCGCGCTGGCGGCGCGACCGGTCAGGCCCTTGTTGGCGATCAGCTGCTGCATCGCCGCCCACATCGACAGGTCGGCGTGGCGCGCGTGCTCGCGAATGGCCTCGACGGTCTTCTCGCCGACGCCGCGGGTCGGCACGTTGATCACCCGCTCTAGCGCGGCGTCGTTGTGACGGCCGTCGAGCAGGCGCAGGTAGGCCACCGCATTCTTGATCTCGGCACGCTCGAAGAAGCGCTGGCCGCCGTAGATGCGGTAGGGGATGCGCTCGCGCAGCAGGGCCTCTTCCAGTACCCGCGACTGGGCGTTGGAGCGGTAGAGGATGGCGATCTCGCTGCGCTTGAGGCCGTCCTTGCGCAGCGCCGACTCGATCGACTCGACCACGTAGCGGGCCTCGTCGTGTTCGTTGAAGGCGGCGTACAGGCTGATCGGCTCGCCGTCGCTGCCGTCGGTCCACAGTTCCTTGCCCAGGCGCCCGTTGTTGTTGGCGATCAGGGCGTTGGCGGCCTTGAGGATGCCGGCGGTGGAGCGATAGTTCTGCTCCAGGCGGATCATCTGGGTATCCGGGAAGTCGCTGGAGAACTGCTGGATGTTCTCGATCCGCGCGCCGCGCCAGCCGTAGATCGACTGGTCGTCGTCGCCCACCACCATCAGGCTCTCGCCGCCCTTGGCGAGGAAGCGCAGCCAGGCGTACTGCACGGCGTTGGTGTCCTGGAATTCGTCGACCAGGATGTGCTTGAAGCGCTTCTGGTAGTGCGCCAGCAGGTCCGGCTTGTCGCGCCACAGATCCAGGGCGCGCAGCAGCAGCTCGGCGAAGTCGATCACCCCGGTGCGCGCGCAGGCGGCCTCATACGCCTCGTAGATCTTCAGCATGGTGGCGAGGAACAGGTCACCGCCGGGCTGGATGTTCTTCGGCCGCAGGCCCTCGTCCTTCTGCCCGTTGATGAACCACTGGGCCTGCTTGGCCGGCCAGCGCTGTTCGTCCAGGCCCAGCTCGCGGATCACCCGCTTGACCAGGCGCTGCTGGTCGTCGGAGTCGAGAATCTGGAAGTTCTCCGCCAGCCCGGCTTCCTGCCAGTGCGCGCGCAGGATGCGGTGGGCCAGGCCGTGGAAGGTGCCGACCCACATGCCGCTGGGGCTGAGGCCGAGCATCTGCTCGATGCGCTGGCGCATCTCGGCCGCGGCCTTGTTGGTGAAGGTCACCGACAGGATGCTGTACGGCGAGGCGCCGAGGAACTGGATCAGGTAGGCGATGCGGTGCACCAGCACGCGGGTCTTGCCCGAGCCGGCGCCGGCCAGCACCAGCTGGCGGCCGAGCGGGGCGGCCACGGCCTGGCATTGCGCATCGTTGAGGGAGGCGAGGAGGAGTTCTGGGTCGAAGGCGGGATTGTTCTGCATCGCGGCATTCTACGGGCCGGGTAGGGGGGCGGCAAACCGCGGGCGGACGGGCGAGAGCCTGCTGCGCTCTAACTCGCGAGACCGCCAGCGGCTCTGCCGATGTCAGTGAACAAATGTTCGCCATCTATCGCGCCGAGCTGGTAAAAAGCCATCATCGGACTTGGGCAGCCCCTCTAGCTCGGGTATGCTCGGGAAAAGTCAGGCATCCCATTACAAGAACATCGCCTATGACCCAGTCTCTTCGAGGCGCCTCTGCCAACGTGGTGGCGGAGGAGTCGCGCGCCATCCATCAGCAGTTCGCCACCGAGATCGCGGTGGAGCGGACTCGTCTGCTTTATCAGGGCTCCCAGGTCCCCACCTTCTTCATGCTGCTCAGCGCCCTGGCCTGTGCTGGCCTGCTCTGGCAGCCCCAGGGCGGTCTGCTGTTGGCCGGCTGGCTGGTGTGGGTGGTGTTGCTGGCGGTGCTGCGCCTGATCCAGATGACTGCCTTCAACAGCGCGCTGCCGTCGCGCCAGGCCAACCCGCACTGGCGTCGGGTATTTCTGGTGGGCGCCGGGTTGTCCGGCCTGACCCTGGCGTGCGCGGCGATCTTCCTGGTGCCCGCCGACCGCTTCCTGCTGCAGGCGCTGGTCTACGGCCTGATCGCCGCGGCCATCCTCTCCGCCAGCGTGGCCTATGCGGTCAGCCGCTCGGCCTTCCTGGCGTTCGCCCTGCCGTGTCTGGTGCCCTCCATCGTCTACCTGTTGCTCAGCGACAACGCCCGCCAGCAGGCCTGGGGCGCGCTCGGCCTGCTGATGCTGCTGAGCCTCTGCGTGGTGGCCTGGCAGGTCAATCGCCTGGTGCAGGGCAGCCTGGTGCGGCGCTTCCAGAACCAGGCGCTGATCGAGCGCCTGGAGCATGCCCGCGAGAGCGCCGAAGGCCTCAACCAGGAGCTGGCCCGCGAAGTGGAGCAGCGCCGCCGTGCCGAGCGCGAGCTGCGCAAGGCCCATGGCGATCTGGAGATTCGCGTGGCCCAGCGTACCCTGGAACTCGACGACGCCAGCCACGCCCTGGGCAAGAGCGAGGCGCGCCTGGCCCTGGCCCTGGAGGCCAGCGAGCTGGGTCTGTGGGACTGGGATCTGCAGACCGACGAGGTGCACCACAGCCACCTGGAGAGCATCTTCGGCATCAGCCAGGACGAAGTGAAGGGCGTGCTCAGCCACCTCAAGCCGCGCCTGCACCCGGACGATCTGCCGCTGCTCCGTCGGGCCCTGGTCGAGCACCTCAAGGGCCGCACCGACGGTTACTGCGTGGAGTACCGGGTGCGCCACGCCGACGGCCGCTGGCTGTGGGTCGAAGACCGCGGCCGTGCCGTGGAGCGCAACGCCCAGGGCCAGGTGGTGCGCATGCTCGGCACCCGCCGCGACATCAGCGAACGCAAGCGCCAGGACGAGGAGCATCGCCTGGCCGCCACCGTGTTCGAGGCCACCAGCGAGGGCATCGTCATCCTCGATGCCGACTACCTGCTGCTGTCGGTCAACCAGGCCTTCAGCGAGGTCACCGGCTACCGCAAGGACGAAGTGCTCGGGCGCAGCGTGGCGACCCTGATCAGCAGCCGCGACGCCCGCCGCCAGTACCAACTGATCCGCCAGGAACTGGAGCGCCACGGCAGCTGGCGCGGCGAGCTGACCGAGACGCGCAAGAACGGCGAGCTGTATCCGCAGTGGCTGCAGCTCAACGTGGTGCGCGATGGCCGCGGCCGCGTCAGTCATATCGTCGGCTTCTTCTCCGACCTGTCGCAGCGCCGGCAGACCGAAGAGCGCCTGCGCTACCTGTCGCACTACGACGAGCTCACCGGCCTGGCCAACCGCAGCCTGTTCCGCGAGCGCCTGCACGAGGCCGGCGAGCGCTCACGCCAGGACGAGTCACGCCTGGCCCTGCTGCACATCGACCTGGACCGTTTCAAGCTGCTCAACGACAGCCTCGGTCATGAAGTGGCCGACCAGCTGCTGCGGCAGATGGCTCGTCGCCTGATCCAGGCCGCACCGGAGGCCGACACCGTGGCGCGTCTGGCCGGCGACGAGTTCGCCATCCTGCTCGACGACTACGGCAGCCTCTCGGCCCTGGCACGCACCGCCAGCCGATTGCTGAGCAAGTTGCGCACGCCGATGGACGTGGGCGGCCATGAGCTGGTGATCAGCGCCTCGATCGGCATCAGTCTGCTGCCGGACAACGCGCGGGAAATCTCGGCGCTGATCAGTCAGGCTGGCATGGCCATGCAACACGCCAAGCACCTGGGCGGCAATACCTTCCAGTTCTACACCGACAATCTGCAGGCCTGCACCCTAGAGCGCCTGCAGCTGGAAACCCAGCTGCGCAAGGGCATCGAAGACGGTCAGCTGGAGGTGTTCTACCAGCCCAAGCTATGCCTGGTCGACGACAGCCTCAACGCCGCCGAGGCGCTGGTGCGCTGGCGCCATCCGGCCCTGGGCCTGGTGCCGCCCGGCGAGTTCATCCCGCTGGCCGAGGAGACCGGGCTGATCGCGCCGATCGGCGAGTTCGTCCTGCGCCAGGCCTGCCTGCAGGCGCGCGAGTGGCAGCGCCAGGGCCTGGCCGACCTGCGGGTGTCGGTCAACCTGTCGGTCCATCAGCTGCGCCAGGGCAACCTGATCGGCCTGGTGCGCCAGGTGCTCGACGAGACCGGTCTGCCGCCGCGCCTGCTGGAACTGGAACTGACCGAGAGCCATCTGCTGGACAACGTGGAGAACGTCATCGCCACCTTCCAGCAGCTGCGCGACCTGGGTGTGAAGCTGGCGATCGACGACTTCGGCACCGGCTATTCCTCGCTCAGCTACCTCAAGCGCTTCCCGGTGGACTACGTGAAGATCGACCAGACCTTCGTCCGCGACCTTTCCGCCGGCGGCGAGGATGCGGCGATCACCCGCGCGATCATCGCCATGGCCCATGGCCTGGAGCTCAAGGTGGTGGCTGAAGGCGTGGAGACCCAAGCGCAGATGGACTTTCTCAAGGCCCAGCACTGCGACGAGATCCAGGGCTTCCTGATCAGCCCGCCGGTGCCGGCCGAACGCTTCTCCGAGCTGCTCAGGGCGCAGGCGGAGATGTGTTGAAGCGCAGCAGCAGGGCGTGATTCAGGTCGAGATCCGCCGCTAGCGGCAGGTAGACGATATGGCCGTCGCCCGGCGCGATGTCGGTCGCCGTGCCGTCGACCTTCTCCAGGCTGTTGAGCAGGAAGCTGCGGTTGCCGCGCGGGGTCATCAGTTCCAGGCGGTCGCCGACGGCGAAGCGATTCTTCACCCGCACCTCGACCAGCTCGCCGCGCCGCTCGCCAGTGAACTCACCGACGAACTGCTGGCGCTCCGAGATCGAGTTGCCGCGCTGGTAGTTCTGGTATTCGTCGTGCACATGGCGGCGCAGGAAGCCTTCGGTGTAGCCGCGATTGGCCAGGGATTCGAGATCGTCCATCAGGCTCAGGTCGAAAGGCCGGCCGGCCGCGGCATCGTCGATGGCCCGGCGATACACCTGGGCCGTGCGTGCCACATAGAAGTGGCTCTTGGTGCGGCCCTCGATCTTCAGCGAGTGCACGCCCATCTGCAGCAGGCGCTGGACATGCTGCACGGCGCGCAGGTCCTTGGAGTTCATGATGTAGGTGCCATGCTCGTCTTCGAAGGCTTCCATCAGCTCGCCTGGCCGAGTGGCATCCTCCAGCAGGAAGGTGCGCTCGGTCGGCAGGCCCTCGCCGAGTGTCGGCGGGCAGCCGCGGACGATACCGCCCAGCTCGTTCTCCTGGCCAGCAAGGGCCTGGTACTGCCAGCGGCAGGCATTGGTGCAGCTGCCCTGATTGGGATCGCGCTTGTTGAGGTAGCCGGACAGCAGGCAGCGCCCGGAATAGGCCATGCACAGGGCGCCATGGACGAACACCTCCAGCTCCATGGCGGGCACTTGCTGGCGGATCTCCGCGATCTCCTCCAGCGCCAACTCGCGGGACAGGATCACCCGGCTCAGCCCCTGGCGGCGCCAGAACTCCACGCTGGCCCAGTTCACCGCATTGGCCTGCACCGAAAGATGCACCGGCATCGCGGGGAAGTGTTCGCGCACCAGCATGATCAGCCCCGGGTCGGACATGATCAGCGCATCCGGCGCCATGGCCACCACCGGCTCCAGATCCTTTATGAAGGTCTTCAGCTTGGCATTGTGCGGCGCGATGTTGACCACCACGTAGAAGCGCTTGCCCTGGGCATGCGCCTCGGCGACGCCGATGGCCAGGTTGGCGTGGTCAAACTCGTTGTTGCGCACCCGCAGGCTGTAGCGGGGTCGCCCCGCGTAAACGGCGTCGGCGCCATAGGCAAAGGCATGGCGCATGGATTTGAGGGTGCCGGCGGGGGAGAGCAGTTCGGGGGCGTGCGGCGGGAACATGGCTGCGCTTGCATGAAAATGAGCGCAGATGGTGCCCGCTACCGCACCGCCGGGCTTTGATCCAGCGCAGCTCTTAGCGTGATGGGGAGCGGATCAGCCAGAGCACGCCGAGCAGTAGCGACAATCCCAGCAGCGCCTTGGCGAAGAAGAACATGACACCAACGGCACCGCTGGCTTGCCCGCCACCGGTAACCGCGCCAGCAACACCGGCTCCGCCGAGAAGCAGGCAAAGGATCGATAGGCCAAGCACGCCGAGGGCACCGACGAGGAGGGGGCTTGTCAATGGTTCCATCCTTGTAGGTGTACCCCAATCAGGGCTCGAAGCGCCTTCTGGATACTGTTGTGGTCGGTGGGCCGCCGTTAGTCTGCCAGCGCTTTAATAGGTGGGTCCTGGTAGGCCTCATCAATCTCTATCCCAGCGGCGCGGGCTCTAGCCTCCAGCTTTTCACGCTGCTGCCGATATTCGTCGAGGCGAGCAGGCAGTAGTTCTTTCCAGCGTTCTTTGTCTTCTTCTTCGCTGAAGCCGCTGAGCCAATACGCGCTCTCGGTTAGAAATTCCAAAGTAATCAGGTAGGTGGCTTTTTCCATGGGAGCATTTTCTGAATCACGCCGCCAGGCTCTGAGATGCAGATAGGCACCATCGTTGTAGAAGTACCAATTGTAGAAGGAGCCTAATTCCAGCCAGCGCTGCAGATCAATCTGATGATCAGGATCAAGCCATGGGTGGCTCATTACGTAACTCCCCAACACATCATCCGGGGAGTCGATCTTGTCGGCTTGCGAGCCGGAAATTCGCGGATCAGAGGGGGAATAATAGTGCTGCCAGCCTGCTTCTTCTATGTCGCTAATCAGGGTGTAAAGGAACTCTTGTGTTGCTTCGTGGGTGCTGTTGTCCGGTAATCCGCGCAAGGTGATATTGAAGTTCTGCACGGATTCGTCGATGCGTTGGTTGAAAGCTATCGATATGTCGGTGGCCTGCTGTAGAAGCAATACGCGGCCGCCTTGCTGGACCTCGAAAGTTGGCAGAAGAGGATCGCTGCCGGCACGGCTGATCTTGTACCAGCACATACCTGCTTCATCCAGGCATTCTTTGGAAAACTCAATGGGACTTTCTGCTGCGAGAGTCTCAATGGGCTGTTCAAGTTCAAGCTTGATTAGCGCGTGTTCCGAGTTCATGTTTCTTCCGTTGCTATCGTCGTTGCAGCCAACAAGTAAGCCCATCACGAGGGCCAGGTAAAATTTCATACGGCATTCCGCCAAGTGGCAATGGTGGAGATAGTGCTTTCCATGTAGCTGCGCTGGCCCATCATCAATGAATGGTATTGTCTGGCTATTCCATCAATGAACTTCATGCGATCACGCTCTTTGTAGAGATCACCTTCGGTCATTTGTACCCTTAGCGCTGGCTTCTCTGTATCACAGGCCGTGCTGAATGCAGCAACGCGCAATGGTACGAATGGCAAGACTTCGGCTATGGCTTGCGCATCCAGAACGAGCTTGAATGCAAGCTCCTCATATATCAGAGGCTGCAGTATTTTCCGTTGCTCATGATCTGCAATATGCATGAGTGAAGTGAGCTGCATGTCACTTTTGGCTGGGCTCGCAGGCATCCCCTCCAACTGTCGTATCAATTTGAAGGCTTTCTTTATCTCAATAGTAACCTGCAAGTTGTTAATAACGGGTAAGGCTTCTTTTGCCCATGGCAGAGAGGAGATATTGACTTGCACTTGCGGTACACAGTCTTGTGCATTTCTTTCGGGCGCACATTCGTCAAATTGCTCTGGAAATTGGTTGTAGAACCAGTGCCAGACAAAGATGTCTTGGAACAGCCAGAAATTTCCCTTGCCCAGCGCGTTTTTGCCAACCCTCATGGCGGGTTGAGCGATGGGTGGTGTGGCAATGGTTAGATAGGGTTCGCTAGGGATAAAGTCGAGGCCACACTTGACCTGCTTGCTGGCAAATGCGGCCAGTCCCATCCAATAGAAGCGCCCCTTCAGGTGTGGTTTGCCGCCTTGTTCCTGTTCTAGATAGAAGCGAGCATAACTGGCGGCAATGCGCGCGGCTCGCGCGCTAAAGTCCGAGACCAACTCTTGCTTCGCGGTGCCGAAGAAGAAGCTGCGTTTTTCGACGCTCAGTCGGCGAATTGCTTCCTCCTGACCCATTGCCCAAAGCTTGTCGCACTTAAGCGCTATCTCATGCACTGAGCCGGAGCGTGTATTGGTGGTAAAAGTTGTGATTGGGCATGTGGTCATTTATTTCGACTCGTTGCGTAGTCATCGGCGCCGGACGGAATAACCAGCTCATCCCATACCAAGTGGACATCGGCAGTTTCCATGGCGCTGGTCTGTAGGCGTGGATGACGGCCGTCAAGGTCGCTTCTCGACAGCTGGGGGGCACTTTCACTAGGCAGGATGATGGCGGCTTTGACGCCTGGTATTGGATTGCCGTGGCGGGTGACAAAGCGGACTTGCTCGTCGTAGCGCTCCTGTCTCTGGGCATGATCAAGCAAGTTACCTGCACGGGCCTGATCGGCGATCCAGGGCAGCACGGCAGGGAGGATGGAGAGGCCGCTGCCTGCGCCTGGCGCACCGCCGGAGTTCATCTTGATCGTCGCGCCGCTGAGGGTGACGCCACTGGGGTCGAGTTTGAGCCAGCTGCCGCCGCCCTTGGCGGTGAGTTCCATGCCGGCGTCGATGACTACCTTGCTGCCGGCGTAGTAGTGGATCTCGTTGCCCGCCTCAACA
>NZ_SCOM01000004.1 GCF_005508865.1 Pseudomonas sp. F(2018)
TAGTGTGGGGTTTCCCCATGTGAGAGTAGGTCATCGTCAAGCTCCTATCCCCAAACCCCCATCCGAGAAATCGGGTGGGGGTTTGGCTTTTGCGCCGAAGAAAAATATTCAGCAACCCGGCCCGAGGCATGCGGCTGACCGCCGCTTGCGTTAGGCTTGCGCCTGCTGTTCGCCCTGTTGTTGAACTAGCGTGATAGCGGGCGCTGACCTTGCTGCTGCCGCAAGGAAGCCTTCGGACCCGCTCTGAGGAATGGAGTTTTCCTGCATGACCGAGCTGAACACCGCGAAGACCCGGCGTACCACCAACTGGTCCGCCATCTGGGTGCTGCCCCTGATCGCTCTGCTGATTGGCGGCTGGCTGGCCTATCGAGCCTACAGCCAGGCTGGTATCGAGATTCAGATCTTCTTCCCCTCGGGCGATGGCATTCAGGTCAACAAGACCGAAGTCATTTACAAGGGCATGTCGATCGGCAAGGTCATCGGCATGGAGCTGGACGATCACGGCAAAGAGCGCGGTGTACGCGTCACCGTCGAGATGGACAAGCGCGTAGAGCCGCATCTGCGCAGCAATACGCGCTTCTGGCTGGTCAAGCCCAGCGTCTCGCTGGCCGGTATCACCGGCCTGGAAACACTGGTGTCGGGTAACTACATCACCGCCAGCCCCGGCGATGGCGAACCGACCCGCAAGTTCGTCGCGCTCGGTGAGCAGCCGCCATTGGCCGACACGGTGCCTGGCCTGCACCTGACCCTCAAGGCCGACCGTCTAGCCTCGATCAATCGCGACAGTCCGGTGTTCTACAAGCAGATCCAGGTCGGCCGGGTGAAGAGCTACAAGCTCGCGGAAGATCAGACCACCGTCGAGATTCAGATATTCATTCAGCCCGAGTTCAGCAGCCTGGTGCGCAAGCACACGCGTTTCTGGAACGCCAGCGGCGTGACCATCGACGCCGGGTTGTCCGGGGTCAAGGTACGCACCGAGTCCCTGTCGAGCATAGTCGCAGGCGGCATCGCCTTTGCCACCCCTGAGCATCGCAAGGACAGCCCACCCACCGATCCGGCAATTCCGTTCCGCCTCTACGAGGACTTCGACGCGGCCCAGGCTGGCATCAAGGCCACGCTCAAGCTGCAGGACTTCGAGGGCATCGAGTCTGGTCGCACGCCGATCATGTACAAGGGCATCCAGGTCGGTACCGTGAAGGCCATCAAGATCGACGAGGACCTGAGAACCGCCTCCCTCGACATGATGCTGGACCCGCGCGCCGAGGATTACCTGACCGAGGGCGCCGAATTCTGGACGGTCAAGCCTTCAATCTCCCTGGCCGGTATCACCGGCCTGGAAGCACTGGTAAAGGGCAACTACATCGCCATCAAACCGGGCGAGAAGGGCAATCCGCCGCTGCGTGACTTCGTGGCCCGGGCCAAGGCGCCACCATTGGATATCGATGCCCCCGGTCTTCACCTGGTGCTGTTCGCCGACACTCTGGGTTCGCTGGAAGTCGGCAGCCCGATCCTCTTCCGCCAGGTCAAGGTCGGCAGCATCCAGAGCTTCCAGTTCTCCCGTGATCGCAAGCGGGTGGTCCTCGGTGCGCACATCGAGCCGGCTTACGCCAACCTCGTGAACAGCTCCACGCGCTTCTGGAATGCCAGCGGTGTGACGCTCAAGGGCGGTATCTCCTCGGGCATCGAGGTCAAGAGTGAGTCGCTGCAGAGCCTGCTGGCCGGGGGCGTGACCTTCGAGACCCCGGATATGAAGGCGCCGGTCAACCGCAAGATCCAGCGCTTCACGCTGCACGGCGATCGTGACGCCGCGTTGCAGGAAGGCGTGGCGATTCAGATCAAGGTGCCCACCGGTGACGGCCTGAATCCAGGCACCTCGGTGCGCTTCAAGGGCATCGAGGTCGGCAAGGTGGAAAGCGTCGAGCTGACCGATGATCTGCAGGCCGTGCTGCTCAATGCGCGCATCACCAAGGCCGTCGGGCGCGTGGCTTCCGTCGGTAGCGAGTTCTGGGTCGTCAAGCCCGAGCTGGGCCTGGTGCGTACCGCCAACCTGGAGACGCTGGTCAGCGGTCAGTACCTCGAAGTGCTGCCGGCGGCCAAGGCCGGCAAGCCACAGCACTACTTCGAGGTGCGCAAGCAGGCGCCTACCGCCGAGACTCGCGAGGAAGGGCTGCGCCTGATCCTTAGCACGGCGCGCCGGGGCTCGATCAAGCCCGGTGTGGTGGTCAGCTACCGCGAGGTACCGGTGGGCAAGGTCACCCATTTCGAACTGGGCCCGACTTCCGATCGCGTGCTGATCCATGTGCTGATCGAGCCACGCTACGCACCCCTAGTGCGCACCGGCAGTCGCTTCTGGAATGCCAGCGGCATCGGTGTGGATGCCGGGCTGTTCAAGGGCGTGAAGGTGCGTACCGAGTCGCTGGAGGCGCTGCTGGAAGGCGGTATCGCCTTCGCCACGCCGGACAACGCGGTGATGGGCGGCCCGGCCAAACCCGGCCAGACCTTCGCCCTCAACGACGAGGTCAACGAGGAGTGGCTGAAGTGGGCGCCGAAGATCGCCCTGGAGAAATAGGCGGATTCAGCTTGGGTTAAGTCGGCCTGGTTATCTTTACTCCCGTCGAAACCAATCACTCCCGACGGAGACACGAGATGAACAAGCTGACTGCCCTTTTCGCCATCACTGCCCTCGCCACCACCGCCGGCATCGCCCAGGCCCGCGACCTGGGCCCGGACGAAGCGCTTAAGCTGCGCGACGCCGGCACCATCCAGAGCTTCGACAAGCTCAATGCCGCCGCCCTGGCCAAGCACCAGGGTGGCCAGGTCACCGAGACCGAGCTGGAAGAGGAATACGGCCGCTACATCTACCAGGTGGAGGTACGCGACGCCCAGGGCGTGAAGTGGGACATGGAGCTGGATGCCACTAACGGCCAGATCCTCCAGGACCACCAGGACGACTGATCCCCTCCCAAGAAAAAGGGCCGCATAAGCGGCCCTTTTCGTTTGCGCGTAAGGATCAGGCCGGCTCGGCCTGTTCTTCCTGCACCTTGGCCGTCTCGCGGCGCTTGATGTACTTCCAGTCCGCCTCGTCGATGTAGATGCCGTTCGGCCCGCTGCCACCTTCCAGGTCGATGGCCACGGTGGCCGATACCTGCGGCTTCACCGACGCCAGGATCGGTACGAAGCCCAGCTGCAGGCTGGTCTCGATCAGCGCCTGCTGGTTGCGCTCGTCGATGTCCGCCGCCTCGTCGAGGTAGTAGGGCAGGCGCACCTTGCCGGCCTGCTCGCGGTCCATCAGGTGCAGCAACAGGTACATGTTGGTCAGCGCCTTGATGGTCATGGTGGTGCCGTTGGACGCCGCGCCGTCGATGTCGGTGTGCATCACCGGCTGGCCACCGACCTTGGTGATCTCGAAGGCCAGTTCGAACAGGTCCTTGAGGCCCAGCTGGTTGTGGTTGGCCGCCACCAGGCGCGCCAGGTACTCCTTGGCTTCCTCGTTCTTGGCGTCCTGATCACCGCTCTGCTGCAGGTCGAACACCGACAGGGTCTCGCCTTCCTCGTACTGGCCGGCGCTGTGGATGATCTGGTCGATGTGCTTGAGCGCATCCTTGTTCGGCGCCAGGACGATGCGGAAGCTCTCCAGGTTGGAGACCTGGCGCTTGTTGATCTCGCGGTTGAACAGTGCCAGCTGGTGTTCCAGGTTGTCGTAGTCGCTGCGGATATTGCGCAGGGTACGGGCGATATCGGTGACCGCTGCGCGGCGTGCCTTGGCCAGAGTGAGGGCTTCGTCCTGGCGGTGCGCGTAGGCGTTGACCAGCAGGTGCAGGCGACGCTCGACGTCGTCCTCGCTGTCGAACTTGGCCACGCCCTTCAGGCGCACCTGGGCATACAGCGCCTCGATCTGCCCGTCGATGCGCTGCAGCGCCTGCCAGCTGTCCTGGTAGTCGTTGAGCAGCGGCTGCAGGTTGTCCAGCGAGTCGTCCACCGGGTCCATGAACGGCGTACCGAACGGCAGGTCGGCCGGCAGTAGCTGGCGACGGCGCAAGGCGTCTTCCAGAGTGCGCTGCTTGGCTTCCAGATCGGCCAGTTGGCGGCCGACCAGCTGCAGCTTGGCGGAGAGCTGCTGCACGCGCTCGGTGAAGGCGTCGGCGGCGCGCTTGAGTTCGTCCTGGGCGGCTTCCAGCTGCTCCAGCTGTTCCAGCTTGCTGGCGTCCTCGGCGGACAGGGTCTGGCAGCGACGGAAGTCTTCCAGCGCCTTCTGCGCGTCCAGCACGGCCTGGTACAGCTGCTCGGCCTGGGCCTTGCTCGCGGCGCGGTCATTGGCCACGGCCTGCTGGGTCTTCAGTTGCTTGAGCTCGCGTTCCAGGCGGTCGCGCTGGTCGCGTAGCGCCGCGCGGTCGGCCAGGGCCTGCAGGGCCGGCGGCTCGATGTGCGAGAGGTCAATGGACAGGCCGGGCACTTCGAAGTGATCGCCCTTGAAGCGATCCAACACGGCCTCCACAGCCTTGACCCAGTCATCCCCCTCGGCCTGGATGCCCTTCTCGCCCAGCGGCAGGCTGAACAGCTGGCCGTTGAACAGGCGCATCAGGCGGTCCACATCGGCCTGGCTGAACTCTTCGCGCAGGCGCGAGTAGCTGTTGTTGTCGGCGTGGTCCAGCTGCTGCTTGACCGACTTCAGGCGCTTCTCCAAGTCGCGCAGACGCTCGTCCAGATCCTCGGCGGAGAACTGCCGCGACTGCGCCAGGGCGCCGGCCAGTTCGTCGTGGGCGTCCTTGGCGGCGAGCAGCTGGGCTTCCAGCACCTTCACATCGTCGACCAGGGCGAAGCGGTTCTTCAGTACTGCCAGCTCGCCCATCCAGCGCTGGATCTCGCTGATCTCGCGCTCCAGGCGCATCAGCTCCTGGGTGCCGCCGCGCTGTTCGTGCTGCAGGCCATCCTGCTCGGCGCGGTAGTGCTCGTGCTGGGTCAGCAGTTCGTCACGGCGGGCGCCGGCGTAGTCCTGCCAGGTGCCGAGCAGGCTATCCAGCAGCGGCGACAGGCGATGCAGCTTGCCGCGCAGCACTTCGCGCTGGGCCACGCCGGCGGACAGCGCCTCGATCAGCGGGCCAGCGGTGACCAGGGCCTGGTAGTCCTGCTCCATGCGGCGCACGTCGCGGAAGGCCTCTTCGGTGGCGGCGATGTAGTCGACGCTGCCGGAGCGCAGGCTGTGCTCGAAGGCATCGAGGAACAGCTGCTTCAACTTCGCCGCGGTGATCTCGCGCATGTGCAGCAGGTTGATGAACAGCGCGCGGAAGGTCTTCAGGCTCTGCTCGCTGGTGGAGCGCAGCGGAATCAGGGTCAGGTCCAGCGGGATCGAAGTGTGGCCGCCGACCAGCAGGCGGCGCAGCTCTTCCGGCTTCAGCTCGTAGGCGACGATGCCGGCCTGGCCGAGGTTGTTGAACAGCTCGCGCTGGCGCAGGCAGGTGCCGTTGCTCTGGTAGTGCTGCAGGTCCAGCTCGCCCTGGTAGGCAAAGAACTGGTGGCCGAAGCCGCCGCCCGGGCCGCGACCGGCCACGCCGATCACGTGCGGGCCGTGGGGCAGGGACACTTCGACGAGGATGTAGCTGGTGTCGCTGGCGAAGTAGAACTTGCGCGAGGCTTCCAGGCTGTACTTGCCGAAGCTCATGTCCGACATGCGCGCCAGGATCGGGAACTGCAGGGCGTTGATCGACGCCGACTTGCCCAGGTTGTTGGCGCCGTACACCGACAGCGGGTTTTCCAGCGGGAACAGGCCGAGGCTGTAGCCGGCGGTGTTCAGCAGGGCGAAGCGGCGGATGCCGTAGCGTTCCTGGCTCATGCGTCGATCTCCTGGGCTTCACGTTCTTCGGCCATGGCGCGGGCCAGGGCGTCTTCTTCGCTTTCCTCGCTGGCCACGTCGGCGACGGGCTCGATGAGCACGATGTCGTCCTCGCCGTCATCGGCGACCAGTACTGGCGTCGGCAGCGGCAGGGCGCTGTGCAGGCTGGCGGCCAGGTCGCGGTCCTGCTGCACGGCCAGGCACACGTCGAGGAAGCGGTGCATCGGCGCGAGGAAGCGGTACACGCCGTTGTCCTCGCTGGCGAAGCCGAGCTGGGTCAGACGGCGCATGACCTTCTCTTCCAGCTCGTCCTGGGTGGTGACTTCAGCCTGCAGGAACAGGTCCTTGTACTTCTCCAGCAGCGGCGGCAGCTCGTCGCGACCGAGGCTGCCGCCATCGAGCACGGCCAGCGGGTCGCGGCCCTGGTCCGCCAGATGTTCAACGAGGATGAAGGTAAACAGCGCCAGGCGCTGGGCGGTCTTGTTCACCTGGGCGCCCATCTGCTCGGGGACGAAGTAGTAGAAGCCGCGGGTGTCGCAGGTCAGCTCGTAGCCGAGCGACTTGAACAGCGCGCGGTACTGGTCCTGCAGGTTGGACAGCTGGGTATACAGCTCCGGGTCGCGGCGGCTGATGTGGTAGCCCTTGAACAGCTCGCGGAAGATCGGCGCCAGCTGGGTCAGTTCTTTCAGGTCGATATTCATGCGGTAGTGGTCCCGGCCGGCTTGATCAGGGCGTAGGAGCTCAGGCTGACCTGATGCTCGCGGGTGAGGTAGTCGCGGCGCTCGAGGCGCTCACGCTGGAAACGGCTGTCGCGGGACAGGCGCGAGAACCAGTAGAGCAATTCGTCGGTGGCACCGTTGGGCTCCTGGTCCAGCAGCCAGCCCATCAGGTCTGGCAGCGGCAGGGCCTGCTCGCAGCGCTCGATCATCTCGCGGGCGGTGCGGGGCGCGCGTTGCGGTTCGCCCTTGCGCGTGCCGCTGGCCTTGGGGAATTGCGACGGCTTGGGCTCGAAGCGGGCGAGGGCATAGACGTACGCCTCGACCTGCGAGGCGGTGCCGAGGAAGGTGCTCTGCGGACGGCTGTGCAGCGGCAGCGAGGCCTGCGGTACGGCGTCCAGGCCCTTCTTGCGGATCGCCGCCAGGGCCAGCGCCGCGCCACGGGTCACGGCGTTGTGCCGACGCGCTTCCTCGCGCAGCGGCAGCAGCAGCTCGCGGGCCTTGCGCAGGGTCAGCTGGGCAGTGGTCTGCATTTCCAGAATGCGAGCGTGGGTGCGCAGCAGCAGGTCATCGTCGACCAGCTGGCCGAGGCGCTGCTGTTCGCCGAGCAGCTTGAGCAGCACCTGCTCGACGCGGCGTACGCCCTGCTCGAAGGCACCGTCCGCGGCGACCAGCTGGATCATCGGCTCGACGTACTCGTCCCAGGTCGCCAGTACTTCGGCGTAGCGCTGGCGCAGCGGGATCTGCCGGTCGCTGGTCTTGGCTCGCTCGGCCACGCCGATCAGCGCCTGCTCGTCGTTGCCGAGCTTCTTCAGTACATCGCGCACGCGCATATCGAGCAGGCGCAGCTGGCGCGCCAGATCGTTGCCGTCGCGCACCTCGAAGGCGTCCTGGATATAGCCCGCCAGGCGCTCCAGATGGCGCAGGTAGGCTTCGATCTCCAGGCACAGGCCGAGGCGGTGTTCACGCCGCAGGTAGGCGAGGAAGTCGTGGATCTGCGCGTTCAGCTCGAAGCGGTTGGGGCTCTTGGCCACCGGCACCAGGATATCCAGGCGGATCCACTGGTCGAGCAGGGCGGTGATGTCGGCAGGGCTGCCCTCGGGCAGTTGCGCACCGAGCTGGTTGCGCAGCTCGATCAGGCTCAGGGTGCCGGCATCGAAGCGCTCGCACAGCGGTTCGAGCAGCGTCCAGTGCTCGGCGAGGGCGCGCAATACGCGCTTGGGGTCAATCATTGGGGCATCCGTTCTGCGGGCTGCTTTTCTGATCTGCTGCGCGTCGGCCAGCCGGCGTTAAAAATGGCTTCGGAATGCTCATTTACAGCTCGTAAACTCCGCTTCCTCAGCCATTTTTGCCTTGTCTGGCTCTAGCTCGCGAGATCATCAATAGTTCAAAGGCGGCGGAATTGTACTGCAAAGGTGCACAGCTGGCCGTCACGCCCATCGGCCTTTTCCCGAGGGCCGATTCAGGCCACAATTCGCGCCTGATTCCGCCTTGTCTGGAAGCCCCTCTTGATCGAAGAAGTCCGCCGCCGTGCCTATCTGACCGCCATGCAGGTGGCCAGCTGGCTGCCGCGCGTGGAGCTGCCGTTCGCCGCGCCGTCGCGCGCCGAGCTGCTGCAGCCGCAGCCCGAGCCGGAAGTCGCACCCGCCGCGCCCGTGGTTCCCGTGGCGGCGCCGGTGGTCGAGGCCAAGGCGCCGGTCGAGCCGCAGCGCCCGGTCATCGAGGTGCCGCGCCCCTCGGCCGCGTCCAAGGTATTCGCCAAGCCGGAGGCCAAGGCCGAGCCGGAAGAGGCGCCGGTGGCCGAGGCCAAGCCAGTGGTGCCGCCGCCACGCTTCGCCCTGCAGCTGCTGCGCGCCGGCGACTGCGCCCTGCTGGTCGAGTTGGCCACGGGCGAGCCCTTCCAGAGCCGCGACCCTTCCTATCTGTTGCTCAAGGACCTGCTGCGCGCCGCCGGCCTGCCGGACGCCCCGCAGCAGGTCGGCGACGGCTCGCCGATCCGCTGGCCGCTGCTGTCGCGTGGCAATCTCGACCAGGGCCCCGAGGCCGCTCGCGATTACGTGCAGGGCGTGCTCGCCGGCCAGCTGGAAAGCCAGCCCTGCAGCTGCCTGTGGCTGATCGGCCTGCCGGCCGTGCGCTTCGCCGGTGAGGCGGACGAGCAGGCCTACAACCGCGAGCTGCAGGTCGAGGGCCTGGGCGCCGCCTGGGCGCTGCCGAGCCTCGAGCTGCTGATGGACGAGCCGCAGCGCAAGGCCGAGCTGTGGCGTGCCATGCGCCGGCTGATGCCGCGCTGGAAAGCCTCGGCATGAGCGGCGCCATCAGCTTCCGTCCGATGACCGAGGCGGACCTGGACCGCGTGCTGCAGATCGAGAACGCCGCCTTCAGCCACCCGTGGAACCGCAACCTGTTCGCCGACGGCCTGAAGTCCTACGACTGCTGGGTGATGTTCGACGGCGACGAACAGGTCGGCCACGGCATCATCCAGGTGATCATCGACGAGGCGCACCTGCTCAACATCACCGTGCGTCCGCAGAGCCAGGGCCGGGGCCTCGGCCTGCTGCTGCTGGAACACCTGATGCGCCGGGCGATGGAGCTCAAGGCCGGCGAATGCTTCCTCGAAGTGCGCGCCAGCAACCAGGGCGCCTACCGCCTGTACGAGCGCTACGGCTTCAACGAGGTCGGCCGGCGCCGCGACTACTACCCGGCCGCCGGCGGCCGCGAAGATGCGCTGGTAATGGCCTGCACCCTGATCGATTGAATCAGGCCAGCTCGGCGTAGCCGGCGCGTTCGGCCTGCTCCTGGTAATCGAGCAGCACCTGGTAGTCCTCCGCACGGGCCGCCTGCACTTCCTCTATCCCCAGTATCCGCGCCACGTCCGGCAGCTCGAGCAGGGCCTGGTTCATTGCCGCGCGAATGGTTTCGCCCTGTTGTTCATCCAGGCCGCGCGCGCCGATATAGGGCAATGTCGGGCTGGGTGCGCTGCGCGCCAGCACCCGTACTTCGGCGACTTCGGCGGGGGCGTGGGCGGCCAGGTAGGCGAAGGTCACGCTATCCACGGCAGTCAGCTCGGCCTGGCCAGCGGCGACCTGGCGCAGGCTGGCGCGATGCGCGCCGCTGACCTGCACCTCGGCGAAGAAGCGCCCGTCGCGCTGCAGCGGCAGCAGGCGGTGGCGCAGCAGGTTCATCCCGGTGTTGGAGTCGAAGCCGTTGATCACCGCGCGGCTGCCGCGCAGGGCGGCCAGGTCCTCGCGTGGGTCATCGCAGCGCACCAGCAGCAGGCTGCAGTGCCAGCCGTCCTGGGCATCGGCGAGGCGATAAACGGGGCGCCCGAGCACGCGCACCTGCCCGCGCAGTTCCTGCATCAGCGGGTAGCCGCAGGTCTGGGTCAGCAGCAGCTGCGGCGCCCGCCAGAGTTGGCGCAGGTCCCGGCCATCCCAGCGCTGCCGGCCGCCGCCCAGCAGCTGGTGGATGCGCTGCAGCCAGGCCTCGTTGGCTTGTTGCACGGCGGCCGGCGCGGGGTACATGGCCAGTTCCAGGTAGTGATCGGTCATCGGGCAACTCTATTCAGGCAAAGGGATGGCGCGGGCTGTCGACCGGGCGCAGGGCGTGTCGGCGGGCCAGGGCGGCGTAGCCGTGCACCAGGAAGTCGCCGCTGCGGGCGCGCCATTGCTCACGGCGCGCCTGGTAGATGCGCGGCAGGTAGTACCAGGGCAGGCCGGGCAGGTCGTGGTGAACCAGGTGCAGGTTGATGTTGAGGAACAGCCAGCGCAGCGGCCAGCCGGCTTCGTTGAGCACCGAGCGCTGCTCGGGGCGGACCGCCGGGCGGTGTTCGTAGAAGGAGCGCAGCATGGCCAGCGATAGCGCCGGCAGGCTGACCCACAGCAGGTAGTCGAGTGCCGACAACGCGCTGTAGTGCTGGATCAGCGCCAGCATCAGCAGGGTCAGGGCGCCGTGGGTCGACCACATCAGCCAGGCCTGGCGTTCGCCCCGCCACAACCTGGCGCCTTCCTCGCGTGCCAGGGCGACCAGGGCCAGTGGCGCGCCGAGCAGCAGGCGGCCGAGCAGGGTCTTGTTGGCCCAGGCCAGCCCGCGCTGCACGGCGTTGCTGCGCTGCCAGGCCTGCGGCGCCAGGTAACGGCTTTCCGGGTCGATGCCCGGCAGGGTCAGGTGGTCGTCGCGGTGGTGGGCCAGATGGCTGTCGCGGTACAGGGTGTAGGGGTACCAGATCGCCAGCGGCGCGTAGCCGAGCAGCTTGTTGAGCCGCCGCGAGCGGGTCGGGTGGCCATGCAGCAGCTCGTGTTGCAGCGATAGCCAGAGGGTGACCAGTGGTACCAGCAGAACGATGCTCGGCCAGCGCCCCAGCACCTGGCTGGCGGCGAGCAGGCCCAGCCAGCCGGCGTAGGTGGCGAACAGCAGCAGCCAGGTCGGCCATTCGCTGCGGGCGGTGAAGCTGCGCCGCAGCGTGGCGATTTCCTCGCGCTGGGCGGCGTCCAGGTAACGATCGCTCACGGCTTGCCCTGGCCCGTTTCGATGGCCCGGCGCGACAGGCCGTAGCCCTGGGTGATGCGGTCGATCACCACGGCCAGCGCGACGATGGCCAGGCCGGCTTCCACGCCCAGGCCGACGTTCAGGGTCTGGATGCCGGTCAGCACGTTCTCGCCCAGGCCGCGTGCGCCGATCATCGACGCCACCACCACCATCGACAGGGCCATCATCACGGTCTGGTTGAGGCCGGTCATGATGGTCGGCAGGGCTAGTGGCAACTGCACATGGCGCAGGCGCTGCCAGCGGTTGGCGCCGAGGCACTGGGCGGCCTCGTTCACCGAGGGGTCGAGTTCGCGCAGGCCCAGCTCGGTCAGGCGGATCAGCGGCGGGATGGCGTAGATCAGGGTGGCGAATATCGCCGGCACCTTGCCCAGGCCGAACAGCATCAGCACCGGGATCAGGTACACGAAGCTGGGCAGGGTCTGCATGATGTCCAGCAGCGGCGTCAGCAGGCGCCGCGCCAGCGGCTTGTTGGCCAGCAGGATGCCGCTGGGAACGCCGATCAGCACGCTGAGGCTGGTGGCGACCAGCACCAGGGCACAGGTTTGCAGGAGCTTGTCCCACAGCCCGACCACGCCGATCAGGAACAGCAGGCCGACCAGCAGCAGTGCGCGCCGCCAGCTGCGCGAGGCGTGCCAGGCCAGCGCGCCGACCACCGCCAGCAGCAGCCACCAGGGCAGCAGGCGCAGCAGGTTCTCCAGGCCGACCACCAGTTGCAGCAGGCTGTCGGAGAACTGGCGGAAGGCATCGCCATAGTGCAGGACCAGCCAGTCGACGAAGCCGTTGACCGCGTTGGCGATGGAGTAGTGCAGGCGCTCGGGAAACATCGGACTCACAGGCCTCCGCGCACACGCTCGGCGACATCGGCCGGCAGCCAGTCTTGCCAGACTTGCGGGTGCTCACGCAAGAAGCGCTGCGCCGTTGCGCGCGGTGCCAGGCGCTGCTCGCTCATCTCGGCCAGGGTGGCGTTGAGCAGGTCGATGGGCAGGTCGACCTTGCTGAAGAAGGCCACCAGGTCCGGGTACTCGGCATGGAAGGGCGCGGACACGCCGATCGCCAGGTGCGCCGGTAGCGAGCGCGTGCCGCGTGGGTTGGGGTGGTTGGCGTCGGCCAGGGTCTTCCAGGCTTCGGCGTCGAAGGGCGGCTCCTCCAGCTTGACCAGCTTGTAGCGGCCGAGCAGCGGGGTGGGCGACCAGTAGTAGAACAGCACCGGCTTGCCGCGGCGGATCGACGAGCTGATCTCGGCATCCAGCGCCGCGCCGGAGCCGGTGCGGAAGTTCACATAGCTGTCCTCCAGGCCATAGGCCTTGAGCTTCTGGCTGTTGACTATCTCCGAGGTCCAGCCGGTCGGGCTGTTGAGGAAGCGGCCCTTCTCCGGGTTTTCCGCGTCGCGGAACAGCTCGCGGTAGCGCGGCAGGTCGGTGACCGAGCGCAGGTCCGGGGCCATGGCCGGGATGCCTTTGGCGGCGTCGCCCTTGATCACGTACTCCGGTACCCACCAGCCTTCGCTGGCGTTCTTCACCGTGTCGCCGAGGGCGAACACCTTGCCTTCGTTTGCGGCCTTGATCCAGCCCGGGCTGCGCCCTGCCCATTCTTCGCCGATGACTTGGATGTCGTTGCGCGCCAGCGCGGTTTCCAGGCTGACGGTGCTGCCGGGCAGGGTGTCGGTCGGGTAGCCGTAGCCCTGTTCGACGATCAGCCGGAGGATCTCGGTGATCAGGCTGCCGCTCTCCCAGGTGATGTCGCCGAAGTGAATCGGCTGGCGCTGCTCGGCGGCCAGCGCCGGTTGCGCCAGCAGCCCCAGGGTCAGCAGGGAGCCGCCCAGCCATTGCTTGATGCGTGTCATGTTCACCTCTCCTGTTCGAAGATCGTCGGCCCGCCTTGGGGCGGGCCGTGATGGCTTAGAAGTCGTAACTCAGCTTGGTGTAATAGAAGGTGCCTTCCGGCGCGGCCGGGGCCAGGTAGCTGTACTGCTGGGCCGGGGTCTGGCGCAGGCGCTGGTTGAAGTCATCGGGATGGCTGTCGAACAGGTTGTTGGCGCCTACCGAGACTTTCAGCTGCTTGGTGAAGGCGTAGTTGATGTCCAGATCGGCCACCCACTGGGCGGAGAAGGTCTGGTCGTACTGCGCATTGCTCGCCGACGAGGCGTATTTGCGGTACTCGCCGAAACGCGTCACGTACAGGCTGGTGGTCCAGAGGCCGTAGCCGTGCACGGCGCCGAACACCAGCTTGTCTTCCGGATAGCCATGCTCCAGGTAGCCACGCGACTCGCGGGTGACCGTCTCGAAGCCATGCGGGTTCGCGTGCACCTTGTCGATGGTGGTGCGGGTCTTGGTGTAGCCGGCGGACAGGGCCAGGTCGCCGTACCGCTGCAGTTCCAGGTTGTACTTGCCGACCACGTCCACCCCGCGGGTGCTGGTGTCGGCGGCGTTGGTCATGAACTGCGCCCAGGTGTACTGGCCGTAACCGGCGTCGGCGAGGATCTGCTCGGCCTCGGGGCCGGAGATGCCGCCGCTGAAGAGGATGCGATCGCGGATATCGATGCGGTAGGCATCAATGGTCAGCGAGGCCTGCTCGCTCGGGCGCAGCACCAGACCGAAGGACAGGTTGCGCGACTTCTCCGGCTTCAGCTCCTCGGCGCCCAGCGCCCGGGCGGCCGGGTGGTCGACCGGCAGCATGCGGGTCAGCACCGGGTTGCCGGCGGCGTCGACGTTGGTGGTGGTGGTCCAGGACGTGCCGATCTGGCCGAGGGTCGGTGCGCGGTAGGCATTGTTGACGGTGGCGCGCAGGCCGACCTGCGGGGTCAGCTCGTAGCGTGCCGAGAGTTTGCCGGTGGTGGCCGAGCCGAAGTCGGAGTAGTGCTCGGTGCGCCCGGCCAGGCCGAGTTGCAGCTTGTCGGTGAGCTGATTTTCCAGGCCGAAGTAGAGGCCGCCGACATCCCGGTTGAAGGTGCCGGCATCGTCCGGCTGCAGGCCGGAAGCCTGTACGGCACCGACCTGTACGCCGTCGATGCCGCCGTAGGCGTAGGAGTCGTAGTCGCCTTCCTGCAGGCGGTAGCGCTCGTCGCGCCAGGCCACACCGGCGGAGATGGTCAGCGGGTTGGCCGACCAGTCGACGTCCAGGTCGCGGGCGTAGTCGAGGGTCAGGTTGGTCTGTTCGTTGATCAGCGTGGCGACGTCGAATTTGGTGGGGCTGGCCGCTCCGTAGCTGGGGTTAACCGTGTCCGAGGCCTGCTCGTCGTGCTTGTCGCGACCATAGGTGGCGCTCAGGTCGAAACGGCCGATGGCTTCGTCCTCGAAGCGCGAGCCGAACGTCACGGCGGCATCTTCATAGCGATAGCGGTACTGCGGGATGGTGCCGTTGGGGTAGATCTCCGGCACGTTGTTCGGGTTGCTGGCCAGCAGCGGTGGGGTGTTGTTGAACGACTTGTCCTGGCCGTAGGTGGCGAAGCCGTACAGCTGCCACTGATCGTTAAGGAGCACTTCGGCGTTGGCCGCCAGATTGAACTTGTCGCGGCTGGCGCCGCCCCAGCGCGGGTCCTGCACTTCGCCGTCGGCCACGTACTTGTCGCCGATATCGGTGGGCTTATTGTTCTGCCCGTTGAGGCTGAGGGTGAGGAAGCCGTCACTCGGCAGGCCCAGGCCGTACCAGGCATCGACGGCCTTGCTGAAACCGTCGCCCTGGTCGTAGCGACCGACCTGGGTGTTGACCTGGCCGCCGTTGTCGCGCTGCTTGAGCACGATGTTGATCACCCCGGCGATGGCGTCCGAGCCGTATTGCGCGGACGCTCCGTCACGCAGCACCTCGACATGGTCGATGGCGCTGATCGGGATCATGTCGAGGTCGACCGACTGCGCGCCGATAAAGGGCACGCCGCCGGAAATGTTCACCACTGCCGAAGCATGCCGGCGCTTGCCGTTGACCAGCACCAGGGTCTGGTCCGGCGACAGGCCGCGCAGGGAGGCGCCCTTGGGGTCCTGACCGCGGGTAGCGCTCTGGTTCTGCGGGAAGTTGAACGAGGGCAGCAGCTGGAACAGCGCCTGGTTGAGGCTGGTAGCGCCGGTCTGCACCAGCTCCTGGCTGTTGATCACGTCCACTGGAGCTGCGCTGGTCAATGCCGTGGCATCGCTGCGGCGGGTACCGATGGCCACCACCCGATCGAGCATAGGTGCGGCTTCTGGTGCGACTGCCGGGACGGCGGCGCGTTGCGCGGTTGGCTTGCCGTTCTCGACAATGATCAGGGCGCCGCCCGGGCTGATCTGCAGCTGCAGGCCGGTACCCTTGAGGGCGCGCTGCACGGCCGCTTCGGCGGACAGGTTGCCCTCGACCGGCGCCGAGCGGCGGGTGCCGACGCTCGGCGCGAAAGAGATGACCTGGCCACTCTGCCGGCTGATATCCAGCAGCACCTGGTCCAGCGGGCCGGCCTCGATGTGATAGTCCTGCGTGCCCCCGGCAGCTTGTGCGCCGTTCAGAATCAGCCCCGCCACCGTGCCGGCAATCCAGGCCGCCAGAGCGCGTCGCTGCACATTGGGAAATTTCGTGTTCATGCCCCCTCCCGAGCTTTATTGCGCGGCCATGCTTGGCCGCGCTTTCGTAGGGGATGTGCGTCGAGGCGGGGAAATCTTGCAGATCGTTTGGTTATGAGCTTATGAGCAGCGTTCGTGAGGCAGTCAGACGGCACTGATGGTGACCCACAGATCGGTGCGTCGGGCCACGCGAATCGGCAGGGTGCGGCTGAGGGCTTCGAGCACCAGATCGCTGTCGTCCAGGTGATACAGGCCGCTGACACATAGGCCGGCGACGGCCGGATCGAGGCGCAGCACGCCGCGCCGGTAGGGGCGCAGGGCGTCGATCACCTCGCCCAGTGGCCGGTCATGCACTTCCAGCAGGCCATTGACCCAGGCGGCTTCGGCGCCCCGGCTGGCCAGTGCGGGGCCGAAGCCCTTGCCATCGAAGCTGACCTGGCTGGCCGGCGGCAGGTGCAGCCGCGCGCCGTTCGGGCAAAGCAGCTCGACGCCGGTGGCGAAGCTCACCACCCGGCAATTGTCATCACCCTGGCGCACCAGCAGTTGATCGCCGGCCAAACGGGCCTGGCCCAGGCGGGTATCGATAGTGAACGGCTGCCCCGCGCCGGCGGCCACCTTGAGCAACATTTCGCCGCTGCGCAGGCGCACATGGCGCTGCTGGTTGCTGAAGTCGAGGTCGACGGCACTGCGCGCGTTGAGGATCAGCTGACTGCCGTCCTGCAGCTGGAAGGTCTGTCGTTGGCCGGTCGGCGTTTGCAGGTCGGCGCTCAGCTCGGCCAGGGGCACGCTGCGGTTGGCCAGCAGGCCGCCGCCGAACATCAGGCCGGCGCCGACCAGCGTGTGCTGCAGGAACTGGCGGCGGCTGGACGGCGCCTCCAAAGCCTGGCGTACCAGGTCGCTGCGCACGCCCTGGGCCACCGGCACCTGGAACACGCCGAGGGTCTTTTCCAGGCCGGCACAGAGGTCGTCGTGGCGTGGGTCGGCGGCGCGCCAGTCAAAGTAGGCCTGGCGCTCGGCGGGGCCGGCCTGCCCGGAATGCAGCAGCACGATCCAGCGCGCGGCTTCTTCGATAAGGCGATCCTGTTCGTTACGTTCGCTCATGTCATTGCCGGCTCAGAGTGAGGCAGCGCTTGACTGCCTGGGCCATGTAATCGCTCACCGAGCGCTGGGAAATGCCCAGCGTGGCGGCGATCTGTGGGTAGGTGAGGCCGTCGACCTGGGACAGCAGAAAGGTCGCCTTGACCTTGCTCGGCAAGCCGTCGAGCAGGCGATCGATTTCCAGCAGGGCTTCGAAGAGCAGGGCGAGGGCTTCGGGGGAAGGCGTTTCCGGTTCGTCGTCCAGGCTCAGCGCCTGCAGGTAGGCCCGCTCCAGATCGCGACGGCGCCAAACCTGGTACAGCAGACGCTTGGCGATGGTGGTCAGCAGCGCGCGGGGCTGGCGGATCGGTTCGGCGGAGGGCGCGCGCAGCACCTGGAAGAAGGTTTCCGCGGCGATATCTTCGGCGCTGGCGGCACATTCCAGGTGTCTGCGCAGTCGCCCGCACAGCCAGTCGTAGTGACTGCGGAACAGATCGCCCACCAGGACGCTATGCAAACTGTCGGCACCGGACATCTACGGCTCCAAGTCGAAAGGGGATGCAGAGGAGTCCGGTGTTCCGGTGAGCGCATGCTAGAAGGGCTTCTTATTCTTTAAAAATACTTTGATTTTATTTTTATATAACTTTTTGGTTTTTATGAGCGCACAGGTAAACGGGTTGCCAGGCGCTGCGTGGTGGATTGGTGCATCTGGAATAGCCGCTGTGGCTCCGCCCGCATGCGGCTTGTCAAAGCAACAGCGCCTCCGTATGGTGCGGCGCGAACCGGGAGAATTAAGCGATGAGCGACCTGCAGCACCTGTTCGACAACAACGCGCGCTGGGCCGAAGCGGTCAACGAGAAGGACCCGGAGTTCTTCGCCAAGCTGGCCAAGCAGCAGACCCCCGAGTTCCTCTGGATTGGCTGTTCGGACGCCCGCGTGCCGGCCAACGAGATCGTCGGCCTGCTGCCGGGCGATATCTTCGTCCACCGCAACGTCGCCAATGTGGTGCTGCACACCGACCTCAATTGTCTCTCGGTGATCCAGTACGCGGTCGACGTGCTGCGGGTCAAACACATCCTGGTCACCGGCCACTACGGCTGCGGCGGCGTGCGCGCGGCCATACAGGACCGCCAGTTCGGCCTGATCGACGGCTGGCTGCGCTCGATCCGCGACCTCTACTACGAGCAGCGCGAGCACTTCGCCACGATCGAGAACGAGGAAGACAAGGTCGACCGCCTGTGCGAGCTCAACGTCATCCACCAGGTGGCCAACGTCAGCCACACCACCATCGTGCAGAACGCCTGGCATCGCGGCCAGGAGCTGTCGGTGCATGGCTGCATCTACGGCATCAAGGATGGCCGCTGGAAGAACCTCAATGTCACCGTCAGCGGCCTGGAACAACTGCCGCCGCAGTATCGCCTGCGCCCGTTCGGCCAGTCCTGAGGTGCCGCGCGCGCAACTGCTGGCCTGGCTCGGCTTGGCCCTGGCCAGCCTGTTCTGGGCGGGCAACTCGCTGGTAGCGCGGGCCTTCACCGGCGCCATCCCGCCATTCTCCCTGGCGTTCTGGCGCTGGGCCGTGGCCTTGATGATCCTCCTGCCGCTGGTCGGTCCCTCGCTCTGGCAGCATCGCCACACGTTGCGCAACGCCGGCTGGCGGCTGTGGTTCGCCGCGCTGCTGGCCATCACCCTGTACAACGTCCTGCTCTACACGGCGGCGCTGAGCACCGCGGCGATCAACCTGAGCCTGGTCAGCACCTGTCTGCCGCTGGCCACCTTTATCGGCGCGGGCTTGTTGCTGGGGGAATGGCCGGCGCGGCGCGCCTGGGTCGGCTTGGGCTTGGCGCTGGTCGGCCTGCTGTGGCTGATCGCCCAGGGCAACTGGCAGGTGCTGGCCAGTCTGTCCTTCGCCGAGGGTGACCTGCTGATGGTGCTCGCCACGCTCGACTGGGCCCTGTACTCGCTGCTGCTGCGCCGCTGGAGCGCGCATTTTCAGCTGCCGCCCTTCACCCTGCTCGGCGCCCTGGTGCTGATCGGTTTGCTGATGCTGGCGCCGTTCTACGCCTGGGAACTCTGGCAGGGCGCTCGCTTCGAACCCAGCCTGCCCAACCTCGCTGCCATCGGCTACACCGCGCTGTTCGCCTCGGTGCTGGGCTACCAGCTATGGAACATCGGCCTGCGCGAACTGGGCGCCGCGCGCACGGCCATGAGCAACTACCTGATGCCGGTATTCACCGCCATCCTTGGTTGGGTATTGCTGGGGGAAAGCCTGCAGACCTACCACTGGGTAGGCGGCGCGCTGATCGTCAGCGGCCTGTTGCTGGCCGGGCGCGGGCAGAAGAGCTAGACGCTCAAGGCGTGGTGATCTGCAACCCGCTCAGGGCCAGCTTGACGAACAACCACCAACCAGCGGCGCTCAGCACGCCCAGTACCGAATAGCCGACCACGATGCCCAGGGCGATCTGCTTCCACAGCCCGGTGTAAGTCTGGCTGGGTGTACTGGCGCGCTGCAGCGGCACGTCGCGCTCGGCGCGGATGTTCTCGAAGTTGTCTCTCATGGTGGTGTCCGGAGTGGGGGGCGAATGCAGGGGCTGCTCAAGCTAATAGAGCGCTACTTGGCATGAGTGCTCAGCAGAAATGTAGGGGACTATTGTCGGTAAGGGCTCAGGTGCCGGCATTATGAATCACCTGCGTAGAGCCCTGCTGGACCAGATAGCCCCATAAATTGGGCCTTCCAGCTGCCCTCCGGCCCCACTAAACCAGACCTCTCCAGAAAAAGTCGGCGATGTAGTCACCCAGAAAAAGCCCTCTCCCGCATACGCGAGAAAGGGCTCAAGCTGATTTACGGTAGGAGACGTACAGCGGTGCACTGAGGCACTGCCGCCACCGTCGTTACGGTAGACAGCAGGAACTTCCCATCCTGTTGCAGAGAGATCTTGCTGGCATAGTCCGAGTCGCTAGCAGCGTTGTATGTCGCAAAGCCGTTTACGCCAACGGTGGTATCCAGGGTGCCCGCGCCGTCAGTTCTTAGCGTGAGAACGTCGCGAGTCGGGATGTTATTCACGTTGGAGCCATATCCAGTGCCGACAATCTCCCCGGTCGGAGTGATTGCCACGTCATACAGCACATCTTCGGGAACAGGGGAGTCATACATCTGATAGCCCACACCGCTGCCGAAGGTAAGATCCAGCGGATTGGCTCCGGATGTGTTGAAACGGGCTAGGAACGCTTTGGATGCCCGATACCCACTAACAACCAGTTTGTTATCGCTCTGGATCGCACCAGCCTGGAGGCGCGTGGTGGCATCGCCGAAATTGGTGGCCAGGCGGCCGCTTGAGCCAAAGGTCGTATCACGCTTTCCGTTGGCCAGAATCTTCACAACATAGGATGTGCTGCCGTCCCGGCCTACACCGTAGATGGTGCCGTCCGGCGCAAGTACTACATCTTTGCCGTCGCCGGTGTGTAGGGTCGATCTACCAGCTGCGTAGTTATTGAAGGTGGCATCGAAGCTGCCGTTAGCATTCAGCTTGGTGATCGTCGCATTCCACACAACGGCCGTCGTTTGGCTGAAGTCAGAGGAGGCGGCGATCAGAATCTTCCCATCAGGAGTAGTCGCTACAGCGCTCGGTAGATCCTGTTCGTTGATGGAATTGTTGGTCGAGTAGGAATAGATCAGGGTGCCGGTGCCGTTGAAGGTGGTATCTAGGGTGCCATCGGTGTTCAACCGAATAACCATCGCATTTGCGGGCGCTGCGCCGTTGTAGGCGATGGCCACACCGACAAGCTTGCCGTCTACTTGGAGAGCTGCGTCGACCAGCTTAATGTTGGTGTACCCGGCAGGCCTGGGGACGTTTACAACGCCGTCTACCCCATAGTCCCAGTCAACGTTCTGACCATCCGCGTCGTACTTGGCGACGAACATGGATCGAGTGCTGGAAGGAGTGGCGCCAACCAGAAGCAGGCTTCCATCGGCCGCCTGTAGGGTAGCAACCAGATTGCCGCATCCGATCGCGGCGGGGAGGGTCAGCGTCCCTGCTGTACCAAAAGTAGTGTCCAGATCGCCTGGGGCGGCGGAGGCGGTTCCAATGGCCATGCAGTTCGCAAGAACGATGGCGCTAGCAAGTTTCTTGTACATACGAGTCCCTGTATAGAAAGATTGATTGATCGACCTTGGTGCTTTCCTGCTGCTCTACAGCAGTCAGTAGAGTAGGTCGCAATCGAGAGTAGGTTAGGCCATTTCCTGGCGTCAATAATCCGTTCGCCAGGCCGTTTCTCCCTGTTCGCCGGCATTGAATCACCTGAATGCCGCCAGATTAACTCCTATATGCCCATAGAATGAGGTTATGTGCTTATTTAGGCCTCACTGATGCATACCAATCCATAAAGCTGGATTAAGTAGTCACCTCTAGTTTGGTCGTTCTGGTGACTATTGACGGTTGTTTTTATTGTGGCTTGAAAATTGGCATGGCAGTGCTGGTGCAGAAGAGGCGATAATGTAATTACTCTTGCTCGAGCAAATGATTATTTATTTTGTGCCAGTAACGTAGGATTTCGCTATCGTGGCTTGAGTTTATTGATTTACTTGCTTGTGTGCTGTAAAATAACTTGGTTTTATATTCTGGGTTTGGCTTTAAATATGATAAATAAGCGAAAAGCTAAACAGACCTTCATTGATTTATTTTCAGGTTGTGGCGGCTTATCTCTTGGGTTAATGCGGGCCGGCTGGGAAGGGCTGTTCGCGATTGAAAAAACCGAGTCGGCTTTTAATACTTTGCGGCACAACTTGGTCGCTGGTAACAAGCATAGATATGCATGGCCTCAGTGGTTACCCCAAAAAAATATGGAAGTTGGTGAGCTGATAGCGAATTATGGGGCTCAATTAAGTGCGCTGCGCGGCACTGTTGACCTGATTGCTGGTGGCCCTCCGTGCCAGGGGTTCTCACATGCAGGTAAACGCAATCCTGATGATCCTAGAAATAAACTTGCTGAACAATATATTCAGGTGGTTGAGATTGTTCAGCCTAAGTACTTGCTGCTTGAGAATGTTCGCGGATTTAATACGAAATTTTCAAAGGAAGGAAGTGAAGATAGTGTGCCCTATTCTAAAGTGGTCAAAGAGCGCTTAGAAGCATTAGGGTATGGAGTGGCGTTTAGGATAATAAAGAGCTCTGAGTGGGGGGTGCCACAGCACCGGCCGAGATTCATCTTAATCGCGAAATTCGGTGTTGCTAGTAGTGACTTTGAGCCTTTTGCTGAGCTTGATCAGTTTCGAAAGGCTTTTCTAAAGTCAAAGGGGTTATCTGCGGATAGAGCTGTTACAGCAAGGGATGCGTTATTCGATCTTGAGGTCGCTGGAAAAAAGCTTGTCGCTAATACAGACTCTGATCAAAAAGGTTTTTTTGAAATTGATTTCGAAGAGCATTCACAGCCGAGCAGCTATTTAAAACTTCTACGTGAGGGCGCTGGTGGGCTTGCGCCTGATAGCATCCGATTGCCAAGGCACTCAAAGGAGGTAATAGATAGATTTAAGTTGATCTTGGATAGGTGCCCTAGAGGTATTAATGTGCCCAGAGATCTAAAGTTAGAGTTTTCCATAAAAAAACAGGCGATAACTCCGCTTTGTCCTAACTCCCCCTCTGCTACTGTAACTACTCTCCCTGATGATATTATCCACTACTCGGAGCCGAGGATATTAACTGTTAGAGAGAATGCTCGTTTGCAGTCTTTTCCCGATTGGTTCTCTTTTCAAGGAGCATATACAACGGGGAGTAAACATCGGAAGTTTTCATGTCCACGGTACACCCAAGTTGGTAATGCCGTCCCGCCTTTGCTGGCAGAGGCGTTAGGTGGGTTAATCAAAAGGGCCATCTGACGATGGCCTTTTTTTATAGTCCCATTTGCGTATCGTAAGTGGCAGTATTCCAGCCAGCATCCTCTAGAAGAATTTTCATTTCCTTGGCGCAATTGCCCCGCAGCTTTTCATTCCCCTGCAGTAGCTCGTCGACGTCTAAAGCGGTGCATAGTTTCCGCACAGAATTAGTCTTATCCCGCACCTGTACCTCCGCTAGGGGTTTGGTTTTCGCTGCATTGAGCTTAGCTAGACCCAACGCATCATCTTTTTGGACGGATTCTTTCGTGATTCTAATAACATGAGAGTACATGTCTGGGAAGTCATTACCCTCATGTACGTTGTATTTCATGGAGCTGGTTACTTCCATTCTTGCTTCATAGTCATAGACTGTTTGGATTAGCCAATATATAAAGCAGATTTGAAGTATCTCGGACAGCTCTGATGGGGTTATTTGTTCGTCTTGCAGAGTATCTTTCTGCGGAATGATATGCCGAATTCGATCGCCGTACTCTTGGATGGCTTTGAGGAAGGCATCATCACCTTTTAAGCTTTCAGAGAATATTCTGTCTAAATTGTTTAATAAGTCCTGCGTGATGCCGCTCTTGTCTGCTCTTGTGGTGATAAAGAGTAGCCAGGGAGTGTCTAGCATCCTGTTAAGCTGGAGGGACAGAATGCTCATCATTGAGTCGATGGTGTCCTGCTTAAATACGCCATCGCAAAAGTCTAGGTTGATTAAGTGGTAGGCGCCCAGCTCTTTTATACGGCGGAGTGCTAATGACTGATTGCTAGAAATTGCTTGGAAGTTGAAGTGCTCAACCTTTGAACTAGCGTCAACGTTGGGTCTGTCTAGTAGCTCACTTAATCTTAAGTTGGCAGCTTCATGCTCTTTTGCTGTGTCAATAAATCCATGTATAAAGATTTTTTTATTGGCGTGATCTGAAGATAGCTTTTTGCTGAAGTAGCTGACATCCAATAGGTCGCTGCCTGGCAAGCCAAAGTATTTTATGGTCTCAATGCCCTCATACTCTGGGTATCTTTGTAAGAGAAAGTTAAGGTGATACCACCACTGTGAGTCTCTAACAAACTGCTTTCTTGGCTTATGCCATGCAGAAAACTTCTTGATCGTTTCTTGCTGTTCTTGTGCGCCAGTGATTTCTTGTAAATTAAGCAGCTGCGGATCACCATCTCCAAAAATACTATTCATTTCTATCCCTCGAAACTAATAATTTGGATGATGTCTTCGATTAGGCGCTCTCTCTGTGTGGAGTTGAGGTTATTCAGTGCGCCATAGCTTTCCAGTACTTGTACTATCGCTTCTGTTTTTGCTTCTATTGAGTGGATCTTGGCGGTCGCTGAGGATGATGTCTTAGATAATTCAAGGAAGCGCTTTTTGTTAACCTTCACTGTCTCTATTGGAAGGTCTGCAGTTTTCACCTCTCCTCTAGAGGATGAAGCTGCTTTTTCTCCATCAACAAGAAAAAGATTACTTACATCTGAATAGTCAAGTCCGCTTTTTTCTACGCTTCGCTTTACAATTTGGGTGAGGCCGCTCTCGAATTTCTGTGCGCGCACGGTGTTATTAGCTTTTAGAGCCTCTTTCTTTATAGTCTTGTATTTTGTTACTACCTGTCGAATGGCTTGGTGAAGCCATTTCATTATCATTTGATAGTGAGGGTGTGAAATATTAAAGGATTCGCGGTCTATATTTAATGCGGAATCCAGGCCGTTATTCACGAATATCTCAATGGTAAGCTGGCTTTTTATGGTATGTTCTGCTACCTGGTGTTTCATAAAGGTTTCATCAAATAATGTTCCTGATGAGTTGTTAACCCTTATTAGTGAGCCATTGTGATCTCGGGGTATGATTTTGGGTGCCCATAAAATGTACGCATCAAACGATAGCCCGCCCCCCGAGTCGTGGAGGTCTAAGCTGGAAAGATCTGGCGAATAGCTTCCAATAAAAAGAATTGGATCTTTTACTGCCGCTCCTGATTTTGGAAGATCTTTGAATTTTAGCGGACGGAATAATTGAACGCCGTCAATTGTGACGTTGAAATCAAGATTTTCGTAAGGTTTTTTATTTTTAAGTGCCGTGCTAATGAGCGTGCTTTTAGGGAAGTCTTCACACTGGCCTTTCAGCTTGTTACTAATTACGAATAGGTTGTCTATGTCGTCAGTGGAGTGGTGGAATGGATGTTTGTCAATATAGTTTAGAGGTATTGATAGGCTAAGTGTCCAAAGCATGTTTAAATAGTTGTCAAGGACAACACCTAGCTTCGGATTGGTAGTTTCTTTTGTTAAGGATAGGACTGCATCATAAAGCTTGCTAAGCTTTTCATGGGCCTTGTCCTCAGAACTCCATGGCAGTTTTGGTTGTCTTTCGGCATCGGCGTAATACTCAAAGCCGTCATTGCCGAAATAATTGCCCACGTGAAAGTTGGGCTTTTCTAATTTCGAGGAGTTTAGAATATCTTCCTCGCCACCTTTTTCGCCATCCTTCTCTGCTTCTGCGGATTCCTGTCCCCAGATATCGATGCTACGCAGTTGGTCTTGCGCGCTCTTCTTAATATTTCGAAGTATTATATCTGTGCCGTGAGCCTCATAGTTATCGGTGGGCTCAGTCCAGATTTCAACTATGCCGGTTTCGAAGCTCGCTCCTCTCGCTTCTAGCCCTTCTTTTTGAGCCTTTATCTCGGTATCTCTTATATATTCTTCTGAGTAATTGTGCAGGCGAATTTTTGCCTTTAAGTAGAAGTCTGTGTTTTTCTGCTTTGTAATAATGTCGAAGTCTCGGGTCAGCTGAGCTACGCTAAAAAGACCAATGCCTATTTTTCCTATTAGTTTTCTTTTTTTATTTCTGCTAAGAGTGTTGTCATCTTGGTCAGTAACTTCTAGGCCATTTCCCTTGAAACTGCGTTTTGCGCTGGCCCCGACATGGTTGAGGAGGTTTACTAGGGTCTCTACGGACATTCCATTGCCGTCATCTCTAACTGTTATCGTCTGGAAGCGAGGGACATCCGTATCAATAATGACATTCTCGGCGTCCGCGTCGTAGGCGTTCGATATTAGCTCTCGTATTGCTGATCCCGGCAGCCGGTAAATTCCGTCGGTTACTCGTGCCAGAACCTTCTCGTCTGTTTCGAGCTTTGTTTTCGCTGCGACTCCAGACTCTTGGAAGTTTTTTATTTCCTCCACAAGTTTGAGTTCTTTCTCGTTTAAGAAAGCACTGGCTGTCATAGTTAAATTCCTTTTTGCCAGTTAACGGCATGGATTGTTTTTTGTAGAGCTGTAAACCAGCCGACCCAGAGTAGGTCTTTTGAGCGAGAGGGTATCGAGAAGCCACGTTGAGCGGCAGATTGCGGTGTGTTTGCGAAGATCATCCGTGGCCACGCCTCCATGAAGAGCCTTCTGATTGTGTGGCATTACCTGGCCACTAGGCAATTCAGTTGCTAGGCAGAGAGTTCCTTGTTTCGTCCTCTGGCGTCCCAGGGCCTAGCTACTTGCTTTGTGATCGCTATCCCGCGTTTGGATTGCTCAAGTTTTGATTGGCCTCATCATAGGCCGGGCTGGTCTGACCCATCTCTGGCGCTATCTCGCCACTGATCATCCACCAGCGGTAGTGAGGATAGAGCCTGCTGAGCTCTTCTACCTCTACGGTGCTGATTCTCACCTCTTTGTTGTAGAGCACGGTTCTCCAGCGGTTCGAGCCGATCGGAGTTTCCCGGACAAGCCGATCCATGCCAGCCATAGAAGCAACGGTTCTAACCCGATCGTCAATTGCGCTCATTTGTTCTAATTATCTTGCTCAAATAGTTTGAATTGATCCATGGTCTTTCCTATAGTTTGTTCAAATAGTTTGAAACAAGCTATTTGAGGATCTTCCGGATTATAGGGCAAAGAACATGGAACAGTCTGGTGTAGTGGGGCTTTCGTTTGAGGGGAATCCCGAGCGCGTAACCGATTTTCGTGACGCGCCGTTCTGCTCGCAGCAGGTCTTGGCTGAAATGATGGGCCTCGACCAGATCACTGAAGACGTAGTGCGGGGCTGGGTCGAAACCAACACCGTCCCGACCGTGAAAATCGGCCGCCGCCGCGTCATCAACCTCCATCGCATACGCCGCGATCTCGACCGGGGCAAAACCATCTTCTGCGCAGGGGACTACGCAGATGAATGAGCGCACCTTTCCTCAGTTCAAGCTCCGCATGCCTCCGGTACTCCGCGCCCAGGTAAAGCAGGCCGCCCAAGCAGCCCGCCGTTCCCTGAACGCCGAACTCGTCTTCCGCCTGGAACAGAGCTTCGCCTCGGAGGTGCATGCCCATGAGCCTCAATCCATATCGCCGCGTCCCGCACGCCGAAACCTGCGACTGCTCTGTCTGCTGGTCCCGTCGCGTACCGGCTCCCGCGCTCTCCCAGTCCACACCCTGCGACCAATGCCGCCCCGCGTCTGTGGCCAAGGTCGATGGAATCTGGAAGGCGAGACCGGCTTCCACCTGCGCGAAACACACGCCACCGCGCCGGCCCCCGAAGTACTGGAACGTTATTTACGACTCGGGCAATCCAACGCCCTTCGTTCCAGTCCGCGAGCCGTTCGAGCTGGAGGGCTGAGCTAATGGCCGTCTCCTTCCGCCTCGGTCGCTATCTGGTTCTGCTGCTGGGTAATTGGTCGGTCCCGCTGGTGATCGGCATCGCTCTCGGCGTCGGTCTTAGCACTTGGCAGCTCACCGAAGAGGCCGATCTGCTCGAAGAAATCTTCACCCGCTCTATGCAATCGGTGGTCGAGTCCTGCGAGGCCGCAACCGATCCACCGCCCGACAAGCCATCGCCAGCGGCGTCCGGGACTGGTCCACCAGTCGCGGGCGACGGTGGCGACACGGGATGACAAGGGCCGTGGCCCTTGGTGTTAACGCGACAACGGCCAGCGCATAGGCCGAGTTTTAAACCCCCGGCAAACCGAGAAACCCCTCGGGCGAAAAACTGAAAAGTTCGCCCGTGTGGACCCGCTCGGCCTGCTGAAAGGCAAACCGCGCAATCAGGCGCACCACAAGCGAGGCAATACACATGGCACGTTCCACTATGGAAGTCGTTTTCCTGGGCACCCAAAAGACCGAAATGGAAGGCGCGAAATACGTAAAGGTCTTCTACGGCGATGAGCCGGACGGCAAGACCGAACACGGCCTCTCCATCATCGGCATGGCCGTCGCCGACGATCACGCTGACGAGGTCTTCGCCGCTGGCGCTCACTTCGAGCCGCTGGAAACCGTCCGCATCACCTTCGAGGTGGATCGTGGCGGCCAGAACAAGGGCAAAAATCTCGCCCTGCACATCGAGTCGGCCAAGCCCCGCGCTGCCACTCAAGCCAACCCACAAACCCCGGCCAGCAAACCGGCCGCCACCCCCAACAAGCCTGACGCTCAGGCCTAACGGGAGGGGCGGGCCGTGCTGATCCATGACCGTGTTCTCTGTGACGAGTGCCTGTGCGTCATGGGCCAGCTGCATCACCAGCCCGCCTCGCAATCGGACTTCCTGGCCGACCACGGGACTGCGCCGCATTACGCGCAGTGCCCGGACTGCCAGCAGTCCTGCGAGCCCTCCGAGCCTGCGGCCCTGGAGCAGCTCGCATGAATTTCATCGCCTGTGATGGGGATTGGTCGGTCGGTGCCGCTGGAGAGATTCAGTGCGCCGGTCAGCTGGTGGCCATCACTGGCGAAGAAATCCGGGAGGAAATCTCTCCCGGCCTTACCGACGAGGAAGCCCAGCTCCTGCTCGACGCGTCCATCGGCCTGTTCGCGCTGGTGTTCGTGTTCCTTGTCTTTCGCAAAGCAATCACGAGGTAACTCCCATGCAAGTACGTAACACCCTGCGCAAGTTCGGCACCGTCCTCGGTGCTTCCGCTGTCATCGGCGCCACCAGCATCGGCCAGGCCTATGCCGACGCCGCTGCAGCCGCCACCAAGATCACTGGTGCTGAAGCCGATGTGGAAACCATCGGCTATGCCGCCCTGGGTCTGGTCGTGGTGGCGGCGCTGTTCAAGTACATGCGTCGCGCCGTGTAAGGCAACAAACCCCGCTTCGGCGGGGTTTTCCCTTTCGCCATGCACATCGACCCCAACACCTTCTATCTCGTCATCGTGACCCTGGCGTTTGCCGCCTTGCTGCTGCGCCTGTGAGGCCCTGCATGCAACGTCTGCTGATCTGTCTCGTCCTTCTCTGTACCGCGCTGAATGCCCAAGCGGCGCGAATGTGGGTTGGCAAAAATAGCCTGCACGCCACTGCCGAAGCGGCCTGTCTGTCCCGCAAGTCCGATCTGCATCAGGGCACCTTGCGCGTCACTGTGCGCACCTGGGCACCCAACGGGGCGGATGCTGTGTGCTCGTGGACGCACGGTACCGGCTCGGCGTTCACTGTTGGCGTGACAGGCCAGTGCGAGGCTGGTCAGACTGCATTGACTCCCACCTCAACCAACTCCGCATTGTGCGGCTGCCCAGAAGGTAGCCCGATGCTGGAGAACGGCACCTGCGGCCCCAAGGAAGACCCCTGCGAGTCTTCGGCAGGCAGTTTCTACAGTCACGAACACCGTATTGGTGGCCTGGGCGGTGGCGCCCGTACTGAGCCACCCGGCAGCATCTGCAATGGCTCCTGCCAGTACTCCTTCGATTTCGAGGTGCAGAAGTGCTATCGCTTCGTCGACAACACCGACAAGGACGGCGCTTATTGCACGTACCGCTACAAGGGCAGCGGTATCTCCTGCACCGCTGACAACCCTGAGCCCGGCAATCCGTTTGATCAAACGCCGTCGAAACCGCCTAGCGATACCACCCCGACGCAGAACAACGAGAGCGGCTGCACCGAGTGGACCGCCACGTCCGACGGCACCGGCACCCGCACCTGTACTTCCTCTTCCAGCTCCACCAACCCCGGCAAGATGGATTGTGGCTCCGGTGGCTCGACGGTGGGCTGTACCTCGGGCAATCCGGCGCCTGCGCACAGCGAAACCAACACCACCGAGACGCAAACCAAGACCACCAATCCGGATGGCTCGACCAGTACCACCAGCCAGAGCGACACCACGAAGATCGACTGCAAGGGCACCAGTCCGTGCACCACTACCGGTAAGAGTGAAACCAAAACCTCGGGCACCAACGCCGATGGCTCTCCGGGCAACGAGTCCAGCACCTGCACCGGTGCGGGATGCACGCCTCAGGATGGCAACGAGGAAGAGGAAGACGAAGAAGAGGTGCCTCGCGAGGCATCAGTGGGCGACTGTGAGAGCAACTCTTTCGCTTGTGCCGGTGACGCCATCGACTGCGCCGTCCTGCGCGAGCAGCACAAACAAACCTGCTTTGCCGAAGAACAGGCCGACTTCCCGAACAAGCGCAACGACATCGAATCGCTCTTCGAAGGCGATGACTTCGAGCTGAAGGAAGGCGAGATCTCGGCCCCCAGCATCATCAGCGGCGCTACCCGCTTTCTCCCCGCCGGCTGCCCACCACCGGAAACGGTCTCCCTGTCACTGGGCAGCGGCCACAACCTCGAATTTCGCTACGAGCCGTTCTGCCGGCTGGCGACGGATTTGTCTTGGATGATCGTCGCGGTCGCGAGCATCTGGGCTGCCATCTACGTCGGCCGCGCCTTTGGAGGTGAGTGATGCATTTCTTCTACCTGGCGCAGCTGTTCCTGATCATCGTTGTCCCGCTGATCAAAACCGCTCTGCGAGCCTTGGGCATCGGCGTGGTTGCCTATGTCGGCATCAACCTCGTCATCGACGAAGCCAAGGACTACGCCATCGCCAACCTCGGCAACATGGCCCAGTCACTGCAAATGATCCTTGGCCTCGCCAAATTCGATGTCGCGGTGAATATCTACTTCGCCGCCATCGTTACCCGGCTGACCCTCAACGGCATTGATCGCATCGCTGATCGCCGTACCAAGCTCCAGCACAACACCACCTTCACGGCCTGATCATGCTCTATATCCGCACGGGCCTGCAGGGCCATGGCAAGACCCTCAACACCATCAAGGAAGTGGATACCAAGGCCAAGGCCGAGGGCCGCACCGTCTACTTCCACAACGTCACCGACCTCGACCCGAGCAGGCTGCAGGCCGAGTGGTATCCCTTCGAAGATCCGCTTAAGTGGTTCGAGCTGCCGGATAACGCCCTGATCGTGGTGGACGAGGCGCAGGGCTGGTTCGGGGTACGTGATCCGCGCAAGGAAGTCCCTGAGCACATCAGCCGCTTCGAGATCATGCGCAAGCAAGGTCACGAAGTGCACTTGATCACCCAGGACCCGCGATTTATCGACGTGCATGCCCGGCGCCTGTGCAACAAACACATCCACTACTGGCGAATCTTTGGCAGCAGCAAGGTCTCTCGGTACGAGATTGAGCGGGTCTACAACGACGTCGAAAAAATCAACGGCTGCAAGGATGCGAGTCGCACCATCATCGGCCTCGATAAACGCTACTTCGGTGTCTACAGCAGCGCCAAGGCCGCGCATCACTTCAAGTTCAAACCTTCGAAGAAGCTCGTCTTCCTGCTTTTGGCCGCTGGTATCGGTTTGTTCTGCGCCTGGCGCGCCTACGCCCTGATCTGGGGGCAGGAGTCACCTGATGCGCCCAGCGATGCGCCCGCCAAGGAACAAGCCGGCAACCCGGTCACGGACATCGCCAAGTCGCTAATTCCTGGCGTGACTCCGGCTGAGACCAAGACCCTCACACCGGCCCAATACATCGCGCGGCATGTCCCCCGGGTGCCGAACCTGCCGGCCTCGGCTCCGGTGTATGACGATCTGACCAAGCCGCAGTCCTTCCCGCGGCTGTACTGCCTGTCCAGCACCGACCCCGATACATACGCCCGCAACTTCGCACGCATGCCGCACGCCATCGTCAACGGGAGGGAGACGGTGTGTCAGTGCTACACCCAACAGGCCACCAGAGTGCAAACCGACTTCGCCTTCTGCATGCAAACGGTGGAGTACGGCTACTTCGATCCTGCGATCCCCGATCGCTCGAAGAACGCTTTCGGGCAGCAGCAGATAGCGCCACGACAGAACCCGACACCGGCCAATGCATCACCGCAACAATCACCTACACAGCCCAAGGCGAGCACTACGGTCGCGGACTACGAAAAGGGGCGTTCTCAGTGGTGAAGACCAGTCCCGCGCGCGGAGCTTTTTGCGCCAGCGCGAGCCGGCGAGCGCGGCGCAAAAGCACGCGCGGGACGACCCTGTAACACGTCAGATAAACCAATAAACAGAACCCGGTAAAACCTGGTTAATGGGGAAAAATGAAAGCGAAGGACTTCCACCGCATCGATATCGAAACCGGCACTGAGAATCCAGAGAGCCGGCTTTTCGTTGATCCCAACAAGGTTGGCTTCATCGACCTGAACCACATCCGCTTGCTGCGTTGTGGTGTCGATACGGTCCGCCAGCTTTATCGCGGGCTGATCCGCCCGGAAATCATGGCGCTGTTCGAGAACCCAGGCACCCTGGTTAATTTCGCGGGTGAGCGCTGGCATTCCGGCCGTGTCGGCAAGGACTCCGGTTACCAGTACAAGCTCCAGAATGCCGACCTGGGCTTCGTCCTACTGGTGAAGAACTTCAACGCCAAGCTCGACGCCATCGGCCCACACCTCAAGATTGAGGTGTCTCCCCATGCCATCGACAACCTGAGCCCCGAGCGCCTGCAACAGCGCCTCGACCACTATGCCGGCCACGTACTGACCAACGTCGAGCGCAATCAGTGCGCGGTGCATCTGGCCCTAGATGTACAGGGCTGGGAACCGCCCGTGGATCTGGTAGCGCGCATGCACTGCCGCGCGCGCAATCATCGCGACATCTCGGGCATCAATGAGATCTCTTGGGCTACCAAGTCCAGCGTCTACGGGCGTGGGGAAACCTCCATGTTCGGCTCTGCTGGTGGCATTCAGCTGTGTATCTACAACAAGACCGAGCAGGCCCGCGCCACTGACAAGCTCGACTACTGGGAAACCGTCTGGAGGCGTCGCGATAGCTTCGACGAGGGCGATCCGCAGAACTACAACCCTGAGCAAGCCGTGTGGCGCGTCGAGCTTCGCTACCACCACTCCATCATCCAGCAATTCGCCTCCGGTTCCATGGATGTGCGCACCGGCGCCCTGGTCCAAACAGACTCCTTCGCCGCCTTTGCGGGTCATCTGGACGGCCTGTGGCGCTATGGTCTGGGCCAATTCAAGCTGCTGATCCGTCCCGGCTACTTTGATCCGGCATGGACCCTGATGCGGGATGATGTGAGCGTGGATCTGCCGGTGGATTCGCTGCTCGACGAGACCAACTACAAGCGTCACTACAAGACCGCCCGAGGCTTCTCCGGTAAGAACGTCGAGCTCTTCCTGGGTAACTTCGTCAGCCTGTTGGCAAGGGAAAGGGTAGGGGCAAAAAAGGGCTTCCAGCGCCTCAAGGAATGGGAGTGCTGGCCAGTCATTCGCGATCACTACGCCGCTAAGGAAATGTCGGAGCGGGATCTATACATGCATATCCGCGACCTACTCGAAGAGCGCCACGTTCGGTGGGGAAGGGCAGTATGACCGTTCGCAAAGACGGCAAAACGTGGACGGCTGACTTCTATGAGAATGGCCGTTCCGGTCGACGTATTCGCAAGAAAGGCTTCTTCACCAAAGCCGCCGCCCAGCGCTACGAGCAGGATTATTTCGCCTCGCTCAGCCAGACCGGCCGTCCCCATGATGATCGCCTCTCGGATCTGGTTAAGGTCTGGCATTCCCTGCACGGCTGCTCTCTCAAGGATGAGAAAAATCGCCTTGCGCGGACCCTGGCTACCGCTGAGCGCTTGGGCGACCCGCGAGCCTCCGAGTTCGATGCTTTGGCCTGGGCACGATACAGGCAGCGCCGGCTAACCGAAGTTACGCCGCATACGGTCAACCACGAGCAGCGCTATCTGTCGGCAGTGTTCTCCGAATTGATCCGGCTCGGTGCCTGGGTCGGTAATAACCCGCTGGCCAAGGTCCGCCAGATCAAGACCGACCAGACCGAGCTGACATTTCTCACCCTGGATCAGGTCGGGCGCCTGCTGGATGAGTGCCGCAAATCCACGAACAACCACACCTATCCGGTTGCCCTGATCTGCTTGGCCACCGGTGCCCGCTGGGATGAAGCCGAGTCCCTGCAACGGTCCGCCATCTTTGGTGGAAAGGCTCACTTCCACCGGACGAAGAATCGCCAGTCGCGGTCTGTACCGATCCCGAAAGAAGTCGAGGAAATCGCCATCAGGTTGGGTATGCCTGGGAGTGGTCGGCTATTCATGTCGTGCCGAGCGGCATTCCGCTGCGCGTATCTGCGTTGTGGCTTCGACACTCCTGGGCAGATGACTCATATCCTTCGCCACACCTTCGCCAGTCACTACATGATGGCGGGCGGCGACATCCTCAGCCTACAGCGCATTCTGGGCCATTCCTCGATCACCATGACCATGCGCTATGCACACCTGTCACCGGATCATCTGGAGTCCGCATTGCGTTTTTCGCCGCTGGCTCAGGCTGGATATGTGCCGTTGACGGCACCGTCAATGGAGCGTAGATTAACGCTTAACGTTAAGGATTAATCGATGATCCGAAGCTTCAAAAGTGGGGAGACCTTGGCTCTGTTTGAGACGGGTAACTCCAGACGTTGGGCTAACGTTCTAAACGTAGCTACGCGGAAACTGGCGATGCTCAATGCGGCGGTTGAGCTCCGAGACTTGCGCTCTCCGCCCGGCAACCGACTCGAGCAGCTGCATGGTGATCGGGCCGGACAACATAGCATCCGGATCAATGATCAATGGCGGATCTGCTTTGTGTGGACTGACGCCGGTCCGACCCAAGTAGAGATCGTCGACTACCACTGAGGAGGTGGCAACATGGCAATCAACGGCATGCGCCCCGTTCACCCCGGTGAAGTGCTGCGCGAGGAATTTCTAGAGCCGCTGGAAATGACCCCGGCTGCACTTGCTCGCGCTCTGCATGTGTCGGCGCCGACCATCAATGACATCGTGCGGGAGCGTCGCGGCATTACTGCTGATACGGCTATCCGGCTCGGGCGCTACTTCGACACGTCGGCTCAATTCTGGATGAACCTCCAGACCGAATACGCCTTGGCAACTACGTACGCCGAGGCCGGTGAAGAAATCGAACATGAAGTTGAGCCGTTGCGTGCTGCAGGTTAATTCAGTCAGGAAAATGAAATGGAATTCACTATTCTCGGCTTTACCAAGTTCGATATTGCATTACTAATCGCATGTACTGGCGGTGCGATTTTTGGCAGCCTTGTTCAAGCAATGCTTGCAACTATTCGGCACGATGGTCCACCACGTAGCGAAGATGATCTTAGGATCGCGCCTCCTGAAATTCGTAGAATTAGAGAGGGGTGGCTTTCCATGCGCATGTTTGTGGGTGGGGTTCTAGGGTTCGTATTCGCCCTCTATTTCATCGGCATGCTGCATCCGACGGCTTCTACCTTCGCACGTATCTGGGCGCTTTCTTTTGTTGTGGGGTACGCAGCTCCCAAGATCTGGGCTATCAAGAGTGACGGTCTAGTCTCACGTATGAAATCCGGTGAAGCCGACGCCTAATCTAATAGATAGGGATATCAGTCAATGCGACTTATTGTGTTTGCTCTGCTCGCGGTGCTGCCAATTATCTGTTCTGCGGAAATCTACAAGTGGACGGACGAGAACGGACGCGTTCACTTCGGCGACAAGGCGCAGAGCGCAGAGGGGGCAGAGCAGCTCTCCCTCAAGATCACCACGTATGAAAGCGTGAGCTATGAGGCGGCTCCGGCCAATGCCGACGCAGACTCCAAGAAGGTAGTGATGTACTCCGCCAGCTGGTGCGGGTACTGCCGGCAGGCCCGGAATTACTTTCAGCAGAACGGGATCAATTACGTCGAGCGCGACATTGAGAAAAGCCCCAGTGCTAGGCGAGCGTATGACGCTATCGGGGGCAACGGCGTGCCTGTGATCCTAGTCGGTGACAAGAGGATGAATGGCTTCAGCGTTCCCGGCTTTCAAGGGATTTACCCATAGGATTGGGTATGTAGGCAGGGTGTAGTCACTTCGTAGTCACTACCCCAGAAACGACAAAGGGCTAGCTTTCGCTAACCCTTTGTTTTGTATGGTGGCTACACCGGGACTTGAACCTGGGACATCAGCATTATGAATGCTGCGCTCTAACCGACTGAGCTATGTAGCCGAGTGGCGCGCATTATTCTCTTGTCGGCCTGGGCTGTCAACCCCGTTTGGCGGACAAATTGATTCGTTATCAAGCGCTTAGGCTCGGCGGGGGAGGGCGCTTGGTGGATATGTAAAGCCCCGCGATTGCGGGGCTTTTGCAGGGGCTTAGACGTTGAAGCGGAAGTGCATCACGTCGCCGTCCTTGACAATGTATTCCTTGCCTTCCAGGCGCCATTTGCCGGCTTCCTTGGCGCCGCTTTCACCCTTGAACTGGATGAAGTCGTCGTAGGCCACCACTTCGGCGCGGATGAAGCCTTTCTCGAAGTCGGTGTGGATCACGGCAGCGGCCTGGGGGGCGGTGGCGCCGATGCGTACGGTCCAGGCGCGGACTTCCTTCACGCCGGCGGTGAAGTAAGTCTGCAGGTTGAGCAGGTCGTAGCCGGCGCGGATCACGCGGTTCAGGCCCGGCTCTTCCATGCCCATGGACTCGAGGAACATCTGCTTCTCCTCGTCTTCGTCCAGCTCGGCGATCTCGGCCTCGATCTTGTTGCACACCGGCACCACGACGGCGCCTTCTTCCTCGGCGATGGCGCGAACCACGTCGAGATGCGGGTTGTTGTCGAAGCCGTCTTCGGCGACGTTGGCGATGTACATCACCGGCTTGCTGGTGAGCAGGTGGAAGCCGCGGATGACCAGCTTCTCGTCGGCGCTCATGTTCTTCATCAGGCTGCGCGCGGGCTTGCCTTCGGTGAAGTGGGGGATGAGCTTCTCGAGGATGGCCTTCTGCGCCAGGGCTTCCTTGTCGCCGCCCTTGGCGTTGCGGGTGACCTTCTGCAGTTGCTTCTCGCAGCTGTCGAGGTCGGCGAAGATCAGTTCAAGGTCGATGATCTCGATGTCGCGCTTGGGGTCGACGCTGTTGGCCACGTGGATGACGTTTTCATCCTCGAAGCAGCGCACCACATGCGCAATCGCATCCGTCTCGCGGATATTGGCGAGGAACTTGTTGCCCAGGCCTTCTCCCTTGGAGGCGCCCGCTACCAGGCCGGCGATATCGACGAACTCCATGGTGGTGGGGATCACGCGCTCGGGCTTGACTATGGCGGCCAGGGCGTCCAGGCGGCTGTCAGGCATGGGCACGATGCCGCTGTTCGGCTCGATGGTGCAGAAGGGGAAGTTCTCCGCGGCAATACCGGATTTGGTGAGGGCGTTGAACAGGGTGGACTTGCCGACATTGGGCAGGCCGACGATGCCGCAGTTGAATCCCATGGTGTATCCCTCGCGGAGATGAAGTCGTGAAAAGGGTCAGGCTTTCTGGCTGTGCAGCTTTTGCATGGCGCGGGTCCAGTCGCCGGCAAGCATCTCGGGCAGCACGTCGAGGGCGAAGTCGACGCTCTTGTCCAGCAGCTCCTGCTCGCTACGCGGCGCGCGGCCGAGGACGAAGCCGGAGACCAGGCTGGCGTGGCCAGGATGGCCGATGCCGAGGCGCAGGCGGTAGAAGCCGTTCTGATTACCGAGCTGGGCGATGATGTCGCGCAGGCCGTTGTGCCCGCCGTGGCCGCCACCGAGTTTGAGCTTGGCGACGCCGGGAGGCATGTCGAGTTCGTCGTGGGCCACCAGGATGGCGTCCGGACTGATCCGGAAGAAATTCGCCAATGCCGCTACGGACTGGCCGCTGCGGTTCATGAAGGTGGTGGGGATGAGCAGACGAACGTCGCGACCCTGATGGCTGAATTTGCCCACCAGGCCGAAATACTTTTTGTCGAGGCTCAGGCTGACGCGTTGTTTGTCGGCCAGGCGCTCAACGAAAAGGGCCCCTGCGTTATGCCGGGTCTGGTCGTATTCGGGGCCTGGATTACCCAGGCCGACGATCAGTTGAATGGCAGTCACGTCAGGGGCCCTTTTACAGGAGGAGCAGCGTGAGTGATTACTCGGCGCTGTCGTCCTTCACGCGGGAAGCGTGGATGTTGGCTACTGCCAGGTCGTTGCCGTGGGCCAGGGCCACCAGCTCGACGCCTTTCGGCAGTTTGATGTCGGACAGGTGAACGATCTGACCGACTTCCACTTTAGCCAGGTCGACTTCGATGAATTCCGGCAGGTCTTGCGGCTGGCAGGAAACTTCGACTTCGGAGATGGTGTGGGACACTTCGCCGCCTTGCTGCTTCACGCCAACCGAGCTGGCTTCGTTGATGAAGTGCAGGGGAACGTGGGCGCTCAGCTTCTGGCCGGCAACGACGCGAACGAAGTCAGCGTGCATTACGTAGCCTTTGGCCGGGTGGCGCTGCAGGGCCTTGATCACGACGTTTTCGGCGGTGCCGTCAACGGACAGGGCCAGCACGTGGCTGAAGGCAGCTTCGTTTTCCAGCAGCTTGGCCAGTTCTTTGGCGAGGATGCTGATGGATTGGGCCGGCTTCTCGCCACCGTAGATCACGGCAGGAACCAGGCTTTCGTTACGACGCAGGCGGCGGCTCGCACCTTTCCCCAGGTCGGAACGCACGTTGGCATTCAGGGCAAATTCAGTCATTACAGTTCTCCAAATAAACCAAACCGTCCGAAGCGCTTGCGACCAGCGTGCGGACGGTTGGGCAAAAAGCCCCGCACGCGGCGGGGCACATGTCGCCAGGGAGGTTCCGCTTAGCGGAACATCGCGCTGATCGATTCTTCGTTGCTGATGCGGCGAACCGCTTCGGCGATAACCGGGGCCATGTCCAACTGACGGATGCGTGGGCAGGCCTGGGCTGCGGCGGACAGCGGGATGGTGTTGGTCACCACCAGTGCGTCCAGCACGGAATTTTCCAGATTCTCGATGGCGCGGCCCGACAGCACCGGGTGGGTGGCGTAGGCGTAGACCTTCGAGGCGCCGTGCTCTTTCAGCGCCTTGGCGGCGTGGCAGAGGGTGCCGGCGGTGTCGACCATGTCGTCGACCAGCACGCAGGTGCGGCCTTCGACATCACCGATGATGTGCATGACTTCGGACTGGTTGGCCTTCTCACGACGCTTGTCGATGATGGCCAGGTCGACGCCCAGGCTCTTGGCCACGGCGCGAGCGCGGACTACGCCGCCGATGTCGGGGGAGACGATCATCAGGTTCTCGAAGCGCTGATCCTGGATGTCGTCGGTCAGCACTGGCGAGCCGTAGATGTTGTCCACGGGGATGTCGAAGAAGCCCTGGATCTGGTCGGCGTGCAGGTCGACGGTCAGAACGCGGTCGATGCCGACCACGGTCAGCATGTCGGCCACGACCTTGGCGCTGATGGCCACGCGGGCGGAGCGCGGACGGCGGTCCTGGCGGGCATAGCCGAAGTAGGGGATCACGGCAGTGATACGAGTCGCCGAGGAACGGCGGAAGGCGTCGGCCATCACCACCAGTTCCATCAGGTTGTCGTTGGTCGGCGCGCACGTCGGCTGGATGATGAAGACATCCTTGCCGCGCACGTTCTCGTTGATCTCGGCGCTGATTTCGCCGTCGGAGAACTTGCCTACGGATGCATCGCCCAGGGGGATATGCAGCTGACGCACGATGCGACGAGCCAGATCGGGGTTGGAGTTCCCCGTGAAGACCATCATCTTGGACACGCGCAGTACCTGCCTGTGGTTCCGATGAAAAAAGCTGCTCAAAAAGACCGGCTTTCTGAACAGCTTTCGAGAGTATGGCAGGGGCGGCTGGATTCGAACCAACGCATGGCAGGATCAAAACCTGCTGCCTTACCGCTTGGCGACGCCCCTAAAGTGTTTATCGAATGCTGGGAGATTATGGCAGGGGCGGCTGGATTCGAACCAACGCATGGCAGGATCAAAACCTGCTGCCTTACCGCTTGGCGACGCCCCTGTATCGGATAACCGACTGTCCCGCATTCACTTCCGAGTTGCCGTTTCGAGCTTGCGATGCAACGGAGACCGATTGCAGCCGCGAGCAACAAAGCTCGGCAGGGTGGCCGGAAGTTGGCGCGAGACTTTATCAGCATCGGCCTGGTTTGGGAAGCTCCCAAACACGCAAGCTCCGGTTCCGGTCATCTTCGCAGCAACAAATTTGTTGAGCGTTTTCAGGGCGTTACGCACTTCGGGGTAACGCTTCTCGACAACCGGTTGGCAGTCGTTACGACCGCCCCCCTCGGGAAGGCTGCGAACTGTAATGGCGGGGGTATCACGTGTCAACTCGGAGTCGGCAAAAACCTCGGCCGTGCTGATGCTCACCTGGGGGATGGCGACCAGGAACCACGGCTCTTCCAGTTCCACCGGTTGCAGCTGCTCGCCAACCCCTTCGGCGAAGGCCGCGCGACCACGGACGAACACCGGCACGTCGGCGCCCAGGCTCAGGCCCAGAGCGGCCAGGCGATCCTCGTCCCAACCCAGCTGCCATAGGTGATCGAGGCCGAGCAGGGTGGTGGCGGCATCCGAGCTGCCGCCACCGATGCCGCCGCCCATGGGCAGGCGCTTGTCCAGCCAGATGTCGGCGCCGAGGGTGGTGCCGGACTCCTGTTGCAGGCGGCGCGCGGCGTGCACGATCAGGTTGGCGTCATGTGGCACGCCGGCCACTTCTGTATGCAGGCGGATCTCGCCATCCTCGCGCAGGGCGAAGCCCAGTTCGTCGCCGTGGTCGAGGAACTGGAACAGGGTCTGCAGCAGGTGATAGCCGTCGGCGCGGCGGCCGAGGATATGCAGCATCAGGTTGAGCTTGGCCGGGGCGGGCAGGATCAGTTCGGCGTGGGCGGGGATGGCTGGATTCGTCATGGGCGGTCGTAGCCCGGATGCAATCCGGGGCTTTTCGGTAGGGCCGTTCCCGGATTGCATCCGGGCTACGGGTTGGGGCAGAGGATTACTGGCCGAGCTGGCGCGGCTGCCAGTCCTTGATCACCAGGGTGATGTCGAGGTCGGTGCCATGCAGCTTGATGCGTTCGGGCAGGCGATAGCCGTTCTGCTCGACGTAGCTCAGGTACTGCAGCTGCCAGCCGTCCTGCTCCAGGCGGGCCAGGTGGCTATCGCTGTCGAGGGTGACGCGGCTCTTGCTGTCCGGTGCGGGCAGGCCGCGCACCCACCAGAACAGGTGGGAGACCGGCAGGCGCCAGCCCAGCTGTTCTTCCAGCAGGGCCTCGGGAGATTCGGCCTGGTAGCGGCCCTGGTTGGCCACTTCCAGCAGCACGTCGCCGTCGCGGCCGTTCAGGCGTGCGGCGCCGCGGCCGAGCGGGCCGGACAGGCGGATGTCGTAGTAGTCCTGGCGCTGCAGCCAGAACAGCGTGCCGCTGCCGGAGTCCTTGGGTGCGCGGATGCCGACCTTGCCGCTGATCTGCCAGCCATCCAGGGCGGCGACCTTGTCCTTGTGCGCCTGCCACTGCTGCGGGTCGCCCTGGCCCTCGACGGACTCGCGGCTGGTGAGGCCGGCGCAGCCGGCGAGCAGGGTGATCAGGCTGAAAACGAGGGCGTGGCGAAACATGGGTCAGAGCTTCTCGGAACCGGTCAGGCGCTGGATGGTGGAGCGCAGGATGGGGCTGTCGGGCTGGGCTTCGAGGGCGCCGGCCCAGACCTTGCGGGCCTCGCGCTGCTTGCCCTGGGCCCACAGCACTTCGCCCAGGTGGGCGGCGACTTCGTGGTCGGGGAACTTGGCCAGGGCCGCGCGCAGGTGGCGCTCGGCTTCTTCCAGGTTGCCCATGCGGTAGTTGACCCAGCCCAGGCTATCCAGGGTGGCCGGGTCTTCCGGGTTGAGCTTGTGCGCCTGCTCGATCAGGGCGCGAGCCTCGTCGTAGCGGGTGGTGCGGTCGGCCAGGGTGTAGCCGAGGGCGTTGAGTGCCGTGGCGTTGTCCGGCTCGCGCTCGATGATGTTGCGCAGGTCGCGCTCCAGGCCGGGCAGGTCGCCGCGTTTCTCGGCGAGCATGGCGCGGGTGTAGAGCAGGTTGGTGTCGCCGGGGAACTGTTCCAGGGCCTGGCCGATCACCTTCCACGATTCTTCCAGGCGCTGGCGGTTGGCCAGGGCTTCGGACTCGATCAGGTACAGCTGGATCGCGTAGTCCGGCTGGGATTCGCGGCTGCGCGCCAGGCGGCTGCTGGCTTCGGCGGCGCGCTGGCTGTCGAAGAGGATCTCGGTCTGGCGCACCTGGGCCGGCAGGAAGTCGTCGCCGGGGCCGACCAGGGCGTATTCGATCAGTGCGCTCTCCGCGTCGCCACGCTGCTCATAGATGCGCCCCAGGTTGAAGTGGGCGGCATCGACATGGGCGTTGCGCGCCACCAGTTCTTCCAGGTAGACGGAGGCCTCCTCCCAGGCTTCGGCTTCCAGGCAGACCAGGGCCAGCGAGTAGCGCAGGTCATCGTCGTCGGGGAAGCGCTGGACCAGGCCGGAGAACTCGCTCTTGGCCTCGTCCAGGCGCTGCAGTTCGACCAGCTGGCGGGCATAGGCCAGGCGCAGGCGCTTATCTTCCGGGTGGCGCTCGATGCCGTTCTCCAGCAGCGGCAGCGCTTCCTCGCCACGGTCCAGGCCCTGCAGCAGGCGGGCGCGCAGCAGCAGTGGGGGAATCTCTTCCTCGCTGGCGGCATGGCCTTCGAGCAGCTCCAGGGCTTCCTCGGCACGGCCGTCCTGGTGCAGCAGCAGGGCCTTGCCGAACAGCAGCTGGCCGTTCTCCGGGTACTTCTGCAGCAGGCGGTCGAAGCTCTGCAGCAGGCCGGCGCGGGTGTCCGGGTCGGTCTCGGCGGCGGACAGGGCGAGGAAGTCGAAGTGGGTGTCGCCCTGGCCCTGTAGGACCTTCTCCATATATTGCATGGCGTCGTCATAGCGACCGGCGCGGGCCAGCTGCACGGCGGCGGCGCGCTGGGCGTCGAGGCTGTCGGGGGCGGACTTCGACCAGATCAGCGCGCTGTCCAGCGCGGCCTGTTCGGCGCCCAGATACTCGGCGATGCGGAAGGCACGCTCGGCCACGCCCGGGTCCTGGGTGGCATTGGCCTGCTGCACGTAGTTGCCGAGGGCGATGTCGAAGCGGTTGCGCTGGCCGGCCAGCTCGGCGGAGAGCAGCGCGTACAGCGTCTCCTCGCTGAACGAGGAGTACTGCTTGGGTTCGGCTGGGGCCTTGCTGGCTGCTGCGTCCTCGACCGGCGGGGTGCCGTCCGGCGTGGGTGCCAGGGTCTGGCAGCCAGCGAGCAGGAGGGAGGCGGTGAGCAACGCGAGGGATTTGTTCATAGATAAAGCTGCGGTCCGTGGCGTGGCTGCATCATGACACAAGCAGCGGTGGCAAGCCCACCGCGCCGCGCGGGTTTGCCGAGAGGGTCAATTTGTCGCGCCAGTTGTTCTCCCATGGGCGACGTAGGACAATCGCCCGCTATCCAGAATTCCCTTAGCGACCCTGCATGGCCTTCCTCGCCCTCGGCATCAACCACAAGACCGCCTCGGTGGACGTCCGCGAACGCGTGGCCTTCACCCCCGAGCAGCTGGTCGAGGCGTTGCAGCAGCTGTGTCGCGTCACGCCCAGTCGCGAGGCGGCGATTCTCTCCACCTGCAACCGCAGCGAGCTGTACCTGGAGCAGGACCAGCTGTCCGCCGACGAGGTGCTGCGCTGGTTGGCCGACTACCACCGCCTGAGCCTCGATGAGCTGCGTGCTTGCGCCTACGTGCACCAGGACAACGACGCCGTGCGCCACATGATGCGCGTGGCCTCGGGGCTGGACTCCATGGTCCTCGGCGAGCCACAGATCCTCGGCCAGATGAAATCCGCCTACGCCGTGGCGCGCGAGGCCGGCACCGTCGGCCCGCTGCTCGGCCGGCTGTTCCAGGCTACCTTCAGCACCGCCAAGACCGTCCGCACCGACACCGCCATCGGCGAGAACCCGGTGTCCGTGGCCTTCGCCGCGGTCAGCCTGGCCAAGCAGATCTTCGCCGACCTGCATCGCAGCCAGGCCCTGCTGATCGGCGCCGGCGAGACCATCAGCCTGGTCGCCCGCCATCTGCATGACCAGGGCGTGAAGCGCATCGTCGTGGCCAACCGTACCCTGGAGCGCGCCAGCCAGCTGGCCGAGCAGTTCGGCGCGCACGCCGTGCTGCTGGCCGATATCCCCCAGGAGCTGGCCAATAGCGACATCGTTATCAGCTCCACCGCCAGTCAGCTGCCGATCCTCGGCAAAGGCGCGGTGGAGCGCGCGCTCAAGCAGCGCAAGCACAAGCCCATGTTCATGGTCGACATCGCCGTGCCGCGCGATATCGAACCGGAAGTCGGCGAGCTGGACGACGTCTACCTCTATACGGTGGACGACCTGCATGAAGTCATCGAGGAGAACCTCAAGAGTCGCCAGGATGCTGCCCAGGCCGCCGAGCATCTGGTGACCGCCGGGGCCGACGACTTCATGCAGCGCCTGCGTGAGCTGGCCGCCGTGGACGTGCTCAAGGCCTACCGCCAGCAGGCCGAGCGCCTGCGCGACGAGGAGCTGGCCAAGGCCCAGCGCCTGCTGGCCAACGGCGGCAGCGTCGACGAGGCCCTGGCCCAGCTGGCCCGTGGCCTGACCAACAAGCTGCTGCACGCACCCAGCGTGCAGCTGAAGAAAATCTCCGCCGACGGCCGCTTCGAAGCGCTGGCCGTGGCCCAGGAACTGTTTGCCCTCGATGAGGGCCCGAGCAAGACATGAAAGCCTCCCTGCTGAAGAAACTCGACATCCTCCACGACCGCTTCGAGGAGCTCACCGCGCTGCTCGGTGACGCCGAGGTGATCAGCGACCAGACGCGCTTCCGCGCCTACTCCAAGGAGTACGCCGAGGTCGAACCGGTGACCGCCGCCTACCGCGAGCTGCGCAAGACCCAGGACGACCTCGAGGGCGCCCAGGCGCTGCTCAAGGACGGCGATGCGGAGATGCGCGAGATGGCCGAGGAGGAGGTGGCTCAGGCCAAGGAGGCGCTGGTCGAGCTGGAAGACCGCCTGCAGCGCATGCTGCTGCCCAAGGACCCCAACGACGGGCGCAACGTGTTCCTCGAGATCCGCGCCGGCACCGGTGGCGACGAGGCTGCGATCTTCTCCGGCGATCTGTTCCGCATGTACTCGCGCTACGCCGAGCGCCAGGGCTGGCGGGTCGAGATCCTCTCCGAGAGCATCGGCGAGCACGGTGGCTATAAAGAGGTCATCAGCCGTGTCGAGGGCGACAACGTCTACGCCAAGCTCAAGTTCGAGTCCGGCGCCCACCGCGTGCAGCGCGTGCCGGAGACCGAGTCCCAGGGCCGCATCCACACATCTGCCTGCACCGTCGCCGTGTTGCCGGAGCCGGACGAGCAGATGGCCATCGAGATCAACCCGGCCGACCTGCGCGTGGACACTTACCGTGCCTCCGGTGCCGGCGGCCAGCACGTGAACAAGACCGACTCGGCGATCCGCATCACCCACCTGCCCACTGGCATGGTGGTCGAGTGCCAGGAAGAGCGCTCGCAGCACAAGAACCGCGCCAAGGCCATGGCCTGGCTGGCGGCCAAGCTGCAGGACCAGCAGGACGCCGCCGCGCACAAGGAAATCTCCGACACGCGCAAGCTGCTGGTCGGCTCCGGCGACCGTTCCGAGCGCATCCGCACCTACAATTTCCCGCAGGGCCGCGTCACCGACCATCGCATCAACCTGACCCTGTACTCGCTGAACGAAGTGATGGGGGGCGCGGTGGAGCAGGTGATCGAGCCGCTGCTGCAGGAATACCAGGCCGACCAGTTGGCAGCCCTGGGCGATTGATTGATTTCACCCCTCTCCCACCGGGAGAGGGGCCGGGGGTGAGGGGATTTCAGGTTGCTCCGTGTTGCCTGTGTCACCCTCACCCCAGCCCTCTCCCAGGGGGAGAGGGAGCCACAGGCATAGGACCTTGTGCATGGCCTCCATCCAATCCCTGCTCGATAGCGCGACATTGCCGGACTCGCCGACGGCGCGGCTGGATGCCGAGCTGCTGCTGGCCGCCGCTCTGGGCAAGCCGCGCAGCTACCTGCGTACCTGGCCCGAGTATGAGCCGAGCGCCGAGCAGCTGGTTGCCTTCGCCACCCTGCTCGAGCGCCGTCGTAACGGCGAGCCGGTGGCCTATATCCTCGGCCACCAGGGCTTCTGGAGCCTGGACCTGATCGTTGCGCCGCATACCCTGATTCCCCGCCCCGACACCGAGCTGCTGGTGGAGACCGCCCTGCAACTGGCGCCGGCCACGCCGCGGCGGGTGCTCGACCTGGGCACCGGCACCGGCGCCATTGCCCTGGCCTTGGCCAGCGAACGCGGCGGCTGGAGGGTGACCGGTGTCGATCGCATCGCCGAGGCGGTCGAACTGGCCGAGCGCAATCGCCAGCGCCTCCAGCTGAGCAATGCCGAGTTCCGCCTGAGCAGCTGGTTCGACGCCCTGGCCGGCGAGCGCTTCGACCTGATCGTCAGCAATCCACCTTACATAGCGGCGGCGGATCGCCATCTGGGCGAGGGCGATGTGCGCTTCGAGCCGATGAGCGCCCTGGTGGCCGGCGCCGATGGACTGGACGATATCCGTCAGATCATCGACCAGGCACCGCTGCATCTCGAAGCAGGTGGCTGGCTGCTGCTGGAGCATGGCTATGATCAGGCCGAGGCGGTGCGTGGGCTGCTGGGTGCAGTGGGCTTCGCCGCCGTGGAAAGCCGCCGCGACCTCGGCGGCCATGAGCGTATTTCCCTGGGACAGTGGACCGCATGAGCCTGGAACTGAACGACGACGAGCTGCTGCGCTACTGCCGGCAGATCCTGCTGCCGCAGATCGACGTGGCCGGGCAGCTCAGGCTGAAGCAGAGCCGTGTGCTGATCGTCGGCCTCGGTGGTCTGGGCTCGCCGGTGGCCCTGTACCTGGCGGCCGCCGGCGTCGGCGAGCTGCACCTGGCCGACTTCGACAGGGTCGACCTGACCAATCTGCAGCGGCAGATCATCCACGACAGCGAGCAGATCGGTGTGGCCAAGGTCGACTCGGCCATCGTCCGCCTCACGGCCATCAACCCGCAGATCAGGCTCGTGCCGCACCGTGCTGCGCTGGACGAGGACTCCCTGGCCGCTGCCGTGGCGGCGGTGGATCTGGTGCTGGACTGCAGCGACAACTTCACCACCCGCGAGGCGGTCAATGCCGCCTGCGTGGCCGCCGGTCGGCCGCTGGTGTCCGGTGCGGCGATTCGCCTGGAAGGCCAGCTCGCGGTGTTCGACCCGCGCGACGCGGCCAGCCCCTGTTACCACTGCCTGTACGGCCACGGCAGCGAGGCCGAGCTGACCTGCAGCGAGGCCGGCGTGGTCGGCCCGCTGGTGGGCCTGGTTGGCAGCCTGCAGGCGCTGGAGGCGCTCAAGCTGCTGGCCGGTTTCGGTGAGCCGCTGGTGGGTCGCCTATTGCTGATCGACGCCCTCGGCTCGCGCTTCCGTGAGCTGCGGGTCAAGCGCGATCCCGAATGTTCGGTGTGTGGAGCACGCGTATGAGCCAGGCGCCCATCGGCGTGTTCGACTCCGGCGTCGGCGGCCTCTCGGTGCTGCGCGAGATCCGCGCGCGGCTGCCGGACGAGTCGCTGCTGTATGTGGCCGACAGCGGTCACGTGCCCTACGGCGAGAAAACCCCGGAATTTATCCGCGAGAGGAGCCAGCGTATCGCCGAGTTCCTTCTGGGGCAGGGCGCCAAGGCGCTGGTGCTGGCCTGCAACACGGCGACTGCCGCGGCGGTGGCCGACCTGCGCGAGCGCTATCCCGAGTTGCCCATCGTCGGCATGGAGCCGGCGGTGAAGCCGGCGGCCGCCGCCACCCGCAGCGGCGTGGTCGGCGTGCTGGCCACCACCGGCACCCTGAAGAGCGCCAAGTTCGCCGCGCTGCTCGATCGCTTCGCCAGCGACGTGCGGGTGATCACTCAACCCTGCCCGGGGCTGGTCGAGCAGATCGAGGCCGGTGAGCTGGAGGCGCCGCGCACCCGCGAGCTGCTGCGTGGCTGGGTCGAACCCTTGCTGGCCGAGGGCTGCGATACGCTGATTCTTGGCTGCACCCACTATCCCTTCATCAAGCCGCTGCTGCGTGAGCTGGTGCCCGAGTCGATCAGCCTGGTGGACACCGGCGCGGCGGTGGCGCGCCACCTGCAATCGCTGCTCGACCAGCGAGGCCTGCGCGCCTCGGGGCCGGCCCAGGACATTCGCCTGTGGAGCAGTGGCGACGCCCTAGCGATGCAGGCGGTACTGCCGAAATTATTGTTGGAACTCGCAGCGGTGGAGGCGCTCCCTGTGTGATAGGGATCAATACTTTTTGAGCGGGGTTCTACCTTTCTCTAATAAGAATTTTTCCTATACTGCGAGACGATAAAAATTCCCACCTCCATCGCTAACAGGATGTTGTGTATGAAGCAGATACTTTCCCTGGCCGCGGCAGCCGCCCTCGGTTTGAGCAGCCTGTCCGCACAGGCCGTCGACTTCACCGCCGCCATCGGCCAGAGCGGCGATTCCACCATGGTCTATCGCCTGGGCGCCCAATGGGACTGGGACAAAAGCTGGTGGCAGAGCGACGTCGGTCGCCTGACCGGCTACTGGGACGCCGGCTACACCTACTGGGAAGGCGACGAAACCTCCAGCAACCACAGCCTGTCCTTCACCCCGGTATTCGTCTACGAGTTCGCCGGCGAGACGGTGAAGCCTTACGTCGAGGCCGGTATCGGCGTCGCCGCCTTCGCCAATACCGAGCTGGAAGACAACGACCTGGGCTCCTCCTTCCAGTTCGAAGACCGCATCGGCCTCGGCCTGCGCTTCTCCGGCCAGGAAGTCGGTATCCGGGCGATCCACTACTCCAACGCCGGCATCAAGCAGCCGAACGATGGGGTGGAAGCGTATACCCTGCATTACCGCACCAGCTTCTAAGCGCTGGGCACAAAAAAGCCGGGCCTGGTGCCCGGCTTTTTCATGCCCGCTGGCTAGCGGTAGATGCCGCTCATGCCGCCGCGTTCGTCGCGGCATTCCGGCGAGCCCATCTCGAACTCGCGGCAGATCAGCGGGCGTACTTCATAGATGGTGCAGCGCATGCTGTCGCGGTCCAGCGCCGCGCACCAGCCATCGTCCAGGCGGCGCATCACTTCGCCACCCCAGTCATCGGTGTCGATGAAGCGCTGCGGCACGCCGGTATCGGTGATCAGCATCACTTCCAGCTGGCAGCAGCAGGCGGCGCAGTTGCTGCAGCTGATGTCGCTATCCGGAAGCTGGAGATGGGGGATGGTGCTCATGGCGCGCAGTGTACGGCAGGTCGCCGCGGGTGGCGCGTCTGACCGACCGGCGTGCCTCAGGCCGCTCTCGATCTGCCCATCATCCCGTGCGCCAGCGGCATGACTGCGGCCCAGATCGCGCCGAGCAGGAGCAGGGTCGGCCACAGTCCCAGCGGCAGCTCGACGCCGGCCAGCCGCGCGCCGCCGAGATAGGACAGCGGCGCGCCCAGGGCGCCGAGCAGGCTGCCCAGCCACCAGGGGCGCGCGGTCCAGGCCAGGCTGTGCCTGAGGGTGCTGGCGAACAGCGCCCAGAGCAGTGTCAGCCAGGCCGGCAGCAGGAGGCTTGCGCCGGCGAAGTCGAACACGCCGAGGTTGAGCAGGGCGCTGTCCAGGGCGCAGCCGAACAGCGTGACGGCGAGCAGTCCGCGCCACTCGCCGGGGTGGGCCAGCAGGCGCAGATGCACGGCCAGGCAGAGCGCGGCGAGCGACAGCAGCCAGGGCTGCTGGGCACCGAACACGCAGGCCAGCCAGCCGAGCTGGAACAGCAGGGCGTTGAGCAGCAGCGAGTGGGTTGGGCGCATGCTAGTAGGCCGTAATAGTCCGAGTGGCGGAGAGCACCCTCACCCCCAGCCCCTCTCCCAAGGGGAGAGGGGAGAGGGGAGAGGGGAGAGGAGGCTCAGGCGCTGAAGCGGCCGAGCAGCGGCGCCGGGCGTGCGGCCTCCTTGGCCAGCAGCAGCTGGGCGGTGCCGATGCTGCGTTCGAGGAAGCCGCCCTCGCAGTAGCACAGGTAGAACTCCCACAGCCGGTAGAAGTATTCGTCGTAGCCCAGCTGCTCCAGCTGGTGGCGGGCGCGGCGCAGGTTGTCGTGCCACAGGCGCAGGGTGCGCGCGTAGTGCAGGCCGAAGTCCTCCATATGGTGCAGGTTCATGTCCGTCTCGGCGGTCACCACCTGCAGCAGCTTGTGCACCGAGGGCAGGGCACCGCCCGGGAAGATGTAGCGCTGGATGAAGTCCACCGAGCGGCACGCCTGCTCGTAGCGCTGATCGCGGATGGTGATGCTCTGCAGCAGCATCAGCCCGTCGGCCTTGAGCAGGCGGCTGCACTGCCGGAAATAGTCGGGCAGGTAGCGATGGCCGACGGCCTCGACCATCTCGATGGACACCAGCTTGTCGTACTGGCCTTCGAGGTCGCGGTAGTCCTGCAGCAGCAGGGTGACGCGCTGCTGCAGCCCCTGCTGCTCGATGCGCTGGCGGGTGTAGTCGTACTGCTCGCGCGACAGGGTGGTGGTGGTCACCCGGCAGCCATAGTGGGTGGCGGCGTAGATGGCCATGCTGCCCCAGCCGGTGCCGATCTCCAGCAGATGGTCCTCGGGGCGCAGGGCGAGCTTCTGGCAGATGCGCTCGAGCTTGTTCAGCTGGGCCTGTTCCAGGCTGTCGTCTGCGCTCTCGAACATGGCCGCCGAGTACATCATGGTCGGGTCGAGCATCTGCTCGAACAGCTGGTTGCCGAGGTCGTAGTGGGCGGCGATGTTGCGCCGCGAGCCCGCGCGGGTGTTGCGGTTGAGCCAGTGCAGGCCCTGCATCAGCGGGCGGCCGAAGAGCAGGGCCAGGCCGCGCTCCATACCGTCCAGCACATCGAGGTTGGCGACGAACAGGCGGATCACCGCGGTCAGGTCCGGGCTGCTCCAGTAGCCATGGATATAGGCCTCGCCCGAACCGATCGAACCGTTGCCCGCCACCAGCGCCCACAGCGCCGGATCGAGCACCTCGATCTCGGCGTGCAGGTTGGCGCCGTCCCGGCCGAACTCCAGGCGTTCGCCGTTCTCCAGCACACTGAGGCGGCCGTGGCGCAACTGGCCGAGCTGGCGCAGCACCAGGCGGCGCAGCAGCCCGGCGCCCAGACCGTTGCTGCTGCGTACGGTGCTCTTGGCGGATATCAGGTCAGGACTCTTCATGGCGGGGCTCCAGTAAGGCGGTGGGGCGCTCGTCATCCGCGGCGCGGTGGTCGAACAGCGGCATGCGCTTGAGCAGCAGGCGCAGGGCCTGCCAATAGATGGCCAATAGGGTCTTGGCCGTCATCCAGGGGAAACTCAGCAGGTGGCGGTGCAGGCTGGTGCGGCTCAGCTCGACGCGGCCCAGGCCGAGGCCGGCCTCGAACAGCCGGTCCGCGCCCTGCCAGTCCTCCATGTGGATACGCAGGTGCTCGCCGGGCGGGGCGAAGCGCATGCGGTATTCCACGTCGCGGGGCAGGAAGGGCGAGACGTGGAAGGCCTTGGCCACCCGTTGCCGCGACTCGCCCTCGGCATGCGCCGGCAGCACGTAGTGATAGCGCTGGCGCCAAGGCGTATTGCTCACCTCGCAGAGGATCGCCGCCAGGCGCCCGTCCGCCTCGAAGCAGTAGAAGAAGCTGGCCGGGTTGAAGGCCAGGCCCCAGCTGCGCGGCTGGGTCAGCAGGCAAATGCGACCCTGCGGTGCATGGCCCAGGGCCTGTTCGACGCACTGGCGCACCGCCTGCTGCAGCGCCAGGCCGGTGCCGGTGAGGTGCGGCAGGTAATCGCTCTCGCGAAAGGCGAAGGGCGCCCAGCGCGAGCGACCGGCCAGGGGCGAGAGCGCCAGCACGGCGTCCTGTTCGGCCAGGTCCAGATAGAGCAGGCCGATGCGATAGCGGAAGCCATGGCCGCGCGGCAGGTGCCGGCGGTGGCTGACCCAGCCCTGGTAGAGCGCGCTGTTCACAGGCGCTCACCGAAGGCTTCGGCCACGCGCAACGCGCTGACCACGCCGTCTTCATGGAAGCCATTGGCCCAGTAGGCACCGCAGAAGTAGGTGTGGTGCATGCCGTGCAGCTCGCGCCAGCGCTCCTGGGCGCGCAGGCCGGCCAGGCTGTATTGCGGATGGGCGTAGCGGTAGCGCCCGAGGATCTGCGCCGGGTCGATGGCGGCGGTCTGGTTGAGGCTGACGCAGAAGGTCCGTGGCGCCTTGATGCCCTGCAGGATGTTCATGTTGTAGGTCACCGCCGCCGGCTGTTCGGCGGGGCCGCCGAGGCGGTAGTTCCAGCTGGCCCAGGCCAGCTTGCGGCGTGGCAGCAGGCGGGTGTCGGTGTGCAGCACCACCTCGTTGTCGGCATAGCGCAGGTCGCCGAGGATGGCGCGCTCGGCCAGGGTCGGCGAGGCCAGCAGCTTCAGGGCCTGATCGCTGTGGCAGGCGAAGACGATGCGGTCGAAGCGTTCGATGCCTGCCAGGCTGTGCACGGTGATGCCCTCGGCGTCGCGCTGCACGCGCTGCACCGGGCAGTTCAGGCGGATGCGCTCGGCGAAGCCGCGGGTCAGCGGTTCCACGTAGCTGCGCGAGCCGCCCTGGATGACCCGCCACTGCGGCCGATGGTTGACCGACAGCAGGCCGTGGTTCTTGCAGAAGCGCACGAAGAACTGCAGGGGGAAACCGAGCATGTCCTGCAGCGACATGGACCAGATGGCCGCGCCCATCGGCACGATGTAGTGCTGGATGAAGCGCTGGCCGTAACCGTTCTGCCGCAGGTACTCGCCCAGGGTGGTGTCGCCGGCGATGCGGCTCGCCGCCAAGTCGGCCAGCGCTTCGCGATTGAAGCGCAGGATGTCGCTCAGCATGCCCCAGAACGCTGGGCTGAGCAGGTTGCGGCGGCGGGCGAACAGGCTGTTGAGGTTGTTGCCGTTGTATTCGTCGCCGCTCACCGGGTCGTGCACCGAGAAGCTCATCTCGGTAGGTTTCGAGGCAACCCCCAACTGGTCCAGAAGGCGGATGAAGTTGGGGTAGGTCCAATCGTTGAACACGATGAAGCCGGTGTCGATGGCGTAGCCACGCCCCTCCAGCTGCACGTCGACCGTGTGGGTGTGGCCGCCGATCCAGTCGCCCGCCTCGAACACCGTGACCTCATGCTGGCGCTGCAGCAGGTAGGCGCAGGTAAGGCCGGAAATACCACTGCCGACGATGGCAATTTTCATACGGATTCCTTGCGGGCGAGGCGACGGCCCAGGGCCAGGCGCAGGCGGGCGGGTAGGTGGGCGAGCAGGCGCAGGGCGCCGATGAACAGGCCGGGGAAGGCGAGCTCCAGCGGGCGCCGCTCGAGGCGCGTGGCGATGTGTCGGGCGGCGCGTTCGACCGGCCACAGCATCGGCATGGGGAAGTCATTGCGGCGGGTCAGCGGGGTGTCGACGAAGCCGGGACTGACCAGGGTGATGTCGATCTCCGGCAGGTCCAGGCGCAGGGATTCGGCCAGGTAGCGCAGCGCGGCCTTGGACGCACCATAGGCACCGGCACGCGGCAGGGCCAGGTGCGTCACGGAGCTGCCCATCAGCACCAGGTGCGGGGTCTGGCCCAGGCGCAGCAGCGGCAGGGCGGCCTCGATGCAGTAGGCGGCGGACAGCAGATTGCCGCGCATCACCCGTTCCACCAGGGCGGCGTCGAAATGCGCGGCGTCGAGGTATTCGCAGGTGCCGGCGTTGAGTATCACCTGGTCAAGGGCGCCCCAGCGCTGGGCGATGCGTTCGCCGATCAGGCGCACCTGGTCGGCGTCGCCGAGATCGCCGGGCACCAGCAGCACCTGCTGCGGGTAGCGCTGGGCGATGGCCGCCAGCGCCTCGGCGTTGCGTGCGCTCAGGGCCAGGCGTGCGCCGCGCTGCAGCAGCAGTTCGGCCAGCGCCGCGCCGATGCCGCTGCTGGCGCCGGTGAGCCAGATGCGCCGACTCATGCCAGCCTCCGCTTGAGCCAGGCGATGACCCCGCCCATGAGCGGCAGATGCTCGTAGAGCATCGCGCCGGCGTCGAAATAGTCGCGGTGCTGGTAGACCTTGTCCCACCACAGCAGGTGCGAGCAGCCATCCACGGCGATAGGCGCGCCGCCGCGCAGGCGCGGGTGGCGGAAGGTCATGGTCCAGCGCAGGTAGCCCTCGCCGTCGGCGACCTGATCGAAGCCGTGGAACTCGAAGTGCAGCTCCCGCACGTTGGCATACAGCTCGGCGAAGTAGGTGCGCAGTGCGGGCAGGCCGCGGATCTCGTGCAGCGGGTCGCGGAACAGGATGTCGTCGCTGTACAGCTCGCCGAGCCGCCGCAGGTTGTCGGCATCCAGGGCGGCGAAGCGCTGGGCGAAGTCGCGCAGGAAGTCACTCATCGCCGCTCACCTTGGGCAGGTCGCGGAACGCGTTGAGGGCGCGTTCGCGGGAGGCGCCGAGGTCGACCAGTGGCGCCGGATAGCCGGGCAGCGCAAACAGACCGCCACGGGCAGACGGATCGTGGATATCGCGGCTGTCCAGCTGCGCCAGTTCCGGCACCCAGCGGCGGATGAAGCGGCCGTCCGGGTCAAACTTCTGCGACTGGCTGACCGGGTTGAAGATGCGGAAGTAGGGCGCCGCGTCGGTGCCGGTGGAGGCGCTCCACTGCCAGCCGCCGTTGTTGGAGGCCAGGTCGCCGTCGATCAGGTGACGCATAAACCAGCGCTCGCCCTCGCGCCAGTCGATCAGCAGGTTCTTGGTCAGGAACATCGCCACCACCATGCGCAGGCGGTTGTGCATCCAGCCGGTGGCCAGCAGCTGGCGCATGGCGGCGTCGACCAGCGGGATGCCGGTGCGGCCCTGCTGCCAGGCGGCCAGCTCGGCCGGGGCGTGGCGCCAGCGCAGGGCCTCGGTCTCCTGGCGGAAGGCGCGGTGGCGCGACACCCGCGGATAGCCGACCAGGATGTGCTTGTAGAACTCGCGCCAGAGCAGCTCGTTGATCCAGGTGACGGCGCCGGGGTTGCCGGTCTCGAACTCGCCTTGGTTGCGCCGCAGTGCGGCGTGCAGGCACTGGCGCGGCGAGATTGCGCCGCAGGCCAGGTAGGGCGACAGCTGGCTGGTGCCGTCCACGGCGGGAATGTCGCGGCGCTGCTGGTACCAGCTCAGCAGCTCGTCGGCGAACAGGACCAGGCGCTCGCGCGCCGCTTCCTCGCCGGCCGGCCAGTGCTCGCGCAGGGTGGCGTCCGGTGTGGCGAAGCCTGCGATCGCGCCGGGAATGGCATCGCTGACGATATCCAGCGGCTGCTGGCGCGCCGGCCGCGGCACCAGTGCCGGCAGGGCGCTGTGCAGGCGCTGGTAGCAGACCTTGCGGAATTGGCTGAACACCTGGAAGTAGCCGCCGGACTTGGTCAGCACGCTGCCGGGGCGGAAGAACAGCTGGTCCAGAAGAGGGTGGAAGGCCACGCCATGACGGCTCAGCTCGCGCTCCACCGCCTGGTCGCGGTCCTGCTCGTGGATGCCGTATTCCTCGTTGACCCACACCCCGCTGATGGCGTGCTCGCGGCACAGCTCGGCCAGTACTGCGGGAGCGTCGCGCCAGTGCGCTGCCACGCGGATCAGCAGCGGCACGTTGAGCTCGGCCAGGCGGGGCTGCAGCTCGGCCAGGTTGCGCAGCCAGAAGTCGACCTTGCAGGGCGCGTCGTCATGCTCGCGCCACTGCTCGGGGCTGATGAGGTAGACGGCCAGGGTCGGGCCGGCGGCCATTGCGGCGGCGAGTGCACTGTTGTCGGCTACGCGCAGGTCGCTGCGCAGCCAGATCAGCTGACGCACGGCGCGTCCTCCAGCAGGCCCAGTTGGCGCAGGCATTGCTCGGCCAGTAGCGGGTCGGCGGCCAGGTGCAGGCCATGCAGCTCCTCGGCATGGATGGTGGCGGCCGGGCCGGCCAGCAGCACGGGGATGGCGCAGGCCTCGAGCAGGCGCGGCAGCTGGTGGCGCAGCGGTGCGGCCAGGGCCTGGCTGGAATACAGCAGCAGGGCGCGCGGGGCGATGTGGTCCACCGCCTGCACCAGTTCGCTGGTCGGTACCGCCCAGTCCAGTACCTGCACCGGGCAGCCGGCGCTGTTGATCAGCCAGGCGCACAGCCACAGGCCGGGCTCCAGATACAGGCCGGACTGGCTGGCCAGCAGCAGCGGCGCGCCGTTGTACTGGCGGTTGTCGTGGTACAGGCGAGCGCCGAGCTTGCTGCGCAGCCAGGAGTGGAAGAACACCTGCTCCAGCTGGGCGCCGAACGGCAGGTCGCGCCAGCGCCGGTCCAGCTCGGCCAGCAGCGGCAGGATCAGCTGGCTGCAGAGGATCTGCGGCGGGTACAGCGACTGGGCGCGGTTGAAGGCCTCGTCCAGGCTGCGTTCGGCCTGGCGCGCCACGCTGTTCAGCATGGCCTGGCGCAGTTCGTCCCACACGCCGTTGCCGAGGGTTTCCGGCGGCGTGCTCTGCTCCAGCAGCTCCTTTACCTGGCCGACGGCTACGCCGCGGTTGAGCCAGGTCAGCACCTGCTGGATGCGCTGCACCTGCTCCGGGGCATACAGGCGATGACCCTTGGGCGTGCGGAAGGGCACCACCAGGCCATAGCGCCGCTCCCAGGCGCGCAGGGTCACCGGGTTGACGCCGGTGGCACGGGCCACGTCGCGGATCGGCAGGTAGCCCAGGGCCAGGGCACTGGGGTAGTCGACGGGGGTGTCGCTCAAATCGCATTCCTCAGGCTGAGATCGTCCGGGTACGGCTGCAGGTAGTCCTGATTGGCCACGTAGGCATCCGGATGACGATTGAAGTGGTGGCGCAGCAGGGTCAGCGGCACCACCAGCGGGATGACTCCGGTGCGGTACTGCTCGATCAGCCGCTGCAGCTCGCTGCGCTCGGCATCGCCGAGGTGCTGCTTGAGATGGCCGCTGAGGTGCTGGAGCACATTACTGTGGGTGCCGCGGGTGGCCGGACGGCTGAGCGCGGCCATCAATTGACGGAAGTAGCGCGAGGCCAGGTCGGCCAGGTCCTGGTTGGCAAGGTTGCTGAGCAGTCGGCCGAGGGCCTTCTGCTGCTGCGGGTGGGTCGCCATCAGCAGGTACTTGTGGCGGGCGTGGAAGTCGAGCAGGCCCTGCTGGCTCAGGCCAGCGGCGAGCAGGCGCTGCCAGCGGCCGTAGACGAACACCCGGTTGAGGAAGTTCTCGCGCAGCACCGGGTCGTGCAGGCGGCCTTCGTCTTCCAGCGGCAGTTCCGGGCGTAGCTGGTGCAGGCGGGCGGCAAACACGCCGCGGGTAGACGCCTCGGCCAGGTGGCCGTTGTCGCGGTACAGCTTGACCCGGTGCAGGCCGCAGGACGGCGATTTGTGCATCAGCACGAAGCCGCTGATGTCATCCTGCTCGCGGGCGACGCGGTCGCCTTGGGCGCGCAGCTCGGCGGTCAGGTCGCGGTTCTGTTCTTGGGGAACCACCGCGCGCGGTGCATCGGCATCGCCGATCAGGCGGATCGTCGGGCGCGGGGTGCTCAGGCCGATGGCCGTTTCCGGGCAGACCGGAACCAGATCGAAGTGCTCGGCCAGGACCTCGGTGCACAAGGCGGAGCGCTTGTGGCCGCCGTTGTAGCGCACCCGCTCGCCGAGCAGGCAGGCGCTGATGCCGAGCTTGAGACGATCACCCATGCGCACCTCCCATTGAAAACTTGTACAAGGCTTATCGGTTGTACAAGTAAACACCGGAATGTGGAGTTGTACAAGAAATTGATTTGTACAAGTTTTTGCGAGCGCGCGAGAATGCTTGGAAGGCAGCGCTGGTCTTCTGAGAGGGTGTTTCGCGTTGAGTCAGGCCGCCAGTGGCTGAGGCGATGGCGCCGCTCGCCGTTAGCGGCGCGTGATGCCTCAGGGGTAGCCGAGCAGCGCCTTGATCTGCGCCAGGTTGGCCTCGACCCAGGCGCGGTCGATCGGCCCCCACTCGCGAATCAGGTAATGACCGGCATTGTTGCGTTCGCCGTCGTGCTGGACGAAGTCGCAGAGAATATCCAACTCGGCCAGCGCCGCCAGGGTGTCCTGGGCGGTACGCCGGGGCATGCCGGTTGCGGCCATCAGGGCCGGCACGCTGGTGGCGCCGCCGCTGTCGATCAGCCAGGCCACGTACAGGCGGCGGTAGAAACTGGTCTTGGTCTTGCTCACGTCCACGGGGCGCTCCTTGGCTCAGCGCGCCTGGCGTGCGGCGCGGCGGCGCAGCACGCGGTGGCGGCTGGAGAAGAACAGCTGCAGAAAGGCACGCACGATGAAGTCCGGCAACAGCGGGTCGACCGTTAGTTGGTCGACCACCTGGGTGCCGCCCTGCAGCGGCTGCAGGGTGCGTTCATGGCGCCACAGGCGCATGCCGGTCATCGGTGATTGCTCGACGAAGCCCTTGCCGGATTCGAGCGTCAGCAGGGTCAGCTTCGAGGTGCCCAGCGGCAGCACGCCGAACAGCCACAGCTGGCTGGTGAACAGCGGGGTGCCGGGCTGCACCTGCACGTCCTGCAGATTGCGCAGGCCGAGGGGGATGCTCATCCACAGCCAGGGCCGCATCTCCTGGCGCAGGCTGTGCACCTCGGTGATCCATCCCCAGGCGATCTCCGGGGTGACTGGCAGGGTTGATTCGAAACGCAACTGGATCATCGGCTTTCCTTGGCCAGAAAAAAGGCCCGCATGAGCGGGCCTTTTCGTTTTACAGGTTGGCGATCTTCTCGCGCTGCTCGACCAGCTTGGCCAGCGCCTGTTCGGCTTCGGCCAGCTTGGCGCGCTCCTTGTCGAGCACCTCGGCCGGGGCCTTGGCGACGAAGCCTTCGTTGGCGAGCTTGCCGCCGACGCGCTGGACTTCGCCCTGCAGGCGCTGGATTTCCTTGTCCAGGCGCGCCAGTTCGGCGTCCTTGTCGATCAGCCCGGCCATCGGCACCAGCACCTGCATCTCGCCGACCAGGGCGGTGGCGGACATCGGCGCCTCTTCACCGGCGGCCAGCACACGGACCGATTCCAGCTTGGCCAGCTTGTTCAGCAGCGGCTCGAAGTCGGCCAGGCGGCGCAGGTCTTCGGCATTGGCGTTCTGCACGATGATATCGATGCGCTTGGCCATGGAGATCTTCATCTCGCCACGGATCTGGCGGACGCCGAGCATCAGCTGCTTGACCCACTCGATGTCGCCTTCGGCGGCAGCGTCGATGCGGCTCTCGTTCGCCACCGGCCAGGCCTGCAGCATGATGGTCTCGCCGCTGATGCCCGCCTGGCCCTTGATGCGCTGCCAGATTTCTTCGGTGATGAAGGGCATGAACGGGTGGGCCAGGCGCAGGATCACTTCCAGCACGCGCACCAGGGTGCGGCGGGTGCCGCGCTGGCGCTCTACTGGCGCGTTTTCGTCCCACAGCACCGGCTTGACCAGCTCCAGGTACCAGGCGCAGTACTCGTCCCAGATGAACTCGTACAGGGCCTGGGCGGCCATGTCGAAGCGGAAGGCGTCGAGGTGGCGGGTCACGTCCTGCTCGCAGCGCTGCAGGGCGGAGATGATCCAGCGATCCACCGGCGACAGCTCGACCGGCTCACCGTTGATGCCGGTGTCCTGGTTATCGGTGTTCTCGATAACGAAGTTGGCAGCGTTCCACAGCTTGTTGCAGAAGTTGCGGTAGCCCTCGACGCGGCCCATGTCGAACTTGATGTCACGACCGGTGGAGGCCAGCGCCAGGTTGGTGAAGCGCAGGGCGTCGGTGCCGTAGGCGGCGATGCCTTCGGGGAACTCGGCGCGGGTCTGCTTGGCGATCTTCTCGGCCAGCTTGGGCTGCATCATGCCGCTGGTGCGTTTTTCCAGCAGGGCGTCCAGCTCGATGCCGTCGACGATGTCCAGCGGGTCGAGCACGTTGCCCTTGGACTTGGACATCTTCTGGCCCTGGCCATCGCGCACCAGGCCGTGCACGTACACGGTCTTGAACGGGATCTGCCCGGTCAGGTGGGTGGACAGCATGATCATCCGGGCGACCCAGAAGAAGATGATATCGAAGCCCGTTACAAGAACATCCGTGGGGTGGAAGGTCTTGAGGAAGTCGGTCTGCTGCGGCCAGCCGAGGGTGGAGAAGGTCCACAGGCCGGAGCTGAACCAGGTGTCCAGCACGTCTTCGTCCTGGCGCAGGTTGGCGTCGCCCAGGTTGTGCTTGGTGCGTACTTCCGCCTCGTCGCGGCCGACGTAGACGTTGCCGGCATCGTCGTACCAGGCCGGAATGCGGTGGCCCCACCAGAGCTGACGGCTGATGCACCAGTCCTGGATGTCGCGCATCCAGCTGAAGTACATGTTCTCGTACTGCTTGGGCACGAACTGGATTTCACCGCTCTCGACCACGGCGATGGCTTTTTCGGCCAGCGGCTTGGTGGAGACGTACCACTGGTCGGTCAGCCACGGCTCGATGACGGTGCCGGAGCGGTCGCCCTTCGGCACTTTCAGGGCGTGGTCGTCGATCTTCTCCAGCAGGCCGGCGGCCTCGAAGGCGGCGACGATCTGCTTACGCGCGACGAAGCGGTCGAGGCCGGCGTATTCGGCCGGCAGGCTGCCGTCGATCTCAGCGTTGACGCTGCCGTCGATGTTGAACACCTGGGCCTTGGCCAGTACGGCGGCGTTCTTGTCGAAGATGTTGAGCAGCGGCAGGTTGTGGCGCTTGCCGACTTCATAGTCGTTGAAGTCGTGAGCCGGGGTGATCTTCACGCAACCGGTGCCGAACTCGGGGTCGCAGTAGTCGTCGGCGATGATCGGGATGCGGCGGCCCACCAGCGGCAGCTCGACGAAGGTGCCGATCAGGGCCTTGTAGCGCTCGTCTTCCGGGTGCACGGCCACGGCGCTGTCGCCGAGCATGGTTTCCGGGCGAGTGGTGGCGACGATCAGGTAGTCCTTGCCGTCGGCGGTCTTGTTGCCGTCGGCCAGCGGGTAACGCAGGTTCCACAGGTGGCCCTTCTCGTCGTGGTTTTCCACTTCGAGGTCGGAGATGGCGGTGTGGAACTTGGTGTCCCAGTTGACCAGGCGCTTGCCGCGGTAGATCAGGCCGTCGTTGTGCAGGCGCACGAAGGCTTCTTTGACCGCTTCGGACAGGCCCTCGTCCATGGTGAAGCGCTCGCGCGACCAGTCTACCGAGCTGCCCAGGCGACGGATCTGCCGGGTGATGGTGCCGCCGGACTGTTCCTTCCACTCCCAGACCTTCTCCAGGAACTTCTCGCGGCCCAGGTCGTGGCGACCGACGCCGTCGGCGGCCAGCTGGCGCTCGACCACCATCTGCGTGGCGATGCCCGCGTGGTCGGTGCCCGGCTGCCACAGGGTGTTGCGGCCCTGCATGCGGCGGAAGCGGATCAGGCAGTCCATGATCGAGTTGTTGAAGCCATGGCCCATGTGCAGGCTGCCGGTGACGTTCGGCGGCGGGATCATGATGGTGTAGGGCTCGCCGGAACCTTGCGGGGCGAAGTAGTTGTTCTTCTCCCAGGTCTGGTACCAGGAAGTTTCGATGGCGTGGGGCTGGTAGGTCTTGTCCATGGGTGCGGCGGGACCGTATTGGCAACTGGGCGGGAAAGCCGCGAAGTATAACGGCTGACACCCGCCCGGGGCCACTGACCGCCGGCTGGCGTCTAATAGTGGGGCCTCTACGATGTTTTGAGCTAGAGCCAGGCAAGGCGCAACGACCAGCGGGAGTAACAGCCGCAGGCTGGCCCGAAGGGTGAGCGCCAGCAAATCAAATGGGCGAGGGCCGGTCGGAGTCGCGGGCGACTTTACAAGTCGTAAAGCAGCCCGTGGCTACGTGCCCCGGCCCAATTTCAACGCAGCATGGCCGACGATCAAGAGATCGTTAGGGCTTGGGCTGCTTGATCAGGCGGTCGAGGCGTGCATCCAGGCGGCGCTTGAGCTCGGCCTCGATCTGCGGCACGAAGTCGTCGATCACGTCCTGCAGGATCAGCTGGGCGGCGGCGCGCAGCTCGGCGTCCAGGCGGCTCTGGATCAGGCCGCTCTGTGCCACACTGGTGCTGACCTGGGACTGCGGCGGGGTCGCTCTGGGTGTCGCGGCGGCGGCGGGGGCTGCGGGCGCCGGGGCGACGGCCGGCTGTACCGGGTAGGACAGCGGCACACTGGCAATCGGTGTGGGGGGTAGCGCTGGTGCAGGGGCTGGAGTTATCGGGCTGGGCTCGATGATTTCCGACAGCAGCGGAATCTGCAGGTCGTCGTCCAGGGTCTCGGTCAACAGCGGCGGCTCCAGCTGCTCCTTCTCCAGCAACTGGCGGATGGCTTCCAGATCGTCCAGCAGGAGATCGGGCTTGGGCGGTTTGGAGCTGTCCATGGGCGTTGCGAGCAAGGAGAGATGGGCGGGGCGGCAGATTCTACGCCGAGTCTAGGCCTATTTCGACCTCGACGGCCTTCAGAGTTCCACGCGCTGCGGGTCGTGGCCCAGCTGACGGTACTGGCGGAAGCTGTCGCGGCACTGGGCGAGCAGGGCCGGTTCCTGGTTGACGATCTCGATCACCCGGCTGAACTGGGCCAGGTGCGGCGACAGCTGCGGGTGCAGGTTGAGCAGCACGCCGCCGGCCTGGCTCGGCGCCTGGTCGAGGCCGATCACCACCGGTGCCTGCGGGTCTTCCTCGTGCAGGCCGTGGGGGATGAACGAGTCCGGGCGGAAGCTCCACAGCAACTGGTCCAGCGCGGCGCACTGGGCCTCGTCGGCGCCGCGCAGGAAGACCGGCAGGCCGGCCTTCCAGGCCTTGCTCGCCAGCTGGCAGGCCGCGCGCAGGCGGCCTTCCGGCGTGGCGGAGGAGAGGACGTAGAACTCGACCTTCACTTGACCCTGTCCAGCAGGTACTGGGTCAGCAGCGGAACCGGGCGGCCGGTGGCGCCCTTGTCCTTGCCGCCGCTGATCCAGGCGGTGCCGGCGATGTCCAGGTGCGCCCAGTGGTAGCTCTTGGCGAAGCGCGACAGGAAGCAGCCGGCGGTGATGGTGCCGGCCTTCGGCCCGCCGATGTTGGCGATGTCGGCGAACGGGCTGTCCAGCTGTTCCTGGTACTCGTCGTACAGCGGCAGCTGCCAGGCGCGGTCGTCGGCGCTCTCGCCGGCCTTGAGAATCTGCTTCACCAGCGCGTCGTTGTTGCCCATCAGGCCGGAGACATTGGCGCCAAGGGCGACCACGCAGGCGCCGGTTAGGGTGGCGATGTCGATCACCGCTTGCGGCTTGAAGCGCTCGGCGTAGGTGAGGGTGTCGCACAGCACCAGGCGGCCTTCGGCGTCGGTGTTGAGGATCTCGACGGTCTGCCCGCTCATGGTGGTGACGATATCGCCCGGTCGAGTCGCTCTACCGCTGGGCATGTTCTCGGCGCAGGCCAGCAGGCACACCAGGTTGATCGGCAGCTGCAGTTCGAGCACGGCGCGCAGGGTGCCGAGCACGCTGGCGGCGCCGCACATGTCGTACTTCATCTCGTCCATGCCGGCGGCCGGCTTGATGCTGATGCCGCCGGTATCGAAGGTGATGCCCTTGCCGACCAGGGCGAAGGGTTGTTCGTCCTTCTTGCCGCCCTGGTAGTTGAGCACGATCATCCGCGGCGGCTGCTCGCTGCCCTGGGCCACGGCGAGGAAGGCGCCGGCGCCCAGCTCCTTGAGCTTCTTCTCGTCGAGGATGTCGACCTTGAGGTTCTTGTGCGCCTTGGCCAGGGCCTTGGCCTCTTCGGCCAGGTAGCTGGGGTGGCACAGGTTCGGCGGCAGGTTGCCGAGGTTCTTGGTGAAGGCCATGCCGCTGGCGATGGCCTGGGCATGCAGGCTGCCGCGCTCGGCGTCGGCCAGGCCGGCCTTGTCGACCAGCAGGGTGATCTTCTTCAGCGCCTTGGGTTCGGCCTTCTTGCTCTTGAACTGGTCGAACACGTAGCTGCCATCGGCCAGGGTCTCCACCAGCAGGCGGGCCTTGCCGTAGGCATCGCGGCCCTTGACCTTGAGCTCGTCGAGGGCCAGTACCGCGTCCGTGCCGCCGAGGTTCTTCAGCGCGCCATGGGCGGCTGCAACCAACTTGCGGAACTGGCGGTCGGATAGCTCGCCCTTGCCGCTGCCCACCAGCAGCACGCGCTCGGTCTTGAGGCCCGGCAGGCTGTGCAGGAGCAGGGTCTGGCCCTGCTTGCCGGCGATGTCACCACGCTTGAGCAGGGTGGAGATGGCGCCGCCGCTGGCATCGTCCACGGCCTTGGCCGCGACGCCGAGCTTGCGGCCTTCACCGAGGGCGATCACCAGGGTGGCGGTCTTCAGGGTTTCCGGGCGGGTGCTTTTGACGAGGAATTCCATGTGCTGTCCCCAAGACAAAGAAGCGGGTTTGGCAGATAATGCCGGCTATTTTTTCGAGGCCTGCTGCTGCGGGCCGTGTAACCGAGAGCGGCTAGTGTGAGCGTTGCCGCCTGAGCCTGACAACCCTGGAGCGTCCGGTTTGATCGTCTTCCGTTATCTGTCCCGCGAAGTGCTGATGACCCTCAGTGCGGTGAGTGCCGTGCTGCTGGTGATCATCATGAGCGGGCGCTTCATCAAGTACCTCGCCCAGGCCGCACAGGGAGTGCTGGACCCGGGCGTACTGTTCCTGATCATGGGCTATCGCATGCCCGGCTTCCTCCAGCTGATCCTGCCGCTGGGCCTGTTCCTCGGCATCCTGCTGGCCTACGGGCGCCTGTACCTGGACAGCGAGATGACCGTGCTGTCCGCCACCGGCATGAGCAACCGCCGCCTGCTCGGCTACAGCATGGCGCCGGCCGCCATCGTCGCGGTGCTGGTGGCCTGGCTGAGCCTGGGCCTGGCGCCGCAGGGCGTGGCCGAAGTGGCGAAGATCTTCAACCAGCAGGACGCCATGACCGAGTTCGACACCCTGGTGCCGGGGCGCTTCCAGGCCATGAAGGACGGCTCGCGGGTGACTTACACCGAAGGCCTGTCCGAGGACCGCGGCCAGCTGGCCGGCGTGTTCACCACCGAGAAGCGGGCGCGCAGCAAATCCGAAGGCGAGAAGAAGGACAGCGCCATCACCCTGCTGGTGGCGGAGAAGGGCCGCCAGGTGATCCAGGCAGACGGCAGCCGCTACCTGATCCTGGAAAACGGCTACCGCTACGACGGCAATCCCGGCCAGGCCGATTACCGCGCCACCAAATACGAGACCCACGGTGTGCTGCTGGCCAAGCCCAGCGTCAGCGCCGAGATCGGCGAGCGCGAGGCGATTCCGACCCGCGAGCTAATCGGCAGCGACGAACCGCGTCACCAGGCCGAACTGCAGTGGCGCCTGTCGATTCCGCTGCTGGTGTTCATCGTCACCCTGCTGGCGGTGCCGCTGGCCCGGGTCAACCCGCGCCAGGGCCGCTTCCTCAAGCTGCTGCCGGCGATCCTCCTGTACATGGCCTACCTGGCGCTGCTGATCGGCGCCCGCGGCCAGCTGGACAAGGGCAAGATTCCGATGGAGCTGGGCCTGTGGTGGGTGCACGCGCTGTTCCTGCTGATCGGCGCCGCGCTGTTCCTCTGGCTACCGCTGAAACTCAAGCTGGCCAGTCGCCGTGCAGTGAAGGAGATGGCCCATGCATAAGCTCGACCGCTATATTGGTACCAGCGTCTTCCTCGCCATCCTCTCGGTGCTCGGCATCATCGTCGGCCTGGCCCTGCTGTTCGCCTTCGTCGACGAGCTGGGCGACCTCAGCGACAGCTACGGCACCCTCGAGGCGCTGATCTACGTGCTGCTGACCCTGCCGCGGCGGGCCTACGAGATGTTGCCGATGGCGGCACTAATCGGCTGCCTGATCGGCCTCGGCAGCCTGGCCAGCAACAGCGAGCTGACCATCATGCGCGCCGCCGGGGTATCGGTCGGGCGCATCGTCTGGGCGGTGATGAAACCCATGCTGGTGCTGATGCTGGCCGGTGTGCTGGTCGGCGAGTACCTGGCGCCCTGGAGCGAGAACCTGGCCCAGGCCCATCGTTCCCTGGCTCAGGGTGGTGGCGAGGCGCAGAGCTCCAAGCACGGCCTGTGGCACCGCCAGGGCCAGGAGTACGTGCACATCAACGCCGTGCAGCCCAATGGCAAGCTGGTCGGCGTGACCCGCTACCAGTTCGACGAGCAGCGCAAGCTGCAGTCCGCCAGCTTCGCCCGTCGCGCCCAGTACCAGGGCGACCACTGGATGCTGGAGGATGTGAAGACCACCGTCTTCCACGACAAGAGCACCGAGGTGCAGAAGGCCGACAGCCTGCGCTGGGACATCGAGCTCAACCCGCAGCTGCTCGGCACCGTGGTACTGGAGCCCGAGGCCCTGTCGGTCAGCGGCCTGTGGCGCTACATCCACTACCTGGCCGAGCAGGGCCTGAACAATGGCAGCTACTGGCTGGCGTTCTGGACCAAGGTGCTGCAGCCGCTGGTGACCGCCGCGCTGGTGCTGATGGCGATCTCCTTCATCTTCGGCCCGCTGCGCTCGGTGACTCTCGGTCAGCGCGTGTTCACCGGCGTGCTGGTGGGCTTCGTGTTCCGCATCGGCCAGGACCTGCTCGGCCCGTCCAGCTTGGTGTTCGGCTTCTCGCCGCTGCTGGCGGTGGCGGTGCCGGCGGCCATCTGCGCGGTGGCCGGCTTCTTCCTGCTGCGCCGCGCCGCCTGATTCCGCGGCGCCAAAGAAAGGGCCGGGCATTTGCCCGGCCTTTTTCGTTCTACTGATCGAGTTGCTCGTTCATGTCCTGCAGTTTCTTCTCGTTCTGCGCGTTGACCTGATCGATCTGCTGCTTGAGCTGTTCCATCTGTTGCTGGGCCTGTTGCGCCTTGTCCGCCTGCAGCTTGGCGGTGGTGGCGGTGGCCACGCCGCCGTCGCAGGCGGCGAGGGTGAACAGGCTGAGCAGAAGCAGGGCGTGGCGCATGGCGGTCTCCGACGGATAGATGGCTCCACCTTAGCGTTTTGCCGGTCGCCCTGCAGCGACCGCCGTCACCAGTGGTCTAGCCGTAACGACGCGCGGCCTCGATGGCCAGGCCGCTGCCGATGCTGCCGAAGCTATTGCCCTCGGTGACGCGGGCATTCGGCAACAGGGCGGCGACGCTCTGGCGCAGGGCCGGCACCGAGCTGGAGCCGCCGGTGAAGAAGATGGTGTCGACCGCCGCGTGGTCGACGCCGGCGCGCTGCAGCAGCTCGTCGACACCCTCGCGTATGCGCACCAGCAGGCCGTCGATGGCCTGGTCGAACAGCGGGCGGTCGAGCAGTACCTGCAAGTCGGCCTCGATGCGTGCCAGGTCGATGCGGTACTCGGGCTGTTCGGTCAGGGTGATCTTTGCTTCTTCCACCTGCATGGCCAGCCAGTGGCCGGCGCGCTGCTCGGTGAGGCGCAGCAGTCGGTCGATGCCGGTCGGGTCGACGATGTCGTAGCGCATGCTCTTCAGTGCCAGCTGGGCCTTCTGCGCGTAGGCGGCGTTGATGGTGTGCCAGGTGGCCAGATTGAGGTGGTGGCTGGTGGGCATCAGCGCGTCGCTCTTCATCCGGCTGCCGTAGCCGAACAGCGGCATCACCCCGTCCAGGCTGAGCTGCTTGTCGAAGTCGGTACCGCCGATATGCACACCGCCGGTGGCCAGGATGTCGTCCTGGCGCTGGTCGAGGTGACGACGCTCGGGGGCCAGGCGCACCAGGGAGAAGTCCGAGGTACCGCCGCCGATGTCGACGATCAGCACCAGCTCTTCGCGCTGAATGCTGCGCTCGTAGTCGAAGGCCGCGGCGATCGGCTCGAACTGGAACGACACGTCCTTGAAGCCCAGCTTGTGCGCCACCGCCAGCAGGGTATTGGCGGCCTCGGCGTCGGCCTGCGGGTCGTCGTCGACGAAGAACACCGGGCGGCCCAGCACCACCTGTTCGAACTCGCGGCCGGCCTGGGCCTCGGCGCGGCGCTTGAGCTCGCCGATAAAGAAGCCGAGCAGATCGCGGAATGGCAAGGCGCTACCCAGCACGGTGGTCTCGCTCTTCAGCAGCTTGGAGCCGAGCAGGCTCTTCAGCGCGCGCATCAGGCGGCCTTCGTAGCCTTCGAGGTATTCGTCCAGGGCCTGGCGGCCATAGACCGGGCGGCGCTCTTCGGTATTGAAGAAGATCACCGAGGGCAGGGTGATCTTGCCGTCCTCCAGCTCCAGCAAGGGCTCCACGCCGGGACGCCACCAGCCGACGGTGGAGTTGGAGGTGCCGAAGTCGATGCCCAGGGCATTGGCGGGGGAGGCGTGGTTCATGGCGCGGTGTTCCGGAAAAACGGCCGCGCATTCTATGCGAGCGCGTCGCCTCGTGCATGCCGCAGGTCGGCTGCCGGCCCGGCGGCGGGATGCTAAATTGCAAGGAGCGGCCCTTGGTCGTTGCCCCCAACTGCCGTGGAAGCGCCATCGATGTCCGTTGTTCCCCGTTGTAGCCTGCTGGCGTGTCTGTTGCTGCTGTCGTCGCCGCTGGCGCTGGCGGACTGCATCGGCATGGTTACCAGTGCCGGCGGCCAGTCGTTCTGGCAGCAGGTGCGCGAAGGCGCGGCGCAGGCGGCCGACGAGCAGGGCGTGCACCTGCATTTCCGCGGGCCCGCACGCGATGCCGACGCCGGGGTGCAGCTGCGCCTGATCGACAAGGTGCTGAGCAACCGCTGCCGGGTGCTGATCGTCGCGCCCAGCGGGCCGGAGATCGCCGAGCACCTGCAGGCCCTCAAGCGCAAGGGCATCGCCAGCTTGTACATCGACCGCGACCTGGGCGACGACGCGGTGGTCGCCGCCATCGCCACCGACAACTTCAGTGCCGGCATGCAGGCCGGCCGACAGATGGCGCGTCTGTTGGGCGGCAAGGGCCGGGTCGCATTGCTGCGCTTCAATGCCCAGGTGCAGTCCACCAGCGAGCGTGAGCGCGGTTTCCTGCAGGGCGCGCGCGAGGGTGGCCTGGAGATTGCGCTGGAGCGTTACCTGCCGCTGGGCGACGAGCAGGCGCTGGCCCGTCTGGCCCGTGAGCTGCGCGAACTGGACGGGCTGTTCACGCCCAGCGAGGGCACTACCCAGGAAGTACTCGGCGCCCTGCGCCGGCTCAAGTCGGCGGGCAAGTTGGTGCATATCGGCTTCGATGCCAGCCCGCTGCTGGTGGAGGCGCTGCGCCAGGGCGAGGTCAGCGCGCTGATGGTCCAGCAGCCGCGGCAGATCGGCTACCAGAGCGTATTGCGCGCCCAGCGCCTGCTGCAGGGCGAGCGCGATGGTCCGCGCCAGGTGAAGCTGGCGGCCGTGTATGTCGATCGCCACAACCTCAGCGAAAGCACCATCCAGAGTCTGCTGAAACCCTGATCCCACGTGCGCCTTGGGCTAGGCTGAAGCGGTGGGGAGGGAGTTCTTCGATGCGTGCGTGGCTGTTCGCCTGGCTGGCTTTCGGCCTGCTGCCCGGATGGGCGGCGGGCGAGTTGCGCCTGCTGACCGAAGAAGCCCCGCCGACCAGCTTTATGCGCGATGGCCAGCCCGACGGCTATGCGGTTGAGGTGGTGCACGAGCTGATCCGCCGCACCGGCAGCAGCGCCAGCGTCGAGCTGCTGCCCTGGACCCGCGCCTATCACCTGGCCAAGAGCGAGGCCGACACCGGCCTGTTCTCGGTGGTGCGCACGGTGGAGCGGGAGTCGTCGTTCCAATGGGTCGGTCCGATCCTGCGCGGCTCCACCCGCTTCTATTCGCTGAAGACCAGCGGGCTGCAGATCGACAGCCTGGAGCAGGCGGCCCATGCCGGCACCCTGGCCCTGCCCAAACAGTGGTACACCTACGAGAGCCTGGAGCGCATGGGCTTCACCAACCTCTACGGCGTGCCCAGCTCCAAGCAGATGGTGACCATGCTCAAGCACGGCCGGGTCAAGCTGATCGCCACCGAGGACCTGACCCTGCGCGAGGAACTGGCCAGCGGCGGCCTGACCCCAGAGGAGGTGCAGGGCCATCTGGTGTTCATGAAGTCTGACTACTACATCGCCTTCTCGCCGCGTACCTCGCCGAGCCTGGTGGGTCAGTGGCAGCGCCAGCTCGACGGCATGCGCCATGATGGCAGCCTGGATGCCATTCGCCGACGCTGGCTGCCCCAGGCCGCCGCGCCCTGAGGCGCGCTACTCGCGATGCTCGCTACCGAGGAAGGTCAGCGAGCTGAAGAAGCCGAGTTCGTCGATGTCCGCGTCGCCCTTGACCGGCAGGTACAGCGCCGCGGCGATCACGTTCAGCCCCTCGTTACGCACCTTCACCTCGGCATAGCCATCGGCATCGGTGGTGTCGCTGACTTCGTGGGGCATGCCGCGGTAATCGCCGATCAGCTTCACGTCCCTGGCCGGCTGGCCGTCGACCAGCACCCGTACGCGCAACGGGTTGCCCGGGCCGACGCCGAGCGGATCGACCTGCGGCACGATGGCCAGGCGCAGCTGCTTCAGGTCCGGCAGGCTGGCCCCGGTCTGGTGGATGGCCAGGCTGTACTTGTAGGTGTGCAGCGAGTGGATCGAGTTCGGCACCTGGCGGCGGCCCTGGTTGACCCACTGCTTGTCCGGGGTCTGCGACCAGGTGCCGTTGTCCAGGGCCACGGCCAGCACCGCCGGGGCGCGCAGCGGCTGCAGGCGGGCGTGGTCGTCTAGGCGCTGAATGCCGACCGGAACCATGCGGCCCCTGCCGTCATAGGCCCAGGCGCCGCTGACCTTCTGCGCCTTGAAGGCATCGTCCTCGGCGCCGTGGCCGTAGATCACTTCGACATTGCCACGGCGCTGCTCGGTCCACAGACCGTGGGCGGCGGCCTGGCCGCAGACGAGCAGGCCGGCGAGCAGGAGGGAGTAAGAAGTACGCATCGGTGAAGTCCTTGTGATCAGAGGTTGAGGCTCAGGCTGAAGCTGAGGTTGCGGGGCTCGCCGGGCAGTACCCAGACGCTGTTGTAGGAGCGCTCGTAGTACTTGCGGTCGAAGAGGTTGTTGAGGTTCACGCCCAGGGTCAGGTCCTCGCTGGCCTTGTAGTGGGCCAGCAGGTCCAGGGTCTGGTAGTCCGGCAGGCGGAAGTCGCTGCCGGCCTGGCCGGAGCGTTCGCCGACATGGTTGAAGGCCGCGCCGATATCCGAACCGCGCAGGGCGCCGTCCTGGAATTCGTACACGGCCATCAGGCTGCCGGCGTGGCGCGGGATGCCGAGCAGGTCGCTGCCGGCCGGGATGGCGGCGTCGCCCTTGGTCACTTCGGCGTCGATATAGGCGTAAGCGCCGATCACTCGGACGGCATCGCTGAGCTGGCCGCTGAGCTGCAGGTCCAGGCCGCGGCTGCGCGCCTCGCCGGCGGCCACGCTGTCACCCAGGGCATCGGTGGTGACCACGTTTTCCTTGTCGATATGGAACAGCGCGATGGTGCCGCCCAGGCGGCCGTCGAGCAGGTCGAGCTTGAGGCCGGTCTCGTAGCCCAGCCCCTTCTCTGGCTTATATACCTGGCCCTGGCTGCCGATGGCGTTGGGCTTGAACGAGGTGCCGGCGTTGGCGAATACGCCGACCTCCGGCGTGAGCTGGTAGAGCAGGCCGACGCGCGGAGTGGCGACATCCTTCTCCTGCTGGTTGCTGACGCCCGTGGCGCGGTTCAGCGAGGTCTGTTCCACTCGCTCCAGGCGCACGCCGACCAGGCCGCGCAGGCGCTCGGTGAAGGCGATCTGGTCCTGCAGGTTGAGGGCGTAGCTCTCGGTGTGTTCGTGGAAGTCGTTGGGCCTGGTGATCGGCGGCTTGGGCGCGCCGTAGATCGGCTGGTAGATGTTCAGGCCGTAGCTGACCAGGGTGTCGCTCTGCGGGTATTTCTGGCTGTTGCGGTAGTTCTCGTACTCCAGGCCGACCAGGCTCTGGTGCTGCCAGCCGCCCAGCTCGAAGCTGCCGTGCAGCTCGGCCTGGGTGATGCTGTCGTTCCACTCGAAGTCGCGCTGGCGGTAGAAGCGGGTGATGGTGTCGCCGACCAGTCTTTGCGGCTCTGAGCTGTCGCCATTCAGATGGCCCTGGGTGTAGTGGTTGGCCAGGCGCAGCTTCCAGTCCTCGTTGAGATAGCGTTCCAGCGCCAGATCAAGAGTCTGGTTGTCGTTGCGGATATCGCGGTCGTTGGGTTCGCCGAGGAAGGTGGAGCGCTGCACCGAACCCAGCTCGCCATTCACCGCCGGGATGCCGCGGTCGAACACCGATTCGGTGCGGGAGAACTCGGCGTCGAGCTGCAGTTGGGTGTTCTGGTCCAGCTGCCAGCTCAGCGAAGGCGTGACCACCTGGCGGCGGTTGCCGACGTGATCGCGGAAGCTGCCGTAGTCTTCCACCGCCAGGTTGATGCGCGACAGCAGGCTGCCGTCCTCGTTGAGCGGTGTGTTGGCATCCAGGCTGCTGCGGTAACGGTCCCAGCTGCCGGCACTGAGGTTGAGTGTGCTGAACGCCTCGGCCTGCGGGCGCTTGCTGACGATATTGACCAGGCCGCCCGGGTCGCCTCGCCCATACAGGCTGGCCGACGGTCCCTTGAGTACCTCGACGCGCTCGATGGCGGAGGCGTCCGGCGAGCTGTAGCTGCCGCGGTTGATGGCGAAGCCGTTGCGATACAGCTCGCCGGTGGTGAAGCCGCGCACGCTGTAGTTGAGGAAGGTCAGGCCGCCGAAGTTGTTCTGCCGCGACACGCCGCCGGCGAAGTCCAGGGCGCGGTCGATGCGCGTGGTGTTGAGGTCTTCCAGTACCTGGGCCGGCACCACGTCGATGCTCTGCGGCGTGTCGCGGATATCCACATCGCTGCGCGTGGCCGTGGCGGAGCGGGTGGCGCGGTAGCCCTCGACCGGGCTGGTGGCGCTCTCGTAGTGGCTGTCGGTGATGGTCAGGCTTTCCAGCTGGACGGGTTCTTTAGCCCAGACCGCGCTGCCGAGCAGGGTGGTTGATATTCCTATCAATCCGATTTTATGCAGATTTTCCATGTCATTTCCTTATATAGATGAAATAACATAACAAAATAGATTTGAAGGAATCCACCCCTTGTCGGAAGGTTCGGTCTATCGGAAGGCGGCGATTGCGCCGCTGAAAGGCGAGCGCAAGACTGATCTGGCAACTTCGCTTGGCGGGATACTTGGCTGGTTTTGTAGTTTTACTACATAATTGGCCGATCCAAATGACAACGAATCGGCAGTAGCGGCTCCCATGCACAGAACCTCGCACCACGACCTTCGCGCGCAGTGCCGCGCATTACTCGCCTCCAATGCCTGCTATCACACGGCTTCGGTGTTCGACCCCATGTCCGCGCGGATCGCCGCCGACCTCGGTTTCGAGGTGGGCATCCTGGGTGGCTCTGTAGCTTCACTACAAGTTCTGGCCGCGCCGGACTTCGCCCTGATCACGCTCAGCGAATTCGTCGAACAGGCCTCGCGCATCGGTCGCGTGGCGCGCCTGCCGGTGATCGCCGACGCCGACCACGGCTACGGCAACGCGCTCAACGTGATGCGCACGGTGGTGGAATTGGAACGCGCCGGCATCGCCGCGTTGACCATCGAGGACACTCTGCTGCCGGCCCAGTTCGGTCGCAAATCCACCGACCTGATCGGCGTCGACGAGGGCGTCGGCAAGATTCGCGCGGCGCTGGAGGCACGGGTCGATCCGGATCTGGCGATCATCGCCCGCACCAACGCCGGCGTGCTCGAGGTGGACGAAGTGATCCGCCGCACCCAGGCCTACCAGCGGGCCGGTGCCGATGGCATCTGCATGGTCGGCATCCGCGATTTCGAGCACCTGGAGCAGATCGCCGAGAACCTCAGGGTGCCGCTGATGCTGGTCAGCTACGGCAACCCCTCGCTGCGCGACGACGCCCGCCTGGCCAGCCTCGGCGTGCGCATCGTGGTCGACGGCCACGCTGCCTACTTCGCCGCGATCAAGGCCACCTACGACTGCCTGCGCGAGCAGCGCGGCATCGCCGCCAGCGACCTCAACGCCACCGAGCTGACGCACAAGTACACCCAGCCCGAGGACTACATCGTCTGGGCCCGCGAGTACATGAACGTCAAGGAGTAGCAGTGGCCTGCTGCACCAGGCGCTGCAGCGAGCCGTCCTGACGCATCTCCCGCAGTACCTGGTTGAAGCGCTGCAGCAGCTCGCGCTGGTCGGCCTGCTTGGCGAACACCAGGAAGGTGGGGTTGATGCTCAGCGGCTGGGGCAGGGCGGTCAGGTGTTCCATCCCGGGCAGATGCAGCAATCGTTGCCCGGCCAGCTCGATCACCACCACCGCATCCAGCCGGCCGGATGCCAGTTTGCGCAGGTTGGCCTCGTCCGAGCTGCCTTCCTGGGCAAGGATGCGTCCTTCACGTACCGCCTGGTCGAAGTCTTCGGTATAGCTCCAGCCGCGAATCACGCCGATGCGTTTGCCATGCAGGTCGCCGATCTGGTCGAAGGCCAGCGGCTTGTCCTGCTGCACATAGAGCAGCAGGCGTTCCTCGAAGATCGGCTCGGAGTAGTCGAATAGCTTGATGCGCTCGGCGTTGCGATAGATGCCGGCGATGCCCACTTCACCGGCGGCGCCTCTGAGCAGCGCACGTTTCCACGGCATGGGCTGGATCAGCAGCGGTTCGCCGAGACGGGCGAAGATCGCCTGCAGCATCTGCGGGTAGAGCCCCTGCGGCTGCTCCTCATGCTGATACATGAACGGCGGATTGGCGTTGTCGATGGCGACCAGCGTCTCCGCTCGCGCCAGCAGGACGCTGCAACTCAACAGCAGAATCGCAAGTGGGCGTAGGCAGGACATCGGCGGAATTCCCTCGCGGTTACTGCAAGCATAGCCAGCCGGCGGGCTGGCGCTGCGCTTGCAATCGGCCGGTGGCGGGCGCATATCTGCCTATAAGACAGATGCCTGGAGGTGCTTCATGGCCGGCGGATGGACCAACGATAGCGCAGTGCAGGAACAGATCGACAGCAGCATCGAGGATGCCGTCGCCCGGGCGCGCAGCCAGCTGCCCAGGGGCGAGAGCCTGCATCATTGCGAAGAATGCGACGCCCCGATCCCCGAGGCCCGCCGCCAGGCGGTGCCCGGCGTGCGCCTGTGCGTGAAATGCCAGGCGGAGCACGACAGAGAGCAGGCGGCGTTCAGCGGCTACAACAGGCGCGGCAGCAAGGACAGCCAGCTGCGCTGATCACGGGCTGATCGAGTAGCCGCGGGAGCTCATGCAACTCACATAGGCCTGGCTGGAGCTGCTTTGTGCGGCCTGGTCGTTGCGCCGCTCTTCACGCCGATCGCGGCGCTGCCGGGAACCGCCGACCACCACGCCGGCGGCTGCCGCCTCCCGAGCCTGGTTCTGCCGGTACTCCTGCTTCACATCATCGTCGATGCGGTCATAGGCCTCGTCGTGCTGGCGCCCGCGTACTTCGGCAGCCGCCGCACCTGCTGCAGCACCCACGGCGGCGCCGCGCAGGCGCCCGCCACCACTGCTAGTCGAGCTGCTGGAAGTGCCGGAAGCCTGGCTTTGGCAGGAGGCGATATCACTCTGGATCTGCTGCTGGCTCTGGCCGTTGAGCGGAACCAGGGTCTCGGCGCCGGCCGTTGTGCTCAGCAATAGCGAGCAGGTGAGGAGGGTGGTGCGGAGTGGCGTGGACATGGCGACCTCGATCAGCGGAGCGGTGCATTCACTCTAGTCCCATACCCAATCGGCGCCGGGTCAGTGGACGGTCGGCGCTGGTTGGCAGAAATGGTTTTTGGCAAAATAGTTAGCCGGCTCATTATTAGGTTGTTCTGATCTTGCACCAGCATTCCCGCCCCGGTCTGGGCATTGCGCTGATCCTCGCCGCCGGCCTGCTGCTATCCAGCCAGGATGCCCTGGCCAAGACCCTCACCGCTTCCTATCCGCTGCTACTGGTGGTGTGCCTGCGCTACCTGGCGCAGAACCTGCTGATGCTGGTGGTGTTCGCCCCGCGCATGGGGCTGGACCTGGTGCGCACCCGCCGGCCGCTGCTGCAGCTGGCGCGTGGCCTGAGCCTGGTCGGGGTGACATTGCTGTTCTACTCCGGACTTCGCTACATCCCGCTGGGCGAGGCGACGGCGGTGATCTTCCTGGCACCGCTGGTGGTCGTGGTGCTGTCGGTGCTGTGGCTGAAGGAGGCGGTCAGTCGTGGGGTGTGGCTGGCGGTGGGCGGTGGCCTGCTCGGCGTGCTGCTGATCGTGCGTCCCGGTGGCGAGCTGTTCACTCCGGCGAGCCTGTTGCCCCTGGCCGCCGCGTTCTGCTTCGGTCTGTACCAGCTGCTCACCCGCCGGCTCAGCGCTACCGATGCCCCGGCCACCAGCAACTTCCTCACCGCGCTGGTGGGCAGCCTGGGAACCGGCCTGCTGCTGCCCTGGACCTGGCAGACGCCGGCGCCGATGGACGTGCTGCTGATGGCGGCCTTGGGTGGTCTGGCGATGACCGGGCACATGCTGCTGACTCATGCCTACCGCTTCGCCAGCGCCGCCAGCCTGGCGCCCTTCACCTATGGGCAGATCCTGATCGCCGCGCTGATCGGCGTCGTGGTGTTTGGTCACCTGCCCGATGCCTGGGCCGTGCTCGGCATGGCCGTGATCATCCTCAGTGGCGCGGCGCTGGCCTGGAGCCAGCGGCGTTCCTGAGGCGCACGGCTCAGAACAGGAAGTAACGCTGCGCCATCGGCAGTACCTCGGCCGGCTCGCACCAGAGCAGTTGGCCGTCGGCCTTGACCTGATAGTTCTGCGGGTCGACCTCGATGCTCGGCAGGTAGTCGTTGTGGATCAGGTCGGCCTTGGTCACCTCGCGGCAGCCTTTGACCACGCCGATCTGCTTCTGCAGACCGAGCTGCTGCGGCACGCCTGCCTCCATGGCCGCCTGGCTGATAAAGGTCAGGCTGGTGGCGTGCAGCATGCCGGCGTAGCTGCCGAACATGGGGCGGTAGTGCACCGGCTGCGGGGTCGGGATTGAGGCGTTGGCGTCGCCCATCAGGCTGGCGGCGATGGCGCCGCCCTTGAGGATCAGCGTCGGTTTCACCCCGAAGAACGCCGGGCGCCAGAGCACCAGGTCGGCGAACTTGCCCACTTCGATGGAGCCGACTTCGTGGCTGATGCCGTGGGTGATCGCCGGGTTGATGGTGTACTTGGCGATGTAGCGTTTGACCCGGAAGTTGTCGTTGCCCGGACCGTCGCCGGGCAGGGCGCCGCGCTGCTGCTTCATCTTGTCGGCGGTCTGCCAGGTGCGGGTGATCACTTCGCCGACGCGGCCCATGGCTTGGCTGTCGGAGCTGATCATCGAGAACGCGCCGAGGTCATGCAGTATGTCTTCGGCGGCGATGGTCTCGCGGCGGATGCGGCTTTCGGCGAATGCTACGTCCTCGGCGATGCTCGGGTCGAGGTGGTGGCAGACCATCAGCATGTCCAGATGTTCGTCGATGGTGTTGCGGGTGAACGGCCGGGTCGGGTTGGTCGAGCTGGGCAGCACATTCGGGAACCCACACGCCTTGATGATATCCGGCGCGTGGCCGCCACCGGCACCCTCGGTGTGGTAGGTGTGGATGGTGCGGTTCTTGAACGCGCCGAGGGTGGTTTCGACGAAGCCGGATTCGTTGAGGGTGTCGGTATGGATCGCCACCTGGATGTCGTATTGGTCGGCCACGCTCAGGCAGTTGTCGATCGCCGCCGGCGTGGTGCCCCAGTCCTCGTGCAGCTTGAGGCCAATGGCGCCGGCCTTGACCTGCTCGATCAGCGGTTCGGGCAGCGAGACGTTGCCCTTGCCGGTGAAACCGATGTTCATCGGGAAGGCGTCGGCGGCCTTGAGCATCATCGCCATGTGCCACGGCCCCGGGGTGACGGTGGTGGCGAAGGTGCCGGTGGCCGGCCCGGTGCCGCCGCCGATCATGGTGGTGGTGCCGCTCATCAAGGCCTCTTCGATCTGCTGCGGGCAGATGAAGTGGATATGGGTGTCGATGCCGCCGGCGGTGAGGATCATGCCCTCGCCGGCGATGACCTCGGTGGCGCCGCCGATGGCGATGGTCACGTCGGGCTGGATGTCCGGATTGCCGGCCTTGCCGATGGCGGCGATACGCCCGCCCTTCAAACCGACATCCGCCTTGACGATGCCCCAGTGGTCGATGATCAGCGCGTTGGTGATCACCGTGTCGACTACATCCTTGGCGCACAGCTGGCTCTGGCCCATGCCGTCTCGGATGACCTTGCCGCCGCCGAACTTCACCTCGTCGCCGTAGGTGGTGAAGTCCTTCTCCACCTCGACCCATAGGTTGGTATCGGCCAGGCGCACCTTGTCGCCGACGGTGGGGCCGAACATGTCGGCATAGGCTTGGCGGGAAATCTTCATCACAGCGCTCCCATGATACGGCCGGCGAAGCCGAAGACGCGGCGGTTGCCGGCCAGCTCGACCAGCTCCACTTCGCGCGACTGGCCCGGCTCGAAACGCACGGCGGTGCCGGCGGCGATATTCAGGCGCATGCCCCGCGTGGCTGCGCGGTCGAAGCTCAGCGCGTCGTTGGTCTCGAAGAAGTGGAAGTGCGAGCCGACCTGGATCGGCCGGTCGCCACTGTTGGCCACGGTCACGCGCAGGGTGCGGCGGCCGACGTTGAGTTCGATCTCGCCGTCCTGAATCTGGTATTCGCCGGGAATCATGGCTGGGGCCTCGACAGGGTCTTGTAGTAGATGGCGTTGGCCCGGTAAGTACCGTCCGGGCCGCAGGCGTAGTCGGGCAGGCCGCCGATGCCGGTGTAGCCCAGCGCCTGGTAGAAGGGTTCGGCGTCGCTGCCCGCCTCGGTATCCAGATAGAGCAGGCCGCGCTTGAGCTCGGCTGCTTCGCCCTCCAGGCGCAGCATCAGCGCGCGGGCGATACCGCGGCGGCGGGCACTGCTGTGCACCAGCAGCTTCTGCACTTCGCCGCGGTTGAGGCCATTGCGTTTCTGGCACAGGCCCAGCTGCACGCTGCCCAGTAGCTGGCCTCTGTCCTGGGCGATCCAGATCAGCTGCGAGCCATCACGCAGGCCTTGCAGCACCTGGTCGAAATAGGAGCCGGCCTCGACCTCGTCGAGGTCGGCGAGAAAGCCCACCGAGGCGCCCTGCGTGACGGCGTCGAGCAGCAGCCGGATCAGTTGTGGGCGGTACTGCTCGAAGTCCGCGGCGGCGAGGCGCTCGATGAGCGGCGTCATGGCGCGCTGCGCTCCGGGGTGAGGATCAGCTGCATAGAGGTCAGGTCCAGCCAACGGCCGAACTTGCGGCCCACCTGGGGCATCTGCCCGGTGGTGACGAAGCCTAGGCGTTCGTGCAGGCGGATCGAGGCGGCGTTGCCGCTCTCGATGGCAGCGACCATCACGTGCTTGCCGCAGGCCCTGGCACGCTCGATCAGGGCCGCCATCAGCAGTGGGCCGAGGCCATTGCCGCGCTGGTCGGCGCGGATGTACACCGAATGCTCGACGGTGTGGCAGAAGCCATCGAAGGGACGCCAGTCGCCGAACGAGGCGTAGCCGACCACTTCACCGGTGGCGTTCTCCGCTACCAGGATCGGGTAGCCCTGCTGGGCGCGGGCGGTGAACCAGGCCTGACGATTGGCCAGGTCGACCACGTCGTCCATCCAGATCGCGGTGGTGTTGAGCACGGCGTCGTTGAAGATGTCGCGCAGAGCGGGCAGGTCGGCGTCGGCTGCGTCGCGAATGATCAGGCTCATGGTCAGGCAATCGGCTGATGCACGGTCACCAGCTTGGTGCCGTCGGGGAAGGTGGCTTCGATCTGGATCTCCGGAATCATCTCTGGCACGCCCTCCATCACCTGCTCGCGGGTCAGCAGGGTGGTGCCGTAATGCATCAGCTCGGCCACCGTGCGGCCGTCGCGGGCGCCTTCGAGCAGGGCCGCGGAAATCAGCGCCATGGCTTCGGGATAGTTGAGCTTCACGCCGCGGGCCAGGCGCCGTTCGGCCACCAGGCCGGCGGTGAAGATCAGCAGCTTGTCCTTTTCGCGGGGCGAAAGATCCATCAGGTACTCCAGATTCTCGGGGGCACGGCCTCGCGGCCGAGCAGGGCAGGGCGCAACAGGCGCCAGAGTTCGATCAGCCAGGCGCGGGCGTGCAGCGCCTCGCCGGCCAGGCAGCGGGCCACGACCAGGCCCGGCAGTTGGGTCAGGTCGCCACGCACGGTATGGCCGGCCGGGCAGGGCAGCTCGCGGCAGCGTTCCAGCAGTTCGGCGTCGACTTCGCCGGTGATCAGCAGGGTGGCGAATACCGGTTGGCCATCGAGGCCGATGGGCGAGTCGAGCAGGCCATCGCCGCCGACTACGCGCTGGCGTTCGTGCCACAGCGGCTGGCCGTCGCGGCGGATATCCAGGGCGGACTGGAAATGGCCGTTGGCGAAGCGTTCGCCGGCCGCCGGGCGGCCGAGGGCGACCATGTCCCAGTAGCACAGGCGCGCATCGCCTGCGAGTTCGATGCGGGTGCTCAGCTCGGCCTGGGCGCCGCAATAGACGATGGTCTCCTGCGGCAGCCATTCCAGGGTGGCGCCGGGCGCCACGCGCAGTTCCACCTGTTGCCGCGCTGGGCAGTTGGCCCGGTACCACTTGGCGGCGCCGGGGCTGGTCAGTTGGGCCCAGGCCTGTTCGCCAACGCTGGCGCTGATATTCAGGCTGTCGCCACCGGCGATGCCGGCCGGCGGATGCACGATGATGTGCTGGCACACCTCGGGACCTTCGGCATGCAGATGCTTCTGCACCCGCAGCGGGCCGAGGTGGCGGCGCAGGGTCGGACGCGTCCACTCCTGCTGGCGGGCATAGGCCAGCTCCAGCTCGGCGTGCCAGGCTGGGGTGAACAGGGTCGGGTTAACGGGGGCGTTCATCGTGGGCATCCGGCCGGGGCGAACGGGGCGCCAGTGTATATCGCGATGACGAATGACTGCATAGGTGGGCTCAGGCCGTGGGTGCCTGCAGCCATTGCCGCGGGCTGGTGGCGAACCAGCGACGGAAGGCGCGGGAGAAGGCGCTGGTCTCGGAGTAGCCGAGCAGTGGCGCCAGCTCGGTGATCGGCAGGCGCCGGCGCAGGTAGTGCAGGGCCAGCTCGCGGCGTACCTGGTCGATCAGCGCGGAATAGCTGAGATTCTGTTCGCGCAGACGGCGCTGCAGACCGGCACCGCTCAGGCCGAGGCCGGCGGCGATCTGCTCCAGGCCCGGCTCGCCCAGCGGCAGGGCGTCACGCACCAGGCCGCGGGCCTGGTCGACCAGGCACTGCTGGTGCTGCTGGCCGCCTAGGCGGGCGATGGCGTCCTGCACCAGCATCAGCAGCACCGGGTCGCGCTCGGGCATCAGCCGGCCGACGATGTCGCGCTTGGGAATCAGCAGGGCATTGCACGGCTGGTCGAACAGTATCGGCGCATCGAACACCGCCTGGTGCTCGCGCCAGCCTTCCGGCTTGCCATGCTCGAACAGCACGGCGCGCGGTGCCCAGGTCGGGCCCAGCACATGGCGCACCAGGTTCAGCGCCATGCCCATGGTCAGCTCGGCGTCCTGGCGCTTGTCGAGGATCGCCGGGTGGCGCACCTGATAGTCGAAGCGGTAGCACTCGCCGATATCCACCAGGCGGATCAGCGTGTCGTGCTGGTGATAGGGGAAGGCCAGGGCGAAGTTGCGCAGCGCCTGCTCCAGCGTGTCCGAGCACAGCCCGACGTAGCCGAGCAGGCCGAGGGCGCGCGGCTGGAATTGCTGGCCGTAGCGCAGGCCGAAGTTGTCGCAGCCGGACTGGCTCGCAGCTTCCTCCAGCACCTTGCAGTAGTTGCTCAGGCTCAGGCTGAGGGTCGGGTGCAGCAGCAGGTCGGGGTCGATGCCGGCCACGCCGAAGACCCGCTCGGCGTCGCCACCCTGCAGGCCGATGAAACGATCCAGTCCGCTGGCGGCGGCCGACAGCACGCCGAGATTGCTCGGGGCGTCGGTCATGGCCAGCGGATGAGGAATGTTCAGGGACATGGACGGTGCGCGCCAGGGTGATGGGCAGGGATTAGCAATAGTCGTGCCCCGCTGCGCAGAGGCTCTGGACTGGCCGGCGGGTTTTCACCTCGGCCGGTGTCTGCATCGCCTTGGGGCGTACTCGCAACGAAATGCACTCATGTGGCGCAAAAGCCCGCCGCAGAGCGGTCTGCAGGCCTTGTGGCGACTTGACTCTGCAGCTGCGCGCGGACTTTGCAAGGTCAAGTCTCGGCCGGGGTTGGCTGGATATCCTCGCCAAGCGATCGACGTCTGACGTGGCTCTCACATCGAGGAATTGGCAATGACAACAACGACACTGAAACCGACGCTCGGCACCCTGCACCTGTGGGGCATCGCCGTGGGTCTGGTGATTTCCGGGGAATATTTTGGCTGGAGCTATGGCTGGGGCGCCGCGGGCACGCTGGGCTTCCTGGTCACCACGCTGATGGTGGCGGCGATGTACAGCTGCTTCATCTTCAGCTTCACCGAACTGACTACCGCAATACCGCACGCTGGTGGGCCCTTCGCCTACAGCCGTCGCGCCTTCGGCCCCACCGGCGGGATGATCGCCGGCATGGCCACCCTGATCGAATTCGTCTTCGCCCCGCCGGCCATCGCCATGGCCATCGGCGCCTACCTCAACGTGCAGTTCCCCGGGCTCGACCCGAAACTGGCGGCGGTCGGTGCCTACTTGATCTTCATGACCCTCAACATCCTTGGCGTCAGCATCGCCGCCACCTTCGAGCTGGTGGTCACCGTGCTGGCGGTCGCCGAGCTGCTGGTGTTCATGGGCGTGGTGGCACCGGGCTTCAGCTTCAGCAACTTCGTGCTCAACGGTTGGGCCGGTAGCGATGTGTTCGGCATGCCTGCCATCGCCGGCATCTTCGCCGCGATTCCGTTCGCCATCTGGTTCTTCCTCGCCATCGAGGGTGCGGCCATGGCCGCCGAAGAAGCCAAGGATCCGAAACGCACCATCCCGCGGGCCTATATCGCCGGCATACTGACCCTGGTGTTCCTGGCGCTGGGCGTGATGGTGATGGCCGGTGGCGTGGGTGACTGGAAGGCCCTGTCCGGCATCAACGACCCGCTGCCGCAGGCGATGAAAACCGTGGTCGGTGAGAACTCCGGCTGGCTGCACATGCTGGTGTGGATCGGCCTGTTCGGCCTGGTCGCCAGCTTCCACGGCATCATCCTCGGCTATTCCCGCCAGTTCTTCGCTCTGGCTCGCGCAGGCTACCTGCCGCCGGCCCTGGCCAAGCTGTCGCGCTTCCATACCCCGCACCGCGCCATCATCGCCGGTGGCCTGGTAGGTATCGCGGCGATCTACAGCGACGGCCTGATCGCCCTGCAGGGCATGAGCCTGACCGCGGCGATGATCACCATGAGCGTGTTCGGCGCCATCGTCATGTACATCATGAGCATGCTCAGCCTGTTCAAGCTGCGTAAGAGCGAGCCGCACCTGGAGCGCACCTTCAAGGCGCCGGGCTACCCGCTGGTGCCGGGAATCGCCCTGGCCCTGGCGCTGGTGTGCCTGGCCGCGATGATCTGGTTCAACGGCACCATCGCGCTGCTGTTCCTCGGCCTGATGAGCATCGGCATGGTGTACTTCCTGCTGACCGGCGCCCAGCGCGACGCCGTGCCGGCCGACGCCCTGCTGCAACCGTAATGGATCCACGCCCGCCGGCAACGGCGGGCGCTTGTTTCAGGAGTATTCATGGCCACATTCGCCCATACCGTCGGCCAGCACACCTGGCGCTTCGACAGCCTGCGCGAGGTCATGGCCAAGGCCAGCCCGGCGCGCTCCGGCGACTACCTGGCCGGCGTGGCCGCCAGCAGCGATGCCGAGCGCGTCGCCGCACAGATGGCGTTGGCCAATATCCCGCTCAAGCATTTCCTGAGCGAGGCACTGATTCCCTACGAAGACGACGAGATCACCCGGCTGATCATCGACACTCACGACGCGGCGGCCTTTGCCCCGGTCGCCCACCTCACCGTCGGCGGCTTCCGCGACTGGCTGCTCGGCGAGCGTGCCGACGAGGCCAGCCTGCGCGCCCTGGCGCCGGGGCTGACGCCGGAGATGGTGGCAGCGGTGTCGAAGATCATGCGCGTGCAGGACCTGATCCTGGTGGCGCAGAAGATTCGCGTGGTCACCCGTTTTCGCAACACCATGGGCCTGCGCGGCCGCATGTCGACGCGCCTGCAGCCCAACCACCCGACCGACGATCCGTCCGGCATCGCCGCCAGCATTCTCGACGGCCTGCTGTACGGCAACGGCGATGCCATGTTCGGCATCAACCCGGCCACCGACAGCCTGGGCGCGCTGACCGATCTGCTGAAGATGCTCGACGCGATCATCCAGCGCTACGAGATCCCCACCCAGGCCTGCGTGCTGACCCACGTCACCAGCTCCATCGCCGCCATCGAGCGCGGCGCGCCGGTGGACCTGGTATTCCAATCCATCGCCGGCACCGAGGCGGCCAACGCCGGTTTCGGCATCACCCTGCAGGTGCTGCAGGAAGGCTACGAGGCCGGGCTGTCGCAGAAGCGTGGGACGCTGGGCGACAACCTGATGTACTTCGAGACCGGCCAGGGCAGCGCGCTGTCGGCCAACGCCCACCACGGCGTCGACCAGCAGACCTGCGAGGTGCGCGCCTACGCGGTGGCGCGCCACTACCAGCCGTTCCTGGTGAATACCGTGGTCGGCTTTATCGGCCCCGAGTACCTGTACAACGGCAAGCAGATCATCCGCGCCGGCCTGGAAGACCACTTCTGCGGCAAGCTGCTCGGCGTGCCGATGGGCTGCGACATCTGCTACACCAACCACGCCGAGGCCGACCAGGACGACATGGACACCCTGCTGACCCTGCTCGGTGCGGCCGGCATCAACTTCATCATGGGCATTCCCGGCTCCGACGACGTGATGCTCAACTACCAGACCACCTCCTTCCACGACGCGCTGTACGCCCGCCAGCTGCTCGGCCTGCGCCCGGCGCCGGAGTTCGAGGCCTGGCTGGAGCGTATGGAAATTCTTCACCAGCGCGACGGCCGGGTACGCCTCGGCGGCAGCCTGCCGCCGGCCTTCCGCCAGGCGCTGGCACAACTCGGGTGACCCGCATGCACGACGATAAGGCGCCGAGCGGCGCCATCGACGATCCCTGGCAGGCACTGCGCCGCCTGACCCCGGCGCGCATCGCCCTGGGCCGCGCCGGCACCAGCCTGCCGACCGGCGCGCAGCTGGACTTCCAGTTCGCCCACGCCCAGGCGCGCGATGCCGTGCACCTGCCGCTGGACTGCAGCGCGCTGGTCGCGCAGCTCGGCGACGGTGGTGAGCAAGCACTGCTGCTGCACAGCGCGGCGGCGGACCGACATGTCTACCTGCAGCGCCCGGACCTGGGCCGGCGCCTGGATGCGCCATCGGTGGAGATCTTGCGTCGCCATCGAGCAGAACACGCGCAGGGCTACGATCTGGCCATCGTGATCGCCGACGGCCTGTCCGCCCTGGCCGTGCAGCGCCACAGCCAGCCGTTCCTGCAGCGCCTGCGCGAGCAGATGGCGGACGATGGCTGGTCGCTGGCACCGCTGTGCCTGGTGCAGCAGGGGCGAGTGGCGGTGGCCGACGAAGTGGCCGAGCTGCTCGGCGCCAGGATGGTGGTGATCCTGATCGGCGAGCGCCCGGGGCTGAGCTCGCCAGACAGCCTCGGCCTGTACTTCACCTACGCGCCGAAGGTCGGCCTCACCGACGCCTTCCGCAACTGCATCTCCAACGTGCGCCTGGAGGGTCTGAGCTACGGCGTGGCCGCGCACAAGCTGCTGTACCTGATGCGCGAGGCCTGCCGGCGCCAGCTGTCCGGGGTCACTTTGAAAGATGAGGCCGAGTTGCCCGGCCTGGATGGCGAGCAGCCGGCGCGGCTGAATTTTCTGGTGGATTCGTTGCAGTAACCGCTGGCGGAAAACGCTGCGCGGGGTTTCTACCCGGCGGCCCGCTCGGCGCGCTTGTGCAGCCAGGCGGCGATGCTGGAGTACAGGCTCAGTACCAGCAGGGCGGCGCATACCAGCAACCACCACTGCAGGTGCAGGCCATAGTGCGGCGGAGAATGCAGCACGCCGGCCACCCAAAACAGCGCCATCGGCAGTGCCAGCAGGGTGGCGCACCAGGCGCGGCCCCAGGAACGGCAATACGACCAGGGCCGCAGCACGGCCAGCAGCAAGCCACACTCGGCCAGCACGATGGCGCAGAACAGCAGCACCCATTGCAGTGGATAGGCTGGCTCCATCCCCTCGGGCATGGCGCGGCTTGCCCAGTAGTCCGGCAGGCTGCCGCCATAGATGACCATGGCGCAGCCGAGCAGGGCGCAGAGGGGTAGCAGCAGGTGGCGCAGTGCGGTCATTGATGCCGGCATCCAGCGGGAACGAGGCGCCGATTATGCGCAGAGCACGAGCCGGGTGTCGCCGTTCAGATCGCCACCAGGCCGCGCACCCCATCGGTCTCCATGGTCTCGCCACGGCCCTGCTGGACGATCTCGCCGCGGCTCATCACCAGGTACTGGTCGGCCAGCTCGGCGGCGAAGTCGTAGAACTGCTCGACCAGCAGGATGGCCATGTCGCCGCGCTCGGCGAGCTTGCGGATGACCACGCCGATCTCCTTGATCACCGAGGGCTGGATGCCTTCGGTGGGCTCGTCGAGGATCAGCAGGCGCGGCTTGCTGGCCAGCGCGCGGCCGATGGCCAGCTGTTGCTGCTGGCCACCGGAAAGGTCGCCGCCACGGCGCTGCTTCATCTCGCGCAGCACCGGGAACAGCTCGTATATGAACTCGGGGACGGTCTTGGCCTCGCTGGCGCCGAAACGGGACAGGCCCATCAGCAGATTTTCTTCCACAGTCAGGCGCGGGAAGATTTCGCGGCCCTGCGGCACATAGGCGATGCCGGCGTGCACGCGCTGGTGCGGCTTGTGGCCGTTGATGGTCTGGCCTTCCCAGTTGATGCTGCCCTCCTTGGCCGGGATCAGGCCCATCAGGCATTTCAGCAGGGTGGTCTTGCCCACACCGTTACGCCCGAGCAGGCAGGTGACTTCGCCGATCTTCGCTTCGAAGCTCAGGCCGCGCAGGATATGGCTGCCGCCGTAGTACTGGTGGAGTTTGTCGACTTGCAGCATGGTTCAGCGCCCCAGATAGACTTCGATAACGCGTTCGTTGGCCTGCACTTCTTCCAGCGAGCCCTCGGCCAGCACGCTGCCCTGGTGCAGCACGGTGACGTGGTCGGCGATCGAGCCGACGAAGCCCATGTCGTGCTCCACCACCATCAGCGAGTGCTTGCCGGCGAGGCTCTTGAACAGCTCGGCAGTGAACTCGGTCTCGGCGTCGGTCATGCCCGCCACCGGCTCGTCGAGCAGCAGCAGTTGCGGGTCCTGGACCAGCAGCATGCCGATCTCGAGGAACTGCTTCTGGCCGTGGGACAGCAGCCCGGCCGGGCGATGGCGCGAGCCTTCCAGGCGGATGGTGCTGAGCACTTCCTCGATGCGGTCTTTCTGCGCGCCGGAGAGCCGCGCGCGCAGGCTGGCCCATACCGACTTGTCGGTCTTCAGCGCCAGTTCGAGATTTTCAAAGACGCTGAGCGCCTCGAACACCGTGGGCTTCTGGAACTTGCGACCGATGCCGGCCTGGGCGATCTCGACCTCGCTCATCTGGGTCAGGTCGAGCGTCTCGCCGAAGTAGGCGTGGCCGTTGTCCGGGCGGGTCTTGCCGGTGATCACGTCCATCATGGTGGTCTTACCAGCGCCGTTGGGGCCGATGATGCAGCGCAGTTCGCCGACGCCGATGTACAGGTTGAGGTCGGTGATGGCGCGGAAGCCGTCGAAGCTGACGTTGATGCCTTCCAGGGTGAGGATGGTGCCGTGGCGCACATCCAGCCCCTTGGCCGCGGCGCTGCCGAGGCCGACCGCATCGCGGCCGGTGCCGGCCGGGTCGAAGGCGGGTTCGAGCATGAATTCAGGCAGGGGCGTGGCTCTCATTGCTCCTTCTCCTTCTTGATCAGGCCGATCACACCTTTCGGCAGGAACAGGGTGATGACGATAAACAGGGCGCCCAGGGCAAACAGCCAGTACTCGGGGAAGGCCACGGTGAACCAGCTCTTCATGCCGTTGACGATGCCGGCGCCAAGCAGCGGGCCGATCAGCGTGCCGCGGCCGCCGAGGGCGACCCAGATGGCGGCCTCGATGGAGTTGGTCGGCGACATCTCGCTGGGGTTGATGATGCCCACCTGCGGCACATACAGCGCGCCGGCCAGGCCGCACAGCACCGCGCTAAGCACCCAGATAAACAGCTTGTAGCCGCGCGGGTCGTAGCCGCAGAACATCAGACGGTTCTCCGCGTCGCGCAGCGCCGTCAGCACCCGGCCGAACTTGCTGCGCGCCAGGGCGAAGCCCAGGGCCAGGCTGCCGACCAGCAGCAGCACGGTGCAGAAGAACAGGAAGGCGCGGGTGCCCGGTGCGGTGATGTCGAAGCCCAGAATCGTCCTGAAATTGGTGAAGCCATTGTTGCCGCCGAAGCCGGTCTCGTTGCGGAAGAACAGCAGCATGCCGGCGAAGGTCAGCGCCTGGGTCATGATCGAGAAGTACACGCCCTTGATCCGCGAGCGGAAGGCGAAGAAGCCGAACACCAGGGCCAGCAAACCGGGCGCCAGCACCACCAGGCACAGGGCCCAGAGGAAGTTGCTGGTGCCGTACCAGTACCAGGGCAGCTCGCTCCAGGCGAGGAAACTCATAAAGGCGGGCAGGCCGTCACCGGCCGACTGCCGCATCAGGTACATGCCCATGGCGTAGCCGCCAAGGGCGAAGAACAGGCCGTGGCCGAGCGACAGCAGCCCCGCATAGCCCCAGACCAGATCAAGTGCCAAAGCGACTATGGCGTAGCAGAGGATCTTGCCGACCAGAGTCAGGCCGTAGGCCGAGACGTGCAGGGCGTTGTCCGCCGGCAGCAGGTGCAGCAGCGGCATGGCCAGCAGCACAGCCAGTACCAGCAGGCCGACGGCGAGGGACGCCTGCGGTCCCAGTTTCGCCGTGGCGCGGGCCAGCAGCGTTTGGTTGAGTGCTTGAGTCATCAGTCGATCACCCGTCCTTTCAGTGCGAAGAGGCCTTGCGGACGTTTCTGGATAAACAGAATGATCAACGCGAGGATCAGGATCTTGCCGAGCACGGCGCCGATCTGCGGTTCCAGCAGCTTGTTGGCTATCCCTAAGCCGAAGGCCGCCAGCACGCTACCGGCCAGTTGTCCGACGCCGCCAAGCACCACCACCAGGAAGGAGTCGATGATGTAGCTCTGGCCCAGGTCCGGGCCGACGTTGCCGATCTGCGACAGCGCCACGCCACCGAGGCCGGCGATGCCGGAGCCGAGGCCGAAGGCGAGCATGTCCACCTGGCCGGTAGGCACGCCGCAGCAAGCCGCCATATTGCGGTTCTGGGTGACGGCACGGACGTTGAGGCCGAGGCGGGTCTTGTTCAGCAGCAGCCAGGTCAGCGCCACCACGAACAGGGCGAAGCCGATGATCACCATGCGGCTGTAGGGCAGTACCAGGTTCGGCAGCACCTGCACGCCGCCGGACAGCCAGCCGGGGTTGGCGACTTCGACGTTCTGCGCACCGAAGATCACCCGCACCGCCTGGATCAGCATCAGGCTGATGCCCCAGGTGGCCAGCAGGGTTTCCAGCGGGCGGCCGTACAGATGGCGGATCACCGTGCGCTCCAGCGCCATGCCGATGGCGGCGGTGACGAAGAAGGCCACCGGCAGGGCGGCCAGCGGGTAGAGCGCGAGGTATTCCGGGGCCAGGCGCTGGAAGCCCAGCTGCACCATGTAGGTGGTGTAGGCGCCGAGCATCAGCATCTCGCCGTGGGCCATATTGATCACCCCGAGCAGGCCGAAGGTGATGGCCAGGCCGAGGGCGGCCAGTAGCAGGATCGAGCCGAGGCTCAGGCCACTGAAGGCCTGGCCGAGCAGCTCGCCGACCAGCAGGCGACGTTTGACCTGGGCCAGGCTGGTCTCGGCGGCGGTGCGTACCGCGGCGTCGGCTTCCACGCCTTCGGCCAGCAGGCCTTCCAGGCGGGTGCGGGCCAGCGGGTCGCCGCTTTCGCCGAGCAGGCGCACGGCGCTCAGGCGGATTGCCGGGTCGGGGTCGACCAGCTGCAGGTTGGCCAGGGCCAGTGCCAGGGCGGCGCGTACGCCGTCATCCTGTTCGCTGGCGACGCGGGCGTTGAGCAGTTCCAGCTGCGCCGGCTTGGCGCTCTTCTGCAGCTGCTGGGCGGCGGCCAGGCGCGTGGCCGGCTCTGCGGCGAGCAGTTGCTGGCTGGCCTGCACGTTGGCCAGCAGACCGCGCAGGCGGTTGTTCAGGCGCAGTTTCTTCGGCGTGCCGTCGGCGGTCGCAGCTGCTTCGGCGGCTTGCCAGCTGCCGTCGACTTCATAGAAGGCGGCCTTACTCGCATCGACGCCGACGCGGCCCTGCTGCAGGGCATCGAGCAATGGCTGGCGAGCGGCATCGGGGTGGGCGGCCCAGCTCTCGAGGAGCTTGGCCTGCTTGGCCGGGTTGGCGGCGACGAAATCATTGGCGTCGCCCGCCTGGGTGGTCAGCGGCACGATCAGCAGTGCCAGTGACAGCAGAAAGGGAATCAGGGCAGTGGGCATGTTGGAACGGTCCTTCGAGTGGAGCCGTGGCCCGGAATGCTTCCGGGCTACGAACACCCTCTCCCCCGGCCCCTCTCCCGTGAACGGGAGAGGGGAGGGAAATGCCCGGCGTTGCTGACAAGCAGCACCGGGCCGTTCCTCTCCCACGGGTGGGAGAGGGCCAGGGAGAGGGGCTTTGCTTAGTTGGACTTCACCGCGTAGTCCGGCTTCTTGTCGTTGCCGGGGATGAAGGGGCTCCACGGCTGGGCGCGCAGCGGGCCTTCGGTCTGCCAGACGATGGAGAACTGACCGTCTTCCTGGACTTCGCCGATCATCACCGGCTTGTGCAGGTGGTGGTTGGTCTTGTCCATGGTCAGGGTGTAGCCGCTCGGGGCGGCGAAGGTCTGGCCGGCCAGGGCTTCGCGGACCTTGTCAACGTCCGTGGTGCCAGCTTTCTCGACGGCCTGGGCCCACATGTTGATGCCGACGTAGGTGGCTTCCATCGGGTCGTTGGTCACCGCGGTCTGGTAGTTCGGCAGGTTCTTGGCCTTGGCGTAGGCCTTCCACTTGTCGACGAAGGCGCTATTGACCGAGTTGTCCACCGACTGGAAGTAGTTCCAGGCGGCCAACTGGCCCACCAGCGGCTTGGTGTCGATGCCGCGCAGTTCTTCCTCGCCGACCGAGAAGGCCACCACCGGGATGTCGGTGGCTTCGATGCCCTGGTTGGCCAGTTCCTTGTAGAACGGCACGTTGGAGTCGCCGTTGACGGTGGAGATCACCGCGGTCTTGCCGCCGGCGGAGAACTTCTTGATGTTGGCGACGATGGTTTGATAGTCGCTATGACCGAAGGGGGTGTAGACCTCTTCGATGTCCTTGTCGGCCACGCCTTTGCTGTGCAGGAAGCTGCGCAGGATCTTGTTGGTGGTGCGCGGGTAGACGTAGTCGGTGCCCAGCAGGAAGTAGCGCTTGGCGGCGCCGCCGTCTTCGCTCATCAGGTATTCCACGGCCGGGATGGCCTGCTGGTTCGGCGCCGCGCCGGTGTAGAACACGTTCGGCGACATCTCTTCGCCTTCGTACTGCACCGGGTAGAACAGCAGGCCGTTGAGCTCCTCGAACACCGGCAGCACGGACTTGCGCGATACCGAGGTCCAGCAGCCGAACACCACGTCGACCTTGTCCTGGGTCAGCAGCTGGCGCGCCTTCTCGGCGAACAGCGGCCAGTTGGAGGCCGGGTCGACCACCACCGCTTCCAGCTGCTTGCCGCCCACGCCGCCCTTGGCGTTGATCTCGTCGATGGTCATCAGCGCCATGTCTTTCAGCGAGGTCTCGGAGATGGCCATGGTGCCGGACAGCGAGTGCAGGATGCCGACCTTGATGGTCTCGGCGGCCTGCACGGTCCAGGTCATGCCCATGGCGGCGATGGAAGCGGAAAGGGTGAAGGCCTTGATCAGGCTGCGACGTTGCATAGTGCGATCTCCATTCACGAACTTGAGTGTTGAACTGCTGGGTTGTTGTTATCCGTTGTGGCAGTGGAACCAAGGTCATCGCCTTCACCCCGCGTCTCCGGCACCTTCTGTCGGGCGCTGTGCAACATGTGCAGGGTGATCTTGCGCACTTCCGCCTTGCTCTCCTCGATATGGGTCCTGAGCAATAGCTGTGCCTCTTCGCAGTGGCGCGCGAGGATCGCGCCAAGAATCCGTCCGTGTTCGTCGTAGGTGGCGGCAATCCGTGGCGTCTGGGTGAAGTCCAGGCGCCTTAGAATGCGGATCTTCTCGGTGACCTCCAGGTGCACGCGGGCCATCTCGCGGTTGCCGCCGGCCTCCACCAGCTGGCAATGGAACTGTTCGTCGAGCAGGGAAACCGCCCTGCCATCCCGCAGGCGCTGTTCGGGTTGCACCAACCAGGTGCGACCGAGTTGTTGCAGTGCGGGGCTCGGCTCGACTTCGGGGCGCTGGCACAGGCGGCGTACCGCTTCCAGTTCGAGCAGGATGCGCAGGTCGTAGAGTTCCTCGAACTGCTCGAAGTCCAGCGGGCTGACCTGCCAGCCGCTGCGAAAGTGCACCTGCACCTGGCCCTCGCGCTGCAGGCGGTACAGGGCCTGGCGCACCGGCGTGCGGCTGACCGCCATGCGCTCGGCCACCTCGCCCTCGGAGAAGCGATCGCCCGGCAGCAGGCGGAACTCGAAAATGTCCTCCTTGAGCTGCCGGTAGATGGCGTCGGCCAGGCTGGGTGGTGCCGCGCGCTTGGACATGGGCTCAGCCCTTGAGGCTGGCGATAAAGGCGCGCCAGCCGCCGAAGCCGGTGATGTCGCGGGCACCGTCGAGCGCGTACGGCTCGCAGATAAAGCCCTTGACCCAGCGGCCGTCGGCCAGCTGCAGGTTGCCGATGCCCAGCGGCGGCGGGATCTCGGCGACGAACTCGCCGAAGCGCGCCTGCGGCACATCCCACAGCTCGACGATGATCTCGGCGCCGTCCTCACTGACCCGCGCCAGGCCCGGCTTGGGCGGCACGGTGCCGGGCAGGGCATAGAGGCGATAGCTGGCGGCACTGGTGGTCTGCTCGACCAGTACGGCATCGCGGGTGAGCAGCTGGAAGTTCAGCGGCATGCCGGTAAGGTGCGCACCGACCACGGCGACCCGCACGCTGCCCGGGGCCTGGCCGATGGCCGGCTGGGCGGGCAGGGCGCGTTGGGTGGCGCCCAGCGGCAGGGCGAGGAATTCCTGCCAGCGCTGGCCGAAGGCGGCCAGGGCCTGGTCGTGCCAGGCCGGGGCGATCAGGGTGATGCCGGCCGGCAGACCGTCGGCACGGAACCCGGCCGGCAGGGCCAGGGCGGCGAGGTCGGCGAGGTTGGTGAAGTTGGTGTAGGTGCCGAACTGGCTGTTGAACAGCACAGGCTCGGCCTGCATCTCGGCCAGGGTGCGAATGGTCGGCGAGGTCGGCACCACCAGGGCGTCGAAGCCGGCCAGGGCGTCGTTGATCTGGCGTGCCAGCTCGGCGCGAATGTACTCGGCCTTGTAGGCATCGCAGGCGCTGTACTTCTCGCCATTCTCGACGATGCCGCGCACCACCGGGTTGATATGGGCGGGCTCGACAGCTTCCAGCGCCACCGTGCGCTCGGCGACCCAGGAGCCGTAATAGAGCTGCTCGGCCAGTTCGCGGAAGGGCGTGAAGTCGATGGCCTCGACCTCGGCGCCCAGCTCGCGCAGCTTGCCCAGCGCCTGCTCGAACACCGCCTGGTTCTGCGCATCGCCGAAGAACTCGGGCGCCGCCGGCATGGCCAGGCGCGGCTTGGCCGGCATGCCGACCTTGGCGCTATTGGGGTTCTTACGGCTGTAGGCGTCACTGGCATCGAAGCCGCCGGCGATGTTGGCCACGACCTGGGCATCGGCCACGGTCAGGGCGAACACCGAGATGCAGTCCAGGGTGCGGCAGGCCGGCACCAGGCCGCTGGTGGACAACCAGCCCTTGGTCGGCTTGAGCCCGACGATACTGTTGAAGCCGGCCGGCACGCGGCCGGAGCCGGCGGTGTCGGTGCCCAACGAGAAGGCCACCAGGCCGCGCGCCACCACGCTGGCGGAACCGGAGCTGGAGCCGCCGCTGACGTAATCCGCATCGAAACTGTTGGGCACCGCGCCATAGGGCGAGCGGGTGCCGACCAGACCGGTGGCGAACTGGTCGAGGTTGGTCTTGCCGATGACGATGGCGCCGGCGGCGCGCAGCTTGGCGACCACGCTGGCATCGGCCTTGGCCGTGTAGGCGAACTCGGGGCAGGCGGCGGTGGTGGGCCAGCCGGCGGCGTCGATGTTGTCCTTGATGGCGAAGGGCACGCCATACAGCGGCAGCTTGCTCAGGTCGCCGGAGGCTTCGGCCAGGCGCTCGGCCAGCTGATCGAGCTGGGCCTGCAGCTGAGCCTGGGTCGCCAGGGCGATCCAGGCCGGATCGTCGGCGCTCAGCTCGGCGAGCAGCTCGGCCAGTGTGCTCGGTTGCAGGTTCTCGCTGCGATAGGCGTGCTGCCATTCACTCAGGGTCCAGCCGAATCCGGGATGGGACATCTTTCTAGATTCCTTCTTGTATCCAAGTTGGAATTTCCAGAGCAGATGTTGTGCCAGTTCGTTAACTGATTGTTTTGTAAGTTATTTATCTCGCTTGTGCGCGTACGAAGGAGCCGCCGCCGCCCCGTTTGGGGGCCGGCGGGCTGGGGTGGTGCGCCAGTAGGGGGCGGAGTCAGGGGGCGAGGTAGCCACGCACGCCGGTGAAGATGATCTGCGCGGCCAGGGCGCAGACGAACAGGCCCATCAGGCGGCTGAGGATCTGCAGGCCCTGCTGGCCGAGCAGGCGCTCGACCTTGTCGGAGAGATACAGCACCAGGCCGACCGTGGCGCTGGCAATGGCGATGGCGATGATGGCGGCCAGCTTGTCGTCCCACTGCGGCTGGCTGATGCCCATCACCAGCAGCGCACCGATGGTGCCGGGGCCGACGGTGAGCGGAATGGTCAGCGGCACGATGGTGACGTCCTGCTGCACGTTGTCCGCCTGCACCGCCGACTTGCCCTGGGCCATGCCCAGGGCGGAGATGAACAGCACCGAGCCTGCACCGATGCGGAAGGCGTCGGCGGTGATGCCGAAGATCTCGAAGATGGTCTGACCGAACAGGTAGAGCAGTACGCTGGACACTAGGGTGCCGAGTGCCACCTTCCAGGCCAGCCTCTTGCGCTCCTTGGCGCTATAGCCCGGGGTCAGGCTGATGAAGCAGGACAGCACGAAGAACGGGCTGTAGAGGACCAGCATCTTTAGATAGACGGTGAACAGCAGCGACAGCATGGACAGGGCTCTTCAGGGGCGGACGGGCACAGCATAGAAGGCGATGGTCGACCACCGCCAGCCTATTAGGAGGGCAGGGCGTCGCGCTGGCGGCGCTCGCGTTCACCCACCCAGTGGGCGATCAGGTCGCGCAGTTGCGACATCTCCACCGGCTTGGACATGTGCCCGTCCATGCCGACCTGGCGCGCGCGCTCCTTGTGCTCGGCGAGGATGTGCGCGGTCAACGCCACCACCGGGGTGCGCCCGCGCTGCTCGCGCTGCTCCCAGGCGCGCAGCTGCTCGGTGGCGGAGAAGCCGTCGAGCACCGGCATCTCGCAGTCCATCAGCACCAGGTCGTACTGCTGCTCCTGCATGGCGCGCAGGGCTTCCTCGCCGTTGCTGGCGGTGTCCGGGCGCAGGTTGAGCTTGTTCAGCATGCCGCGGATGACCTTGGTGGAGATGCTGTTGTCCTCGGCCACCAGGATGCGGAAGTCTTCCGGCACCTGCAGCGGACCGCTGTCGACCTGCGGCAGTTGCGGCGCGCCGGCCTGGCGCTGGGCCAGTTCGTCGGCCAGGGTGGTCTTCAGCGTGTAGCCGGCCACCGGCTTGGCCAGGATGCGCTTGATCCCGGCGTTGCGCGCGATGATCTTGCTCGGCGCGTTGCTGATGCCGGTGAGCATGATCAGCAGGATGTCGTGGTTGAGGTTGGGGTCTTCCTTGATCTTGGCCGCCAGCTGCATGCCGGTCATGCCGGGCATTTCCTGGTCCAGCAGCACCGCATCGAAGAACTCGCGCAGGTGCGCCTTGGTGCGCAGCAGGGCCAGGGCCTCCTTGCCGGAGGCCACGGCGCTGACCTGCAGGCCCCAGGCCGCGCACTGCTGCTGCAGCACCTTGCGGCAGGTCTCGTTGTCGTCCACCACCAGCAGGCGCGCGCCTTGCAGCGGGCCGTCGAGGTCGGCGGTGGGTTGTTCCAGGCGTTGCGGGTCGAGCGGCAGGGTCAGCCACAGGGTGCTGCCGGCGCTGCCGCCGCTCTGCACGCCGAACTCGCCTTCCATCAGGCGCACCAGCTGGCGCGCGATGATCAGGCCGAGGCGGCCTCCGAGCTTGCTGGCGCTGAGGAAGTCGCTGCTGTGCAGCTGGGTGTTGAGCAGCGCGTCGCGCTCGCTCGGCTCCAGCGGGCGGCCGCTGTCCTGCACGGCGATGCGCAGGCGTGGCTCCTTGGCTTCGCTGTCCAGCGCCACCACCAGCAGGATCTCGCCCTCGTCGGTCTGGCGGAAGGCGTTGTCCAGCAGGCTCATGAGGATCTGCCGCAGGCGCGTCGGGTCGCCACTGATCACCCGCGGTACCTGGGGCTGGGTGAAGCTGATCAGCTCGACCTTCTGCTGCTCGGCCTTGGCGCGGAAGATGTCCAGGCAGTCGTCGATCAGCGCGTTGAGGTCGAACTGCACGTCGTCCAGCTCGATCTGCCCGGACTCCAGCTTGGAGATGTCGAGAATCTCGTTGATCAGGGTCAGCAGCTCGTTGCCCGAGCTATGGATGGTCTGCACGTAGTCGCGCTGCTTGGCCGACAGCGGGGTGCCGAGCAGCAGCTCGGTCATGCCCAGCACGCCGTTCATGGGCGTGCGGATCTCGTGGCTCATCTTGGCCAGGAACTCGGCCTTGGCCTTCAGCTCGGCACTGGTGGCGGCCTCGCTGGTGCGGCGGAACAGGGTGTCGCTCTGGATCTGCCGCTGACGCTCGGACAGCGCGATGCTGAGCACCAGGCCGGCGATCATGGCCACGCTGAACAGGCAGAGTACCAGCCAGCCGGGGTTGAGCTGGTCGAAGCCGAACAGTACCGGGCCGAGGGTGGCGAACCCGATATCGAAGATCAGCAAGCCGGCGAAGATCAGGCGTGCCGGGCGGTAGCCGCCGCGCCAGTGGGTGAAGGCCACGGCCGGCACGGTCAGCGCCACCAGCACCACCAGGCCGTAGACCAGCCAGCTGTGCCAGAACAGGCCGGTGAAGCCGATCATGGCGGCGGCCGCGGCGAGCACGGCGAATTCCAGGTGCAGCACGTGGCGCAGCGGGCTGCGCTCGGCCGGGCTACCGCTGAAGAAGAAGCGGGTGTAGCCGAGGATGCACAGGGCGGCGGTGAGCGCCGCCAGGTCGGCGATCAGCGACTGGTTGTAGCTCTGCTCCGGCAGCAGCACCGCCAGCAGGCCGATGTTGGCGGTGGCGCACAGGGCCAGGGCGACATGCATGCCGGCCAGCCACAGGTTGCTGGCGGTCGGCGAGTAGGCCATGCGCAGCAGGTTGAACAGCGCCAGCAACAGCAGGCCGCCGAGCAGGGCGCCGAACAGGTAGGCCGGCTTCTCCTGGGCGACCAGCTGGGTCTCGTCGATCACCTTGAACCACATCATCAGCGCGTGGTTGGAGGTCATGCGCAGGTAGGCGACCCGCGGCAGGTTGTCGTTGGGCAGGCTGAACAGGTAGGCCCGCGACGGCAGCGGCCGCGAGCTCAGGGTCAGGGCCTCGCCGGTGCGCAGCTGCTGCTCCAGCACGCCGTCCCTGACCAGGTAGAAGTCCAGGTGCTGCACGCGTGGGGCGAACAGCCACAGCCAGTGCGGGGCGGAGAGGGCGGCGGTATCGACTTTCAGCCAGATGGCCTGGGGGGAAGCGGGGAGGGTGAAGGCGAGGCGGTCGAGGGGCTGGAAGCGGGAGCTCTGGGCCTGGACCTCGTCGAAGGTCAGCTGGGCCGACTTGTCGAGCAGGATCGACCAGCTCTCCTCGGCCGTCGGCGCAGCCGTGGCCAGAGCCGGCAGACCCAGGAGCAGGCTGACAATGAGTCCTGTGGCGATCCAGAGCCGGCGCACGGCGGAGTCCCTTCTTCGATAGATTTCCGGATTATAGCTATGGGTAATACACAAAAGGCAGTCGTGGCGGCGGCCTTAGTGGGAGCTTTACCGCATCTTTACCCTGTAACCCGTCCCGAATCGGCAATCGAGACGGTTTTGCCCAGGCCACTCAGGACGGGGCGTGCTTCTACCATAAATTTGCCGGGCATTAGACTAAGGTCTAATGCCGCTCGTGCAACGCCCGACTAGCCTTCCTGGTCAGAACAACAATCACAAGAAAAGACGTCCGGGTAAAGGGCGATCCTCGCTCTCTGCCGACTGGCGTCGGGAGGCACCCCATGAGCGTAGCAACGGCAGACGCCGGCCAGGCACAGGCCGGACCCATGACCGCCGAGGAGCGAAAAGTCATTTTCGCCTCATCCCTCGGCACGGTCTTCGAGTGGTACGACTTCTACCTGTACGGTTCTCTCTCGGCGATCATCGCGGCGCAGTTCTTCTCCGGGGTCAACCCGACCGCGGCCTTCATCTTCGCCCTCATGGCCTTCGCCGCCGGCTTCGCGGTACGGCCTTTCGGCGCGATCTTCTTCGGGCGCCTGGGCGACCTGGTCGGGCGCAAGTACACCTTCCTCATCACCATCATGATCATGGGCCTGTCGACCTTTATCGTCGGCATCCTGCCCTCGTATGCCAGTTGGGGCATCGCGGCGCCGATCATCCTCATCGTCCTGCGGCTGTTCCAGGGGCTGGCCCTCGGTGGTGAATACGGTGGCGCGGCGACCTACGTGGCCGAGCATGCGCCCCACGGCCGGCGCGGCTTCTACACCTCGTGGATCCAGACCACCGCCACGCTGGGTCTGTTCCTCTCGCTGTTGGTGATCCTCGGCACCCGCACCTGGCTGGGCGAGGAAGCGTTCGCCGCCTGGGGCTGGCGCATCCCGTTCCTGCTGTCGATCCTGCTGCTGGCCATCTCGGTATGGATTCGCCTGACCCTCAGCGAGAGCCCGGCCTTCAAGAAAATGAAGGAGGAGGGCAAGACCTCCAAGGCGCCGCTGACCGAGGCCTTCGGCCGCTGGGAGAATGCCAAGGTGGCGCTGGTCGCCCTGTTCGGCGGCACCGCCGGCCAGGCGGTGGTCTGGTACACCGGGCAGTTCTACGCGCTGTTCTTCCTGACCCAGACGCTCAAGGTGGAGGCCGCCACGGCGAATATCCTGATCGCCCTGTCGCTGCTGATCGGTACGCCGTTCTTCATCGTGTTCGGCTGGCTATCGGACAAGATCGGGCGCAAGCCGATCATCCTCGGTGGCTGCCTGATCGCGGCGCTGACCTACTTCCCGCTGTTCGGCCTGATCACCCACTACGCCAACCCGGCGCTGGAGCAGGCCCAGGTTTCGGCGCCGGTGACGGTGGTGGCTGACCCCAACGAGTGCTCGTTCCAGTTCAACCCGGTGGGCACCGCGAAGTTCGTCACCTCCTGCGACATCGCCAAGGGCTTCCTCGCCCGCAACTCGGTGAACTACGCCAACGAGGAGGCGCCGGCCGGCACCCCGGCGAGCATCCGTATCGGCGAGCAGACCATCGCCTCGTTCTCCGGCGCCGGCATGCCGGCCGAGCAGTTCAAGGCCGAGTCCGACGCCTTCAACGCCAGGATGACCGAGGTGATCCGCGGCGCCGGCTATCCGGCCAAGGCCGACCCGGCGCAGATCAACACGCCGATGCTGGTGCTGCTGCTGACCATCCTGGTGCTGTTCGTGACCATGGTTTACGGGCCCATCGCGGCGCTGCTGGTGGAGCTGTTCCCGACCCGCATCCGCTATACGGCGATGTCGCTGCCGTACCACATCGGCAACGGCTGGTTCGGCGGCTTCCTGCCGACCACCGCCTTCGCTATGGTCGCCGCCACCGGCAACATCTACTACGGGCTGTGGTACCCGATCGTGGTGGCGGTGATGACCTTCATCATCGGCCTGTTCCTGATGCCGGAGACCAAGGATCGCGATCTGCGTAACTGGCACTAACAGCCGTAGGGTGGCCTCGCCGCGCAGCGGCAGCCCACCGAGCTGGTCTGATCGAGATGCAGAAATGAAAAGGCCCCGCAGTGCGGGGCCTTTTTCTATCGGCTGGAAATCAGCCTTCGCCGTTTTCGCGGGCGATGGCGCGGTAGCCGATGTCCTTGCGGTAGAAGCTGCCGTTCCAGCGGATCTGCTCGGCCAGGCGATAGGCCTGCTGCTGGGCGTCGGACACGCTCTTGCCGATGGCGGTGGCGCACAGCACGCGGCCGCCGGCGGTGACCACTTGGCCAGCTGCATTCAGCGCGGTACCGGCGTGGAACACCTTGCCGTCGATCTTGGCGGCGGCGTCCAGGCCTTCGATCACGTCGCCCTTGGCGTAGTCGGCCGGGTAACCGCCGGCGGCGATCACCACACCCACGGTCGGACGCGGATCCCAGGTCGCTTCGACCTTGTCCAGCGCCTTGGCCAGGGCGGCCTCGACCAGCAGCACCAGGGAGCTTTCCAGGCGCACCATGATTGGCTGGGTTTCCGGGTCGCCGAAGCGGCAGTTGAATTCGATGACCTTGGGCTTGCCGGCCTTGTCGATCATCAGACCGGCATAGAGGAAGCCGGTGTAGACGTTGCCTTCGCTGGCCATGCCGCGCACGGTCGGGTAGATCACCTCGTCCATCACGCGCTGGTGCACGTCGGCGGTGACCACCGGAGCCGGCGAGTAGGCGCCCATGCCACCGGTGTTCGGGCCGGTATCGGCGTCGCCAACACGCTTGTGATCCTGGCTGGTGGCCATCGGCAGCACGTTCTCGCCGTCGACCATGACGATGAAGCTGGCTTCCTCGCCGTCGAGGAATTCCTCGATCACCACGCGCGCGCCGGCGTCGCCGAAGGCGTTGCCCGACAGCATGTCGCGCACGGCTTCCTCGGCCTCTTCCAGGGTCATGGCGACGATCACGCCTTTACCGGCAGCCAGGCCGTCGGCCTTGACCACGATCGGCGCGCCTTTCTTGCGCAGGTAGGCCAGCGCCGGCTCGACTTCGGTGAAGTTCTGGTAGTCAGCGGTGGGGATGTTGTGGCGCGCCAGGAAGTCCTTGGTGAAGGCCTTGGAGCCTTCCAGCTGGGCGGCGGCGGCGGTGGGGCCGAAGATGTCCAGCTTGCGCGCACGGAACAGGTCGACCACGCCCTTCACCAGCGGCGCTTCCGGGCCGACGATGGTCAGCTGCACATTCTTCTCGGCGAAGTCGGCCAGCTGCTCGATGGCCAGCACGTCGATGCTCACGTTCTCGCACTTGGCTTCGGTGGCGGTGCCGGCGTTGCCCGGGGCGACGAAGACCTTCTCGACGCGCTTGTCCTGCGCCACTTTCCAGGCCAGGGCGTGCTCGCGGCCGCCGCTGCCGATGATCAATACGTTCATGGGGTATCTCCTGACCGTAGCCCGGATGCAATCCGGGGCTTTTGAGTGGGGTGTCCCCGGATTTCATCCGGGCTACGACGCAAATCTCTCGGGCCGCGATGGAGCTGGTGGATGCTAGGCGCGGAGGGCTTCGATAAGCGCAGTTGCCGACTGGCAATGAGCATTAGCGAAGTCGTCCGCAACAACGCAGACGCCTGCTTCAGCGCGGCCGCGCCACTTAGTGGCGAAAGTGGCGCATGCCGGTGAACACCATGGCGATGCCGGCTTCGTCGGCCGCGGCAATGACTTCGGCATCGCGCATCGAGCCGCCCGGCTGGATCACCGCGGTGATGCCGACCTTGGCCGCATTGTCCAGGCCGTCGCGGAACGGGAAGAAGGCGTCGGAGGCCATCACCGAACCGGCGACCTGCAGGCCGGCGTGTTCGGCCTTGATGGCGGCGATACGGGCGGAGTTGACGCGGCTCATCTGGCCGGCGCCGACGCCGATGGTCTGGCGGCCCTTGGCATAGACGATGGCGTTGGATTTGACGAACTTGGCCACTTTCCAGGCGAAGATCAGGTCATGGATTTCCTGCTCGCTCGGCGCGCGCTTGGTCACGATCTTCAGGTCTTCGGCCTTGATCATGCCGATGTCGCGGCTCTGCACCAGCAGGCCACCGTTGACGCGCTTGAAGTCCCAGCCAGCGGCGCGTTCGGCCGGCCACTCGCCGCACTCGAGCAGGCGCACGTTGGCCTTGGCAGCGACCACGGCACGGGCTTCGGCGCTGATTTTCGGGGCGATGATCACTTCGACGAACTGACGCTCGACGATGGCTTTCGCGGTCTCGCCATCCAGCTCGCGGTTGAAGGCGATGATGCCGCCGAAGGCCGACTCGGTGTCGGTGGCGTAGGCCAGGTCGTAGGCCTTGCGGATGCCGCCTTCGGCGTCGGTGGCCACGGCCACGCCGCACGGGTTGGCATGCTTGACGATGACGCAGGCCGGTTTGACGAAGCTCTTCACGCATTCCAGCGCGGCGTCGGTGTCGGCCACGTTGTTGAACGACAGTTCCTTGCCCTGCAGCTGGATGGCGGTGGCGACGCTGGCCTCGCCTTTCTGTGCTTCCACGTAGAACGCCGCGCTCTGGTGCGGGTTCTCGCCGTAGCGCATTTCCTGGGCCTTGATGAACTGGCTGTTGAAGGTACGCGGGAAGGAACCGCGCTCTTCGGTGCTCAGGGTGTCGCGGCTCTGGTCGATGGTGCCCAGGTAGTTGGCGATCATGCCGTCGTAGGCAGCGGTGTGCTCGAAGGCCTTGAGGGCCAGGTCGAAGCGCTGGGCATAGCTCAGGCCACCGGCCTTGAGCGACTCGACGATGCCGGCGTAGTCGCTGGCGTTGACCACGATGGCCACGTCTTTGTGGTTCTTCGCGGCGGAGCGGACCATGGTCGGGCCGCCGATATCGATGTTCTCGATAGCGTCGGCCAGGTCACAGCCGGGCTTGGCCACGGTGGCGGCGAAGGGGTAGAGGTTGACCGCGACCAGGTCGATCGGCTTGATGCCGTGCTGCTCCATCACGTCGCCGTCGAGGGCGCGACGGCCGAGGATGCCGCCGTGGATCTTCGGGTGCAGGGTCTTGACGCGACCGTCCATCATTTCCGGGAAGCCGGTGTAGTCGGCCACTTCCACGGCCGCGACGCCGTTGTCCTTGAGCAGCTTGTAGGTGCCGCCGGTGGAGAGGATTTCCACGCCCAGGCTGACGAGCTCACGGGCGAACTCGAGGATGCCGGTCTTGTCGGAGACGCTGATCAGGGCGCGGCGAACGGGGAGGCGGGTGGTCTGGTCGGTCATTGCAAAGTCCATCGGAGCTTAAGATTCAGTAAAAAAGGGCGAGCCCTTTTTTGTATTGGGGGCCGCCCTTTTCCATGTATTCGAGGCTTACAGCAGATCGTATTGCTTGAGCTTCTTGCGCAGGGTGCCGCGGTTCAGGCCGAGCAGCTCGGAGGCCTTGGTCTGGTTGCCCTTGACATAGTTCATCACGGTCTCCAGCAGCGGCGCTTCGACCTCGGTCAGGACCAGGTTGTAGACGTCGGTGACGTCGGCTCCCTCGAGATGGGCGAAGTAGTTGTGCAGTGCCTTCTCCACGCTGTCGCGCAGGGTCTGGCCCTGCTCGAACGGAGTGTTCAGGTGCTGCTTCAGGTTGGCGTTGTCGCTCACGGGTACTGCCCCATCAAAAACTGATTGCTCAAAAAAAGGCTCGGTCATCCTCGTCATGCGGCCACCCCTTCTCCTTTATTGTTCTGCTCGGCGAAGAACTGCCGAGCGGCGGTGTACTGCGCGTCCGTACTTTCCAGACGATTGAACTCGGCGCGGAACTCGCGGGCGCCGGGTAGCGTTGCCAGGTACCAGCCGACGTGCTTGCGGGCGATGCGTACGCCCATCAGGTCGCCATAGAAGGCGTGCAGCGCGGCCAGGTGCTCCAGCAGGATTCGTTCTACTTCGTACGGCGTTGGCGCCGGCAGCTCCTTGCCGGTCGCCAGGTAATGAGCGATCTCGCGGAAGATCCACGGCCGCCCCTGCGCCGCACGACCGATCAGCAGGGCGTCGGCGCCGGTGGCGTCGAGCACGGCCTTGGCCTTGTGCGGCGAATCGATGTCGCCATTGGCAAACACCGGAATCGAGATCGCCTGCTTGATGGCGGCGATGGTGTCGTACTCGGCCTCGCCGGTGTACAGGTCGGCGCGGGTGCGGCCGTGCACGGCAAGGGCGGCGATGCCGGCCTGCTCGGCGATCTTGGCCACGGTGATGCCGTTCTTGTTCGCGCGATCCCAGCCGGTGCGGATCTTCAGGGTCACCGGCACGTCGACCGCACTGACCACGGCGTTGAGGATCGCCGTCACCAATTCTTCATCTTTCATCAGCGCCGAACCGGCGGCCTTGTTGCAGACCTTCTTGGCCGGGCAGCCCATGTTGATGTCGATGATCTGCGCGCCCATCTCCACATTGCGACGAGCGGCCTCGGCCAGCATCTCGGGATCGCCACCGGCGATCTGCACCGAGCGTGGCTCGGGATCACCGGTATGGATCATGCGCAGGCTGGACTTGCGGCTGTTCCACAGGCGCACGTCGCTGGTGACCATCTCCGAGACCACCAGCCCGGCGCCGAGGCGCCGGCACAGCTGCCGGAACGGCTGATCGGTGACGCCCGCCATGGGGGCGAGGATCAGCTGATTGGGCAGTGTATAAGGGCCGATGCGTACCACCGACATGGTCATCCCTGTTGTCTCGAGGGTCGTTTCGGGCAATGGCGTAGCCTGCCAAAGTGCGGAACGGCGATCGGGGGAGTGCGAAAAAGGGAGGGCATGATACCCGCTCTCGGTGACCGGATAAAGGCTGTTTTGAACAAATTATGAGCAGCCATCGGGTTATCGCCGTTGGCTAGGTGGAGTGGCGCAAACGCCGGAAATCCGGCGTTTTCGGCCTATTCCGGGGAGTGGAAGCTGAGGCTGTAGTTGACCGCCTTGGCGCCCGGGTCCTTGATCTCCAGGGAGATGTGGATCGGCGTCTGCGGTGGCATCTCGTCCTGGCCGGCCAGCTCGCCGCTGAGGTACTCGCTGGGGCGGAAGCGGCTGCTGGCGATCAGCTGGCCGTTGAGGTCGGCGAAGCGCAGTTCCAGCAGCGGGAAGGGCTGGGCGAAGGGCGCGCGGTTGTAGAGGATGGCGTCGACCATCAGCGCATCCATGTACTGCGGGTGGCTGCGCACCACCAGGTTGGTGCTGCGGACCTGGGAGATATCGACCTTGGACGGCAGGGAGCAGCCGATTTCCGGACAGATGGTCTCGAACCAGGGGCGGTACTGGTCCTGGCGGGCCAGTTCCTCGAAGTGGTAGATCACGTACTGGGTGCCCAGGGCGCCGGCGGCGATCAGGTTCAGCAGGCCCCAGCCGATCCAGCGGCCCCAGGGCTTCTTCGGTTGCTGCCAATCCAGCTGCAGCGGATCGTCGTTCAGGTCCAGCAGGCCGTTGTCGCGCAGTGCCGGCTCGCTACGTGCGGGCTTGGCGGCCGGCTCGGTGGCGATGCAGTAGTCACCGTCGCCGATTTCCTCGGCGTCCTCATCGGCGCTGAGATCGCCCAGGGGCGGCTCGTCGCGGTCGCTCTGCGGTTCCTCGAGCGGCTTCGCCTTGTGCGGCGCTTCGACCCTGGCGGCTGGTGCGGGGGGCGGAGTTGGGATCGGCTCCGGGCGCGGCTCTGGCTTGGGCTCCGGCTGGTATTGCGGTTCGGGCAGCGGCTCCACGCGTGGGCGCGCCATCTGCATGGCTTCCGGCTTGCGCGGCGGCTCGTCCTTGATCAGCGATTCGGCCCAGCTCTCGTCGTGGCGGTTGTCTTCTTCCTCGCCGTGCAGCAGGTGCTCGTTGTTCTGCGTGGCGTTGCCCATCGCCAGGAACTCGCGGGACAGCTGCATCTCCTGCTCTTCCAGCTTGGCCAGTTCCTCGTCCAGGTCGAGGCTGTCCAGGTCCAGATCGTCGTGGATCCACAGGGTGTCGACGGATTTCTTTTCCGCCGTCGGCGCCGGGCTCGGCTTGGCCGGCGCTGGTGCGGGTGCTGGCGGTATGGCGGCAGGCTGGCTGGGCGTGATTGGTGCGGCAACCGGCGCCGGGCGCGGCGGCTGCGCGGCACTGGGTTGTTCGACGGGGACGGCCGGCCTGGCGGGTGCCGACGCTGGTGTCGTCGCCACAGCGGGAGCCGGGGTAGCCGGCTTGCTGGCCCGATTCTGGTCGACCAGCAGTTGCTGGGCGGCATTGAACACGCGCATGCAGGCCCCGCAGCGCACGGCGCCATGGGCTGCGCCCAGCTGCGCACGACTGATGCGGAAGCTGGTACGGCAGTGGGGGCATTGAGTGACGAAACTGTCGGTCATGCGGCGGTCCGTGCGAAACAGGGCGCTAGTTTACCCAAGCAGGGGCCTGGGAATACAAGCGCTGCTAGCGCTTCACCCCGCTGATGCGTACCCAGCCGTCCTTGATCGCGGTTGGGTCGAGCTCGAATGCACCTTCATAGGCGGCGCGCACCTCCTCGGCCTGCTCGGCGAGGATGCCGGACAGCGCCAGGCGGCCGCCGGCCTGGACCAGGCTGGTGATCTGCGGCGCCAGCGAGACCAGCGGGCCGGCCAGGATGTTGGCGACCACCACCTCGGCCGGCTGTTGCGGCATGTCGGCGGGCAGGTAGACCGGGAAACGCGCCGGGTCGATGCCGTTGCGTCCGGCGTTGTCGCGCGAGGCCTCCAGGGCCTGCGGGTCGATATCGGTGCCGATGGCCTGTGGCGCGCCGAGCAGCAGGGCGGCGATGGCCAGGATGCCCGAGCCGCAGCCGAAGTCGATCACGTTGCAGCCGGCCAGCTCCTGGCCGTCCAGCCATTCCAGGCACAGCGCGGTGGTCGGGTGGGTGCCTGTGCCGAAGGCCAGGCCCGGATCGAGCAGCAGGTTGACCGCCTCCGGCTCCGGCGCGGCATGCCAGCTCGGCACGATCCACAGGCGACGGCCGAAACGCATGGGCTGGAAGTTGTCCATCCAGCTGCGCTCCCAGTCCTGGTCGGCGATGTGCTCGATCTCGTGGGCCGGCAGCTCGCCACCGGTGAGCAGCTGCAGGTGCGCGACCAGGTTGGCCGGGTCGGTGTCGGCCTCGAACAGGGCCAGCAGGTGGGTGTTGGACCACAGCGGGGTGGTGCCCAGGTCCGGTTCGAAGATCGGCTGGTCCTCGGCGTCCATGAAGGTTACCGACACGGCGCCGACGCCGAGCAGGGCGTCCTCGTAGGTCTCCGCCTGTTCCGGGGTGATGGCGAGACGGACTTGTAACCAGGGCATGGCGAACCTCGTGTGCGGTGTTGCGTGGGCGCGCAGCTTACTTGAGGGGCACGGCCGCCGCCACCGCGGGCGCCGATCGGAAAGCACACGGGCCGCCCGCAGGCAGCCCGTGTGGTGGTGCGAGGAAGGACTCAGTGCTTGTCCATGCCCAGCTTCTTCTCCAGGTAGTGGATGTTCACGCCTCCCTTGGCGAAACCCTTGTCGCGGGTCAGGTCGCGGTGCAGCGGGATGTTGGTCTTGATGCCGTCCACCACCAGCTCGTCCAGGGCGTTGCGCATGCGTGCCATGGCTTCGCTGCGGTCCTTGCCGTAGGCGATCAGCTTGCCGATCAGCGAGTCGTAGTTCGGCGGTACCGAATAGCCGCTGTACAGGTGCGAGTCGACACGGATGCCGTTGCCGCCCGGGGCGTGGTAGTGCTTGACCTTGCCGGGGCAGGGCATGAAGTTGTCCGGGTCCTCGGCGTTGATCCGGCACTCCAGGGCGTGACCGCGGATGACCACGTCGCTCTGCTTGATCGACAGCTTGTTGCCGGCGGCGATGCTGAGCATCTCCTTGACGATGTCGATGCCGGTGACCATCTCGGTGACCGGATGCTCGACCTGCACGCGGGTGTTCATCTCGATGAAGTAGAAGCGGCCGTCTTCGTAGAGGAACTCGAAGGTGCCGGCGCCGCGATAGCCGATCTCGACACAGGCGTCGACGCAGCGTTGCAGCACTTCGGCGCGGGCCTTCTCGTCGATGCCGGGGGCTGGCGCTTCTTCCAGGACCTTCTGGTGACGGCGCTGCAGCGAGCAGTCGCGGTCGCCCAGGTGGATGGCGTTGCCCTGGCCGTCGGACAGCACCTGGACTTCCACGTGGCGCGGGTTGCCGAGGAACTTCTCCAGATAGACCATCGGGTTGCCGAAGGCGGCGCCGGCCTCGGTGCGGGTCAGCTTGGCCGACTTGATCAGGTCTTCTTCCTTGTGCACCACACGCATGCCGCGACCACCGCCGCCGCCAGCGGCCTTGATGATCACCGGGTAACCGACTTCACGGGCGATCTTCAGCGCGGTCTCTTCGTCTTCCGGCAGCGGGCCTTCGGAGCCAGGCACCACGGGCACGCCGGACTTGATCATGGCGTTCTTGGCCGAGACCTTGTCACCCATCAGGCGGATCACGTCACCGGTCGGGCCGATGAAGGCGAAACCGGATTTCTCCACCTGCTCGGCGAAGTCGGCGTTTTCCGCGAGGAAACCGTAGCCGGGGTGAATCGCGGTGGCGCCGGTCACCTCGGCGGCGGCGATGATCGCCGGGATGTTCAGGTAGGACTTGGCGCCGGGCGCCGGGCCGATGCACACGGTCTCGTCGGCCAGGCCCAGGTGCATCAGCTCGCGGTCGGCGGTGGAGTAGACGGCCACCGTCTTGATGCCCAGCTCCTTGCAGGCGCGCAGGATGCGCAGGGCGATTTCGCCACGGTTGGCGATCAGGACTTTTTCCAGCTGCATCGCAGGCTCCCCGCGCATCAAACGATGGTGAACAGGGGCTGGTCGTATTCCACCGGCTGGCCGTTATCCACCAGGATGGACTCGATCACGCCGCTGGCTTCGGCCTCGATGTGGTTCATCATCTTCATCGCTTCGACGATGCACAGGATGTCGCCCTTCTTCACGCTCTGGCCCACTTCGGCGAAGTTGCCGGAAGTCGGCGAGGCGGCGCGGTAGAAGGTGCCGACCATCGGCGAACGCACCACGTGGCCGTTCAGTTTGGCAGCGGCCGGGGCGCCGGCTTCCACCGGGGCGGCAGCGGCAGCCACCGGAGCGGCGACCGGGGCCGGGGCGGCGGCGTATACCGGTTGCGGGGCGTAGGCCGGCTGCTTGCTGTGACGGCTGATGCGCACGGACTCTTCGCCTTCGCGGATTTCCAGCTCGTCGATACCGGACTCTTCCAGCAGCTCGATCAGTTTTTTGACTTTACGGATATCCATAGTTTTGCAACTCCCAAGGGTGAGGTCAGGGGCGTTCTAATTGTTCCAGGGCGGCCTCCAGGGCCAGTCGGTAACCGCTGGCGCCAAGGCCGCAGATCACTCCCACCGCTACGTCGGAAAAGTAGGAGTGATGGCGGAAGGGTTCGCGCTTGTGCACGTTGGACAGGTGCACTTCGATGAATGGGATGCTCACCGCCAGCAGCGCGTCACGTAATGCGACGCTGGTATGCGTGAAAGCCGCCGGATTGATGAGGATGAAGTCGACTCCTTCACCTTTCGCCGCATGTACGCGGTCGATCAGCTCGTACTCGGCGTTGCTCTGCAGGTACATCAGATGATGGCCGGCGGCGCGGGCGCGCTGCTCCAGGTCCTGGTTGATCTGCGCCAGGGTGGTGGAGCCGTATTTGTCCGGCTCGCGGGTGCCCAGCAGATTGAGATTGGGGCCGTGCAGCACCAGGAGAGTGGCCATGGGCGCTTCCTTGTTGTTCTGACCGTGGATTGGCCGGGACTATGCCGAAAGCGCTGCGGGCTGTCCAGTTGCCGGGAGTAGTCGGCAAGATGGACGAAATTTACGGCAGAAATATGACGTCGTCAGTTCTGGCGGGAGGCGGCGCGGGTCAGGCGTTCGGCGAAGTCGGCGGCGCTGATTTCACCTACGACACGCAGATCCGACCATTCGTCACCGTTTTCACCGAAGAACAGGATCGCCGGCGGGCCGAACAGCTGGTAGCGGTCGAGCAGGGCGCGCTGGTCCTCACGGCTCTCGGTGATGTCGAAGCGGATCAGTTGATAGCCGCCCAGTTGCGCGGTCACCGCCGGCGCCGTCAGCACCTCACGCTCGATCACCTTGCAGCTGATGCACCAGTCGGCGTACCAGTCCAGCAGCAGTGGCTGGCTGGCGCTTTTCGCCGCGGCCAGGGCGGCGTCCAGTTCGGCCGGGGTGGTGATGGTCTGCCATTCGCTGTGGGCAACGCTGGTTGGCGCGCTGGCGACGGCGGCCTCGGCGCGGCCCAGTGGGCGCAGCGGATCGCTCGCGCCCTGCAGTGCGCCGATCCAGGCGACTACCGCATAGACCAGCAGCGGCAGGCCGAGCAGCTGGGCCAGTTTCTGATGATGGGTCTTGGGCGTCAGCTCCAGTACGCCCAGCCACAGGGCGACGCCGGCGGCCAGCAGGCCCCACAGTGCCAGGGCGATCGGGCCAGGCACCACGCGCTCCAGCAGCCACACGGCGACCGCCATCAGCAGGGCGCCGAAGGCATTGCGCACGCTGACCATCCAGGGGCCGGATTTCGGCAGCAGGGCGCCGCCGCCGACGGCGAACAGCACCAGCGGCGCGCCCATGCCCAGGCCCAGGGCGAGCAGCTTGAGGCCGCCGCCGAGGGCGTCGCCACTGGCGCTGATATACAGCAGGGCGCCGGCCAGAGGTGCCGATACGCAGGGCGACACCAGCAGGCTGGAGAGCACGCCGAGGGCCGCTGCGCTCAGCACGGTGCCGCCGTTCAGACGCTGGCTCAGGCGCTGCAGCGGGCCGTCGAGGGCAGCCGGCAGGCGCAGTTCGAGGAAGCCCAGGCTGGCGGCGCCGAACAGGGCGAAGAACACGGCGAAGGGCGCCAGCACCCAGGGCGACTGCAGGCGTGCCTGCAGATTGAGCTCGGCGCCGAACAGGCCCATCAGCGCGCCAAGGATGGCGAAGCTGATCGCCATCGGCAGCACATACGCCAGCGACAGCACCAGGCTCCGCGCGCCGCCCGGCTGACCGCGCAGGACCACGCCGGTGAGGATCGGCAGCATCGGCAGCACGCAGGGGGTGAAGGTCAGGGCCAGGCCGCCGAGGAAGAACAGCGCCAGCTCCTTCCAGGTCCAGCCGCTTTGCGCGGGTGTGGCGCTCGGCGCAGCGGCGGGCTGGGCGGTCGGTGCGGCGCCCTTGCCATCCACCTCGATGCGTTCGTTCTCCGGCGGGTAGCACAGGCCCTTGTCGGCGCAGCCCTGGTAGCTGACGTGCACGGTGAAAGGCAGGTCGATGGGGTTGTCGATCGGCAGGGTTACGTCGGTGATGCCGTAGTACACCTCGACATCGCCGAAGTATTCGTCGTGTTTGGGTTCGCCGGCCGGCAGCACGGTCTCGCCCTTGGCCAGGTCGCTGGGCTCGATGCGGAACTGGAAGCGGTGGCGGTAGAGGTAGTAGCCCTCGGCGTTGACGAAGCGCAGCTTCACCGACTTGGCGTCGCTGCTCACCAGGCTCAGGCGGAACGCATCGCGTACCGGCAGGAAGTCGCCGCTGTTGTTCAGCGGCGCATCGTCGATGATGCCGCGCGGGGCGGGATCGTCGAACAGGCCGGCCAGGGCGGGCAGAGTGAACAGCAGCAGGAACAGGGGCAGCAGACGGCGCATGGCGGGCTCGCACGAGAGACGTGGCGGCATCATACCCAAGTCGGCCGAGCGACCCTAGGCGACGCAACGGCGCAGTGCGTGAGCGGATATTGCTGGTGGATGGTCGGCTACAGGCGGAAGGCCTGTACCGCCGTGTGCAGGCGCCCGCCCAGCTGCAGCAGCTGCTCGCCCTGGGCACGGCCCTCGCCGATGCGGGTCAGGTTGTCGCCACCCAGGTGGTGGATGCGTTCGCTACGGTCGCGGATCTCGCTGGCGGCGCCGCCCTGCTGGGCGGTGGCCTCGGCGATGCGCTCGGCCATGCTGGCGATGGTGCGAATGGCCACCACCACCTCGTCCAGCGCGCCGTCGGCCTGCTCGGCCTGGCCGGCGGTGGCTTCGGCATGTTCGACCTGGGCGCGCATGGCGCTGACCGATTGCTGCGCGGCCTGCTGCAGGCGCGCGATCAGTTGCTGAATCTCCTCGGTGGCACCGCTGGTGCGCTGGGCCAGCGAGCGCACTTCCTCGGCCACCACGGCGAAGCCGCGGCCCATCTCGCCGGCGCGCGCCGCCTCGATGGCGGCATTCAGGGCCAGCAGGTTGGTCTGTTCGGCGACGCCGCGGATCACCGTGAGCACCGAGCCGATGGTGGCCGTCTCGGCCGCCAGCTGTTCGATGGACTGGGCATTGCCCTGCACCTCGCCGACCAGCCCGTGCAGGCCGTTGAGACTCTGTTCGATCACCCGCTGGCCCTGCTCCACGGCGCGGCTGGCGGAGCGGCTGGCTTCGGCAGCCTGGCTGGCGTCGCCGGCGACGCGGGCAATGGTGCCTTCCAGTTCGCCGAGGGCATCGCGGATCTGCGCGGTGTCGGCCAGCTGGCGCTCGGCACCGCCATGCAGGCCCTGACTCAGCTCGGCCAGGGTGCGGCTGCTGCCGGCCACCTCGCCGGCGTGCTGGTGGATGGTGCCGACCAGTTCAACCAGGTAGCGGCGCAGGTGATTCAGCGAGTCCTCGATGTCGCGCATCTCGCGGGTCCGCGCCTGCAGCTGGATGTCCGCGGCGAAATCGCCGGCGGCCCAAGTCGACAGGGCCGGGGCCAGGCGGCTGAGCACGCTGCCCAGGCGGCGCTGGATCTGGTCCAGGCCCAGGGCGATCAGCAGGATCAGGCCGATCACCAGGCCCTGGATCAGGCGCGCCTCGCCCTGGATGCGGCCGTGTTCGGCTTTTACCAAAGGTTCGAGGCCGGCCAGGGCCTGCTGCATCTGCTCGATCCGTGCGGCGCTGGCGCTGGCCAGCTCGCTGCGTTGCTGGATCAGCGCGCGGGTGCGCGCCAGTTCCGCCGGGTAGCGTTTGAGCAGGCTGGCGAAGTCGCGTTTGAGGGCGATGCCCTTGTCTTCCGCCTGCTGCTGGTCGGCGTCGCCGGCCAGGCCGAGCAGGTCGGCGAAGCTGCTGGTGGTATCGGCGCTGTCGGCCACGCCAAGCAGCGGCAGGGCGCCCAGCGCGCTGGCCTGCTGGGTGAGGGCGCCCAGTTCGCGCTCCACATCGCCGGCCAGTTCGCTGCGGCCACTGCTCACCAGCTTGCCGCGGGCATGGCCCAGGCGCGCCAGATGCTGCGCCGCCGCGAACAGCGGCTGGGCATAGCTGGCAGCCTGTGGATTGCCGCTGTCGACGGCGTAGCGCGCCAGCTGGTCGAGGGCTCCGCCCATCTCCCGCTCGGCCTGCAGCAGCAGGCCCTGCGGATCACCTGCCAGCTTGCCGGCGGCGAGCAGGTCGCTGGAGGCGAAACGGTTCAACTCTTCCAGGCTGGGGCGCAGGGTGTCGGCCAGTTCGCTCGGCAGCCCACTCAACTGCGCCTCCAGTTCGGCGATGGCCTGGGTCGCCCGGCTGTGGCGCACGGCATCGCCGCTGGCCAGGTAGGCCTGCACGTTGGCGGCGATCTGCTGCTGGAACTGCTGGGACAGGTTGAGGTAGCGCTGCATCAGCAGGTAGGGCTGCTCCAGCGCCCGCTCCGACCACCAGAGCGTGCCGCCCAGGGCCAGACAAGCGGTGATCAGGAGGGTGGTGGAGAGGTTGGTGAGCTGCTTGAGACGCATGTTCGGACACCGGAAAACTACTGAGGCGGTGTCCGCAGGTTATTGCGGTTTGGTTGCGGTTTTATGACGCTGTGACGTGGTTCACGTCGACTCGCCCAGGTAGATCTCGACCCGGTTGCGGCCGCCGCGTTTGGCCACGTAGAGCGCCTCGTCGGCCTGCTTGGACAGGCTGTTGCTGTCCATGCCCTCGCTCATCTCGGCGATGCCGCAGCTGAAGGTGCAGCTGAGGTCGTGGGGTTGGGCCGGGTAGTGGATCTCGGCGAAGCGCCTGCGGATCTCGTCGAGTACCTTGGCCGCGGTGACGGCATCGGTATCGGTCAGCACCACGGCGAATTCCTCGCCGCCGTACCGGCCGATATGGTCGGTCTTGCGCAGGCGTTGCTTGAGGAACAGCGCCAGGCTCTTGATCACCCGGTCGCCCATGGGGTGGCCGAAGGTGTCGTTGACCTTCTTGAAGTGGTCAATGTCGAGCATGGCGAAGGTCAGCGGCTGGCCGTCGCGACGGGCGCGGAAGCGCGCATCTTCCAGCAACTGCAGGGTGTGGGTGTGGTTGTACAGCCCGGTAAGGCTGTCGCGCACCATGCGCGCCTTGAGGTTGCGCGCCCGCGCCGCGCGGTTGCGCACGGTGGCGATCAGGTGGCGCGGCTTGATCGGCTTGGTCAGGAAGTCGTCGCCGCCCTCGCTCATGGCGTCGAGCTGCTTATCCAGGTCGTCCTCGGCGGACAGATAGATGATCGGCACGCTGACGTAGCGGTCGTTGTGGCGAATCACCTTGGCCAGCTCGGTGCCGCTGCAGTCGGGCATGTACATGTCGAGGATGATCAGGTCCGGCTGGAACTCGGCCAGCTCGGCCATGGCCTGGATCGGCTCGGTCAGGGTGCGGGTGACGATGCCGGCGCTGTTCAGCACACGCTCGGTATGGGTGGCCTGGGCCCGCGAATCGTCGACGATCAGCACCTTGTACGGGTCGTAGTGGACCACGTTAGTGAGGATCTCGATGCGCTCGATCAGGCTCGAGGCGTCCAGGCTGCCGGTGAAGAACTCCTGGCCGCCGGCGCGTACCGCCGCCAGGCGGGTCGGGGTGTCGACGTCCTCGTGGCTGAAGAACAGCAGCGGCAGTTTGTGCTCCAGGCCCTCCTGCGCCTCGCCAGCCAGAACCATGCCCTGGCCGGGGCCGGCGAAGTCCACTTCCATCAGGATGGCGGCCGGGTGACGCTCGGCCATGGCCGCGCGGAAGGCCTCCGCGCTGGCCAGTGGTTGGGCGTAAAGACCGAAGAATTCCAGTTGCTGGGCCAGGCGCTCGGCACGGTCCTGGTCCTGCAGGGCCAGGTACACCGGCTTGCGCAGCGGGGGCAGGAAGGTCTGCTCGTACTGGTCGCCATGGCGCAGGCCGGTGCGCGACAGGCGCTGCATCAGCTGGTTGAGTTCGGTGATCAGCTGGCTGGTCAGGCGGCCGCGGTTGGCTTCGACCGCTTCCAGGCATTGGACGATGGCGCGGGCCAGTTGGACATGCACGTCCTGCTCGAAGCGCTCGGCATAGCGCAGCAGGCCGAGATTGGTCTCGGCCAGTTCGGACATCACGGCGGCGCCCCATTCTTCCTGCTGCAAGCGCTGCCACACCTCGAGTACCTGGCGCGCCTGGTGGATCACGCGTTTGGCGAAGTGCAGCTTGAGCCGATCGCGGCTGGGGTCTTCTTGCTCGTTCATGACTCGCATCTATCGTTATTCAGCCTTGTGGGCTGGATGATGGCGTGATGCTACCACTGGTGATATCCCTGGGAACAACCATCGGTCATTTGGCGTCAATTTTCCAGCATTTGGCCGAATCAGCGGCATCGAGCCCACTCTGTCACTGCTCCGACCCTGAGCTTCACTTATAGTGCAGACAACGATCGGCCGCGGATAAGGTCGGATCAAGCGAAGACGCAATCAAGGATCAAGATCATGCTGGACTGGAAGAATCGCGCAGGCGAGCTGCGTGGCAACGTCGATGACAAGGCCGATGGCGTGCGCAGCTACGCCGCCGGTGGCTGGCTGGGCAAGACTGTCGGCACCTTGCTGGGCCTTTATCTGCTGGGCGCCATGCTGGTGGGCTGGTACTGGAGCCAGGAACCGGAGCTGTTCCCGGTGCAGCAGCACGCCCAGGCGGCGGCCGAGCAGGCCCAGCGCAAGCTGGTCAGCGGCTACACTACGGTGGAGACCCTCAAGCAGGTGTCCGAGACCCTGCTGAGCAAGCCCGGCGGCTACCTGTCCAACGACATCGCCCCGCCCGGCCTGTGGCTGGACAACATGCCGGCCTGGGAATACGGCGTGCTGGTACAGGTGCGCGACCTGTCGCGGGCCATGCGCAAGGACTTCGCCCGCTCCCAGTCGCAGTCTACCGAGGACCCGAACCTGGCCAAGGCCGAGCCGCGCTTCAATTTCGACAACAAGAGCTGGGCGCTGCCGGCCTCCGAGGCCGAGTACACCGAGGGCATCAGGTCGCTGGATCGCTATCTGGCGGCCCTGGCCGATCCGAGCCAGCCCAGGGCGCAGTTCTATGCCCGCGCCGACAACCTCAACAACTGGCTGGGCGATGTCGCCACTCGCCTGGGCTCGCTGTCCCAGCGCCTGTCGGCCAGCGTCGGCCGGGTGCGCCTGAATACCGATGTGGCGCCCAACCAGCCGATCCCCGAGGGGCAGATCGTGCCGGTGCGCGAGGAAGAGGTGAAGACGCCCTGGCTGCAGATCGACAACGTGTTCTACGAGGCCCGTGGCCAGGCCTGGGCGCTGTCGCACATGCTGCGTGCCATCGAGGTGGACTTCGGCGACGTGCTGGCGAAGAAGAACGCCACCGTCAGCGTGCGGCAGATCATCCGCGAGCTGGAGGCCGCCCAGGAGCCGCTGTGGAGCCCGATGATCCTCAACGGCAGCGGCTACGGCGTGCTGGCCAACCACTCGCTGGTGATGGCCAACTACATCTCCCGTGCCAACGCCGCGATCATCGACTTGCGGACCCTGCTGAGCCAGGGCTGATGGCCAGTGCCGAACGCGAGGCGGCCCATCGCGCCGCCTCCGACGCCGAGCGGGTCGCCTGGGTCGACGAGCAGGACCGACTGCTCGGCGGCCTGCCCCGCGCCGAGCTGCGCGAGCGTGGTCTGATCGGCCGCGGCACCTTCATCCTGCTGTTCAACTCTCGTGGCGAGCTGTGCGTGCACCGGCGCACCCTGAGCAAGGCCATCTATCCCGGCTACTGGGACGTGGCGGCCGGCGGCATGGTCGGCGAGGACGAGAGCTATGCCGAGTCCGCCGCCCGCGAGCTGGCCGAGGAGCTGGGCATCGCCGGCGTGGCGCTGCGCGAGCATGGGCGCTTCTACTTCGCCGAGCCGGGCAACCGCTTGTGGGCGCGGTGTTCTCCGCCGTGTCCGACGCGCCGTTGGTGCTGCAGTCGGAGGAGGTGCTGGAGGCGCACTTCATCGCGCCGAGCCAGGCCCTGAGCGATGCGCTGGAAAAGCCCTACTGCCCGGATTCGCTACAGGCGCTGCGGCTGTACCTGGCCAATCCATGACGCAGCGTAGGGTGGCCTCGCCGCGCAGCGGCAGCCCACCTTCGGTTGGTGTACTGCCTTCGGCGAGTACACCCTACGTTGTACCTGACCTGATTCTCAGGCGTCGCTTGCCAAATGCCGGGTTGTGGCTTGCGCGATGAACCCTGCTGCAACCCGCGCCGGGCGCGGATTTGTGCAGTATTTCCGTGCGTGGCGTGCGCTATGCCGCACGAGGTCGCCAATCCGTCGATCAATGGCGCAATTTCGCACTTAGCACGCAGGGCTTTTGCCCTTACACTGCGCCACCTTCAAAGCCAGGCGCCATGCCTGGTTGCGCTGCCCCTGCCTGAGTGGGGCCCCGCGGCTGACCTCGTTCAGCCAGTCGCTATCCTGACCCCTACGAGGAAAAGCCGGTGGTCAAGAAAGCTTCGTCGTTCTCCGCCCTGAGCGGTCTCGTCTATTCCACCGATGGCGGTCGGCATTGCCCCGACTGCGGCCAGCCGGTGGATGCCTGCATCTGCAAGAAGAGCGTCATCCCCGAAGGCGATGGCATCGCCCGCGTGCGCCGCGAGACCAAGGGTCGCGGCGGCAAGACCGTGACCACGGTGACCGGCGTGCCGCTGGCCGAGGCCGAGCTCAAGGAGCTGGCCAGCGCGCTGAAGAAGCGTTGCGGTTGCGGCGGCGGGCTGAAGGACGGCGTCATCGAAATCCAGGGCGACATGGTCGAGCTGCTGCTCGAAGAGCTGACCAAGCGCGGATTCAAGGCCAAGAAGTCCGGCGGCTGACGCGCCACTTCCTAAACTTCCAGGTAGGAGGGGCAGTCCACTCTCCTGCAATCGTCACATCCATACTCTTATATCTGCTGCCGGGCGGCAGCTCTTTATCTGCCTCACAGGAGACCTCGATGGCCGCAAGACGCACACGCAAAGACGACGGTAGCCAATGGACAGTTGCGGACAGCCGCAGCGTCTACGGTATTCGCCACTGGGGCGCCGGCTTCTTCTCGATCAACGATGCCGGCCGCGTCGAAGTGCGTCCCAACGGCCCGGACAGCGCGCCGATCGACCTCTACGCCCAGCTCGACGGCCTGCGTGAGAGCGGCCTGTCGCTGCCGCTGCTGGTGCGCTTCCCGGACATCCTGCAGTCGCGCGTGCGCCAGCTGACCAGCGCCTTCGACGCCGCCATCGAGCGCCTCGAATACGGCAGCCGCTACACCGCCCTGTACCCGATCAAGGTCAACCAGCAGGAAGCGGTGGTGGAAAACATCATCGCCACCCAGGACGTTTCCATCGGCCTGGAGGCCGGCTCCAAGCCCGAGCTGATGGCCGTGCTGGCGCTGGCGCCGAAGGGCGGCACCATCGTCTGCAACGGCTACAAGGACCGCGAGTTCATCCGCCTGGCGCTGATGGGGCAGAAGCTCGGCCACAACGTGTTCATCGTGATCGAGAAGGAATCCGAGGTGCAGTTCGTCATCGAGGAGGCGGCCAAGATCAAGGTCACTCCGCAGGTGGGCCTGCGCGTGCGCCTGTCCTCCCTGGCCTCCTCGAAGTGGGCCGACACCGGTGGCGAGAAGTCCAAGTTCGGCCTGTCCGCGGCGCAGATCCTCTCGGTAGTGGAGCGCCTCAAGCAGGCCAAGCTGGACCAGGGCATCCGTCTGCTGCACTTCCACATGGGCTCGCAGATCGCCAACCTGGCCGACTACCGCAAGGGCTTCCGCGAGGCCATCCGCTACTACGGCGAACTGCGCGCCCTCGGCCTGCCGGTGGACCACATCGACGTCGGCGGCGGCCTGGGCGTGGACTACGACGGTACCCATTCGCGCAACGCCAGCTCGATCAACTACGACATGGAGGACTACGCCGCCACCGTGGTCGACATGCTCAAGGAGTTCTGCGACCGCCAGGACATCCCCCATCCGCACATCTTCTCCGAGAGCGGCCGGGCCATGACCGCGCACCACGCCGTGCTGGTGGTGCAGGTGACCGACGTGGAGCGCCACAACGACGACGTGCCGGAAGTCGATGCGTCCGTCGAGCAGCCGGAAGTGCTGCAGGTGCTGATCGAGCTGCTCGAGGACAGCGATCCGGAAATGGTCGCCGAGACCTACTGGCGCGCCACCCACTACATCGAGGAAGTGGCCGCGCAGTACTCCGCCGGCAAGCTGAGCCTGTCGCAGAAGGCCCTGGCCGAGCAGTGCTACTTTGCCATCTGCCGCCGCCTGCACAACCAGCTGAAGGCGCGCCAGCGCTCGCACCGCGCGGTGCTCGACGAGCTCAACGACAAGCTGGCCGACAAGTACATCTGCAACTTCTCGGTGTTCCAGAGCCTGCCGGATACCTGGGCCATCGGCCAGATCCTGCCGATCCTGCCGCTCACCCGCCTGGAGGAGGAGCCGCTGCGCCGCGCCGTGCTGCAGGACCTGACCTGCGACTCGGACGGCAAGATCAAGCAGTACGTCGACGAGCAGTCGATCGAGACCAGTCTGCCGGTGCACGAAGTGCGCGAGGGCGAGGACTATGTGCTCGGCGTGTTCCTGGTCGGTGCCTACCAGGAAATCCTCGGCGACATGCACAACCTGTTCGGTGACACCGACTCGGTGAACATCTACCAGCACCCGGACGGCAGCGTGTACCACACCGGTATCGAGACCCACGACACCATCGAGGACATGCTGCGCTATGTGCACCTGTCGCCCGAGGAGCTGATGACCTACTACCGCGACAAGGTGGCCAGCGCCAAGCTCACCGCCAACGAGCGTGCGCAGTACCTGGATGCGCTGCGCCTGGGGCTGACCCGTTCGTCGTACCTGGCGACCTGAGGGCTGTTCGCAGAGGCGCCCCCCTCTCCCTCCGGGAGAGGGCCGGGGTGAGGGTCACGCAAGCAGTGCGCGGCCGCTTCCCTAACTGCTCCAAGCAAAAAAAGCCCGGCAATCGCCGGGCTTTTTCATGGGCGCTCGTAGCCCGGATGCAATCCGGGAAGACCTCCCCGGATTGCATCCGGGCTACCTGCGACTTAGCTGAAGTAACCCACGCCGCGCGCCATCAGGCTGGCCAGGAAGGGCAGGCAGACCAGGATCAGCAGCTCCAGGCGGATCACCATGATGGTGCGTTTGGCCTGGGCCGGCGTGATGGTCGGCGCCTTGCCGGCCAGCAGGTCGTTGCGCCAGTTGAAGAAGGTCAGGGTCGGCAGGATCGACAGCAGGCCGACCAGGATGAACAGGCTGACCTTGGCGTGGAACACCCAGTTGTGCAGGTAGTAGTCCAGGCCCTTGCCGAACCAGATCACCCGCGCTAGCCCGGTGAGCAGGACCAGGCCGGCGCTGGCGCCGTAGATCATGTCGATGCGCAGCAGGCGCCGCGCCGTGACCACATCCAGATCGGGTTTGAACAGCACGTGCTCGCAGGTGAGCAGGGCGAACAGCACGAAGATCGACAGGTAGTGCAGGCTGGCGGCAATGGCGTCGGCCATGGGAACTCCTCAGGTGGCGGGTTCGGCGTGGACCGTTCTGTTGCGGCCCTGTTTCTTGGCAAGGTACAGGGCCTGGTCGGCGCGTTCCAGCAGGTCGCCCTGGTTTTCCCCCGATAGCAGCAGCGCGGTGCCCAGGCTGATGGTGACCGGCAGCGGCTTGGAGGCGACCGTCATCGGCGTGTCGCCGATCGCCTTGCGCATGCGCTCGGCGATATGGCTCAGCTCGCCGGCGTCGTGCACCGAGACCAGGGCGATGAACTCCTCGCCGCCCAGGCGCACCAGCAGGTCGTCCGGGCGTAGCGCCGCGCCCATGCGCCGTGAGCTCTCCCACAGCACCTGGTCGCCGCCGGCATGGCCGAACTGGTCGTTGACCTGCTTGAAGTGGTCTAGATCGCCGTAGATCAGGCCCAGGCGCAGGCCGGCGCTGGCGGCGCTGGCCAGTTCGCGGGAGAAGAACTGGTTGAGGGCGGCGCGGTTCCACAGCTGGGTCAGCGGGTCGATCAGCGCCTTGCGCTGTTCGCGGTCCACGGCCTCGCGCAGTTTGTGCGCCTGCAGGCTGACGCTGCGCAGCTGCAGATAGCCTTCCACCAGGGTGGCCAGGTCGCGCAGGCGCACACGCTCCTGCTGGTTCAGGCCGCGCGGCTGCGGGTGCAGCATGCACAGGGTGCCGATAGGCTGGTTGTCGCCGCTGTACAGCGGCTGGCCGGCGTAGAAACGGATGAAGGGCGGCCCGGTGACTACCGGGTTGTCGGCGAAGCGCGGGTCGAGGTGGGCGTCTTCCACCACCAGCGAGCTGCGCGTCGCCACGGCGTGGGCGCAGAAGGAGATGTCGCGCGGGGTCTCCGCCACGTCCAGGCCGATGCGTGCCTTGAACCACTGGCGGTCGCGGTCGATCAGGCTGATCAGCACCGTCTCCACCTCGAACAGCTCGCGGGTCAGGCGCACCAGGGTGTCCAGGTACAGCTCGGCCGGTGTATCGACCACATTCAGATTGTCTAGCGCCTGTTGGCGCAGGTGTTCGTCGGCAGGGCAGGGGGCAGGCAACATATCCGTCTCCGCTCAGTAATTCGCGCCGAACCAGGCGTCTCGTCGGCGCAGCTGCCAGGCCTGGATGGCCAGAGTCAGACCGCGCATCAGCATGAAGCATAGAAAAGCCAGCCACAGTCCGTGGTTGCCCAGGCCCTGCAGCAGCCAGCCGAGCAGCAGGCCGAGGACCACGCTGAGCAGCATCGCATTGCGCATCTCGCGGGCTCTGGTGGCGCCGATGAACAGGCCGTCGAGCAGGTAGCTCCACACGGCGATCAGCGGCAGCAGCGCCAGGTACGGCAGATAAGGGTAGGCGGCGCCGCGCACTTCGGCGATGTCGCTCTGCAGGTCGATGAACAGTCGCCCGCCGAGCAGGAACAGCCCGGCGAACAGCAGGCTGCCGAACAGCGACCAGCCCCCGGCCACCACCAGTGAGCGGCGCAGGGTGAGGCGATCATTGGCGCCGATGGCATGTCCGCACAAGGCCTCCACCGCATGGGCCAGGCCATCCAGGGCGAAGGCGGCGACCAGCAGGCCGTTGAGCAGCAGGGCATTGGCCGCCACCGTGGCATCGCCCAGGCGGGTGCCCTGCACGGTGATGAGGAAGAACACCAGGTGCAGGGCCAGGGTGCGGATCAGGATGTCGCGGTTCACCGCCAGCAGCGCCTGCCAGCCGCGCCACTGGCGCAGGGCATCCAGCGAGATCCGCCCCGGATGGCGGCCGAGGGTGTGCCAGGCCAATGCCAGGCCGAGCAGGGCGCCGCACCACTCGGCGACCACCGAGGCCCGCGCCGAGCCGAGCACGCTCCAGTCCAGGCCGAGGACGAACCACAGGTTGAGCGCGACGTTGAGCAGGTTGGTGGTCAGCATCACCGCCAGCGCGCCGCGGGCGTTCTGCGTGCCGAGCAGCCAGCCGACCAGGGCGGCGCAGGCCAGGGTCGCCGGCAGGCCGAACAGGCGGGCGTGGAAGAAGTCGCGGGTCAGCGCATCCAGCTCGGCCGAGGGGCGCATCAGCTGCAGCGCCAGGTCACTCAGCGGCATCGCCAGCAGGCCGATCAGCAGGGCGATGGCCGCCGCCAGCACTAAACTCTGCAGCAGCACCAGGCGCAGCGCGCCGCCATCGCCACGGCCGACCGCCTGGGCGGCGAAACCGGTGGCGCTCATGCGCAGGATGCCGAACACGCCGACCAGCATGGCGTACAGGCTGCCACCCACCACCACCGCGCCGAGCTGCTGAGTGTGCGGCAGGTGGCCGATCACCGCCGCATCCACCAGAGCCACCAGCGGCACCGAGAGATTGGACAGGATCATCGGCGAGGCCAGCGCCCACACCCGGTGGTGGGTCGGTGCGTGACGCCAGGCGTCGAGCAGTGCGGACATGGGCATCCCCGGAAAAAGGCCGAATTATAGGCGTGCCGGCATAGCGCCATAGCGACTATGCGTGGGCCTCGATAGCAGCAAGCGTTGCATGCGCTGCCACGGGTGCCGGCAGCGGCACGGCTAGACTGATACTACCGGTGCCACAGCAGTCGAGGTGGATCATGCACATGGCCGAAACCCTGGCCCGCAGCCTGAAGCGGGCCGACTGTCATTTCGATCTGGTCGAGCACGAGCACTCCGCGACCAGCCTGGAGTCGGCGCGCAAGGCCGGCATTCCCGCCACACGCATGGCCAAGCCGGTGATCCTCGACGACCGTCGCGGCCACTACCTGATGGCCGTGCTGCCGGCCAACCGCCAGCTCGACCTGGGCAAGGTGCGAAGCGGTCCCTGGCGCTGGCAGCTGACCAGCGAGCAGAGCCTCGGCGGCCTGTTCAAGGACTGCGAGCGTGGCGCCATTCCCGCCCTGGGCGAGGCCTACGGCATGGGCATGCTGATCGACCCGCTGCTGGCCCGCCAGGCCGATATCTACCTGGAAGCCGGCGACCACCAGAACCTGGTGCGCCTGCCGATCGAGGAGTTCTTCCGCTTGGCGCCCAATGCCCGGCTGTGCGAGCTGAGCCTGTAGACGCTAGTCGACTGCGCGCCCGGCCTGTCGGTAGCGACCCGGCGCATCGCCATGGCATTGCCTGAAGGCGCGGCTGAACGCCGCCGGCGACTCGTAGCCGACTTCCAGGGCCACCGCGTTCAGGCTCAGCGTCGAGGTGCGCAGCAGCAGGCGGGCCTTCTCCATACGCAGACGTGTCAGCATGGCCCCCGGCGAGGTACCGGCCAGGGCCGCGAAGTTGCGGGCGAAGGTGGCCCGTGACTGGTTGGCCAGCGCGGCCAGCTCGCTCACGCTCCACGGCCGCGCGGGATCGTCGAGCATCGCCTGCCAGGCCCTGGCCAGGCGCCGATCGGTCAGCAGCGCCAGCGCGCCGCTCAGCACCGGCTGCTGCTCCAGATGGGTTCGCAGGATCAGGGTGAAGAGGGCGCCAGACAGGTGGTCGATCAGGCTGCGCGCACCCTGCCGGGCGGACTCGGCCTCCTGGCGCAGCAGCTCCACCAGGGCGGCAAGGCTAGAGTTCGCCTGTATCGGCAGCAGGAGTACTTCGGGCAGGGCGTCGAACAGCGCCGACCCGGGTGCGTGGTGGAAGTGCCCGCAGAACATGTCCAGGCCATTCGTACCGCGGCCGATCCGCACCCTTGGCAGGGCGCCGAAACGATCCTGTTGCGGCCTGCCGGGCGTTCCCTCGCCGTGGCTGAGAATATGCGACGCGCCATGCGGCAACAGCAGCAGCTGTCCCTCGCGCAGCGGCAGATGGCGGCCATCGGACAGCGACAGCCGACACTCGCCGCTCAGGACGATGTGGTAGGCGGCCTCGCTCGCCGGCAGCTGCGGGTGGTCCAGATGCCAGCTGCCATGCAACTGACAGCGCAGGTCCAAGGTGCCCTGTACTGCAGCCAGGGCTATCAGGCGATCCAGAGGAGTCATTGAGCGTCCGGAGCAAAGAGTCGAGCGTAGCGGACATACCCGGCGCGCGGAAAGCCGGGAGACTGCAGGTGTCGGCCGCTGTGGCCCCTCACTCAGGAGAAACACCATGCTGTTCAACTGGTCCGAACATGTCCCCGCCGTGAAGAAAGCCTTCGGCGCCCTGGGCAAGTCCCACCCGAAAATGCTCAGCGCCTACCAGGCGCTGGAGGCGGCAGCCAGCGCCGACGATGCGCTGGACGCCAAGACCCGGGAGCTGATCTCGCTGGCCGTGGCCATCACCACCCGCTGCGATGGTTGCATCGGCGTGCATGCCGAGGCGGCGCGCCGTGCCGGGGCCAACGAGGCCGAGGTGGCACAGGCCCTGGCCACGGCTATCGCCCTCAACAGCGGGGCTGCCTATGTCTACTCGCTGCGCGCACTGGAGGCGTTCGCCAGTACGGCCAGGTGAGGCCGGTCGGCCACGTAGATCGTGGCCTGGTCGCTCGAATGGCGGGGGACGCTGAACTATAGTGCTGAGCTTCTCCCGCCACTCTTCCGAGAGTTCCGCCATGTCGTACAAAGGATTGTTTCTGGCCGCCACGCTCGCCCTGCTGAGCGCCTGCGATTCCTCCACTCCCGACACCCCCGCGGCGCCCCAACCGGGCAAGCCGGCAGCCCAGCAGGACGCCGCCCGCCCGGCGGTGGACAAGGCCGAGTTGAGCAAACGCTACGCCGGCCGCGAGCTGAGCGTGGCGGACGCCTCGGAAGTGCAGCTGGACGGCGCCAGCACCCTGTCGGTGAGCTTCAGCGTGCCGCTGGACCCGGAGCAGGATTTCGCCAGCAAGCTGCACTTGGTGGACAAGAAGACCGGCAAGGTCGACGGCGCCTGGGAGCTGTCCGACAACCTGATGGAGCTGCGCCTGCGCCATCTGGAGCCGCAACGCAGCCTGGTGCTCTCGGTCGACCGCGGCCTGCGTGCGATCAACGGCAGCGAACTGGCCGCCGAGTACAGCGCCACCATCGACACCCGTGACCTGCAACCCACCGTCGGCTTTGCCAGCCGCGGCTCGCTGCTGCCGACCCGCCTGGCCGAAGGCCTGCCGGTGATCGCGCTGAACGTCGACAAGGTCAACGTCGAATTCTTCCGCATCAAGCAGGAGTCGCTGCCCGAGTTTCTCGCCCAGTGGGGCCGCAGCGCCAACCTCGATACCTGGCAGTCGCGCGAGCTGCTGCCGATGGCCGAGCTGGTCTACAGCGGGCGCTTCGACCTGAATCCGGCGCGCAACACCCGCGAGACCCTGCTGCTGCCGATCGCCGGCCTGGAGCCGTTCAAGCAGCCCGGCGTGTACCTGGCGGTGATGCGCCAGGCCGGCACCTACAACTATTCGCAGCCGGCGAGCCTGTTCACCCTCAGTGACATCGGCCTGTCGGTGCACCGTTACCACGGTCGCCTGGACGCCTTCGCCCAAGCCCTGGAAGGCGGCAAGGCGCTGGAGGGCGTCGAGGTCGAACTGCTTGGTGGCAATGGCCAGGTGCTGGCCAGCGCCAAGACCGACGATGCAGGCCATGCCGAACTGCCGCTGCCGGACAAGGCCGCCGTGGTGCTGGCCCGCCAGGGCGAGCAGACCAGCCTGCTCAACCTCAGCAGCCCGGCCCTGGACCTGGCCGAGTTCGACATCGCCGGTGCAGTGGCCAACCCGCTGCAGTTCTTCGTGTTCGGCCCGCGCGACCTGTATCGCCCGGGCGAGCTGGTGCTGCTCAACGCCCTGCTGCGCGACGCCGATGGCCGCGCGGTGAAGCCGCAACCGGTCAACGTGGAGGTGCGCCGGCCGGACGAGCAGGTCAGCCGCAAGTTCGTCTGGGAGCCGGGTGACAACGGCCTGTACCAGTACAAGCTGCAACTGGCCGGCGAGGCACCGACCGGGCGCTGGCAGCTGCTGTTCGACTTCGGCGGCGGTCGCCAGCAGATCTATGAGTTCCTCGTCGAGGACTTCCTCCCCGAGCGCCTGGCTCTGGAGCTGAAGGGCAGCGACAGCCCGATCAAGCCGAGCGACGAGGCGCGCTTCCAGGTCGAGGGCCGCTACCTCTACGGCGCGCCGGCCTCCGGCAATCGCCTCACCGGCCAGGTCTACGTGCGCCCGCTGCGCGAGGCGGTCAAGGCGCTGCCCGGCTACCAGTTCGGCTCGGTCACCGAGGAGGAACTGAGCCAGGATCTGGAGCTGGAAGAAATCACCCTGGACGCCCAGGGCAAGGCCACGGTCGGCGTGGAGAATCGCTGGGCCGAGGCCAAGTCGCCGCTGCAGCTGATCCTCCAGGCCAGCCTGCAGGAATCCGGCGGTCGCCCGATCACTCGGCGCCTGGTGCAGCCGGTGTGGCCGGCCGAGCGCCTGCCGGGCCTGCGCGGCCTGTTCGACGGCGAGAATGTGGATGGCGACGGCCTGGCCGAATTCGAAGTGCTGCTGGCCGACCCGGCCGGCAACAAACTGGCCAGCGACAACCTGCAGGTGCGTCTGATCCGCGAGCGCCGCGACTACTACTGGAGCTTCTCGGAGAGCGAGGGCTGGAACTACCACTACAACGAGAAGTTCCTCAACCTGGGCGAGGAGGGCGTCAAGGTCGCCGCCGGCGGCACCGCCAAGGTCAGCTTCCCGGTGGAGTGGGGCCCTTACCGCATCGAGGTCACCGACCCCGAGACCGACATCACCAGCAGCCTGCGCTTCTGGGCCGGCTACTCCTGGCAGGACAACACCGAAGGCGGCGCGGTGCGCCCGGACCAGGTCAAGCTGGCGCTGGACAAGCCCGCTTATGCTGCCGGCGACACGGCCAAGGTCACCGTCACGCCACCGTCCGGCGGCAGCGGCTACCTGATGGTCGAGTCCAGCGACGGTCCGCTGTGGTGGGAAGAGATCGAGGTGCCCGCCGAGGGCAAGAGCTTCGACATCCCCCTGGCCAAGGACTGGGCGCGACATGACCTGTACGTCAGCGCCCTGGTCATCCGTCCCGGCGAGCGCAAGGCCAATGCCACGCCCAAGCGCGCCGTGGGCCTGCTGCACCTGCCGTTCGACCGCGCGCCGCGCCAGCTGCAGGTCAGCCTCGAGGCGCCTGCGAAGATGCGTCCGCAGCAGCCGCTGAAGGTCAAGGTGCAGGCGAAGAACGCCGACGGCAGCGCGGCGCAGAAGGTCAACGTGCTGGTGGCGGCGGTGGACGTCGGCATCCTCAACATCACCGAGTACAAGACGCCCGACCCGTTCGCCGAGCTGTTCGGCCGCAAGGCCTATGGCGTCGACCAGCTCGACGTCTACGGCCAGCTGATCGAGGCCGGCCAGGGTCGCCTGGCCAAATTGGCCTTCGGTGGCGACGCGGCGCTGGCCAAGGGCGGCAAGCGCCCGGACACCAGTGTCACCATCGTCGCGCTGCAGAGCGTACCGATCGAGCTGAACGCCCAGGGCGAAGGTGACGTCAGCCTGGACATCCCCGACTTCAACGGCGAACTGCGCCTGATGGCCCAGGCCTGGACCGACGAGCGCTATGGCATGGGCGAGGGCAAGACGGTGGTCGCCGCGCCGCTGGTGGCCGAGCTGTCGGCGCCGCGCTTCCTCGCCGGTGGCGACGAGACCAGCGTGGCCCTGGACCTGACCAACCTTTCCGGAGCCGCACAGCAGCTCGAGGTGCAGATCGAGGCCGAGGGCCAGCTCAGCCTGGCGGACCCCGCCGGCCACAGCGCACCACTGGCCCTCGACCAGGCCCAACGCCATACCCTGCGCATTCCGGTGCGAGCCGTCGGCGGCTACGGCACCGGCGTGCTGCGGGTCAAGGTCAACGGCCTGAGCCTGCCGGGCGAGAACCTGCCGGCCTTCAGCCGCGAGTGGCGCATCGGCGTGCGTTCGGCCTGGCCGGCGCAGCAGAAGCACCTGCGCAGCGTGCTGCAGGGTGGCAGCTGGCAGCTGCCGGCCGGCACCCTGGCGGCCTTCGAGCCGGCGGGGCGCGAGGCGCTCCTCAGCGTCTCCAGCCGTCCGCCGCTGAACCTGGCCGAGCAGATTCAGGCGCTCAGGGCCTATCCATACGGCTGCTTGGAGCAGACCACCAGCGGCCTGTATCCGTCGCTCTATGCCGATGCGGCGACGCTGAAGAAACTCGGCCTGGAAGGCGAGCCGGAAGAGAAACGGCGCAACTCCATCGAGATTGGCATCGAGCGCCTGCTCGGCATGCAGCGCTACAACGGCAGCTTCGGCCTGTGGGGTTCGGACAGCGACGAGGAATTCTGGCTGACCGCCTACGTCACCGACTTCCTCCTGCGCGCTCGCGAGCAGGGCTTCGCCGTGCCGCCGGAGGCGCTGGAGAAGGCCAACGAGCGCCTGCTGCGCTACCTGCAGGATCGCCAGCTGGTCGACGCCGGCTACAGCGACAACCTCGACCACACCCGCTTCGCCGTGCAGGCCTACGCCGGCCTGGTGCTGGCGCGCAGTCAGCAGGCGCCGCTGGGCAGCCTGCGTGCGCTGTACGACCGCCGTGGCGACGCCAAGTCCGGCCTGCCGCTGGTGCAGCTGGCCGTGGCCCTGCAGAAGATGGGCGACAAGCCGCGCGCCGACGAGGCCCTGGCCTTCGGCCTGGGACTCGGCCGCCAGCGCCAGGAGTGGCTGGCCGACTACGGCAGCCCGCTGCGTGACCAGGCGCTGATCTACGCCCTGCTGGAGGAGAACGACCTGGCCGCCGGCAGCCGTGACCAGCTGCTGTTCAGCCTGGCCGAGGAGCGCGCGTTGCAGGACTACCTGTCGACCCAGGAGCGCAACGCCCTGTTCCTCGCCGGCCGTGGCCTGATCAAGACCCCGGAGAAGAGCTGGAACGCCGTGCTCGAAGCCGGCGGCCAGGTGCGCGAGCTGAGCAACGGCCAGCCGGCGCTGAAGCTGGAGGGCGCCAGCCTGAGCGAGCCGCTGAGCCTGAGCACCGGCTTCGCCCACAAGCTCTACCAGCAGCTGACCATCTCCGGTTACCCGACCTCGGCACCGGCGGCGCGCGGCAATAACCTCAGCATCGAGCGCGGCTTCTACGGCCTGGACGGTCGCCCGCTGGACCTGAACAACCTGGCCAGCGGCCAGCTGGTGCTGGTGCACCTGACGGTGCGCGCCGAGGAGCGGGTGCCCGACGCCTTGGTGGTGGACCTGCTGCCGGCCGGCCTGGAGCTGGAGAACCAGAACCTGGCGCAGAGCGCCGCCAGCCTGGACGACGCCAGCAGTGCGGTGAAGGAGTGGCAGAAGTCGATGCAGAACGCCGCGATCAAGCACCAGGAGTTCCGCGACGACCGCTTCGTCGCCGCCCTCGACGTGAACGGCTACGACACCACCCACCTGCTGTACCTGGCCCGCGCCGTCACCCCCGGTACCTACCGGGTGCCGCCGCCCCAGGTCGAGTCGATGTATCGCCCGGCGTGGAACGCAGTGGGCGCCGCACCGGCGCAGCTGGTGGTGCGCGAGCGCTGAGTGATAGCGGCCCCGGCACTCGCCGGGGCCGCCAATCCAGCAGCAGGCTCAGCCGATCAGCAGGCTCAGCACCCAGAGCGCCAGCAGCAGGACGATCAGGCCCCAGATGATCGAGCCGCGCAGGAAGGCGCGTATCGCGCTGAATAGCAACAGCAGGCCGAGGATCAGCACCAGGATGCTGATCCAGTTCGGGTCCATGCCCAGCGAGCGGGACAGCCCGTCGATGAAGTTGGCCCCGGCCTGACCGATCATGCGGAAGAAGCCAGTCAGGGCCTCGACCAGGACACGAATGAAGTTGCCCAGTATCTCGCCCAGTCGCTCGAAGAAGCTCTCGGTTCCCATCGATCCTTCCTTACACTCTGCCGGTGATCCTCAAGCTTGGGCTGCACGGGCCCGAGCCGAGTTCCCCCCGTTGCGTCTTAACCCAGCCATGGCGAAGTACCCGAGCCGATGAAAACGCCGCCCCTTCAGCGCCTCTGGCGGCTCCTGCGCCGGCCCTGGCTGGGGCTGCCGCTCGCCCTGCTGCTGGGGTTGTGGGCGGCCGACCGGCTGTTTCCCCTGCCGCTGCCGGAGGATGGCCTGGCCCGCGTGGTGCTGGCCGAGGACGGCACGCCGCTGTGGCGCTTCGCCGATGCCGACGGCGTGTGGCGCTACCCGGTGGCGCCGGATCAGGTCTCGCCCTATTACCTGCAGGCGCTGCTGACCTACGAGGACCGCTGGTTCTACGCGCACCCCGGGGTCAACCCGCTGGCCCTGGGTCGCGCCGCCTGGCAGAACCTCAGCGGCGGGCGCGTGCTGTCCGGCGGCAGCACATTGTCGATGCAGGTGGCACGCCTGCTCGATCCGCACGAGCGGACCCTGGGCGGCAAGTTCAAGCAGCTGTGGCGCACCCTGCAGCTGGAGTGGCACCTGTCCAAGGACGAGATTCTCGCCCTGTACCTGAACCGCGCGCCCTTCGGCGGCACCCTGCAGGGCGTGGCGGCAGCCAGCTGGGCCTACCTGGGCAAGTCGCCGAGCCAGCTGACCCGCGCCGAGGCGGCGCTGCTCGCCGTGCTGCCGCAGGCGCCCAGCCGGCTGCGCCCGGACCGCCATCCCGAACGCGCTCAGTCCGCACGCGACAAGGTGCTGCGGCGCCTGGCGCAGTTCCAGCAGTGGCCGCAGTCGGCGGTGGATGAGGCGCTGCAGGAGCCGGTGCTGCTGGCGCCGCGCCGCGAGCCCGACCTGGCGCCATTACTGGCGCGGCGGCTGAACGTCGCGGGCAGCCCGCCGCTGATCCGCACCACCATCGACGCCAACCTGCAGCGACGCCTGGAAGACCTGCTGCTGGGCTGGCGCGCGCGCCTGCCGGAACGCACCTCGGCGGCCATCCTGGTGGTGGACAGCGAGAGCATGGCGGTGCGCGCCTACCTGGGTTCGCTGGATGTCGGCGACGAGCGCCGCTTCGGTCATGTCGACATGATCCGCGCCCAGCGCTCGCCCGGCTCCACCCTCAAGCCGTTCCTCTACGGCCTGGCCATGGACGCCGGGCTGATTCACTCCGAGTCGCTGCTGCAAGACGTGCCGCGGCGCTACGGCGACTACCGGCCGGGCAACTTCGCCGCCGGCTTCGTCGGCCCGGTATCGGCCAGCGAGGCGCTGGCCACCTCGCTCAACCTGCCGGCCGTGCAGCTGCTGGAGGCCTACGGGCCGAAGCGTTTCGCCGGCGAGCTGCGCGGCGCCGGCGTGCCGCTGGCGCTGCCGGCCGGCGCCGAGCCGAACCTGGCGCTGATCCTCGGCGGTGCCGGCAGCCGCCTGGAAGAACTGGTGGCCGGCTACAGCGCCTTCGCCCGCAATGGCCTGGCCGCGCGGCCACGGCTGCAGCCGCAGGACGCGCTGCATGAGCGGCGCCTGTTGTCGCCGGGCTCGGCCTGGATAGTGCGGCGCATCCTCGCCGGCCAGGCGCGCCCTGATCGCGACCCGCGCGCAGAGCTGGTGCAGCGCCCGGTGCTGGCCTGGAAGACCGGCACCAGCTATGGCTTCCGCGACGCCTGGGCCATCGGCGTCGGCCCGCGTCACCTGATCGGGGTGTGGATCGGCCGGCCAGACGGCACGCCGGTGCCCGGCCAGTTCGGCCTGGCCTCGGCCGCGCCGCTGCTGCTGCAGGTGCACGATCTGCTGGTCAACCGCGACCGCCAGCGCGGCCTGGTGCCACCGGTGCAGGAGGTGCCGGCGAGCCTCGGCGTGGCGGCGATCTGCTGGCCGCTGGGCCAGGAGCTGGGGCGCAACGACCCCAACTGCCGGCGCCAGCGCTTCGCCTGGACCCTGGACGGCACCACGCCGCCGACCCTGCAGGCAGCCGATCAGCCGCTGGGGCTGGGCTTGAGTCAGCGGGTCTGGCTGGATACGAATGGCCGTCAGGTGGCGGCCAATTGCGCGGGCGCGCGGGAAACCCAGGTCGCCCTGTGGCCGGCGCCGCTGGAGCCCTGGCTGCCACGCCGCGAACGGCGTGCGGCGCGGTTGCCGGCGGCCTCGACCGAGTGCCCGCCGGCATTGCCGCTACCGGCGGCGCCGCTGTCCATCGTCGGGGTGCGCGAGGGGGATCGTCTGCGTCGCCCGGCCAGCAGCGCCGGGCCGTTGCAGCTCAAACTCTCGGCCTTGGGCGGCAGCGGCACGCGCTGGTGGTTCCTCAACGGCGCGCCGGTGGGCGAGAGCCAACCGGGCGAGAGCATCGAGCAGAAGCTCTCGGCGGCCGGGCTCTACCAGCTCAGCCTGCTGGACCAGAGCGGAGCCACCGCGCGGGTGGAGTTCCAGGTCGGCGAGTGAGGCTTGGGTCGAACCACTTCAGGAGTCGGCCAGGGCCAGGCGATCGCGGCCCTCGGCCTTGGCGCGGTAGAGGGCGTCGTCGACGCGCTTGAAGAAGGCCTCGGCGCTCTCGTCCAGCTTCGCGTCCAGGCAGCCCACACCGAGGCTGGTGGTCAGCGGCAGGCGCTGGCCGTGCAGCTCGAAGCCGCGGGTGGCTAGTTCGACGCGGAAGTGCTCGGCCAATTGGCAGGCCTCGTTCAGTGGGGTGCCGGGCATCAGCACGCCGAATTCCTCGCCACCCAGGCGCAGCAGGGCGTCGCTGTCGCGGCGGAACACCTGGCGCATGCGCTCGGCGAAGTCGCTGAGACAGGCGTCGCCGCTGCTGTGGCCATACTCGTCGTTGATGCGCTTGAAGAAGTCGATATCCAGCAGCACCAGCGACAGCGGCGTGCCCTGGCGAAGGGCGTTGGCGACCATGGCCGGGAATAGGCCGTTGAACTGCAGGCGGTTGCCCAATTGGGTCAGGCTGTCGGTGCGGCTGAGCTGTTCGTAGCGTTCGCGCTGGTCGACCAGCTGCTGCTCCATGGTCAGGGTGGCGTGGTATTCACGATGGCTGCGGTTGAGCGCCAGCAGCAGGTAGCTGAGGTAGAAGGCCAGGGTCACCGCCAGGGCTTCCTGGCTGGGCCATTGCCAGGCCAGCACGGCCAGGCCCGGCGCATACAGCAGCAGGATGGCGACCACGCAGCGCCGCTTGCGCATGGAGAAGTTGAAGGCCATGGCCGTGCTGAAGGCCACGGTGCTGAGGGTGGCGATCAGCCGCGACGGCTCGAACTCGGGGCGCAGCAGGGCCCAGGCGTGGGCCAGGCCCCAGCCCAGGCTGGTGAGCAGGATCAGCGCCCAGTGGCGGTCGATCCACTGGCGCAGGCATTCGTTGTTCTCGTGGGCGGGCAGGCGATGCAGCCAGCGCAGCATCATCATCAGGGCGAAGAACGCGGTGGCGGCGAGGCCGAGCACCAGCATGGAGCCGGGCGCGGCGCTGAAGCTCCAGGTCAGAATCCAGGCGAGCAGGTAGTAGATGCCGCCCAAGCGGGTGCGAACGCGGGTGTCCTGGCTTTCGCGAAGGAGGATGAAGGAGCTGCTGCGGGGGAACTGCGCGTCGGGGGCCATGTGCTGTGATCACAAATTCGGCATATCAGCAGCATAGCGTTGCCACCGGGGCAAGGAAAGCAATGTGCCAGCATTCCGTCGTCAACCGCGGCGAATGAGCCAGATGCCGCCGACGATCAGCGCCAGACCGGCCGCCTTGCCCGCGGTGATGGGCGCCTCGCGAAAGCCCACCCAGCCGTTGTGGTCGAGCACCAGGGCCATGCCCAGCTGGCCGGCCAGCACCAGCACCATGAACAGCAGGGCGCCGATGCGCGGCCCGGCGAAGGCCGCGGTGGCGATGAAGAAGGCGCCGAGCAGGCCGCCGCTCCAGTGCCACCAGGTCAGGCCCTTGAAGGCGGACAGGCCGGCGACCTCGCGCTGGGACAGCACGATGATCAGCAACGCCAGGGTGCCGACCAGGAACGAGACCAGGGCGGCGGCCATGACGCTGGACAGGTGTTTGGCCAGTTGGCCATTGATGCCGGCCTGCAGCGGCATCACGGCGCCGGCGAGCAGGGGCAGGGCGAGTAGCCACCAGTTGGGCATGGCGGTCTCCGGAGGAAATGGGGCCGGTATTATGCGCTTTGCTGTCCTGCTGGTCAGCTTCGCAGGCTCTTCACGAACTGCAGCAGCGCCACCCGCTGCTCGCCGCGCTGGCGTTGCTCCAGCCCAGTCAGGCGATAGCCCAGGCGTGCATAGAGCAGCAGGCCGGCGGCATTGTCGTTGAAGCAGGAGACCTTGAGTTCGCGGGCGTCGAAGTCGCGTAGGGCGAGCTGCTCCATCGCGCCGACCAGGTAGCTGGCCACGCCCTGGCTGCGCGCCCAGGGCGCGATCATCAGGTTGCCCAGGGCGCAGTACTCGCCGGGCAGGCTCTGGTAGAAATTGGCGAAGCCGGCCGGCTGTCCATCGAGCAGCGCCAGGGTGCAGCCCTGGCGTTCGGCACAGGCCGCCGCCAGCTGCTCGCGGGTCAATGGCCAGTGGGCGCGGGGATAAGCGAAGAACAGCTCGTCGGCGTTGCGCACGAAACGCACCACCTGGTCGAGGTCGGCATCAATGGCTGGGCGATGGCTGAGCCGCGGGTCGCTCATTGCGGCGGGTACTGTGCCAGCACCTGGGCCACCGTGGCGCGGATCGCCGCCTCACGCTCGCTCGGGTTCGGCGGCGACTGGCGCATGACCTGCTCGGCGCTGCCGCGCCAGACCAGCTTGCCGTCCTTGCCGTCGAACAGGTCGACCTGGATGGTGGCCACCTTGTAGTCCACGGTGCGGGTCTCGGTGTACGCCGGGCCGCCCCAGCCGCCTCCCCAGTAGCCGCCCCAGTAGCCACCGTAATTGGTGCTGACCTGGTCCTGGCGCTCGTCGACGATCAGCCAGGCCTGCACCTTGAGATCGCCGGCGCTACCGGCCTGGGCCGGGCGCAGGCCGCGCTGGTCGAGCTGCTCGCCGACGGCGCTGCGGATGCGCTGCTCGGTGAGGTCGCTCTGGATCCGCGGATCGTCCGGGCGGTACTGCAGGGCCGGTTCCTGCCAGCTCCAACTGCGGTAGGCGGCGAAGTCGCGACTGGCATCGAAGTCGCGCTCGACGCGGGCGCTCTGGCAGGCCGCGAGAAGCAGCAGGGCCGGTATCAGCAACAGACGCGGGGACATGATCGAAACCTCCGAGGTAGAGCCTCTATCGAACTCCAAGTGGCGCCATACGGCAAGCCCGGCATCACTCCGGCGGGTAGGCGCCGAGGGCGTCTGCCACGGCGCGGCGCAGGGCATCGGCGCGCTCGCTCTGGCTGCCCTCGCTGCGCGCCTCGGCGCTGCCGTTCCACACCGGCTGGCCGCTGGCGCCGTCGAACAGTTCGATCTGCACCACCGCCACCTCTACCTCGTAGGTGCGCACCAGCGGCACGCTGCCGTACATGCCGTAGTGGTCGCCATAGGGGCCGTGGCCGTAATAGCTGCCGTAGTCGTCGCGCACCTGGTACTGGCGGCGCTCCAGGCTCAGGTAGGCGCTCACCTGCAGATCGGCCGCCTTGCCGGCGCGTACCGGGCGCAGGCCGCGCTGGTCCAGGCCGCCGCCGATTGCCTCGGCCACCAGGGCGCCATCGGCCCAGGCGCTGCCGGCCGGCTGCTGGCGCCAGCTCCAGTCGCGGTAGCGGCCGTAGTCGCGCTGCGGCGCCGGGTAGGCGCTGTGGTCGAAATGATTGGCCGCACTGGCCGGTGCCGGCGGCAGCGGGTTACCGCCGGCGACATAGGGGTTGTCGCTCTGGCAGGCGGTGAGCAGCAGGAGCAGTGGCAGAAGGAGTGGGGCGCGCATTTAGGTCTCCGTGCTTGGTCGCAGGGATAGTGTAGGAGCGAGCTCTGCTCGCGAAGCCGGCAACTCCGAGCATTCGCGAGCAGAGCTCGCTCCTACAAGGGCCGGCAGACCCAGTGCAGATAGCGACCAAGGCCGGCGAAGCTCGGGTGGCGGCGGTGCGCCAGCTCCATCTCCAGCAGATCGGCCAGCTCGGCCTTGGCCTGGAACTCGCTCGGCATGTAGTCGTGGAACACCCGCACGCCGCTCTGGCTTTCGACCCGCCAGTGGCCGTCGAGTTGCGCCGCCAGCTCGCGCGGATCGAGCGGCTTCTGGGGCGTCAGGCTCTGCCCCTCGCCGGCGAAGCGCTCCTTGCGCAGCTTGCGGAAGTGGCCCTTGAGCAGGTTGCGGTAGACCAGCGCGTCCTTGTTGTAGAAGGCCAGCGACAGCCAGCCATGCGCCGCGACCAGCTGGTGCAGCACCGGCAGGATGGCATGGGGCTCGGCCAGCCACTCCAGCACCGCGTGGCACAGCACCAGGTCGTAGGGCTCGGTGAGCTGGCCGAGCAGATCCTGCCAGGGCGCCTGGATGAACTGCGCTTCCACCCCGGCCTCGGCAAAGCGCTGGCGGGCGCCTTCGAGCATCGGCTCGGCCGGTTCGGCCAGGGTCACGCTGTGGCCGCGCTGGGCCAGCCACAGGCTCATGTGGCCGAGGCCGGCGCCGACGTCGAGCACCCGCAGCGGGCGCTCCGGCAGCGCCTCCTTGAGGTCGGCCTGCAGCACGGCCAGGCGGATGGCGCCCTTGGCGCCGCCATAGATCTTCTCGGCGAAGCGGGTCGCCAGCTCGTCGAAGTGGCGGTCGGTCATTGGAAGCGCCTCTCGCTGTCGGCCAGCTTGGCGCGCACCGCCTGCTCCATGTCGATGCCCAGCTCGGCGCACAGCAGCAGGAGATAGAGGACGATGTCGCCGACCTCCTGGCCGGCGTGTTCCAGCTGCTCGGCCGGGAGCTGGCGAGCCTGATCCTCGGAGAGCCACTGGAAGATTTCCACCAGCTCGGCCATCTCCACGCTGGCGGCCATGGCCAGGTTCTTCGGGCTGTGGAAACGGCGCCAGTCGTTGTGGTCGCGAATGGCGTGCAGGCGGTGGGTGAGTTCGGCGATGTCCATGGGCTCTCCTTCAGGCCGCATAGCTTCGGCCCGAAGGCGCAGCACCGCAAGCCCGCTACTCGATGACGGCGCCTTCCTTGTCCAGCAGCGCCTGCTTGCGCGGTACGCCCCAACGGTAACCGGTGAGGGCCCCGCTGGTGCCGATCACCCGGTGGCAGGGCACCAGCAGGCCCAGTGGATTGTTGGCGCAGGCGCGGGCCACGGCGCGGGCATGGCTGCCGAGCTGTTCGGCCAGCTCGCCGTAGCGCCGGGTCTGTCCCGGCGGAATACCGCGCAGGGCCTGCCACACCTGTTGCTGGAAGGCGGTGCCGCGCATGTCCAGCGGCAGGCTGGCGGCGCGGCGCGGCTCCTCGACCTGGGCCACCGCCTCGCGCAGCCAGTCACGCAGGCCGCGCTGGTCGCGCTTGAGTTGGGCGGCGGCGAAGCGCTGCTGCAACTCGGTTTCCAGGGCCACCTCGTCGTCGCCGAACAGCAGGGCGCAGATGCCCTTGTCGCTGGCCGCGAGCAACAGCAGGCCGAGCGGGCAGAGGGCGATGGCGTAGCGCAGCACTTCACCGGCACCTTTCTGCCGGCGCTGCGCCGGGCTCAGGCCGGCGGACTGCTCGTACAGCGCGCGGGTGCCGGAGTAGCCGGCGTCCAGCGCCGCCTGCAGCACCGAACCGGCCTGTGGCAGGGCGGCCTCCAGGCGCTGGCGGCGGTGGACGTCGTACCAGGCGCGCGGGGTCAGCCCGGTGCGGGCCTTGAAGGCACGGGTCAGGTGCGAAGCGGACAGGCCGATGCGCGCCGCCAGCCAGTCCAGGGTCGGTGGGGTGTCACGGCTCTCCAGCAGGCGGCAGGCGGCGATCACCAGCTCGTCCAGTTGCTCGGCGCTGCTCTTGCCGGTCGGCGAGCAGCGCTTGCATGGGCGGAAACCGGCGGCTTCGGCACTGGCCGCATCGCTGTGGAAGCTGACGTTGTCGCGCCGTGGCCGGCGCGCCGGGCAGCTGGGGCGGCAGTAGATGCCGGTGCTCTTCACGGCGAAGAAGAAGCGCCCGTCCTGGCCGGCGTCACGGTCGCACACGGCCTGCCAGCAGTGGTCTTGGTCGAGCATGGCGGTCTCCCGGTGGCAGTGCTCAATCTGTATGGGCCGATTGTCGATCCGCGCGGTGGCGCTGCCAATCCGCATCTGACTTTCAAAGCCTATGCTGAGAGCGCATTCGCCCGCTAAGGACCGCCCCATGCCGCGTCTCTGTTGCCTGCTCCTGCTCTGCCTGTTGCCGCTGGCCGCGCCTGCCGCGCTGCAGTTGGACGAGGCCGATCATGCCTGGCTGCGTGAGCACCCGGTGCTGCGGGTGGGCATAGAGCGCAGTGGCTGGCCGCCGTTCGATGTGATCGACGAGCAGGGGCGCCATCGCGGGCTCAGCGGTGATTACCTGGCTCTGCTCGCCCAGCGCCTCGGCGTGCGCCTGGAGCCGGTGCTGCTGGACGACTGGAACGCGGCGTTAGCCGCCCTGCGTGACGACCGCGTCGATTTGCTGCCTTCGGTGGCGCGCACGCCGGAGCGCGAGACGACCATGGCGTTCAGCAAGCCCTACCTGGTCAGCAGCAGCCTGATCTTCACCCGCGAGGAGGTGGATGTGCAGCGCATCGGCGGCCTGGCCGGCAAGCAGGTCGCCATCGAGCGCGGTTACGTGTTGCAGCAGGGCCTGCGCGAAGCGGTGCCGGACGTGCGTATCATCGAGGTGCGCGACACCGAGGCGGCGCTGCGTGCCGTATCGTCCGGACGCGCCGATGCCTATGTCGGCGACATGATCGTCGCCAGCTACCTGATCCGCGAACTCAACCTGACCAACCTGGAGCTGCGTGGCGAGACCGGTCTGTCCACCAGTGAATTCCGCTTCGCCGCCCGCCGCACCAACCTGCAATTGATCGCCCTGCTGGACAAGGCGCTGGCCAGCCTCAGTGACGCGGAGCAGGAGGCGATCAAGGAGCGCTGGCTGCCGCCGCTGACCGCCTTCAACCTGCGCCGCCTGTTGCAGGTGGGTTGGCCCTACCTGCTCGGCCTGGTCGCGCTGATCGCCTTCGTGCTGGTGTGGAATCGGCGCCTGGCGGTGCAGATCACCGAGCGTCAGCGCGCCGAGGCCGAGGCCCAGCGCCAGCGCAGCACGCTGCTGGCGCTGATCAACGCGATTCCCGATCCAATCTGGTTCAAGGATGCCAAGGGGCGCTACATGGGCGTCAACCAGGCCTGCGCCGAGCTGTTCGGCAAGAGCCACGACGAGGTGGTCGGCCGCCGTGACACCGAGCTGCTGGCGCCGGCCTGGGCGGCGGCCCGCGCCGAGCACGACCGCACGGCGATGAACTGGCCGCACCCGTTCGAGAGCGAGGGCCAGGTCACCTACCCTGATGGGCGCCAGGTGGTGTTCGACACCCTGCGCACCACCTTCCGCGACGACCAGGGCAAGCTGCTCGGCCTGGTCGGCGTCAGCCGCGACATCACCGTGCGCAAGCAGACCGAGGCCGAACTGGCCAAGGCCAAGGAGCTGGCCGAGGAGGCGGCGCGGCTGAAGTCGGATTTCCTGGCCAACATGAGCCATGAGATCCGCACGCCGATGAATGCCATCATCGGCATGTCGCACCTGGCCATGAAGACCGATCTCAACCCGCGCCAGCGCGACTACCTGAGCAAGATCCAGCAGGCCGGCCAGCACCTCTTGGGGATCATCAACGACATCCTCGACTTCTCCAAGATCGAGGCCGGCAAGCTGACCATCGAGCGCATCGACTTCGACCTGCAGCAGGTGCTGGAGAACCTCGCCGGGCTGATCGGCGACAAGGTCGGCGGCAAGGGCCTGGAGCTGGTGTTCAACCTCGATCCCGAGCTGCCCCAGCACCTGGTCGGCGACCCGCTGCGCCTGGGGCAGATCCTGATCAACTACGCCAACAACGCGGTGAAGTTCACCGAGCAGGGCGAGGTCGAGGTGATCCTGCGCGCCGAGCAGCGCAGTGCCGACTCGCTGCTGTTGTATATGGGCGTGCGCGACACCGGCATCGGCCTGACCGCCGAGCAGCGCGGTCGTCTGTTCGAGTCGTTCCAGCAGGCCGATACCTCGACCACCCGCAAGTACGGCGGCACCGGCCTCGGCCTGGCCATCTGCAAGAGCCTGGCCGAGGCCATGGGCGGACACGTCGGGGTGGAGAGCGAGGTCGGCCGCGGCAGCCTGTTCTGGTGCCGGGTGCCCCTGGGCATCGCCGGCGAGCAGGGCCCGCGGCTTTTGGCCCAGGCCGACCTGCGCGGCCGCCGGGTGCTGGTGGTGGACGACAACCACAGCGCGCGCCAGGTGCTGAGCGGCATGCTCGAGAGCATGAGCTTCCGCGTCGATGCGGTGGACTCCGGCAAGCTGGCCCTGCAGCGGGTGCAGGAGGCTGTGCTGCGCCGCGAGCCCTTCGAGCTGATCCTGCTGGACTGGCAGATGCCCGGCATGGACGGCCTGGAGCTGGCGCGCAAGGTCGCCGAGCTGGGCCTGCAACCGCCGCCGCACCTGCTGATGGCGACCGCCTTCGGCCGCGAGGAGGTGCTGCTGGGTGCCGAGCGCGCGGGCATCGAGGACGTGCTGCTCAAGCCGCTCAATCCTTCGCTGCTGTTCGATGCGGTGATCCGCAGCCTGGGCGGCGCGGGCATGGCCCAGGGCTTCGCGCGCCTGCCGGTGGGCGAGGTGGTGCCGGACTTCAGCGGCCAGCGCGTGCTGCTGGTGGAGGACAACGAGCTGAACCGCGAGGTGGCCTGCGGCCTGCTGCAGGAGAGCGGCCTGCAGATCGACCAGGCCGAGCACGGCCAGATCGCCCTCGACATGTTGCAGGCTGCCGCCGACGGTCACTACGCCCTGGTGCTGATGGACATGCAGATGCCGGTGCTGGACGGTATCGCCACCACCCAGGCGCTGCGCCGCGAGCCGCGCTTCGCCACGCTGCCGATCGTGGCGATGACCGCCAATGCCATGCCAGCCGACCGTGAGCGCTGCCTGGCGGCGGGGATGAACGATCACCTGGGCAAGCCGATCGAACCCGGCGAGTTGTGGGTCACCCTGGGACGCTGGCTGCGCGCCAGCGAAAAGCCGACGGCGGCCGTGGCCCAGGCGGGGCTGCCGGACTGGCAGCTGCCGGGCGTCGACCTGGCCAACGGCCTGCGTCGCGTGCTGGGCAAGCCGGAGCTGTACCGCCGTCTGCTGGACAAGTTCGCCGCCAGCCAGGCCGACTGCGCCACGCGCCTGCGCCAGGCCCTGGCCGCCAGCGAGCAGGAGAGCGCGGAACGCGAGGCCCATAGCCTCAAGGGCCTGGCCGGCAACCTGGGTGCGCTGGACCTGGCGACCCAGGCGGCGGCCATCGAGAGTGCGATCAAGGATGCCCGCCACGATGAGCTGGATGCCCAGCTCGGCGAACTGGAGCGCAGCCTGGCGGCGCTGGTGGCGGCCATTCGGGCGCTGCAACCGGCCGTGGTGAGCAGCGCCGATCCTCAGCAGCTGGCGCCGCTGTGCCATCAGCTGCAGCGCCTGTTCGAGGACGACGATCCGCGTGCCGGAAAACTCTTTGACGAACAGGCCGAACTGCTGCGCAACGCCTTTAATGATGAATACGGTCCGCTGGCCGCGGCGGTGCATGGCTTCGATTTCGAGCGGGCCCTGGCTCTGCTGCGCCAGGTGGCGCAACAACGCGGTATCGCTCTCTAAGGGGAAGGATGATGGTGGACATGCTCGACCGGCCCGATCGGCCGCTGGTACTGCTGGTGGACGACACGCCGGAAAACCTGGAGCTGATGAGCGAACTGCTGGCCGACAGCTACCGCATCAAGGTGGCCAACAACGGCCTCAAGGCCCTGCGCATCGCCGCCGGCAGCCAGCAGCCGGACCTGATCCTGCTCGACATCATGATGCCGGAGATGGACGGCTACGAGGTCTGCCGCCTGCTCAAGATGAACCCGGCCACGGCGGAGATTCCGGTGGTGTTCCTCACCGCCAAGACCGAGGTGGCGGACGAGCAGCAGGGCTTCGACCTGGGCGCGGTGGATTACATCACCAAGCCGATCAGCCCGCCGATCGTCCTCGCCCGCGTGCACGCGCAGCTGCAGCTCAAGGCCAGCGCGGACTTCCTGCGCGACAAGAGCGAGTACCTGGAACTGGAGGTGCGCCGGCGCACCCGCGACATGCAGCGCCTGCAGGAAGTGACCATCGAGGCCATGGCCAGCCTGGCGGCGATGCGCGACAACCCCAACGGCAAGCACCTGTCGCGGGTCGAGCCCTACATGGTCGCCCTGGCCAAGGCGCTGGCCTACCAGCAGCCGGCGCTGGCCGCCGAGCTGAGCGCCGAGCGCATCGCCCAGCTGGGCAAGTCGGCGCTGCTGCACGGCATCGGCAAGCTGGTGCTGCCGGATCGCATCCTGCTCAGCCCGGTGCCGCTGCAGGGCGAGGATCTGCAACTGCTGCACCGGCATGCAGTGGCCGGGCGCGATGCGTTGCTGGCGGCCGAGGCCAAACTGGGCAGCGTGCCGGACTTCCTGCGTGACGCCCGCGACATCGTTTACAGCCAGCACGAGCACTGGGATGGCAGCGGCTATCCGCAGGGCCTGCGCGGCGAGCAGATTCCCCTGGCCGCACGCCTGATGGCACTGGTCGGTGACTACGAGGAGCTGACCAGCCACCATCCGTATCGCCAGTCGGTCAGCCATGCCGAGGCCCAGCAGCGCATCGGCGCCGCCAGCGGCACGCGCTTCGATCCGTCGGTGGTGCTGGCCTTTATCGAGGCCGAGCAGGAGTTCGCCGCCATCGCCCAGCGCCTGGCCGACGATGCAGCGGCCATCCATGGCGAGCTGCAGCGCCTGGACGAGTCGCTGGGGGAAAGCATCGAGCTGACCCTGCCGCCGAGCTGAGTTTCCTCTGCCCTGGCTAACTCGCTGTCGTAGGGCGGGTGTAACCCGCGTGGCATAGGTTCGCGGGTTTCACCCGCCCTACGTTTGGCTGTCAGGCGCCGCTTCGCCAGTCCAGGCTCAGTTCCTCCTGCCAGGCGAAGCGCTCGAAGTGGCTGGCCACCACGCCCTGCAGCTTGATCAGGTCATCATTGCTGGCGCTTTCCACGCGCAGGGTCAGGCCCTGGGCATCGGCCTGCAGCAGGCTCAGGCCGAAGGCGAATTCGATGCGTCCCTGCCGTTCATCGAAGCTGACCGGCAGCTTGTGCGCGAAGTGCTTGCACAGGCGGCTGATATAGCGTGCTGGGGTGTCGGTGACGACGTGGGCCGAGGCGGTAAAGGTACTCATGCGATCTCCTGGATAAGGCCGTCCTGCGCCTTTGGCGAGCGCAGGGCGGGTGTGGCTCAGTAGGCGACGGTGAAGCGCTGGCGGATGTGCTGCGGCTGTTCGGCCTCATCCAGCAGGGCCACGGCCAGGTCGGCCACCGAGATATGCGCCGGCGCGTCGCCATCCATCAGCAGCTGCTCGCCGCCGATACGGAACTGGCCGGTGCGCGGGCCCGGCTGCAGCAGGGCGGCAGGGGAGAGGAAGGTCCACTGCAGTTCCTGCTCGTCGCGCAGCAGGTTCAGGGCCTGGCGCGCGCCTTCGGCACCTTCCTTGTACTCGGCGGGGAAATTCGGCGTGTCGATCAGCTGTTGCCCCGGCGCCACGTATAGGCTGCCGGCGCCGCCGACCACCAGCAGGCGGTTGACCCCGGCGGCCTTGCTCGCGGCGGTGATTGCCTTGGAGCCGGCGATAAATTGCTCGCGGATATCGGCCAGGCCCCAGCCGGGGTTGAAGGCGCTGAGCACCACGTCGTGGCCGCGCAGTTGCTCGGCCAGGGCGGCCACGTCATGCACGTTGGCCTGCTGTGCGTCGAGGTTGGCGTGCTGCGCCAGCTTCTCCGGGTGGCGGACCAGGGCGGTGACCCGGTGGCCGCGGTTCAGGGCTTCTCCCAGCAGGGCGGTGCCGACATAGCCGGTGGCGCCGATCAGGGCGATTTTCATGGGGTGATCCTCGGTGGGTTGCGATGGGTGAATAATCGCAGCTGGATAAATCCGGGAAAAAGCGGCTTAAATGCCTTGGATAATTAAGCAGGACTTAATAATGGAGCAGCTGAAACGCATGGCTCTGTTCGCCACGGTGGTGGAGAAGGGCTCCATGGTGGCCGCCGCCGAGGCCCTGGGCATGAGCGCTTCTGCGGTCAGCCAGCAGATCGGCAAGCTGGAGCAGAGCACCCAGGTCAGCCTGCTGCACCGCACTACCCGCAAGCTGACCCTGACCGAGGCCGGCGCCCAGCTGTACCAGAGCTGCCGGCAGATCGTGGCGCTGGCCGAGCAGGCCGAGCAGCGCCTGGCCGAACTGCGCGATGCGCCGGTGGGAGAGCTGCGCATCGCCGCGCCGGTGGGCTTCTCCGGCCGGCTGATCACCGATGCCCTGGCGCCGCTGCTCGGCGCCCATCCGGGCCTGAGCCTGCGGCTGTTCTTCCAGGACGAGCAGATCGACCTGATCGAGCGGCGCATCGACCTGGCCATCCGCGTCGGCGCCCAGGAGGGCTCCAGCCTGGTGGCGCGCCATCTCGCCGACTGGCGCATGCTGCTGTGCGTGGCGCCGGCCTACCTGGCGCGCTGCGGCGCGGTGCTCGGACCGGAGCAGCTGGTCGGCCTGGATTGGCTGAGCCTGAACGAGCGCGCCCAGCAGCTCACCCTGCACGGCCCCGATGGCGCCCAGCAGCGTCTGCGCATCGAGAGCCGGGTGGCCTGCAACAACATCCTCTCGGTACGCCATTTCTGCCTGGCGGGCATGGGCGTGTCGCTGCAGCCGGAGCCGGAGATCCGCGCCGAGCTGGCCAGCGGCGCGCTACTGGTGCTGCTGCCGGAATGGCAGCCGACGCCGGTCGGCATTCATATCGTCACTCCGCGCCGCGATGCCCAGCCGGCCAAGGTGCGCTACGCCATCGAGGCGCTGCGCCGGACCCTGTCGGTCGGTCACTAACTGGGCGGCGACGACGGATTGCCGTATAAGGGCGGGATTGTTTCCCGTGGAGGCCCGATCAGTTCGATGAAAACCCCGAAACGCCTGGAGCCCTTGCTCGAAGATGGTCTGATCGACGAGGTGGTGCGCCCGCTGATGAGCGGTAAGGAAGCCTCGGTCTATGTAGTGCGTTGCGCCGGCGAGCTGCGCTGCGCCAAGGTCTACAAGGAGGCCAACAAGCGCGGCTTCCGCCAGGCCGCCGAGTACCAGGAGGGACGCAAGACGCGCAACAGCCGTGATGCCCGGGCCATGGCCAAGGGCAGCAAGTACGGGCGCAAGGAGCAGGAGGAGGCCTGGCAGAACGCCGAAGTGTCGGCGCTGTTCCGCCTGGCCAACGCCGGCGTGCGGGTGCCCAAGCCCTACGACTACCAGGACGGCGTGCTGCTGATGGAGATGGTCGACGACGGCTACGGCGATGCCGCGCCGCGTCTCAACGACGTCGACCTGCTGCCCGAGGACGCCCGCGAGTTCCATGCCTTCATGATCGGCGAGATCGTCAAGATGCTCTGCGCCGGCCTGGTCCACGGCGACCTCTCGGAATTCAACGTGCTGCTCGATCCGCTCGGTCCGGTGATCATCGACCTGCCCCAGGCGGTAGACGCGGCGGCCAACAACCACGCCTTCAGCATGCTCGAGCGCGACGTGCGCAACATGGCCGAGTACTTCGGCCAGTTCGCTCCGGAACTGCTCGATACCCGCTACGCCAAGGAGATGTGGGCGCTCTACGAGGACGGCAAGCTGACGCCGGAGAGCCAGCTCACCGGCCAGTTCGTCGAGCCGGAGGAAGAGGCGGACGTCGGCGCGGTGATGCGCGAGATCAAGGCCGCCCTGGCCGAACAGGCGCGCCGCGAGGCCGCCCGCAATGCCGAGGACGCGCCGCGCGACGAGCCGCCACCGCCGCCGTGGATTCAGTGACGCGCGACCTGTCTGGTCGCGAAAGCAGGTAACTGTATCGGGCGGCTGCGCTGCCGCGCTGATAGGGTGGCGGCAGACATTCCGGAGCTTCGCTCATGCCGCTGCCGCACATCCTCCTGGCCCTGCTGGTCACCCTGATCTGGGGCGTCAACTTCGTCGTCATCAAGGTCGGCCTGCAGGACTTCCCGCCGCTGCTGTTCTGCGCCCTGCGCTTCGCCCTGGCGGCGCTGCCGCTGCTGTTCCTGCGTGGCCCACTGCCGGCGCCCTGGTGGCGCATCGTGCAGATCGGCGTGCTGCTCGGGGTGATCAAGTTCGGCCTGCTGTTCGTCGGCATGCACCTGGGCATGCCGGCGGGCCTGTCTTCGCTGGTGCTGCAGAGCCAGGTGTTCTTCACCGTGCTGATCGCCGCGCTGGTGCTGGGCGAGCGGCCCAGCATTCGCGCCCTGGCCGGGTTGGTTCTGGCGGCCGGCGGTCTGGTGCTGATCGGCCTGCAGCGGCCCCTGGGCGACAGCCTGCTGGGCTTCGTGCTGGTGGTCGTCGCCGCGCTGGCCTGGGCCTTCTCCAATATCGCCACCAAGCGCTCGGGTGCCAGCGACATGCTGCGGCTGATCTGCTGGGTCAGCCTGGTGCCGGTGCTGCCGCTGCTGGGGCTGTCCTGGCTGTTCGAGGGGCCGCAGGCGATGGGCGCGGCGCTGAGCGACCTGAGCTGGCGCGGCGTCGGCGCCCTGCTGTACATCGCCTTCCTGGCCACCACCGTGGGCTTCGCCATCTGGAGTTTCCTGCTGCGCCGCTATCCGGCCAGCCAGGTCACACCCTTCGCTCTGGCGGTGCCGGTTTCGGGTCTCTTGGCGGGCTGGCTGCTGCTGGGCGAGGCGCTCACGCCGCTCGGTTGGCTGGCTTGCGCCCTGGTGTTCGGCGGCCTGGCGATCAATGTGCTGCCGGCCGATCTGTTCCGTCGAGGTAGTCGCGTACCAGCCGGCTGAGCCAGTCCATGAACACCTGCACGCGCTTCGACAGGTTGCGCCGGTGCGGGTACAGCAGCGACACCGGCATGGGCGCGGCGCAGTACTCGGGCAGTATCTCCACCAGCCGGCCCGCGGCCAGGTGCCCGCGAATGCCGGCCAAGGGCACCTGGATGATGCCGAGCCCGGCCAGACAGGCCTGGGTGTAGGCGTCGGTGCTGTTCACCGTCAGCGCGCCGGGCATCTCGAGAAATCGCGTTTCGCCCTGCTCGACGAACTCCCAGCCGATCGGCTTGATGCCTAGCGTCGGCACGTAATGCACCAGGCGATGCGCGGCCAGCTCGGCGAGGCTACGCGGCCTGCCGAAGCGTTGTAGGTAGTCCGGGCTGGCGCAGTTGATCTGCTCCATCAGGCCCAGCGGGCGGGCGATCAGCGCGGCGTCCACCAGGCTGCCGATGCGCACTACGCAGTCGAAGCCCTCGCGGATCAGGTCGACCTGGTGGTCGGTGCAGCTCAGTTCCAGCTCCAGGTGAGGGTGCTCGGCGAGGAAGGCGGGCAGGTGCGGCAGCACCAGATCGCGAGCCAGGGCCTGGCCCATGTCGACCCGCAGGCGACCGCGCAGCTGACCGGCGTCGAGCTGGAACATCGCGGCGATCTCGTCGGCGTCGGCCAGCAGATCCTTGCAACGCTCATAGCAGGCCTGGCCGTCCTGGGTCAGCTGCACGCGTCTGGTCGTGCGGTGCAGCAGGCGGGCGCCGAGCTGGTTCTCCAACTGCTGTACCTGCAGCGAGATGCTGGCCTTGGGCTGGCCGAGGCTCTCGGCGGCGCGGGTAAAGCTGGCCAGCTCGGCAACCCGCACGAAGGCGAGCATTGCGTTGAGGCGATCCATGGCGGCTCACTGTTATCGATTTGTAGACAGTCTAATCATGGATAGCTGATTTATCCGCTTATCGTCGATCAATAGTCTGTGCCTCGTCCGCCACTTCCTTCGACGAGGTACGCAGCATTGAGCAAGATCACTCTCATCACCGGCGCCAGCCGCGGCCTGGGCAAGAACGCCGCCCTGCACCTGGCCCGCCATGGCCACGACCTGATACTCACCTACCACAGCAACCAGACCGAAGCGGAGGCCGTGGTGGCCGAGATTCGTGCCATGGGCCGCCAGGCTGTAGCCCTGCAACTGGACGTGGGCCGCAGCGCCAGCTTTGCCGACTTCGCCGAGCGGGTGCGCCTGGCGCTCAGCACTACCTGGCAGCGCGACAGTTTCGATGCGCTGGTGAACAACGCCGGCATCGGCATCCATGTGCCCTTCGCCGAGACCAGCGAGGAGCAGTTCGATCAGTTGATGAGCATCCACCTCAAGGGCACCTTCTTCCTTACGCAGCGGTTGCTGCCGCTGCTGGCCGACGGCGGGCGCATCCTCAATGTCTCCAGCGGGCTGGCACGCTTCTCCCTGCCTGGCTATGCCGCCTACGCGGCGATGAAAGGGGGCATCGAGGTACTGACCCGCTACCTAGCCAAGGAGCTGGGCGGCCGTGGCATTCGCGCCAACACCATCGCCCCCGGTGCCATCGAGACCGACTTCGGTGGCGGCGTGGTACGCGACAACCGCGAACTCAACGCCGTCATCGCCGGGCAGACCGCGCTGGGCCGGGTCGGCCTGCCGGACGATATCGGCAACGCCATCGGCATGCTGCTGTCGGAGGATGCTGGCTGGGTCAACGCGCAGCGGGTGGAAGTGTCCGGCGGCATGTTCGTCTGAAGTTTGTGGGCAGGATTGCGCTCCGCGCGGGGCGCAATCCTGATGCCGGAGAGAGACGGTGTGAGTGGCTTATCCACAGTGATTTTCGTTAACGCTTGAATTCACTGCAGCCCAGTAGCCACGCGGCTTTGCGCTAATGCGAATCGCTCCGCCGAGAGCGGCGTTTTGTTGCTTGACCATTGTGCGCCCAGGGTCGAAGCTGCCTACCTGAGCGATCTTTTTTTAGCAAGGAAACGAGTCATGCAAGGCGCGACCGAAGTCGTCGATTATCTGAAGGATCTGCTGCGTGGCGAGCTGGCTGCGCGCGATCAGTATTTCCTCCATTCGCGGATGTACCAGGACTGGGGCTTCGAGAAGCTCTATGAGCGGATCAACCACGAGATGCAGGAGGAGACCGAGCACGCCGACGCCCTGCTGCAGCGCATCCTGTTCCTCGAAGCCACGCCGGACATGACACCCAAGGCGATTCACCCCGGTGCCACCGTGCCGGACATGCTGAAGAGCGATCTGGCCCTGGAATATGAAGTGCGCGAGGCCCTGGCCAAGGGCATCGAGCTGTGCGAGAAGCACGGCGACTACATGAGCCGCGACATCCTGGTGCTGCAGCTCAACGACACCGAAGAAGACCACGCCTACTGGCTGGAGCAACAGCTAGGCCTGATCGGTCGCGTGGGCCTGCAGAACTATCTGCAATCGCAAGCCTGATTCCAGGCCGTACGAAAAAGGGAGCCTCGGCTCCCTTTTTTCATGCCCCGAAATTGCAGATGAAATATCGAAGCGTTGAGGGCAGGGCAGCCCATTGACATCCCGCTCCGACCTCGTAGCTGTCTAGGGCAGCGAATCAGGCAGCTTTCCGCCTTGAGCCAAGCAGGCAGCGTGGCCGTTTGCCATTAGCAGAGCGAAATCTCATTTGCAACTCTTTCGCAACAATAGGGATCTGTTTATGATGATAATTATTATCACCAACACTATTATAAACAGCTCGGAAGTATCTCCATGTCCCTGACTACCCCGCGTCACCAAGACGCCGCTGTTGTGCGCTCGTCCATGGCCCTGCGTCCGCTGGCCCTGGCAGTGCACATGCTGGCAGCCGGCACCGTCGTTGCTGCAATGCCTGTCTATGCAGAGCAGGCCAAGGCCGAAGAGGCTGTTACCCTGGATGCTGTCTCTATTACTGGGGAGGCCGACAGCGAGCTCGACGACGTCACCGAGGGTACTCAGTCCTATACCACCGGCTCCGCGAATACTGCCACGCCACTGAAAATGTCCCTGCGTGAAACCCCGCAGTCGGTCACCGTGGTCACCCAGCAGCGCATGGAAGACCAAGACCTGCAGACCATCACCGACGTGGTCAACAACACCACCGGTATCTCGCTGAACCGCTACGAGACCAGCCGTGGCCAGATCAACGCCCGTGGCTTCGAACTCAACTCGCTGATGATCGACGGCGTCCCCACCATCTGGGAACAGCCGTGGAGCTCGGGCGAGATCTTCGGCAGCCTGGCCATGTACGACCGCGTCGAAGTGGTGCGCGGCGCCAATGGCCTGATGACCGGTGCCGGCGATCCTTCCGCGTCCCTCAACATGGTGCGCAAACGCGCCAGCAGCACTGAGCTGAAGGGCTCGGTGGAAGCCAGCGCAGGTACCTGGGACACCTACGGCACCCTGGGCGACGTATCCATGGCGCTGAACGAGGAGGGTACCGTGCGCGCCCGCCTGGTCGGCGAGACCAACCAAGGCGATAGCTGGATCGACATGAATTCGAACCAGCGCCAGACCTATTACGGCACCATGGACATCGACCTGACCCCCGACACCACCCTGTGGTTCGGCCTGAGCCGCCAGGAAAATGAGACCGACTCGCCCATGTGGGGTGGTCTGCCGGTCTGGTATGCCGATGGCAGTCGCACCCACTGGAGCCGTTCCAAGACCACCTCTGCTGATTGGAGCAAGTGGGACAGCACCTACGAGACTTACTTCGTCAACCTGGACCATACCTTCGCCAACGACTGGCAGGTTAACCTCAGCTACAACCGTGGCGAACGCAAGGCCGACTCCGCCCTGCTGTACCTCTCCGGCAACCCCGGCAGGAATGGTTCCAGCGGCATGTACTCGTTCCCTGCGACCTACAAGACCGAGACCACCCAGGACGACTACAGCCTCCGCTTCAGCGGCCCGTTCGCCCTGTTGGGGCGAGATCATGACCTGGCCTTCGGCTATATCCACAGTGATCAGGACTTCGACGCCGATCAGATTCCGGCCCTGACCGGCATGGGCGGCATCCCGAACTTCGACGACTACAATGGCGACTTCCCCGAGCCGGTCTGGGGCGCACGCAGCGACTATGGTTCGTCGAAACTCGAGCAGCGCGGTGCCTATGCGGCGACCCGTCTGAACGTGACGGATGACCTCAAGGTGATCCTGGGTGCACGCCAGACCGACTATGAGAAGAATGGTGAAGAGTCGGGCACCGAGAGCCGTCTGGAGGACCGTGAAGTAACTCCATATGCCGGTGTGGTGTACGACCTGACGCAGAACCTGTCGGCCTATGCCAGTTACACCAATATTTTCCTGCCACAGGCCAGGCGCGATGCCAGCGGCCAGCAGCTCGACCCGATCATCGGCGACAGCTCGGAGCTGGGTCTGAAGGGCGAGTGGTTCGGTGGCCGCCTCAACGCATCGGCCGCCGTATTCGGCATCAAGCAGAACAACCTTGGCGTAGCCACCGGCGACCGCTTCCCGGGCACCTTCGAGAACATCTACGAAGCGGCCGATGTCGAGAGCAAAGGTTTCGAGCTGGAGGTCTCTGGTGAACTGGCGGCCGGTTGGAATGTGTCTGCCGGCTACACCCAGTTCCGCGTCGAGGATGAGGAAGGCCATGACGCCAACACGCTCTACCCGACCAAGCTGCTGCGTACCTTCACCACCTACCGCGTGCCGGGCATCCTCGGTGACAAGCTGACCATCGGTGGCGGCGTGAACTGGCAGGACGCCATCTACACCTACGCCACCAACCCGGCCGGCAACCGCGAGAAGATCGAGCAGGACGCCTATGCCCTGGTCAACCTGATGGCGCGCTACCAGATCACCGAGAATCTCTCGGCTCAGCTGAACGCCAACAACGTGACCAACGAGAAATACTTCGACATCTTCGATGCCTACGGCGCACTGACCTACGGTGCTCCGCGCAGCCTCACCGCGTCGGCGAAGTACAGCTTCTAAGGCGCTACCGCTGCGAGGTGATTCTCGCCACGCGCAAACGGAACGCCGGCCCCGAGGGCCGGCGTTCTGCATTCTGGCGGTTTGTCACCTGGCGCACTGCCTGGGCTTTGCGTCGCAGCCCTGCGCGGTGGCCGCAGTTCCCGACTCCAAATCCCGCAATATCGGGCAATCCGGCCGATGATCGCCCTGGCAGTGCTGTACCAGCTCACCCAGGGTGTCGCGCAGGGCGGTCAGTTCGGCGATCTTGCGGTTCAGTTCGTCGACATGGGCCAGGGCCAGGGCCTTGACGTCGGCGCTGGCGCGCTCGCGGTCCTGCCACAGGGTCAGCAGCTTGCCGACCTCCTCCAGGGAAAAACCGAGGTCGCGGGAGCGCTTGATGAAGGCCAGCACATGCAGGTCCTGGGCGCCGTACAGGCGGTAGCCGCTGTCCGAGCGGCCGGCTGGCTTGAGCAGGCCGATGGACTCGTAATAGCGGATCATCTTGGCGCTGAGCCCGCTCTGTCTGGCTGCCTGGCCGATGTTCATGGGCGTTTCTCCAGTTCGGGTTTCCAGGTGTTGAGCAGCAGGGCATTGCTCACCACGCTGACGCTGGACAGGGCCATGGCGGCGCCGGCCAGCATGGGGTTGAGCAGGCCGAAGGCCGCCAGCGGGATGCCCACCAGGTTGTAGACGAAGGCCCAGAACAGGTTCTGCTGGATCTTGCTCCAGGTGCGTCGGCTGATGGCCAGCGCCGCCGGTACCAGGCGTGGGTCGCCGCGCATCAAGGTGATGCCGGCGGCATGCATGGCCACATCGGTGCCGCCGGCCATGGCGATGCCGACGTCCGCCGCGGCCAGGGCAGGGGCGTCGTTGATGCCGTCGCCGACCATGGCCACCACTGCGCCGCTGCTTTTCAGCTCGGCGACATGGGCGGCCTTGTCTGCCGGCAGCACCTGGGCATGCACCCGGTCGATGCCCAGCACGCGGCCCACGGCGCCGGCGCTGCCGGCATTGTCGCCGCTGATCAGATGACTCTCGATATGGCGTTCACGCAGCGCGGCGATGGCTTCGGCGGCTCCCTCCTTGAGGCTGTCGCCGAAGGCCAGCAGCCCCAGCACTCTGGGCGGTTCGCTCTGCTCGATCAGCCAGGACAGGGTGCGGCCTTCGGCCTCCCAGTCGCTGGCCTGGCGCTGCAGTTCGCTGCTCAGGCCCAGTTCGTCGAACAGGCGCTGGTTGCCCAGGGCCAGCGCGCGTCCTTCGACCACGCCACGAATACCTCGACCCGCCAGGGCCTGGCTGGTGGATAGCGCTGGCAGGGCGATGCCCTGTTCCGCGGCTGCCTGCAGCACGGCATGCGCCAGCGGATGTTCGCTGCCCTGTTGCAGGGCGCCGGCCAGACGCAGCAGCTCGTTGTTCGCGATGCCCGCCGTGGCCAGGTGGACGATGCGCGGTTGCCCGGAGGTGAGGGTGCCGGTCTTGTCGAACGCCACCACCGTGACCTTGTGGGCCAGCTCCAGGGCTTCGGCATCCTTGATCAGGATGCCGTGGCGAGCGGCCACGCCGGTGCCGGCCATGATCGCCGCCGGGGTGGCCAGACCGAGGGCGCAGGGGCAGGCGATCACCAGTACCGCCACCGCATTGATCAGCGCCTGTTCCACGACTGCGCCGACCAGCAGCCAACCGCCGAGGGTGGCGAGGGCGATCAGCAGCACGACCGGGACGAACACGGCGCTGACCCGGTCCACCAGTTTCTGGATCGGCGCCTTGGCCGCCTGGGCGTCCTCCACCAGGCGGATGATCCGCGCCAGCACCGTTTCACCACCGAGTGCAGTGGTGCGCACCAGCAGGCGGCCCTCGCCATTGATGGCGCCACCGGTGACGGTGTCGCCCGGCACCTTGGCCACGGGCAGGCTCTCGCCGCTGATCAGCGCCTCGTCGGCCTGGCTGTGGCCCTCGAGCACTTCGCCATCCACCGGGAAGCGTTCGCCGGGGCGCACCACGATACGGTCGCCCAGGCGCAGGGCGGTGATCGCCACGTCCTCTTCGCGACCATCGACCAGGCGGGTGGCGCGCTCCGGGCGCAGGGCTTCGAGTGCGCGAATGGCGGCGCTGGTCTGGCGCTTGGCGCGGCTCTCCAAGTACTTGCCGAGCAGCACCAGGGCGATGACCACGGCCGAGGCCTCGAAATACAGATGCGGCGCGTGATGCCCGGCGGTGGCCCACAGGTAGAGGCTCAAGCCATAGCCGGCGCTGGTGCCTAGGGTCACCAGCAGATCCATGTTGCCGCTGCCGGCGCGCACGGCCTTCCAGGCGGCGGCATAGAAGCGCGCGCCGAGGATGAACTGCACCGGCGTGGCCAGGGCGAACTGGGCCCAGGCGGGCAGCATCCAGTGCAGCCCGGCCCATTCGGCGAACATCGGCACCAGCAGGGGGGCGGCCAGCAGCAGGGCGGCTATCACCGCCCAGCGTTCGCGCCGCAGGGCGGCCTGCGGATCGACTCTGGCCGACTCGCTGAGCAGGGCTGCCGAATAGCCGGCCTGCTCCACCGCGGCGATCAACGCGGCCACGTCCGTGCCTTCCAGCAGTTCGACGCGGGCGCGTTCGCTGGCCAGGTTGACGCTGACGTCGCTGACGCCCGGTACCTTACCCAGGGCCCGCTCGATGCGCCCGGCGCAGCTGGCGCAGGTCATGCCGCCGAGTTGCAGTTCCAGGCTCTGCCGCGGCACCGAATAGCCGGCGTGCTCGACGGCGGCCAGCAGTTCGCCGAGGCGTTCGCGCGGCGCGGTGATCCGTGCCCGCTCACTGGCCAGGTTGACCTGGCTCTGTTGCACCTCCGGCACCTGGGCCAGGGCACGCTCGACGCGACCGGCGCAACTGGCGCAGGTCATGCCACGGATGGGAAGGTCGAAAGTCTGCAGGGTGGTCATGGGGCGACTCCAAGGAATTCGCCCCTAGAATCAACCTTGACCTTGGGTCAAGGTCAAGCGCCGGTTTGTCGCATCGCCGCCCGCCGCATTGCCGAACCAGGCATCAGTAGTTGAGTGGCGCCGGAATCAGCTGCAGGCCTAGGGAGTCCATGGCGATGCGGTACTTGCTCACCTCGCCGGCAGTGACCCGTAGGGTCTGGTGGCGCAGCTGTTCGAAGCGCGGCTGGCAGTCGCCGCCGCCGAGCTGGCCGAGGCGCACCAGCACCTCGCCCGGCGGCAGGTTGAGGGTGATCGACTGGCCCTGATACAGGCGCGCGGTCAGGTTGCCCTGCAGGTACAGGCCGATCTCGCAGGGCGTGGAGACTTCCAGGCGCTCGCGGGACACGGTGAGCACGCCGTAGTCGATCGGCGTTGGCAGGGTCATGGGCGCCAGCGGGACGGCGGCGGGCAGGGGCGGCACCTGGACCGGCATCGCGGCCGACTCGGCCGTGGGTTCGGGCACCGACTCGTCGGCCAGGGCCGGCAGGCTGAGCAGCAGGAGCAGGGCAATGGGCAGGCGCATGGCGAATCCCTCCAGAGGCTCTGTGCAGCTTGGGCCAGGCTGGCGCGGACGACAAGTCGCAAGGCCTTGACCTTGCCCCGATGGCAAGCTCGATGCTGGTCTAGTCAACCATGCGATGAGGAAAACGTTATGCAGATTCTGAAAGTGTCGGGCATGAGCTGTGGTCACTGCGTGCGCGCCATTACCCGAGCGGTGCAGGCTGGCGATCCGGCGGCGGAGGTACAGGTCGACCTGGCGGCCGGCGAGGTGCGGGTGACCAGCCGCCTGAGCCTGGAGCAGCTGCTGGCGGCAGTACGCGAGGAGGGCTACGCGGCCGAGGCGGCCTGATCCGTCAGGCCGGCGGGTTCCACTCGCGCAGCAGGCCGCGCAGCTGCGCATCGATCAGTGCGGGGGTGTCCAGCAGCGGATCGAACAGCTGCGGGTCTCGGGTCCAGTCGGTGAACAGGCCGATGATCTGCGCATGCAGCGCTCGCGCGGCCAGGCGCGGAGTCATGCCCGGCAGCAGGCGCTCGCGGCAGGCCGGGCGGGCGAACAGCTGCTCGACCAGGCCGATGAACTGATTGACGAAGGCGTTGTGCCGTTGTTCGGCCTCGCGCAGTTCATCGGTGAACTCGCAGCGATGCAGCAGGATGGTGAAGATGCGCCGCCGCTGCTCGTCGCGGGCCAGGTTGGCGATCGCCTCGATGCACAGATCGCGCAGCGACAACAGCGGGTCCGCGCCGCCGCAGCCGCTGAGGCGCTCGGTCAGCTGCTCCGGCGGCAGGCGCACCTGGCTGAGCATTTCGTGAAACAGATGGGCCTTATTCTCGAAGTGCCAGTACACCGCGCCACGGGTGACCCCGGCGGCGCGGGCGATCTGTTCCAGGGTGCTGTGGGCCACGCCCTTCTCCAGAAACAGCTGCTCGGCGGCCGCCATGATGGCGATGCGAGTCTGCTCGGCTTGCTCTTTGGTTCGGCGCATGGCGGGTAGGTGGAATCCGTCTAGGCTCTTGTTTTGGGGAACTCAGTGTAATGAATTCTGTGCCGTTGTTCAGTTTACAGACGCCGATGTATGTAACTAGCATGGCACTCCTTCGAGGCTTTGCCCAATTCAAGACGTCATGGAGATGACCATGCTTGCTCGCTCGCTTCCGTTCGCATTCCCAACGCTTGCCCTGAGCATGCTGTTCAGTCCGTTGCTGCAGGCCGCCGAACAGGGCCAGCAGATGCCGCCGCCGGAGGTAGTGGTGGAGGCGGCCAAGGTCGAATCGCTGCCGCTGCAGTTCGAGTACCCGGCGCGCACCGCCGGCTTCCGCGAGGTGCAGGTGCGTGCCCAGGTCAGCGGCATCCTGCAGGAGCGCACCTACCAGGAGGGCAGCCAGGTCAAGCAGGGGCAGATCCTGTTCCGCATCGACCCGCGCCCGTACCAGGCCGCCCTGGCCCGCGCCAAAGGCTCGCTGGCCCAGGAGCAGGCGCGCTACCGGCAGACCGAGCGCGACCTCAAGCGCATCCGTGAGCTGCAGAAGAAGGGCTTCGCCAGCGAGAGCGAACTGGATAATGCGGTGTCCAACTTCGAGCAGAGCAAGGCCAATATCGAGGCGGCCAAGGCCGAGGTGCAGTCCAAGCAGATCGACCTCGACTACACCACGGTGGAGGCGCCGATCTCCGGCATCACCAGCAAGGAAACCGTGTCCGAAGGCAGCCTGATGGTGGCCGGCGACCCGAACGCCAGCCTGCTGACCCAGATCACCCAACTCGATCCCCTCTACGTCAACTTCGCCGCGCCGGATCGCGAGGTCTCCAGCGTGCGCAGCGGTCTGCAGAGCGGCAGCCTGGTGCGTGAGGGCGGCCAGCAGATGAGCGTGGAGATCAAGTTCGGCGACGGCACCAGCTACCCGCTGGAAGGCAAGGTCGACTTCACCGACAGCACCATCGATCGCGGCACCGGCACCGTCAGTGCCCGTGCGGTGGTGGCCAACCCGAACCTGGCGCTGATGCCGGGCCAGTTCGTGCGTGTGGTGGTCAAGGGTATCAACAAGCCCAACGCGATCACCGTGCCGGAGCGCGCGCTGTCCCAGGGGCCGAACGGCACCTTCGTCTATGTGGTGGATGATCAGGGCCTGGCGCGTATCCGCCCGATCGGCACGGCGCACACCGCCAACGGCCGCTGGGTGGTGGAGAGCGGTATCGAAGCCGGCGACAAGGTGATAGTCGAGGGCCTGCCCAAGGTTCACCCCAACGCGCCCGTCAAGGTGGTCGACGCCGCCCCTGCCAAGCAGTAAGGAGTCAGGCCCGTGATCTCCAGGTTCTTTATCGATCGACCGATCTTCGCGGCGGTGATTTCCATCGTCATCATCCTCGCCGGTCTCGCGGCCATGCGCGCGTTGCCGGTGGCCCAGTACCCCGAGATTCTGCCGCCGCAGGTGTCCGTGACGGCGGCCTACCCGGGCGCCAGCTCGCAGGTCATCGCCGAGACCGTGGCCGCGCCGCTGGAGCAGGAAATCAACGGTGTCGAGGGCATGATCTACCAGCTGTCCAACTCCGACAGCAACGGTGCCATGAGCCTGACCGTGTACTTCGACGTCGGCACCGACCCGGACCAGGCCACCATCGACGTCAACAACCGGGTGCAGGCCGCACTGGCCAAGCTGCCCGAGGAAGTGCGCCGGCAGGGCGTGAAGGTGGAGAAGAAGTCCTCCGACATCCTGCAGGTGGTGACCCTGTTCTCACCGGACGATTCGCGCGACCCGATCTTCATCAGCAACTACGCGCTGATCAACGTGATCGACGAACTCAAGCGTATCCAAGGCGTCGGTGACGCCAGCCAGTTCGGCTCCAAGGACTACTCCATGCGCATCTGGCTGCGCCCGGACAAGCTGGCGCAGTACGACCTGACCCCGAGCGACGTGGTCAGTGCCATCCAGGAGCAGAACTCGCAGTTCGCCGCCGGCAATTTCGGCAAGGAGCCGCTGTCGTCGCCGCAGGACTTCACCTACACGGTGAGCACCAAGGGCCGCTTCACCACGCCGGAAGAGTTCGAGCAGGTGATCCTGCGCACCGACGCGACCGGCGCCAGCCTGTTGCTCAGCGATGTGGCACGCGTCGAGCTGGGCGCCCAGGACTACTCCCTGGTCACCAGCCTCAACGGCAAGAAGAACGCCGCCTTCGGCATCTACCTGCAACCCGGCGCCAACGCCCTGGATACCGCCGAGGCGGTGCGCACCACCATGGAACGCCTGGCCAAGCGCTTCCCCGAGGGCATCGCCTACAAGATCCCCTACGACACCACCAAGTTCGTCGAGGTCTCCATCGAGGAGGTGATCCACACCTTCATCGAGGCCCTGGTGCTGGTGATGCTGGTGGTGTTCATCTTCCTGCAGAACTGGCGCGCCACGCTGATCCCGGTGCTGGCCATTCCGGTGTCGCTGATCGGCACCTTCGCCGGCATGTACATGCTCGGCTTCTCGATCAACCTGCTGACCCTGTTCGGCATGGTGCTGGCCATCGGCATCGTGGTGGACGACGCCATCGTGGTGCTGGAGAACGTCGAGCGGGTGATGCGTACCGAGAAGCTCAGCCCGCGTGAGGCGGCGATCAAGGCCATGGAGGAGGTGACCGGGCCGATCGTCGCCATCGTCCTGGTGCTGTGCGCCGTGTTCATTCCGGTCGGCTTCCTCGGCGGCCTGGCGGGGCAGATGTACAAGCAGTTCGCGATCACCATCGCGGTGTCGGTGGTGATCTCCGGCATCGTCGCCTTGACCCTGTCGCCGGCGCTCTGCGCCCTGATCCTCAAGCCCGAGCACAAGGAGCCGGCGGCGCCATTCCGCTGGTTCAACAACGCCTTCGAGCGCTTCACCAACGGCTATACCGCCGGCGTGCGCTTCTTCCTCAAGCGTTCGCTGATCGGTGTGGCGCTGTTCGGCGGCATGATCGCCATCATGGTCGTGCTGTTCGGCCGGGTGCCGGGCTCGCTGGTGCCGGACGAGGACCAGGGCTACGTGATCAACGCCTACTTCCTGCCGCCGGCAGCCTCGCTGAGCCGCACCGACCAGGTCACCAGCGCGGTCACCGAGGAGCTGATGCAGCATCCGGCGGTGGAGGACGTGGTGACTTTCGCCGGCTTCGACGTGCTCACCTTCGGTACCCGCAGCAACGCCGGGGTGTCGTTCGTTCCCCTGAAGGACTGGAAGGAGCGCACCACCGCGGAGCTCGATGCGCGCAACCTGCCGCGGCAGTTCATGGGCATGGGCGCCAAGCAGAAGGACGCCCTGGTGATGACCTTCAACCCGCCGCCCATCAGCGGCATGAGTACCACCGGCGGCTTCGAGGCCTATATCCAGGATCGCAGCGGCGGCTCCATCGAGGACCTCAGCGCGGTGGTGCAGAAGTTCATCGCCGCCGCGTCCAAGCGCCCGGAGCTGGCGGGGGTCAACAGCACCTTCCACGCCGACGTGCCGCAGTACTTCATCGATCTCGACCGCACCAAGGCGCGCGCCCTGGGCGTTGCGATCAACGATGTGTTCACCGCCATGCAGGCGACCTTCGGCAGCTACTACGTCAACGACTTCAACCTGTATGGGCGTACCTGGCAGGTCAGCCTGCAGTCCGAAGCGGACTTCCGCCGCAGCCCGGAAGATCTCAACCAGGTCTACGTGCGCTCCAGCGGCGGCGATCTGATTCCGCTGGCCTCGCTGGTGCGCGTGCAGCGCATCCTCGGCCCGGACTCCTACGCGCGCTTCAACGTCTACCCGGCGGCCAAGCTGCTCGGCGGGCCGGCGCCGGGCTACAGCTCCGGTCAGGCCCTGGAGGCCATGCAGGAAGTGGCCGACGAGGTGCTAGGCGAGCAGTACAACCTGGCCTGGATCGGTTCTGCCTTCCAGGAACTGGCGACCCATGGCTCGGGCAGTACCGCGTTCATCTTCGGCCTGATCCTGGTGTTCCTGATCCTGGCCGCCCAGTACGAACGCTGGACGCTGCCGATGGCGGTGGTCACCGCCGTGCCCTTCGCCGTGTTCGGCGCGATCCTGGCGATCTGGATGCGCGGCCTGGCCAACGACGTGTACTTCCAGGTCGGTCTGGTGACCCTGATCGGCCTGGCGGCGAAGAACGCTATCCTGATCATCGAGTTCGCCGTGCTGTGCCGCGAGGAGCAGAAGATGGGCATCTTCGAGGCGGCGATGGAGGCGGCCAAGCTGCGCTTCCGGCCCATCGTGATGACCTCGCTGGCCTTCATCCTCGGTTGCGTGCCGCTGGCCATCAGCACCGGCGCCGGCTCGGCCAGCCGTCACTCGATCGGTACCGGGGTGATCGGCGGCATGCTCGCCGCCACCCTGCTGGCGACCTTCCTGATTCCCATGTTCTACCTGCTGGTGGAGTCGCTGGCGGACAAACTGGACAAACGCAAGTCCAAGAACGAGGTGGTAGAGCCGCACTGACCTGCCGCTGCGGGGTGCGTACCCCGCCGGCTTGTATTCCGGGCGCCCCGCGGGGCGCCTTTCGTTTTCCGGGTAGTACCACGTTGTGGAGAACCGATGAATTTTCGCATCCTGCTGATACTGGGCACGCTCAGCGCCTTCGGGCCCATGGCCATCGATTTCTATTTGCCCAGCTTCCCGACCCTGGCGCGGGTGTTCGGCACCGATGTCGACCATGTGCAGATGTCGCTGGCCTCCTATTTCGCCGGTACCGCCCTGGGCCAGTTGATCTACGGCCCGCTGGCCGACCGTTTCGGCCGACGCAAGCCGCTGCTGGCCGGGCTGGTGCTGTTCACCCTGGCCTCGCTGGCCTGCGCCCTGGCGCAGAGCCTGGAGTGGCTGATCGTTGCGCGCTTCGTCCAGGCCCTGGGCGGCTGCGCCGGCATGGTCATCTCGCGGGCGGTGGTGCGTGACCTGTGCGACCCGCTGGCCTCGGCCAAGGTGTTCTCCAAGCTGATGCTGGTGATGGGCGTGGCGCCGATCCTCGCGCCGCTGGGCGGTGGCGTGCTGCTGCAACTGTTCGGCTGGCAGTCGATCTTCCTCGGCCTGGTGCTGTTCAGCGCCCTGTGCCTGGCGGCCGTATTGCTGTGGCTGCCGGAGACCCGCTCGGCGCAGTTTCCCGTCCAGCCGCTGGGCGGGGCGCTGGGGCGCTACTCGCTGCTGCTACGTGACCGCCTGCTGATCGGCTACGGTTTGACCGGCGGGGTGGCCATGGCCGGCATGTTCGCCTACATCTCCGGCTCGCCGTTTGTGTTCATCGATCTCTACGGCGTACCTGCCGAGCACTACGGCTGGCTGTTCGGTGCCAACGCCGCCGGCTTCATCCTCAGCGCCCAGCTCAACGGCTGGCTGCTGCGCCACCACGGCCCCGGCTACTGGCTCAAGCGCACGGTATGGATCTATTGCGCCGCGACCCTGGCGCTGCTGGCGGTGGCCATGGCCCGGCCGGCGCAACTGTGGCCGTTGCTGATCCCGCTGTTCATCACCACTGCCAGCCTGTCCTGCGTGCTGCCCAATGCCACGGCCTGCGCCATGGCTGGGCAGGGCGCCCATGCCGGCAGTGCCTCGGCGCTGATCGGTTCGTTGCAGTTCACCGTGGCGGCCGGCGCGTCCGGGTTGGTGGGCGCGCTGCACGACGGCAGCGCCCGGCCGATGGCGCTGGTCATCGCCGTGTGCGGCGTCATCACCGTGATCCTGGGGTTGCTCACCGCGCGACATGCGCGGCGTCACGCGCTGGAGTTCTGAGTGGCGGCCGATCAACCGGCGCTGCGCACCTCGGCGATGCCGCGCCCGGGCAGCGGATGCGGGGCCTTGAGGCGGGTCTGCAGCACGCGGACGAAGTCCCTGGCCTCGGCCTCGTTGCGGAAACTGACGCGATGCTGGTCCAGGCTGACCTGCCAGCGGGTGCCTTCGGCGGTCTTTACCTGGTGGATATCAATGTTCATCGCAGGCCTCCATGGAGACGGTGAAGCTCCAGTGTAGACCTCTGCCCCTCGCATTCCCTGACCTGAATCAACCGACCGACTGGTGGTCGCTGTGCAGCCAGTGGGCCAGTTGCACGGCGCTCAGCGGGCGGCTGAACAGATAACCCTGGCATTGCTCGCAGCCCAGATGGCGCAGGGCCTGCAGTTGCTCGGTGGTCTCCACGCCCTCGGCCAGCACGCAGAGCTTGAGGTTGCGCGCCAGGCCGATGATGGTGGCGACTATCTCCAGGTTGGCCTGGTCCTCCGGCACGCCACGCATGAAGCTCTGGTCGATCTTCAGCTTGTCCAGCGGGAAGCGGCGCAGGTAGGCCAGGGAGGAGTAGCCGGTGCCGAAGTCGTCGATCGCCAGCTTCAGCCCCAGCCCCTTGAGCGCGGCCAGGGTGGCCTGGGCCTGCTCGACGTTCTCGATCAGCGCGCCCTCGGTGATCTCCAGCTCCAGATGCTCGGCCGGCAGGCCGCTATCGTGCAGGGCCTCGCGCACCTGTTGCTGCAGGTCGGCCTGGCGGAACTGGCGGGGTGACAGGTTGACCGCCAGCGTGTGCAGGTCCAGGCCCTGCTGGCGCCAGAACTGCATCTGCCGGCACGCCTCGCGCAGCACCCAGTTGCCGATCGGCACGATCAGCCCGGTTTCCTCGGCCAGGGGGATGAACTGGGCCGGGGAGATCATGCCGTCGCTGCTGTTCCAGCGCAGCAGCGCCTCCACGCCGATCGGGTGACCGTCGTGGCCGCGCACCAGAGGCTGGTAGTGGAGGATGAATTCGTTGCGTTTGAGCGCCTGGCGCAACTGGCCTTCCAGGGTCAGGCGGGTGTGCGCCTGGCGGGTCAGGCCCTGGGTATAGAAACGGAAGGTATTGCGCCCCTCCTGCTTGGCCTGGTGCAGGGCGCTGTCGGCGTTGCGCAGCAGGTCGTCGCTGCTCTGCCCATCATCCGGGAACAGGCTGATGCCGATGCTGGCGCCCAGGTAGGCTTCGCGGCCATTGCCCAGCGGCAGCGGGCGCTCCAGCAGCTCGATCAGGGTGCGGGCGATGCCGGCCGCCTCCTCGGGGCGCTGCAGGTTCTCCAGCACCACCAGGAATTCGTCGCTGCTCAGCCGCGCCAGGGTGTCCTCGTTGCGCAGGCGTTGCTGCAGCCGCCGCGCCACGGCCACCAGCAGCTCGTCGCCGACCTTGTGGCCGAGGCTCTCGTTGATGGTCTTGAAGTTGTCCAGGTCGAAGTACAGCACCGCCACCCGCTCCTGGTGCCGTTGCGCGTGCTCCAGGGCATGGCCGAGGCGCTCCATGGCGTAGAGACGGTTGGGCAGGTCGGTGAGGGTGTCGAAGTGGGCCAGGTGGGCCAGGCGCTCCTGGCTGTCGCGGTACTGGCTGAGGTCGGTGAAGGTCAGCACGTACTGCGGCTGTTGCGGATCGCAGTCGCGTACCCGGCTGACGGTGAGCCAGAAGGGGAAGCGCGAGCCGTCCTGGCGGCGGCTGTTCATTTCGCCCTGCCAGTGACCGCTGTCCTGCACCTTGCGCCACAGGGTGCGATAGCGCGCACGCTCCAGGCTGTTGCCCGGCAGCAGCGGCAGGCGCCGACCGACTGCCTGTTGCGGGCTGAGCCCGGTGATGCTGGTAAAGGCAGGGTTGCTGGTGAGGATGCGCCGCCGCGCATCGACTATCACTACCGCCTCCTGGGTGCTCTCGAATACGGTGGCGGCCTGCTGCAGGGCGCGCTCCTGCTGCTTGCGCACGCCGATGTCCTCGACCACCGAGATGAAGTAGTGCGGCTCGCCGTTGGTATGGCGTACCAGGGTGGCGCTTAGGTGGGCCCAGAGCACCTTGCCGTCGCGGCGCAGGTAGCGCTTCTCCAGGGTCAGCCGTTGCAGCTCGCCGCTCAGCAGCTGGCGGGTCAGGTCGAGGTCCTTGTCCAGGTCGCCCGGGTGGGTGATGTCCTGGAAGGTCAGCTCGAGCAACTGCTCGCGGCTGTAGTCGAGCATCTGGCACAGGCGTTGGTTGACCCGCAGCCAGTGGCCGTCCGGCGCCAGGTGGGCGATGCCGACGGCGGCCTGCTCGAAGGTGGCGCGAAAACGCAGTTCGCTCTGCAGGCGTTCGGCGTCGCGCTGCTGCTGACGCACGGCGATGCCGGCCAGGCGGGTGAACTCGGTGACCAGCTCGATATCCTCGCGGCTCGGCCGGGACTGGCGCCGGTAGTAGATGCCGAACACGCCGAGCACTTCCTGCTGGTCATTCTTGAATGGCAGCGACCAGCACGCCCGCAGCCCGGCCAGTTGTGCCTGCTCGCGGAACTCGGTCCAGTTGGGGTGATTGTGGATGTCCTCGACTATGGTCAGCTCGCCGCTAGCGGCGGCGTGGCCACAGCTGCCCAGTTCGAGCCGTGCCGACATGCCTTCCACCGTGGCGGTATAGATGGCCGGTAGGCTGGGCGCGGCCAGCACCCGCAGCACGCCATCGTCCAGGCGCAGGATGGACACCAGCATCTCCGGGCTGATGCGCTCCAGGCGCAGGGCCATGTCGCTCAGGCTCTCCTGCAATGGGCGCTGCGCCAGCATGCGGTCGAGCACCGCGTTGCGTGCCTCCTGCAGGGCCTGGGTGTGGCGTCGCTCGTGGATGTCGCTGAGACTGCCCCGTAGGCCCAGGCCGTGCTGCGGACCGGCTGCCAAGCGCAACGATACCCAATGTGGGCGGCCGCCGGCATCGCGCAGGCGCAGCTCGCCGAGCCAGCTGCTCTGCTGGTGGGCGACGACGGCGGCGATGTGCAGTCCGGCCGCCTCGCGTTGGTCGTCCTCGATGAAATCCAGCAGCGGGCGGCCAATGCTCTCGCGGATGCTGTAGCCGGTGATGGTCTGCCAGGCCGGGTTGACGAAGGTCAGCCGACCGCCGCTGTCGGTGAGGAAGATCGCCTCGTGCAACTGCTCCACCAGCTCGCGGTAGCGCGCCTCGCTGGCTTCCAGCTCCTGGTGGGCGCTCTTCTGCTGGCCGAGGTCGATGTCGACGCAGTACAGCTCCACCTGATTGCGCGTGTTGCGCAGGATCAAGTGGCTGGAATAGACGTGTACCTCGCTGCCGTCGCGGTGCTGCAGGGTCAGTTCGGCGGCGGGGATGGCCGGGCCGCCGATCATCCAGCTCTGGATGTCGCTGACTACCTGGTTGCGCATCGACGGCGGGATGATCAGTTCCTCCAGACGCCGGCCCATGGCGTCGGCCACGTCATAGCCGTACAGCTGGGTGCTGGCCTGGTTCCAGAAGATCACCCGGCGCTCGCGGTCGTAGCCCTGCACGGCGATGCGCGGGGTCTGCTCGAACAGCTGGCGGAAGCGCTGCTCGCTCTCGCGCAGGGCCAGTTCGTCGCGTTTCTGTCCGCTGACGTTCTGCACGCTGCCGTGGGCGCCGCCAGCGCCATAGTTGCCACGCAGCATCAGCCACACCGGGGCATCGCTGTTGGGGCGATTCAGGCGCACGTTGATCAGCAGCGGCTCGCCATCGTCCAGCAGCGCCTGCAGGGCGCGCTGGGCGGCATTGCGGTCGGCGGGGTAGAGCCAGCTCAGCAGGTCGTCCAGGCTGCCCCAGGCGTCCGTCTCCGGGCGTTCGAACAGTTGCAGGGCCTCGCTGGACCAGTGCAGGCGGCCGCCGCTGTGCTCCCAGGTGCCGAGGCCGGCCTCGCCCTGGGCCTGGCGCAGCTTGCGTGCGTGTTCGCGCAGATCGCGCTCCAGCTGCTGCTGGGCGTTCTGCTCGTGGCGGCACAGCAACAGGATCAGCAGGCCGCTGAGGCCGACGAAAATCAGGCCCTTGGCGGTCTGCAATCCGGCCTGGGTGGCGGCGTCCAGTTGCAGTGTCTGCAGCAGCAGATCACTGAGGACGATCCAGGCAACGCTGAACAGGAGGTAGATGCCGGCCACGCGCACTGGCCGGTTGATCCTGGGCTGCATCCTGAACCCTCAGCAGTCACGGCGGAGAAGGCCCGGACCACTGCTGAAAGGTCCGGGTCCACTGCAGTCTAGCCGCTTCGCCGCGAGCTGCCGCCTGGCGTCCGTTCGATCTGACGGCGGGTCGTGGCTCAGAAGCCTTCGAGCACTATCTTGCCGCGCGCCTTGCCGCTCTCCAGCAGCGCGTGGGCGCGGCGCAGGTTGGCGGCGTTGATGTTGCCGAAGTGCTCGCCGAGGGTGGTCTTCAGCACGCCGTCATCGATCAGCTGGCTGACCCGGTTGAGCAGGCGATGCTGTTCGACCATGTCGTCGGTCTGGAACAGCGAGCGGGTGTACATGAACTCCCAGTGCAGCGACAGGCTCTTGCGCTTGAGCTTGACCACGTCGAGCTGCGCCGGGTCGTCGATCAGCGCCAGCTTGCCCTGGGGCGCCAGGGCCTCGATCAGCTGGTCGAGGTGCTGGTCGGTATGTGTCAGGCTGGCGACCATGCTCACCTGCTCGATGCCCAGCGCCTTGAGCTGCGGCAGCAGCGGCTGGCCGTGGTCGATCACATGGTGGGCGCCCAGTTCGCGCACCCAGTCCTGGGTCTCGCTGCGGGAGGCAGTGCCGATCACGGTCAGGCCGGTGAGCTGGCGCGCCAGCTGCACCAGGATCGAACCGACCCCGCCGGCGGCGCCGATCACCAGCAGGCTGTCACGGCTGTCGCCCTTGCCTTCGCGTACGCCGAGGCGCTCGAACAGCAGCTCCCAGGCGGTGATGGCGGTCAGCGGCAGGGCGGCGGCGCGGGCGAAGTCCAGCGAGCCGGGCATGCGCCCGACGATGCGCTCGTCCACCACGTGCAGCTCGCTGTTGGCGCCGGCACGGTCGATGGCGCCGGCGTAGAACACCCGGTCGCCGGGGCGGAACTGCTTGACCTCGTCACCCACCGCCACCACCACGCCGGCCACGTCCCAGCCCAGCACCTTGGCCTGGCCGGCCTCGGGCGAGACGTTGCGGCGGATCTTGGTATCCACCGGGTTGACCGAGATGGCCCGCACATCCACCAGCAGGTCATGCGGGCCGGGCTGCGGTGCCGGCAGCTCGATGTCGAGCAGGGCCTCGGCGTGGTCGATGGGGTGGGATTGGTAGTAGGCGATGGCTTTCATTGCGGCGTGATCCTCGAAGGGGCGCGATGGCGAAGTCGATGTTCCAGCTTAGTCGGCGTACCGGCTGGCGTTAGGCGCATGTTCGGTTAATTGCCTGGCGAGAAAAACCGCGCTGCCATAGAGTCTCTTTCAATCTAATTTTGAAAATAGGGCCCTGCCATGCTGCGCTTCGATGATCTCGCCCTGTTCGTGCGCACCGCCGAGCTGGGCAGCCTGTCCGCCGCCGCCCGCGAGCTGGACTGTTCGCCGGCCGTGGCCAGCGCCGCGCTCAAGCGCCTGGAGGCGCAGCTGCAGGCGCGCCTGCTGTTGCGTTCCACCCGCAGCCTGCGCCTGACCGCCGAGGGCGAGCAGTACCTGGCCCATGCCCGTGCCGCGCTGCTCAGTCTGGAGAGTGGGCGCCAGCAACTGGCCGGAGCCAAGGCTGAGATCAGCGGCGTGCTGCAGATCGCCGCGCCGTCGGACTTCGGCCGCAACGCGCTGCTGCCCTGGCTCGACCAGTTTCAGGCCGAGCGCCCGCAGCTGTCGCTGCGCCTGCTGCTCAGCGACCGCAACGCCGACCTGTTCCGCCAGCCGGTGGACATCGCCCTGCGCTATGGCGAGCCGGAGGACTCCAGTCTGGTGGCGCTGCCAGTGGCGGCGGACAATCGCCGCGTGCTGTGCGGCGCGCCGGCCTACTTCGCCCGCCACGGCATGCCGCGGGTGCCCGCGGAGCTGCGCCGGCACAACTGCCTGCTGTACATGCTCGGCGGCCGCGTGCACGAGCGCTGGAGCTTCGCCGCCGGCAAGCAACGCGAGGCGCTGACGGTGAGCGGCAACCGGGTCAGCGACGATGCCGACGTGGTGCGGCGCTGGGCCGTGGCGGGGCAGGGGCTGGTGTATAAGTCCTGGCTGGACGTGGCCGGCGACGTGCAGGCCGGACGCCTGCGGGTGGCGCTCGGCGACTGGCAGGGCGAGCCGACCCCGCTCAACCTGATCTGCGCCCACCGTGACCAGCTCAGCGGGCCGGTGCGCCTGCTGCGCGAATTTCTCCAGCAACGCTGTGCAACACTGTTGCAGCGCGCACCCTGGCGCGCCAGCGCCTAATATGTGCGGCGTCGGCCTGGCCGGCGCCCTGTCATCCAACAAGAAGGAAACCATCCATGCGCAAACTGCTGCTGCTCTCCCTCGTCCTGGCCAGCCCGCTGGCTCTCGCCGGTCCGCAGTGCACCACCGCCGACAAGGCCCAATGGCAGGACCAGGCCAAGTTCCAGGAAGACCTCAAGGCCCAGGGCTACGAGATCAAGAAGTTCAAGGTCACCAGTGGCAACTGCTACGAGATCTATGGCTGGAACAAGGACAAGCAGAAGGTCGAGATCTACTTCGACCCGGTGTCCGGCAACGCGGTGAAGACCGAGATCGAGGACTGACCGGATGAGCCGGGAAACCCTGCAGCTATGGGACCCGCTGGTGCGCCTGTGCCACTGGTCCCTGGTGCTGGCCTTTGTCGCCAACTACTGGTTCACCGAGGCGGGTGACGACTGGCACCGCTGGCTCGGCTACTACGCGGTGGCCTGGCTGGCGGTGCGCCTGGTCTGGGGTTTCACCGGCCCGAACGCGGCGCGCTGGGCGGACTTCTGGCCGACTCCGACGCGCCTGCGCGAGCACTGCTCGGCGCTGATCCAGCGGCGCCCCTATCACCGCCTCGGCCATTCGCCGATCGGCGCGCTGGTGATGGTGCTGATGATGCTGATGATGCTCGGCCTGGGCGTGACCGGCTTCCTGATGGAAGAGGTGGACTACTTCTGGGGCGAGGATCTGCCGCTGCAGATTCATGACTTCTTCGCCGACGCCCTGCTGGCGCTGGTCTGCGTGCACCTGCTGGCGGCGCTGGTGGAGAGCCTGCGCCTGCGCGAGAACCTGCCGCTGTCGATGATCACCGGGCGGCGCCGCCGGCTCTAGGCCGGTTGGCCCGCGAGGCTCGAGACCTGGCCCGGATGCGATCCGAGGCGGGGCTTCGGTGCTGCACATACCCGGATTGCATCCGGGCTACCTGGCGTGCCCTCTCCGTTCACCAGAGAGGGCAGGGCAGAGGACGGTGCCTCAGCTGCGTGCCGGTGGGGTCAGGCCGAGGCCGCCGAGGATGATGCGTTCGAGGTTGTCGGCGGCGCTCTCGAAGTCGGCCTTCTTCAGGCTGCTCTTGCCGGTGTAGAGGCAGATCTGGCTGGCGAAGTCGGCGTAGTGCTGAGTGCTACTCCAGAGCAGGAACAGCAGGTGTGCAGGCTCCACCGGGGCCATCTTGCCGGCGTCGATCCAGGCCTGGAACACCGCGGTGCGGCTCTCGAACCACTCACGGTAGTTCTGGTTGTAGTGGGCGGCCAGCTGCTGGCCGCCGCCGATCACTTCCATGGCGAAGATGCGCGAGGCCAGCGGCTGGCTGCGGGAGAACTCGACCTTGGCGCGAATGTAGCGGCTCAGGGCCTCGGCAGGATCGTCGGCGGCCGTCATGCTGTCCAGAGCGTTTTCCCACTGGCAGAGGATGTTGTCCAGTACCGCGGCGTACAGGCCCTGTTTGCTGCTGAAGTAGTAGTGCAGGTTGGCCTTGGGCAGCCCCACCGCCTGGGCGATGCTGTTCATGCTGGTGCCCTTGTAGCCATGGCGGGCGAACTCCACCTCGGCGGCGGCGATGATGGCTTTTTCGTTCTTTTGGCGGATGCGGCCGGCGGGTTTGCCGGTGCTGGAAGCAGGGGCGGGGGCTGCAGGCATCGAGGGGGTCCGTACTGATGATCGGTTTTGTGTGCGAACAGATACCGCAGGGCGGGTCACGAAACAACCCTCAGGCGTCAAAAACGTGTGTTGTTCAGACGAAGCCTGCATTTGGCTCGGTAAAACCCCCTAAGATGCGCCAGAAAAGCGTCATTTTGGTGCGTTTTGCAGCTGCTGGAAAAATGGCGATCGCCTAGTGGTACGGGCGTTCCAGCTGTTTTCAGCTGTCGTCGCCGGTCTCTGAATGATCGGTCGAGACGTGAATGCGCAACCCGTCGGCACCGCGGGTCAGGTTGTAGGATTCGCGCCAGGCGCCGATCACTTCGCCGCCGCTATCCAGCAGTTCCCAACTGATGCTCGCCAGCACGGCTGCGCAGCCGAGCGGGGTGATCTCCAGGCCGTGGAAGCGGCAGCTGCGGCAGCCCTGGGCGAAGTACTGGTCGACGATGCCCTGGAAGTAGTCGCCGATGTCCGCGGCCGTGGCGAACAGGCGCGCCTCGCCGGCCGCATTCAGCGCCAGATAGGGCGCGCCGTAGCGCCGGGCGATCAGCGCGCCGTCGAACTCGGCGAACGCCGCGACGAAGTCCTCGAAGAAGCGCCGTACCTCGTCCTGCAGTGCATCCATCGCGTTGCTCCTTTTATTGCTCAGCTGGTGCCGGCCAGCGCCTCGAGGAAGGTCTCCAGCACCAGCTGCGGGCGGCGGCCCTTGCGGGTCACCGAGGCCATGGTCAGATCGTAGAAGCGTGAGGTCGGCTTGAGCACCCGCAGGCGGCCCTGCTGCACCCACTGCTGGGCGTAGTGGTCCGGCAGGTAGCCGATGTAGCGCCCGGTGAGCAGGAGGAAGGCCATGCCCTCGCGGTCCGAGGCGCTGGCCGTGCAGTTGAGCACCTGATACTGGGTCTGGATCTCCGGCGGCAGGCGGAAGGTCGGGGCGATGGCGTCCTGGGCATTCAGGCGGGTGTCGGACAGCTGGTTGTCGTCCACATAGAAGAGGGGGTGGCCCACCGCGCAATACAGCTGCGAGCGCTCGCCATACAGCGGCTGGTACTCCAGGCCGGACAGGGCATGGCTCTGCGGCACCACGCCGACATGCAGGCTGCCGTCCAGCACGCCCTGTTCCACCTCTGAGGGCGGCGTCATGCGGATCTGGATGCGCACCTCCGGGCCCAGCTCCTTGAGCCGCGCCAGCGCATGGGTGATGCGCATGTGCGGCACGGTGACCAGGTTGTCGGTGAGGCCGATATGCAGCTCGCCGCGCAGCTCGCGGTGCAGGCCGTTGACCCCGTTGCGGAAGCTCTCCAGCGCGCCGAACAGCTGCAGCGACGACTGATACACCTCGCGGCCTTCCTCGGTCAGGGCGAAGCCGGCGCGGCCGCGCTGGCACAGGCGCAGGCCCAGGCGCTGCTCCAGATCGCTCATCTGCTGGCTGATGGCCGAGCGGCCGATGCCCAGCACGCTCTCGGCGGCGGAGAAGCCGCCACACTCCACCACGCTGCGGAACAGGCGCAGCAGGCGGATCTCGAAGTCGCTGACCTGGGCCAGCGGGTCTGCACGGCGATTACTCATTGTTTAGTTATCACTGAACTTAAAGTGAGAAGATTTGGATTTTCGTGACTTTATGCCCGTGGCACCTTGCATGGCAACAAGACCACAGTGCCGCTCTGGAGAGCCACGATGAACATGCCGCAGACTGCCACCCCGTCCCTGGCCAGCCAGCTCAAGCTGGACGCCCACTGGATGCCCTTCTCCGCCAACCGCAACTTCAAGCGTGACCCGCGCCTGATCGTGGCCGCCGAAGGCAACATCCTCATCGACGACCAGGGCCGTCGCGTGTTCGACAGCCTCTCCGGCCTGTGGACCTGTGGCGCCGGCCACAGCCGCAAGGAAATCCAGGAAGCAGTAGCCAAGCAGCTCGGCACCCTCGACTACTCGCCGGGCTTCCAGTACGGCCACGCGCTGTCGTTCAAGCTGGCCGAGAAGATCGCCGATCTGCTGCCGGGCGAGCTCAATCACGTGTTCTTCACCGGTTCCGGCTCCGAGTGCGCCGACACCGCGGTGAAGATGGCCAAGGCCTACTGGCGCCTGAAGGGCCAACCGAGCAAGACCAAGTTCATCGGCCGCGCCCGTGGCTATCACGGCGTGAACATCGCCGGCACCGCCCTGGGCGGCATCGGCGGCAACCGCAAGATGTACGGCCAGATGATGGACGCCGACCACCTGCCGCACACCCTGCAGCCGGGCCTGGCGTTCACCAGGGGCATGGCCGAGACCGGCGGCGTGGAGTTGGCCAACGAGCTGCTCAAGCTGATCGAGCTGCACGACGCCTCCAACATCGCCGCCGTCATCGTCGAGCCGCTGTCCGGCTCCGCCGGCGCCATCATTCCGCCCAAGGGCTACCTGGAGCGCCTACGCGAGATCTGCACCCAGCACAACATCCTGCTGATCTTCGACGAAGTGATCACCGGCTTCGGCCGCATGGGCAAGTGGAGCGGCGCGGAATACTTCGGCGTCACTCCGGACATCATCAATGCCGCCAAGCAGATCACCAACGGTGCCATCCCGCTGGGCGCGGTGGTGGCGTCCAAGGAGATCTACGACACCTTCATGCACCAGGCCATCCCTGAGCACATGATCGAGTTCACCCACGGCTACACCTACTCGGCCCACCCGGTCGCCTGCGCGGCCGGCCTGGCCACCCTGGAGCTGCTGGAGAAGGACAACCTGATCCAGCAATCCGCTGACCTGGCGCCGCACTTCGAGAACGTCCTGCACGGCCTCAAGGGCAGCAAGCACGTGATCGACATCCGCAACTGCGGCCTGGTCGGTGCCCTGCAATTGGCCCCGCGTGACGGCGACCCGACCATCCGCCCGTTCGAGGCCGGGATGGCCCTGTGGAAGGCCGGCTTCTACGTGCGCTTCGGCGGCGACTGCCTGCAGTTCGGGCCGACCTTCAACACCAAGCCGGAAGAGCTGGACCGCCTGTTCAATGCCGTCGGCGACGTACTGAACAAGGTCGACTGATGAGCCGACCCAAGGCGGTGCCCACCGTGCAGGTGGAAAACGACCGAGTCATCGTCACCGAGTGGCGCTTCGCCCCCGGTGCCGAGACCGGCGCCCATCGCCACGGCTACGACTACGTGGTGACGCCGATGACCGACGGAGTCCTGCTGCTGGAAACCCCGGAAGGCGAGCGTCACGCGCCCCTGGTGGCCGGCCAGTCGTACTTCCGCCAGGCCGGCGTGGAGCACAACGTGGTCAACGCCAGCGATCACGAAGTGATCTTCGTCGAAACCGAAATCAAATGATTCGCGGCGGCTGCGCCCAGCGCGGCCGCCCCACAGAACACCAATGAGGAAACACCCATGAGCACCGTCGCCCACTTCATCAATGGCGAAATCGTTCTGCGCAACGGCCGTACCGCCCAGGTCTTCAACCCGTCCATCGGCGAGCCGGTGCGTCAGGTCGAGCTGGCCGACCGCGCCACCATCCAGGCCGCCATCGACGCCGCCAAGGCGGCCTTCCCGGCCTGGCGCAACACCCCGCCGGCCAAGCGCGCCCAGGTCATGTTCCGCTTCAAGGTTCTGCTTGAGGAGCACAAGGACAAGATCGCCGCGATGATCAGCGAAGAGCACGGCAAGACCCTGGAAGACGCCGTCGGCGAACTGCAGCGCGGCATCGAGAACGTCGAGTACGCCTGTGGCGCCCCGGAGCTGCTGAAGGGCGAATACAACCGCAACGCCGGCCCGAACATCGACAGCTGGAGCGACTTCCAGCCGCTGGGCGTGGTCGCCGGCATCACCCCGTTCAATTTCCCGGCCATGGTGCCGCTGTGGATGTACCCGCTGGCCATCGTCTGCGGCAACTGCTTCATCCTCAAGCCGTCCGAGCGTGACCCCAGCTCCACCCTGTTCATCGCCCAGCTGCTGCACGAAGCCGGCCTGCCCAAGGGCGTGATCGGCGTGATCAACGGCGACAAGGAAGCGGTGGACGCGCTGATCGAAGCGCCGGAAGTCAAAGCCATCAGCTTCGTCGGCTCCACGCCGATCGCCGAATACATCTACACCGAGGCCAACCGTCGCGGTAAGCGCGTGCAGGCCCTGGGCGGCGCCAAGAACCACGCGGTGGTGCTGCCGGACGCCGACATCGACAACACCGTCAACGCCCTGATGGGCGCCGCCTACGGCTCCTGCGGCGAGCGCTGCATGGCCATCTCCGTGGTGGTCGCCGTGGGTGACCAGGTCGCCGATACCCTGGTGGCCAAGCTGACTCCGAAGATCCAGGCACTGAAGATCGGTGCCGGCACCTCCTGCGGCCTGGACATGGGTCCGCTGGTCACCGGCGCCGCGCGCGACAAGGTCAAGGGCTACATCGACGCCGGCGTGGCCCAGGGCGCCAAGCTGGTGGTGGACGGCCGCGGCCTGTCCGTGGCGGGCAACGAGGCGGGCTTCTTCGTCGGCGGCACGCTGTTCGACAACGTCACCCGCGAGATGAGCATCTACCAGGAAGAGATCTTCGGCCCGGTGCTGTGCATCGTCCGCGTCGGCAGCCTGGAAGACGCCATGCAGCTGATCAACGACCACGAATACGGCAACGGCACCTGCATCTTCACCCGCGACGGTGAAGCCGCACGCCTGTTCTGCGACGAGATCGAAGTCGGCATGGTCGGCGTCAACGTGCCGCTGCCGGTACCGGTGGCCTACCACAGCTTCGGCGGCTGGAAGCGCTCGCTGTTCGGCGACCTGCACGCCTACGGCCCGGACGGCGTGCGCTTCTACACCAAGCGCAAGACCATCACCCAGCGCTGGCCGCAGCGCGCCAGCCACGAGGCGGCGCAGTTCGCCTTCCCGAGCAACGGTTAAGTGCTAACCAGGGCTGGTCTTCGGACCGGCTCTTTTTTTACCGCCCGGCTGGCGACAGTGGCCGGGCAGCGCGTTTTGCTCCCTCTCCCGTTCACGGGAGAGGGTTGGGGAGAGGGGCAGTCAAACGACGCCCTCTCCCCCAGCCCCTCTCCCACCAGTGGGATAGGGGGGTAACCCTGCCGCGCGGGCGCGGCATTGGTGCGGTAACTCGCCGGCGTCCTGCCGGCGGGAAGCGGCACCCCTTGGGTGAGCGGGTTCACGGTTGTTCGTGGCCCGGTAACCCGCTGTCCCAAGGGCAGCCCACTTCAAAATCAAAATGAAGAGGACACCCTTGCAATGAACAAACCCATGATTGGCCTTCCCCTGTGTCGCTGGCAGCTGACCGATCGCGACATCGGCTGGTTTCATCTGGTGGGCGAGAAATACATCCAGTCCGTCACCGGCTTCGGCGCCTTCCCGCTGATGATCCCGGCCTTCGGCGACGACCTGGACATGGAGACCGTGCTCGACAGCGTCTCCGGCATCATGTTTGGCGGTTCCCTGTCCAACGTGCACCCCAGCTTCTACGGCGACGACCATCCCGGCCTGGGCCTGGCCGACAAACCCCGCGACGCCACCGTGCTGCGCCTGATGCGCGCCTGCATCGACCGTGGCATTCCCTTCCTCGGCATCTGCCGCGGCGTACAGGAACTCAACGTGCTGTACGGCGGCACCCTGCACCGTGAAGTGCACAACGTGCCGGGCCGCCTGGACCACCGCGAAGTGAAGGATGTACCGGACAATGTGGCCTACGGCCCGATCCACAAGGTCGCCCTGACCGAGGGTGGCGTGCTGCACAGGCTGCTCGGCGAGCGCGAGATCAGCGTCAACTCGCTGCACGGGCAGGGCGTCGATCGACTGGGTGAGGGGCTACAGGTCGAGGCCGTTTGCGAGGATGGGCAGATCGAGGCGGTCAGCGTGATTGGCGCCAAGGCGTTTGCCGTGGGCGTGCAGTGGCACCCGGAGTATCGCTATTGGGAGAAGGCCGATTACAACGCGCTGATTGGGGCGTTTCATGAGGCGGCGAGGGAGTATCAAGCTGCCAAGGTGGTTAAGCGGAGGGAGGCTGTGGGGGCTGCGTAAGCTTCTTGCGATTGAAATAAAAAGCCCGTCTCTCGACGGGCTTTTTATTTCAATCAGGTTTTCGTGGGGCAGATGACAGCTGCTTGGGCTCTGTTTCTTTTGCTTGGGAGGGTTTAGTTAACTGATACTCTCGTTTCCACTCGGGCCAATCTTGGGTTAATTTTTTTGCTTTATCAAAATTATTAATCATCTCGACTCCTCCATGCCCGATGCAGAGACAACCGTGTTTAATAAATTTACCTGATGGAGTTCAGCATCTAAATAAGATAACGGGATCATAGGCACTCGCAACTCTGCAGTACTTCGGTCCCACTCCATCAAATCCCCGTCTTTCTTGCGTTCAATTATCCTACCACTACTTAAGCTCATTGAAAACAAGTCGACAAATCTTCTTGGGCCGATTCCGACAAACGGCTCGAACTTAACTTTTGATTCGTCATCTTCTCCATATGATTCAATGGAGTCGCCGTGGAGTTTTATTGCATAGCTTTTAGGGTACGGCTCAACATATTTTACTTTGCCTATTCCGGCGGCAACTATGTGCTTCGCGCAGTTGTGACAAGGGTAGGTTGTTGTATATAAGGTTGATCCTCGAATCGCTAATCCGTTTCGTGCGGCCGAGAGTATGGCTTCCATCTCGGCATGAACGGCTCGACCATATTCGGTGATATTTAGAAGGCCCGTGTCTTTGAGTAGAGTAAGGCCGTCTTGAATTAATTCATCTTCTTGTTTGTTTGGGTCGGATGTTATTTTTCTCATGACTCCTAGTATTATTTTCTGTTTTTCTTTTTCATTTGAGTCTTCCTTCTTTATGTAGTCGCGCTGGTCGTTTTCAGTAGGCCAATAGAGGCCGCCCCCGAATTTAGGTACATCGTTTGCCCCGGTTGCGACTATGTCGTTATGGTTGTTTGCAATGACTGCACCTACCTGCCGTGATAAATCGGCGGACCTCAGCGAGGCTGCATATGCCATGAACATTGCATATTCGTCCTGGGTTGGTGGGACAACTGGCTTCGAAAATAGTAGATCCAAAATTCTAGATAGCTGAAAAGATAAGCGCTCTGTGTCATCTGTCGTTACAAACGCATCCGCCATTTGGAAAACATCACGGGTTCTTTGGCCAAAGTCTCCAGGTTCTTTGTCATCTCTTGCAATTAATCGATCAATTTGGTCTTCGGGAACGCCTTTGAGTTCCTTGAGATAGTATTTTCTGCTGGCGATGCTGGAAGAAATTCCTAGCAAGAAAAAGCCATCTCCATAAACTCTTCTAAGAGTTGCTACTTCGTCGGGATGCTTTAGTGATCTTATTACGTGAGCATGTCGTTTTAATGGCTCTGAATTTTCGCGGAGTTCATTTATTGCGTTGATTGCTAGTAGTGCGTAAAAGTCTCCGCGTCCTGATTTTTCGCGAAGCATTTTCCCTGTGTTCATTGCGAAGTCCAGTCTCTGAATTTCGCAGCTTATCTGGGGTGCTTCATCGCTGAAGCGCTTTCCCAGTTCGCTTACTTGTATTGGGTTGTACCCATACCGGAACTGTGTGAAAAAAGAATTCAGTCGAGTGTTAACGTCTTCAAGGTTTACACCTACTGGTGCAACCAATCCTATTACCAGTTCACAATCTGGGGCGTTAGTGTGGCTAGACATGGCTCGTTGCTTTTATTGGTTTTTAATGATGAATACTTGGGGTATTCGCCAGATTCTGTGCGTTATTAACAGTGAAGTAGTGAGGTGGAGTGGTATTTGATGGTTTCCATACTTTGCATTTGCGCCCTTGCAGCTCTACACCCCAAGGTGTGGGATATAGGATTGATCAAGTTATGCCTCGACAGCCCGTGTTTTCTCTGTACTCCAGAGCACCATGCGGGCTGGCTTCCCCTTTAGTAAGTAGCCTAGATATTCGTAGTGTGGACAATGCTTTGCTTGTTCACCATCGAGATTCAACGAAATTCTGCTAGCTCCAGAGCCACGTTTTTCGACTTCCCGGCGAGTCACTTTCTCTTTGCTTGCGGATCGCCGCCCGGTGCAAAGAGAAAGTAACCAAAGAGAAAGCACACCCGACATCCGGGTCTCGCTGCGCGAGACTTCCTTCGTTCCATCATTGCTCCAGGGGTACGCCACGAAGGGCCATCCCTGGCCCATCGCGGCTCTCGCGGCGTCCATGCCGCTCAAGCCTGCCCGGCCGGCCCACTTACACAACGCTTCCACTCAGCCTCCTGACGGGGCCCGATTCCCGGCCCGACCTTTCGGCGTGCTGGCGATGGCGTAGTGGGGGCGTTTGAGTTCGTTGGTGGGCTGCACCCACCCTACGGCGAGGCATACCGACAGCTCCGAGCTGCTTGAAACTCGAAACCTGCATGCGCGCGAACTCCCCGTCAGCAGGCCGAGCGTAGGTGTTGCGTAGGGGAGTGAGCCGCATGGATGCGGCGAGAGGCTTAAAGGGCCAGGGATGGCCCTTGTAAGCCGGCCCCCGGAGCAGCACCGGAGGGAGGGGAGTCGAGCGTAGCGAGACCCGGATGCCGGGGTGTGTTTCTTTGCTTACTTTCTTTGCACAAGCAAAGAAAGTGAGGCGCCCAGCAGGGCGAAACCTGACCATCAAACGGTGATTAAGCTGATCTTGGCGGGGAAGCTCAGGCGCAGAAAAGCTGAGGCCGAACCAGAAGGTCGGTAACCCAGTCCATTGGCGAGGAATCGTGGCAGCGAAGGCCATGAATGCATCCTTGCAGTTCGATGCCTCCGACCATACTGCGAATGATGGCTCAAAGCCATAGCTGACAACCCAGCCAGCAAATAGCCCTCAATTCACCCAGCGCGCCTGCTTCACCACCATATGCAGAAACCCATTATCACTAGGCGCGCGATAGGCACCGATGGCCCCCAAGTGCTTAGCCATCACCGCCGTCATCTCCCAGCCATCGACCGGCTCTGCCGCCCAGGTCGCGCTAGCCAGCTTGAGCAGGCCGAGCGAGTCGCCCAGGTCGCGCACGGCTCTCGAACCCACCCGCACCGGCTCCAGCAGCGAGTCATTGGCCCAGGCCCACATCCAGGTGTTGGAGCTGCTGGAAAAGCTGCCGACGAAATCGACATCGCATTCCACCACCGGCTTGCCGCCGTTGGAGAACACCAGCGTGGCGTTTTCCTGGTACCAGTCCCAGCGCTCGTAGTCGCCGATGCCGTAGGTTTCCATAAAGCTGGCCTGCCGCGCCTGCAGGTATTCGAAGCTGTCGCTGATCAGCTCGACCAGGGCGTCCTCGTCCTGCTGCCAGTTGCGTTCGCGGATATCGCAGTAGCAACCGGCGCAGACCATCTTGATGTCGGCGAAGGCTTCGGAGCGGTCGTTCCATTCGCCTTCCTGCTCCAGCACGGCGTCGCACTGGTCGCACCAGGCGTCCGGATAGGCGTCGTCGGGGTGTTCCGGGTCGTAGCCGACATTGAACCCCTGGTTTTCGCCGGCAGGCAGGTGCTGGCAGACGAACGTGGCAGGGCTCTTCCCGTGTTCGCCACATTCAACGGATAGCTCTTCGTCGCTCATGTTCTGTCCTTGTCAGATGGGAGTGGCTGCGCGGCGGCGCCTGGGGCCGCCCCAGCAAAAGGTAGGCCTTGGGCGCGGGTGGTCAAATATGCTTCAACAGGCTGCGCTCGGGCTCCTTCGGGTTGTAGTACACCCGCACCCGCTGCCCCACCGGATACTCGGCCAGCTCCCGCTGTGCGTTTGTCTCCCAGCTGTACCGGTTGCGCCGAATGCGTAAACGATCACCGCTGTAGCTAACCCCGTCCACGCTGTAGGAGTAGCGGACCCTCACCTCATATTCGTAGCGCATTGAGGATCGCTGCTCCGTAGTCCGAGTAATGTGTGATTCGGTGATCACGCCCTCGGTGGTCGGCCATTCCCGCGAGTCGCCCATCTCCAGCGCCTGCTGGATGCCGACGTACATCACCACGCCAAACACCAGCACATAGAACAGGTTCTTCAAGGTGAGCATGGGCATCCATCCATTGGATCAGGGGAGGCGAACCTAGCTTATTCGGGCCATGAAAAGAAGAAGCCCCGCATGAGCGGGGCTTCTGCTTACCAGCGATGGCCGTGGCCGTGGCCGTGATGGTGGTGATGGCGACGGTGATGCTTGCGCCAGTGCTTGTGGTGGTAGCGCGGCTCGGCCACGTAGTACACCGGCGCCGGGTAGTAGACCGGACGGGGCTCGTAGTAGACCGGGCGCGGTTCGTAGTAGACCACCGGCTCCGGCTCATAGACCCGCACCGGTCGCTGGCTGGCCAGAACGCCGCCGATAATGGCGCCGGCCGCGACACCGATGGCCACATCGCCGCCGTCTGCTGCTTGGGCCTGCTGCCCGCCGGCGAAAAGCAGGCTGGCAATCAGACCAGTGATGATGGGGATACGCGAAAGCATGGTCGAAGCTCCTGTGGGAAACCGGTCGTCCGGTTACAGCTTTCGACTGCGCTTCGTTCCCCGCATTGCGTCGAGCAATGTAAATCCTGTGTAAACGCCGGCTTTACTGTTTCACCAGCTCCACCCGGCGGTTCTTCGCGCGGCCGTCCTCGCTGCGGTTGTCGGCGACCGGGCGTTCCTGGCCGAAACCGGCGGCGTTGAGCCGTTGGGCCTCGATGCCGCCGGCGACTACGGCGTCCATCACCGCCTGGGCGCGGCGTTCGGACAGGGCCTTGTTTTCCGCTGCCTGGCCGACGTTGTCGGTGTGGCCCTCGATGGCCAGTTTCAGCTCCGGCGCGCTCTTGAGCATGCCGACGATCTCCGCCACGGTGGCCTTCCCGTCGTCCTTGAGTTCGGCCTCGCCGCTGTCGAAGTTGATGTACAGGGCGACGAAACCGTTGCGGTTGAGTTCGTCCAGCAGCTGGTTGGCGGTGACCAGCTGCTGCATGGCGGCGACTTCGACGATGTTCAGCCGGTAGCTCTGGGTCGGCGCGCTGAAGATGCCGGGTTCGACCCGTACCCAGATCTGCTTGCCGCCGGTGAGCACCTTGAGCGTGGTCTCGCCGCCGTCGCCCTCGGCGGGCAGGCGCTCGTAGACCACCTCGCCGCCGATCGCCTTGATCGCGTTCTGGTAGTTGCGGATCAGCTGCAGCGGGCTCGGCTGCTTCTCCGGGTTGTCGTGGAAGTAGAGGATCTGCGTGGCGTTGCCTTCGATGCTGTGGCGCTGCGGCACCCCGTCCTGGCTGCCGGTGGCGAACTCCACGGCGTTGAAGTACTGCTGGTACTCGGTGATGTGCGAGTCGGGGTAGCGGCTCAGCAGCGGGTGATCCTTGGCGCCGGCCAGGTCTTCGGCGTGGGCCAGCAGGGCGGTCAACAGCAGGCAGGGCAGGGCGAGAAGGTCGAGCATCCTCATGGCGGGCGCTCCTGAGGGCGGGTGTATTCACTCTAGCCCAGGGGAGTGCGGGAGACGGGCTCCCGCGCTCTGGATCAGGCCTGTTGGTGCTTGGACAGGTCGACCTTCATGTTGGTGCTGCCCTCGCAGCCGAACAGTTTGAGATGGGGGAACTCCTTGGCGATCTTGGCCTTCAGGTTACGGGCGAAGGCCAGGCCGTTGCAGGTGTCGAAGTAGATGCTGCCGTTCCAGCCATTGGGAGCCAGTTGCCGCAGCACATCGGCGAATTTGTCCACGGTGAAGTCGCTGAAGCTGTCGCCTTTGTCGCCGAAGTTATATGGATTGCCGTGGGCGGTGATGATCAGGATGTCGTCGCCGCTCAGGCGGCCCAGAGTCTGCGGAAGGGCAGCGAGCCGGCAGCCGCTGTAGCGAAAATCGGCTGGGTACTTGATGGCTTCTTCGCTGACTTTTTCATCGTCGCGGCACCAGGTGAGCAGGGTAGTGGCCATGGTGGTTCTCCTTTGGGTGGGCCCCAGGCATTGGGGTAGGCCGATCCTAGGAAGGCGATGGAGCGGGGTTCAGCGGGAAGCCATTCCCCAGTGGAGGCATGGCGCACGGTGCGATGGCGGCTTTTGCGCTTTACTGCTAGCCGAGGGTTCGTAGGAGAGCGGGGGCAATCCGATGACGAGGCTGGTCTGCGCCGTTGCGGCGCTGCTGTTGGCGTTCGGCCTGGGCGGCTGCTCCGGCCGCCTGGCGCACGAGTCCATCGTCAGCAAGAGCAGCGAGCCCCAGGCTGGCGAGTTCCTGCAGAGCGACGTGGACCGCATGGCAACGCTGGCCATGCGCGACAACCTCAACAGCCTGTACCAACTGATGAGCAAGCTATACCAGCGCAACCCGCAGGAATGGCGCAAGACCGGTCTGGCCACGCGGGCCGAGGCGGAGCAGGCGATCCACCAGGCCATCGAGCAGAACCAGCCGCTGCCGCAGCTGAAGGGGCGGCGCGACGTGGCGGCGCTCAGTTACTCGCTGGGGCCGGACTTCCAGGGCGACCGGGTCGGCGCCTTCATCTATGCCCTGGGCAGCATGCTGGTGACCGCCCATGGCGGGCGCACCGAGTTCTACCTGACCGACTCCTTCGACGCCCAGTTCATCCACAACGCCGCGCGCAATATCGAGAAGGCAGCCTGGATGCTCGCCCAGCGCCGCGACGCCAAGGGCCGGCCGCTGCTGCTGTCCAACGAGGGCAGCAACCTCAGCTACGCGGTGGAGTTCGGCAAGATGACCGCGCGCCTGGACCTGCTCACCCATGTGCTGGAGGAGCGTTACCGGCGCCTCGGGGTGAACTACGCGCAGAGCCTGCTGTTCCTGAATTTTCTGCCGGTGCAGTGACCGAGCAGTCTCCGCTTGAGTACCTGATCGAGTTGCCACTAATCTGCCATCGCGCTCAGGGACGAACGCAAGTGGTGGATTTGCGCCTCGTGTAGTCCCGGCGCGCCGGGCTCCGCCCGTACCAACCATCATGTACAAGGATTGCACCTATGCGTCGTTTGCTCTGCCTTTCGCTGTTCTCCCTGATCCTCACCGGCTGTGCCTCCTCCGCCAAGATCGAGGGCATGACCGTTGCCGAGACCCAGGCTCGCGCCAACACCTACGCCCCCGCCCTGTAGGACAACCTGCAGCTGAGTGAAGTCAAGGGTGGCCAGGAAACCAATCCGATGTGGACCTCTGAGATCGGTGGTCCGGAGTTCCAGGCCGCGCTGCAAAAGTCCCTGGGCAATGCCGGCCTGCTGAGCGCTGGCGACAAGGCTCCCTACTCGCTGCGCGCCAACCTGGTCCGCGTCGATCAGCCGATGTTCGGTCTGGACTTCGAAGTGACCAGCGAGGTCGAGTACACCCTGGTGGACAATGCCACCGGCAAGGAACTGCTGCGCGAAACCCTGCGTACTCCGTTCACTGCTGGCGTGGGTGACGCTTTTGTCGCCGTGACTCGCCTGCGCCTGGCCAACGAGGGTTCCGCCCGCGAGAACATCTCCGCTCTGCTCAAGCGCCTCGGCGAGCTGAACATCGAGGCCAAGCAGGTCTCGCTGAATCAGTGATCCATCGCAAAGGGTGAGGCCTGGCCTCACCCTTTCTCCTCCGCGTCGCCTCTTACTCCTCCCACTTGCGCAGTATCTTCTCCAGCTCCCCGCTGGCGCGCACCTTCTCCAGCGCCGTGCCGAACTGCCTGGCGCGCTGGCTGTCGCCCTTGGCGAAGGCCACGTAGCGCGGCATTTCCACCAGGGGCGTGGGCAGCAGGCGCACGCTGCTCTGGGCCCGTTGTTCCTGGATGAAATACAGCAGCTGGATGCGGTCGCCGACGATGATGTCGATGCGCCCGGCCAGCAGCATGGACACCAGCTGGCGTGGGTTCTGCGCGCTGGTATCGCGGCGCAGGTCAGCCTTGTCGAAGTTCGACTCGTAGGCGTAGCCACGGACCTGGCCGATGACGAAGGGGGTGAAGTCGTCCAGGGTCTTCCAGTCCTGGAGGCTGATCTTGTGGCTGGTCATGAACACGGTGGAGCCGGTGCGGATGGGGCCGGCCAGTTCGTACTGGGCCTTGCGCTCGGGCGTGCCGGCGAACTGGAAGGCCATTTCCGCCTCGTTGCGTTCGAGCATGCGTTTGACCCGCTCCCAGGGGTACAGGCGCAGGCTGTAGGCGACGCCGGCTTCTTTCATCACCGCCTCGACCAGGTCCACGTCGACCCCGCGGGGCGTGTCGTCTTCCTGGGTGACGAAGCTGTAGGGGGCGAACTGTTCATCGCCGACCACCCGCCAGGTTTCGGCGGACAGCAGCGGGCTGAATAGCAGGAGAAGGATGAGCGAAAGGCTGCGCATGCTGGCCTCCCTTGGGCGCTCCGGGGCACGCTGCGCGCCCCGCTTATCTCAGCCTAGTCGACCTTCGCGCCGGGGGAAGGATTTGCCTCTGCGCCGCGGCCCGAGCAGCGCGCATCGTGCAGCTGTCGCCGGCACGGGGCCGGCGCAATACGGAAGGAGGCCACCATGCCCACACTCAGCAAAGACGATATCGAGAAGCTCAAGGAGGCCGGTTGGGTCGAGCACTATTCCGGGCTGCCGGCCGACCTGTACTTCTCCAGCCGCGGCGCCCATGAGCCGTGGAGCGACAAGCCGCACCTGCACCTGAACTACGCGATGGACGGCAGCCTGCAGTCGCTGACCTGGAAGAACGATCAGGGCAGCAATACCTACCTGTTCCAGAGAGGCGAGTGGTTCGCCTTCGACACGGTGCCCGAGACGCTGAAAACCCAGGCCGAGTGGCTGAAGACCAACCTCAAGTGACTCCAGGCCCGGCCTTGCGCCGGGCCGTTTCCTCAGACCTTGCGCACGAACTCGGACTTGAGCTTCATCGGGCCGATGCCGTCGATCTTGCAGTCGATGTCGTGGTCGCCGTCGCACAGACGGATGTTCTTCACCTTGGTGCCGACCTTGACCACCAGCGAGGTGCCCTTGACCTTGAGGTCCTTGATCACGGTGATGCTGTCGCCGTCCTGCAGCAGGTTGCCCACCGAGTCCTTGATCACTCGCTCGCCGTCCCCGGCTTCCGGCGCCGCATCGGCCGACCACTCGTGGGCGCACTCCGGGCACACCAGCTGGCTGCCGTCCTCGTAGGTGTATTCGGAGCCGCAGTGCGGGCAGGGTGGCAGGGTGCTCATGAAGGTACCTCGGTCGGAGCGGAAAAGGCCGCAGATTGTATAGGGCTTTTACCTGGCAGGCGATTGGTCGAACCGATGGCGCTGCCCGGCCGTCCCACCTTGCAGGGAGAGCATGAGATGCGGAGGAGCCATGCCATTCATCGACCTGCGCGGCGTGTCCTGGTGGACCATCGTTCGCAAAACCGCCACCGACTTCATCGACGACGAACTGCCCACCTACGCCTCGGCGCTGGCATTCCAGCTGTTCTTCTCGCTGTTTCCCTTCCTGCTGTTCCTCATCGCCCTGATCGGCGTGATGGACGCCCAGCCGATCTTCGACTGGCTGCACCAGCAGGCCGAGCTGGTGCTGCCGCGAGATGCGCTGGGGCTGGTCGACCCGGTGATCGCCCAGCTGCAGACCCAGCAGGTCGGGCTGTTCTCCATCGGTATCCTGCTGGCCCTGTGGACCTCATCGGCGGCGGTGCGCTCGACCATGGCGGCGATGAACCGGGCCTACGGCGTGGAAGACGGGCGCCCGGCCTGGAAGCTGGTGCCGCTGTCGCTGCTCTACACCGTGGCGATTGCCGCCGCCTTGCTCCTGGCCGCGGCGCTGATGGTGCTCGGGCCGCAGGCGATGAACTGGCTGGCCATGCAGGTGGGCCTGGAGGAAACGGTGGTGCTGCTCTGGGCCTGGCTGCGCTGGCCGCTGGCGGTGCTGATGCTGGTGCTGGTGGTGGCCGCCGTGTACTACCTGGCGCCGGACGTGAAGCAGGAGTTCCGCTTCATCACCCCCGGCTCGATCCTGGCGGTGGTGGTGTGGATCGTCGCCTCGCTGGGCTTCGGTTTCTACGCGCAGAACTTCGCCGACTACAACGCGACCTACGGCAGCATCGGCGCCATCATCGTGTTCCTGCTGTACCTGTACATCTCATCGGCGGTGCTGCTGCTCGGCGCGGAGCTCAACGCGGTGATCGAACACCTTGCCCACGAGGGCAAGGAGCCGGGGCAGAAACAGGCGGAGTAGCGCTACTGCTGGCTGGCAGGCGGCTGCGGCCAGTTCAGGGTGCCGGCGTCGCTGAAGCGGGCCGTACCCAGCAGCCCGCCGCCCAGCTTGCCGCTCAGCTCATAGGGCAGGTCGCGCCCGCTCTGATAGCCTGCCGCCGCCCACGCCTGGCGCATCACCGAGAACGCGGAAATGCTCACCGGCACCCGCAGCAGGGCCTCGCCATAACGCGGCACCTGCCCCATCTGGTCGCTCACCCCGCTGGCCAGCGGCTGGCCGTTGACGTCCAGCTCCAGGGCCACGCCGTCGTAGTCGATGGGGTTGTCGTTGGGGTTCTGCACCCGCAACACCACGGCGAAGCGCACCTCCATGCCCTGCGCCGGCAATGGCTCCAGCCCGACCAGATCGATCCGCAGCGGATCGCGTGGCGCGAGCGAGGCGCAGCTGGTCAGGGCGAGGGCCATCAGCAGGATGGCGAGTGGTCGAAGGGGCATGCGGGGCTCCAGGCTCGATGAGTTACAGAGTAGGAGACCGCAGCGCCATCAACCTTGCTTCAGTAGGTGAGTCGGTAGCTGTTGTCTTCGCTTAGACCATCGAAAAGCAGACTGCTGGTTTTCGTGTCCCAGCCGAACGGCTGCTCGCGATAAGGGTCCCGCAACTCAGAGCTCTGCACATAAGCAGCTGCCTGATTAGCTGCTATTCGCTGGTTGCGCATATCTGCCAGCAGTACGCTGGCGCGGCGAAGCCCTTCCAGATCGGTAACCCGGAGCATATAGCCGGTGAAACCCGTTTCGCTTGCCTGCGCTTCAAGTATGAAGCCTCCCAGATTGCGCAGGTGCGAGAAGTTCAGCTCAGTTATCTTTCGGCTGCTCTCCAGATACTCTGCACGCTGCTTGGCGTCCTCCATGGTGGAGTAGGGCGCGGAGAATATTTCATCCAGCTCCAGCAGGAGGTCGGCGTACCGATTCATCGATGTCTGCCGAAGCAGCAACGGTGGGCCCAGTGCCTTGATGGCTTGCTGTTTCAGACTATCTTCGTCGCCCTTCTCGTCGGTAAGCCAGTTGAGTTCTCGAGCCTTCATCTGCTGCAAATAATCATCAACAAAGGCCGCCTCTCCGCTGAGCGTGCGTCGCCATGAACGCTCGCCTTCTGTGGCTGGTTCTCGCCACGCCTGAGTGGGCAAGAGTCCCGCATATTTGTCCTGATCCTGGAACAGCTGGATGGACCATAGAAAGTGCTGCCTGATCGCTGCATTGGCAATGAGACGGCTTATCAGAATGTCGGAGTTGGCCAGTGCCATGCGCCAGAACCGCAGGTCGGTATCGAGCATCTCCTGGGCTTGATGCAGATTGCCCTGGCGGGCGATCTTCCAGACATCGACCAGGTACAGGCGCTGGCCTTTCAAGGGGTGTTGATATTCGGGGAACGCGAATCGGATGTTGTATGGAAGCGGCTCATACATGGCCGGCAGCTTGATGAGCTCTTGATAGCGCTGCAGCAGTAGATGCTCTTGCTCCAGCCACTCGGCAAGGCGTGGTTCATGACCTTCCAGGCGTTGGGTGCATTGACCGTTGTTGGTGTTGCAGGCCTGGGTCAGTGGCTCAACGAACAGGGGAAGCTCATGGTCATGGCTGGTCCAGCGTGGGTACTCGGGCTCGATGAGGTCTTCGGTCCAGGGTTGTTGGCTGGCCCAGCGCATCCACTCGACACGCTGGCGCCCCAGTTCGATGGGATCTTGGTCGTCCGCAGCGGTGAACCCCAGCATGTACAGGTAGGCATTGTCCGGGGTGGCGACCGCGGGGCGCTCGGCGTGGATCCTGTCCAACTGCTGCGCTGCGGAGGAGGCCGGATCGTCTCGCCAGTTGATCAGCACTAGCGCTAGATAAATCAGCACGATGGTTGCGACGAGCAGACTGCTGCACACCAGCAGCCAGCGAAACAGCTTTCGAATGCCTTGCATGGGACTTCCCTGGCCACAAAAGCGCTGATCATAGCGCCGCTTGCGGAGATTGTCGGCGCTTGTGGACGTGACCGGGGAGGGGTTGGAGGCGCGCCGCACCACCGTCTTCCGGTGGGCGGCGGAAGGTCAGAGAGTAGCGGGGTTGCTGGCGCTGCTCAGGCGGCGGGCCTGCTTGAGGTAGAGGGTCAGTTCGCGGGCCGGCAGCGGTTTGCTGTACAGGTAGCCCTGACCCTCGTTGCAGCCCTGGGCGATGATGTAGGCCTCCTGCTCGGCGGTCTCCACGCCCTCGGCGATCACCTGCATGCCCAGGCTCTTGCCCAGCTGGATGATGGCGCGAACGATGGTCGCGTCGTCTTCGTCGTCCAGCAGGTCCTGCACGAAGCTCTTGTCGATCTTCATCTTGTCCAGCGGCAGGCTCTTCAGGTAGCTCAGCGAGGAGTAGCCGGTACCGAAGTCGTCGATGGCGATCAAGGCGCCGGCGCGGCGTAGGCTGAGCAAGTGCTGGGCGGCGGTGCTGATGTCTTCCATCAGGCCGGTCTCGGTGACTTCCAGCTCCAGGCTGCGCGGCGGCAGGCGGTAGACCTGCAGCAGGTTGCTGACCATGCGTGGGAGTTCGGCGTGGTGCAGCTGCACGGTGGACAGGTTGACCGCCATGCGCAGGTCGCTGAAGCCCTGGTCGTGCCATTCGCGCAGCTGGCGGCAGGCCTGGTCCAGCACCCATTCGCCGATGGCGATGATGGTGCCGTTCTGCTCGGCCAGCGGAATGAACAGGTCTGGCGGGACGAAGCCGTGTTGCGGGTGCTGCCAGCGGATCAGCGCTTCGACGCCGACCACGTGGTGGTCGCGGTAGTCGACCTGCGGCTGGAACACCAGGTGCATCTCGTTGCGGCTGAGCGCCTCGCGCAGTTCCTTTTCCAGCTCGCGGCGGCGACGCATCTCACTGTCGACGCTGGCGATGTAGAACTGGTAGCGGTTGCGCGAGCGGCTCTTGGCCAGGGTCATGGTCTGTTCGGCTTTCTGCAGCAGCTTCTCGGTGCTGTCGCCGTCTTCCGGGAACAGGGTGATGCCGATGGTGGCACGCAGGCGCACTTCCTGTTGTTCCAGGGCGAAGGGGGTATCGAGGCTGTCGAGGATGCTCTGGGCCAGTTCGGCGGCCTCGTAGGGCTGCTCGATGTCGGCCTGGACCAGGGCGAATTGGTCGCCACCGAGGCGGGCCAGGGCGCCGAGACGGCCGCTGTGGCTGCGCAGGCGGTCGGACAGGGCCAGCAGCAGCTGGTCACCGGTCTGGTAGCTGAACTGTTCGTTGATGCCCTTGAAGTCGTCGAGGCCGACGCACAGCACGGCCACGCGGCGCTGCAGGCGGCCGGCGTCGTCGAGGATCTGGTCGAGCTGCTGCTGCAGCTGTTGGCGGTTGGGCAGGCCGGTGAGGAAGTCGTACTGCGACATGCGCAGCAGGCTGTTCTCCGCCTCGCGGCGCAGGTGGGTGTTGCGCTCGATGGATTCCAGCAGCTGGTTGGCGGTGTTGATCCACAGCCCCAGTTCGTTTTTCTCGTTGCCGCGCAGCATGGGCAGCTTGTGCTCGCTGGGTCGGTCCGGGTTGATGTGGGTCAGGTGCTCGATGATCTTCGACAGCGGCTTGGTCAGTAGCCAGTGGTAGACCATGTACAGCACCAGGGCCATGGCCAGGGCGCGCAGCACGCCGGAGACGAAGATGATCACCGAGGTGGTGATGAAGTTCTCGCCGTAGCTGGCGGTGTCCAGGGTGATGGTCAGGTCGCCGTAGTACTCGGTGTACGGGCCCTTGCCGACCAGTTGGGTGGTGAAGGTCTGTTCCTTGCCGAGGATCGGGTCGGTGATCCAGCGGCTGGTAGAGGAGGTCAGCTCGCGGGAGCGTTCGGCGAGCATCGGCTCGTTCGGGTGGCCGATGGCGGCGTAGCGCACGGCTTCATGCTGGAACAGGCCCTCGATGACCTGCATGCCCATCTCGCGGTCGAGGCTGTAGACGGCCTGGGTGGACGGGTCGCGGAACATGCCGAGGATACGCTGGGCGTCGTTGGCCACGGCCTGGCGGGTCTTGTAGATGTCGAAGACGATCTGCCCGCAGCTCAGCACTACCCCGACCACCAATGCCGACATCAGGACAACACGCAGCAGTTTCAGTGACAGGCTGTTTTTCAGATCCAGCTTCAAATGCGTATTCCTTGTTCGCCGCCGGAGGCTCATGACCGTTGTGAGTATTGGCAAATGCGCGTGAGCCGTCAAAGGGCCATTACGTCATATCCCATATTTTTCGGGCCTGCATCGGCGAGACGATGGCCGGCGATGAGCGGGTGCGAATCATTCGCCGTCAGCGGTGGGCATGGCGCTTGCGCAGGTGCCGGGCGCGCCAACGAAAAAGCCCGGCTAAAGGCCGGGCTTTTCGTGAGCGCTGGATGCGACTCAGGCGGCGAAGTTCTTCGCCACGAAGTCCCAGTTGACCAGGTTCCAGAACGCCTCGACGTACTTCGGACGCAGGTTGCGGTAGTCGATGTAGTAGGCGTGTTCCCAGACGTCGCAGGTCAGCAGCGGGGTGTCACCGCTGGTCAGCGGGCAGCCGGCGCCGATGGTGCTGGCCAGGGCCAGGGAGCCGTCGGCCTTCTTCACCAGCCAGCCCCAGCCGGAACCGAAGGTGCCGATGGAGACCTTGCTGAACTCTTCCTTGAACTTGTCGAAGGAACCGAAGGTGGCGTTGATGGCATCGGCCAGGGCGCCAGTCGGCTGGCCACCGCCGTTCGGCGACAGGCAGTTCCAGTAGAAGGTGTGGTTCCAGATCTGCGCGGCGTTGTTGAACACGCCGCCGGAGGAAGTCTTGATGATTTCTTCCAGGCTCTTGCCTTCGAACTCGGTGCCCGGCACCAGGTTGTTCAGGTTCACCACGTAGGCGTTGTGGTGCTTGCCGTGATGGTATTCCAGGGTCTCGGCGGACAGGTGCGGCTCGAGGGCGTTTTTCTCATACGGCAGCGGCGGCAATTCGAAAGCCATGGTCTATCTCCTCATCATCAGGTCGGGATATGTGCGACTAGCGCAGGCCGTTCACGGGGCGGCCGGAATACGGGCGGCGACGAGTTTGTACTCTTTAATGTGCCGCGAGGCCGGGATCATAGCACCCGACCCTGGCCATATCCACGCAGCAACTGTGTGGGAAAGCCGATGCCAGGGGCTTCGCCGACTCTTGCCTGGGACCGTCGGCCGGGCGGGAAGTGCGAGGGCGATCAGGCCAGTTTCATCAGCGCCACGCCGGCTGCGATCACGCAACAGGCGATCAGGCGCAGTGCCGGCATCGACTCCTTGAGGAACAGCCAGCCGATCAGCAGGGCGAACAGCACGCTGGTTTCGCGCAGGGCCGAGACCATGGCCACCGGCGCCTGGGTGGTGGCCCAGATCACCAGGCTGTAGGCCAGCATCGACATGGCGCCGCCCGCCAGGCCGCCGCGCCAGTGCGGCCCCAGCTGCAGGAAGATACCTGGCCCACGCCGCCCGGCGATGACCACTGCCGCCACCACGCCATTGACCGCGAACAGCCACAGGGCGTAGGCGATGGCATCGCCATTGGTGCGCGCGCCGAGGGCATCGGACAGGGTGTAACCGGCGATACAGGCCGCCGTGGCCAGGGCATTGAGCACCAGCGGGCCGCTGGGGGCACCGCCGGCATGGCCGCCGCGCCAGGCCATCAGCCAGATGCCGCCGACCAGCACCAGCAGGCCCGTCCATTGCCCCGCGTGCAGCGCATCCCCGGCCAGCAGTGCCAGCAGGGCGACCAGCAAGGGCGAGCTGCCGCGGGCGATCGGATAGGCCTGGGACAGGTCGCCGTGCTGGTAGGCGCGCGAGAGGAAGATGTTGTAGCCGATATGCAGCAGGGCGGAGAGGGCGATGTAGGGCCAGGCGCCGGTCAACGGCAGGTTGAAGAAGGGTAACGCCAGCAGGGCGATGCAGCCGGCGCCGATCTGGATCAGCGAGGCGGTGAGGAAGCGGTCGAGGCCGATCTTCAGCAGGGCGTTCCAGCCCGCGTGCAGCACCGCGGCGGCCATCACTACGGCAAAGACGGTTGTATCCACGCGCGGCTTCCTGGCTGGCGGTCGAGCGCCGCAGCATAACGCTGCGACGCCCGCTGGTCATGCGCCGGGTGCGTTGGCGATCAGTTGCCAGGCCACGGCGAACATCATGGCTGCCACCGCCAGGTCGAGCAGGCGCCAGGTGGCCGGGCGTGCCAGCCAGGGGGCGAGCCAGGCGGCGCCCAGAGCCAGGGTGAAGAACCACAGCAGCGAGGCACTGGCCGCGCCCAGGGCGTAGGCGCCGGGCACCGGTTGCTGGGCGCCGAGGGAACCGATCAGCAGCACGGTATCCAGGTACACGTGCGGGTTGAGCAGGGTCACCGCCAGGGCGGCCAGCAGCACCGCACGGCGTGAGCGCGGGCCGCTGTCCTGCTGTTGCAGGGCCTGAGGGCTGAGCGCGCGGCGCAGTGCCTGCACACCCAGCCAGAGCAGGAAGGCCGCGCCGCCCCAGCGCGCCACGGCGAGCAGCAGCGGACTCTTCGCCAGCACGGCGGCCAGGCCGAATACCCCGGCGGCGACCAGCAGGGCATCGCACAGCACGCACAGCGCGGCCACCGGCAGGTGATGCTCGCGGCGCAGGCTCTGGGCCAGGACGAAGGCGTTCTGCGCGCCAATGGCGACGATCAGCCCGGCCGCCACCAGCAGGCCGTTGAGGTAGCTCTGCCACATCTCAGCGGCTCTCCGCGGCCAGCCGCTGCAGCGTCGCCAGGGCGCGCTCGGCGTCTGCCTGGGCGACGAACAGGTGGTCGTGGTGGTAGCCGGCGATCACGTTGCAGCTGATGCCTTCCCTGGCCAGCGCAGTGGCGAAGGCGGCGGTGAGGCCGACGGCGGCCAGCGAGGAGTGCACCTGCAGGGTGATCCAGGCGGCCACGTAGTCGTAGGCCAGGTCGAGGCGATCCGCCTCGGCGCGCGGCAGGATTAGGGTGGTGCCCTCCGCCTCGCGGAAGCTGCCGATGGCGACGGCGTCATGCAGCACGGTCGGGCCGGCCACCGAGCAGAACACGAACTCGCCCGGGTTGAGGCGCGGCGACAGGGTAGCTAGCAGGGTGCTCAGGGAAGTTTCGCCGGTCATGGCGGAGTCCTTGTAAGGGTTGCGATGCTGGCCAGTCTGGGCAGATCGGTTGTATAAGAAAAACAAATCATGCTGATCTCTCATTAGGAAAACTGATGTTCGACTACAAGCTGCTGGCGGCCCTCGCGGCCGTGGTGGAGCAGGGTGGCTTCGAGCGGGCCGCGCAGTTGCTCGGTCTGTCGCAATCGGCGGTGTCGCAGCGGATCAAGCTGCTCGAGGCGCGGGTCGGCCAGCCGGTGCTGCTGCGCGCCGCGCCGCCGGCGCCCACCGAGATCGGCCGACGCCTGCTCAACCATGTGCAGCAGGTGCGCCTGCTCGAGCGCGACCTGCAGGGCCAGGTGCCGGCGCTGGACGAGGGCGGCAGCGCTGAGCGCCTGCGCATTGCGCTGAACGCCGACAGCCTGGCGACCTGGTGGGCGCCGCTGATGGGCGACTTCTGCGCCGAGCACCGCCTGCTGCTGGATCTGGTGGTGGAGGACCAGGACGTCGGCCTCAAGCGCATGCGCGCCGGCGAGGTGGCCGGTTGCCTGTGTGCGGCCGAACGCCCGGTGGCGGGTGCCCGCGCCTTGGCGCTGGGTGCCATGCGCTATCGCGCACTGGCCAGTCCGGCCTTTATCGCCCGGCATTTTCCTCAGGGCGTGGACTTGCAGCGCCTGGGTCAGGTGCCGGCCATCGTCTTCGGTCCGGACGATCTGCTGCAGCACCGTTACCTGGCGGGGTTGGGTATCGGTGGTGGTTTTACCCATCACCTGTGCCCGTCCTCCGAGGGCTTCGTGCGCCTGACCAGCGCCGGCTTCGGCTGGGGCCTGGTGCCCGAGCTGCAGGTGCAGCGCGAGCTGGCTGCCGGCCTGCTGGTGGAGCTGTTGCCGGGGCGGCCGCTGGATGTGCCGTTGTATTGGCACCATTGGCGCAATGGGGGCGAGCTGTTGAGTCAGCTGACCCGCCATCTGGAGCGTGGGGTGGGGGAATGGTTGGTTTGATGGGCTCGTCCAGGTAGCGCACGAGCTGCCGCGGTGGACTGTTCGCTGCGTTCCTGAGTCCCCTACGAGGGGCCCCTGAGTCGGCCGTAATTCCGGATATGGTTGGGGAGTGCAGGGCGAAACGTAGGGTGTACTCGCCGCGGGCAGTACACCGAGGTGCCGCGGTGGGCTGTTCGCTGCGCTCCTGAGCCCCCCCTACAAGTGCAGTCCGAGCCAGCCCTAGCCCATGCGGTGCCTCAGAGCTGGAACTGCGCCACCAGCTGTTCCTGGCTGCCGGCCACCTTGCGCAGGTGTTCGCCGCAGTCGCGGGTGTGGGCGGCGGTGCGGCGGTTTTCGCCGGTCATGTCGTTGAGGCGGTGCATATGCTGGTTGACCTCCTGGGTGGTGGCCGCCTGTTGCTCGGCTGCGGCGGCGATCTGGAAGGCCAGCGCGTGCACGCCCTGCAGCGAGTCGTCCAGGTGACCGAGGGAGCCGAGCACGGCCTGGGTTTCCACCTCCAGGGCGCGGGCCTGTTCGCTGGAGCCCTGCATGCGTGCCTGGGCCTCGCCGGAGGATTCGCCGAGGGCGGCGACTATGGTGACGATCTCCTCGGTGGCGCTGCGAGTGCGCAGGGCCAGGTTGCGCACCTCGTCGGCCACCACGGCGAAGCCGCGGCCCTGCTCGCCGGCGCGGGCCGCCTCGATGGCGGCATTCAACGCGAGCAGGTTGGTCTGCTCGGCGATGGCGCGGATCACCTCCAGCACCGAGCCGATCTGCTGGCTGTCGCTGGCCAGGGTCTGCACCACCTGATCGGCGCCGCGCAGGCCGGCGAGCAACTGGTCCTGCTGGCCGATCATGCGCTGCAGGCTGCCCTGCACGGTGACGAAGGCATCGCGCGCGGCGGCGCTGCCGTCGGCGCTCTGGCTGGCGTTGCTGGCGATCTCCTGCACGGTGGCGGCCATCTGGTCGACGGCGCTGACCACAAGCTCCAGGGCTTCCTGTTGCTGGTCCAGGCTGCTGCTGGTGCGGCCGGCGGCGCCGAGGATATCGCCGCTGGCATCGCCCACCGCCTGGCTGGCCTGGCGCAGGCGTTCGACCACCTGGCGCCAGGCCCGCGCCATCTCGTGCAGGGCCTGCATCAGGCCGCTGTGCTCGGCGCCCTCGGCGCTCAGGCGCAGCTCGCCGGCGGCCAGGCGCCGGGCCAGTTCGGCCATGCTGCGCGGCTCGCCGCCCAGCGGGCGCATCACGCTGCGGCTGACCAGCCAGGTGGCCAGGGCCACGCCGGCGATGGTCAGCAGCACCAGCACCACCACCTGCCACATCAGGGTGCGGACCGCGGCGTAGGCCTGTTCCTGGTCCATCTCGGCGACCAGCGCCCAGCGCCGGCCATCCAGCTGCAGCGGGACGAAGGCCTTGAGCACCGGCTGGCCGTTGAGGCCGGGTTCGGCCAGGCGACCCTGCTGGCCGGCCAGGGCCTTGCCGATGGCAGCGCCGGGCAGTTGCTCGCCCTGCTGACCGTCACGCGCCACCTTGTGTTCGGTGAAGCGCACCGAGTCGGAGCGCAGGCGGCCGTCGGCACCGACCAGATAGGTCTCGCCGGTCTCGCCCAGACCCTGGCGGGCCTGCATCACCCGGTTCAGTTCGGTCAGCGGCAGCTCCAGCACCAGCAGCAGTTGCAGCTCGCCTTCCTCGACGATGGGCGCGGCGAGGAACTGGCTGGGCTCGCCGCCGGGTGTGCTCACCGCCAGGTCGCCGATCTCCGCCTGACCGCTGTCCAGTGCGGTGCGCACCACTTGGCCGAGCGGGGTATCGCGCCAGGCGGGATCGCCTAGCTGCTGCTGGTAGTCGGCGCCGCGCTGCAGGCTGAACAGCACATGGCCGTCGCGCGACACCAGCTTGAGTTCGCGGTAGCCGAAGGTCTCGATGAAGTTCTGGAAGATCGGCCGGTCATAGTTGGCGGTGCTGAGCAGGGCGGTTTCATCCAGCCCGGCGTAGCTGGTGCCCAGGTTGCTGGCCAGGGCGGCGAGCTGGTTGTGGCGCGCCTGCCAGCTGTCCTGCAGTTGCTGCTGTTTGATATTCGCTACGGCCTCCAAGCCATTCAGGGCCTGCTCGCGCAGGGCCTGACTGGCCTGCTGGTAGACCGTGAAGGCCATCGCCAACACGGGAATTAGACCGATCATCAGGAAGCTGATGGCAAGCTTAAGGCGCAACGGCATGTCGGGCGACTCCGCGGGTAGATGGGTGACATAGGGTTTAAAGCGTCAAATATTTTGCAATAAGCGTGCAAATTACTTAACGAGTGTCAAAAAAGTTGAGCGCTGGGCCTGCAAGGCCGCTGTTCTGGCCGCCTGGGCAACAGCTAGGGCGTGTGGCGGCTGCTAGAGTCGGTGGCATAACAAGATCGGGGGCGGTGCAGATGAAGATTCTGGTAACGGGTGCGAGTGGCTTCATTGGGGGGCGTTTCGCCCGTTTTGCCCTGGAACAGGGCCTCGGCGTGCGGGTCAACGGGCGGCGGCCGGAAGGCGTGGCGCACCTGACCAAGCGTGGCGCCGAATTTGTCCAGGGCGACCTGTCCGACCCGGACATGGCGCACAAGCTGTGTCGCGACGTGGAGATGGTGGTGCACTGCGCTGGCGCCGTCGGTACCTGGGGCACCCGCGAGCACTTCCACCAGGGCAACGTGGTGCTGACCCAGAACGTCATCGAGGGCTGCCTGGGGCAGAAGGTGCGGCGCCTGGTGCATCTGTCCTCGCCGTCGGTGTACTTCGATGGCAAGGCCCATGTCGGGCTGCGCGAAGAGCAGGTGCCGAGCAAGTTCGTCGACCACTACGGCGCCACCAAGTACCTGGCCGAACAGAAGGTGTTCGAGGCCCAGGAGTTCGGCCTGGAGGTGATCGCCCTGCGCCCGCGCTTCGTCACCGGTGCCGGCGACACCAGCATCTTCCCGCGGCTGATCGAGATGCACCGCAAGGGTCGTCTGATGGTGATCGGCAACGGCCTGAACAAGGTCGACTTCACCAGCATGCAGAACCTCAACGACGCCCTGTTCAGCAGTCTGCTGGCGGCCGGCCCGGCGCTGGGCAAGGTGTACAACATCAGCAATGGTGCGCCGGTGCCGCTGTGGGACGTGGTCAACTTCGTGCTGCGCCAGTTCGACCTGCCGCCGGTGACCAAACACATGCCGTTCGGCCTGGCCTACGCCGCCGCGACGCTCAACGAGAACATCTGCAAGCTGCTGCCGGGCCGCCCGGAGCCGGCGCTGTTCCGCCTCGGCGTGGCGGTGATGGGGCGCGACTTCTCCCTCGATATCAGCCGCGCCCGCCAGTACCTGGAGTACGAGCCGCAGGTGCCGATCTGGACGGCGCTGGAAGAGTTCTGCAACTGGTGGAAGGTGCAGGGGCGATAAGCTCAATCCGGCTTATTCCCGCCTGCCCGGCCCCGGCACGGCGGCCGACCTATACTGGCCTGTAAAGCCAGCGAAGGAAGTCCGCCATGTTCACCATGATGGAAAGCGCCAGGCTCGAAGCGCTGCATCTAGCCCATGATCCTGCCACCGGCCTCAAGGCCATCATCGCCATCCACAACACCCGGTTCGGCGCCGCCCTGGGTGGCTGCCGCTACCTGGCCTACCCCGACGACGACAGCGCCATTCGCGACGCCACGCGCCTGGCCCAGGGCATGAGTTACAAGGCCGCCCTGGCCGGCCTGGAGCAGGGCGGCGGCAAGGCGGTGATCATCCGCCCGCCGCACGTGGACAGCCGCGGCGCGCTGTTCGAGGCCTTCGGCCGCATGATCGATTCGCTGGGCGGTCGCTACATCACCGCGGTGGACAGCGGTACCTCCAGCGCCGACATGGACTGCATCGCCCAGCAGACCCGCCACGTCACCAGCACCACCTCCGCCGGCGACCCCTCGCCGCACACGGCCATGGGCGTGTACGCCGGCATCCGTGCCACCGCGCTGGCGCGCCTCGGCAGCGACGACCTGCAGGGCCTGCGCGTGGCGGTGCAGGGGCTGGGCAACGTCGGCTACGCGCTGGCCGAGCAGCTCGCCGCGGATGGGGTGGAACTGTTCGTCAGCGATCTCGACCCCGGTCGCGTACAGCTGGCGGTGGAGCAGCTCGGCGCTCGTCCGGTGAGCAGCGAAGAGCTGTTCTCCACTCCCTGCGACATCCTCTCGCCCTGCGGCCTGGGCGGCGTGCTCAACAGCCAGACGGTGAGCGAGCTGCACTGCGCGGCCGTGGCCGGTGCGGCCAACAACCAGCTGGCTCACGCCGAGGTCGCCGACGAGCTGGAGGCGCGCGGCATCCTCTACGCGCCGGACTACGTGATCAACTCCGGCGGGTTGATCTACGTGGCGCTCAAGCACCGGGGCGAGGAGCTGCCGGCGATCACCGCCCACCTGGCGAAGATCGGCCGGCGCCTGACCGAGATCTACGCCCACGCCCAGGCCGATAAGCGCTCGCCGGCGCGGGTCGCCGACGCGCTGGCCGAGCGCCTGCTGTACGGCTGAGCCGGTGCGCTGCTAGTCGGTCTCGGCCAGGCGGGGTGCCGCGCCGCTGGCCCGTGGCCGGCGGAACACCAGTACCAGGCCTAGCAGGATGGCGGCCATGCCGGCCAGGCTCAGGCCGCTCATGGCGTTGCCGAGGAACAGATAGTCCATCGCCGCCGTCACCCCCGGCACCAGGTAGAACAGGCTGGTGACGTTGACCAGGTTGCCGGCGCGGATCAGCCGATAGAGCAGCAGCTGTGCCACCACCGAGATGACGATGGCCAGCCACAGCAGCGGGCCGAGAAAGTCCAGCGACCACTCGAACTCGAAGCGCTGGAACGGCAGCAGCGCCGCGCAGGCCAGCAGGCTCACCGCGTACTGCAGCGGCAGTGCCTGCAGCGGCGACTGGCTGAGGCCCTTCTGGGCGATGGCGCCGAGGGTCATGCACAGCAGCGCGCCGAGGGCATAGCCGGTGCCGGCGGCGGAGAAACGCGCCAGACCGATGCTCTGCCACACCACCAGCACCAGGCCGAACAGGGCCAGGCCCAGGCCGACCAGGCGCAGGGCGGCGAAGCGCCGTTCCAGCAGCATCAGGGTGAGGATCGGCTGCACGCCGAGCACGGTGGCCAGCACCCCAGGCGTGATGCCCTGGTCCAGCGCCAGCAGGTAGCAGATCGAGTAGCCGCCGATCATCAGCAGGCCGGTGCCGGCCGTGCGCAGGCGCTGGCCGCGAGCCGGCAGACAGGAGCGCACGAGGGCGCCGATCAGCAGCAGAACGCCGAGGGCGAGGACGAAGCGCAGGGTCAGGAAGGCGAAGGCCGAGGCGTGATCGAGGCCCAGGCGGGAGAAGATCGCGCCACTGCTCCAGAGCAGGACGAACAGCGTGGTGGAGGCGCAGGCGCCCCAGAAGGTCTTGTCGAAACGCATGAATAATCACCTGTCGAAAGCCACCGGCCAGGCGTGCAGAAGCGCGGGCGGGGCGGAAACCGGAAAAGGGTTTGAACGATCGGCCGACGGCGACGAGCCGCGGACGATCAGGCGCTGGCGGGGGGCGGCGGTGGCGTGCCGGCCCGACGAGCGCGGGGAGGGGCGACAGGTGGTGGCGCACACGGATGCTCGCCGTGCAGGGCGGCAAGGCTGGAGCCGGTGAGCGCGAGGTGATTCATCGGAGGGCATCCGTTGAGGGATGTGCCGACACTAACCCCGAGTTGGCCGATCGGTCAATCCGCTGCGCTTTCGCGCTGGCGTACGGCACGGGCTTGCGCTATTTCTGCCGCTCCATTCGACGAGGCTGCCATGAAGGAAGAGCACTGGCAGGGCGCGCTCTGGCTCGGCCCCGACTACTGCCTGCTGGCCGGTGTCAGCGGCAATGCGCGGCCCCATGCGCACTATGCCCATCAACTGCTGCTGGCGACCGACGAGCCGCTGCGTCTGCTGGTCGAGGGACAGGCGCATTGTGCGCGGGCGTTGCTGGTGCCGTCGCAGCAGGAGCATGCCTTCGAACTGGCCGGCCAGCCGTTGCTGGCGCTGTATGCCGAGCCGCTGGCGTTCTCCCTCGAACAGTTGCAGACGCTGGCCGCTACGGCGCCGGCCGAGCTGCCGGCGCTGGTCGAGCGGGTGCGGCAGCTGCCGCGTCTGCCGCTGGATGCACGGGTGCGCCAGGCGCTGGGCGCGATGGACGAGCAACTGACCGAACACATCAGCGCCCGGGACCTGGCGCAGCGCGTGTGCCTGTCGCTGAGCCAGCTGGAGCGCCTGTTCGCCGAGCAGGTCGGTCTGTCCGTGCGGCGCCTGGTGCGCTGGCGGCGTTTGCGCCTGGCCTTGGGCGTGGCGCTGGAGGGCAGCACGCTCACCGACGCGGCGCATGCCGCCGGCTTCGCCGACTCGGCGCATCTGTCGCGCACCGTGCGCGAGCTGTTCGGCATTCGCGCCGACCGCAGCCTGCGCCATCTGCAGCTAAGGCTGCTGGATTGAGCGCAGCGCCGGCGGCGTCTCCGGGATGGCGCTGCTAGCGGCAGGCGTGCGGAAGGGTTCGCCCAGCTGCGCCAGGTAGGCGCGCGGGTAGTCCGGGCGGTCGCCGATGCCGACATCGGCGTCGCTCAGCCGGTAGTCCTCGCGATAGAAGGCGGTGCCCAGCAGGCGATCCCAGAAGCTGAAGAACAGCGCGAAATTGACGTCGCCGGCGCGCCCGTAGCGGATGTGGTGGAAGCGGTGCAGCGGCGCCCAGGCGAACAGGTGGCGCAGCGGGCCGATGCGCATGTCGACATTGCTGTGCTGCAACAGCAGCTGCACGGCGACGGCGAAGGCCAGCAGGGCGGCGACCTGCAGCGGCAGGCCAAGCAGGATCAGCGGTAGCACGCCGGCGCCGGCCTCCAGCAGCTGGTGCAACGGATGCTTCATCAGCCCGTTGAAGCCATACAGACGCGGCACGCTGTGGTGCACCGCGTGCAGGCGCCAGAGCAGGGCGCTGCGGTGGCTGACCCAGTGCATCAGGGTGACGCCGAGATCGGCGGCCGGTATGGCCAACGCCAGCTGCAGCCACAGCGGCCAGTGCGCGGGCCACAGCGGCGGCGCGGGCCACAGCCCGGCGAGCAGCGGGATGATGGCCAGGCTGGCGATATTCAGCGACTCGTTGACCAGCGCATGCAGCAGGTCGCTCGGGCCGTCGTTATGCGGCTGGTTCCAGCTGTGCTGATAGGGCAGCAGGCGTTCGGCCAGGTGCGAGACGAGGATGGCGCCGAGCAGCAGCGCCGGCAGCCAGGCGGGCGACAGGTCGCAATAGCCGACCAGCCAGGTGGCCAGGCCGATCAGGCCGAAGAAGAACAGCGGGGCATAGAGGATGCTGAGCAGGGGACGCATGGCGCTCTCCGAAAAAGGACGGGAGCGCCCAGCATCGCCAACCGCCCTGGCGGGCGGCTTGAACAAACGGCGCGTCAGGCGTCGGCGGAGGCCGCGTCCAGCTCGGCGAGGGCGTCCGGCTGGTTCTTGAAGGCCTTGGCGAAGGTGTCGCGGTTCTTCGCCATGAAGATGCCCAGCTCCTCCACCTGTTCCTCGCTCAGCGACGGTACGGCCTTGTGCAGGGCGCCGGACAGGGCCTCGGCCAGCTCCAGCATCTTGTCGTAGCGATCGGCTTCGGACTTATCCATGAACAGACGCTCCGGATCGCGACTGCTGCGGTACACCACTTCGACGGCCATTCATCACCTCATTCCCATAAGCTAGATGGTTGATATGTATGTATATACAGTATTTGATTCGCCACCTGCGGCGCAAGCCTGCCGCGTGGCCCTCATCCTGCATAGCTGCTGTCATCCAACTGGTCCAGCATGGACCCGTTCAGTCGAAGGAGTGCGCTGGTGAGTCTCAAGCGAATCGATGCCCTGCGGGGTGACATGCATGACCTGGCCCAGTCCCTGGGCAACCTGCTGGTGGAGAGTTTCCACTACCTGGCGCTGTTCGCCATCGGCGGCATCACCGCCTGGGCCTCGGTGGTGGCGTTTCTCGGCATGCTGGAGAAGGGCCACATCACGGTGGACGACATCCTGCTGCTGTTCATCTACCTGGAGCTGGGCGCCATGGTCGGCATCTACTTCAAGACCAACCACATGCCGGTGCGCTTCCTGATCTACGTGGCGATTACCGCGCTGACCCGCCTGCTGATCTCCGACGTGTCGCACCACCATCGCCCGGACATGGGCGTGGTGTATGTCTCCGGCGCCATTCTGCTGCTGGCCATGGCCATTCTGGTGGTGCGCTTCGCCTCGTCGCGCTTCCCTTCGGTGCAGGCACCGGCGCGCATCGGACGCGACTCGGAGGAAAGCTGATCAGCTTTCATTTGCGAATATTTATCAATAAAATGGGAGGCCAATCTGCCCCGATGGTCAGCACCGCTGCGCGGTAGGCCTGGCCACGCCCCACGATGAGTCGACCGTGAGCAAGAATTCCACCCTGTCGCCCTGGAGCGTCGCCTCGCGCGTGCTGGCCGCGCTGGTCGGGGGCTATGCCCTGGCCTACGGCTTCGCCGCCTTCCTCTCCGTCTACCTGCCGCTGGCGCGGCCGGATCGCGTGGCCTTCGCCGGCATGCTCAGCTTCGCCGTGTGGACGGCGGCGGCGATCTATGTGTTCGCCGCTGGCAGTGCCGTGCGTGCCTGGCTGTGGCTGGCCGGGCTGACCCTGGTGATGGGCCTGGCGGCCTTCCTGCCAAGCGAACTGGCGGTGCGCCCATGAGCCTGCGTCAATCCATGGCCGGCCTGCACACCTGGGGCGGCCTGCTGCCCAGCTGGCTGCTCTACGTGATCATCCTGGCCGGCACCATCGCCTGCTTCGACAAGGAGCTGGAGCGCTGGATGCGCCCGGCCCTGCACCAGAGCGCCGAGTCCAGCATGAGCGCCGACCAGGTGCGCGAGTGGATGCAGCGCCACACCGAGGGCGAGAAGCTGCACGCCTTCTGGATGCACGGCCCGAGCGAGCGCGAGCCCTACTGGCGGCTGGGCTGGGAAGTGGACGGCAGCAAGCAGAAGCACAACCACGTCTTCGCCCCGGCCGGCGGCGAGCCGCTGCCGGAGACGGTCGGCGGCGACTTCTTCTTCCGCCTGCACTACACCCTGCAGGCCGGCAGGGCCGGCGTGTACATCGTCGGCCTGGCCGGCATGTTCATGCTGGTGGCGCTGGTGTCCGGGGTGATCATCCATCGCCGCATCTTCAAGGACTTCTTCACCCTGCGTCCCAATGCCAACGGCCAGCGCGCCTGGCTGGACGCGCACAACCTGTTCGGCGTGGTCGGCTTCCCCTTCCATCTGGTCCTGGCCTACACCGGGGTGGTGATCTTCGTCTCCAGCTACATGCCGGCCGGCCTGCAGGTGGCCTACCAGAACGACAGCGAGCAGTTCTTCAGCGAGGTGGGCGGTGCCTACCACCGCGAGGAGATGCATCGGCCGGCGCCGCCACCCCTGTCGCTCAACGCGCTGGTCGACCAGGCCGAGCAGCACTGGGGCGGCAGCGCGGCCGGCTGGATCAGCGTGCACCATCCGGACGACGCCTCGGCGGTGGTTGAAATCAGCGAGCAGCGGCACCAGTCGCGCATCGGCCGGCCGCTGTCCGAACTGACCTTCGATGCCGCCAGCGGCGAGCTGCTGCACGAGCAGAAGGCGCCGGCCGGCTACACCACCTACACCTGGCTGGTGGGCCTGCACATGGTGCAGTTCGGCGGCACGCTGATGCGCGGCCTTTACTTCCTCCTCGGCCTGGCCGGCTGCGCTCTGCTGGTCGGCGGAATCAAGGTCTGGGTGGCCAAGCGCGAGGCCCGCGGCGGTGCTGGCATCGGCGTGGTGCGCGCGCTCAACGGCGCGGTGTTCGCCGGCCTGCCGCTGGCCAGCCTGGCCCTGCTGTGGGGCAACCGCCTGATTCCGGCCGGGCTGGCCGAGCGCGCCAGCGCCGAGGCCTGGGTGTTCGCCGGCGCCTGGCTGCTGGTGGCCCTGTGGGCGGTGATCGGCCATCGTCAGCCGCGCCGCCTGCTCAGCCTGCAACTGGCCCTGGGCGCGCTGCTGGCCCTAGGCCTGCCGCTGCTCAACGGGCTGACCACCGAGCACGGCCATCTGCTGTCCAGCCTGGCGCGTGGTGACTGGCAGCTGGCTGGTATCGACCTGTTCCTGATCGTTAGCGGCCTGCTCAGCGCCCTGTGCGCCTGGCGTTTCGCCCAGCCCGCCGCGATTAGGGCGCCGCGCGCGCGCCGGGTGCTGGTCGAGGAGGCCGTCTGATGTTGCTGCTCGCTTTCGCCCTGAGCTACCTGGCCATGACCGCCCTCAGCCTGGCCATGAGCCGCCATCACAAGCTGCTGTTGCAAGCCGACCTGAGCCCGGTGCGCCAGCGCCTGCTGCGCTTACTCGCGCTGTCCGCGCTGGTCGCTGGCCTGAGCCTGTGCTGGCTGGCCGAAGGCGGCGAGATCGGCGCGGTGTTCTGGCTGTGCCAGCTGATGCTCGCCGGCCTGCTGCTGGTGGCCTTGCTCGCCTGGCGCCAGCGCTGGGTGCTGCCCCTGGCGGCGGTTCTGCCGCTGGCCGGCGGAGTGGCCGCGCTGGTCTAGGGGCAGCCCTAGCTGCGCGCCGCGCGCAACAGTCCCGGCGCCGCGCCGAAGGCTTCGCGGAAGCGGTTGCTGAAGTGGCTGGCGCTAGCGAAGCCACAGACCAGGGCGATCTCGCCCAGGGCCAGGTGGCCGTGCTGCAACAGCTCGCGGGCGCGCAGCAGGCGGCGCTGCAGCACGTAGCGGTGCGGCGGCAGGCCGAAGCTGGTGCGGAACATCCGCGCGAAGTGGTATTCGGACAACGCCGCCAGCTGGGCCAGCTCGCCCAGTGACAGCGCCTGGTCCAGGTGCTGCCCGATATAGTCCACCAGGCGCCTGCGCAGGTGCGGCGCCAGACCTCCCTTGAGCTTCAGGCCCTGGCGCAGGCCGACCTGGCTCAGCAGCAGGTGGCTGATCATCTCGTGGGCCAGGCTGCTGGCCAGCAGCCGTTCGCCGGGCTCGTTCCAGTCCAGGCTCACCAGTTGGCGGAATTGCCCGGCCAGGCGTGGATCCTCGAGAAAGGTGCTCTCGCGCAGCTGCAGCTCGCGCGGCTCGCGGTCGAGCAGGGTGACGGCGCTGGCGGCGAAGCGTTGCGGGCTGACGTAGAGATGGGCCAGGCGGATGTCGCCGTTGATCACCCAGGACGACTCGTGGCCGGCCGGCAATACGCACAGCTTGTCCGGCGAGCCTTTAGCGCCAGGGCGTTCGCGGCGGAAGGTGCCGGTGCCACCGGCCAGGTAGCAGGACAGGGTGTGATGGTCGGGGCCCTGGTAGTCGCGGGCGTCGTGATGGTTGGTCCATAGCGCCGCGGCCAGTTCGTCGCCCAGCTCGGCGCCGCGCAGCAGGCGCGCATTGGGCGAGCTGCTGAGCGACTGGAACACCAGGTTCTGTTCGAGGCTGGCCATCGGACTGCGAGTGGTCGGAGAAGATGCCTGCCATCCTACTCCCACGGTGCGGCGCCGCCAGTAGCGGGCGACAGATAAGCGCAAGTTTGTGCAAGCGCGTGCGGGGCGTCGGGTGGAGACTGGAAGGGTCAACGGAGCCTTGCCATGAACCTGTCGCTGTACCTGCTCACCGTCCTGATCTGGGGCACCACCTGGATCGCCCTCAAGCTGCAGCTGGGCGAGGTGGCCATTCCGGTGTCCATCGCCTACCGCTTCGCCCTGGCGGCCGGCGTGCTGTTCGCCCTGCTCCTGCTCAGCCGCCGCCTGCAGCGCCTCGACCGGCGCGCCCAGCTGCTGTGCATGGCCCAGGGGCTGTGCCTGTTCTGTCTCAACTTCATGTGCTTCTACACCGCCAGCCAGTGGATCCCCAGCGGCCTGGTGGCGGTGATCTTCTCCACGGCGACCCTGTGGAATGCACTGAATGCGCGGATCTTCATGGGCCGGCGGATCGCCGCCAACGTGCTGGCCGGCGGTGCGCTGGGGCTGCTCGGCCTGGGCCTGCTGTTCTGGCCGGAGCTGTCGCACCACCAGGCCAGCCGCGAGACCCTGCTCGGCATCGGCCTGGCCGTGCTCGGCACCCTGTGTTTCTCCGCCGGCAACCTGCTCTCCAGCCTGCAGCAGCAGGCCGGGCTCAAGCCGCTGACCACCAATGCCTGGGGCATGTTCTACGGTGCGCTGCTGCTGGTCGGCTACTGCCTGGTCGTCGGCGTGCCGTTCACCTTCGAGGCCAACACCCGCTACATCGTCTCGCTGCTGTACCTGGCGATTCCCGGCTCGGTGATCGGCTTCACCGCCTACCTGACCCTGGTCGGGCGCATGGGGCCGGAGCGCGCGGCTTACTGCACCGTGCTGTTCCCGGTGGTGGCGCTGAACATCTCGGTGTTCGTCGAGGGCTACCAGTGGACGGCGCCGGCGCTGTTCGGCCTGCTGCTGGTGATGCTCGGCAACGTGCTGGTGTTCCGCCAGCCCAAGCCGGCGAGCGTGACGCCCGAGCCGGGCAGAGCATAGGGAAGGTAGGGCGGGCGCAACCCGCGTAGCTGCCAGCGCGGGTTCGCCCGTCCTACGCCTGACTTTCGCCGACGCGTTTCGTACGGAACTAGTCCGGCCAGTGCCAGGCCGGCTCGTCGAGCATGCCCTGGCCCTGGACGGCGGTCTGCCCCAGGCTCTTGTCGAGGACGATGGAGTTGCACTCCGGGTGCTCCTCCAGCGCGGCGATCAGCCGGCGCGCGTGGGACACCACCCACACCTGGGTATGTCTGGAGGCCTCGACGATCAGGCGCCCCAGCGCCGGCAGCAGGTCCGGATGCAGGCTGGTCTCGGGCTCGTTGAGCACCATCAGCGAGGGCGGCCGCGGAGTGAGCAGGGCGGCGACCAGCAGCAGGTAGCGCAGGGTGCCGTCGGACAGCTCGGCGGCCGACAGCGGGCGCAGCAGGCCTTCCTGGCGCAATGCCACGCTGAAGCGCCCGCCGGGCTGGAAGTCGATATCCAGCACCGAGCCGGGGAAAGCGTCGGCGATGGCATGTTCCAGCGCTTCACGATCACCGATCTCGCGGATGGTCTGCAGGGCGGCGGCCAGGTCGCGGCCGTCGTGGTGCAGCACCGGCGTGCGGGTGCCCAGCTGCGGCTGGCGTGCCGGGGCATCGGCGTCGGTGCGGAAGTGATCGTAGAAACGCCAGCGGCGAATGGTCTCGCGTAGCTGGAATACCTCCGGGCAGCCCGGATCGTTGCCGATCTGGTCGAACAGGCTGTCGTAGCTGGGCAGATGCTGGGCCAGCACCTGCCAGCTGCGGCCCTCGCGCTGACGGACCATTGGGCCCTCGCGATCCACCAGCAGTGCGGCGGGGCGATAGCAGGGCCCGGCCCAGATGCATTCGCGCTTGATCTCGGGGTCGAGGGCGAAGGCCGAGCGCGAGGGCTCGGGCAGGCCCAGGGAGATGGCATAGCCGAAGTCCTCGCCGGCGAAGCCCAGGCGCAGACGCACCACCTCGCTGCGCGGGCCGCCCTGGATCGGCACCTCGCCGGTCTTCATGCGCCGGCTGATCTTCTCCGGCCCCGCCCACAGCGTGGATTCCAGCCCGCCATCGCGCGCCAGGGCATTGACCACGCCACCGCGCGCCGTCTCGGCCAGCAGGCGCAAGGCCTTGTACAGGTTGGACTTGCCGCTGCCATTGGCCCCGGTGATCAGGTTGAGGCGGCCGAGCGGCATCACCAGGTTGTTGATGGAGCGGTAGTTGCCGACGGCGAGGGTGTGCAGCATGGGAGTCGTCCTGACGAGTGCCTGCCTATGCTAGCGCGACCCGCGCCTCGACGCGCAGCGGGCCCTGCAGCTCGCGTGCGTCATAGCTGACCAGTTGCAGCTCGCGCACCGCCAGGCTCAGTGGCGGGCAGTCGCGCAGGGGCGCGGCACGCGCGCGCCATTGCTCGGCGCTGACGGCTTGCCGATAGAGGCCGACGGTAAGGTGCGGCACATAGGCGGCCTGGCGGATTTCCCTGGACAGCGGCGCAAGCGCCTGGCGTAGCTGCTCGAGCTGGCCGTCGTCCCGCACGCCAAGAAAGGCCGCGCTGGCGAAGCTGTCCAGGCCGCCAATCTGCAGCTCGAAGGACGCTGCGTTCAGGCCGGCGAGAGCGCTGTGCTGAGCCTGCAGAACGGCAGTTCCGATGTCGTCGTCAAGGCATGGCACGGCGCAGGGGAAACCGCAGACGAACAGGCTGATATGCGCCTGGCGCCGCTGCGCCGGATGCAGCCAGTCGCCAAGCAACCGGCGAGCCTCGTGCAGGCGCCGGAGCACCGCCGGACAGTCCAGCGGAATCGACCAGAGCGCGTAGCGCGGGCGACCGCGGTGCCATTGCGGATACTCGTCCAGCAGGCTGGGGAGCAGGGCGGTCGGGGCCTGTAGCGGGTCTGACAGCAACATGTGGGAACCAGGGCGCAACGCAGCGAGTCAAGAAGAGAACAATACCAACAGGAGTCGCCATCATGCGTGCCCACCCGTTCAAGCGTTATCTCGCTGCCGTCCTCGCCGCCCTCAATCTGCTGATGTTCGCCCAGGTGCCGCTGGCCAATGCGGCCATGCTCGGCACCCCCGAGGTGCTGCAGGAGCAACGTCAACAGGTCGACCGCGAGCAGCTGCGCGCCATGCTGGATGACCAGCAGGTGCAGCAGAAACTGCAGGAGATGGGCGTGGATCGCGCCCAGGTCGAGAAGCGCATCGATAGCCTGACGCCGGCCGAGCTGGCCCAGTTCAACCAGCAGCTGTCTGAGGAGCCGGCCGGCGCCGGCGTGGTCGGGATCATCGTGCTGTTCCTGGTGATCTTCATCATCACCGACATGCTCTGCGCCACCGATATCTTCAGCTTCGTGAAATGCCTGCGCTGAGGTGGGGGGCTCCGGCCCTCGCCGTGCTGATGCTGCTGACCGGCTGTGCCGGCCAGCAGCTGCAGTTGTCGGCCGGCAGCGAGCGCTTGCCCGCGCGGGTCGAACTCGGCGATACCCCGTTCTTTCCCCAGGATGACTACCAGTGCGGCCCGGCGGCTCTGGCCACGATGCTGGTGCAGCGCGGCGTGCAGACCTCGCCCGAGGCGCTGCTGCCGAGCGTCTACCTGCCGGCACGCAAGGGCAGCCTGAAGGTCGAGCTGGTCGCCAGCGCGCGTCAGCACGGCCAACTGGTCTACCCGCTGCAGCCGAAGCTGGACGCCTTGCTGGCGCAACTGGCGGCGGGCAATCCGGTGCTGGTGATGCAGAACCTGGGGCTGGACTGGTACCCGCAATGGCACTTCGCGGTGGCCGTCGGCTACGACCGTGAGCGCCAGCAGCTGATCCTGCGCTCGGCACGAACCAAGCGCTGGACCACCGATTTCACCGACTTCGACCGCACCTGGGCGCGCGCCGGGCGCTGGGCGGTGCTGACCCTGCCGCCGGATCGTCTACCGGCGCAGCCGCAGCTGAGCTCATGGATGCAGGCTGCCAGCGATCTGGAGCAGACCGGCCAGCGCGAAGCGGCCGCCACGGCCTATCGGACGGCGCTGCAGCAGTGGCCCGACGAGCCGCTGCCCGGCTTCGCCATGGCCAATCTGCTGCATGCAGCGGGCGACCGCGCAGGTGCCGAGCAACAGTTACGCGACAGCCTGAGCCGCCGTGGCGATTTCGCCGCCGGCTGGTTCAACCTGTCGGAGATGCTCAACGAGCGCGGCTGCGTGTCCCAGGCAAGCGCCGCCAGAGCCTGTGCGCGCCGCCTGGCGCCGGATGATCGGCACCTCGGCGCGCCGCTGTCGGCAGCCGGCAACGCGACGGGCGAGTGCCAGGCCTTGCCCGATTGCGCGGTCCGTTAGCCCGGGCGCGTGCGGGAAATGTGCAGCGCCAGCAGCAGGGCCGCCGGATAACAGAGGTAGTGGAAGAAGAACAACAGCAGGCCCATGTCGCCGGGCTCGTCCTTCAGCCACATCAGGCCGAGGATCACCAGGTAGAGCAGGCCCAGCAGCAGGCTGTACAGCGCCACCAGCAGCCAGCGCTCGGCCGCTTGCGGGCGGCGCTTCTCGAGCCAGGCGAAGGCGGCGCACAGTGCCCAGGCACTGAGCAGTGCCGCCAGCAGCGTGGCGGGCATGCCGCCGATCTTCAACGGCACGCGTAGCAGGACATTGAGCAGAAACGCTGCCGCCGTCGCACCCAGGACGTAGCGGTAGAGCGGGAAGCGGCGTGGCATGGCGGTGCCTCAGAGTTGGGTGTCGAGGCCGAAGCGCCTGCTCAGCATGCGGTCCATCAGCTTGCGCGGCAGCAGGCGGTTGATCAGTGGCAGGCTGCGGCTGCCATTGCCGATGCGCAGCAGGGCGGGGCGCTCGGCCTGGCGCACGGCGGCCAGGAGAGTGGCGGCGAACTCGGCGGCCGGCGTCGGCTTCTCTTGCGAGGCATTGGCGCGGGCGCGGATGCCCTCGCGCACCGGCCACCAGGGCGACTGTTCGTTGACCAGCTGTTCGGCGCTGTGGCTGGCATTGCTGCCGAAGCTGGACTCGATGGCGCCAGGCTGCACTTCCATCACCTGGATGCCGAAGGGCGCCAGCTCCAGGCGCAGGGCGCCGGAGAGGGCATGCACGGCGGCCTTGGAGGCACAGTAGGCGCCGGCGAAGGGGGTGATCAGCACGCTGGAGATGCTGCCGATATTGATCACCAGGCCGCGGCTGGCGCGCAGCAGCGGGAAGCAGGCGCGGGTCAGCTCGACCAGGCTGAACACGTTGGTCTCGAACTGCTGGCGCATGCCCTCGGCGCCACCGTCGAGCAGCGGGCCCATGGCGCCGTAGCCGGCATTGTTGATCAGCACGTCGAGGCGCCCGGCCTCGCTCTGCACGCGCTCGACGGCGCGCTGCACGGCCACCGCGTCATTGACGTCCAGCGCCACCGCGACGAAGCCGGCGGCAGTCAGGCCGGCGAGATCCTGGGGTTTGCGGGCGCAGGCCCAGACCTGGTAGCCGGCGGCCTTGAAGGCGTCAGCCAGGGCGCGGCCGATGCCGCTGGAGCAACCGGTGATCAGGACTACGGGCTGGGTCATGGGCACTCCTTGTCTCGCGAGGAAGGGGAGGCCCGATCATAACCACTCCCGGCGCCGGCGTAGTGGCCCAGCAGGCCAGATCAGTCTTCTGAATGATCGCGCAGGAACACCAGGCTGTCCGGCTTGGACTGCTCGGGGCTGTAGCGATAGCCCTGGTAGTCGAAGGCCTTGAGCTGCTCGGGATCGCGGATGCGCTCCTTGATCACGTAGCGCGCCATCAGGCCGCGGGCCTTCTTGGCGTAGAAGCTGATGATCTTGTACTGGCCGTTCTTCAGATCCTTGAACTCGGTGTCGATGACCCGGGCGCTGAGGGCCTTGCGCTTGACCGCGCCGAAGTACTCGTTGGAGGCCAGGTTGAGCAGGATGTCGTCGCCCTGTGCGGCCAGCGCCTCGTTGAGCCAGCCGCTGATGCGCTCGCCCCAGAAGTCATAGAGGTTGTTGCCGCGGGCGTTGGCCAGCTTGGTGCCCATCTCCAGGCGGTACGGCTGCATCAGGTCCAGCGGGCGCAGCACGCCGTACAGGCCGGAGAGCATGCGCAGGTGGTTCTGCGCGAAGTCGAAATCGGCCTCGCTGAAGTCCTCGGCGGCCAGGCCGGTGTACACGTCACCCTTGAACGCCAGCAGCGCCTGCTTGGCGTTGGACGGGTTGAACGGCCGCTGCCAGCTGCCATAGCGCGCCACGTTCAGCGCCGACAGCTTGTCCGACAGATGCATCAGCTCGCCGATCTGCTGCGGGCTCATCTGGCGCAGCTGGCCGATCAGCTCCTGGGCGTGGTCCAGGTGCTCGGGCTGGGTGAAGCGGCCAATGGGCGGTGGGGTGTCGTAGTCCAGGGTCTTGGCGGGGGAAATCACCAACAGCATCGAATGGTCTCCAGAAGGCGTGGCGCGATTCTAGGCTGGATGGCGGCCCAGCTCTACCTATGAGGGTGATTGACGGGATCGGCCACGAATATGCCCAGGCAATAGCGCAGCTGGCGGGCTTTGCCGAGAGAGATAAAGGGATCTGGAGAAATGCAGCGAAGCGGCGTTATGAAGCGCTTTGCCGCGGGGAGGACTTCCGACTTTAACGGCGCACTTGCGCCCCGCCAAGCGTTATTCGTCGAGCTGTAAAAAAAGCCTCCGGCCGAAGAAAAAGTTCTTTTTTCTGTCATCCAGATTGGGGTATTAAAAAAGCAGACCGCCGAACCCTGCAGCACAGGTGGCGGCCCTCGGCCATCACCTTTGCTCGCGTATCCCGCTCCGTTCGGGAGGTGGGCGGTCCTCCGCGACGGAGCTGTAGAGGCTCTGTCGTCCAGGCCCCTCGATAAGGTGACCGAGTATGGATGATCACGGACGCACCCGCTCCACCCAGCCCACCCTCTACGTCCTCGACACCAACGTCCTGATCCACGATCCCAATGCGCTGCTGAATTTCCAGGAACACCACGTCGCCATCCCCATGACCGTGCTGGAGGAGCTGGACAAGCTCAAGACCGGCAAGCACACGGTCGCCGCCGAATGCCGTCAGGCCATCCGCCTGATCGACCAGGTGCTCGGTGATGCGATTCCCGAGGATGTCGAGAAGGGCGTCCCCATCCAGCGCGGCAAGAGCGGGCCGAAGGGCAGCCTGTCGATCCTCATGAGCAAGCGTGCCGAGCCCATCACCTGGCTGCCGGAAAACCTCAACGACAACAAGATCATCAACCAGCTGGTGGACCTGCGCAGCAGCAACCCGGGCATGCGCGTGGTGCTGGTGACCAAGGACATCAACATGCGCCTGAAGGCGCGTGCCTGTGGCATCTCCGCCGAGGACTACCACACCGACCAGCTGGTCGACGACGTGTCCCTGCTGTCGCGCGGTTACCACAACATGAGCGGCTCGTTCTGGGACCGCGTGAGCAAGGTCGAGACCCGCCAGGGCCATGGCCGTACTTGGCACCAGGTGCAGCTCACCGACAACCTGCCGGCCGTGCACATCAACGAGTTCATCATCGACGAGCAGGGCTTCGTCGGCTGGGTCAAGGGCATCGAGGGCAGCACCCTGACCATCCTCGATCTGCATCAGGAGCCGCTGCTGCACCAGGAGGCCTGGGGCCTCAAGCCGCGGGACATCTACCAGTCGCTGGCGCTGTTCGCCCTGCTCGATCCGGATATCCACCTGGTCAACCTGTCCGGCGCCGCCGGTTCGGGCAAGACCATCCTGGCGCTGGCCGCGGCCATCGAGCAGACCATGGTCAGCAAGCGCTACCGGCGCATCATCGCCACCCGCAGTGTGCAGGGCCTGGACGAGGACATAGGCTTCCTGCCCGGCACCGAGGCGGAGAAGATGGAGCCCTGGCTCGGCGCTATCACCGACAACCTGGAGGCCCTGCATTCGGACGACGAGAGCACCCACGGCAGCGTCGACTACATCCTGCAGAAGGTGCCGCTGCAGTTCAAATCGCTCAACTACATCCGCGGGCGCAGCTTCCAGCACAGCCTGATCCTGATCGACGAGTGCCAGAACCTCACCCCGCACCAGATGAAGACCATCATCACTCGCGCCGGTACGGGCTCCAAGGTGATCTGCCTGGGCAACCTGGCACAGATCGACACGCCTTACCTGTCCGCCACCAGCTCTGGCCTGACCTACCTCACCGAGCGCTTCAAGGACTTCGAGCACGGTGTGCACATCACCCTGCAAGGGGTGCCGCGCTCGGTGCTGGCCGAGTACGCCGAAGCCCACATGTAACCGACGCAGCTCCGCGCCTCTCCGACGGGAGGGCGCGGAGGCCGCGCGCTCCGCATGGTGGCGGCGTTACAATGGCCGCATCTATCCCGGAGCAAGATCGTGCTGACCCATCTCGATTCCCAAGGCCGCGCCAACATGGTGGACGTCACCGACAAGGCGGTGACCTCCCGTGAGGCCGTGGCCGAAGCCCGTGTGCGCATGCTGCCCGCGACCCTGGCGATGATCGCCGACGGCAGCCACCCCAAGGGCGACGTGTTCGCCGTGGCGCGCATCGCCGGCATCCAGGCGGCGAAGAAGACCCACGAGCTGATCCCGCTGTGCCACCCGTTGCTGCTGACCAGCGTCAAGGTCGAGCTGCAGGCCGAGGGCATCGACTGCGTGCGCATCCAGGCGCGCTGCAAGCTGGCTGGGCAGACCGGCGTGGAGATGGAGGCGCTGACCGCCGCCAGCATCGCCGCGCTGACCATCTATGACATGTGCAAGGCCGTGGACCGCGGCATCACGATCGAGGCCGTACGCCTGCTGGAGAAATCCGGCGGCAAGAGCGGCGACTACCGACTGGACTATCACGAGGCAGGGAGCCTGACATGATCCGCGTACAGTATTTCGCCCGCTACCGAGAGGTGTTGGGCATCGATGGCGAGCAGCTGCAGCGCGCCGCCCTGGGCAACCTGGAGCAGCTGCGTGAGCACCTGCTGAGCCGCGGTGGCGTGTGGCAGGTGCTGGCCGAGCAGAACCTGATGTGCGCGCGCAACCAGGAACTCTGCGGCCTGGACACCGAAATCGCCGACGGTGACGAGATCGCCTTCTTCCCCACCGTGACCGGCGGTTGAGATGAGCGTCCGGATACAGGTCGAGGCCTTCGATCCGGGCGTCGAGCTCAATGCGCTGCACGCCGCCAACCTGGGCATCGGCGCGGTGGCCACCTTCGTCGGCTATGTGCGCGACTACAACGACGGCCAGGACGTGCACGGCATGTTCCTCGAGCACTACCCGGGCATGACCGAGAAGGCTCTGGCCGGCATCGTCAGCGAGGCCGAGCAGCGCTGGCCGCTGCTGCGGGTGGAAGTGCTGCACCGGGTCGGCCGGTTGCAGCCGGGCGAGCCCATCGTCTTCGTCGGTACCGCCAGCGCCCATCGCCAGGCGGCGTTCGACGCCTGCAGCTTCATCATGGATTACCTGAAGACCCGCGCGCCGTTCTGGAAGAAGGAAGACACCCCGGACGGCGCGCGCTGGGTGGAAGGACGCTGCAGCGACCAGCAGGCGGCGCGGCGCTGGTCGAAACCCTGAAGCAGATGAATACCGCCGCCTTTCAACAGGATCGGCGGCAGGCGAACGGCTGTTGACGGTGTGTACATTAAAGTCCAGTATAGATTTATAAGTACAAAATAGCGGTTCGCCGATCATGTCCCAGTACCAGCTATGTCTTGCTTCTCGCTCGCTCCGGTTCGCGCCGGCGGCCCCTTCTTCTGCCCAGTCATTTGCCAACCTGCCCGCCTCGCGGTGGGCGCACCCGGGAGTCACACCATGAAGAAACTCGCATTGCTGGGCGGCCTCGCCCTGAGCCTGATGGCCTCCAGCCTGTTCGCCGCCGACAAGCCCCTGCGCCTGGGCATCGAGGCTGCCTATCCGCCCTTCGCCTTCAAGCAGGCCGATGGCTCGATTGCCGGATTCGACGTGGACATCGGCGTCGCGCTCTGTGCCGAGATGAAGGTCGAATGTCAGTGGGTGGAGCAGGAGTTCGACGGCCTGATCCCGTCGCTCAAGGTGAAGAAGGTCGACGCCGTGCTGTCGTCCATGACCATCACCGACGAGCGCCGCAAGTCGGTGGACTTCACCGGCAAGTACTACTACAGCCCGGCGCGCCTGACGATGAAGGAAGGCAGCGTGGTTAGTGATGATTTCAGCAGCCTCAGCGGCAAGCGCATCGCCGTGCAGCGCGCGACCACCACCGACCGCTTCGCCTCCGAGGTGCTGGCGCCCAAGGGCGTGGAAGTGGTGCGCTACAGCTCGCAGAACGAGATCTACCTGGATCTGGTCTCCGGCCGTGTCGACGGCACCCTGGCCGATGCCATCCCGGTCGACGAGGGCTTCCTCAAGACTCCGCAGGGCAAGGGCTTCGCCTTCGTCGGTCCGGCCTTCACCGACCCGGCCTATTTCGGCGAGGGTGCCGGTATTGCCGTGCGCAAGGGCGACAAGGCCCTGTTGGACAAGCTGAACGCGGCCATCGCCGGCATCCGTGCCAGCGGCGAATACCAGAAGATCCAGGCCAAGTACTTCAGCTTCGATATCTACGGCGACTGAGATGGGTGCAGGGCTGACGCCGCTCAGCTCTGCAGCAGGCGTTCCAGCTCGCGTTCGCCGCGAGGGCTGAACGCGACCACCCGCGAGGTCGGATCGCGTTTGGCCCAGCCCAGCTGCAGCAGGCGTTGCAGCAATTGTGCGCCCAAGGCGCCGCCGAGGTGATGGCGGCGCTCGCTCCAGTCCAGGCAGGGGCGGCACAGGTGGCGCCGGCGTCCGGCGGCGGCCGCCACATCTATCTGCAGTTCGGCGAACCAGCGCTGGCCGGCCTCGGTTAGGCGCAGCTCCTCGCCGCTTTCCTCGATGCAGCCACGCTGCAGCAGCGTCTCGTAGGCCTTCACGCCCAGTTCCCCGGCCAGGTGGTCGTAGCACACCCGCGCCTTGCGCAGCGCCGGCTCGCGCGGGCTGGAGCGCACGCGCACGGCGCCGGCGCGGAAGGCCACGCCCATCAAGGCTTCGAGCAGGCGGGCGACGTCGGCATCGGCCAGGCGGAAGTAGCGGTGGCGACCCTGGGCCACGCCGGCGATCAGGCCGGCGTCGAGCAGCTTGGCCAGGTGTGCGCTCATGGTCGGCTTGCTGACGCCGGCCAGGTTGGCCAGCTCGGTGGCAGTGAGGGCGCGGTCGGCCATCAGTGCGGTGAGCACCTCGGCGCGGGCGTGGTCGCCGATCAGCGCGGCGATGCGGGCGATGTTGGGTCCGTCTTTCATGGTTCGATCCTAGTCGAACCATCGGGCGGCGACAAAGCGTTAGCTTGGCCCCATCAACCCAGGAGGACGCACCATGCCCATCACCTGTTTCATCCGCTACCAGATCGAACCGTTCCAGCGCGAGGCATTCCGCGAGTACGCGGAGAACTGGGGGCGCATCATCCCGCGCTGCGGCGGGCACCTGCTCGGCTACTTCCTGCCGCACGAAGGCAGCAACGACATCGCCTGGGGGCTGATCGCCTTTCCCAGCCTGGCCGCCTACGAGGCCTACCGCACCCGGCTGAAGAGCGATGCCGAGGGCCGCGCCAACTTTGCCCTTGCCCAGGACAAGCGCTTCATCCTGCGCGAGGAACGCAGTTTCCTCGAGGTGGTGGAGGGGACGCTGGGCGTGGAGCCGCGGTCGTGATCGCGGTGATCTTCGAGGTGCAGCCGGCCGCGGGCCGGCGCGACACCTACCTGGGGCTGGCCGCCGACCTGCGCGAGCAGTTGCAGGCCATCGACGGCTTCCTGTCCATCGAGCGCTTCGAGAGTCTCAGCCAGCCGGGCAAGTTGCTGTCGCTGTCGTTCTGGCGCGACGAGGCGGCCGTGGGCCAGTGGCGCAACACCGAGGAGCATCGCCAGGCGCAGGTGGCCGGTCGCGGCGGAGTGTTCGCCGACTACCGTCTGCGCGTGGCTGAGGTATTGCGCGACTACGGCCTGCACCCGCGCGAGCAGGCGCCGGTCGATTCGCGAGCGATGCACGGCGGGTGAATTTTGTCCGCCGCCACAGGCGCAGCCGCTGCGCTCCACCTAGTATGAGGAGGAGCTGATAGGGAAGGGGGCGGCTATGGCGGGGACAGACAAGAAAATGGGGCTGACGGGGCTGACCACCCTGGTGGCGGTGAACATGATGGGCTCGGGCATCATCATGCTGCCGTCGAGCATGGCCCAGCTGGGGGCGGTGTCGTTGCTGTCCTGGATCATCACCGCGATAGGCTCGATGGCCATCGCCTACTGCTTCGCCCAGTGCGGCATCTACTGCACGCGCCCCGGCGGCATGTCGGCCTACACCGAGGAGGCCCATGGCAAGTCGGCCTTCTTCCTCTGTTCCTACCTGTACTTCCTGTCGCTGGCCATCGGCAATGTGGCCATCGCCATCTCGGCGGTGGGTTACCTGACGCCTTTCTTCCCCTGGCTCGGCAGCGGTGCGATCCCGCTGTTCGTCGGCAGCGTCGGCCTGATCTGGCTGACCTCGCTGGCCAACTTCGGTGGCCCCAAGGTTACCGGGCAGATCGGCTCGGTGACGGTGTGGGGGGTGATCATCCCGGTGGCCGGGCTGTCGGTGATCGGCTGGTTCTGGTTCGACCCGGAGATCTTCCGTCAGGCCTGGAACCCCAACGGCATCGCCACCAGCGACGCCATCGCGCAGAGCATTCCGCTGACCCTGTGGGCCTTCCTCGGCATGGAGTCGGCGGCGCAGAACTCCGATGCGGTGGAGAATCCCCAGCGCAACGTACCGCTGGCCTGCCTGCTGGGTACCCTCGGCGCGGCGGTGGTCTATGTACTGTCCACCTCGGTGATCATGGGCATAGTGCCGAACGCCGAGCTGGCCAACTCCAGCGCGCCGTTCGCCTTCGTCTATGCGCAGATGTTCAACGGCTGGGTCGGCGACATCATCATGGCCCTGGCGGTGATGGCCTGCGTCGGCTCGCTGCTGGGCTGGCAGTTCACTCTGGCGCAGACCGCCAAGGTCACCGCCGAGCAGCGCATGTTCCCGCAGCTGTTCGCCCGCGTGACCCTGCTCGGCGCGCCGCTGCTCGGCCTGATCGCCAACGCGGTGCTGCAGACCGGCATGGCGATGTCGACCATCTCGCCGAACGCCTCGGAGCAGTTCGGCAAGCTGGTCAACCTGGCTGCGGTGACCAACATCATCCCCTACATCACCGCGCTCTCCGCGCTGCTGATCATCATGCAGAAGGCCGGCGTGGCGCGCGCCATCCAGTACCGCAACATGGTCGCCCTGGCGCTGGCCATGGCCTACAGCTTCTACGCGCTGTATGCCTCGGGCACCGAGGCGGTGTTCGGCGGCATGATCGTCACCGCGGTGGGTTACCTGCTGTTCGGCTACATCGCCGATCGCATGCTGGAACAGCGCATGGCGCTGAAGGAGGAGGCGCCATGAAGCGTGCGGCCTGGATGCTGATGGCGCTGCTGCTGGCGCAACCGCTGGCGGCGCAGACGCTGGAGCGAATCCGCAGCAGCAACAGCCTCACGCTCGGCTACCTGGCCGACCTGGCGCCGTTCTCCTCGCAGCAGGGCGAGGGGCCGGCGGGCTATGGCATCGAGCTCTGCCAGCGGGTGGCCGAACGGGTCAAGCGCGAGCTCGGCTTGGCCGAGCTGCAGGTGCAGTATCGGTTGCTGGCGCGTGACGCAGTGCTGCCGGCCCTGCAGGCGGGAGAAGTCGACCTGTTGTGCAGCGGCCTGGTGGAGACCCTGGCGCGGCGCGAGCTGCTGAACTTCTCGCTGCCGATCTATCCGGCCGGGCGCGGTGTGGTGGTGCGCAGCGACGCATCGCCCAGCCTGGTGGCGGCGCTCAACGGGCAGACCCAGCACAGCGGCCCGCAGTGGCGCGCCACCATCAATCGCGGTCTGATCCACGAGCGCTTCGCGGTCATTGGTGACAGCGTCACCGAGCACTGGGTACGCAGCAAGTTGCGCCTGTATGGCGTGCAGGCCAGCGTGGTACCGGTTGCCGGCTATGCCGAGGGGGTGGCGGTGGTGGCCGAGGGCAAGGCCGACGCCTTCTTCGCCGATCGCGTGGTACTGCAGAACCAGGTGGCGCTCAGTCGCGCGGCCGGTGAACTGCAGGTGCTCGATCGGCTGTTCGAGCTGGAGCCCCTGGCGCTGGTCATGGCGCGTGGCGACGATGACTTCCGCCTGCTGGTGGACCGCGAGTTGAGCCAGGTGTACCGCACCGGCGATATCGAACCGCTGTACCGCAAGTACTTCGGCGAGCCCAGCGCGCAGGTGCGGCTGCTGTTCCAGGCGTATTCGCGACCCTGAGGGATCAGGCCTCGCCCTTGATCTCCTTGAGGTGCTTGTACACCGTGGCGCGGCCCATGTTGAGCACATTGGCCACATAGTTGGCCGCGCTCTTGCCCTTGAACGCGCCTTCGGCGTGCAGGGCCTCGACCAGCTCGCGCTTGTGTTCGCGGCTGAGGCGGGCGAGACCGAGCTGGCGCTGCTGCAGCCAGCCATGCAGGAAGGTGTTGATGCGCTCCTGCCAGTCGTCGCGGAACAGCGCATCGGGCTGGGGGATCACCTTGCTGGCGGAGAGGAACAGGTCCAGCGCCTGCTTGGCCGTCTCGAACAGCGAGATATTCAGGTTCAGGCACAGCACGGCAACCGGCGTGCCCTGGCCGTCGCGCAGCACGGTGCTGACTGAGCGGATCTTCTGTCCGTCCCAGTTGAGCTTCTCGTAGGGACCGATATTGCATGCGTCGGTCTCGCCCTCGAGCAGGTCCTCCAGGGCCGCATCGTCGCCAACCGCGCGCTTGGACAGGTTGTTGGCGATATGGTCGATCTTCTGCGTGCGCAGGTCGTGCAGCACCACTTCGGCGTGGGGGAAGAACAGGGTGGCGATCGCATCGGCGATGGCGCGGAAATTGGCCAGGTCGGTGGCGGGTGTCGGCTTCATGCAGGGGCTCCGGGTCTGCGCCCCGCATGACGGGGCGCAGCGAGTGTGCCGCAACTCATTCCAGGCGGGAAGGCGAGAGCATCTGCGCGGTCAGGCCGAACTCGGCGAAGCGCGCCGGCAGCGGTAGGTGGCGGATCAGCGCGGCGCAGGCCTCGCCCATGGCCGCGCTGGTCTGGATGCCATAGCCGCCCTGGGCGGCGACCCAGAAGAAGCCCTCGGCGTGGGCGTCGTAGCCGCCGACCAGATCCCCATCGGCGACGAAGCTGCGCAGGCCGGCCCAGGTGTGCGCCGGGCGGCGCACGCTCATGCTGGTGTGCTCTTCGATCTGGTACAGGCCCATGGCGATGTCCAGCTCTTCCGGTTGCACGTCATGGGGTTCCACCGGATCGGCGTTGGCCGGCGAACCGAGCAGCTGGCCGGCGTCCGGCTTGAAGTAGAAGGCCTCGTGCAGGTCCACCAGGCAGGGCCAGGCGTGGCAGTCCATGCCCTCAGGCGCCGGGAAGGTGAAGGCGGCGCGACGCTTGGGCACCAGGCCGATGGGGGCGACCCCGGCCAGCTGTGCGATCTGGTCGCACCAGCCACCGGCGGCGTTGATCAGCACGCGGCAGCTGTACAGCTGCTGGCCGCAGCGTACCTGCCAGCCGTCCTCGACCTTGCCGATGCTGCTGACTTCGCGGTTGCAGTGGATTTCCCCGCCCTGCTGGCGGATGCCACGCAGGAAGCCCTGATGCAGGGCATCGGTGTCGATATCGGCGGCGCTGGGGTCGAGCATGGCGCCATGCACCTTGTCGCGGCGCAGTACCGGGACCAGGGCGCAGGCCTCGTCGGCGCTGAGCAGGCGCATGTCCGCCACGCTGGCCTTGCCGCTGTCGAACTGGCGCTGCAGTTCCTCGGCGTCGCCGCTGAAGTCCACTACCATCTCGCCGCGCGGGCTGAGCAGCGGGTGCTCGCTGAAGCCGGCCGGCGGTGCGTCGAAAAAGGCGCGGCTGGCGGCGGTCAGGGCGCGCACCTGCGGTGTGCCATAGGCCAGGGTGTAGAGCGCGGCGGAGCGCCCGGTGGAGTGGTAGCCGGGCTGGCTCTCGCGCTCCAGCAGCACGGTCTTGCCGTGCGCGGCGAGGAAGTAGCCGGTGCTGGCGCCGGCGATACCGGCACCGATGATCAGGTAGTCGGCGTGGATGATCGTGCTCATTGGCCTTGCTCCAGCAGGCGATGCAGCGCATGGGCCAGGGCCATGTCTTCCAGGCCCAGGCCGATCGAGCGGAAGAACACTGGGCGGTCGTAGGCCGGTTTGGGTGCGCGGGCGCTGACCAGCTCGGCCAGGTCGCCGCGGATCAGGCCGCGGTTCCAGCCGCCTTCCGCGGCCAGCACCATCTCGCCGGCCGAGCCGGGCGTGGTGGCGCGGTAATCGCAGTACACGTCCATGCCGACCAGGCTGGCCGGCGGCACCTCGTGGGCGCGTGGTGCATTGGTGCTGATCGAGGTGACCAGTACGTTGCGGCCGAGGCTCAGCGGGTCGAACACCGGGCCGGCGGAGGAGGTGCACAGCAGGATCACGTCGGCATCGGCCAACGCTTCCTCCTGGTTGGCACACAGCTGCAGGCGCGGGTCCAGCGCGCGCAGCTCGGCGTGTTTGCCCGCGCTCTCGGCAGCCAGGCCCGGGGAGTACAGGCGGATGCTCTGCCATTCGCGCAGGTTCTTCACGTAGTGCAGGTGGGCGCGGGCCACCGGGCCGCTGCCGATGATCGCCAGGCGCGTGGCGTGCTGCGGGGCAAGCTCCTCCACGGCCACCGCGGTGGTGGCGGCGGTGCGTGCGGTGGTCAGGCTGTGGGCGTCGCACAGCAGCAGCGGCTGGCCGCTGTGCATCGACATCAGCAGGGTCCAGGCGGTGACGGTGGCGCCCTGCGGGCCGGGAATGTAGGGCGAGGTCTTGACCCCGTAGACGCCTTCGTCGGCCAGCACGCCGAGGTAGTTGATGAAGTCGCCGCCGCCGGGGAATTCCACCAGCTGCTGCGCCGGCTGCACCGCGCGGCCCTCGGCCAGGCTGGCGAACATGGCGCGCATGGCCTGGTGCACGTCGATGCGGGCGAGCAGGCGTTCGGCTTCGGTCTGGTCGATCACGCGGGTCATGCGAGTGTCTCCGTAAATACTTGTTTGTCCATGTTGGACTTTAAAGTATTTGTCGGCAAGCGGCCGTCCGCCGAATGGCGCTTCGCTGAAAGCCGCTGTCGCCTGGGTCAATCCTCGCGGCGCTGGAGCAGGGCGACCAGCAGGGTGCCAGGCAACAGTGCCAGGGCGATCAGGTGCAGCTGTGCCACGACCAGCTCCGCCAGGATTTCGCTGATGCTCCAAGTATTGCCGAAGGCCTGGGCGAACAGGCCGGCGGCCAGCATGCAGGCCAGCAGTGCGCCACCGATGAAGGCGCCGACGCGCAGCGCCCCGCGGCGCAGCCAGGCGCTCGCCAGCAGCACGAGCAATGCGCCGGGTGCGGTGGTGAGCAGCAGTTCGAGCACGATCGAGTCGCCGCCGTCGATCAGTTGCGGCCACTCCAGGGTCAGGCGCTGCTGGCGCAGGCTGCCGGTGAGCAGGGCGATGAACAGTGCGGCGCTCGGCGCGACGGCCAGGCTCGCCAGCAGCGCGGTGGCGAGGCGGCGCATCAGATCGCGCCGCCATCCTTCAGTGCGGCGATCTGCTCGGCGCTGTAGCCGAGGCGGCTCAGCACCGCCTGGTTGTGCTCGCCCAGCTGCGGACCGGTCCATTCCACGCCGCCGGGGGTTTCCGACAGCTTGGGCACGATGCCGGGCATCTTGAATGGTTTGCCATCGGGCAGCTTGGCCGAGAGGAACATCTCGCGGGCGAGGAACTGCGGGTCCTTGAACATGTCCTCGGCGGAGTAGATGCGGCTGGCCGGCACCTCGGCGCGCACCAGGACCGCCTCCACTTCGCTCAGCGGCAGGCTGGCGGCCCAGCGGTCGATCACCCCGTAGAGTTCGTCGCGCCGCGCATCGCGGCCGGCGTTGTCGGCCAGCGTTGGGTCGTCGGCCAGGTCACTACGGTCGATGGCGCGCATAAAGCGCTGGAAGATCGCATCGCCGTTGGCGCCGATCTGGATATGTTTGCCATCGCCGCAGGTGTGAATGGAGGAGGGGGTGATGCCGGGCATGATGTTGCCGGTGCGCTCGCGGATGAAGCCGAACACATCGAACTCCGGCACCATGCTTTCCATCATGGCGAATATCGCCTCGTACAGCGCCACGTCCACCACCTGGCCCTGGCCGCCATTCACCTCGCGGTGCCGCAGCGCCATCAGCGCGCCGATCACGCCCCACAGCGCGGCGATGGAGTCGCCGATGCTGATGCCGGTGCGCACTGGCGGCCGATCCTCGAAGCCGGTGATGTAGCGCAGCCCGCCCATGGACTCGCCGACCGCGCCGAAGCCTGGCTGGTCCTGCATCGGCCCGCTCTGGCCGAAGCCGGACAGGCGCACCATCACCAGCTTCGGATTCAGCCCATGCAGCACGTCCCAACCCAGGCCGAGCTTCTCCAGCACGCCGGGGCGGAAGTTCTCGATCAGGATGTCCGCTTCGCTCAGCAGTTTCTTCAGCACCTCGCGGCCGCCCTCATGCTTGAGATTGAGGGTGATCGACTGCTTGTTGCGTGCCTGCACGAACCACCACAGCGAGGTGCCTTCGTACAGCTTGCGCCACTTGCGTAGCGGATCGCCGCCATCCGGCGACTCGACCTTGATCACCTCGGCACCGAACTCGGCGCAGATGCGCGAGGCGAAGGGGCCGGCGATCAGGGTGCCGAGCTCGACCACTTTCAGGCCGGCGAGGGGTTTGCTGGGGATCATCGTGATTCCTGTGTGGATGCGACCTGGTTGGTGCGCCTTGGGCTTTCGTCGGTGGAGTATCTGCGGTTAAATCGCCGGGCGAAAGGATGCGCGCTCCCTCTCTGGCCTGGAAGGCTTTCCCTCCCGTTACCCATACCCGCAAACCCTTTCCCGTGGCGGCCCTTCCGGTCTGCTCTCGGCGTGCTCGTGTGTCCGTCATACGTGCGCTTGAAAATATTACATGTGAGTAGTTGATTCATTACATGTGAGTGCCTAATCTCTCGCCCATGGAAAGCAAATCATCAGCCCATTACCAGCGTCTCTTTCGTCAGCGCCTGCGCGAGCAGGGCTTGATCAAGAAAGAGGTGTGGATACTGCCCGAGCATGCGCAAGCGCTCGCGGCATTCGAGCGGAAACTGCGCCAGCCCCAGGTGGGGCAGGCCTCTATGGAGAAGGAGGGAGGTGCCATGCCTCAGGTTTGGACTGCACAAGGTTTGTTCGATGCGCTGTCCGCAACGGAGCTGTTCAAGGACGGGCGGGCGGCCATCGAGCTGATCCAGGGCGCCGACGCCAGCCTGCACGTGACCATGGGTGAATACGGCGACCTGCCGCTGTTCGTCGCTGTTTTCGGCGAGCAGATCATCGTCGAGGCGCTGCTCTGGCCGGCGGCCGATGTGCGCGATGAGGTCGCGTTCAACGAAGAGGTGCTGCGCAGCCGCAAGCTCTTCCCGCTGTCGTCCATCGGCCTGGAAATCCTGCCGGACGGGCAGGCCTGCTACACCATGTTCGGTGCCCTGAGCGCGTCCTCAGTGCTCTCCAACGTGGTACAGGAAATCGAGATGCTGGCGGACAACGTGATCAAGGCCACCGAAGCCTATGAGGGCTTCCTCAAGGCCGGTGCCTAAGGAGATTGCCATGAACGTGTGGAGCAAACTGTTGACCGCCCTGCGTGGCGGCGCCAACGAAGTGGGTGAGGCCATGGTGGACAGCCAGGCCCTGCGTATTCTCGACCAGGAAATCCGCGACGCCGACCTGGAGCTGCGCAAGTCCAAGGAGGCGCTGGCCGAGATCATGGCCAAGCAGAAACTGGCCGCCGATCGCGCCGAGAAGAGCGCGGCCAAGGTCGCCGAGTACGAGCAGTACGCGTTGAAGGCCCTGGAGGCCGGCAACGAGTCGCTGGCCCAGGAAGTGGCGGTGAAGATCGCCAACCTGGAAGTCGAGCTGAACAGCGAGCGCGAGCAGGCCGAGAGCTATGCCGCCAGCGTCGCTCAGCTGCGCAAGGCGGTGACCCAGGCCGAGGCCAACATCAAGCGTCTCAAGCAGCAGGTGGATACCGTCAAGGCCACCGAGAGCGTGCAGAAGGCGCAGATGGCCGTGGCCCAGCGTTATGGTGGCTCCCAGGCCAAGCTGCATACGGCCGTCGAGTCGCTGGAGCGGATCAAGCAACAGCAGGCCGAGCGCGCGGCGAAGATGGAGGCGACGGCCGAGCTGGCCGAGGCGGCCAGCGTCGACGACTCGCTGGAAGCCAAGCTGCGTGCTGCCGGCATCAAGGCCGACAATGCCAGCGCGGATAGCGTACTGGCGCGCCTGAAGGACAAGGCCAAGTCCTGACCGTCGTGCGTTGCGGCGGAGCTCGCTCCGCCGCCTGATTCAGGGATAGGAACTCGATGGAAAATTTCCTGCACAGCACTTTTGCGTTCCCCACCGTCATCTTCAGCTTCCTGCTGTGCCTGGCGGTGCTCTACTGGTGCGTCGCCGCACTGGGCATCCTCGAAGTCGACGTACTCGATATCGAGGCCGACTCCACGCTGGAGTCGGTGCAGCCCGAGGGGCTCGCCGGCCTGCTGCTCAAGCTGGGCCTCAATGGCGTACCGGTGACGCTGGTGCTGACCCTGCTGTTCTTCTTCGCCTGGATCGCCAGCTACTTCGTCGAGCTGTTGCTGCTGCGCCACCTGCCGCTGGGCATCCTGCGCTACCCGCTGGGGCTGGTGCTGGTGTTCGCTGCGCTGATGCTGGCCGTGCCGGTAACGGCCGCCCTGTGCCGTCCGCTGCGCCCGTTGTTTCGCAAGCTGGAAGCCACCAGCAGCAAGTCGGTGCTGGGGCAGACCGCCGTGGTGCGCAGTGGCCGAGTCACCCTGAGCCATGGCGAGGCGGTACTGGAAGACGGTGGCGCGGGCCTGATCCTGCGCGTGCGTGCCGATGAGGCGCGTGGTTTCAAACGTGGCGACCGTGTCGTGTTGCTCGAGTACCTGGAAGGCGAACACGCCTACCGGGTCATTACCGAGGACGAGTTCAAGGGCTTCTGACCCTCGTACTCACCCCAGAATCAAAGGAGATTGATTGCAATGAGCCTCGAATTGGTGATGCCCTTCCTGATCGGCGTCGGTGTCGTATTCCTGCTGATCTTCGGCTTCTTCGTGCTGTTCAAGGCCTTCTATATCAAGGTCCCCCAGGGCACGGCGCTGATCGTCAACGACATGTCCTCCACGCCCAAGGTGCACTTCACCGGTGCCCTGGTGTACCCGGTGATCTACCTCAAGGAGTTCATGCGGATCTCGCTGATCACCCTGGAAGTGGATCGTCGCGGCAAGGACGGCCTGATCTGCAAGGACAACATGCGTGCCGACATCACCGTGGCCTTCTACCTGCGCGTCAACGAGACCCAGGAAGACGTGCTCAAGGTGGCCAAGGCCATCGGCGTGGACCGTGCCTCCGACCGCGCCGCGGTCAACGAGCTGTTCAACGCCAAGTTCTCCGAGGCGCTGAAGACCGTCGGCAAGCAGTTCGACTTCGTCCAGCTGTTCGAGAACCGCCAGGAATTCCGCGACCGCATCGTCGAGACCATCGGCAACGACCTCAACGGCTATGTGCTGGAAGACGTCGCCATCGACTACCTGGAGCAGACCGCCAAGAGCTCGCTGGACCCGAGCAACATCCTCGACGCCGCCGGTATCCGCAAGATCACCGAGCTGACCGCCGCGCAGAACGTCATCACCAACGACCTCGAGCGCAACGAGGAGCTGGCGATCAAGAAGAAGAACGTCGAGACCCGCGAGGCGACCCTGGCTCTGGAGCGCCAGCAGGCCGATGCCGAGGCGCGGCAGAAGCGCGAGGTCGAGACCATCCGTGCCCGTGAGGAAGCCGAGACCATCAAGGTCAAGGAAGAGGAACGCCTCAAGGCCGAGCAGGCGCGCATCCAGTCGCAGCAGGAAATCGACGTGCGCACCGAGAACCATCAGCGCGAAGTCGAAGTGGCCCAGCAGAACCGCCAGCGCGCCGTGGTCATCGAGGTGGAGAAAGTCACCCGTGCCAAGGACCTGGAAGTGGTGGCCCGCGAGCGCGAGGTCGAGCTGCAGCGCATCGAGGCCGAGAAGGCCCTGGAAGAGCAGCGCAAGAACATCGCCAACGTCATTCGCGAGCGCGTCGCGGTCGAGAAGACCGTGGCCCAGGAAGAAGAGCGCATCAAGGAAGTGCGCGAGGTGTCCGAGGCCGAGCGTGCCAAGCAGGTCATCGTGCTGCAGGCCCAGGCCCAGGCCGAACAGGAGCTGGTGCGCCAGGTCAAGCAGGCCGAGGCCGACGAGACCCGCTCCAAGCACAAGGCCGTGGAAATCAACAACCTGGCCCAGGCCGAGCTGGAAGCTGCGGCCAAGCAGGCCGAGGCCAAGAAGCGTATGGCCGAAGGTATCGAGGCCGAGCGCGCCGCGCCTGGCCTGGCCGATGCCCGCGTGCTGGAAGTGACTGCCGCGGCCAAGGAGAAGGACGGTCTGGCCGAGGCGCGCGTGCGTGCCGAACAGCTGATCGCCGAAGCCAAGGGCGAGCAGGAGAAGGGCCTGGCCGAGGCCCGCGTACTGGAAGCCCAGGCCGCAGCCAAGGAGAAGGATGGCCTGGCCGAAGCCAAGGTGCTGGAAGAGAAACTGGGCGCCCAGGCCCGCGGCGAGCAGCAGCTCGGTGCGGCCAAGGCCCAGGCGACCAAGGACCTGGGTACGTCGGAAGCCGAGGTGCTGCTGCAACGCCTGAACGCGGAAGCGGAAGGTCTGGGCAAGAAGTTCGGCGCCCTCGACGCCCTCAGCGACAGCGCGCGTCAGCACGAAGAGTTCCGCATGCAGCTGGAGAAGAGCTTCGAGGAGGCCATGGCCGCCATCGCCGCCAACAAGGAAATCGCCAAGGACCAGGCCGAGGTGCTCGCCACCGCGCTGGCCAAGGCGAAGATCGAGATCGTCGGCGGCGAGGGCGACTTCTTCAACTCCTTCGCTAAGTCGTTGTCGGTGGGCAAGGCCATCGAAGGCGTGGTGGGCAAGAGCCCGGTGGTGCAGGACGTACTGGCACGCCTGCTCAACGGCAAGCCGGCCGAGCGCAAGCCCGACCTGGAAGTCGTGGCGCCCGCCGCCGAGGCCTGATCGAGTAACCACCCAGGCGGGAGCGAGATCGGCTCGCTTCCGCCGCCATGGGCATGAGCCCAGCCCTATCGAACGAGGAGAGCTGCAATGTTGGAACCCAGGAATTATCTGGAAATGTCTTTCCGCTCGATCCAGTGCTTCGCCAACGATGGCCGCCTGGACGTGCATGAGCTCGGCGCCCTGTTGGACATCGCCGAGCGTGATGGCGCCATCGACGACAACGAGATCCGTGTGCTGAAGAAGATCATCGCCCAGATCAAACCGGAAGAAATCGACCAGGCCATGCGCGACAAGCTGGCCGAGGTCGCCAAGAAAATCGGCGCCTGAGCGGCGCCGGATCACGGGCGTGGTTCATGCCGTGCCAGGAAGGGCAAGAGCGGGTGGCTGAAGTTCAGTCGCTCGTTCTCACCCTGATTCGCTCAACAGATTTCTGCTCAGCCCGTTAGCTTCACTCCCCGCACCATTGCCCGCAGACAGCGCAGATCCAGGAAGGCCACGATGTCGGACGCACCAGCCGCAACCCAAACCCAGGACGTACTGGACAAGGCCGTCGCCGAAGGCGGCGCCTACGAGGTGCTGCACAAGCGCCTGCTGGACCAGGGGCAACGCCTGCGGCAGATCACCGAGAACCTCAACGGCCAGCGCCTGGAGGAGTTCGGCAGCAGCCAGATGGAAGTGGTCGGGCGCGTGCGCATCCGCACCGAGAACAACTGCATCGCCCGCGACATCGTCCAGGTCGGCGACTGCCTGCTGTTCGGCTACAACGTGTTCCTCGGCCTGAAGAAGGAGACCGGCGTCGCCGACGTCTTCTCCCTCTACCGCCTGGTGGGCGAGGGCGATGCCTACGAGGCCGAGCCGGTGCCGCTGGAAGGGACCTTCCTGGCTACGCCCGGCTTCGTCAACGACTTCAACGAGCTGTACAGCTACTACAAGAACACTCGCCTGCTGCAGCTGGCCATCCGCGACGGCAAGTTGCTGGCGAGCTTCCAGATCGGCGAGCGGATCAGCGATATCCGCGTGTTCCGCTGGTCGATCTCCGCGGACGGCAAGGACGTGCGCTACATCGACAACCGCGGCGAGCGCGATATCGCGCTGCCGGCGCCGTTCGATTTCGAGTGGAGCAAGGCCACCCGCGAGATGGTGGTGGAAGGCCGCCATCCGCATCTGAACATTCTCGACACCCTGTTCGTCGAAACCATCGGTGGCGACCTCACCATCAAGGTCGAGAACAACACCGAGGACGGTCTGGGCATCTACCGCGAGGAGGTGCTGGACAAGACCCAGTCGCTGGACGACGCCCAGGTCGAATTCGCCCGCCTCGGCAGCCTGGTGCTGCTCAAGGTGCTGCCGTACCGCGAGGAGCAGTGGCGCTACCTGGTGTACAACGGCCTCACCGGCAAGGTGGAGCGCATCGACGCCATCGGCCAGGCCTGCGTGCAGCTGCCGGAAGACCACGGCATCATCTTCCCCGGCGGCTACTACCTGCAGAACGGCGAGTACAAGACCTTCGAACAGTCGATGGCCGGTATGCGCTTCAAGCGCGCCGTACGCTCGCCCAACGGCGAGGACGTGCAGTACATCTTCTACCACCCCGAGCAGGGGCGGGCCGTGCTGCTGACCTACAACATGATCAACCGCCAGCTGCAGAACCCGCTGTTCGGCCACGGCTATGCGCGCCTGGAAGACGGGCGCACGGTGATCTTCGCCGCCGAAGGCGAGGAGCCGACCCGCATCCACCCGATGCAGATCTGGCAGACGCCGTTCTGCAGCGACGAGTTCGCTGCCCGCCAGCCGGCGCGTAGCGGTTTCCTCGGCAAGATCGGCAACGCCGAGCTGGTGCGCGGCGTCTCCGACCTCTATGACCTGTGCCGCGAGATCGACACCCCGGCAGTGTCTGTGCAGCGCTACAGCCGGCTGTGCCAGAACACCCGCCGCCTGTTCGACGCCTACCACTGGTTGAGCGGCGAGCAACTGGCCGGCCTGGCGCCGCTGCTGCGCGAGATCGCCGCCACCTCCGAACTGGTGCTGGACGAGTACGAGAAGGTCGAGAGCATCCGCAAGCAGTCGGCCCAGGCCATGGCCGATGCCGAGAGCCGCCACAAGGCGCTGCTCGACGGCCTGCTGCCGGACAGCTGGGACCAGGCGCAGAGCTTCGTCGACGGCCTCAACGGCATCACCGCCCAGCGCGGCCTGCTGCTGACCATCCGCGAATACCGCTATATCGATCTGCTGCGCCTGGATGCCATGGAGACCGAGCTGCTGGCCGCCCAGGAGCGTGTCTCGGCGGCCACCGCCACTTTCCTCGCCGGCGATGCCGCGCTGCAGCCCTTCGTCGTGCGCCTGCAGGGCCTCGACGAGCAGGCGCAGAAGGCCGCGACCGTGGCGCAGCTGGCCGAGCCGCTCGCGGCGCTGCAGACCATGGCCGCCGACCTGGACATGCTGTCCGGCCTGATGGCGTCGTTGAAGATCGACGACGCCACCCAGCGCACCCGCATCGTCGAATCCATCTCCGAGATCTACGCCCGCCTCAACCAGGCCAAGGCCCGTGCCGAACAGCGGCGCAAGGGCCTGGGCTCGAGCGAGACGGTGGCGCAGTTCGGTGCCCAGTTCAAACTGTTCAGCCAGGGCATCACCAACGCCCTCGGCCAGGCCCAGGATCCGGAGCGCTGCGACGAGCAGCTGGCCCGCCTGCTGGTGCAGCTGGAGGAGCTGGAGAGCCAGTTCGGCGACCACGAGCAGTTCATCGGCGACATCCTGGCCAAGCGCGAGGAGCTGCTGGAGACCTTCGAGGCGCACAAGCAGGCGCTGCTCGACGAGCGCCAGCGCAAGGCGCAGAGCGTGCTGGATGCGGCCAAACGCATCCTCGACAGCCTGGCCCGACGCACCGCCAAGTTCACCCAGGCCGAGGAGCTCAATGCCTTCTTCGCCGCCGACCCGCTGATCCTCAAGCTGCGCGAAATGACCGGCCGCCTGCGCGAGCTGAAGGACAGCGTCAAGGCCGACGATATCGAGGCGCGCCTCAAGGGCGCCCGCGACCAGGCCGTGCGTGCGCTGCGCGACAAGAGCGAGCTGTTCGAGGAAGGCGGCAACGTCATCAAGCTCGGCCCGCGCCACCGCTTCAGCGTCAACACCCAGGAGCTGGATCTGACCCTGCTACCGCGCGGCGACCAGCTGTACCTGCACCTGACCGGCACCGACTTCCTCGAGCCGCTGGCCAACGCCGAGCTGGAAGCGCTCAAGCCGTTCTGGCAGGTGGCGCTGGAATCCGAATCCGAACAGCTGTACCGCGCCGAATACCTGGCCGGCGAGGTGCTGGCGGCGGCCGACGAGGGCCGTGAAGGCCTCGGCCTGGAACGCCTGAAGTCGTTGCTGGCACAGCCGGACGAGTTGGCTCGGTTGATCCGCGACTTCGCCGCGCCGCGTTACAAGGAAGGCTACGAGAAGGGCATCCACGACCACGACGCCGCCGCCATCCTTGCCCAGCTGCTGCCGCTGCGCGACAGCGCTGGGCTGCTGCGTTACGGCGCCGAGGCGCGCGCACTGGCCTGCCTGTTCTGGAGCCTGCAGCGTGATAACGACAGCGCTGCTCAGTGGCCGGAGCGAGCCCGTACCAGCCGTCATATCCAGCAGCTGTTCGGCCGCCGCGAGGGCCTGCAACAACTGCAGGGCGAGGTCGCCGAAGCGCTGCAGGCTTTCCTTGCCGAGCAGCCCCTGGGCTTGGCCGCCACGGTGGTGGGCGAGGCTGCCGAATACCTGGTGCAGGAACTGGCTGCCGAGCGCATCGAGTTCGTCTTCAGCAAGTACGCCAAGCAGCTGCAGGAAGGCCTCAAGCTACGCCTGCAGGGCGCGCGCATGTGGGACGACTACCAGCGCGCCCTGGCCAATCTCGACGGCCGCCCGGCGGCGCAATGGGCGCTGGCCGACAACTGGCTGCGCGGCCTCTGCGCCCAGGACGAGTTCGCCCCGCTGGCCGGCTATGTCGCCGAGGCGGTGGCCCTGTCGCTGCTGAGCGAAGGCTTCCCCGGTCGCGTCACCGAGGTGGACCTGCGCTTCACCGTAACGGGCCTGATGGGCGAGCACTCGCGCATCCAGGAACGCCAGCTGGTGCTGGCGGTGGACGACCTGTTCGCCCGCCTGCGCACCCATCGTGAATCCTTCCTGCCCGGCCTGCAGCGCTACCAGGCCCTGCGCCAGGAGGTGATCGGTCGCGAGCGCGCGGCGCTGCGCCTGGCCGAGTTCAAGGCCAAGCCGCTCAGCTCCTTCGTGCGCAACAAGCTGATCAACGACGTGTACCTGGGCTTTATCGGCGACAACCTGGCCAAGCAGATGGGCACCGCCGGCGAGAACAAGCGCACCGACCTGATGGGCCTGCTGATGCTCATTTCGCCGCCCGGCTACGGCAAGACCACGCTCATGGAGTACGTCGCCCATCGCCTCGGCCTGATCTTCATGAAGATCAACGGTCCGGCCCTCGGCCACGAAGTGCGCTCCATCGACCCGGCCCAGGCGCCGGACGCCACTTCGCGCCAGGAGCTGGAGAAACTCAACCTGGCGCTGGAGATGGGCAACAACGTGATGCTGTATGTCGACGACATCCAGCACACCCACCCGGAATTCCTGCAGAAGTTCATCTCGCTGTGCGACGGCACCCGGCGCATCGAGGGCGTGTGGAAGGGCCAGACCAAGACCTACGACATGCGCGGCAAGAAGTTCTGCGTGATCATGTCCGGCAACCCGTACACCGAGTCCGGCGAGGTCTTCAAGATCCCCGACATGCTGGCCAACCGCGCCGATATCTATAACCTCGGCGACACCCTGGGCGGCATGCAGGAGGCCTTCTCCCTCAGCTACATCGAGAACGGCCTGACCTCCAACCCGGTGCTGGCGCCGCTGGCCACCCGCGACATGGCCGACGTCTACCGTTTCGTCGCCAAGGCCGAGGGCGAGCCATTCTCCGCCAACGAGCTTTCTCACGGCTACAGCGGCGCGGAGATCAACGAGATCGTCAGCACCCTGCAGCGCCTGATGCAGGTGCGCGACGTGGTGCTGCGGGTCAACCAGCAGTACATCGCCAGCGCCGCCCAGGCCGACCAGTACCGCAGCGAGCCGCCGTTCAAGCTGCAGGGCAGCTACCGCAACATGAACAAGATGACCGAGAAGATCAGCGCGGTGATGAACGACGCCGAGCTGCTGCAGCTGATCGCCGACCACTACCAGGGCGAGTCGCAACTGCTCACCACCGGTGCCGAGGAAAACCTGCTCAAGCTGGCCGAGCTGCGCGGCAATATGACCGAAGAGCAGCGTGCCCGCTGGGAGCAGATCAAGCGCGACTTCCTGCGCAACAAGGCCATGGGCGGCAGCGACAGCGACGTCGGCGCCCGCGTGGTGGCCCAGCTCAACGACTTGGTGGAAGGCATCCGCGCCCTCGGCGGCAATCTGCAGCGCGAGCCGCAGAAGCAGCAGGACATTCCCTGGAACGAGCTGCTGGCCGGCCTGGAGCGCCTCGGCACCCTGCAGCCGCAGGTCGAGGTGGAAGTGGTGGCGCCGCCGCAGCCGGGCATGCAGACCCTGCTGGAGAGCGTGGCCGGCACCCTGCAGAACAGCTTCCTGCCGCTGATGAACGCGATGGACAAGAAGATCGAGATCGACCTGCGCACCCACAATCGCATGGGCGACATGGCCCAGCGCCTGCGTGAGCTGGGCCAGTTCCTCGGTGCGCCGCAAGCGCCCGCCGAAGCGGGGCCGGAACAGAAGTGACGGCCTGGCTGGCACCGCGCCTGCGGCTGCTCGCCGGCATCGCCGCGCTGATGCTGGCGCTGCAGGTCGGCAACAGCCTCAGTGGCAATGCCCTCACCGTATGGGGCGTGCTGCCGCGCCGTGTCGACAGCCTGCCCGGCATCCTCATCGCGCCCTGGCTGCACGCCGGCTGGTGGCACCTGCTCAACAACCTGCCGGGGTTGCTGTTGCTGGGCTGGCTGGCGCTGCTCGGTTCGCTGCGCCAGTTTCTCGCCGCCAGCGCCTTCATCATCGCCGGCAGCGGCCTGCTGGTCTGGCTGTTCGCCCGGCCGGGCATGCACCTGGGCGCCAGCGGCTGGGTGTTCGGCCTGTGGGGCCTGCTGCTGGCCCGCGCCTGGTTCGAGCGCAGCCTGGCCAGCCTGCTGATCGCCCTGCTGGTGCTGTTCTACTACGGCGGCTGGTGGCTCGGGCTGTTGCCGAGCCAGGGCGTCTCCTTCGAATACCACCTGTTCGGGGCCCTGTGCGGCGTGTTGTTCGCCGCATTGAGTCGGCGCCGACGTTCGACCTGAGGATGCGGAAATGGACTTTGCCCGTCTCGACCAGCAACTGCGCGACAGCCTGGTCGATCTCAAGCTGAGCAACGAGGAACGCGACGAGCTGCGCCAGCTGGGCAGCGACCTGGGCCCGGACCAGGTGCGTTACCTGCGCAACCGCGCCTTCGACCTGGTGCGTGACCTGGCGCTGACCGACACGGCCAATCTGCTGCCGGCGCTGAAATGGCTGGAACAGGTGATCAAGACCCTCGACGCTGCCAGTGCGCCGCCGCGTCCGGCCTTGGCCAGCGCCCACTTCAGCCCCGGCGAGGACTGCCTGCGCAAGATCCGCGAGCTGTGCCGCCGGTCGCGCAGCAGCGTGGATATCTGCGTCTACACCATCTCCGACGATCGCCTCAGCGAGGAGATCGTCGCCTGCCACCGCCGCGGTGTGGCGGTGCGGGTGATCAGCGACAACGACAAGCAGTTCGACGAGGGCAGCGACATCCAGCACCTGCTCGCCCAGGGCGTGCCGCTGCGCATCGACGACAGTCCCTTCCACATGCACCACAAGTTCGCCCTGTTCGATGGTCGCGTGCTGCTCAACGGCAGCTTCAACTGGACCCGCAGTGCCAGCACCAGCAACGAGGAGAACCTGCTGGTGATCGACCATCCGCAGCTGCTGGCGGCCTATGCGGCGGAGTTCGAACAGCTCTGGGCACGCTTCGCCCGCTGAGCGGCCGGGTTCGTGGCGAGGCGGCCTTTCGGGTAGACTTGCCGCCTTTCCCGCCAGCCAAGAAGTCCGCCCATGGCCCTGCAAGCCACGCCCTACAAAGTCGAACTCAACCTCACCGACATCGACCGCAACGTCTACGAGAACCTGCGCTTCACCGTGGCCAAGCATCCCTCGGAGACCGAGGAGCGGCTGTGCGTGCGGCTGATCGCCTATGCGCTGTGGTACCACGAGCAGCTGGCCTTCGGTCGCGGCCTGTCGGACGTCGACGAGCCGGCGCTGTGGGAGAAGAGCCTGGACGACCGCGTGCTGCACTGGATCGAGGTCGGCCAGCCAGACGCCGAGCGCATCACCTGGTGCTCGCGTCGCACCGAGCGTTTCAGCCTGGTCGCCTATGGCAGCTTGCGCGTATGGCAGAACAAGGTGCTCGACGGCGTGCGCAGCCTGAAAAACATCAATGTGGTCAGCGTGGACCAGGAAGCCCTGGAGAACCTGGCCCGCGACCTGCCGCGTTCGGTGAGCTGGAGCGTGATGATCAGCGACGGCCTGCTCTATGTCACCGACGAGCGCGGCCAGCACGAGATCCCGCTGGAGTGGCTGCACGGCGAGCGTTGAGCCTCGCTTCCCCTCTCCTCCGGGAGAGGGGCCAGGGGTGAGGGGCTGATCGCCTGCGCGGAGTTTCCCTCACCCCAACCCTCTCCCAAAGGGAGAGGGAGCCTTCCGCGTCGCTACTGGACGCCTAGCAAAACAATCGGAATACCCCATGCGCATCGACCTTCGCCCCTTGCCCGCCACGCTGCCCGATCTGGGCGAGCTGCCGCCGCTGCTGACCCGCCTGTACGCCTCCCGTGGCGTGCAGTCCGCCGCCGAGCTCGACAAGGGCCTGGCGCGGCTGATTCCGTACCAACAGCTGAAGGGCATGGACGGCGCGGTGGAGCTGCTGGTGCGGGCGTTGGAGCAACGCCAGCGCATCCTGATCGTCGGCGACTTCGATGCCGACGGCGCCACCGCCAGCTCGGTCGGCGTGCTCGGCCTGCGCATGCTCGGCGCGGCGCATGTCGACTACCTGGTGCCGAACCGCTTCGAGTACGGCTACGGCCTGACCCCGGAAATCGTCGCAGTGGCCCTGCAGCGCCAGCCCGACCTGCTGCTGACGGTGGACAACGGCATCTCCAGCGTCGAGGGCGTGGCCGCGGCCAAGGCTGCCGGCCTCAAGGTGCTGGTCACCGACCACCACCTGCCGGGACCGGAGCTGCCGGCGGCCGATGCCATCGTCAATCCCAACCAGCCGGGCTGCGAGTTCCCGAGCAAGTCCCTGGCCGGGGTCGGGGTGATGTTCTACGTGCTGCTGGCCCTGCGCGCCAGGCTGCGGGAGATCGGCTGGTTTGCCAGTAGCGGTGTAGCCGAACCGAATCTGGGCGAGCTGCTCGATCTGGTGGCCCTGGGCAGTGTGGCCGACGTGGTGCCGCTGGACGCCAACAACCGCATCCTGGTGCATCAGGGCCTGGCGCGCATCCGCGCCGGCCGGGCGCGGCCGGGCCTGCGGGCGATCCTCGAAGTGGCCGGGCGGCAGCACGGGCGCATCAGCTCCACCGACCTCGGCTTCATCCTCGGCCCGCGCCTGAATGCCGCGGGGCGCCTGGACGACATGAGCCTGGGCATCGAATGTCTGCTGTGCGACGACGAGGCGCTGGTGCGCGACATGGCCCAGCAGCTCGACGACCTTAACAAGGACCGCAAGGCCATCGAGCAGGGCATGCAGCGCGAGGCGCTGGCCCAGCTCAAGGACATGAGCGTCGAGGACATGCCGTTCGGCCTGTGCCTGTTCGAGGCGGACTGGCACCAGGGCGTGATCGGCATCCTCGCCTCGCGCCTGAAGGAGCGTTACCACCGCCCGGCCATCGCCTTCGCCGATGCCGGTGACGGCCTGCTCAAGGGCTCGGCGCGCTCGGTGCCGGGGCTGCATATCCGCGATGCGCTGGATGCCGTGGCCGCACGCCATCCGGGGCTGATCAGCAAGTTCGGCGGGCATGCCATGGCCGCCGGCCTGTCGCTGCCGCAGGAGAATTACGGTGCCTTCGCCGCCGCCTTCGACGCCGAGGTGCGCCGCCAACTGAGCGAGGACGATCTCACCGGGCGCCTGCTGTCCGACGGCCAGCTGGGCGTCGAGGAGTTCCACCTGGAGCTGGCCAAGGCCCTGCGCCACGCCGGGCCCTGGGGCCAGCACTTCCCCGAGCCGCTGTTCCACGGCGTGTTCCAGATCGTCAATCAGCGGGTGGTGGGCGAGAAGCACCTCAAGCTGGTGCTGAAGACCGAATGCGGCGGCCAGACCCTGGACGGCATCGCCTTCAACGTCGACCGCGACACCTGGCCCAACCCCAACGTGCGCTGGGTGGAGCTGGCATACAAGCTGGACGTCAACGAGTACCAGGGCCGCGAAAGCGTGCAATTGCTGGTAGCGCATCTGGCTCCGCGTTGAGCTGACCGGATGAGTGGCGTTGACGCTGCCGGGGTGGGCTTCTAAAGGTTAATGCGCCGCTACGACGCGGCGCTGGAGCGGAAGCCGGGCGTTATCCGCGATAACGTCTTCCCATGGGGGTTCCGCCATGCGTCATGTCCCGTTCGCGCTTGCCTGCGCATCCGTTCTTGCTCTTGCCGACTCCGCACTGGCCCATGATTTTCGGGTCAACCGTTTCGATGATCAGTTCGATGGCGTCTGTGATGCCCACTGCTCGCTGCGTGACGCGATCAGCGCGCACAACCAGATGGGCCAGGGGCCCAACCGCATTCTGCTGCCGGCGGGTACGTTCCAGCTGTCCCTGCCGCCGGAGTATGGGGAGGAGGGGGAGGTCTACGACGAGGATGCAAATCTCAACGGCGACCTCGATGTGCTCGCCGGCAGCGTCATTCTGGTGGGCGCCGGACGAGACAGCAGCATCATCGATGGCGGGCGGCTCGATCGCCTGTTCGAAGTTGCCAGCACGGCCGTGTTGGATGTGCGCGACCTCACCCTGCGCAACGGCTTCACATCGACCAACGGCGGTGCCATCGAGAACCGCGGCCAGGTCATCGTGCGGCGCAGCCGCCTGGCTGACAACCTGATCTCCTATCAGTGGGACGGCCAGCACTACGGCGGCGCGATCTACAACGAAGGCACGCTGGTGGTCTACGACAGCCTCTTTCAGCACAACGTCATCAACATCAATGACAGCGGTAGCGCCCAGGGCGGCGCGCTGTTCAACGCCGGCCGGCTGCAGGTGCGCGACACCCTGTTTGAGAACAACGTGGTGGACACCGATGACGTCACCGGCTTCGGCGCGGCGCTGTTCAACATCGGTGAGGCCAGCATGGCCCGGGTGGCGATTCTGGGCGGCAGGGGCGACGGTCAGGGCACCGCGGTGCGCAACGATGGCAACGGCGTGCTGACCCTGTCCAACGCCACGATCACGGGCAGCGGCAGCCAGGAGTCCGAGACGGATGCGGCGGTGTCCAACGGCTCGGATCACTGGGCCTACCCCGGCAGCCCGCGCCTCAAGCTGCTGAATGTCACCATCGCCGGCAATGGGCAGATGGGGTTGTATAACGACGGTTTCCTCGAACTGCGCAACAGCATCATCGTCGACAACCCGCAGAACAACTGCGTCAACTACGGAACCATCGTGCGCTCCGCCGGCCTGCTGCTCGGCAGCGATTCGGGCAACTGCCCGGCGGACCTGTATGTCGACGAGCAGGCCATCTACGGCAGGGTTCTGTACGCACTTCGGGACAACGGTGCGGGCTTGCCCACCTTCAGCCTGCCGCCGGTCAGCCCGGCGCTGGATTCAGGTGTCGGCATGTGCCCGACCGTAGATCAGCGCGGCTACCCGCGGCCGCAGGATGGCGACGGGGATGGACTGGTGGGGTGCGACCTGGGCGCCTACGAGCGCGGCCCGAGGGTTCACTAAGCGCTAATCGGCGGATAAGCGGTCTTGACTGGGTGCATGCACATCCCTAAGAAGTTATCCGTCGCCTATGTGCGACAGTCTGCGGAAGCTGGGCGTTGTCCGCGAATAACGTCCTGCATCTGGAGACTCCGCCATGCGCTACTCCATATCCGCGCTTGCCTACGCGTCTGTTCTTGCCCTTTCCGATGCCGTCCTGGCCCAGGATCTGAGGGTCAACCGCTTCAACGATGAATTCGACGGTATCTGCGATACCCATTGTTCGCTGCGTGACGCGGTCACGGCCAGCAATCTGCTGGGCGGTGACAACCGCATCCTCCTGCCCGTCGGCATCTACACCCTGGCATTGCCCCCCGATTACGGCGAGGAGGGCGAGGTGTACGACGAAGATCAGAACCTCAATGGCGACCTCGATGTGCTCGCCGGCTCGCTGACCCTGGTCGGCACCGACAGTCGCGACAGCATCATCGACGGTGGCGCGGTCGACCGTCTGTTCGAGGTCGAGGCCGGTGCTGCTCTGACGGTGTTGAATCTGACGCTGCGCAACGGGCAGACCTCCGAGGACGGCGGGGCAATCGAAAACCGTGGCCAGCTGACCGTGCGCCACAGCTTGCTGACCCAGAACCGCTGCCGATATCCATGGGGCGGTGAGCAGAGCGGAGGAGCAATCTTCAGCAGTGGCCAACTCGAGGTGTATGCCAGCCGATTCGAGAGCAACTATGTGCTAACGGGCGATAGCGGCGGGGCTTTTGGCGGAGCCATCTTCAGCTCTGGCACGCTCAAGGTGCGAGACACGCTGTTTGTCGACAATGGCGTGAGTACCGACGACGTAACCGGCATCGGCGGGGCCTTGTTCAATACCGGCGCGGCCAGCGTGATACGGGCATCCTTCGTCAACAACCGTGGCGATGGTCAGGGCGCGGCGATACGCAACGATGGCGACGGCTCGCTGACGCTAGCCAACGTCACCGTGGCGAAGACGCCCTATGCAGGGTTGGAGAGCTTCGCCGCCGTTGCCAACGGGAGCGACTACCCCATGTATCCGGGCACTCCTTCCCTGACGCTGATTCACGCGACCGTTGCGGATAACCTATCGGTCGGGGTGCACAATCAGGGCAATCTGACCGTGCGCAACAGCCTGCTTATCGACAATCGGGAGGGCAATTGCGTCAACGCGGGAACCCTGATGTCCCGCGGATTGCTGCTGGGTGCCGATGCCAGTAATTGCCCTGCGACTGTGTATGCCGATGATCGGAGCATCTATGGCAAGGTGCTCTATGCACTGGCCGACAACAGCGCCGGTTTGCCGATCTTCAGCCTGCCTCCCGCCAGCCCTGCGCTGGACGCGGGTGTCGGCGCGTGCCCGGCCTTAGATCAGCGTGGCTACCCGCGGCCGCAGGATGGCGACGGGGATGGAGTGGTGGGGTGCGACCTGGGCGCCTATGAGCGTGGCCCGAGGGTTCACTGAGTGCTAATCGGCGGATAAGCGGTCTTGACTGGGTGCCTGCGCCCCCCTAAGAAGTTATCCGTCGCCCATGTGCGACAGTCTGCGGAAGCTGGGCGTTGTCCGCGAATAACGTCCCGTATCTGGAGCCTCCGCCATGCGCTACTCCATATCCGCGCTTGCCTGCGCGTCTGTTCTTGCCCTTTCCGATGCCGTCCTGGCCCAGGACCTGAGGGTCAACCGCTTCAACGATGAATTCGACGGTATTTGCGATAGCCATTGTTCGTTGCGCGATGCCGTCAGCGTGAACAACCAGCTGGGTGGCACCAATCGCATCGTGCTGCGGGCCGGTACCTACCAGCTTTCCTTGCCACCGGAATACGGTGTGGACGGTGACGTCTACGACGAGGATCAGAACCTCAATGGCGATCTCGACGTGCTCGCCGGCAATCTGACCGTGGTGGGTGTCGCTCGGCAGGAAACCATCATCGACGGCGGGAGCATCGATAGGTTGTTCGAGGTGGAGGCCGGCGCGGTGCTGGATGTGCAGGACGTGACGTTGCGCAACGGCTATACCACCTCGAATGGCGGCGGTATCGAGAACCGCGGCCATGTCGTGCTGCGTCGCAGTCTGCTGACGGGGCTGCGTATCTGGTACTTGTGGTTCGCTGAGCACCGCGGTGGGGCGATATACAACCAGGGCACGCTAGAGCTTTACGACAGCATTTTGGAAGGCAACGGCATCGCCAATTATGATCTCGGCCGCGCTGAGGGCGGGGCCCTGTTCAATGCCGGCACATTGAGCGTGCGTGACACCCTGTTCCGTAGCAATTCGGTCATCAGCTCCAACAGCATCAGCGCGGGGGCGACACTGTTCAATACGGGTGAAGCCAGCCTGGCGCGGGTGGCCATTCTGGACAGCCGGGCCGATGGCGACGAAGGCGTCGCGGTACGCAACGCGGTCTATGGCGTGCTGACGATGTCCAACGCCACGGTAGCGACCAGCAGTTCGAGGTCCGGGTTTTATTCTGCAGTGGCCAACGGTAACGCCACCGATCTGCTGTATTACTCCCCGCGCATGAAGTTGTTGCATGTCACCATTGCCGATAACGCGGCGGTGGGGCTGCATAACCGCGGTCTCCTGGACGTGCGTAACAGCGTGATTGTCGATAACCAGTTCGGCAATTGCATCAACGACGCAACAGTCCAGCGGGCGAGCGGGCTGTTGCTCGGTCTCGATTCGGGCAATTGCCCCGCCGCTGTCTATGTCGATGACCAGAGCATCTACGGCAAGGTGCTTTATGCACTGGCCGACAACGGCGCCGGTTTGCCGACCTTCAGCCTGCCTCCCGCTAGCCCGGCGCTGGACGCGGGCGTCGGCACGTGCCCGACCGTAGATCAGCGCGGCTACCCGCGGCCGCGCGATGGCGACGGCGATGGCCTGGCGGTGTGCGATCTGGGCGCCTACGAGCGGGGCGCCGCGCGCTAGATGGAGTGCGGGTTGCTGGCCGACAAGCCTTCGGCCAGCGCCCGCGCGCTGACATCCTGCCAGCGCGACAGTAGCTGCGGCGACTGCTTGGACTGCCGCTGCGGCGCGCTGCCGAGGAAGATGCCGTGGTTGTTGAAGGCATAGACCGGCAGCAGGTCGCGGCGCTCGCGGGCCGGCAGGATCTGTGCCTGCAGGTTGTCGAGGATCAGCGGTTCGGCGCGCTCGTCGGCGTAGTAGGCCAGCACCATGTGTGCGCGCTTCAGCTCCAGGGATTTGACGAAGGTCAGGCGCAGCTTGGCGCTGGGCACACCCAGCTGGATCAGGCCGAAATACTTGGCGATGGCGATGTCCTCGCAATCGCCACGGCCCAGGCCGAGGGTCTCGCGTGGCGTGGCCCAGTAGTCGGCCTCGCCCCACACATCCAGATCCTCGCCATGCAGCACGCTGCGGTTGACGAAGCGGTTGACCCGCTCCAGCACAAGCTTCTCGTCATCACTGGCGGGCCGTTCCAGCAACTGTTGCCAGGCCTGCAGGCGGTTGGCGCTGATCGCCTCGGCCAGGGCCGAGGGTTGGGTGTTGCCGGCGTTGCTCGGTGCGCCGCCCAGGCCGACCAATAGCCCCAGCGCGCCGAGCAGGGCGCGGCGCGGCAACAGGCGAATGGGCGAGGGCAGGGGCATGGCGGCTGCTCCGGCCGCCGGGATGGCGGGGCTCGGACGATCCTGAAAGATCGCTCGGTGGACAAGTGTGACGCCCTACTCCCTTTGCCACCGCACCCGCCCAGTTCCGCGCGAATCCATGCGCTGGTTCACGCTCCGCTTACCAGCCCAGCTGCTTGTTGAAGCCGAGGGCGTCGTAGTAGTCGCCCTGGTAGGCGATCTTGCCGTCCTTGATGCGGATGAAGCTGACACCCTCGAACGACAGCGGTTTGCCGGTGGCCTTGGTCTCGGCACTCCAGTCGCCGCTGTTGGTGCCGCTGAACTTCCACTGGAAGGCGATGCCATCGGCGCTGACGATGGGCGCGCTGGTCATCTCCCACTTCAGGTCCGGAACGGCGCCGACGAAGACCTTGATCACGTTGTCGCGGGCGGCGGCCTTGCCGTTCTGCGGTGTGCCGACCGTGGCGTCGAAGTACACCGCGTCCTCGGCCAGGAAGGTCGCGGCCTGGTCGGCGTCATGGGCGTTCCAGGCGGCCATGTAGCCGTCGACTATGGCCTTGGCATCGGCCGCCTGGGCCAGGTGGGCGAAACAGAACAGCGACAGCAGGGATAACGCTCTGACGAGATGACGCATGCTTGCCTCCGTTGCGGGCGTACCCGCAGGTTGTGGGCCGGCTGGCCCGAAATCGGCGTAGCGCTGCTCGCGAGCGGTGCCGAGCACCGCCCGTGGAGCAGGGAAACATTGGAGTTATCTGAGCGTCGCGCGCGCCGGCCGGGCTAGGCGGTCAGAGCCGAGAAAGCGGAATGTACTGAAGTACATGAGCATTTCGAGGTTCTGGCCAACAACGCCCGGTCAAGTGCGCGGCGCTCAGATCAGTGCTTGATCATCACGTGACGGATGGCGGTGTAATCCTCCAGGCCGTACATGGACATGTCCTTGCCGTAGCCGGAGAGCTTGAGGCCGCCATGCGGCATCTCGCTGACCAGCATGAAGTGCGTGTTGACCCAGGTGCAGCCGTACTGCAGGCGCGCTGACAGGCGATGGGCGCGGCCGACGTCGCGGGTCCACACCGAGCTGGCCAGGCCGTAGTCGGAGGCATTGGCCCAGGCCAGGGCCTGCGCCTCGTCGTCGAACGGGGTGACCGAGACCACCGGACCGAACACCTCGCGGCAGACGATCTCGTCGCTCTGCTTGGCGCCGGCCAGCACCGTGGGCAGGAAGAAGAAACCGTTGCCGGCCGGGGCCTTGCCGCCTGTGACCACCTCGATATGCGACACCGCGCTGGCGCGCTCGACGAAGCCGGCCACGCGCTGGCGATGCACCTCGGTGATCAGCGGGCCGAGCTCGGTGCCGTCGTCGTCCTGCAGGCCGTGCTTGATCGAGCCGACCGCCTCGCCGAGCTTGGCCACGAACTTCTCGTAGATGCCCTTCTGCGCATAGATGCGGCAGGCGGCGGTGCAGTCCTGGCCGGCGTTGTAGAAGCCGAAGGTGCGAATGCCCTCGACGGCGGCGTCGATGTCGGCGTCGTCGAAGATGATCACCGGGGCCTTGCCGCCCAGCTCCATGTGCATGCGCTTCACCGAAGCGGCGGTGCTGGAGATGATCTTCGAGCCGGTGGGGATGGAGCCGGTCAGCGACACCATGCGTACCTTGGCGTGGTTGACCAGCGGCTCGCCCACGGCGGCACCACGGCCGAACACGATGTTGACCACGCCGGCGGGGAAGATATCGGCGATCAGCTGGCCCAGGCGCAGGGCGGTCAGCGGGGTCTGCTCGGAGGGCTTGAGCACCACGCAGTTGCCGGCGGCCAGGGCCGGGGCCAGCTTCCAGGCTGCCATCATCAGCGGGTAGTTCCACGGCGCGATTGAGGCGACGACGCCGATCGGGTCGCGGCGGATCATCGAGGTGTGGCCCGGCAGGTACTCGCCGGCGGCGGAACCCTGCAGGCAGCGCGCGGCGCCGGCGAAGAAGCGGAACACGTCGGCGATGGCCGGCAGCTCGTCGTTGCGCGCGGCGGTGTAGGGCTTGCCGCAGTTCTGCGACTCCAGGCGCGCCAGTTCGTCGGCGTTGGCGTCGATGGCGTCGGCCAGGGCCAGCAGCAGCGCGGAACGCTGGCCCGGAGTGGTCTGCGACCAGTCGTCGAAGGCGGCATCGGCGGCGCGTACGGCGGCGTCGATCTGCTCGGCGCTGGCCTCGGGAATCTGTACCAGGGTGCTGCCCAGGGAGGGGTTGAGCACGGGTTGGGCGGCGCCCAGGCCGGCGACCAGTTCGCCGTTGATCAGCAGTTTGGTTTGCATCGCTAGAACCTCGTGTCGTCGGGTTGCATGAATAGGTGCTACTTGCCGCTGCCGGCCACGCCTTCGCCACCCTTGGTCAGGTAGTAGGCGCCGAGGATCGGCAGCATGGTCACCAGCATCACCAGCATGGCGACCACGTTGGTCACCGGTACGTCGCGCGGGCGCGAAAGCTGGTTGAGCAGCCAGATCGGCAGAGTCTTCTCGTGGCCGGCGGTGAAGGTGGTGACGATGATTTCGTCGAAGGACAGGGCGAAGGCCAGCATGCCGCCGGCCAGCAGGGCCGAGCCGAGGTTGGGCAGGACGATGTAGCGGAAGGTCTGCCAGCCGTCGGCACCGAGGTCCATGCTGGCCTCGATCAGGCTGTAGCTGGTGCGGCGGAAGCGGGCGATGACGTTGTTGTAGACGATCACCATGCAGAAGGTGGCGTGGCCGATGACGATGGTCAGCAGGCCCGGCTCGATGCCGAAGGTCTTGAACGCCGAGAGCAGGGCGATGCCGGTGACGATGCCGGGCAGGGCGATCGGCAGGATCAGCAGCATGGACACGCTCTCCTTGCCGAAGAAGTCGCGCCGCCACAGCGCCGCCGCGGCCAGGGTGCCGAGGACCATGGCGATCAGCGTGGCCACTGCCGCCACCTTGAGCGACAGCTCGATGGCCTCGAGCACGTCGGCACGGGCAAAGGCCACCTCGAACCAGTGCAGGGTCAGGCCCTTGGGCGGGAAGCTGAAGCCGGCGCTCTCGGTGTTGAAGGCGTAGAGGAAGATGATCAGGATCGGGAAGTGCAGGAACACCAGCCCGCCCCAGGCGGCCAGTTTCAGGCCGAGGGAAGCTTTCTCAGAGTGCATCGAAGGCCCCCAGACGCTTGACGATGGACAGGTAGACGGCGATCAGCACGATCGGCACCAGGGTGAAGGCGGCGGCCATCGGCATATTGCCGATCGCGCCCTGCTGGGCGTAGACCATGCTGCCGATGAAGTAGCCGGGCGGCCCCACCAGCTGCGGCACGATGTAGTCGCCGAGGGTCAGGCTGAAGGTGAAGATCGAGCCGGCGGCGATGCCCGGAATCGACAGCGGCAGGATCACCTGGAAGAAGGTCTGCCGCGGCTTGGCGCCGAGGTCCGCCGAGGCCTGCAGCAGCGATGGCGGCAGGCGCTCCAGCGAGGCCTGGATCGGCAGGATCATGAACGGCAGCCAGATATAGACGAACACCATGAAGCGCCCCAGGTGCGAGGTCGACAGGGTGTTGCCGCCCACCCCGGGAATGCCGAGGACGAGCTCCAGCAATGGCTGCAGATGCAGCACCTGGACGAACCACATGGCCACCCCGCCTTTGGCCAGCAGCAGGGTCCAGGCGTAGGCCTTGACGATGTAGCTGGCCCACATCGGCAGCATCACCGCGATGTAGAAGAAGGCCTTGGTCTTGCCGTCGGTGTAGCGCGCCATGTAGTAGGCGATGGGGAAGGCCAGCAGGCCGGCGGCCAGGGATACCGCCACGGCCATCGTCAGGGTGCGCAGGATGATGTCGAAGTTGGCGGCCTGGAACAGCGCCTTGAAGTTGCCCAGCGTGAGGTCCGGGGTGACCGTCATGCTGAAGTCGTCGAAGGTGTAGAAGCCTTGCCACAGCAGGGTCAGCAGCGAGCCCAGGTAGATCGCGCCGAACCACAGCAGCGGTGGGATCAGCAGCAGCGACAGGTACAGGGTCGGCTTGCGGTAGAGCAGGCTGGACAGGCGGCGCAGCGGTCCGCCGCCGTCCGCCTGCAGGGCGATGGCCTGACTCATCTCAGGCCTCCTCGCGCAGGGCGACCATGGCCGCGCGGGCCCAGCGCGCGGTGACCCGCTGGCCCGGCTGGCAGGGCGCATCGCCCACGCCCCACTGGTTGTTGGCCTGGCTCACGGCGAAGTTCTGGCCGTTGTCCAACTGCAGCTCGTAGCGGGTGGCGGCGCCCAGGTACTGGATATCGTGCAGCAGGCCACCCACGGCCACCTCGTCGCCGCCCAGGGTACTGCCGTCGCACAGGCGAACGTGCTCGGGGCGGATCGACACGGGGCGCGGCGAGCCGTTGAGTTGCTGCGCCAGCTCGCCCTTGAGCACGTTGCTGGTGCCGACGAACTCGGCGACGAAGGCGCTGGCCGGGTTCATGTACAGGTTGCGCGGGGTGTCGACCTGCTCGATGCGGCCCTTGTTGAACACCGCCACCCGGTCGGACATGGACAGGGCCTCGCCCTGGTCGTGGGTGACGAAGATGAAGGTGATGCCGAGCTGGCGCTGCAGCTTCTTCAGCTCGCTCTGCATCTGCTCGCGCAGCTTGAGATCGAGGGCGCCCAGCGGCTCGTCGAGCAGCAGCACCCGCGGGCGATTGACCAGGGCCCTGGCGAGTGCGACGCGCTGGCGCTGACCGCCGGACAGCTGTGCCGGCTTGCGCACGCCATAGCCGCCGAGGGCGACCAGGGCCAGCGCCTCTTCGGCGCGGGCCAGGCGCTCGGCCTTGGCCACGCCCTTGACCTTGAGGCCGTAGGCGACGTTCTCCAGCACGTTCATGTGCGGGAACAGGGCGTAATCCTGAAACACCGTGTTGACGTCGCGCTGGTAGGGCGGCAGGCCGGCGGCCTCCTCGCCGTGGATGCGGATGGAGCCGGCGCTGGGCTGCTCGAAGCCGGCGATCAGGCGCAGGCAGGTGGTCTTGCCCGAGCCGGAGGGGCCGAGCATGGAAAAGAATTCGCCGTCCCGGATGTCGATGGACACCCGGTCGACGGCCTTGACCTCGCCGAACACGCGGGACACATCGGTGAATTGCACTGCAAGGGTCATCTCGAACACTCCAGGAGGAAAGCCACCCACCACCCCTGCCAGGGTTTTGCCGACACGGGGCAGGAGCGTCGGTGGTGGGTGTACAACGGGAAAGCGGTGGAAGTAGGGACTACTCCCTCTCCCAAAGGGAGAGGGGAGATCAATCGCGTAGGGCGGGTGAAACCCGCAGTGGAGGCCGCGGGTTTCACCCGCCCTACGTGGTCAGCAGGATGCTTACCTTCCGCCCATGATGGCGATGTAGTCCTGGGTCCAGCGGCTATAGGGCACGTACTTGCCACCCTCGGCCTGCGGGGTCTTCCAGAAGGCGATCTTGTCGAAGTTGTCGAAGCCGTTGGTCTTGCAACCCTCGGCGCCGAGCAGGGCGTTGCCTTCGCACGCGGTCGGTACCGCCGGCACCGAGCCGAACCAGGCGGCCAGGTCACCCTGCAGCTTGGGCTGCAGCGACCAGTCCATCCACTTGTAGGCGCACACCGGGTGCTTGGCCTCGGCGTGCAGCATGGTGGTGTCGGCCCAGCCGGTGGCCCCTTCGCTGGGCACGGTGGAGGCGATCTCCTGCTTCTCCAGCTGCAGCGCATTGACCTGGTACGGCCAGGCGCTGGAGGCGACCACGCCCTCGTTCTTGAAGTCGTTCATCTGCACGGTGACGTCGTGCCAGTAGCGGTGGATCAGCGGTTGCTGCTGACGCAGCAGTTCCAGCGCGGCGGCGTACTGCTCCTCGTTGAGCAGGTAGGGATCGGTGATGCCCAGCTCCGGCTTGTGCGTCTTCAGGTACAGCGCGGCGTCGGCGATATAGATCGGGCCGTCGTAGGCCTGCACGCGGCCTTTGTTGCTCTTGCCGTCGGCCAGGGTCTGTTCCTCGAATACCACCTTCCAGCTGCTCGGCGCCTCCTTGAACAGCTTGGTGCTGTACATCAGCACGTTCGGGCCCCACTGGTAGGGCGTGCCGTAGTGCTGGCCGCCGACCACGTGCCAGGGTGCATTCTTCAGGCGCTCGTCGATGTTCTTCCAGCTGGGGATCAGGTCGACGTTGACCGGCTGCACGCGCTTGCCGGCGATCAGGCGCAGGGAGGCGTCACCCGAGGCGGTGACCAGGTCGTAGCCGCCCTTGGCCATCAGGCTGACCATCTCGTCGGAGGTGGCGGCGGTCTTGACGTTGACCTTGCAGCCCGAGTCCTTCTCGAACTGGGTCACCCAGTCGTAGTTCTTGTCGGTCTCGCCGCGCTCGATGTAACCGGGCCAGGCGATGATATCGAGCTGGCCTTCGGCCTGGCCCAGGGTCTTGAGCGGTTCGGCGGCCTGCACGGCGCTTGCGGCGAGCAGGGCGGTGGCGACAGCGCTGAGCAGTGCGGTTCTTGGCGCGGACATCGTGATTCCCTCTTGTTGTGACCTGTTATCGGGGCAGATGAATGTCGTTCGGCAAGACGGCTGCCGAGCCGGCGGTTGGTTTCAGTCTAGTTGTTGTCCATGGCGCGCCATGATGTGGCGTACCACGCTGTAGTCCTGCAACGAGTCGCTGGACAGGTCCTTGCCGTAGCCGGAGCGCTTGAGCCCGCCGTGGGGCATCTCGCTGGCCAGCATGAAATGGGTGTTGATCCAGGTGCAGCCGTACTGCAGGCGGTTGGCCAGCTGGAAGGCCTTGTCCAGGTCCTGCGTCCACACCGAGCTGGCCAGGCCGTACTCGGAGTCGTTGGCCCAATCCAGCGCCTGGCTCAGCTGGTCGAAGCGGGTGACCGTGACCACCGGGCCGAACACCTCGCGCTGGACGATCTCGTCGCTCTGCCTGCAGCCGGCCAGCAGGGTCGGCTGGTAGTGGAAGCCGGGGCCGGAATGCACGGCGGCGCCAGTGACCCGCTCGATATGCGGCTGACCGAGGGCGCGCTCGACGAAGCTGGCCACGCGGTCGCGCTGGCGAGCGCTGATCAGCGGGCCGATCTCGTTGTCGGCGTCCTTCTTGCGGGCGAAGCGGATGCTCGCCACGGCCTCGCCCAGCTCGCTCACCAGGCGGTCGTGGATGCCGGCCTGGGCGTAGATGCGGCAGGCGGCGGTGCAGTCCTGGCCGGCGTTGTAGTAGCCGTGGGTGCGGATGCCCTGGACCAAGGCGTCGAGGTCGGCGTCGTTGCAGACGATCACCGGCGCCTTGCCGCCCAGCTCCAGGTGAGTGCGTTTCAGGGTGCGCGCGGCGCTCTGCAGGATCTTCTGACCGGTGACGATATCGCCGGTCAGCGACACCATGCGCACCCGCGGGTGGCCGACCAGGCTGCTGCCGATGCCTTCGCCGCCGCCGCAGACGATGTTCAGCACGCCGGCCGGCAGGATCTCGCGCAGCGCCGGCGCCAGCGCCAGGATCGACAGCGGTGTGTGCTCCGAGGGTTTGAAGATCATGGTGTTGCCGGCGGCCAGGGCCGGGGCGATCTTCCACGCGGCCATCATCAGTGGGTAGTTCCACGGCGCGATGGAGGCGACCACGCCGACCGGGTCGCGGCGCACCAGGCTGGTATGTCCGGCCACGTATTCGCCGGCCAGCTGGCCCTGCTGGCAGCGCACGGCGCCGGCGAAGAAGCGGAACACGTCGGCGGTGGCCGGCAGGTCGTCCTGGCGCGCCAGGTGCACGGGCTTGCCGCAGTTCAGCGCCTCCAGCGCCGCCAGTTGCTCGGCCTGGGCGTCAATGGCATCGGCGATGGCGAGCAGGGCGCTGGCGCGCTGGGCGGGAGTGGTGCGCGACCAGCTTGGGAAGGCGCGATGGGCGGCCTGGACGGCGGCCTCCAGCTGTTCCAGCGAGGCCTCGGCGATGCTGCACAGCACTTCGCCGCTGGCCGGGTTGAGGATGGTTTCGGCGACGCCTTCCCCGCCGACCAGTTGGCCGTCGATCAGCAATGCGCTGTGCAGGGTGGGCGTGCTCATCTTCGCGTTTCTTCTGTTATTCGCTGCGGCAGGCATGGCGGCTCCGGTTGGCCCGGGCGCCCGCGTCCATAAGGAAGCGAGACTAGAGTCCGGGCTTGAGGTCTACAAATTCTAAATATTGAAAGCGGCGTTCGATTAAATCGAAACCTTGCGACTGTTGGGCTGCTCGCGGGCCAGGGTCAGGAACGGATCGACCAGCGCCGGCCGCGCGGTGCCGCGGCGCCAGGCCAGGCCGACGTCGAGTGGCTCGCCGAGGTCCACCAGCGGGCGCGCCTCGATGATGTCGCCCTCCAGCGACCAGGGCCGGTAGGTCATGTCCGGCTGGATCGACAGGCCGAGGCCTGCCGCCACCAGGCTGCGCACGGCCTCCACCGAGGCGGTGCGCAGCGTCACGTGCGGCGTCAGGCCGGCGCGGCTCCAGATGCGCTGGGTGTGCAGGCCCATCTCGTCGGCGTTGAGCTGGATCAGCGGCTCGCCGGCCACGTCGGCGAGGCCGATGCTGTCGCGCTCCAGCAGCGGATGCCGGGCCGGCAGCCATAGACGGTGTGGCGAGTGGGTCAACACCTCGGTCTGTAGGGCGTGGCGATCTTCCAGGTTGGAGAGGATCAGCACGCCAACGTCGATCTCGCCACTCACCAGCAGGTGCTCGATATAGGGACGCTCGTCCTCCACCACGCGGGTCTGCACGTTGGGATAGGCGCGCTGGAAGCGGGTGATCAGATCGGCCAGGTAGTAGCCGGCCACCAGGCTGGTCACGCCGATGGTGAGGCTGCCGGCAACCTGATCGGTGCTCTGCTGCAGGCTGCGCTTGGCGTTGTCCACGGTGGCCAGGATCAGGTGCGCCTGGCGCAGGAACTGGTGGCCCTGGTGGGTCAGGCTCATGCCCTTGGCGTGGCGGTTGAACAGGCTGACGCCGATCTCCTCCTCCAGCTGCTGGATGGCCAGGGTCAGGGTCGACTGGGAGATGAACACCGCCTGGGCGGCGGCGGAGATCGAGCCGGTCTCGGCGACGGCGATGAAGTGGCGGATCTGGCGCAGGGTCATCATGACGGGCAATCCGGTGCGGCGGGCTGTGGGGATTATGGTTTATCGAAAATAGCTAAAGCCGTTCTTTTTATTCGAAAGAAGAGGGCTTGTCCCTGGCGCCTGCAATATTCCGAAGCACTGCGTCACTTCCGCCCGGGGGGCATGTGGCTAGAATCGGGGCACTTCCATGGAACGGTTAACCCTGAAGGAGGGCTCAGATGAATACCCGTGGACTGCTCGACCAATTGCTCAAATCCGGCCAGGACCTGCTGCAGCAGAAGTCCGGCTCATCGTCGCCCGGCGGCCTGGGCGGATTGCTCGGTGGCATCGCCGGCGGCGCGAGTGGCGGTAAAGGCGGTGGCGATCTCGGCACCCTGCTCAAGGGCGCCGGCGGCGGTGCGCTGGCAGCCGGTGCCCTGGGCCTGCTGCTGGGTAACAAGAGCGCGCGCAAGCTGGGCGGCAAGGCGCTGACCTATGGCGGCCTGGCCGCGCTCGGGGTGATCGCCTACAAGGCCTACGGCAACTGGCAGGCCCAGCAACAAGGCACGGCGCAGCCGCGCGTCGAGCCGCAGACCGTCGACCGCCTGCCGGCGCCCCAGGCCGAGCTGCACAGCCAGGCCATCCTCAAGGCGCTGGTGGCGGCGGCCAAGGCCGATGGCCATGTGGACGCCAAGGAGCGCCAGCTGATCGAGGAGCAGATCGGCGCGCTGGCCAACGATCCCGAGCTGCTGCGCTGGCTGGACGCCGAGCTGAACAAACCGCTCGACCCGGGCGAGGTGGCGCGTGCCGCCACTACCCCGGAGATGGCCGCGGAGATGTACATCGCCAGCGTGCTGATGGTGGACGAGGAGCACTTCATGGAGCGCGCCTACCTGGAGGAGCTGGCGCGTCAGCTCAAGCTGGATCCGTCGCTCAAGGCCGAGCTGGAAGCTCAGGTGCGCCAGGAACTGGTGGTCAGCTGAGGCTCAGGCGGGGTTCCGGGTGCCGTCCTGGAACTCCGCGCGATTACGCCCGGCGTGCTTGGCGCGATACAGCGCCTGGTCGGCCAGCTCCAGCACGCTCTCCAGTTCGGCATTGTCCAGCGGCCACAGGGCGCCGCCGATGCTGCAGCCGATCCTCACTTCCTGTTCGTCGATCCGCACCGGTTGTTGCAGGCCATGCAGCACGCGCTCGGCCACGTAACGAATGCGCGCCTGCGCTTCCTCGTCCTGCACCCGTAGCACCAGCACGAACTCGTCGCCGCCCAGGCGCGCCACCAGGTCGCCTTCGCGTACGCAGCCGCGCAGGCGTACGGCCACGTGCTTGAGCAACTGGTCGCCGGCGGCGTGGCCGAGCTGGTCGTTGACCGGCTTGAAGCCGTCCAGGTCGAGATAGAGCAGGGCCAGGGCGCCTTCGCGCTGCTTGGCCAGCATGAGGAATTTCTCCAGCGCGGCGCGGTTGGCCAGGCCGGTCAGCGGGTCGCTGTAGGCCTTGTTCTCCATCAGGCCGAGGGCGTTCTGCTGGTGGGTCAGGCTCTCCACCAGATGGCGGATCGACTGGCTGAGCACGGCGATCTCACGGGGGCTGTCGAGGTCGGGGATCTCGGCGATCTGCCCGACGCTGAGGCGGTCGGCGGCTTCGGCGATCTGGCGCAGCGGGCGGGTGAAGTAGCCGGTCAGCAGCCAGCCGACGGCGGCGAACAGCAGCGCCAGGCCGACGCCCCACAGCACGATGTTGGTGCTCAGCGCCCGGGCCGGCGCATAGGCCTCGTCCAGCGATTGCCGCGCCACCACTATCCAGCCGAGACCGGCATAGTCCTGGTAGCCCTGGCTGGCGGCGAAGCTGGTGACGTACTCCTGGCCGTCCGGCCAGCGTTGCACGGCCCACTGGCCATCCTCGGCGAGAGGGCGATCGAGGGCATGCAGTTCCAGGCGCTGGCCGATCATGGCCTTGGGGCCGAGCAGCACCGTGTGGTCGCTCCCGAGGATCAGAAACTCCACATTGCGGCGCTGCTGGATGGGCTCGACCAGCGAGCGCCGCACCTCGTCCGCCCAGGCCCAGGACAGGTGGGTAGCCAGCACCCCGGCCAGCTTGTCGTTCGGGCCGTACACCGGCAGGCTGATGTCGACGAACTTCATCGGTTCGCCGCTCGGGTTGGGCAGCAGCTTGGCCAGCAGCACGGCCTCGTGCACGTCGCCGATGAACAGGCCGCGGTAGCCCTGGATATACACCGGGCGCTGGGCCAGGCTGGCGCCCTGGAGGATGCCGCCGCTGGAGGCCAGCACGCTGCCCTTGGGGTCGGTGAAGCCGATCCAGGCGATGCTGGGAATCTCCCGCTTGAGGCGGTCGAGCAGCTCGCGGATCTGCCCGGCGTCGTCCGGCTGGCGCAGCACATTCAGGCTGCCGAGCACCTGCAGGTAGGCGGCTCGGCTGGCCATGTCGCGGTCCAGGCGGTCGATCATCTGCAGCGAAACTTCTACCAGGTCACGGCCGACTTCTTCGCGGATGCGCTGACTGGATTCGTTGCCGATCAGTGTGCCGAGCAGCCAGCTGAGCAGGGTCACCAGCAGGGCGATGAGCAGGGCGATATGGCTGCGCAGACTGAAGGCTGGGCGCATCAACGGCGACTCCGAATGCATGACGGTGGCGGTTCGCCCTGGCGCGGGCCATAGCGGGGTGTCGGGCCTTCTCTGCAGGGTAGTTCAGGCCGCTCGGCGAGCATTCCACACAAAGCCCACGCAATCTTCAAACTTTTCCCACTCTGCGCTCGCAGCATCCCGCCATCAGCAATCGAGAGCGGGAGGTGGATATGTTGCCGGGAATTGGCAGGCGAACCCTTAGGGCGGCCCTGGGGCTGATGCTGTTGGGCTGCGCGACGCTGGTGGCGGCGCAGCAGGATCAGGGGGAGAGCCCTTACTTCGCGGTGGAGGGCGGCGATGGCGTGGTGGACGCCCTGCCGCTGAAGTCCACCGATGTGCAGGTGCGCATTCTCGGCGTGATGGCCGATGTGCGGGTGGTGCAGCGCTATCGCAACGAGGGCCAGCAGGCGCTGGAGGCGCGCTACGTATTCCCCGGCTCGACCCGCGCGGCCGTGTACGGCATGACCGTGCGCCTGGGCGAGCGCGAGCTGCGTGCGCAGATCCGCGAGAAGCAGAAGGCCAAGGTCGAGTACCAGCAGGCCAAGAGTGCCGGCAAGACCGCGGCGCTGCTGGAGCAGCAGCGCGAGAACGTGTTCCAGATGCAGGTCGCCAACATCCTGCCGGGCGACGAAGTCGACGTGGAGTTGCGCTACACCGAGCTACTGCTGCCGGAGGAGGACGTGTACCGTTTCGTCTTTCCGACGGTGGTCGGGCCGCGCTACAACGGCAAGCCGGGCAGCGCTAGCCACAAGGCCGAGCCCTGGATCGCCACGGCCCATCTGGGCGAGGGCGTGCCGTCGAGTGCGGGCTTCAGTCTCGACATCGACCTGATGGCGCCGACGCCGCTGGCGGATGTCGCCTCGCCCAGCCACCCGCTGCGGCGTGAGCAGGTGGAGGCCAACCGGCTGCAACTGAGCCTGGGCGACGACGGCCGGCCGGCGAACAACCGCGACTTCGTGCTCGACTATCGCCTGTCCGGCGCCGACTTCCAGAGCGGTGTGCTGCTCAGCGAAGGCGCGCAGGAGAACTTCTTCCTCGCCCTGGTGGCGCCGCCACGGCAGGCGCCGAGCAGCCTGATCGTGCCGCGCGAGTACATCTTCGTGGTGGATATCTCCGGCTCCATGCACGGCTTCCCGCTGGATACCGCCAAGCAGCTGCTGCGCCAGCTGATCGGCGGCCTGCGCCCGGCCGACAGCTTCAACGTCCTGCTGTTCTCCGGCAGCAGTAGCATGCTGGCGCCGCAGTCGCAGCCGGCCACCGAGGACAATATCGAGACGGCGCTGGCGCTGCTCGACACGCAGATGGGCTCCGGTGGCACCGAGCTGTTGCCGGCGCTGCGTCAGGCCCTGGCGATACCGGTGGATGCCGAACGTTCGCGCAGCTTCGTGGTGGTCACCGACGGCTTCGTGGCGGTGGAGCGCGAGGCCTTCCGGCTGGTGCGCGAGAACCTGGACAAGGCCAACCTGTTCGCCTTCGGCATCGGCAGTTCGGTCAATCGCCAGCTGATCGAGGGGCTGGCTCGTGCCGGTCAGGGCGAGCCGTTCGTGGTGCTGGATGCCGAGTCGGCGCAGCAGGAGGCCGAGCGTCTGCGGCGGATGATCGATGCGCCGCTGCTGGCCAGCCCCAAGCTGACGTTCGAGGGGCTGGACGTCTACGACGTGGAGCCGGCGCTGCTGCCCGACCTGTTCGCCGAGCGCCCGCTGGCGGTGTTCGGCAAGTGGCGCGGCCCGGCCCAGGGTCGCCTGCGGGTGGAGGGGCATGGCAGCCAGGGTCCTTTCCGGGCCGAGGTGCCGATAGTTGCGGCCGAGGTGCGCAAGGACAGCCAGGCGCTGACGCATCTGTGGGCGCGCCGCCGGGTGGCCACGCTGGTGGACCAGGAAACCCTCGAGGGTGGTTACGAGCACAGCCAGGCGATTCTCGACCTCGGCCTCAAGTACGGGTTGCTGACGCCCTATACCTCGTTCATCGCCGTGGACGAGCAGGTGCGCAATCCCGATCCGGGCGCGGCGGCCAAGGTTCAGCAGCCATTGCCGCTGCCCCAGGGCGTGAGCAACCAGGCGATCGGCGCGCTGGTGCCGAGCACGCCGGAGCCGGCGGCCTGGGCCATGCTGCTGATCGCCGCGCTGGGCATGGTCTGGGCGAGCCGGCGCCGCAGCCATGCGCACTGACAGGCTGCCGCGCCTGCCGGCCTGGCTCTGGCTGGTGCTGGCGAACACCGCGCTGTGGCCGCTGTGGCTGTGGAGCGCGCGGCGCTTGAGCGATGGCTCGGATGACCCCTACGGCATCGTCGCGCTGGGCGCGCTGTTGCTGGTGCTGTGGCGCGAGCGCACGGGCTTTGTCGAGGCGCCGCGCCTGGGCTGGCTGCTGGCGGCGGTCGCGCTGGCCGTCTCGGCGGTGCTCGGTCAGGGGTTCTGGCCGCCGCTGCCCCGCGCCGCTCTGGGCGTGCTGGCGGTGCTCTGCGTGGCCATGGCCCTGCGCGGCGCCGGGCAGCCGCGCCTGGCCTGGTTCGGCCTGGGGCTGCTGGCGCTGCCGCTGCTGTCGTCGCTGCAGTTCTACCTGGGTTATCCGCTGCGTGTGCTCACCGCCGAGGCCAGTGTCTGGCTGCTGCGCGGCGGCGGGCTGGAGGCTGCGCGCCAGGGCAGCGCGCTGGAGGTGGGCGGGCAGCTGGTGATGGTCGACGCCCCGTGCTCCGGCATCCAGATGGCCTGGGTCGCCTATTTCACCGCCTTCGCCTCCGCCGCCTGGTTGCGCCTGCCGGACCGCCTGCTGCTGCGCAGGATCCCACTGCTCGGTGCGCTGGTGCTGGTCGGCAATATCCTGCGCAACAGCCTGCTGGTGCTGCAGGAGACCGGCCGCCTGGGTTGGCCGGGCTGGATGCACGAGGGCATCGGCCTGCTGGTGTTCGTCGCGGTCTGCGCCCTGGTGCTGCGCTTCGTCGGCGCCGGCGTGTGGCAGCCGGCGCCGCTGCCGGTGCGGGCTCTGGCAGTCGCGACAGCGGGCATCTGGCAGCTGTCGTTGGCGCTGGTATTCGTCGGTCTGGGTGGCTGGCCGCTGGTGCAGGGCCAGGCGGAGCCGGCGCAGCCGTTGGTTCGCTCGCACGAATGGCCGCAGCACTTCGCCGGCCGCGAGTTGCGCCCGCTGGCGCTGTCGCCGGTGGAACTGCAGTTCGCCGCGCAGTTTCCCGGCGCCATCGGCCGCTTCAGCGACGGCGAACGCGTCATCAGCCTGCGTCACGTCACCCGGCCGACGCGCAAGCTGCATCCGGCGGCGGACTGTTTTCGCGGGCTCGGCTATCGCATCGCTGCGCAGGCGCTGGAGCGGCGCGTTGCCGCTTCCGGCGTGCAGCGCTGTTTCGTCGCCGAGGGCCCGGGCGGCCCGCTGCGCGTGTGCGAGTACATCGAGGACGCCGCCGGCGCCAGCTTCAGCGACCACTCTGCCTGGTACTGGAGCGCGCTGGCCGGCGAGTCGCGCGGCCCCTGGCTGGCGGTGACCACGGCGCAGCCTCTGCCCTGATAGACTCCGGCCAGGCCAGCGGGAGGGCGGATATGGCAAGGCGAACGACACTGGGCACGGTGGTGCTGGCATTGATCGGTCAGGCCGCGCAGGCCGGCGATCTGTTGCTCGATCAGCGCGCGCTGCTGCTGGACGACAGCCGCCTGCCGCGCGAGGCGGCGCTGGATCGCCTGCAGCAGGTACGTTTCGCCTTCCGCGAGAAGCAGGCGCAGGAGCGCGAGTGGCCGCTCTGGTCGCGGGCCTACGGCGTCGACGGTACGTGGGATGGCGGGCTGGAGCGCGATGGCGAGGGGCTGCTGCTCGGTCTGGATCGGCCGCTGGGCGGGCAGTGGATCGGCGGCGTGCTGGCCGGGGTGTCGCGAACCCGCCTGCAGGACGATACCGGCCACGCCGACAGCGACAGCACGCACCTGGGCCTGTATGCCGCCACGCGCATCTACAACCAGCTGGGCTTCAAGCTCGGCGCGCTGCAGGGCTGGCACGAGCTGGAGCGGGGCGAGCGGGCGCGCAGCTGGCAGCTGTTCGGCGAGAGTAGCCTGGCCCTGGATTTTCGTGATTTCACCCTGGAGCCCTTCGCCGGCCTGGCCTATGTGCAGCTGGATGCGCCCAGCCAGCGCGAGCGCGGGCTGTACCTGCCGGGGGCGGACGAGGAGAGCGGCTATCTCACTCTCGGCTGGCGCCTGGCCGCGCCCTGGTACGTGCAGCAGCGCAAGTGGGTCGGCCGCGCCAGCCTGGCGCTGCGCCAGGACCTGGGCAGCGACCGGCTGGCCAGTCGCGCCTGGAGCGAGGAGGGCGATGCGCTGCACCTGCAGGGCCGTGAGTTCGAACGCAGCACCCTGCGCCTGGACCTGAGCCTGGATCACGAGCTGAGCGAGCGCTGCTACCTCGGCCTGACCTACGCCGGCCACTACGCCGAGGATGCCCGCGACAGCGCCCTGGCGGCGCGGCTCAGCGTGAAATTCTGAGGGGCGCCCACACACGACCTGCTGCGCGTCGGCCAAACGGGAGCGAAAGCTCGCTCAGAATGCTCATTTACCGCCTGTAAACTGCGCTTCTTCGCTCGCTTTCGCCCCCGTTTGTCTCTAGCTCGCTAGATCGTGAGCGGGCGCGGCCCGCCGGTCAGTGCGCGGGCTGCCAGGGCGCGGCGAGTCGGGTATACTCGCCGGCTTTTCAGAAACTTTGCGGTCGCGGCCCCTGCCGTGCCCGGTCGAGCCAGGCGCAACGCCGCTCCGACCGGCCGGATCGGTCGTTCTGCGCCTTTGCCCGAGAGTGCTGCCCACCATGGAAATCAATCCGATCCTCAACAGCATCAAGGACCTGTCCGAGCGGACCCTGTCGATTCGGGGGTATCTTTGACTACGATCAGAAGCATGATCGCCTGGTCGAAGTAAACCGCGAGCTGGAAGACGCCAGCGTCTGGAACAAGCCCGAATACGCCCAGAGCCTGGGCCGTGAGCGCGCCATGCTGGCGCAGATCGTCGGCACCATCGACGAGCTCACCGGCGGTCTGGCCGATTCCAAGGATCTGCTGGAAATGGCCGCCGAGGAAAACGACGAAGGCGCGGTGAACGACGTCGCCGCCGAAGTCGAGCGCCTGCGCGAGATCCTCGAGAAGCTGGAATTCCGCCGCATGTTCAGCGGCGAGATGGACGCCAACAACTGCTACCTGGACATCCAGGCCGGCTCCGGCGGTACCGAGGCCCAGGACTGGGCCAATATCCTGCTGCGTATGTACCTGCGCTGGGCCGACAAGCGCGGCTTCGATGCCACCATCATCGAATTGTCCGAGGGCGAAGTCGCCGGCATCAAGGGCGCCACCGTGCATATCAAGGGCGAATACGCCTTCGGCTGGCTGCGCACCGAGATCGGCGTGCACCGCCTGGTGCGCAAGAGCCCGTTCGACTCCGGCGCCCGTCGCCACACCTCGTTCTCGGCGGTGTTCGCCTCGCCCGAGATCGACGACAAGGTCGAGATCGAGATCAACCCGTCCGACCTGCGCATCGACACCTACCGCTCCTCCGGTGCCGGCGGTCAGCACGTCAACACCACCGACTCGGCGGTGCGTATCACCCACGTGCCGACCAACACCGTGGTGGCCTGCCAGAACGAACGCTCCCAGCACGCCAACAAGGACACCGCCATGAAGATGCTGCGGGCCAAGTTGTACGAGCTGGAGATGATGAAGCGCAACGCCGCCTCCCAGGCCCTGGAAGACTCCAAGTCGGATATCGGCTGGGGCCACCAGATCCGCTCCTACGTGCTCGACGACTCGCGCATCAAGGATCTGCGGACCGGCGTCGAGCGTAGCGACTGCCAGAAGGTCCTCGATGGCGACCTCGACCAGTACCTCGAGGCCAGCCTCAAGCAAGGCCTGTAATACCTTTCGATTCCGCCCTCGCGCTGAGGGCGGCAACGACACCGTGACGGAAATGACGACGACATGAGCGACCAACAACTCGACCAGCACGACCTGCAACAGGAAGAAAACAAGCTGATTGCCCAGCGCAAAGAGAAGCTTGCCGCCATCCGTGAGCAGGGCAACGCCTTCCCCAACGACTTCCGCCGCGACAACTACTGCGCCGACCTGCAGAAACAGTACGCGGAAAAGACCAAGGAAGAGCTGGAAGCCGCTGCCATTCCGGTCAAGGTCGCCGGGCGCATCATGCTCAACCGTGGCTCGTTCATGGTGATCCAAGACATGACCGGGCGCATCCAGGTCTACGTCAACCGCAAGACCCTGTCGGAAGAGACCCTGGCCGCGGTGAAGACCTGGGACATGGGCGACATCATCTCCGCCGTCGGTACCCTGGCCCGTTCCGGCAAGGGCGACCTGTATGTCGAGATGACCGACGTGCGCCTGCTGACCAAGTCGCTGCGCCCGCTGCCGGACAAGCACCACGGCCTGTCCGACACCGAGCAGCGCTACCGCCAGCGCTACGTCGACCTGATCGTCAACGAGGACGTGCGCCAGACCTTCCGCGTGCGTTCCCAGGTGATCGCCCATATCCGCAGCTTCCTGATGAAACGCGACTTCCTCGAAGTCGAAACGCCGATGCTGCAGACCATCCCCGGCGGCGCCGCGGCCAAGCCGTTCGAGACCCACCACAACGCCTTGGACATGCAGATGTTCCTGCGTATCGCCCCGGAGCTGTACCTCAAGCGCCTGGTGGTCGGTGGCTTCGAGAAGGTCTTCGAGATCAACCGCAACTTCCGTAACGAAGGCGTTTCGACCCGGCACAATCCCGAGTTCACCATGCTCGAGTTCTACCAGGCCTACGCCGACTACGAAGACAACATGGACCTGACCGAGGAGCTGTTCCGCGAGCTGGCCCTGGCGGTGCTCGGTACCACCGACGTGCCTTACGGCGACAAGGTGTTCCACTTCGGCGAGCCGTTCGTGCGCCTGTCGGTGTTCGACTCGATCCTCAAGTACAACCCGGAAATCACCGCCGCCGATCTCAACGACATCGACCGCGCCCGCGAGATTGCCAAGAAGGCCGGCGCCAAGGTGCTCGGCTTCGAAGGCCTGGGCAAGCTGCAGGTGATGATTTTCGAGGAGCTGGTCGAGCACAAGCTGGAGCAGCCGCACTTCATCACCCGCTACCCGTTCGAAGTCTCGCCGCTGGCCCGTCGCAGCGACGACGACCAGAGCGTCACCGACCGCTTCGAGCTGTTTATCGGTGGCCGCGAGATCGCCAACGCCTATTCCGAGCTGAACGACGCGGAAGACCAGGCCGAGCGCTTCATGCAGCAGGTGGCCGACAAGGACGCCGGTGACGACGAGGCCATGCACTACGACGCCGACTTCGTCCGCGCCCTGGAATACGGCATGCCGCCCACCGCTGGCGAGGGTATCGGGATTGACCGGCTGGTAATGCTACTGACCAATTCGCCATCCATCCGCGATGTGATCCTGTTCCCGCATATGCGGCCGCAGGCTTGATCGGAGGCCCTGGAAAGGGCACCGTCGAGGTGAGGGTGGCACTTGGCCATCCAGCTGTTTGAAACTCAGGGGTCTACCGTCGCGGCAGGCCCCTGTTTTTTATCTTCAGTCAGTGCGAGGAACGATCAGCAGTGAACCTCAGCTCCGCCTCGGAATGCCCGGTCAGACTGGCCGGCGACCTAGCCGAATCCGTGCAGTATCGCGGCCGCAAGGCCAGTCGTCAGGGTAGTGAACAACGCCGCCTGAGTATTCTCGATGCGGCATTGCGCATCATCGTTCGCGAGGGGCTGCGCGGCGTGCGCCATCGCGCGGTGGCCGCCGAGGCCGGGGTGCCGCTGTCGGCCACCACCTACTACTTCAACGACATCCAGGACCTGATCGCCGACAGCTTCGCGCTGTTCGTCAAACGCAGCTCGGCCAGCCTGGCCACGCTGTGGGCCGGGGTGGACGAGGACTTCCGCCGCATCGCCGCAGCCATCGAGCACGATCCGGGGGCCCGTCGCGAGATGGTCACCCACTTCATCGACCTGGCCGAGGCCCATGTCCAGGCCAAGATGCGCGAGCACGACGACGAGCTGCTGGTGGAGCTGGCCTTCCGCCAGGAGGCGCTGACCAACGCGGAGTTGCGCCCGCTGTTCCTCGCCCACCAGAGCCTGCGTTTTCGCTTCGCCGAGCGTGCGGTGCGGGCCATGGGCTCCACGGCGCCTTTCGAGGATGCGCAGGTGTTGACTACGCTGGTTTTGCGGATGGAATATCATGCCATTGTCGACGGGGTGGAAGACTTCGATCTAGAGGCCCAGCGCGCCGTTCTCCAGCGCTTCCTGGACCTGCTGATCGGGCCTTGAGTCCCAGCCCCGCCCCGGCGGGGCTTTTCGTTTGCGGCAACCGATCGAACCTCACAAGGAGTGCATGATGAAAGCCTGGCGCGTGGCCCTAGCCACCCTGAGTTGCCTGCTGTTGAGCGGTTGCCTGGTGACCTTCAAGGACCCGATTCCGGCCAACGAGGCAGCGCCCATCCCGCTGCTCGGCGACTGGGAGCGCAAGGACGAATGGGGCGATCAGCAGTACCTGAGCATCGCCCGCTCCGGCTCCAACGTGTACCGCGCCAAGGCCTGGGGCGAGGGCACCGAGGACGAGGTGGCCGAGGAGTACGGCTTCACCGTGTCCCACCATGGCCGCCGCTGGTACATCTCGGCCGGCCTGCCCAAGCGCCTGGGCGCCAACTTCGCCATCGCCGGCTTCGAGCTGACGCCCAGCAACGAACTGGTGATCTACAACCTCGACGTCGAACGCATCCTCCAGGAGATGGAGGGCGGCGCCCTGCAGGGCCAGCCGGTGGAGACGCCCGAGGGCGACGCGGTGCTGGTCACCACGCCGCTGGACCAGGTGTTCAGCTACCTTGATGACCAGGCCAACGCCGACGTCTTCGTCGAAGTGGCGCGCTACCAGCGCAGTGCCGAATAAGGGGCTGGCATGAGCCGACGCAAGTCGCAGGACGACTACCACAGCATCATCCGCGCCCTGTCGGGGCGCATCGTCGAGGCACAGACGCCGATCCGCGTGCTCGATGCGATCAAGTGGGACGACAGCATCCGCCAGGGCTTCCTCAAGGCCAAGGGCCGCGAGATGCCGGCGGTGGACCGGGCCTACTACGACAGCCGCCCGCTGGCCTTCGACTCCACGGCGAAGAAGCTGGAATTCCAGAACATCGAGCGCGACATCACTCGCCAGCTCGGCCAGTTCAACCCGGTCGGGCAGATCATGCGGCGCATGTGCAAGGAATACCGCATGGTGATCCGCATGCTCGAGGCGCGCGGTACCGCCGACTTCGGCCTGATCTCCCAGGAGCTGTACGGCGCCGCCTCGGACGCCTTCCATGCCGGCGACCCGACCCTGGCCGACCTCGGCGTGATGCTCTCCGGCTACCTGAACAACATCGCCGCCCGCGGCGATCTGGTCGACGAGGCCAAGACGCTCACCGCCAAGGATGCCGTGAGCATCCTCCAGGAGCGCCTGGCCAAGGTGTTCGGCGACGACACCATCCGCGTGTTCGAGTCCGACGGCATCGTCGCCGACGCGGCCGCCGGCGCCGATTACATCAAGGTGCGCGCCGATGCCCTGTTCAACGAGCGCGACGTGCGCGCTCTGGAAGTGCACGAGGGCATGGTCCACGTCGGTACCACGCTCAACGGCCTCAACCAGCCGGTGTGCACCTTCCTGGCCAAGGGGCCGCCCTCGTCGACGGTGACCCAGGAGGGCCTGGCCATCCTCATGGAGGTGATCGCCTTCGCCTCCTACCCGTACCGCCTGCGCAAGCTGACCAACCGCACCCGTGCCATCCACATGGCGGAGGAGGGCGCCGACTTCCTGCAGGTCTACGAGTTCTATCGCGAGCAGGGCTTCACCCTGGAGGAAAGCTACGGCAATGCCAGCCGCGCCTTCCGCGGCTCGACCCCGGATGGCCTGCCGTTCACCAAGGATCTGTCCTACCTCAAGGGCTTCATCCTGATCTACAACTACATCCAGCTCGCCGTGCGCAAAGGCAAACTGGAACAGATTCCGCTGCTGTTCTGCGGCAAGACCACCCTGGAAGACATGCGCACCCTGCGCCAGCTGGTGGATGAGGGCCTGGTGGCACCGCCCAAGTACCTGCCGCCGCAGTTCCGCGACCTCAATGCCCTGGCGGCCTGGATGTGTTTCTCCAACTTCCTGAACCATCTGAGCCTGGATCGCATCGAAGCGGACTACGCCAATATTCTCTAGATCCGTGGCTCCCTCTCCCAGGAAGGGGAGAGGGGCATAGCCCCGTAGCCCGGATGCAATCCGGGAGCGCTTATCCCGGATTGCATCCGGGCTACCGATCAAGGAACCCTCGTCATGCCCAGCCACAAACTCGACTACGAAATCCTCGGCGCCTCGGCGCAGACCGTTGAGATCATCCTCGACCCGGGCGAGACGGTGATCGCCGAGGCCGGGGTGATGAACTACATGACCGAGGGCATCCGCTTCGAGACGCGCATGGGTGACGGCTCGGCCAGTGGGGTGCTGGGCAAGCTGTGGGGCGTCGGCAAGCGCCTGCTCACCGGCGAGTCGCTGTTCATGACCCACTTCAGCAACCAGGGCAACGGCCAGCACCGGGTCGGCTTCGCCGCGCCCTATCCAGGCACCGTTGTGCCCATCGACCTGAGCCAGGTCGGCGGCCGGCTGATCTGCCAGAAGGACGCCTTCCTCTGCGCCGCCCATGGCACCGAGATCGGCATCAGCTTCAACAAGCGCATCGGCGCCGGCTTCTTCGGTGGCGAGGGCTTCATCCTGCAGAAGCTGGAAGGCGACGGCCTGGCCTTCGTGCATGCCGGCGGCACGGTGATCCGCAAGGAGCTGAACAACGAGACCCTGCGCCTGGACACCGGCTGCCTGGTCGCCTTCACCAGCGGCATCGACTACGACATCGGCCTGGCCGGCGGACTGAAGAGCATGCTGTTCGGCGGCGAGGGCATCCTGCTCGCCACCCTCAAGGGCACCGGTACCGTATGGGTGCAGAGCCTGCCGTTCTCGCGCCTGGCCGAGCGCATCTACGACGCCACCTTCCGCGCCCGCGAGGAAGTGCGCGCCGGCGGCAAATAGCCTGCGACATCCCGCCCGCGCCAGGTGGGCGGCCAGCGGGTAAACTGCGCCCTTTTCGTACAACGAGCCTTCCCCATGAGCGAAGAACGCAACGCCATTCCCCTGATTCTCACCGGCATCGCCAGCATCGTCGGCACCATCGGCGTGCTCTGGTATTACGGCTACGTGCATTTCGCCAAGCAGGAGGACGCCCTGCTGCTGGCCGACTTCACCATGCTCAAGACGGTGCCCGGCGAGGACTACAAGGTCTCGCTCAAGCCGGCCAACCAGGTGGCCCAGTGCATCGATGGCGTGCTGGTGCTGTTCGATACTCAGCAGAAGGGCCTGACCGGCGTGCTGGTGAACGACAAGAAGCAGGCCGTGCGCTGCATGGGTCAGGAAACCCCGCAGGCTCCGCAACAGTAAGTCGCTGCTGCCGAGGAGGAGCGCGATGCAGATCGAAGTCTTCCACGGCGACATCACTACCCTGGCGTTGGACGCCATCGTCAACGCCGCCAACAGTTCGCTGCTCGGCGGCGGCGGCGTGGATGGCGCCATTCACCGCGCCGCCGGTCCCGAGCTGTTGGCCGCCTGCCGCGCACTGGGCGGTTGCCCCACCGGCGAGGCGCGCATCACTCCGGGTTTTCGCCTGCCGGCGCGCTGGGTGATCCACACGGTGGGGCCGGTCTGGCAGGGCGGTGAGCGTGGCGAGCCGGCGCTGCTGGCCGCCTGTTACCGCAACAGCCTGGCCTTGGCCGATGCCCAGGGCTGTTCCGGCATCGCCTTTCCCGCCATCAGCTGCGGCGTCTATGGCTATCCGCCGGAAGCGGCCGCCCGCATCGCCGTGACCGAGCTGCGCCGCCCGCACCCTGCCGGCAGCACGCTGCGGCGTGCCGTGCTGGTGGCCTTCTCCGTAGACATGGCCGCTCTCTACCGAGCTGTGCTCGGCACATGAAAAAGCCCGCCGAAGCGGGGCTTTTTCACGCGGCGACGTTACAGCCGTGCGCGTGGTGCCACCGGACCCTGGCCGTGGGCGATGGTCACTTCCACCCGGCGGTTGAGGGTGCGCGAGTCGGCGGTGTCATTGCTGGCGACCGGATAGTCCTGGCCGAGGCCGTGGGTGGTGATGCGCCGCGGATCGACGCCCATGGCCACCAGGGCGCTGCGCACCGAGTCGGCACGGGCCTGGGACAGGCGCAGGTTGTGGTCGCGAGTACCGGTGCTATCGGTGAAGCCTTCCACCACCACCTGGCGCTCCGGGTTCTGCAGCAGGTAGTTGCCCAGCTCCTGCACGTTCCGCATGCCGGCACTGGTCAGCTGCGCGCGATCCACCTCGAACAGCACGTCACCCAGGGTCACCACCGAGCCACGCTCGGTCTCCTGGGCCTGCAGGTGCTGCAGCAACACGTCGACCTGCTGGTTGCGCGCGTCCAGTTGCGCTTGGGTGCGCTGGGCCGGAGCGGTCTTCAGCGCCTCTTCGGCGTTCTTCTGCAGGATGGTCTCCTTGGCCACGTCGATGCGCCGGTTGGCCTGGTAGGCCAGGTGGTCGACCTGCACGCTGCCCTGGCCGGACTCGTAGGCCTGGTTGGCACGGGTCAGCATGTCGCCGGCTTCCTTGGTTTCCACGCCCGCCAGGGTCTGCGCCTGCGGGTTGGCCTGCAGCTCGGCATAGCCGGCGCGCGCCTTTTCCAGATTGGGATTGGGTTCGTGGGCACAGCCCGCCAGCACCAGGGCCAGGGCGGAAAGGGTGAACAGATGGGTCGTACGGTTCATGAGCGTCGCTCCTCCATGGTCACTGCACGATGATCGGGGTACGCGATCCTTCTTCACGGATCTGCTGCACGCCCTGCTGGGCGTCGTCCAGGTTGCGCTGGGCCTTGCCGGCCAGGGCGCGGCGCTCGGCGACGCGAGCGTCGGCCTCGGCCTGCTCGATCAGGCGGCGGGCCTGCTCGTACTCCTGGTCCTGCATCAGCAGCTGGGCCTGGGTCATCTTGTCCTGTGCCGCCTTCATGTCCGCCGGAGCGTACTCGGGGCCGCCAGCGGCCTCGGCACTCTTGATCACCGCGGTGGCGGAGGCGAGCTGTTCGGTGGGCGGATTGCCGGCGCACCCGGCCAGTGCCAGGCTGCCGCCGATGGCGAGGGTGAGCAGAAGTGTTCTCGGGCTGTTGATCATGGTCTTGGCTCCATGCAGTTCCATTGTCAAAAAACGACTTGCCTGCCGGATGTCAGCGGATAGGCGAAGAAGCCTTGTTAATCGCTGCCGTTTGCCCCGGCCTAGTGCTGTGACTGCCAGCCGAAAACGAACGTTCAAGATTTTTCACGCGCATGAAAAAGGCCCCGGGATGGGGCCTTGGCGGGGCGGGCGACTCAGTGCTTGGTGCTGTCGCTCTGCGCGGTCAGTTGTTGCAGGTACTTGCGCGACAGGGCGAGAAAGCGTGGCGTGGGGCCGATGTCCTCGTACAGCGGGTCGCCCTGTTCGTCGGTGGCAACCACCTTGTGGCCCTTGACGTAGGGCAGGCTGGCCTCCAGTTCTTCCAGCGCCGAACTGATCAATTCGCCGAGCAGTTCCTCGGCACTGCGCTTCGGATACATCTCGGACAGCGCCGCTAGGCGCGCCGCCGACTCCAGGTCGAGATGGATGTGGTACTGGCTTTGGGTCAGACGACCCTTGGCGTTCTGCTCCCAATGGCGGGTGAGTTCTCTGATCTTCATAGGCACCTCGGTGGCCCATTCGTGGTGGGCGGATACGGCCCGGGAACTGCCTGTAGGCCGGGCACGGGCGCTTGTGACGCCCGCAAGGTTCAGACTAGCTCGCTGGCGTTCGCCTAGCGGCCGTTCGTCGTGTGCTTGTAAGAATGGGTCGCCCTGTGCAAGCTGAGGGCTCTATCCCGAGGGAGAGAAGGGTCATGGCAGAGATCGATGCGCGCCTGCGCGAAGAGGTTCACCTGCTCGGCGAGCTGCTCGGCGACACCATCCGCAATCAGCTCGGCGAGGCCTTCCTGGCCAAGATCGAGCTGATCCGCCAGGGCTCCAAGGCCGGGCGCAAGGGTTCCTCGGCCGGCGAGCAGCAACTGCGCGAGACCCTCGCCGCGCTCAGCGACGACGAGCTGCTGCCGGTGGCGCGCGCCTTCAATCAGTTCCTCAACCTGGCCAACATCGCCGAGCAGTACCACCGCATCCGCCGCCGGCGCCCGGACGAGGCTCAGCCCTTCGACGACCGCGTGCTGGCCGAGCTGCTGCAACGCCTGGTGGCGGGCGGCCACAAGCCGGAGCAGCTGGCGCGCCAGCTCGGCCGTGTGGACATCGAGCTGGTGCTCACCGCCCATCCCACCGAGGTGGCGCGGCGCACCCTGATCCAGAAGTACGACGCGATCGCCGCGCAGCTGGCAGCCCTGGACCACGCCGACCTGTCTGCCGCCGAGCGCGACCAGGCGCGGCTCAAGCTGCGCCGGCTGATCGCTGAGGCCTGGCACACCGAGGAAATCCGCCGCAGCCGGCCCAGCCCGGTGGACGAGGCCAAGTGGGGCTTCGCGGTGATCGAGCATTCCCTGTGGCAGGCCTTGCCGAGCTTCCTGCGCAAGGCCGACCAGGCCCTGCACGACGCCTGCGGCCTGCGCCTGCCGCTGGAGGCGGCGCCGGTGCGCTTCGCCTCCTGGATGGGCGGCGACCGCGACGGCAACCCCAATGTCACCGCCGAGGTCAGCCGCAAGGTGCTGCTGCTGGCGCGCTGGATGGCTGCCGACCTCTATCTGCGCGACGTCGACCGCCTGGCCGCCGAGCTGTCCATGCAGCAGGCCAGCGACGAGCTGCGCGTGCGCGTCGGCGTGCATCCCGAGCCCTACCGGGCCCTGCTCAAGCAGCTGCGCGAGCGCCTGCGGGCCACCCGCGCCTGGGCCGAGGCGGCGCTGGACGACGAGGTTGCACCCGGCCCCGAGGTGCTGCACGACAACCGCGAGCTGCTCGAACCGCTGGAGCTCTGCTACCACTCCCTGCACGCCTGCGGCATGGGCGTGATCGCCGAGGGCGAGCTGCTCGACTGCCTGCGCCGCGCCGCCTGCTTCGGCCTGTTCCTGGTGCGCCTGGACATCCGCCAGGACGCCGCGCGGCATGCCGCCGCCATGGCCGAGATCACCGACTACCTGGGCCTGGGCAACTATGCCGAGTGGGATGAGGAACAGCGCCTCGAGTTCCTCCTGCGCGAACTGGACAACCGCCGCCCGCTGCTGCCGCCGCACCATCGCCCCTCGGCCGAGACCGCCGAGGTATTGGCCACCTGCCGGGTGATCGCCGCAGCGCCGGCGGCTTCGCTCGGCACCTACGTCATCTCCATGGCCGGTGCCCCGTCGGATGTGCTGGCGGTGCAACTGCTATTAAAGGAAGCCGGTCTGCAGCGACCGATGCGGGTTGCACCCTTGTTCGAGACCCTGGCCGATCTGGACAACGCCGGCCCGTCCATCGACCGTCTGCTCGGCCTGCACGGCTACCGCGCGCGCCTGCATGGTCCGCAGGAAGTGATGATCGGCTATTCCGACTCGGCCAAGGACGCCGGGACCACGGCCGCCGCCTGGGCCCAGTACCGGGCTCAGGAGACCCTGGTCGGTGTCTGTCGCAAGCACGAGGTCGAGCTGCTGCTGTTCCACGGCCGCGGTGGCACCGTCGGACGTGGCGGCGGCCCGGCCCATGCGGCCATCCTGTCGCAACCGCCGGGTTCGGTGTCCGGGCGTTTCCGCACCACCGAGCAGGGCGAGATGATCCGCTTCAAGTTCGGCCTGCCGCAGCTGGCCGAGCAGAACCTCAACCTGTACCTGGCCGCCGTGCTGGAGGCGACCCTGCAGCCACCGCCCGCGCCGGAGCCGGCCTGGCGCTCGGCCATGGACCGCCTGGCCGCCGATGGCGTGGCCGCCTACCGTGCGGTGGTGCGCGAGCATCCGCAGTTCGTCGAGTACTTCCGCCAGGCCACGCCGGAGCAGGAACTCGGCCGCCTGCCGCTAGGCAGCCGCCCGGCCAAGCGCCGCGCCGGTGGGGTGGAGAGCCTGCGCGCCATCCCGTGGATCTTCGCCTGGACCCAGACCCGCCTGATGCTGCCGGCCTGGCTGGGCTGGGAGCAGGCCCTGGACAAGGCCATCCAGGGCGGTGGCAAGGGCCTGCTGGAGGACATGCGCGAGCACTGGCCGTTCTTCCGTACGCGCATCGACATGCTGGAGATGGTGCTGGCCAAGGCCGACCTGGCGATTGCCGCGCTGTATGACGAGCGGCTGGTCAGTTCCGAGCTGCGACCGCTGGGTGCGCAGTTGCGCGACCTATTGTCGCAGTGCCGCTCCATGGTGCTGGGTCTGACCCATCAGTCGGAGCTGCTCACCCACAGTCCGGAGACCCGCGAGGCGATCACCGTGCGCAACATCTATCTGGACCCGCTACACCTGCTCCAGGCCGAGCTGCTGGCCCGTTGCAGGCTGCGCGAGAACCCGGTGGACAGCCCTCTGGAACAGGCTTTACTGGTGAGTGTCGCGGGCATCGCAGCAGGGTTGCGCAACACCGGTTGAAGCCCCGCCGCCTCCGACTTTCGGTGGCTTGTGCCGCACCGAAGCGCTGTGTATTGTGGCCCTCCTTTTGGCCGCTCAGTGACGCCGAAACCCAAATATTGAGATTGGCCCCACGAGGCGAATCCGACGACTTTCTGTCTTTATTTTGAGGAGCACTTCGATGCGCGTGATTCTGCTGGGGGCGCCCGGTGCCGGCAAAGGTACCCAGGCTGGTTTCATCACCAAGAAGTTCGGTATTCCGCAGATTTCCACCGGCGACATGCTGCGTGCCGCGGTCAAGGCCGGCACCGAGCTGGGCCTGAAGGCCAAGAGCATCATGGAAAGCGGCGGTCTGGTCTCCGATGACCTGATCATCAACCTGGTCAAGGAGCGCATCGCACAGCCGGATTGCGCCAAGGGCTTCCTGTTCGACGGCTTCCCACGCACCATTCCCCAGGCCGAAGCCCTGAAGGAAGCCGGCGTGACCATCGACAACGTGGTCGAGATCGCCGTCGACGACGAAGAGATCGTCCAGCGCATCGCCGGTCGCCGTGTGCACGAGGCCAGCGGCCGCGTCTACCACCTGGTCTACAATCCGCCGAAGGTGGAAGGCAAGGACGACGAGACCGGCGACGAGCTAGTCCAGCGCAAGGACGACACCGAGGAAACCGTGCGTCACCGCCTGTCCGTCTACCACTCGCAGACCAAGCCGCTGGTGGACTTCTACCAGAAGCTGGCCGCCGCCGAAGGCACCCCGAAGTACAGCGCCATCGCCGGCGTCGGCTCGGTGGACGAGATCACCGCCAAGGTGTTCGCCGCCCTCAGCTGATTGGCTGTGCGTTCTGTCCAACGGCCCGCATCGCGGGCCGTTGGCGTTTATACTGCCCGCCTTTTTCTGCCCCACCGGATATGCCGATGACCACCCTGCTGGCCCTGGATACCGCCACCGAAGCCTGCTCCGTCGCCCTGCTGCACGACGGCAAGGTGCTCAGCCACTACGAAGTGGCGCCACGCCTGCACGCCCAGCGCCTGCTGCCGATGATCCACGACCTGCTCGGCGAGGCCGGGGTGGCCCTGGCCGCGGTGGATGCCATTGCCTTCGGCCGCGGCCCGGGTGCCTTCACCGGCGTGCGCATCGCCATCGGCGTGGTTCAGGGCCTGGCGTTCGCCCTGGACAAGCCGGTGCTACCGGTTTCCAACCTGGCGGTGCTGGCCCAGCGTGCGCTGCGCGAGCATGGCGCGCAGCAGGTGGCCGCGGCCATCGATGCGCGCATGGACGAGGTGTACTGGGGTTGCTACGCCGCCGAGCAGGGCGAGATGCGCCTGCAGGGTATCGAGGCGGTGCTGACGCCGGAGCGTGCCGAGCTGCCGCGTGGCGCCAGTGGCGACTGGTTCGCCGCCGGCACCGGCTGGGGCACCTATGGCGCGCGTATCGCCCTGACCCCGAGTGGCAGCGACAACGCCATGCTGCCGCATGCCCAGGACCTGCTGAACCTGGCAACTTTCGCCTGGCAGCGCGGCGAGGCGCTGCCAGCCGACGAGGCGCAGCCGGTGTATCTGCGGGACAACGTGGCCACGCCCAAGGCCCCCAAGCCCTAGGCCTGCCGCTTCGCTGTGGCGCCTTCCGTCCGCTGCCGGCCTGAGCAAATTGCCATTTTTATCTGGCGCCGCTAAATTGCCACCCACGTATTCCGAGCAGTAACCGATGCGTCTCGACGGCCTCTCTTCCTCTTATTCGCTGGATCGCAGCTCTCGCCCGGGCAGCGCGGTCACGCCTTTCCGTGAGGCGCAGCGCGAGGTCGAGCAACGCCGCGAACAGCCCGCTTCGCCGTCCGCCACCCAGGGTTACGAGCAGCTCGCCCAGCCGCGCAAGGTGCAGGCCGGCAACGCCAGCAGCGACAGCCTGCCGGCGCGCTACCAGGACAACGTCACCCAGCAGCAGCGCGGCTTCAGTGCCAAGGCCAACCAGGCCCTGGCCGCCTACGGCAACACCGCCGGCTACACCGACGACCGCGACGCCAGCGAAGTTCTCGGCCTCGACCTCTACGCCTGATGCTGCCTTACTTCCTCGGCTGCCCGTCGTGGAACGAGCCGGCCTGGCGCGGCAGCTTCTATCCCGCCGACCTGCGCCCCGCCGATACCCTGAGCCACTATGCCGCCACCTTCAATGCAGTGGAGGGCAATACCACCTTCTATGCCCGGCCCGCGCCGCAGACCGTGCAGCGCTGGGCCGAGCAGATGCCGGCGCACTTTCGCTTCTGCGCCAAGCTGCCACGCGATATCAGCCATAACGGCGATCTGCGCGACCACTTCACCGCCACCACCGACTTCCTGCAGCTGCTGGCGCCGCTCGGCGAGCGGGTCGCACCCCTGTGGTTGCAGGTGCCGGCTAGTTTCGGTCCGTCGCGCCTGGGCGAGCTGCTGGCCTGGCTCGACGAGTTCTCCAGTCGCGCCATTGCCGTGGAGCTGCGCCATCCGGCGTTCTTCGCCAGGGAGGAGGACGAGCGCCTGCTCAATCGAAGCCTGCAGGAGCGCGGGGTGGAGCGCATCTGTCTGGACTCGCGGGCGCTGTTCGCCTGCACCTCGCGCGACGCCGCGGTGCTGCATGCCCAGTCGAAGAAGCCGCGCCTGCCGCCACGGCCGACGGCTTTCAGCGCCAGCCCGCAGCTGCGCTTCATCGGCGGGCCGGACCTGGATGCCAACCAGGCCTTTCTCGAACCCTGGCTGGACAAGGTCGCCGCCTGGATCGAGCAGGGCCTGAAGCCTCATGTGTTCCTGCATACCCCGGACAACCACCTGGCGGCGGCCCAGGCCCTGCGCTTCCACGCCGCCCTTAGCGAGCGCCTGCCCGGCCTGCCGGCGCTGGCGCAGGTGGAACCCGAGGTGGAGCAGCTCGGTCTGCTCTGACAGGGGCGCGCCTTTCCGTCCGTCATGCGGGCGGCTAGGGTTGCCACTTCACTCAGCGCAAGGAGCAGCACCATGAGTACCCAGCGAGAACGTGGCGAAACCTTCCGGGCTCTGCACCAGGGCGAGGGCCTGCTGGTCCTGCCCAACCCTTGGGACGCCGGTTCGGCGAAGATGCTCGCCCGGCTCGGCTTCCAGGCCCTGGCCACCACCAGCGCCGGCCTGGCCTTCTCCTTGGGGCGGCGTGACGCGGAAGGTGCGGTGAGCCGCGACGAATGCCTGGCCAATGCCCGCGCGATAGTCGAGGCGACGCCGCTGCCGGTGGCCGCCGACCTGGAGAACGGCTACGGCGATGCCCCCGAGGACTGTGCGGCGACCATCCGCCTGGCTGCCGGGATCGGCCTGGTCGGCGGCTCCATCGAGGACGCCACGGGCCGTGCCAATATGCCGATCTATCCGCAGGACTTGGCCGTGGAGCGTATCCGCGCTGCGGTGGAGGCGGCGCGTGCGCTGGACTTCCCCTTCACCCTGGCCGCGCGGGCGGAGAACTTCCTGCACGGCCGCGCCGATCTGGACGACACCATCCGCCGCCTGGTGGCCTATGCCGAGGCCGGTGCCGATGTGCTCTATGCACCCGGGCTGCGCAGCCGCGAGGAGATCAAGGCGGTGGTGGAGGCCGTGGCGCCGCGACCGGTCAACGTGCTGGTCGGCTCCCCCAGCCTGCGCCTGTCCCTGGCCGAGCTGATCGAGCTGGGGGTGAAGCGGGTCAGCGTCGGCTCCAACCTGGCGCGGGTCGCCTACGGCGAATTCTTCTTCGCCGCCGGCGAGCTGGCCCGTGGCAGCCTGGCGACGATGGGCGAGGCCATGCCGTTCGACGAGATCAACGACCTGTTCGGCTGACGGCATGCGCCGTGCGTTCTGCTTGCTGGTGCTGCTGATGCTGCTCGGCACGCCGCTGGCGGTTTACCGCGGCTGGTTGCCCGTGCCGCCAGCATGGAATCCCTGGACGCCGCTGGACGTACGCCAACCGCCCAACCTGCTCACCGGCTACAAACTGATGCGCCTGCAGCGCGATCCCCAGCTTTGCCGGCTGGCGCTGGACAGCAGCGTGCTGCGCTACACGGCGGTGGCGGACAGCGAACCCGCCGCCGGTTGCGCCGTGGAGAATGCGGTGCGGGTGCAGCGCGCCGGTGTGCAGTTCAGCTCGGCGTTCCTCGCCAGCTGCAAGCTGGCCGTGGCCTACGCCCTGTTTGAGGAACATGGCCTGCAGCCGGCCGCGCGCCAGGCATTCGGCCAGCCGGTGGCGCGGGTCGAGCATCTGGGCAGCTTCGCCTGCCGCAACATCGGCACCAGTCAGCGGCGCAGCCAGCACGCCAGCGCCAACGCCCTGGATATCGCCGGCTTTCGCCTACAGGACGGGCGGCGCATCAGTGTGGCCAGGCACTGGGAAGGGGCGGGGCAGGAGGCGCTGTTCCTGCGCCAGGTGCGCGATGCGGCGTGCTCCAGTTTCAACGTCATCCTGGGGCCGGAGTACAACGCCGCCCATCGCGACCATTTCCACCTGGATATGGGGCTGTTTCGCCTCTGTCGCTAGCGCCTGCGCAACGGCTAGCGGCGCGCCAGCAGCAGGTCGGCGGCCTGGCCGCGGCGACCGTCGGCGAATTCGAACTGGCCGAGCTGGGCGATCTCGTCGTAGGCGCCAAGCGCCTGCTTGACGTCATGGGCCTGCAGCTCGATGGCGGCCACGCCGGCCTGGGTCAGGCTCTGGGCCTGCTGCTTGCCGGCGGCATCGAAGCGCAGCAGGCGCAGGCGATCGAACACCGCATCCTGGGCATCGATGCGGCCATCGCGGTTGTCGTCGTGCCTGGCCAGCTCGGCGAAACCATTGGTGGCGCCGTTCTGGTCGCCGAACAGCTCGCGGCCATCATCGATGCGGCCATTGCCATTGCGGTCCAGGGCCAGCAGGGCGTCGTCGCCGCTGGGGGCGCTGATCCGGTCGTTGCGGCCATCGGCGTCCAGGTCGAAACGTACGGCGTCGTCCAGCCCGCGGGTGGTGAAGCCATTGCTGGCCAGGTCCAGCACCAGTGGGTCGGTCTTCTGCGGCTGCGGGTTGGCGGTCACGTTGAGCTGCAGTTCGCGCTGCTGCAATACCTGCTGGAAACTGGCGGCCTGGGCCATGGCGTCTACCGGTGGAGCATCGGCGGCGTCTGGCTGGCTGGCCTCTTCGATCTCGGCCGCTGCCTCGGGAGGCGGCTGCTCGCCCTTGGGCATCAGGGTACGGCGCAGGATCTGGTAGTCGAGGGAGTCGCGCAGGCCGGCGTCCAGCTGCTTGTCCAGCGCGGAGGAGCGAGGTGCGGAGAGGGCGTCGAACATGGGGGAACTCGTTGCGGCCGCCGCTGGCCGCCTCTGGCAGAATAGGGCGTTACTGTTCTATCGGCCGCGCGCCGTCCCTGTTGAACGTTTTTTGAGCATATTTCCCGATGAGCGACGAGCGGCCTATAACCAGAATTCGAGTCGAGGCCCAGTTGCCCGTGTTTGCCGAGTCCGCCGGTCGCTGGGCCGAGCGCCTGGGGCTGCCGTTGCAGGGCGAGGCCGAGTTCGCCCTGCAGCTGGGCGAGGAGGGCCTGCAACTGGCCGAGCTGGGGCCGCAGGCGCCGGGGCCGGTGCGGGTGGACTTCGTCGAGGGCGCCGTGGCCCATCGTCGCCTGTATGGCGGCGGCAGCGGGCAGATGATCGCCAAGGCGGTCGGTGTACAGCCGGGCGTGCGTCCGAGCGTGCTGGATGCCACGGCGGGGCTGGGGCGCGATGCCTTCGTGCTGGCGAGCCTGGGCTGTGCGGTGACCATGAGTGAGCGTCAGCCGATCATCGCCGCCTTGCTCGAGGACGGCCTGGCGCGCGCCGCCCGCGACGCCGAGGTGGCGCCCATCGCCGCGCAGATGCGCCTGCTACAAGGCAATGCCATCGAGCTGATGCGTGATTGGCAGGGCGAGCCGCCCCAGGTGATCTATCTCGACCCGATGTTCCCGCACCGTGACAAGAGCGCACTGGTGAAGAAGGAGATGCGCCTGTTCCGCCCGCTGGTGGGCGACGACATGGACGCTCCCGCACTGCTCGAGGCCGCCCTGGCCCTGGCCAGCCACCGGGTGGTGGCCAAGCGTCCGCGCAAGGCGCCGATTATCGAGGGCGCCAAGCCGAGCTATGCGCTGGAGGGCAAATCCAGCCGCTACGATATCTACCCGAAGAAGGCCCTCAAGCCCTAAGAGCCTGCCGACGACCTCTTGATCGTCGGCCATGCTGCGTTGAAATTGGGTTCGGGCTGCTCATTTACTACTTGTAAACTCCGCACCCTCTCCCAATTTCGCCTTGCCTGGCTCTAGCTCAAAAGATCGTAAGCAGGCTCTATGGCCTGTATGCGCGCACGAACAGCTGCACCACTTCCAGCACGTGCTCCTCGGCCTCCTGGGCGCCGAGCGGCTGGGCCACGCCCATCAGCAGGCGGAAGTGGCAGCCGCCCTTGATCAGGCAGAAGAAGTGCTCGGCGGCGTGCTGCGGGTTGTCGACCTGCAGCTGGCCGCGGCTATTGGCCTGCTCCAGCAGATGCTGCATGGCGTCGATCACCCGCTGTGGACCGGCGCTGAAGAACAGCTGGGACAGCTGCGGATTCTGTGCCCCCTGGGCCACCATCAGGCGGTGCATGGCCAGGGATTCCTCGCTGTTGATCAGTGCGTTGAAGCCGCGGGCGATGGCCAGCAAAGCCTGCTCGATGCTGCTGTCCGGGCGCAGTTCGAAGAACAGCGGCGGCAGCTGTTCCGCGCACTTGGACTCCACCGCGCAGGCGAACAGCGTCTCCTTGTCGGTGAAGTGGCTGTACACCGTGAGCTTGGACACCCCGGCCTCGGCCGCGATGGCATCCATGCTGCTGCCGTCGTAGCCGTTGTGCATGAACAAGCGCTTGGCGGCTTCCAGAATGGCCAGGCGTTTGGCGGGATCCTTTGGCCGTCCGGGGCCGCCGGTGGACTGAAACGATTTGTCGGACATTTGGCTTTTTAATACTGGACTGGCGAGTTCGCTATTTTTACTATACCGGGCAGTATAAGTATTCCAAGCATCTTTTTGCGAAAGGTCGTCCATCATGCTCCGTCATGCTCTGTCGCTCGCTGTGCCTCTGTCGCTGATCTCCCTGCTGGTTGCCTGTGGCAACGGTGAAACCGTCGAGGCTCCGGCGCGCCCGGCCATGGTGGTGCACCCACTGCCGGCGGCGGATGCGGTGGATACCTACCCCGGCGAAGTGCGTGCGCGCTTCGAGCCGGAGCTGGCGTTCCGCATCGGCGGCAAGATCACCAAGCGCCTGGTGGACGCCGGTGACCGGGTGCGCAAGGACCAGCCGCTGGCCGAGCTGGATGCCCAGGACGTCAAACTGCAGCTGGAGGCGGCCCGGGCCCAGGTCAACGCCGCCGAGGCCAACCTCAAGCTGGTGCGCTCCGAGCGCGACCGCTACAAGACCCTGCTGGCCCGCCAGCTGATCAGCCAGTCGCAGTACGACACGGTCGAGAACCAGTACCGCGCCGGCGAGGCGCGGGTGAAGCAGATCAAGGCCGAATTCGACGTGGCCAGCAACCAGGCCGGCTACTCGGTGCTGCGTGCCTCCCAAGATGGCCTGGTGGCACGCCGCCTGGCCGAAGTGGGCCAGGTGGTGGCCGCCGGCCAGACCGTGTTCACCCTGGCCGTCGATGGCGAGCGTGAAGTGCTGATCAGCGTGCCGGAGCATGCCCTGGAGCGCTTCCGCATCGGCCAGGAAGTGAGCATCGAGCTGTGGTCGCAGCCGGACAAGCAGTTCCCCGGCCGTATTCGCGAGCTATCGCCGGCCGCCGACGCCCAGTCGCGCACCTTCGCTGCCCGTGTGACCTTCAGCGATCCCAAGGTCAAGGCCGAGGTGGGGCAGAGCGCCCGCGTGTCGATCACCGCCGATGGCGAGGTGCCGCTGTCGGTGCCGCTGTCCGCGCTCAGCGCGGAGAAGGGCAAGCCCTTCGTCTGGGTCATCGATCCCAAGGAATCCAAGGCCGTGCGCACTCCGGTGCGCGTCGGCGCCTACGGCCAGGAGCGCGTGTCGATCCTGGAAGGCCTGAAGGAGGGCGACTGGGTTGTCGCCGCCGGCGTGCACGTGTTGCTCGATGGGCAGAAGGTGCGTCCGGTGGATCGCGACAACCGCCTGGTTGCACTGGCGCACAAGGAGTAAGCCATGTCCTTCAACCTGTCCGAGTGGGCGCTGCGCAACCGCAGCGTCGTGCGTTACCTGATGCTGGTGCTGGCGGTGATCGGCGCGCTGTCCTACACCAAGCTGGGCCAGAGCGAGGACCCGCCCTTCACCTTCAAGGCCATGGTCATCCGTACCGACTGGCCGGGCGCCACTGCCGAGGAGGTCTCGCGGCAGATCACCGAGCGCATCGAGAAGAAGGTGATGGAGACCGGTGACTACCAGTTCATCAACTCCTATTCGCGCCCGGGTGAGTCGGTGGTCACCTTCATGGCCCGCGACGACATCATCTCGAAGAACATCCCCGAGCTCTGGTACCAGGTGCGCAAGAAGGTCGGCGACATCCGCCACACTCTGCCGCCGGGCATCCGTGGGCCGTTCTTCAACGACGAGTTCGGCACCACCTTCGGCAACATCTACGCGCTCACCGGCGAAGGTTTCGACTACGCGGTGATGAAGGACTACGCCGACCGCCTGCAGCTGCAGCTGCAGCGGGTCAAGGACGTGGGCAAGGTCGAGCTGCTCGGCCTGCAGGACGAGAAGATCTGGATCGAGCTGTCCAACGTCAAGCTGGCCACCCTCGGCCTGCCGCTGGCGGCCGTGCAGCAGGCGCTGGACGAGCAGAACGCGGTGGCCTATTCGGGCTTCTTCGAGACGCCGACCGACCGCGTGCAGATGCGTGTGTCCGGGCGCTTCACCTCGGTCGACGAGATTCGTGACTTCCCCATCCGCGTTGGCGACCGCACCTTCCGTCTCGGCGACGTGGCCGAGGTGCATCGTGGCTTCAACGATCCGCAGGCGCCGCGCATGCGCTTCATGAGCCAGGATGCCATCGGCATCGCCGTGTCGATGAAGGCCGGCGGCGACATCCTGGTGCTGGGCGAGGCCCTGGAGCACGAGTTCGCCCGCCTGCAGCAGACCCTGCCGGTGGGCATGGAGCTGCACAAGGTGTCCGACCAGCCGGCGGCGGTGAAGACCGGTGTGGGCGAGTTCGTCCAGGTACTGGTCGAGGCGCTGATCATCGTGCTGCTGGTCAGCTTCTTCTCCCTCGGCCTGCGCACCGGTCTGGTGGTGGCGTTGTCCATCCCGCTGGTGCTGGCGATGACTTTCGCCCTGATGCACTACTTCGGCATCGGCCTGCACAAGATCTCCCTCGGCGCGCTGGTGCTGGCGCTGGGCCTGCTGGTGGACGACGCGATCATTGCGGTGGAGATGATGGCGATCAAGATGGAGCAGGGCTACGACCGCTTCCGCGCGGCCAGCTTCGCCTGGACCAGCACGGCCTTCCCGATGCTCACCGGCACTCTGATCACCGCCGCCGGCTTCCTGCCGATCGCCACCGCCCAGTCCGGTACCGGCGAATACACCCGCTCGATCTTCCAGGTGGTGTGCATCGCCCTGCTGGTGTCCTGGGTCGCCGCCGTGGTGTTCGTGCCCTACCTGGGTGACCGCCTGCTGCCGGACCTGGCCAAGCTGCATGCGAAGAAGCATGGCGGCAACCCGGAGGGGCATGATCCCTACTCGACCACCTTCTACCAGACCGTGCGCGAAGTGGTGGAGTGGTGCGTGCGCCGACGCAAGACGGTGATCCTGGTCACCCTCGGCCTGTTCGTCGCCTCCATCGTGCTGTTCCGCTTCGTGCCGCAGCAGTTCTTCCCGGCCTCCGGGCGCCTGGAGCTGATGGTCGACATCAAGCTCACCGAGGGCTCGTCGCTGAAGGCCACCGAGGAACAGGTCAAGCGCCTGGAAGCCAAGCTCAAGGACCATCCGGGCATCGACAACTACGTGGCCTATGTCGGCAACGGCTCGCCGCGCTTCTACCTGCCCCTGGACCAGCAACTGGCCGCGACCCGCTTCGCCCAGTTCGTCATCCTGGCCAAGAGCATCGAGGATCGCGAGCAGCTGCGCACCTGGCTGATCGAGGTGATGAACGAGGACTTCCCGTTCGCCCGTACCCGCGTCTCGCGCCTGGAAAACGGCCCGCCCGTGGGCTTCCCGATCCAGCTGCGGGTCAGTGGCGAGCACATCGACGAAGTGCGTGCCATCGCCCGCCAGGTAGCGGCCAAGGTGCGCGAGAACCCGCATGTGTCCAACGTGCACCTGAACTGGGAGGAGCCGAGCAAGGTCGTCTACCTCAACATCGACCAGGAGCGTGCCCGCGCCCTGGGCGTGAGCAGCGCCGACCTGTCGCAGTTCCTGCAGAGTTCGCTGACCGGCTCCAGTGTCAGCCTGTTCCGCGAGGACAACGAGCTGATCGAGATCCTCCTGCGTGGCACCGTGCGTGAGCGTCAGGCCCTGGAGTTGCTGCCGAGCCTGGCGGTGCCGACCAGCAGTGGCCAGAGCGTGGCCCTGTCGCAGATCGCCACCCTGGAGTACGGCTTCGAGGAGGGCGTGATCTGGCATCGCGACCGCCTGCCGACCGTGACCATCCTCGGCGACATCTATGGCAGCGAGCAGCCGGCCAGCCTGACCAAGCAGATCCTGCCGACCCTGGAGCCGATCCGCGCCGAGCTGCCCAGCGGCTACCTGCTGGAAGTGGGTGGCACCGTGGAGGACTCGACCCGCGGGCAGAAGTCGGTCAACGCCGGCATCCCACTGTTCATCCTGGTAGTGCTGACCCTGCTCATGCTGCAGCTCAAGAGCATGTCGCGGGCGGCCATGGTGTTCCTCACCGCGCCCCTGGGGCTGATCGGCGTGACCCTGTTCCTGCTGGTGTTCCAGCAGCCGTTCGGCTTCGTCGCCATGCTCGGCACCATCGCCCTGTCCGGCATGATCATGCGCAACTCGGTGATCCTGGTGGACCAGATCGAGCAGGACATCGCCGCCGGCCTGGACCGCTGGCACGCCATCATCGAGGCCACGGTGCGGCGCTTCCGTCCCATCGTGCTGACCGCCCTGGCCGCGGTGCTGGCGATGATCCCGATGTCGCGCAGCGTGTTCTTCGGGCCGATGGCGGTGGCCATCATGGGTGGCCTGATCGTCGCCACCGCGCTGACTCTGCTGTTCCTGCCGGCGCTCTACGCGGCTTGGTTCAGGGTCAAGGAAGTCGAGCGCTAAGCGCTACGCAGCGAAAAAGCCCGGCAACTGCCGGGCTTTTTCATGGGCGTTCGGTCATCGGTTTGCACGGCAGCCTGGTTTGGCGCGTCTAAGGTTGTCTGTAGTCAGTGCCTTTTCCTGGTTGCACTGAGTTATGCCTCTCGTCGGAGATATGGGTTGCACTTAGTTGCACCATTGTTGTCGGGAGGTTTACTCTTCGGCCACGCGCGCCAACCGCGCACCACTCAGACAGGATTACCGATGGCCACCACCACCCTCGGCGTGAAACTCGACGACGCCACCCGCGAACGCCTCAAGCAAGCCGCCCAGCAGCTCGACCGCACGCCGCACTGGCTGATCAAGCAGGCGATCTTCAACTACCTGGAACAGGTGGAAGGTGGTCTGACCCCGGCCGAGCATTCCGGCCTGGCCGCCGCGGCGGGTGAGGAGTCGGTCGACGCGCTGAGCGAGCAGGGCCTGCAGGTGTTCCTCGATTTCGCCGAGAGCATCCTGCCGCAGTCCGTGCTGCGTGCCGCCATCACCGGTGCCTATCGTCGTCCGGAGACCGAGGCGCTGCCGATGCTGCTGGAGCAGGCCCGTCTGCCGAAAGAGCAGGCCGAGGCCACCCAGAAGATGGCCCTCGGCATCGCCGAGAAACTGCGCAACCAGAAGAACGCCGGCGGCCGCCAGGGCCTGGTGCAGGGCCTGCTGCAGGAGTTCTCCCTGTCGTCCCAGGAAGGCGTGGCGCTGATGTGCCTGGCCGAGGCGCTGCTGCGCATCCCGGACAAGGCCACCCGCGACGCCCTGATCCGCGACAAGATCGCCAACGGCAACTGGAGCCAGCACCTGGGCCAGAGCCCGTCGATGTTCGTCAACGCCGCTTCCTGGGGCCTGCTGATCACCGGCAAGCTGGTCGCTACCCATAACGAGGCCGGCTTGTCGTCCTCGCTCAACCGCCTGATCGGCAAGAGCGGCGAGCCGGTGATCCGAAAGGGCGTGGACATGGCCATGCGCCTGATGGGCGAGCAGTTCGTCACCGGCGAGACCATCGGCGAGGCCCTGGCCAACGCCTCCAGTATGGAGAGCAAGGGCTTCCGCTATTCCTACGACATGCTCGGCGAAGCCGCGCTGACCGAGGAAGACGCCAAGCGTTACCTGGCCTCCTACGAGCAGGCCATCCACGCCATCGGCAAGGCCTCCCACGGCCGCGGCATCTACGAAGGCCCGGGCATCTCGATCAAGCTCTCCGCGCTGCACCCGCGCTACAGCCGCGCCCAGTACGACCGCGTGATGGACGAGCTGTACCCGATCCTGCTGGGCCTGACCAAGCTGGCCAAGCAGTACGACATCGGCCTCAACATCGACGCCGAGGAAGCCGACCGTCTGGAAATCTCCCTCGATCTGCTCGAGCGCCTGTGCTTCGCCCCCGAGCTGGCCGGCTGGAACGGCATCGGCTTCGTCATCCAGGCCTACCAGAAGCGCTGCCCGTACGTGATCGACTACGTCATCGACCTGGCCAAGCGCAGCCGCCACCGCCTGATGATCCGCCTGGTCAAGGGCGCCTACTGGGACAGCGAGATCAAGCGCGCCCAGGTCGAGGGCCTGGAAGGCTACCCGGTGTACACCCGCAAGCCGTACACCGACATCTCCTACATCGCCTGCGCACGCAAGCTGCTGGCCGTGCCGGAGGCCATCTACCCGCAGTTCGCTACCCACAACGCCCACTCGCTGTCGGCCATCTACCAGATCGCCGGGCAGAACTACTACCCGGGCCAGTACGAGTTCCAGTGCCTGCACGGCATGGGCGAGCCGCTGTACGAGCAGGTGGTCGGCAAGGTCGCCGACGGCAAGTTCAACCGTCCGTGCCGCATCTACGCCCCGGTCGGCAGCCACGAAACGCTGCTGGCCTACCTGGTGCGTCGCCTGCTGGAAAACGGCGCCAACACCAGCTTCGTCAACCGCATCGCCGACCAGAGCATCTCGCTGAAGGAGCTGGTGCTGGACCCGGTCGAGCAGGTCGAGCGCATGGCTGCGCAGGAAGGCACCCTCGGCCTGCCGCACCCGCGCATTCCGCTGCCGCGTGACCTGTACGGCGACGCACGCCTGAACTCCGAAGGCATCGACCTGGCCAACGAACACCGCCTGGGCTCGCTGAGCTCGGCACTGCTGTCGTCGACCAACACCAGCTACGTCGCCGCGCCGATGCTCGGCGGCGACACGCCGAACCCGGGCCCGGCCGAGCCGGTGCGCAACCCGGCCGATCACCGCGACCTGGTCGGCCACGTGCACGAGGCCAGCGAAGCCGACGTGAAGAGCGCGATCCTCTGCGCCCAGGCCAGCGGGCAGATCTGGCAGTCGACCCAGGCTGCCGAGCGCGCCGCCGTGCTGGAGCGCGCCGCCGACCAGATGGAGAGCGAGATCCAGCAGCTGATGGGCCTGCTGGTGCGCGAGTCCGGCAAGACCTTCGCCAACGCCATTGCCGAAGTGCGCGAGGCGGTGGACTTCCTCCGCTACTACGCCGCCCAGGCCCGTGCCTTCGGCAACGACAGCCACCGCCCGCTGGGCCCGGTGGTGTGCATCAGCCCGTGGAACTTCCCGCTGGCGATCTTCAGCGGCCAGGTCGCCGCCGCCCTGGCCGCCGGCAACACCGTGCTGGCCAAGCCGGCCGAGCAGACCCCGCTGATCGCCGCGCAAGCCGTGCGCATCCTGCTGGAGGCCGGTGTACCGCCTGGCGCCGTGCAGCTGCTGCCGGGCCGTGGTGAGACCGTCGGCGCCCGCCTGGTGGGTGACGAGCGCGTGCGTGGCGTGATGTTCACCGGTTCCACCGAAGTGGCTGGCATCCTCCAGCGCAACATCGCCGGTCGCCTGGACGCCCAGGGCCGCACCGTACCGCTGATCGCCGAGACCGGCGGCCTCAACGCCATGATCGTCGACTCCTCGGCCCTGGCCGAGCAGGTGGTGATCGACGTGGTCAGCTCCGCCTTCGACAGCGCCGGCCAGCGCTGCTCGGCCCTGCGCGTACTGTGCGTGCAGGACGACGTGGCCGATCGCGTGATCGAGATGCTCAAGGGCGCCATGGCCGAATACCGCATCGGCTCGCCCGAGCGCCTGTGCACCGACATCGGCCCGGTGATCGACGCCGAGGCCAAGGCCGGCATCGAGGCGCACATCGCCGCCATGCGCGAGAAGGGCCGCAAGGTGTTCCAGGCGGCCCGCGCCGATGGCGACGAGATCAAGCGCGGCACCTTCGTGCTGCCGACCCTGATCGAGCTCGACAGCTTCGACGAGATGAAGCGCGAGATATTCGGCCCGGTGCTGCACCTGGTGCGCTACCCGCGCGCCGAGCTGGGCAATCTGCTGCAGCAGATCAACGACAGCGGCTACGGCCTGACCCTCGGCGTGCACACCCGCATCGACGAGACCATCGCCCAGGTGGTCGACAGCGCCAAGGTCGGCAACCTCTACGTCAACCGCAACATCGTCGGCGCCGTGGTCGGCGTGCAGCCGTTCGGTGGCGAAGGCCTGTCCGGCACCGGTCCCAAGGCCGGCGGCCCGCTGTACCTGTACCGCCTGCTGTCGACCCGCCCGCAGGACGCCGTGGCTCAGCAGCTCAAGGGCGACAACGTGCATGCCATCGGCGCGCCGGCCGAGCTGGCCAAGGCGCGTGCCGCCTTTGCTACCTGGGCGGCCAAGGAAGAGCCGGCCGTGGCCGCGCTGTTCGAGCAGTACGGCGAGCTGTCGCAGAGCTACACCAGCCATGTGCTGAACGGCCCGACCGGCGAGCGCAACACCTACACCCTGCTGCCACGCGAGCGCGTGCTGTGCCTGGCCGACGATCGCGGCGACCTGCTGGCCCAGCTGGCCGCGACCCTGGCGGTCGGTAGCCACGCGCTGCTGCTGGAAGCCCAGCGCGAACTGATCGGCAAGCTGCCCAAAGAGGTGCAGAAGCGCATCGCCACGGTGGCCGACTGGACCAGCCTGGAAGCCGAGTTCGACGCCATCCTGCACCACGGCGATTCCGACCAGCTGCGTGAAGTCAGCCAGCAGGCTGCCCAGCGCAAGGGCGCCATCGTCAGCGTGCATGGCCTGAATAAGGGCGAGACCGACATCCCGCTGGAGCGTCTGCTGATCGAACACGCGCTGAGCGTGAACACCGCGGCGGCCGGCGGCAACGCCAGCCTGATGACCATCGGCTGAGATCAAGGCCCGCGCGCAGCGATGCATGCGGGCTGGATGATCGAACAGGTCGCGTCAGAGAAAGCCGGCTGAAAGCTTTCCCTGGCATGCTGCTCCAGAGTTTTGATTGCGGGTGCTTATGGTGCCCGACCCGGCAATGGCGGATCGTCGCCCGCGCCACGCGCCGTACACCCTAGTGGGGGCTACCCGCCCGGTACGACGCGTTACTCCCCGAAGCCGGACTCGTTCCGGCACCCGGTAGGGCCACAAGCCCGGCCACAAAAAAGCCCGGCATCTGCCGGGCTTTTGCTTTTCAGCTGCTGCGGTTACAGCGCGCCAAATACTTTCTTGGCCAGGCTGGTGGCCGCGCCGGCCGGGTTCTGGCGGATGCTCGCCTCCTGCTCGGCGATCATCTTGAACAGGCCGTTGAGGGCCTGCTCGGTCACGTAGTTCTCGACGTTGGCGCTCTTCGCGTCGACCACGCCGAGGGCCGCGGCCTGGCCGGCGAAGCTGTTGTACTGCTGGGCCACGCCGACCTTGTCGGTGGCCTGCTTGACGATGGGCAGGAACTTGGCGCGGATCTGTTCGCGGCTGCTCTTGTTCAGGTACTGGGTGGCGGAGTCTTCGCCGCCGGCGAGGATGGCCTTGGCATCGCTCACGGTCATCTTCTTCACCGCATCCACCAGGATCGCCTGGGCCTGCGGCACGGCGGCTTCGGCGGCCTTGTTCATGCTCGCCTCCAGCTCTTCCACCTGCTCGCCCATGCCCATCATCTTCATGGTCTGTGCGGCCTTGCCCAGCTTGCCGGGCAGCTCGATGCGCACCTCGTCGTTATTGCTGAAGCCGCCGGGCTTGCCGAGCTGTTTCACCGCGACTTGCGCACCCTGGGTCAGCGCATCCTTGAGGCCGCCGCTGGCGTCGCTCTGGCTCAGGTCGGAAAGGGACAGGGCATAGGCGCCAGCGGACAGCAGCAGGCCGGCGGCGAGAGTGGTGAGGCGGAGCATGGGAGGCTTCCTTACTACGATGAGGTTCCGGCGAGCTTAGCGGAGTGGAGCGGGGGAGCCAAACCCTGGGGCGCCCGTTCGCGATCTGGCCAGGCGAGCAGGCAATGCCGCCCGGCAGGGCGGCAAGAATATCCGGCCCCGGGCCGATTCACCCCTTGCCGTGTGCCAGTTGCGAGAGCCGCACGGCCAGTTCGGCGCGGCGGAAGGGTTTGGCGAGCACCTCGAAGCCATGCATCTGCGCCGGCGACAGGTTCGAGTAGCCGGTGATGATCAGCACCGGCAGGTCTGGGAGGCGCAGGCGCAGTTCCTGGGCCAGCTGGGCGCCGGTCTTGTCCGGCATGATGTGATCGGTGACCAGCACGTCGGGCGCCAGCCCCGCGTCGATCAGCTGCAGGGCCGCCGTTGCCGAGGCGGCTTCGATGATCTCGTAGCCCAGATCTTGCAGTTGCAGGCTGGTGGTCTGGCGAACCATCTCCTCGTCTTCCACCAGCAGTACCCGAGTCGGCCGCGGCGCCAGCGGGGCATCGGTCGGCTCGCTGCCTTCGCCCGTCGCCGCCCCTTCGGTGATGGGCAGCCAGATGCTGACCTGGGTGCCCAGGCCCGCTTGCGAGGCGATGGCGAGACCGCCGCCGGACTGGGCGGCCAGGCCCTGCACCATCGACAGGCCGAGACCGGTGCCCTTGCCCACGCCCTTGGTGGAGAAGAAGGGCTCCGCGCAGCGCCGCAGGGTTTCCTCGTTCATGCCGCTGCCACTGTCGGCCACTTTGAGGCAGACGTAGCGCCCGGCGGGCAGACCGCTGACCTGGTCGGCCGCGACCTGGTCCAGGGTCGCACTGATCTCCAGCCGGCCACCGTCACTCATGGCGTCGCGGGCGTTCACCGCCAGGTTGAGAATCGCCAGCTCCAGCTGATGCGGGTCGACCACCACCGCCGGCAGCCGCTCCGGAATCTCGACGGTCACCGCGATCATCGGGCCGATCGAGCGCTCCATCAGTTCGCGCATGCCGTTGACCAGGGTCTTCAGCTCTACCGCCTGGGGCTTGAGCGTCTGCCGGCGGGCGAAGGTCAGCAGGCGTCCGACCAGGATGCGCGCGCGATCCGCGGCCTGCAGCGCGCCGTCGACCAGGTCCCGGGAGCGCTCGTCGTCCAGGCGCCGGCGGATCAGCTCCAGGGTGCCCATGATCGGTGTCAGCAGATTGTTGAAGTCGTGGGCGATGCCGCCGGTGAGCTGGCCGATGGTCTCCATCTTGCGTGCTTCGTGCAGCTGCGCAATCGCGGTCTCGCGCTGCGTGACCATCGACGCGACGCGTTCCTCCAGGCCCTCGTTTAGTTCACGCAGCTCGGCCTCGGCGCGTACCCGGGCGCTGATGTCCATGCACACGCAGAGCACGCCGCTGGCGTTGTGCTGTTCGTCCAGCAGTGGAGTGATCTGGTTCTGCACCCAGACCGGCGTGCCGTCCGGGCGCGTGTAGCGCCTGATGACCTCGAAGGGCGCGCCGTCATCGCCTTGGGGCTCGCGGCTGGTGAGGTCGTCCGGGTGGATGATGTCCTGCATGCGCAACCCGAGCAGAGCCTCGCGCGGCCGGCCGATGATCTCGCAGTAGCGGTCGTTGACTCGGGTGAATTGCCAGTGACGGTCGCACACGGCGATGCCGGCGCTGGCCTGGTCGAACATTGCCGACAGTTGTGCCGAGCTGGCGCGCAGCGCCGCCTCTGCCCGCGCGTGGCTGATCGAGGCCCAGGCCTGTTGGGCGGCCTCCTGGGCCAGGCGCAGCTCGTGCTCGGCGAAGACGTGGGGCTGGCGATAGTGGATGACCAGCGTTGCCTCCAGTGCGCCGAGGCGAATGACCGGTATGTAGAGGGCGGCGGCCAGATCGAGCTCGGCGCACAGTGCCGCTTCGCCGACACTCAGCCCGGCCTCGCCGGCGATATTGGCGCGGGCTACGGTCTGCCCGGCGCGCAGCGCCGCCAGCAGGCCGGTGCCGAAGTCCCGGTAGCGGTGCACCCCGGCGGCGGAGCGCACACCCTGTACGTGATCCTGATGCACGACGAAGCTCACGCCATCGCCATTGTCCTCGCCGTAGAACACGCGTGCGGCGCCCAATGCCTCGCCGAGCCGGCGCAGGACGCTGGCCTCGATCTGCTCCGGTTCGTGGCTGGCGGGCAACGCCTGGCCGAGGGACAGCAGGAACGCCTGGCGGCGCTCGAACTGCACGCGCTCGGTGGTCTCGGTGACGATGCACAGCACGCCGCCGACCGTGCCATCGGTCTCGCGCACCGCCGAGTAGGACACGTCGAAGTAGACGGTTTCGCCCTGGCCGTGGCGCTCGATGTAGAAGGGGCGGTCCTTGGCCGAGAAGGTCTCGCCCGTCTCGCGCACGCCGCGCAGCAGCGGTTCGAGGTCGTCCCAAAGCTCGGTCCAGTTTTCCACGGCCGGACGACCCAGCGCCCGCGGGTGCTTGGCGCCGATGCTGGGCGCGTAGGCGTCGTTGTACAGGGCGACGAACTGCGGCCCCCAGAACAGCACGATCTGCGCCTTGGCCGGCAGCACGGTGGCCATCAGGGTCTTGAGGCTGGATGACCAGCCGATGGGTGGTCCCAGGGGCGATTCGCACCAGTCGTGGCTCTGCAGCAAGGCGCCGATGCTTCCGCTATCCAGCGGCTGGTCGGAGTGTTCCAGGGGGCCTCGATCGGGGCCGATATAGAAGAGCAGTTCCATGTGTTTGCTCAGCAAGGCAGGAGGCTGAACTCGAGTGAGCCCAGTCACCCACTATGAAAGCAGAGTGGCCTGTTGCGTTCCATCTGGATGAGGCTTTGGATTAGTTGGTGCTGCAATCGCGCCGAGATGAGGAACTTCGACACGGGCTCGGAGAGCAGGCCGAGCCGAATGGAGGGCCGGCGCGCTGCTCAGAGGGATTACATGTACGCCTCCGGTGCCGAGCTGTGGGGCGCTATCGGCGACATGGGTGGTGGTGCGTCGCTATCCAGAATCACCCAGCCCTCAGTGGTCGCCAGTCAGCTCGGCGAGGATTCCCTCGCGCAGCCTTTGCAGCTCCGGCGAATTGCGTTCGCGTGGATGCGGCAGGTCGACCTTGACCTCGTGGCGGATGCGTCCCGGGCGGGCATCCATGACGATCACGCGATCGCCCAGATACAGCGCCTCTTCCACGTCATGGGTGACCATGATCATGGTGCTGCGTTGTTGCACCCAGATGCGTTGCAGTTCGTGCTGCAGGTGCACGCGGGTGAGTGCATCGAGGGCGCCGAAGGGCTCGTCGAGCAGCAGCACCTTGGGCCGGGTGATCAGCGCCCGGGCGATGGCGGCGCGCTGGGCCATGCCGCCGGAGAGCTGGTGCGGGTAGGCCTGCTCGAAACCGTTCAGGCCGACCAAGGCGATGTGCTCGGCCACCCGCTCGGCCTTTTCCTGCTTGCTCAGGCGTTGGTTCCTGAGGGCCAGGGCGATGTTCTGTTCGACGGTCTTCCAGGGGAATAGGCGGTGGTCCTGGAACACGATGCCGCGGTCTAGGCTGGTGCCCGACACGGACTCGCCATCCAGCCGGATCTGGCCCTGGTAGTCGTTCTCCAGGCCAACGATCAGTCGCAGCAGCGATGACTTACCGCAACCGCTGGCCCCGACGATGCTGACGAATTCTCCGGGCAGTACCTGCAGGTCGATGTTGTGCAGCACTGGCAGGGCCTTGCCGTCGATCTGGTAGGCCTTGTTCAGGCCGCGGATCTCCAGCGCGCCGGGCTGGCGCAGGTCGTTGCCGAGCAGTTGTGGATCGAGAATGGCTGTCATGAGGTTACCTATCGCGAAGGTTGCGCCAGCGCAGCAGGTGGCGGCTGAGGTGTGTAAACAGTTGGTTCATGGTGTAGCCAAGCAGGCCGATGCACAGCACGCCGATCACCACGACCTCCATGCGTGATCCGGTCTCGGCGTTCATCATCAGGTTGCCGAGGCCCATGCCGGTGGAGAGGAAGAGCTCGCAGCCCACCGAGCTGACCCAGGCGAAGGCCAGCGCATGCAGCACACCGTTGGACAGGCTGGGCAGGGCGCTCGGCAGTTGTACCTGGGTGAACTGCTGCAGCGGCGTCAGGGTGTAGATGCGGCCTACCTCCTGATAGCTCTTCTCGACATGGCTGAAGCCCTCGAAGCTGTTCAGCACCATGGGGTAGAAGGCGGCCAGGGAAACGATCAGTACCTTGGAGAACTCGCCGCTACCGAACCACAGGGCCAGCAGCGGGATCAGGCCGAGAATGGGTACCTGGCGCAGCGTGTGGTAGAGCGGCGCGAGCAGGCGTTCGGCGATACGCGAGTGGGCCATCAGCGCGCCCACGGCGAAGCCGGCGAGTACGCCATAGAGCAGGCCGAGGCAGGTACGTTCGAGGCTGGCCGCCACGCTCAGCCACAGCTCGCCACTGGCCAGCAGCTCGTCGAGACCTGCGCCGATCTTGCTCAGCGGCACGAAGGCGTAAGCCTGGCTGGCGCCCTGGCGCGACATGTATTCCCAGGCGGCAATCAGCAGCAGTGGCAGGAGCAGGCCGCGCAATGACGCGAGAAAGCGGATCAGAATCTTCATGCGCGTGGTTTCCAGCGGAAGAGGTGTTTTTCCAGGAGGCGGAAGCCGTAATCGAGGGTGAAACCGACCAGCCCGGTCACCACCACGCCGACCATTACGATGTCGATGCGCATCATCTGCCGGCTCAGCTCGATCAACTGGCCGAGGCCGCTGTCGGCGGCCAGCAACTCGGCAGCGACCAGGACCATCCAGGAGCGGCTGAGGCTGATGCGCAGGCCGGTGACTATGGGTGGTGCCGCGGCGGGGAAGGCCACGTCCTTGAGCAGGCTCCACAGCGGCAGGCGATACACCGCAGCCACATCGAAGTAGCTGCGCGGAATGCCCTTCACGCCCTCGCTGGTGGCCAGGGCTACCGGGAAGAACGCCGCCTTGACCACGATGAGGATCTTGAAGGTCTCCTCGACGCCAAAGAACAGAATGAACATCGGGATCAGGGCGATGGAGGGGATCTGCCGCAGGGTGTGGAACAGTGGGGCGCAGTAAGCCTCCACCTGCTTCGACAGGGCCATGGCGGTGCCGAACAACAGGCCGCCGAGCGCACCTAGGGAAAAGCCTATGGCCAGGCGTGACAGGCTGTTCTGCAGGTGTTCGCGCAGCTCGCCGCTGCCCAGCAGCTCGACGAAGGCTTCGTAAACATGCAGCGGCGGCACCAGCAGCTGGGTCGGATACCAGCCGGCCTGTGCCACCAGGGCCCAGGCGATCAGCAAGGCCAGTGGCGAGGCGAACCAGCTCAGGCGGTTGAGTGAGGCGCTCAGCATGTCATCCCTCCAATATGCCAGCCGCGGGGACGCGACGTAGCTTGCGCAGCCAGCAGAAGCCGGCCACCAACAACAGCAGTGGAATCCAGGCGAGGAACAGGTTGCTCAGGCCGACCAGCTGGCTGATCACGCCGCCGAGCAGCGCGCCGGAAAAGCTGCCGAGCATGCCGGCCAGGTTGAACAGGCCGGAAATCTTGCTCTTGTCGGCGGCGTGCTCACCGAGCTGGGCCATGTTGACCAGGTGCACCAGCGAGGCTGCGGTGCTCAACAGCACGCCGCCGATGGCCAGCAACGCGTAGCCATGTGCGCGGCCGAGCAGCAGCAGGCCGAGCACCGCGGCGCTCAGCCCGGCGACATAGGCGAAGCGGCGGCCGATACGCTCTACCAGATAGCCGAGGCCGAACAGGCCAAGCACGGCGGCCAGGCCTTGCACCATCACCAGGCTGACCGCCTGGCTCTGCGAGAGCCCGGCAACGTCCATCGCCAGCAGAATGATGAAGGTGCCGAACAGCGCGCCGGTGGCGCCAGAGAGCATCTCGATCAGGCAGCTCTCGGCTATTTCCAGGTTCTGCAGCATGGCCAGTACCTGGCTGAACATGCTGCCGCTTTCGGCACCGACATCGAGGCTACTCGGCTCCACCTGTTCGGCTTCCCAGAAGCCCAGGCTGTAGACCGCCATGAGGCCGAAGCACAGGCCGATCACCACGAAACCGAGGGTGAAGCCGGTGCTGCCGCTGAGCCAGTTGCCCAGCAGCGGGCCGAGCAGGCCCATGCCCAGGGTCAGCGAGCCGCGGTACCAGCCGGCCTTGTCGTTGCCGATGCGCTTGAGCTGGCGCAGAAACGCGCTGTTCATGGCGACGATGCGGAAGGGGATGCACAGGCCGATCAGCAGGCGCGCCGCGGCCAGGTAGATCCAGCCGCCGAACAGCGGGATGGCCAGGTTCAGCAGCATGGGCCCCAGGCTGGCGAGGAAGTACACCCGGCGCGCGCCGAAGCGGGCGATGACGAAGCCGGCCGGCAGGGTCAGCAGCACCATGCCCAGCGATTCCATGGCCGAGATGATGCCGAGTTGCAGGGAATTGGCGCCTATCTCGATGGCGTACAGGGTGGTGATGATCTTGGCCATGCCGATGGTGGCGCCACTGAAGGCGGCCAGCAGCATGAAGTTGGCCAGGAAGGCGCCGGGGCGCCCGCTGGCTTCAGATCGCGACATTGACCTTCTCCAGCAGTTGTTCCAGCGGCTCGGCGGCTATCCATTGGCGCACGTCGAAACCGTGCGGGATGAAGTCCCAGCGCTGGAGGAAATCGGTGAGGTCCTGCAGCGCGCCGACGGAGCGTTCGGCCAGGTTGGTCTGCAGGCGCAGATGGGCATCCTCGCCATAGGCGCGGGCTACCCAGTACTCGCTGGTGTTGAGCTCGCGGGCGAGGAAACGGCGGGTCTCCTCGGGATGGGCCCAGGCCCACTGCTCGGCGCGCAGCACGGTATCGAGGATCAGCACGGCCGCCTCGAAGTGTTCATCGAACAGGTGCTGGTCGACGGTCAGGGTGCGTGGCGTGCCGATATTGGCGCGGATCAGCGGGTCCGGGTGCGAGCCGACATCCACCACCACGCGCAAACCGAACTCGTTGGCCAGCTGCAGGCCATGGGCGCCCTTGACGAAGATCGCATCGATGTCGCCGCGCAGCAGGCCGATCAGCTCGTTGTTGCGCTGCGGGCGGTTGCGGCCGAGGGTGACCTGGGCGCCATGCACATGGTGCACCGGCTCATCGCTGTAGGTGCCGCCATAGGGGTAGTCGACCAGCTCCACGTCGGCGACCCGCAGGCCTTCCAGCTTGAGGGCGTTTTCCAGACCGCGAATGGCCTGGGAGCGGGTGAAGTCGATCTGCACGTTGGCCCACTTGGGCACGCCGAAGCGGCGGTTGCGCAGGTCGCGGATGTCGCGGATCTGGCTGTCGTGGGTGGTGACGATCAGCTGCACCTCGTCGGCCCAGGACAGGCCGATTACCCGGGTCTCGCTGCCACGGGCGCGGGCCCAGATGGCCGGAATGTTGCCGCCATGGCGGACCGAGTTGTGCAGGTGCTGGTCGAAGTGTGCCTCGCGCACTTCGCGGTCCGAGGACTCGCGCAGTGCCTGAATGCGGGTGCCCAGCGGTCGGAAGGCCTGGGCCAGACGACCGGATTCAACGGCGATGCCGAGCCCTGTGGGTACCGGACTATGGGTGTACCAGAGGGTATCGAGGGGTGTGCTCATGAAATGTCCACGAAACGCTTGTTCGGATGTGCTCCGCACGGGCGCAGTGTTCGCCCGTGCGGAACCACGACTCAGCCGGCGCGCTGTGCCACTGTGCTGCGCAGGGTTTCCAGAGGGCGTGGGTCGATCCAGTCCTGGACCGAGAAGCTCTGCGGGATGAAGGCCCAGCGCTGGAGGAAGTCGGTGAAGTCCTGCAGGGCCACGATCGAGCGCTCGTCGAGGTTGGTACGCAGGCGCTGGTGAGCGTCCTCGCCGTAGGCCTGGGTTACCCAGTATTCGCTGCTGTTGGTCTCGCGGGCCAGGTAGCGGCGGGTGTCGTCTGGGTGGGTCCAGGCCCATTCCTCGGCGCGCAGCACCGAGCCGAGAATGCCGACCGCGGCATCGTAGTGCTGCTCCAGCAGGTTGGAGTCGACGCTCAGGGTGCGCGGCGTGCCGTTGTTGGCGCGGATCAGCGGTTCCGGATGCGAGCCGGTATCGATCACCGTGTGCAGGCCGAACTGCTGTGCCAGCTGTGCGGCATGGGCGCCCTTGAGGAAGATCGCGTCGACTTCGCCGCGCAGCAGGCCGACCAGCTCGGCGTTCTGCCCGCCACGGCGGCGGCCGCCGAAGGTGGAGGTGCCGCTGACCGTCTCTGCCGCTTCGTCACTGAAGGTGCCGCCGTGGGTGTAGTCGACCAACTCGACGTCCTTGACCTCCAGACCGTCCAGCTTGAGGGCGTTTTCCAGGCCACGGATGGCCTGGGCGCGGGTGAAGTCGATCTGCGCGTTGGCCCAGTTCGGCAAGCCGAACTTGCGCCCCTTGAGATCCTTGGCGGATTTGATACCACTGTCCGGCAGGCTGAGGATCAGCTGTACCTCGTCGGCCCAGGACAGGCCGATCACCCGGGTGTCGCGGCCACTGGCACGGGCCCAGATGGCCGGGATGTTGCCGCCGTGGCGTACCGAGTTCTGCAGGGTATGGTCGAAGTGCGATTCACGCACCGCCTGGTTGGCCGACTCGCGCAGCGACTTGATGGCGGTGCCCTGGGCGCCCAGGGTTTCTTCCAGCCAGCCTTTCTGCACGGCAATGCCGAGGCCGGTCGGTACCGGGCAGCGGGTGTACCAGAGGGTATCGAGTGGTTGACTCATGGTGCGGTTCCTTGCAGTCAGGCGCTGGCTTGCAGCGCGGCGGTGGGGGCTTGGCTCTGTGCCGGTTTGGCGTGCACCAGCGGCAGGACTTCCTGGCCGATGCGCAGGGCTTCTTCGAGGTGCGGATTGCCGGCCAGGATGAAGGTCGAGAAGCCGGCATCGCGGTATTCGGCGAGGCGCTCGGCGATGTTCTCGTGGCTGCCGACCAGGCCCACGGTCGGTCCCGGCTTGGCCTTGCCGAAACCGGCCCAGAGGTTCGGGCCGAGGACCAGGTCTTCGAAGCGGTCGCTGTTCTGGTGGTAGGCGTTCTGCCGCGCCGCACCCACCGAGTCGGAGCCGGTGGCGAAGTGCTTTATGGCGGCGCTGGTGCGCGCGTCGATGCGTTCGTACTGGCGGCGCAGTTCGCTCCAGGCGGCCTCTTCGGTTTCGCGGGCGAACAGGTCGATGCGGATGCCGAAGCGCACGCTGCGGCCCTGCTTGTCGGCCAGCTCGCGCACGCGTTCGAGGTGCGGCTTGAGCTTGTCGATCGGCTCGGCCCAGTTCAGGTAGACGTCGGCATGCTTCGCCGCTACGTCCAGGGCGGCATCGGAGAAGCCGGAGAAGTACACGCCGGGCTTGCGCTCATGCTTCAGGCCGAGCGGCAGCGCGCCGTTCTCCAGCTGGTAGATGTCGCCCTGGTAGCTGAACTGCTCGTTGCTCCACAGGCCATCGATGATGTCGAGGAATTCGCCGGTGCGCTGGTAGCGCTTGTCGTGCTCGAGGAAGTCGCCGTTGGCGCGCTGGCTGGCCGGGTTGCCGCCGGTGATGATGTTCCACTCCAGGCGGCCACGGCTGAGGTTCTGCAGGATCGCTGCCTGCTGCGCGGCATAGGCCGGCAGGGTCCAGGTGGCCTGGAAGGCGATCAGGAACTTGATCCTGCGGGTCTCACGAGCGAGGGCGGCGGCGGCGATCCACGGCTCGGGGCCGGTCGGCAGCAAGGCGCCCTCGAAGCCGGCGAGTTCGGCGGCCTTGGCCACCTGGGCGACATAGTCGATGTAAGTGAAGCCGTCCGGCTCGCCGTTGGGCAGGCGCCCCGGGGCGATGTTGCCCGGGCGGTGCACGGCGGCGCCGCGGTTGTTCTTGTCGGTGGCCAGGTAGGGACCATCGCTACCCAGCGGTAAACGCCAGAAAAATTCGGTGCTCATGGCAGTGTTCCATTGGCTGCGTCGAGGAAGCCCGCCGCATGCTGCGACCGGGGTTGCAGGGGCTTGAGCAAGGCCTGTGCCGAAAGGCTGAAATCCAGTGGTGGCAGGGCCTGCAGCGATTTTTGGTGGGTCTTGCTGGAGGTGATTGCTGGTGCAGCAACACTTGCCCAGCACTGGCTGCTGGGGGTGCAGCAGATTCCGCTGGAGAAGGGCTGGAAAGTGCTTGGTGTGATGATTAACTCATTGAAAATCAATGGATTTTTATGGTGGCACAAGTCCTGCTGAGGAGAGGTCAGTGCCGTGCCGAGAACGCGCGGTCGCCATCATCGACCCCCAGGAGCTTCAGCCATGACCGCCAGCCTCACCGCCACCCAACTCAGCCAGCTCGAACAGGCCAAGCGTGATTTCGCCAAGGCCTTCCGCGTGCTCAAGGAGACCCGCACGCTGACCGCCACCAACACCTACCAGGCCTATGTGCGAGTGCCCGACAGCGATCTGGTGATCGCCCTGCACGCTCCAGGCCCCTGGGCCGATGACCAGGAGATCCGCGCCGTGGTTGCCAGCTACAGCGGCCAGGTGGTGCTGGACGAGACCGCCGCAGGCAGCTCGCCGCTCAGCGGCAGCAAGGCCGGCGGCAACGGCCAGCGCTATGCCGGGGTGTTCCAGAAGCGCCCCGAGGTCAATGTGGTGATCCACGTGCACACGCCGTACCTAGGCGGTTGGGCCAGTGCCCACCGGGTGCTGCCGATCCGCTATGCGGCCTCCCAGCGAGTGACCCTGGCCCGCGAGCTGCCGATCTACATCGACCGCCGTCAGCCGGAACACGCCTTCATCGTCGAGAAGATCGAGGAGAACCCGCATACCCCGGCGATTCTCGAGGCCAATGGTGGCGCCACCTTCTGGGGTGAGAGCGTGCTGCAGGCGTCCAAGCTGATCCTGCTGATCGAAGAGGGCGCCTACTTCCAGGGCCTCGCCGAACTGTTCGGCGGCTCCAAGGAGTTCGGCCCCGGTGTGCTGGAGCAGCAGTGGAAGATGACCGGCCTGTGGGCCCAGGGACAGAAGCTGCTCGAAGCGGTGGCCTGAGCCGAGATGGCAGGCCGCCACGGCGGTCTGCGCAAGTGACGAGCCCGAATGCGTGGCGCATTCGGGCTCGATCGTTTCAGGCGCTGGCGAAGCTGAAGCGGCCCTCGGCCACCAGGCTTGCCAGCGGCTGGCGCTGGGTCGGTTGTTCGCGGGCGCGCAGGTCGTCGGGCAGCTCGGCGGCATCGCCGCGGCGGCCGATGGCGATGGCCAGCTCGACCTGGTAGCCGTCCGGCACGCCCAGTTCGCTGCGCGCCCGCTCGCGGTCGAAACCGCCGATGGCATGGCTGCTCCAGCCGCTGTGCTGGGCCTGCAGGGCCAGGCTGGCCCAGGCCGCGCCGCTGTCCAGGGAATGGCTGAGCAGCAGGCTGTCCTCGCTGGCGCCGGGGCGGCGGTGGTGGGTGCGCGAGATCAGGATCACCAGCGCGGCCGCCTTGGCCGCCCAGCGCCGGTTGTTCTCGCCGAGCAGGCCGAACAGGCTCGCCCAGCTGGGCGAACCGTTGAGCGCATAGACGAAGCGCCAGGGTTGGGCGTTGTTGGCCGAGGGCGCCCAGCGCGCGGCCTCGAAGAGGGCGAACAGCTCCTGCTCGGCGATCGCCTCGCCGGTGAAGGCGCGTGGCGACCAGCGTTCGAGGAACTGCAGATGGATGGCGTATTCGGTCTGGCGGGATGTGCTCATATCGTTGTCTCGTACGGGTGGATATCTACAGGCCGGCCTGCCGCTGGCGTTCGCGCAGGGCCAGGGCGGCCTCCAGGGGACGGCGGTCGACCCAGTCGTGCAGGTCGAAGTCGCGTTCGAGGAAGCCGTATAGCCAGAGCGCCTGCTTCTGCTCGGCGAACAGTGCCAGGCGCTCGGCGGAGAGGTCCGGGTGCAGGCTGCGGTGGAAGTCGTTGCGATAGGCGGTGGCTACTCCCGCGGCGCTGCCGACGGTCTCGCCCTGCAGAACGGCGCGCACGGCGTCGGGGTTGTCGGCGGCCCAGTCGGCGGCGCGCAGGGTCTCGGCGAGGAAGCGCACCAGCAGGTCGTAGTGCTGGTCGATCAGGCTCTGGTGCACGGTGATCGGTCGCGGCGTGCCGTTGTTGGTGCGCAGATGGGCAGAGGGCAGGGCATCCAGATCGATGCCGACCACCACCCCGGCGGCACGCGCCGCATCCACCGCCGCAGCGCCTTTGACATAGACCGCATCGACCCGGCCGGCGGCCAGCTGCTCGATGCCGGCCCACAGCTGGCGCGGCCCGTTCTGCCCGCGCTGGCCGTGGCCGGAGGGCACCTCGACCAGGGTCACGTCGTGCAGGCCGAGCCCGGCGCTGGCCAGCGCGCCGCGATAGCCCTGCAGCGACATGCCGCGGGCGATACTGGAGCCGCGGGCGTGGCTGGGCAGCGGATGGTCGATCCACTGCGGCAGCGCCAGGCGCTTGCCGGCGAGGTCGGCGGCGCTGCGGATGCCGGACTCCGGGCGCACCAGGATCACCTGCCACTCGTCGATCCAGGTCAGGCCGATCAGACGGGTCGGCGCGCCTTGGGCGCGGGCGGCGAAGGCGAGGATGTTGCCGCCTTCGCGAATCAGCTCCGGCAGCTGATGGTCGTAGTGGTGCTGGCCGAGGTCGGGGTTGTCCTGCAGGGTCTCGATGGCGATACCGTCGTCGGCGAAGGCCTGCTGCAGCCAGCCGAGTCTGTACGCCAGGCCGGTGGCGGTCGGCACCGGGCAGCGGGTGAACCAGAGCCTGTCGAGGCTGGGCGTTGGGCGAGGCGAAGACTGTGGCATGGGCGGCTCCAGAAGCTGGGCGGCGCGCCGGGGCCCGGCGGCCGCGGTGGGATTAGCGGTGGCCGCGCAGCAGCGGCAGGACTTCTTCGCCGACCCGGTAGGCTTCTTCCAGGTGCGGTGTGCTGGCCAGAATGAAGGCGTCGGCGCCGAGCTGGACCAGTTCGTCCAGGCGTTCGGCGACCTGCTGGTAGCTGCCGACAATGCCGTTGGTCTGCCCGCCGCGCAGCAGGTTGAAGCCGGACCAGACGTTCGGCTCGAGGATCAGGTCGTCGAAACGGCTGACGGTCTCGGGGCGATTGCCGGCCTGCCGGCTGGCACCCACCGAGTCGCCGCCGGGACGCTGGGCGGCGCGCGCCAGTTCCGCCGGCGATAGCCGCTCGAAGCCCTTGCGCACTTCGCGCCAGGCTTCTTCCTCGGTGGCGCGGGCGATGATGTCGACGCGCACCGCACACTTGATCTTGCGGCCCAGAGCCTCGGTGCGCTCGCGCACGCGGGCGAACTTCTCGCGCAGCTGGGCGAAGGGTTCGAGCCAGGTCAGGTAGTACTCGGCGTGTTTCGATGCAGTAGCGAGTGCCGCGTCCGAAGAACCGGAGAAGTAGATCTCGGGAAATTCCTGCTGCGCCAGCGGCAGGGCCAGCCCACCATCCTCGACCTGGTAGTAGCGGCCCTGGTAGCTGAACGGGCCGCCGTTCCACACCCCGCGCAGCACGTCGAGGAACTCGCTGGTGCGGTCGTAGCGGGCATCGTGGCCGGCGCTGTCGCCCCACCACAGCTGGGCCGGGCCGCCGCCGCCGGTGATCACGTTGAACAGCGCGCGGCCGCCGGTGGCGCGTTGCAGGCTGGCGGTCATGCGCGCGGCGGTCAGCGGGTTCAGGAAGCCCGGCTGGAAGGCGATCATAAAGCGGAAGGTGCGCGTCTCGCGGGCCAGGAAGGCGGAGATGGCCCAGGGCTCGTCGGTCATCGGGAAGGACGGGATCAGCCCGCCCTGGAAGCCGGAGATCTCGGCGGCGCGGGCGATCTCGGCGAGGTAGTCGATATAGGTGAAACCGTCGTCGCGGGTGCTCAGCCCGCTACTGCTGGGGCTGCCGTTGCCGAAGAACCAGTCGCCGCGAAACGGCTCGCGGTTGCGGTGGGTGCTGGGCTCGCCATGGGTGGGCAGGCGCCAGAAGACATCGATGGCCATGCTGTGGGTTCTCGTCAGGCGGTGTGGGCGGTGGCGCCGGCAAGGCGGGCGCGCAGGGCAGGCAGGACGTTCTCGCCGACCCGGTAGGCTTCCTCCAGATGCGGCGCGGCGCCAATCAGGAAGCTGCCGATGCCGGCAGCGGCGTATTCGGCCAGTTGCTCGACGACCTCGGCGTAGCTGCCGACCAGGGTGGCGATGGCGCCTTCGCCGGGTTGCCACAAGCCGCTGCCGCCAGGTGCCTGCAGGCCGGTCTGCGCGGCCAGGCGCTGGGCATCGGCCAGGGCCTCGGCGGTGTCCTCGCGGGCCAGCAGGTCGAGGCGCAGACCTGCCTGCAGGGCGCGACCATGGCCGCGGGCGATGCGGGCCAGTTCGTCGAGCAGGGGCGCCAGTTCGCTGGGCGGTCGTGCGGAAAACACATGGACATCGGCCTGGCAGGCGGACAGTTGCAGCGCCTCGGCAGCGTCGCCGGCGAGGTAGATGGGCGGCACGCGCTGGCCCGACAGCGGGCCCTGGAAACCACCATCGAGCACCTCGAAGAAGCGCCCCTTGAAGCTGAACGGCGCCTGGGTGATGACGCCACGCGCCACGCCGATGAATTCCTCGATGCGTGGCAGCAGGTCGGCATCCGCGACGAAGTCGCCCTGGCGCCTACGAGCGGCGGCATCGACCGGGGTACTGAGCTGCCAGGCGAAGCGCCCGCCCGTGAAACGCTGGTAGCTGACCGCGTTCTTCGCCGCATACACCGCCGAGCCGCGCGCCGCGTCGAACTCGGTGAGCAGGCGCAGGTGGCGCGTGCTGCGGGCGACGTAGCCGGCGATGATCCAGGGCTCGTCACCCTCGGGATGGTTGCCGATGCGGATGCCATCGAAGCCGGTCAGGTCGGCGGCGCGGGCGATCTGCTGCAGGTAGTCGAGGTAGTTGAAACGTTCGCCGCGCGGGTCGCTGACACCGGGGCCGAACGCGGCCTGGTCCTCGCGCTCGCCGCGCAGATGGGAGAGGGCGTCGGCATAGCGCGAGTCGCGCCAGTTGGGCAACTCCCAGATGAATTCGATGCTCATGGGGCTCTCCTCAGGGGCGACTGGCCAGGTCGGCCTGGTCTTCCTGCCAGTAGTTCTCCAGCTGCAGTTCCTTCAGCCCCTGGGCGACGAACTTGGGTTCGAGCAGCGTGTTGACGTCGACCTCGCCGCGAATCAGCTTGGCCTTCTGGCTGTAGGCGATGGCGTCGGCGTAGTGCTGGCGCAGGGCCTGGTCATACAGCGGGGTGAACTGGCCGACCCAGGACTCGCCCTCAACTTCGCGCTGCAGCACGCTGAGTGGCTGGCCGGACTGCGACAGATAGCCCTGGTAGGTCGCGCGGTTGGCGTCCTGGGCGGTCCAGTGGGCGGCCTTCAGGTAGGCGGTGACCACCAGTTGGGTCAGCTCCGGCTGCTCGGTCACGAATTCACTGGCGCCCCACAGCTCGGCGCGCATCTTCCAGTCGCGTGGTGCCTGTTTGCTGGACCAGACGATCTTGCCGACCTGCTTGTCTTCCAGCAGGAAGGCGTCGCTGAGGGTGAAGAACGCATCCACCCGCCCGGCGCTCAGCGCAGCGGCGCCGGCCTGGGGGTTGAGGTTGAAGATGCGGAAGTCGGCGAAGCCGAGGCCGTTGGCCTCCAGCAGCTTGGCGAACGACAGCTCCCAGGGGCGGCCGCGGTGCAGGGCGACGCGCTTGCCCTTGAGATCCTTGATCGAGGTGGCGCTGGAACCGCTGGGCACCACCAGATAGACATTGTTGCCGCTGCCGCCGGGGGCGATCAGCTTGGTGGAGACGCCGGAGGCATTGGCGATGATCGATGGCAGGTCGCCATAGAAGGCGAAGTCGATACGTTTGTTGGCGAACTCCTCGTTGACGAAGGTGCCCACCGAGGCGGTGGCCGCCGGGACCCATTCCAGCTTGATGTTGCGCTTGGCCAGTTCCTGCTGCAGCCACTGGTCGCGATCCATCACGTAGGCCGGGCCGTTGAAGGTGACCTTGCCGGCGTTGGCGTAGGCCACGGTGGCGATGCGCACGCTCTGCGGCGGCTCCGCCGCGATGGCCTGGCTGGCCAGCAGGGCAGCCGGCAGCAGGGCCAGGCGGCGCAACAGGCGGGTGAGGGTGAATGCTTGCATGGCGAAATCCTCGCGAAGGCCCGCGGCCGGTCAGGCCGCGGGCGGGGTGGGTCAGAAGTCGCTGGTCACCGAGACACCAACGGTGCGCGGGTCGCCGAACATCACCGCGGCGGTCTGGAAGCCGCCCGGCAAGGTGTGGTTGCGGTACTCCTTGTCGGTGAGGTTGTTGACGTAGGCGGTGACGCGGGTGGTCTCGCCCGGCAGCTCGTAGGTCACCCGGGCATTGCCCAGGGTGTAGCCGTCGGCGCGCATGTTGGCGCTCTGGTCGTTGGAGAAGAAGTACTGGCGGCTGCGGGTGTTCCAGTCGGTGCCGAGGATGATCGCGCCGCCGGCATTCAGCGGGATGCGGTAGTCGGCGCCGAGCACGGCCGACACGTTGGGTGCACGGACGAACTTGTTGCCGGAGAAGTCGTCGTTGCCCGAGGTGTAGTCGGTGAACTCGGTGTGCAGCAGGCCGAGGGCGAAGTTGATGTGCAGGTTCTCGACCGGAATCGCTTCCAGCTCGAACTCAGCACCGTAGGCCTCGCCCTGGGCGCCGTTGGCCAGGCGCGAGACGGTCTGGTTGTTCACCGCGGTCACGATGTTGAGCTGGATGTCCTCGTAGTCGTAGTAGAACAGCGCGGCGTTGGCGTTGAGGCGGCCGTCGAACCACTCGGACTTCAGGCCCAGCTCGTAGGAGGTCAGGTATTCCGGGTCGACCGTGGCGACGGTGGCCTGGTTGGTGACCCCGGCGTTGTAGCCGCCGGAGCGGAAGCCATAGGCGTAGCGGAAGTACACCCGGGCGTTGTCGGACAGGCGATATTCCGGGGTCAGGTCGTAGGTCCAGTCGCTCCAGGTGTTGCTCTCGTCCTGCACGGCGTTGACCACCAGCGGCGTGCTGACGCTGCCGACGTGCCACCAGTCTTCGTTTTTGAAGCCGGCCTGGCCCTGGTTCTGCAGGCGCTGCAGGTCGATGTCCTTGGTCTCGCGAGTCCAGCGCAGGCCCGCGGTGAGGTTGAAGTCCTCGGTGAAGTTGTAGGTGGTGCTGCCGAACAGGGCGTAGCTCTCGGTGCCCTGGTTGAAGGCGGTGTTGTTGTAGAAGCGCGGGATGTAGCGATTGCTCAGCGAGGCGTTGGCGCTTTCCGAGTCCAGATCCTCGTCGAAGTAGTGGAAGCCCAGGACCCAGTTCAGGCGGTCCTCGCGCGGCGAGGCGAGGCGGAATTCCTGCGACCACTGCTTGCTGTCGGCATAGCTGTATCCGCGCTGCAGTTCCAGCGGCGTGTTGTCGCTGTCGCTCAGGCCTTCGCGCTCGAAATGCTCGAAGGCGGTGATGGAGGTGAGCTCGAGGCTGCCCAGCTGCCAGACCAGGTTGAGGTTGGCGCCGGCCTGGTCGATGTTAACCTTGTAGTCGGCGTTGTAGTTGACCTCGCCCTTCTTCGGGTCGATCGAATAGCCGAACTGGTTGGTGCCGTTGGCGCGGGTGCCGTAGCTGACAGTGCTGTAGCCGCCGGTATCGTGGTAGCTGCGCGCGTGCAGATTCAGGTTGGCTTCCAGGTCGTCGTTGATGCGCGCGAGGAACTGCAGGCGTGCGGCATCGTCTTCCAGGCCGCCCTGATCGTCGTCGTTGGCGAGATTCTCGTTGTAGCCGTCGCGGCCCTGATGGCGCAGCGACAGGCGGGCGGCCAGGCGGTCATCGACCAGCGCGTCGCTGACCGCGCCTTCCACCACGCGATCGGCGTAATCGCCGACGCCGACCTTGAAGTAGCCGGACGGATCGAAGGTGGGCTTGCGCGAGATGAAGTTGATAGCGCCGGCCGTGGTGTTCTTGCCCCACAGCGTGCCTTGCGGGCCGCGCAGCACCTCCACCCGCTCCTGGTCAAACAGCGGGAAGCCGCTGGCGCTGATGTTGGCGATGTACACGTCGTCGACGTAGATGCCCACCGGGCTGACGGTATTGGCTCCCTGGTCGCCAGTACCCAGGCCGCGAATCCACCAGCGCGGACGACCGTGGCCTTCGGTGGTGCCCGCCGAGGCGTTGGGAATGAAACGGGTGACTTCGTTGGCCGACTGCAACGAGGTGTCGCGCACCTTGTCGCCGTTGAGCACGGAGATGGAGGAGGGCACCTCCTGCACGGTCTCTTCGCGCTTCTGCGCGGTGACGGTGACCTTGGCCAGCGTCGGGGCGCTGTCGGCCTGCTGCTCGGCAGGCGCTTGTGGCTGCTGCGTGGTCTCGGCAGCATGGGCCGCGACCAGATGAAGGCCGGCCAAGCCCCCCAAGGCCCAGGCGATGGCAGTGGAAAGAGTGGTGCGCTTGAACATGTTGCCCCCAGTGACTGGCTTGTTTCCGGCATCGCGATGGCGATGCCGGGCGATCAGGTGTTGGCGGTGCCCATGCTCTTTTGCGGTGGTGGCTAGGCATCCGGCGGCTTGTGCAGGCCGCATTGCCCCTATCGCAACAACCGTACCGAGATATGTTTTTTGATCTTAATTTGTTAATTAATAAGAATTTATTTGAATGTGCCGGTGGCAAAGCAGCGGTTTTTTCCTACTGCCTGGCCAGCAACCGCTGCTGCTGGGTTGCTGCCCCAGCAGCAATTCTTCATATATTCGATAAAAGAATAATCAAATGAATATTTATGATTATTTGTGCATAAATGAATTCCTGCACTATCGGCGCTCTGGCCATCAACGGATTCGCCGCCATGTCGCTGCTCACTCACCCCCAGGCTCGCGAACTGACCAAGTCGGTTCGCGCCACCGTGCTGGTGTTCAAGGACCCTCGTTCGCAGGAGTTGCTCAACCGTATCGAGCGCCTGGCACCTAGCGAGGCCAACGCACTGATCATCGGCGAGACGGGGACTGGCAAGGAGCTGGTGGCACGCCACATTCATCACCTGAGTCGGCGCGGCAAGGCACCATTCGTGGCGGTGAATTGCGGGGCCTTTCCGGAGACCCTGGTGGAAAGCGAGCTGTTCGGCCACGAGAAGGGTGCGTTCACCGGCGCTGCGACCAGCAAGGCCGGCTGGTTCGAGGCCGCCAACGGCGGCACCCTGTTTCTCGACGAGATCGGCGATCTGCCGTTGAACATGCAGGTCAAGCTGCTGCGTGTCCTGCAGGAACGCGAGGTGGTGCGGCTGGGCTCGCGTACCCCGATCCCGATCAACGTGCGTCTGGTCGCGGCGACCAACGTCAATCTGGCGGATGCCGTGGTGGCCGGGCACTTTCGCGAGGACCTGTTCTACCGTCTGCACGTGGCGACCATCCGCCTGCCGCCGCTGCGCGAGCGGCCGGGCGATATCCTGCCGCTGGCCGAGTTCTTCGTGAACGAGCATTGCCAGCGTCTGGGCTACCAGCGCGCCTCGCTGAGCCCTGAGGCCGAGCGCAAGCTGCTGCTGCACAGCTGGCCGGGCAACATCCGCGAGCTGGAGAACGCGATTCATCACGCGTTGCTGGTATGCCGGAATCAGCAGGTGCAGCCGAACGATCTGCAACTGGTCGAGCTGCGTCCCTCTATCGAGCGCCACGAATTGCCGGCTGCTTCCGGTGCGGTGGCCGAGGCGAGCCTGGAAGCCGCGCTGTACGCGCTATACGAGAAGAACCTGCCGGACCTTTACGAACACATCGAGGAGGCGATCTTCCGCAGCGCCTACCATTTCTGCCAAGGCAACCAGTTGCAGACCGGCCGCCTGCTCGGGATCAGTCGCAATATCGTGCGTGCTCGTTTGGAGAAGATCGGCGAGCTGGCAGCTTCTGCGCGCTCGGGCTTGCCCCTGCACTAGCCATCCCGAGGCGACAGCGCTGCCACTTCTCCGTGGAAGAGGGCAGCGGGCTCAGTTGGGCGCGTTGAGCGGGTCGCCTTCATCGGGCTGGCTGGGTTGCTCGATGCCAGGGTCGTTCGGGTCTCGCCAATCTTCGGGGCGCCGCTCGTCCGGTGATTGCTCCGCGCCTTCGTCGGGGTAGATCCCCGGCTCGATGGGTGGCACAGGGTCCTGTGGGTCGTCGGCGCCCATGGGGTTGGCGTAGTGGATCTGGGTCATGATTCACCTCCCAGGCCGGGATGGCCTGTAGGGTTTCGATGACGCCGTGCGGCGCGCGGTTCAGGCAATCGGCGGGGCGGTCATGTCCGGGGCTCAGGCGCGAAGCGGCATGGGCTGCACCGGGTCGAACGCCAGGGTCTGGCCGTCCTCGGGAATCAGCAGTCTGTCGTCCACCCCCGCACTGCGCGCCGCGCCGGCCAGAGCCGTTCTGCTGACCGGGCAGTGGCTGATGGCTTCCAGATGGTTGGCTACCACCGTGCCCTCGGCCAGCCGGGCGAACTCGATGACCTCCTCCAGCCCCATGATGATGTCGCCCCCGAGATCGAAGCGCGCGCCGCCCGCGGGAACCACGCTGATCTGGGGCTGATGGCGCAGGACGAACTCACGTACGCTCGGCGTCAGGATGGTGTCGCCGGCCAGGTAGAGGCTGGGCTCGTCGAGCAGCTCGATTAGGTAGCCGACGCCGTGCTCCATGAGCTTGCCCACCAGTCCCAGGCCGTGGGTGCAGGCGACCGTGCGGATGCTGCCACCGAGGAAGGGGCTCGGCTGGGCGTGCTGCGGCGGCAGCGGCTGGACATTCAGGCCCCGTCGCGCGAGATGCGGCGCGTCGTGCGGCGTGCAGATCACCGGAATCTGCCGCTCGCGCAGCCAGCGCGTGCCGGCGCGATCCAGGTGGTCGAAGTGGCCGCGCTGGCAGTGGGTGATCAGGCAGTGAGTGACCGAGTCGAGCGCGTCGCTGGTGCCGGCCGGCAACTCGACCAGCGGGTTGCGTTGCCGGGCACCGAACAGGCGCAGCGGCGGCAGCGCGTCCTTGGCGGCCAGCATGGGGTCGACGAGGACGCGGTGCGGGCCGAGTTGAAGAATGATGGTGGCGTTGCGGATCTGCTGGATATTCATCATGTGCCCCTCTGGATGGTGGGCTCTATGGTGCCGAGCGGGGCGCATCGCCATAATGGCAGGAACAGACATATTTAGTTCCTTTCAAGCCATTTCCTCTTCTCCGGAACCAACCATGCGCATCGGCCTCCTGCTGTTTCCCCGCTGCATGCCCGCCGGGCTGTTCGCCTTTGCCGATCTTCTGCATGCGGCCAACCGGCGGACCGGGCGCGAGTTGTTCGAGGCCAGCTATGTGGCGTTGCAGGCGGGGCCGGTCGAGTGTGCCCATGGCGTCACCCTGCAGGCGACCGCGTCCCTGGCCGAGCGGGAGCTCGATGCCGTGCTGATCCCCGGCTTCTGGGCGGAATCGGCGCAGCAGGTGGACGAGGTGCTGGCCGGGCATGCGCCGCTGGTGCGCGCGCTGTCCATGGGCAGCCGGCGCCTGCAGCTGTGGAGCTATTGCACGGGCGTCGGCCTGCTGGCAGCCAGCGGCCGTCTGGATGGCCAGCCGGCAACGGTGACCTGGTGGCTGGCGGAGACGCTGCGCCAGCGTTTCTCCAAGGTGCAATGGCAGAGCGAGCAGAACTGCGTGTTCAACGCGAATACCGCCACCGCGTCGGGAGTGAATGGCCATCTGCCGATTGCCCAGGCGCTGATCGAGCGCAGCGTGAGCGCCGAGGTCGTCCGCGATCTCACCAGGCTCATGGTGCTGCCGCGCCCGGTGGTGCCGCATCCTGCTTTTCAGGGCATGAGCCTGATGGAGCAGGCCGGCAAGCTGCTGCGCCAGCTGCATGCCCTGGTCGAACAGCTGCCGGCCGAGCAGATCACCGTGGCGGTGCTGGCGAGCAGGCTGGGCATGTCGGAGCGCACGCTGGCGCGCAAGGTGCTGGTCGAGACCGGTGAGGCGGTGGCGAGCTACGCCCGGCGGATTAAGCTGAACCAGGTCAGCGAGCGCCTCATGCTGACGGCGGCGTCCGCCAGCACCATCAGCGCGGAGCTGGGCTTCAGCAGCGATTCCAACATGCGGCGCATGTTCAAAGAGCTGACCGGGCTGACGCCAGCCGAATATCGCCAGCGCTTCGCGCGGCTCTAGCGGGCCGCAAGAGGGCGCTAGCGGTAATGCGCCAGCCTGGCTTGCCAGTCCGGCGCCTGCTGCAGCTGGCCGATAATCCGGTTCAGCTCCGGCAGCAGCCTGGCATGGCTCGCCGGAACCAGGAGGTAGCGCTGGTAGCTGCGCAGCGGCCGCTGGTCGATGTACAGCTGGCGGCGCAGACCTTGCTGCTCATGCAGATAAAACTCCAGGGTGCGCCTGCCGATCACCGCGGCATCTATCCAGTTGCGTTGCAGCCTGAGCAGGTTGACGCTCTCGCTGACGCCGTCCTCCCGCTGAATCCGCTTGCGCTCGAACAGCTCGGCCAGCTCCGGGTAGCGATGGCCGCTGATCACGCCCAGGCGACGACCGTCCAGGTTCTCCGCGGAGAGCTTGCTCACCTGGCCCTCGTTGCGCGAGACCAGCAGGTTGGCGTCATCGATGAACGCCTCGCTCCACAGATGGCGCTGCGCGTCGGTAAACCAGGCGGGATTGGTGCCCAGCACGATGCCGTCCAGTCGATCCTTGGCCAGCAGGTAGTCCAGACGCTTGCGTGGAATCTGGCGGATGACGAAATGGTATTGCGGCAGCTCGGCGTTCAGCCGTTCGGCCAGATCGAAGTACAGGCCCTCGCGGCGCTTGCTGTCGATGATGTAGGGCGGCTTCTGCTGGTAGCTGAACAGGACGATCTCCTCGGCGGCATAGGCCGAGGTACAGAGGGACCAGAGGCTCAGCAGGAGAATGCCGAGTGTCCGGTGCCAGCCGGGCGTGTTCCGCCTCATCGATTGTTCTCCCTGTGCTCGCATCCAGGCGTGACCCTGCAAATGTAGACCTGTCCCCGGACGGCTTGCCTGATTCTGGCTTCTGCCGGCACGTGAGTGACGAGTGGGTTAAACAGCTGACTACGCCGGCCGCCGAAGAATTCCCTTGGGGTGCCTGCCTCGGACTGAAGGTGCTGCCGATCCGCTCGGTGGCATGCGCTTGTGGCCATGAGAAATGACGTGCCACGGAAAGCAAAAGGGCCGCATAAGCGGCCCCTTCATTGGTGCTGTCAGCCTCAGACCGGCTCCTGCGTTTCCTCGCCGCGCTCCAGCGCCACCTGGCGGATGGACAGGCGGATCTCCGCCGGCAGCACGCGCTTGGCCGCACCTTCCACCAGTTCCGCCAGCTGCGGATGGTGGCTGAGCTTGCCTTCGCCGTTCTGACGCAGCACGCCCTGGTCGAGCAGGGTCTGGATGAAGTGGCGGAACAGGCTCTTGTCGAAGAACTCCGGGGCGTTGAGGCCATGCAGGATCGACAGGCGCTGGGCCATGACCACGCAGAGGTTCTCCAGCTCCTCGGCGCTCAGGGCGTACTGGCCGGCGTTGAGCAGCAGGGCAGTGGCCATGTAGAAGCGCTGCAGGGTCTGCACGATGGCGCGGGCCAGCAGGGTGAGCAGGACGAACTGGCGCGAGCTGGGTGCCGGACGGATGAACATGTCGTCCTCGCGGCGCAGCAGGCCCTGTTCGACGAAGGCCTCCAGCCACTGGTCGACCACGCCTTCCAGCTCGTCCACGGACCACCGGATGAACAGCTCCGACTGCAGGTACGGATACAGCGCGGTGCAGTAGCGCAGGATCTGCTCGCGGCTCATGCGCGAGCTGCTGAGGAAGAAGCTGGCCAGCAGGGCGGGCAGGGCGAACACGTGCAGCACGTTGTTGCGGTAGTAGGTCATCAGGACGGCGTTCTGCTCGTCCAGATAGAGAATCTTGCCCAGGGCATCCTTCTGCTCGGCCAGCAGGTCCATGCTCTGCACGTAGCGGATCAGGTCCTGGCCATCGCCTTCGGGCAGGGTGGCGTGGGGCGAGTAGGGCACCTTGCGCAGCAGCGCCAGGTACAGGTCGAGCACGCGGGCCAGGGCCTTCTCGTCCAGCGCCAGCTTGCTGGTGGAGAGCAGGGCCAGGCCGACCAGGTTGACCGGGTTGATCGCCGCCGCCTCGTTGAGGTGCTGCGCCACGCGCTCGCCGAGGCGATTGGTGGTGCGGTTCAGCCACTCGGGGCGGTATTGGTCGCCATAGTCCTGGGTGCGCCAGTCCGGCTGCTCGTGGTCGAGGAATTCGGCCAGCTTGATCGGCTCGCCGAAGTTGACCCGCACGCTGCCGAAGCGCTGGCGGCGAATGGCGCCGATGACCTTGAAGATGTCGAAGATCGATTCCTTCTTCTTCACCGCGCCGCGCAGCTCGCCCAGGTAGGTACGGCCTTCGAGCACGCGCTCGTAGCCGATATAGACCGGCACGAAGGCGATCGGCAGGCGCGACGAGCGCAGGAAGCTGCGCAGGGTGATGGCCAGCATGCCGGTCTTCGGTTGCAGGGTGCGGCCGGTACGCGAACGGCCGCCCTCGACGAAGTACTCGACCGGGAAGCCCTTGCTGAACAGGGTGTGCAGGTATTCGTTGAACACCGCGGTGTACAGCGGGTTGCCCTTGAAGGTGCGGCGCATGAAGAAGGCGCCGCCACGGCGCAGGATGCCGCCCACCACCGGCATATTGAGGTTGATGCCGGCGGCGATATGCGGCGGCGTCAGGCCGTTGCGGAACAGCAGGTAGGACAGCAGCAGGTAGTCGATATGGCTGCGGTGGCAGGGCACGTAGATGATCTCGTGACCGTGGGCGATGTCGCGCACCGCCTCCAGGTGGTTGACCTGGATGCCCTCGTACAGCTTGTTCCAGAACCAGCTGAGCACCGTCTCCAGGAAGCGGATGGCGGTGTAGGTGTAGTCCGAGGCGATCTCGTTGCCGTAGCGCAGGGCCTGGGCCTCGGCCTTCTCCTGGCTGATCTTCTCGCGCTCCATCTCCTCGCGGATCGCCTGGCGTACCAGCGGGCCGTGGATCAGGCCTTTCACCAGGTTGCGCCGATGCGATACGTCCGGGCCGATCACCGTGGTCTTCAGGTTGCGGAAGTGCACGCGCAGGATGCGCTGGACCATGCGCTGGGTGCGTTCGCGGCCCTTGTTCTGGTCGAGCAATTCGCGCAGGTGGATGGGGGCGGAGAACTGCACGCGGGTCTTGCGGCCGAGGATCAGGATGCTGACCAGCTTGCGCAGGCGCCCGGTGACGGCCCAAGTGTCGGCGAACAGCAGCTTCCACGGGCTGGTCTCGCGGTCCGGCGACTGGCCCCAGAACACGCTGACCGGAACGATCTGCGCGTCATCCAGGGCATTGCTGTCGAGGCCGGCGAGGATGCGCTGAAGGGTCGGCGGGGTACCGCGCTTGTCGTGGCCGCCGAACCAGCTGGGCGAGCGGGTCAGGTAGAAGAATCCGGCCGGCTCCAGCTGGTCGCCGAGCGTCACCGGCAATACCGGGCGCGGCAGGCCGGCCTTGCTGCATTCCGTATCCACCACCGCCAGGTCTGCTGCCGAGGGCTGCTGCAGCACGTAGAACACCGGCTTGCTGCGATCCAGGCGCAGGTTGAAGGACGACTGGTTGATGGTTTCCGAGCGTACCCAGAGGTACAGCAGGCGACGCAGGGCACCAAAGGCGAGGCGGTGAAGCGGGGAGCGGGTCATACGAGGGCGACTGTGAAAACGAGCAAGCGCTCGGGGCGGCTAGTGTGCCGTATTCGGTGGGCGGCGGCAAAAAGCCCTGCAGGTACAAGTGTTCACCGGGGCCGCGGATTTCCTGGCCTACAGGCCGCCCTGCAACTTTTCCTAATGGCCGCTGTCTTGCCTTGCCGCGGGTCGACTTTTATAGTCCGCCAGCGTTTGCAAAGGCCCCCGAGGTCAGCATGGCCCGGGGCTTATCCCGTAGGGACAAGAGCCATGATCGAAATAAAAAATCTAACCAAACGTTTTGCCCAACATACGGCCGTCGATGGCCTCAGCTTTCAGGTCCAGCAGGGGGAAGTGCTGGGCTTTCTCGGCCCCAACGGCGCCGGTAAATCCACCACTATGAAGATGCTCACCGGGTTCCTGGCGCCGACCTCCGGCACGGCCAGCATTCTCGGTTTCGACATCCAGAGCGACACCCTCAAGGCCCAGCAGCAGATCGGCTACCTGCCCGAAGGTGCGCCCTGCTATGGCGACATGACGGTGCGTGGCTTCCTCGAATTCATCGCGGAGGTCCGCGGCTTCCGTGGCGCCGAGAAGAAGCAGCGGGTGCTGCGCGCGGTGGCCCAGGTGGAGCTGGACAAGGTGCTAGAGCAGAGCATCGAGACCCTGTCCAAGGGCTTCAAGCGCCGTGTCGGCCTGGCCCAGGCGATCCTCCATGATCCCAAGGTGCTGATCCTCGACGAGCCGACCGACGGCCTCGACCCCAACCAGAAGCACCAGGTGCGCCAGCTGATCCAGAGCCTGGCCAAGGACAAGATCGTGATCATCTCCACCCACATCCTCGAAGAGGTGTCGGCGGTGTGCACCCGCGCCGTGGTGATCGCCGCCGGCAAGGTGGTGGCCGACGGCACTCCGCTGGAACTGGAGAGCCGTTCGCGCTACCACCAGGCGGTGACCCTGGTCGCCGCCGGCGAGCTGGACCGCCAGGCCCTGGCCGCGCTGCCGGGGGTGATCGCCGTGGAAGACAACGCCGAGGGCAGCCTGACCCTGGTGGCCGCGCCTGGCCAGGTGATCTTCCCGCAGATCAATGAACTGATTCGCCAGCGCGGCTGGCAAGTGACGGAGCTGGACGTGGAACGCGGCCGGCTCGATGAAGTGTTCCGCAGCCTGACCCGGGGAGAGGCGGCATGAAGCAGTTGCCCGTGATCTTCAAGCGCGAGCTGGCCAGCTATTTCGCCACGCCGCTCGCCTATGTGTTCATCCTGATCTTCCTGGTGCTGTCCGGGGTCTTCACCTTCTACCTCGGCGGCTTCTACGAGAGCGGCCAGGCGGACCTGTTGCCGTTCTTCAACTTCCACCCCTGGCTGTACCTGTTCCTGGTGCCGGCCATTGCCATGCGCCTGTGGGCCGAGGAGCGCAAGTCCGGCTCCATCGAGCTGCTGATGACCCTGCCGATCACCCGCGCCGAGGCGGTGCTGGGCAAGTTCCTCGCCGCCTGGGTGTTCGCTGGCATCGCCTTGCTGCTGACCTTCCCGATGATCATCACGGTCAACTACCTGGGCGAGCCGGACAACGGCGCGATCTTCACCGGCTACTTCGGCAGCTGGCTGCTGGCGGGCTCGTACCTGGCCATCGGTTCGTGCATGTCGGCGCTGGCCAAGAATCAGGTGATCGCCTTCATCCTCGCCGTCAGCGCCTGCTTCCTGTTCATCGTCAGCGGTTTCCCGATGGTGCTCGATGCACTGGCCTGGTCGCCGCAGTGGGCCGTCGACGCGGTCGCCTCGCTGTCCTTCCTGACCCGCTTCGACGCGATCAGCAAGGGCGTGATCGACCTGCGCGACCTGCTCTATTTCATCACCCTGATGGGCGCCTGGCTGGCTGCCACCGCCATCGTGGTCGATCTGAAGAAGGCTGACTGACCATGAAGAAACTGATGTATTCCGGCGCCGGCCTGCTGCTGATCGCCGTGGCCTTCCTGGCCTTCAACATGCTCTCTGCCCTGGGCCTGGGCAATGTGCGCCTGGACCTGACCGAGCAGAAGCTCTACACCATCTCCGAAGGCACCGAGCGCATCCTTGGCGAGCTGGACGAGCCGATCAACCTGTACTTCTTCTACTCCGACAAGTCCGCCCGCGACCTGGCCGTGCTGCGCAACTATGCGGTGCGCGTGGAGGAGATGCTCAAGGCCTACGAGCGTGCGGCGAATGGCAAGATCAAGCTGCACATCATCGACCCCGAGCCGTTCTCCGAGGACGAGGACAAGGCCGCCGGCTTCGGTCTGCAGGCCGTGCCGGCGAACCAGAGCGGCGAGCAGATCTACTTCGGCCTGGCCGGCACCAACGCGGTGGACGACAAGCAGATCATCCCGTTCTTCCCGCTGGATCAGGAGGAATTCCTCGAATACCAGCTGAGCCAGCTGGTGCAGGGCCTGGCCAAGCCGGAGCGGCCGGTGGTCGGCCTGCTTTCCGGGCTGCAGCTCAACGGTGGCTTCGACATGATGGCGCGCCAGCCGATGGCGCCCTGGATGGTGATGGAGGAAGTGCGCCAGCTGTTCAAGATCGACAGCCTCAAGGCCGGCATCGACAAGATCCCGGACCAGGTCTCGGTGCTGCTGCTGGTGCACCCGAAGAACCTGCCGCAGCCGACCCTGTACGCCATCGACCAGTTCGTCCTGCGCGGCGGCAAACTGCTGGTGTTCGTCGACCCGCTCAGCGAGGCGGACAACGCGCCGCCGATGATGCCGGGTGATGACGAAGGCAAGGCCTCCGACCTGGAGCCGCTGTTCAAGGCCTGGGGCCTGCGCATGGTGCCGGGCAAGGTGCTCGGCGACGGCTCCTACGCGCTGTCCGTGAGCATGGGCCAGGGCCAGCGCCCGGCGCGCCATGCCGCCTGGCTGGCGCTGCCGAAGCGGGCGATGAACCAGGACGACGTGGCTACCTCCAGCCTGGAGAGCTTGAACATCGCCACCGCCGGCATTATCGAGCCGGTCGAAGGCGCCAAGACCCAATTCGTGCCGCTGCTGCAGAGCTCCGAGTACGCCATGCCCTTCGATGCCGCGCGCTTCGCCACCCTGGCCAACCCGGAGGAGCTGATCCGCGACCTGGAGCCGACCGGTGAGCGCTACGCCATCGCCGCACGTATCAGCGGCCCGGCGCAGTCCGCCTTCCCTGAGGGTATCGAGGGGCAGAAGGACGGCCTGAAGTCCGCCGACAACATCAACGTGATCGCCGTGGCCGACACCGACCTGCTCACCGACCGCATGTGGGTGCAGGTGCAGGACTTCTTCGGTCAGCGCGTGCCGCAGCCGTTCGCCGATAACGCCGGCTTCGCCATCAACGCCTTGGACAACCTGTCCGGCAGCGATGCGCTGATCAGCGTGCGTTCGCGTGGTCGCTTCAGCCGTCCGTTCGAGGTGGTCGAGGCCCTGCAGCGCGACGCCGAGGCGCAGTTCCGGGTCAAGGAAGAGGACCTGCAGAAGCGCCTGGCCGAGACCGACCAGAAGCTCGCCTCGCTGCAGCAGCAGGACCCGAGCAAGCCTCTGGAACTGACCCCCGAGCAGCAGGCCACGGTGCAGCAGTTCATCGCCGAGAAGCTGCGCATCCGCAAGGAACTGCGTGAGGTGCGCTTCCAGCTGAACGCGCAGATCGAGGACCTCGGCCGCACCCTCAAGCTGGTCAACATCCTCGCCGTGCCGCTGCTGCTGACCCTCGGCGTGCTGGCCCTGTGGCTGTGGCGCCGGCGCAAGGCCGCGTGACCCGTGGAAGGGGAGAGGGCCTGGCCCTTTCCCCTTCGCTCTCCCTTTCCCATTCACCGACTCCTTGATCGAGGAGAACAGCCTATGAGTCGCAAAACCCTGTTCGTGCTGGGCGTGCTGGCGCTCGCCCTGGTAGCCGGCTGGTACTTCACCAGCCAGGTACAGAAACCCCGTGCGTCCGTGCAGGCCGAGGTCTGGTTGCCGGGCCTGCAGGCACCGCAGGTCGAAGCCATCGAGATCCAGCGCGTTGGCCAGCCGCTGGTGCGTCTGCAGCGTCGCGAGTCGGGCTGGGTGTTACCGGACAAGGCCGATTACCCGGCCGATCAGGCAGCCGCCGGTACCTTCCTCAAGGCGCTGACCGAGGCGCGCAAGGTCGAGCCGCGCACGGCCAACCCCGAGCTGTACGGGCGTCTCGGTCTGGCCGACAAGGGCGACCCCGAGCAGCAGGGCGTGCGCATCACCCTGCAGGCGGCGGGCCAGCCGCCGCTGCCGTTGCTGATCGGCAAGCCCGGTCAGCAGTCCGGGCAACTGGTGCGCCGCGCCGACGAGGCGCAGAGCTGGCTGGTCAGCCAGCGCATCGAGCTGCCGGCCACCGAGCTGGAGTGGCTGGATCGCCGCGTCACCGCAGTGCCGTTCAGTGCGGTGCGTGAACTGGATCTGCAACATGCCTCTGGCGAGCGCCTGAGCCTGGTTCGCGACAAGCCCGAGGATGGCAGTCTGCAGCCGCGCGAACTGCCCAAGGGCAAGCGTCTGGCCTTCGAGGGTGCCGCCAACGGCATGGGCCAGTTCTTCGCCGACCTGCGTTTCGCCGATGCCGCGCCGCTGGCGCAGCTGACCTTCGAGGGCAAGCCGACGCTGCAATTCAGCCTCACCACCTTCGCCGGCAAGACCCTCAAGGGCCGCCTGTACGGCAAGGCCGATCAACACTGGCTGTTACTGGAAAAGGGTAGCGACCTCGCGCCCGAGGAACTGTTCGGACGTAGCGACTGGGCCTATCGGCTGGAGACTTACCAGTACCAGAGCCTGGCCAGAAAGCTGACCGATCTGCTCGCCGCGGATTGATCGAAAAAGCGCTGCAGGCCAGGTTTCACGGGGCCTGCAGACGGCCGAAAAAATCCCTTGGCAAGACGAACGCTTGTTTTATACTCGCGAGGCGGTCGCATCAGGACGCCTTTCGGAATACCACTCCACGCTCGTGTTGGCCGGGGTCGGAAAGAAGAAGAAGAACGTTTGCGCCGAACCGTCGAAGCCCATCAGGGCAACAACAAAATCGAGAATCGAGGGAAGTGGTAATGGCTGATCGTGAGGTCGGAACCGTCAAGTGGTTCAATGATTCCAAGGGGTATGGCTTCATTCAACGCGAAAGCGGTCCGGACGTATTCGTCCACTACCGCGCCATCCGTGGCGAGGGTCACCGTTCTCTGGTTGAAGGCCAGCAGGTCGAGTTCTCCGTGATCCAGGGCCAGAAAGGCCTGCAAGCGGAAGACGTATCCAAGGTCTGACAGAAGACCCGCTGCACAACAAAAGGCCCGTCATCGACGGGCCTTTTGCTTTTGGTATGTGGTGCTGGCTCTTGCTCCCTCTCCCTTCGGGAGAGGGTTGGGGTGAGGGAGGGGCTGCGGGCTGCCTACAAGCCCCTCACCCCTGCGCGGGCCGCCCCGGCTCCTCTCTCAGGGGGAGAGGGGATTCACTCCGTTCGCCAGATAAATTCCTGCTCGCCCTCGGCGTTGACCTTGATCCAGCGGTCGGCGTCTTCCTCGCCCTGTTCCTCGCTCCAGCCGCCGGTGGAGCAGCGGATCTCCACGCCGAGTGCGGCGAAGGCGGCATGGGCGCAGGCGACGTCGTCGGCCCAGGGCGTGGCGTCGCTCTCCAGCATCAGGCTGTGCCACTTGCCCACGGCCTTGGGCAGGAACACCACCGGAATCGCACCGGCCTGGCATTTGAAGGTCTGGCCGCGCTGCTGCCACTCGCTGCAGGAGCCGAAGACCTCGCTCAGCCAGGCAGTGATGGCGTCCTGGCTGGCGTCCTTGAGGTAGATCTCGATATCGGGTTGGCGCATGGCGGGCTCTCTAGATTTTCTCGATCCAATCGTAGCGAATGGATACGGTCACTTCGAAGTCTTCGGCAATCACCGCCGCGCGGCGTTCGGCGCTGGCGCGCCAGCCGTGCGGGGTCATGGCCAGCAGGTCGGCGCGGGCCTGGGCATCGGCCAGTAGCAGCGGGAAACTGATGGTCTCGCTATGGGCCAGGTGCATGTCCGCGGGGATCAGTTCCAGGTGCTTCTGATCGTCATAGTCGCGCACCTCGTCGTACAGCTTCTGGCGCAGCTGCATCAGGTGTACGCGGGTCGGGCCCATGCGCAGCAGGCCGCCGCCGGGCCTGAGCAGGCGCAGGGCCTCCTGCCAGTCCAGCGGGCTGAACACGCTGGCCAGCAGGTCGCAGCTGGCATCGGCTAGGGGCACGCGGGCCATGCTCGCCACCAGCCAGCTCAGCTGCGGCGCGCGCTTGCAGGCACGCTTCACTGCCTCGCGGGAGATGTCCAGGGCATAGCCGTCGGCATCCGGCAGCAGCTCGGCGAGCTGTGCGGTGTAATAGCCCTCGCCACAACCGATATCCAGCCAGGTGCGCGGGCCGCGGTCGGCGGCCAGCTCGGCCAGGCGCTTGGCCAGCGGCGCGTAATGACCGCCGTCGAGGAAGCGTCGGCGCGCCTCGACCATGGCCTGGTTGTCGCCGGGGTCGCGGCTGTTCTTGTGTTGCACCGGCAGCAGGTTGTAGTAGCCCTGCCGGGCGCGGTCGAAGCGATGGTTGGCCGGGCAGGCCAGGCCGTTGTCGACCGGGCTCAGCGGCGCCTGGCAGATCGGGCAGATCAGACTCATGCCAACAGTTTCACCAGGGTCTGGTAGTAGACCTCGGTGAGCAGGTCGAGGTCGCTGGCCAGCACGCGCTCGTTGATCTGGTGGATGGTGGCGTTGACCGGGCCCAGCTCGACCACCTGCGTACCCAGGGTGGCGATGAAGCGCCCGTCCGAGGTACCGCCGGAGGTCGACGGCGTGGTCTCGCGACCGGTGACGGACTTGATGCTGGCGGCCACGGCATCCAGCAACTCGCCCGGCTGGGTGAGGAACGGCAGGCCGGAGAGGGCCCAGTCGATGTGGTAGTCCAGACCGTGCTTGTCGAGGATGGCATTCACTCGCTGCTGCAGGCCTTCCACGGTCGATTCGGTGGAGAAGCGGAAGTTGAACACCGCTTTCAACTCGCCGGGGATCACGTTGGTGGCGCCGGTGCCGGAGTTGAGGTTGGACACCTGGAAGCTGGTCGGCGGGAAGTAGGCGTTGCCGTCGTCCCAGTGCTCGGTGGCCAGTTCGGCCAGGGCGCCGGCGGCCAGGTGGATGGGGTTCTTGGCCAGGTGCGGATAGGCCACGTGGCCCTGCTTGCCGTACACGGTGAGGGTGGCGCCGAGGGAGCCGCGGCGGCCGTTCTTCACCACGTCACCGAGCAGGGTGGTGCTGGAGGGTTCGCCGACGATGCACCAGTCCAGGCGCTCGCCGCGCTCGCGCAGACGCTCGACTACGGCCTTGGTGCCGTGGTGGGCCGGGCCTTCCTCGTCGCTGGTGATGAGGAAGGCGATGGCGCCCTTGTGGTTCGGATGGTCGGCGACGAAGCGCTCCACGGCGATGATCATCGACGCCAGGCTGCCCTTCATGTCCGCCGCGCCACGGCCGCAGAGCATTCCTTCGTCATCCACGCGCACGTCGAACGGCTGGTACTGCCAGGCCTCCAGCGGGCCGGTCGGCACCACGTCGGTGTGGCCGGCGAAGCACAGCACGGGGCCTTCACCACCACGCTTGGCCCAGAAGTTCTCCACTTCCTCGATGCGCATGCGCTCCACCGCGAAGCCGGCAGCGGCCAGGCGGCGCATCATCAGCTCCTGGCAGCCCTCGTCGACCGGGGTCACGGAGGGGCGGCGGATCAGGTCGAAGGCGAGCTCCAGGGTGGGGGTGAGGGCGGTCATTGCGGCTCCGGGACAGCGGAATTCAGAAAGGCCGCCATCTTAAAGCAAAACGGCGGCCTCAAGGCCGCCGTTTCGACAGACAGGTCGCCCTATCAGGCCGCGCCAGCCGGCTCGCCGGCGTCCTCGGCCGCCGGCTTGGGCAGCGAGGAGAGCAGGGCCATCAGCAGCGCCGCCAGGTACGGCAGCGACTGCACCAGCAGGGTGGCGACCCAGAACTTCACGTCGGCGTTGCCGATGTCCTGGGCGAAGCTGATGCCGATCGCCGCACCCCACAGCAGGAGCATGACGAACACCTCTTCGCGGGCCTCGGCCAGGGCCACCATGATGCCGTGGTTGCTGGCCATCTTCGGCGTACGGAAGAACGGGATGGTCTTGGTGAAGGTCCCGTACAGCACGGCCTTGGCGATGGTGTGCGACAGCGCCAGGCCGGCGATGGCGGCCTGGAACGAGCGCGCCAGGTCCACGCCCACCGCTTTGCGGTAGAGGAACATGATCTTGCCGAACTTGAAGAAGAACAGCGCCAGCGGCGGGATGGCGAAGATCATCAGCGGCGGGTCGACCCGATTCGGCACGATGATCATCGCGGCCGACCAGAGCAGGGCGCCGACGGTGAAGAAGATGTTAAGGCCATCGGCGATCCACGGCAGCCAGCCGGCGATGAAGTGGTAGCGCTGGCCGCGGGTCAGCTCCGAGCCCTCGCCGCGGAACAGGCTGCGCGCATGGCCCTTCATGATCTGGATGGCGCCGTAGGCCCAGCGGAAGCGCTGCTTCTTGTAGTCGATGAAGGTGTCCGGCATCAGGCCGCGACCGAAGCTCTCGTGGGCGTAGGCAGCCGAGTAGCCCTTCTCGAACACGCGCAGGCCCAGCTCGGCATCTTCGCAGATGGTCCAGTCGGCCCACTTCAGCTCGTCCATCACGCTACGGCGGATCATGGTCATGGTGCCGTGCTGGATGATCGCGTCGCGGTCGTTGCGGGTGACCATACCGATGTGGAAGAAGCCCTTGTACTCGGCGTAGCAGAGCTTCTTGAAGGTGCTCTCGTCACCGTCGCGGTAGTCCTGCGGCGACTGCACCACGGCGATCTGCGGATCGCTGAAGTGCGGCACCATGTGCTTGAGCCAGTTCTTGTTGACGCAGTAGTCGGAGTCGATCACCGCGATCACTTCGGCATCCGGCGCGGTGTGCGGCAGGATGTAGTTCAGCGCGCCGCCCTTGAAGCCTTCGATCGGTGCCACGTGGAAGAAGCGGAAGCTCGGGCCCAACTGCTGGCAGTAGGCCTCGACCGGCTCCCAGACCTTCGGGTCCTTGGTGTTGTTGTCGATGATGATGACTTCGTAGTCCGGGTAGTCCAGGGCAGCCAGGGCGTCCAGGGTCTGCTTCACCATCTCCGGCGGCTCGTTGTAGCAGGGCACGTGGATCGACACCTTGGGCCGGTAGGCGGTGTCGGCCAGCACCGGCAGGAACGGCCGGCGGCGGGTGCGGGTCCAGGCGGTCTCGGCCAGCTCGTGGGCCTCGGTGAGCAGGACGATGAACACGCCCAGTGCGCCGATGCCGAGCAGGCCGCCCACGGTCAGGCTGAACCAGGTGCTGTACTGCTGGCTGTAGTCGTAGGCGATCCACACCAGGGCGGAGCCGCCGACGAAGGCGACGAAGGTGAGGAAGGTGCGGCCGCGCTGACGCAGGGCCGAGCCGTCGATCAACATCAGGGCCAGGGCCAGCAGGCCCATCACCACCGAGGCTACGGCCAGCATGCGCCATTGCGGGATGGCCACCACCGGGCCTTCGAAGGCGAACTTGGCCTGGCGGTCGAGGTTGTACACGCCCCAGTAGGCGCCCACCGAGCCCTCTTCGCTGGCCTTCCACGGCTGGTCGAAGGCCTCGATGACGAAGTAGTTGTAGCCCTTGGCGTTCAGTGCGTTGACCAGGGTGCGCAGGTACACCGCCTGCTCGGCCTGGTCGGCCTCGGCGCCGCCACGGGTGCGGCCATTGCTCGGCCAGCCCACTTCGGAGAGCAGCAGCGGCTTCTTCGGGAACAGGCGCTTCATGTCCTTGGCGCGTTCGAGGACGAACTCGGTGGAGTCCTCCATCGGCACGAACTCCCAGTAAGGCAGCACGTGGGCGGCGATCAGGTCGACGTGCTTGGCCAGCTCGGGGTTTTCCTGCCAGATGTGCCACTGCTCGGAGGTACTCACCGGCACCTTGACCGCGGCGCGCACCCGGTCGATGTAGGCGATCAGGTCCTTGACCTCGATCTCCTGGCGGAACAGCGCCTCGTTGCCCACGGTGACGCGCACCACGCTGCGCGACTCGTTGGCCAGTTCGATGGCCTTGGCGATCTCGCGCTCGTTGCGCTCCAGGTCGTTGCCGATCCACACGCCGAGGGTCACGCGCAGGCCGAATTCCTCGGCCAGGCGCGGGATGTCCGCCAGCTTGCCGTCCACCGAGTAGGTGCGGATGCTGTCGGTCTGCTTGCTCAGCAGCTCCAGGTCGGAGCGGATCTGCGCGTCGCTCGGGTAGACGCCGGTCTGCGGGCTCTGCCCGACACGGAACGGCGAGAAGGAGAAACCGGAGATCTGCTCCGGCCAGTCCGGGGCACTGACCGGACGGTTGTAGAGTGCCCAGAGGCCGGTGAACAGGGCGGCGACCGCCACGATGACCACCAGATTGATACCGAGTTTGCGCGTTGGCATGGCTGCTTAGAGGTTCCGCAGAAAGGAACAGGGAAAGGGCCGGCGGACGCCGGTCGGCGCGCATGCTACCCCGCAGCCACTGGCCTGTATAGCACCGCCGGACCTGCGACAGGCGCACCTGTCCGGCTTGGGCAGGCGCAGCCGCCGTGGAGTTCCATCGCGCATAGTCACAGGGCGCGCAGAAGGATGCGCTCGCAGGCCGGCAGGTCGATCGCCGGGGACTCGCCAATGGCGTCGCGGCGCTGCAGCTGGGTCAGCACTTCTTCCACGGCCTCGGCATCCAGGCCGTGGGCGGACAGGCGGGTGGCCACGCCCATGCGGCGGAAGAAGCCCTCGGTGGCGGCGATGGCGGCGGCGATGCGCTGTTCCGAGCCGCCCTGCAGGCCCCACACCCGTTCGGCGTACTGCAGCTGCTTGGCCAGGTGCGCCGGCTCGCGCTCGCCGAGCAGCGCCGGCAGCAGCAGGGCCATGCTCTGCGCGTGATCGAGGTGGTAGAGCAGGCTGAGCTGGCGGCCCAGCACGTCCAGGCCGTCGTCCTGCGTCGCGCCGCAGCCGAGCAGGCCGCTGCGCGCCTGGCTGGCGCACCACATCAGGTTGGCCCGGCTGGCGTAGTCCAGCGGGTTGGCCAGGGCCTTGGGGCCTTCCTCCAGCAGGGTCAGCAGCAGGCCCTCGGCCTGGCGGTCCTGCAGCGGCGTGTCGCCGGGCAGGGTGAGGTACTGCTGTAGGGTATGGACGAAGGTGGCGACCACGCCATTGCCGATCTGCCGGGGCGGCAGGCTGAAGGTGGCGCAGGGGTCGAGCACGGCGAAGCGCGGGTACAGGCAGGGGCTGGAGAACGGCAGGCGCGCCTGCAGGCCGGCGTGGCAGAGCACGCCGTGGGGGTTGCTCTCCGAGCCGGTGGCAGCCAGGGTTGGCACGCAGCCCAGGGGCAGGGCGCGGCGGATCGGCGTACCGCTGAGCAGGTCGAACGGCTCGCCGGGGTAGGCGAGGGCGGCGGCGATGAACTTGCTGCCGTCGATGACCGAGCCGCCGCCGACCGCCAGGATGAAGTCGCAGTGCTCGTGGCGGGCCTGCTCCACCGCGCGCAACAGGGTGTCGTACTGCGGGTTGGCTTCGATGCCGGCGAAACGGCTGACCCAATGGCCGGCCAGGGCCTGCTCGACCTCCTGCCACACGCCGTTCTGCAGGATGCTGCCGCCGCCGTGGGTGACCAGCACCCGGCTGTCGGCGGGGATCTGCTGGGCCAGGCCGGCGATCTGCCCGGCGCCGAACAGGATGCGCGTCGGGTTGTAATAGTTGAAGTTGCGCATGGCGAGCTCTCCGCATGCATCCTTGCACTATAGACAAGGCCCCGCGGCGGCCGGCGCCGCCTTATAATGCCGGCCGAATTTCGAGGGTGCGACGAGATGGCAGATGAACAGCGCTTCGGCGGCATAGCCCGGCTCTACGGGCGCGAGGGGCTGGAACGCCTGGCGGCGGCGCATGTGGCGGTGGTCGGCATCGGCGGCGTCGGTTCCTGGGCGGCCGAGGCCCTGGCCCGCTCCGGGGTCGGCGAGATCTCGCTGTTCGACCTGGACGACGTGTGCATCACCAACACCAACCGCCAGGTTCATGCCATCGACGGCGCCGTGGGCAAGGCCAAGGTCGACGAGATGGCCGCGCGCATCCGTGCCATCAACCCGGCCTGCAAGGTGCACGCGGTGGCCGACTTCGTCACCCGCGAGACCATGGCCGAGTACATCACCGAGCAGCTCGATGCGGTGATCGACTGCATCGACAGCGTGGCGGCCAAGGCCGCGCTGATCGCCTGGTGCAAGCGGCGCAAGATCCAGATCGTCACTACCGGCGGCGCCGGCGGCCAGGTCGACCCAACGCAGATCCAGGTCGCCGACCTCAACAAGACCTTCAACGACCCACTCGCCGCCAAGGTGCGCAGCACCCTGCGCCGCGACTACAACTTTTCCCGCACGCCGGGACGCACCTACAGCGTGCCCTGCGTGTTCTCCACCGAGCAGCTGCGCTACCCCAAGCCGGACGGCACCGTGTGCCAGGCCAAGGGCTTCGTCGGCGAGGGCGTCAAGCTCGACTGCGCCGGCGGTTTCGGCGCGGTGATGATGGTCACCGCCAGCTTCGGCATGGCCGCGGCGGCGCGCATCATCGAGAAGCTGGTGGCCGGTGCACGGCGCCCGGCCGAGCGTGCGGGCAAGCCCGACTAGCCTTTTTCCGCGCCCCATGGCGCCCCTGAGAGTTCCCATGAACAACAATGACGTGCTGCGCAGCCTGCGCTACCTGCTGGATATCAGCGACGCCCAGCTGGCCGATATCTGCCGCCTGGCCGATTACCCGCTGGAGGCGGAGGCCGTTGCGCCGCTGCTGAAGAAGGACGACGAAGAGGGCTTCCAGCCCTGCACCGATGCGGTGCTGGGGCATTTCCTCGCCGGCCTGGTGCTGCACAAGCGCGGTCGCGACGAGAGCCGCCCGCCGCTGCCGGTGGAGAAGCGCCTGACCAACAACATCATCCTGAAGAAGCTGCGGGTGGCCTTCGAGCTGCGTGACGACGACATGCACGAGATCCTGCGCTCCGCCGACCTGCCGATGACCAAGGCCGAGCTCAGCGCCCTGTTTCGCAGCCCCGAGCACAAGAACTACCGCGCCTGTGGCGACCAGCTGTTGCGCAACTTCCTGCGGGGCCTGACCCAGCGCCTGCGCGGCTGACGGGTGGGGCCGCCCGTCCGTGCGGCTCGGCTAAGCTCTACTGGGTATGGGGTGGCCTGGCCACTCCTGCAGCGGGACGTGTGTCGTGAGGTGCCCAGTGTTTCAGTCGTCTGTCTGCCCCTGCCACAGGTTGTCACGCTTGCCGCTGCTGCGATGGCTGCTGCTCGGCATGCTGCTAGCGCTCGCCCCACTGGCCCAGGCCGAGCGCGTGGTACGCATCGGCACCGGTGACTGGGTACCCTACGTCGACCAGCACCGCGCGGATGCCGGAGCTCTGGCGCGTCTGGTCAAGGCCGTGTTCGCCGCCGCCGGCCACCAGGTGGAGTTCGTCTTCTATCCCTGGGATCGCAACGTGCTGATGCTGCAGCAGGGCGTGCTGGACGCGATCATGCCCTACAGCTGCAGCCCCATGCGCCTGGACTACGGGGTGTGCAGCGAGCCGCTGGTGCGTGGCGAGGTGGTGCTGTTCCACCGCAAGGACCTGGCGTTCGACTGGACCCGCGTCGAAGACCTGAAGAACTACCGCATCGGCACCACCCTCGGCTATTCCTACGGGCCGCAGTTCGACGCCGCCCTGCAGAAGAGCCTGCTGCGCATCGAGCAGAACAGCAAGGAAGACACCGCCTTCCGCCTGCTCGAACTCAAACGCATCGACCTGCATCCCCAGGACCGCGCCGTGGGCTACTCCATGCTGCGCCGCCTGTTCCCCGGGGAGCAGGGCATCACCCACCACCCGCGCTATCTCAACACCGAGCCGCTGCGCCTGCTGTTCCGCAAGGACGACCCGGAGGCCGAAGAGCTGCTGCGCAGCTTCAACCAGGAGCTGGCGCGCTTCGCCGAGCGCGGCGAGCTCAAGCGCCTGCAGGAGGCGTTGTACTCCGGCGATGCCGACAGCTGGCGGCCGCGCCCCTAGCGCGCCACACGGCTGGCGAACAGCGGTAGCAGCAGCGGCAGCACGGCTAGGCCGGACAGCAGGTGCTTGATGCTGTGGCCGGACAGCCATTCACCACTCAGCTGGAACAGGCCACCGTCGTTGAGCTCGCACAGCTTGGCCAGGGCATACCAGGCCACGCACAGGCCCAGCCGCAAACCATGGGCATCGCGCCGCGACCGGCAGCAGGCGAGCATGGCCAGCAGGAGCATGCCGCCGGCCTGCAGCACTATCCAGGGCAGCAGGTTGTCGCCGGCGCGCCAGGCCCAGAGCGCCGCAGCGCCGCCCAGTGCCACGCCGAGCACGGTCATGCGAGCCGCGCCGAAGCCCAGGCGATCCGCCGCGGCCAGGCCGAGGATGGCGGCGAACAGCACCAGCATGCCGAGCCGGTCATAGAGCAGGCCGGCGTCCGCGGGTGCCAGGTGGTAGACGCTGGAGCCGAGGAAGGTCAGCAGCAGCCCCAGACATAGCAATAGATACAGGCCTTTCCAGCGCGGGTCGGCGACATGCCGCAGGCGGCTCAGGCCGAACAGGCCGAGCAGCAGGAATGGCAGGTTGCTGAGCACGTCGAAGGCGTGGGGGATGCCGAGCAGGGCGCGCTGGTCGGCGAAGGCGTGGTACAGGGCCGGCTGCTGCACCGCCGGGCCGAAGGCGGCGATAAGCGCCAGACAGAGGCCGAACAGGCCGAGGATGGCAGTGCTGCCGTTACTGGGTGGTAGTGCCGAGGTGCTGTGCATGGCCTGCTCCTTCAGGTCGTTGCTGTGGCGGCAGTCTGGTTTTGCTTACGATAAAAGTCTCTTCCTGGTGTGCTCGGTAGCGTATAACTGCCTGTCTGGTTCATCAGGGCGATACTCATGGGCGCGACCACGGATCTGATCGACATCATCAAGCGCGAGCTGAAGGCGCAGCAGCTTACCTACGCCGACCTGGCGCGCGAGCTGGGCATGTCCGAATCCAACGTCAAGCGCATGCTGGCCAAGGCGGATATGCCACTGTCACGGGTAGATGCGATCTGCCGGGTACTGCAGCTGGAGTTCGCCGATCTGGCCCGCCAGGTGGCGGACGCCCAGCCGCTGCTCGCGACCCTGAGCCTGGAGCAGGAGCAGGCCGTGGTGGGCGACGAGAAGCTGCTGCTGGTGGCCATCTGCGTGCTCAGCCAGTGGACCTTCGAGCAGATGGTGGCGGCCTACCGCCTGAGCGATGCCGAGGCGGTGCGTGCGCTGATCCGCCTGGACCGGCTCGGGGTGATCGAGCTGAAGCCGCTCAATCGCTACCGCCTGAAACTGGCCAAGACCTTCCGCTGGCAGCCGGACGGGCCGGTGATGCGCTACTTCCGCAAGCAGGCGCTGCAGGATTACTACGCCGGTGACTTCGCCGGCAGCGACGAGGGCCTGCTGCTGGTGCATGGGCGCATCAGCCGGGCGCTGGCGCCTTCCTTCGTCGAGCGCCTGCAGCGGGTGGCCCAGGAATTCGCCCAGCAGCACCTGGCCGACCAGAAGCTGGCCGAGACCGAGCGCGAGGGATACACCCTGGTGCTGGCGATGCGGCGCTGGGAGTTCGCCCTGTTCGAGGCGATGCGCCGTTGATCAGCCCACCGCCAGTTCGCGCATGCGCTGTAGCACGGCGTTGAGGCCGTTGCTGCGCGAGGGGGAGAGCTGGCGGGCCAGGCCCAGCTGGTTGAACCAGTCGGGTAGATCCAGCTGTTGCAGTTCGGCGCCCTGCAGGCCGTCGACCCGCGCCAGCAGCACGGCCAGCAGGCCGCGGATCAGGCGGGCGTCGCTGGCGGCGCGGAACTGCCAGGCCTCGCCGTTGCGCGCGCCGACCAGCCAGACCTGGCTCTCGCAGCCGCTGACCCGATTGGCCTCGCTGCGTTCGTCCTCGCTCAATGGCTGCAGGCGCTCGCCCCACTGCATCAGCAGGCGCGCCCGCTGTTCCCAGCCGGGGCAGGCGGAGAAGGCGTCCAGTGCCTCTTGGGCCGGGCGGGGGAGGATCATGTCGGTGCCATTTCTGTAGGAGCGAGTTCTACTCGCGAATGGCGGCTACGGAAAAAGCTTCGCGAGCAGAGCTCGCTCCCACAGGTGTAGGCATTCATCGCAGCAGCTCCAGGGCTTTGTCCAAGGCGGCGAAGAAGCGCTCCAGATCAGCACCGTCGTTGTACAGGCCGAGGGAGACGCGGATCGCGCCGGGCAGGCCTAGGTGTTTCATCAGCGGCATGGCGCAGTGATGGCCGGTGCGCACGGCGATGCCCTGGTCGGTCAGCAGATGGGCCAGGTCGGCGCTGTGCATGCCGTCCACGGTGAAGCTGGCCAGGGCCAGCTGTGGTTCGCCGAGCAGGCGCACGCCGTCGCGCACGGCCAGGCCGGCGAGCAGCTTGGCGTGCAGCGCGGCCTCGTGGCCGGCCACGGCAGCGGCGTCCAGGCCGCTCAGGTAGTCCAGCGTCGCGCCCAGGGCGATGACGCCGGAGATCGGCGGCGTGCCGGCCTCGAAGCCCAGCGGAGCGGGGCGGAAGCGCGATTCCCGGTAGTCGGCCTGCAGCACCATCTCGCCGCCGAACTGCCAGTGGCGCAGCTGTTCGAGGGCCTCGCGGCGGCCATGCAGCAGGCCGACGCCATCGGGGCCGTACAGCTTGTGACTGGAGCAGACGTAGAAGTCACAGCCCAGCGCCTGGATATCGTGGCGGCCGTGCACCGCGCCCTGTGCGCCGTCGACCACGGTCAGCGCGCCTTGGGCGCGGGCCAGGGCGATCAGCTCATGCACCGGCTGCCAGCGACCGAGCACGTTGGACAGCTGCGACACCGCCAGCAGGCGGGTGCGCGGGCCGATCAGCGTGGCTGCCTGCTGCAGGTCGACGCTGCCGCTGGCGTCCAGCTGCAGGACCACCAGCTCCAGGCCGCGGCGCAGTGCCAGCTGCTGCCAGGGCAGCAGGTTGGCGTGGTGTTCGAGGGCGCTGACGACTATCTGCTCTCCGGGCCGGAACAGGTGTTCCAGGCCGTAGGCCAAGAGGTTCAGCGATTCGCTGGTGCCACGGGTGAAGACGATCTCCTCGCGGCTGGCGGCGTTCAGCCAGGCCGCGGCCTTGTCCCGGGTCGCCTCGAAGGCGCGGGTGGCGCGCTCGCCGGGCAGGTGTTGGGCGCGGTGCACGTTGGCCGCGCCGCTGGCCAGGTAGCCGAACAGGCTGTCCAGCATGGCCTGGGGCTTCTGTGCGGTGGCGGCGCTGTCCAGGTAGGTCTGGCCTTCGGCGTCGAGGGCCAGGATGCCGGGGAAGTCGGCGCGCCAGGGAGAGGTCAGGGACATGGGCTTCGGCACTGCGAAAAGATGTGCTGAGTATAAATAGACAGGCCGGGCATTAGCCCGGCCTGTTCACCATCACACGGCCGAAAATCGGTCTGAAGCTGCTGCGCTAGGCCATGCGGCGTTGAAATCAGGCTCAGGCTGCTCATTTACACTCAGTAAACTGCGCGCCCTCGCCTGATTTCGCCTTGCCTGGCCGTCGCTCGCGACGCTTCAGCTCCGATTTTCAGTTATGCGCGTGCAGCGCCTCGTTCAGCTCGATGGCAGTCTTGTTGGTCTTGCACTCCACCGCACCGGTCTGCGAGTTGCGGCGGAACAGCAGGTCCGGCTGGCCGGCCAGGTCGCGGGCCTTGAGTACCTTGACCAGGTTGTTCTGCTCGTCGAGCAGGGCCACCTTGGTGCCGGCGGTGATGTACAGGCCGGATTCCACGGTGTTGCGGTCGCCCAGCGGGATGCCGATACCGGCGTTGGCGCCGATCAGGCAGCCTTCGCCGACGCTGATGACGATGTTGCCACCGCCGGACAGGGTACCCATGGTCGAGCAGCCGCCGCCCAGGTCCGAGCCCTTGCCGACGAATACGCCGGCGGAAACGCGGCCTTCGATCATGCCGGGGCCGGCGGTACCGCCGTTGAAGTTGACAAAGCCTTCGTGCATCACGGTGGTGCCTTCACCGATGTAGGCGCCCAGGCGCACACGGGCGCTGTCGGCGATGCGCACGCCGGCAGGCACCACGTAGTCGGTCATCTTGGGGAACTTGTCCACCGAGAACACTTCCAGCAGCTCGCCCTTCAGGCGCGCTTCCAGCTGGCGCTCGGCCAGCTCGCCCAGATCGACGGCGCCCTGGCTGGTCCAGGCCACGTTCGGCAGCAGCGGGAAGATACCGGTCAGGTTCAGGCCGTGGGGCTTGGCCAGGCGGTGCGACAGCAGGTGCAGCTTGAGGTAGGCCTCGGGGGTGGAGGTCAGCGCGGCGTCTTCGGCCAGCAGGGTGACCACCAGCGGACGCTGGCTCTCGGCCAGGCGAGTGAGCAGGGCGGCCTGGGTGGCGTCGATGGCCTTGAGGGCGTTGGACAGCTCGCCGGCCTGGTTGGTGGTGATGGCGATGGCCTGGTTGCCACCGGCATAGCCCAGCTTCTCGGCAACGGCTGCGACCAGCTCGGCGGCCGGGTTCAACAGCGGCTGGGCGTAGAAGACTTCCAGCCAGGCGCCCTGGCGGTTCTGGGTGCCGACGCCGAAGGCCAGGCTGAACAGGGATTGCGACATGGTGTGTTCCTCGTAACTCGAAATAGGGTGGAAATCAGGCGGCGCGCCCGTTCACTTGAATGCTGCGGCGTAGAGATCCGGCTTGAAGCCGACCAGGGTCTTGCCGCCCAGGTCCAGTACCGGACGCTTGATCATCGACGGCTGGGCCAGCATCAGTTCGATGGCCTTGTCCTGGTTCAGGTCGGCCTTCTGCGCGTCGTCCAGCTTGCGGAAGGTGGTGCCGGCACGGTTCAGCACGGTTTCCCAGCCATGTTCGGCGCACCACTTCTGCAGGTTGGCGCGGTCGATGGCGGCAGTCTTGTAGTCGTGGAAGGCATAGCTCACACCCTGCTCGTCGAGCCAGGTGCGGGCCTTCTTCATGGTGTCGCACGCTTTTATGCCGTAGAGGGTGTAGGACATCGGGGTTCCTCGCGGGGGCGGTCGGCCCACTGCGCTTGCATTGCGTAAAACAGGGGTGGCGATTATGCCATGTCGGGCGAGCGACAGCCCGGCATGCTGCCGGAAGATCATTTCACGATCCTTTCACGCGTGGCCGGGCAGGGTGAGCGTGACGCTCCTACTGCCCGGCCCTCGTGCCGGGCTTCTTTTTTCCGGCTATCAGCCTTGCACGAAGCGGCGAATGCGTTCGGCGGCTTCGATGCACTCGGCCAGCGGCGCGACCAGGGCCAGGCGCACGCGCCCGGCCCCCGGATTCTCGCCATTCACTTCACGCGACAGGTACGAGCCCGGCACCACGGTGACATGCTCGCGGGCGAACAGCTCGCGGGTGAAAGTGGTGTCGTCACCCGGGGTCCTGGCCCACAGGTAGAAGCTGCCATCCGGGCGCTGTACGTCCAGCACCGGCTGCAGGATCTCCAGCACGGCGTCGTACTTGGCGCGGTACTGGTCGCGGTTGGCACGCACGTGGGCCTCGTCCTGCCAGGCGGCGACGCTGGCCAGCTGTGTCTGCACCGGCATGGCGCAGCCATGGTAGGTGCGATAGAGCAGGAAGGCCTTGAGGATGTCGGCGTCGCCGGCCACGAAGCCGGAACGCAGGCCCGGCAGGTTGGAGCGCTTGGACAGGCTGTGGAACACCACGCAGCGCTTGAAGTCGCTGCGGCCCAGCTCGGCGCAGGCGGTCAGCAGGCCGGGCGGCGGGTTTTCCTCGTCGAAATACAGCTCGCTGTAGCACTCGTCGGCGGCGATCACGAAGTCGTGCTCATCGGCCAGGGCGATCAGTTTCTTCAGCTGCTCCATCGGCACCAGGGCGCCGGTGGGATTGCCCGGTGAGCAGAGGAAGAGGATCTGGCAGCGCTGCCAGACTTCGGCCGGCACGGCGTCGAAGTCCGGGTTGAAGCCGTTGTCTTCCAGGCATGGCAGGTAGTGCGGCTCGGCGCCGGCGAGCAGGGCTGCGCCTTCGTAGATCTGATAGAAGGGGTTGGGACTGACCACCAGGCCGCGCTCTTGTGAAGGCTCGGCGCGCTGCACCACGGTCTGGGTAAAGGCGAACAGTGCCTCGCGGGTACCGTTGACCGGCAGCACGTGGCGGGCGGCGTCCAGCCAGCCGTTTGGGACGCCGAAGCGGCGCTCGCACCAGGCGGCGATGGCTTCGCGCAGCGCCGGGATGCCCAGGGTGGTCGGGTACACGGCCAGCTGATCGAGATTGTCCGCCAGGGCCTTGGCCACGAAGTCCGGCGACTTGTGCTTGGGCTCGCCGATGGACAGGGCGATCGGGCGCTTGTCCGCCGGCGGGGTGGCGCCGGCGAGCAGGGCGCGCAGCTTCTCGAAGGGGTAGGGCTGCAGCTGGGTCAGGGCGTGGTTCATAGCGTCTCTTTCTTGCGGGGCGGGCCACCGGCTGTGCCGGGGCCCGGTTCAGATACTGATCGAGCCGAGGTTGACGGTCTCGCCGTTGGCCTGCGACAGCTGCTGGACGATGGCGTCCTGCAGGCGTGCGCACAGCTCCGGGTCGGACAACGGCTGGTTGTGCGCGTCGGTGATGAAGAACACGTCCTCCACGCGCTCGCCGAGGGTGGCGATCTTGGCGTTCTGCAGCGACAGGTCGAAGTCGAGGAAGATCTTGCCGATCCGCGCCAGCAGGCCGGGGCGGTCCGGCGCGGTGATCTCCAGCACGGTGACCGGGCGCTGGGCGTCGTTATGGATGGTCACCTGCGGGGCGAAGGCGAAGTGCTTGAGCTGGCGCGGCACCCGCCGCTGGATGATGTTCGGGTAGTCGTCCGGATTCTTCAGCGCTTCCACCAGGCCGTCGCGGATCTCCTTGATGCGCGCCGGGTTTTCGCCGATACGGCCTCCGTCGGCGTCCAGGACGATGTAGGTGTCGAGGGTGAACTGGCTGGTGGAGGTGATCACCCGGGCGTCATGGATGTTCAGGTTGAGCTGGTCCATGGCGGCCACGGTCACGGCGAAGAAGTCGTGCTGGTCCGGGGCGTAGATGAAGATCTGGGTAGCGCCCTCGAACTCGCGCTGGGCGGTTTCCTTGATCAGCACCAGGGGGTTCTTGCCGGCCGGGTGCTGGAGGATCGCCTCGGTGTGCCAGGCCACGTCGGCCGCGGCATGGCGCAGGAAATAGTCGTCGCCGAGCTGGCTCCATAGCTGCTCGGCGTCGTCCTGGTCGGTGCCGTTGCGCACCAGGATGTCGATGGCCGAGGTCTGGGTCTGGCGAATCTGCTCTTCGCGATCCAGCGGGTTCTCCAGGCCGCGGCGCAGGGCGCGCTTGGTCTCGGTATAGAGCTGACGCAGCAGGCTGGCACGCCAGGAGTTCCACAGGCTGGGGTTGGTGGCGTTGATGTCGGCCACGGTCAGCACGTAGAGGTAGTCCAGGCGGGTCTGGTCGCCGACCAGTTGGGCGAAGTCGAAGATCACCTGCGGGTCGGACAGGTCCTTGCGCTGGGCGGTGGTCGACATCACCAGGTGGTTCTGCACCAGCCAGACAATCAGGCGGCTATCCCACAGCGGCAGCTGATGGCGCGCGCAGAAGGCTTCGGCGTCCACCGCGCCGAGCTCGGAGTGGTCGCCGCCGCGGCCCTTGCCGATGTCGTGGTAGAGGCCGGCGAGGTAGATCAGCTCGGGCTTGGGCAGCTTGTCGATAACCTTGCTGGCCAGCGGGAACTTCTCCGCCAGCTCCGGCCACTTCAGCTTGCGCAGGTGCTTGATCAGGTTGAGCGTGTGGGCGTCCACGGTATAGATGTGGAACAGGTCGTGCTGCATCTGCCCGACTATGTGGCCGAACTCCGGCAGGTAGCGGCCGAGGATGCCGTAGCGGTTCATCCGCCGCAGGTTGCGGTGGATGCCCTGGGGCGACTTGAACAGCTCGATGAACAGGCTGGTGTTGCGGATGTCGCGACGGAATTCGTCGTCGATCAGGCCGCGGCTGTCGCGCAGCAGGCGGATGGTGTCGGCGCGCACGCCCTTGATCTCGGGGTGCTGGGCCATCAGCACGAAGACTTCGAGGATGGCGAACGGAGTGCGCCTGAACACGCCGGGGCTGGTCACCTCGATATAGCCATCGCGCACCTGGAAACGGCTGTTCAGCGGCTGCGCCTGACCGCGCTCGCCCTCGCGCAGCAGCACGTCCTCGAAGTGCTGGTTGATCAGCTCGGACAGTTCGGCGACGCCCATCACCACCCGGTAGTACTTCTGCATGAAGCGCTCGACGGCAAGCTTGCCATCGCCGTCCTCGAAGCCGAGCAGGCCGGCGATCTTGCGCTGGTGGTCGAACAGCAGGCGGTCCTCGGCGCGGCCGGCCAGCATATGCAGGGCGTAGCGCACCTTCCACAGGAACTCCTGGGCCGAGGCCAGCATGCTGTACTCGCTGTCGACCAGGAAACCCTCTTGCACCAGGGAGTGCAGATTCAGGCTGCCGAACTGGCGGCGGGCGACCCAGAGGATGGTCTGGATATCGCGCAGGCCGCCGGGCGAGCCCTTCACATTGGGTTCGAGGTTGTATTCAGTGTCGTTGTACTTGGCGTGGCGCGCCTTGGCTTCCTTGCGCTTGGCCAGGAAGAAGTGCTTGCTCGGCCACATCTGCTCGGTGCTGGTGACCTGCTGCATGCGCTGGCGCAGGCGTTCGGGGCCGGCGATGGTGCGGCTTTCCATCAGGTTGGTGACCACCGTCAGGTCGGCGCGGGCCTCCTCGGCGCATTCGTCGACGCTGCGCACGCTCTGGCCGACTTCCAGGCCGATGTCCCAGAGCAGGGTGAGGAAGCCCTCGATGGCGTCGCGGAAGATCTCGTGGTCGGCGCTGTCGAGCAGGATCAGCAGGTCGATGTCGGAGTTGGGGTGCAGCTCGCCGCGGCCGTAGCCACCGACGGCCAGCAGGGCGATGTCGGCGTCTTCGCTCCAGGCGAAGCGCTTCCAGGCTTCCTGCAGGATCTGGTCGACGAACCAGGCGCGGTCCTCGACCAGGCGGCGAATGTCGCGGCCCTCGCGGAAGCGCCCGTCGAGCACCTCGCGAGCCTGCTTGATGGCCTTCTTGAAGGCCGCGATGGGACTGGACTTGAGCGCCAGTTCCGCCTGGAACTGGCCGCGGTCAAACAACTCCGGGTCCATCTGCGGCATGCGTGCCTACCTTCTATCTATATGTATGGGCTCAGGCCGAGGTGCGCGGCAGGGTGTCGTCGCTGCGCAGGGTGAGGATCTCGTAGCCGTCGGCGGTGACCAGCACGGTGTGTTCCCACTGGGCGGAGAGCTTGCGATCCTTGGTGATGGCGGTCCAGCCGTCGCCGAGCAGGCGGGTTTCCGGGCGGCCCTGGTTGATCATCGGTTCGATGGTGAAGGTCATGCCTTCCCGGAGCTCCATGCCGGTGCCGGCGCGGCCATAGTGCAGGACCTGCGGCTCCTCGTGGAACACCGCGCCGATGCCATGACCGCAGTACTCACGCACCACGGAGAAGCCCTGCTTCTCGGCGTGCTTCTGGATCACTTCGCCGATGTCGCCCAGGCGTGCGCCCGGCTTGACCAGCTGGATGCCCTTGTACATGCATTCCTGGGTGACCTGCGCCAGGCGCTGGGCCCACTCCGGCACCTTGCCGACCATGAACATCTTGCTGGTGTCGCCGTGGTAGCCGTCCTTGATCACGGTGACGTCGATGTTCAGCACATCGCCATCCTTGAGCGGCTTGTCGTTGGGAATGCCGTGGCAGACCACGTGGTTGATCGAGGTGCAGACCGACTTGGGGAAGCCCGGGCGGCCCGGAGCGGCGCCGTAGTTGAGCGGGGCGGGAATGGCCTTCTGCACGTTGACGATATAGTCGTGGCAGATGCGGTCGATTTCCTCGGTAGTGACGCCGGGTTTGACGTGTTCGCCGATCATCTCCAGCACTTCGGCGGCCAGGCGGCCGGCCACGCGCATCTTTTCGATTTCGGCAGGAGTCTTGATGGTGACGGTCATGCGGTCTCTCTCGGCGCCGGCGGCGCTAGGTAAATCGGGGAAGACGGCGATTCTAGCAGAAAGCCGCCCGGCGGCGGCATGGCGCTAAAGTGGGGTTTGGCTAGCCTGTCCGGGCTTTGTGTGGTATAAAACGCGCCGCTTTACGGCCAGTGGGCTCGTGAAGCACTAACCCGCACACGTATCGACACGATTTCCTGGGTGCCCGCAAGGGTTGGAGATTGGGATGCGTGGAGGCCTAACCCGACTTATCAAGGAACTATCATGTCCCAAGTCAACATGCGCGATATGCTGAAGGCCGGTGTGCACTTCGGCCACCAGACCCGTTACTGGAACCCGAAAATGGGCAAGTTCATTTTCGGCGCGCGTAACAAGATCCACATCATCAACCTCGAAAAGACCCTGCCGATGTTCAACGACGCCCTGTCGTTCGTCGAGAAGCTGGCTTCGGGTAAAAACAAGATTCTGTTCGTCGGCACCAAGCGTTCCGCTGGCAAGATCGTCGCTGAAGAAGCCGCACGTTGCGGTTCCCCGTACGTCGATCACCGCTGGCTCGGCGGCATGCTGACCAACTTCAAGACCATCCGTGCTTCGATCAAGCGCCTGCGCGAGCTGGAAACCCAGTCCCAGGACGGCACCTTCGCCAAGCTGACCAAGAAAGAAGCCCTGATGCGCTCCCGCGACCTGGAAAAACTGGATCGCAGCCTGGGCGGCATCAAGGACATGGGTGGTCTGCCGGACGCTCTGTTCGTGATCGACGTTGACCACGAGCGCATTGCCATCACCGAAGCCAACAAGCTGGGCATTCCGGTCATCGGCATTGTCGATACCAACAGCAGCCCGGAAGGCGTTGACTACATCATCCCGGGTAACGACGACGCCATCCGCGCCATCCAGCTGTACATGGGTGCCATGGCCGACGCCGTGATCCGTGGTCGTGGCAACTCCGCTGGCGGCACCGACGAGTTCGTCGAAGAAGCTGCCTCCGAGGCCAGCGAAGGCTGATAACGGGATAAAGCATCCCGTTGCGCGAGAAGGGGGCTAGGCCCCCTTTTTGCCACTTACGAATTTTGTGCCCGGCGTGGCCGGGTTGAATGGTTGAAACACCACTTCAAGAGGATTAGGAACATGGCAGAAATCACTGCAGCCCTGGTTAAAGAACTGCGCGAGCGTACCGGCCAAGGCATGATGGAGTGCAAGAAGGCTCTGGTTGCCGCTGAAGGCGACATCGAGAAGGCCATCGACGACATGCGCGCCTCCGGTGCCATCAAGGCCGCCAAGAAGGCCGGTAACGTCGCTGCCGAAGGCGCCATCGCTGCTCGTGTCGAAGGTGGTCGTGGCCTGCTGATCGAAGTCAACTCGCAGACCGACTTCCTGGCCCTGCAGGACGACTTCAAGGCCTTCGTCAAAGAAAGCCTGGACGAAGCCTTCGCTCAGAAGCTGACCGACGCCGCTCCGCTGATCGCTTCCCGCGAATCCGCTCGTGAGGCCCTGGTTGCCAAGTGCGGCGAGAACGTCAACATCCGTCGTCTGGCTGCCGTTGAGGGCGATGTCGTGGGTTCCTACCTGCACGGCCACCGCATCGGTGTTCTGGTTGTCCTGAAAGGCGGCAACGAAGAACTGGCCAAGCACGTTGCCATGCACGTCGCTGCTTCCAACCCTGCCGTTCTGAGCCCGTCGGATGTTTCCGAAGAGCTGATCGCCAAGGAAAAGGAAATCTTCCTGCAGCTGAACGCCGAGAAGATCGCCGGCAAGCCGGAGAACATCGTCGAGAACATGGTCAAGGGCCGTATCGCCAAGTTCCTGGCCGAAGCCAGCCTGGTCGAGCAAGCCTTCGTCATGGATCCGGAAGTCAAGGTCGGTGACCTGGTCAAGAAAGCCGGCGCCGAAATCGTCTCCTTCACCCGCTTCGAAGTGGGCGAGGGCATCGAGAAGGTCGAGGCTGACTTCGCTGCCGAAGTTGCTGCTCAGGTAGCCGCTGCCAAGCAGTAAGACGGTTTCGCACTGTTGAACAGAAGAGGCTGCCCGCTCACGCGTGCAGCCTCTTTTGCAAAGCGCGGGGGCATCCCGCACGAATTCACCGGGCAGCAGTCTGACTGCCGGGTAAGATAAGTAGCCAAACAACGCCGCAGGAGAGACTCGCAATGGCTCAGCAGGTGAGTGGTCGTCAACCTCGCTATAAACGCATTCTGCTCAAACTAAGCGGCGAAGCCCTGGTGGGTTCGGAAGAGTTCGGTATCGACCCCAAGGTGCTGGACCGCATGGCGCTGGAAGTCGGCCAACTGGTCGGTATCGGCGTACAGGTCGGTCTGGTGATCGGCGGCGGCAACCTGTTCCGCGGTGCGGCCCTCTCCGCCGCCGGCATGGATCGCGTCACTGGCGACCACATGGGCATGCTGGCCACCGTGATGAACGCCCTGGCCATGCGCGACGCCCTGGAGCGCTCGAATATCCCGGCGCTGGTGATGTCGGCCATCTCCATGGTCGGCGTGACCGATCACTACGATCGCCGTAAGGCCATGCGCCACCTGGGCACCGGTGAAGTGGTGATCTTCGCCGCCGGCACCGGCAACCCGTTCTTCACCACCGACTCGGCGGCCTGCCTGCGCGCCATCGAGATCGATGCCGACCTGGTGCTGAAAGCCACCAAGGTCGATGGCGTGTACACTGCCGATCCTTTCAAGGACCCCAATGCGGAGAAGTTCGAGCGCCTGACCTATGACGAGGTGCTCGACCGCAAGCTCGGCGTGATGGACCTGACGGCCATCTGCCTGGTGCGCGATCACAAGATGCCGCTGCGGGTCTTCAATATGAACAAGCCTGGCGCCCTGCTGAACATCGTGGTGGGTGGCGCCGAAGGAACCCTGATCGAGGAGGATGCACAATGATCAACGAGATCAAGAAAGACGCCCAAGAGCGCATGGTCAAGTCCCTGGAGTCGCTGGGGCGCAACCTGGCCTCCATTCGTACCGGTCGCGCGCATCCCAGCATTCTGGACAGCGTCAAGGTCCCGGCCTACGGCAGCGACATGCCACTGAACCAGGTTGCTGCGATCAGCGTGGAAGATGCCCGTACCCTGAAGATCGTCGCTCACGACAAGACCCTCAGCGCTGCAATCGAGAAGGCCATCATGACCTCCGATCTCGGCCTGAACCCGAGCAGCGCCGGCACCACCATTCGTGTGCCGATGCCCGCCCTGACCGAGGAGACCCGCAAGGGCTACACCAAGCAGGCGCGCGGCGTTGCCGAAGATGCCAAGGTGGCCGTGCGCAACGTGCGCCGCGATGCCCTGGCCGAGCTGAAGAAGCTGTCTAAGGACAAGGAAATCAGTGAAGACGAAGAGCGTCGCGCCGCCGACGAAGTGCAGAAGCTCACCGACAAGTTCGTTGCCGAGGTCGACAAGGCCCTGGAAGCCAAAGAAGCCGACCTGATGGCGGTGTGATGTGAGCAAGGCCAAGCAGGAAGCGCCGCCGGCGATACCGCGTCATGTCGCCATCATCATGGATGGCAACAACCGCTGGGCGAAGAAACGCCTGTTGCCCGGCGTGGCCGGGCACAAGGCCGGCGTCGATGCGGTGCGTGCGGTCATCGAGGTGTGTGCCGAGGCCGGCGTCGAGGTGCTGACCCTGTTCGCCTTCTCCAGCGAGAACTGGCAGCGCCCGGCCGAAGAGGTCGGCGCGCTGATGGAGCTGTTCCTCGGTGCCCTGCGTCGCGAGGCGCGTAAGCTCAAGGACAATGCCATCAGCTTGCGCATCATCGGTGATCGCTCGCGCTTCCATCCGGAGCTGCAGGCGGCCATGCGCGACGCCGAGTTGCAGACCGCCGGCGAGAACCGCTTCGTCCTGCAGATCGCCGCCAACTATGGCGGCCAGTGGGACATCGCTCAGGCTGCCCAGCGTCTCGCGCGGGAAGTCCAGGCCGGTCACCTGCAGAGCGAAGACATCACCCCCGAGCTGTTGCAGAGCTGCCTGGCCACCGGCGATCTGCCGTTGCCGGACCTGTGCATCCGCACTGGCGGCGAGCATCGCATCAGCAACTTCCTGCTCTGGCAGCTGGCCTATTCCGAGCTGTACTTCTCCGACCTGTTCTGGCCGGATTTCAAGCACGAGGCCATGCGCAAGGCGCTGGCCGATTTCGCTACCCGCCAGCGTCGCTTCGGCAAGACCAGCGAGCAGGTGGAAGCCGAGGCTCGCCAATGCTGAAGCAGCGCATCATTACTGCCCTGATCCTGTTGCCCATCGCCCTGGGTGGTTTCTTCCTGCTCGATGGCTGGGCGTTCGCCCTGTTCATCGGTGCCGTCGTCACCTTGGGTGCCTGGGAGTGGGCGCGCCTGGCGGGTCTCGCAGCCCAGCCGCAGCGCGTGGCCTATGCACTGGTCGTGGCGGCATCACTCTACAGCGCATACCTGGTTCCGGCTCTGGCGCCCTGGTTGCTGGGTGCCGCGGTGCTCTGGTGGCTGCTGGCGACCCTGCTGGTGCTGAATTACCCGGATAGCAGTCGCTACTGGGGCGGCTTGCCCGGCAAGCTGCTGATCGGCCTGCTGATCCTGCTGCCGGCCTGGCAGGGGCTGGTGCAGCTCAAGCAGTGGCCACAGGCCAACGGCCTGATCATCGCGGTGATGGTGCTGGTGTGGGGCGCCGATATCGGCGCCTATTTCGCCGGCAAGGCGTTTGGCAAGCGCAAGCTGGCGCCGCGCGTCAGTCCCGGCAAGAGCTGGGAAGGTTTCTTCGGTGGCCTGGCTGCCAGTTTGCTGATCACCCTGGCGGTAGGTCTGCAGCAGGGCTGGCAGCCCCCCGGGCTGCTGCTGGCGCTGGCGGGTGCCGCGCTGGTGGTGGCAGGGTCGGTGATCGGTGACCTGACCGAGAGCATGTTCAAGCGTCAGTCCGGGATCAAGGACAGCAGCAATCTCTTGCCCGGTCATGGCGGTGTGCTGGATCGCATCGACAGCCTGACCGCCGCCATTCCGCTGTTTGCCGTGCTGCTGTGGCTAGCGGGCTGGGGCGTGCAGTGAGTCAGCCGCAACGCATCGTCGTACTGGGGGCAACCGGTTCGATCGGCCTCAGCACCCTGGATGTGATCGCACGCCACCCGCAGCGCTACCAGGCCTTTGCCCTCAGTGGCTTCTCCCGTCTGGTCGAACTCGAACAGCTGTGCCTCAAGCATCGCCCGCAGTTTGCCGTGACCGCCGATGAGGGCAGTGCGCGAAGGCTGCAGGACTCCCTGCAGGCCGCGGGCCTGTCGACGCGGGTGCTGGTGGGGGAGGGCGGTCTGTGCGAGGTGGCTGCCCATCCGGAAGTGGATGCGGTGATGGCCGCCATCGTCGGTGCCGCCGGCCTCAAGCCGACCCTGGCTGCCGTGTGCGCGGGCAAGAGGGTGCTGCTGGCCAACAAGGAAGCGCTGGTGATGTCCGGCGACCTCTTCATGCAGGCGGTGCGCGAGCATGGCGCCACGCTGCTGCCGATCGACAGCGAACACAACGCGATCTTCCAGTGCCTGCCCGGCGATTACGCCCGCGGCCTCGGTGCGGTCGGGGTGCGGCGGATTCTGCTGACTGCCTCCGGCGGTCCGTTCCGCGAAACGCCGCTAAGTGAACTGGAGCTTGTTTCGCCGGAGCAGGCCTGTGCCCACCCGAACTGGTCCATGGGACGCAAGATCTCCGTGGACTCGGCGAGCATGATGAACAAGGGGCTGGAGCTGATCGAGGCTTGCTGGCTGTTCGATGCGCGCCCGTCCCAGGTCGAGGTGGTGATCCACCCGCAAAGCGTGATCCATTCCCTGGTCGATTACGTGGATGGTTCGGTGCTGGCTCAACTGGGCAACCCGGATATGCGTACGCCCATCGCCAATGCCCTGGCCTGGCCGGAGCGGATCGACTCCGGCGTGGCGCCGCTGGACCTGTTTGCCGTTGCCCGCCTGGATTTCCAGCATCCCGACGAGCAGCGTTTCCCCTGTCTGCGCCTGGCGCGCCAGGCTGCGGAGGCCGGCGGCAGTGCGCCGGCGATGCTCAATGCGGCGAACGAGGTGGCGGTGGCGGCGTTTCTCGAACGGCGCATCCGCTTCCCGGAGATCGCGCGTATCATCGAGGACACCCTGAGTCGTCAGGCATCGGCCGCGGTCGCGGACCTGGATGCGGTGCTGGCGGCGGATGCCCGGGCCAGAACCCTGGCAGTCGACTGGTTGAATCGCCACGGGCGCTGAGGCCCGGAGGAAGACGGAATGAGCGGGTTGTACATGATCTTCGGCACCCTGATCGCGCTCGGGGTGCTGGTCACCTTCCACGAGTTCGGCCATTTCTGGGTGGCGCGGCGCTGCGGCGTCAAGGTGCTGCGCTTCTCAGTGGGCTTCGGCACGCCGCTGGTGCGTTGGTACGACCGTCATGGCACCGAGTTCATGGTCGCGGCCATTCCTCTGGGCGGTTACGTGAAGATGCTCGACGAGCGCGAGGGGGATGTGCCGCTCGAGCAACTCGATCAGGCCTTCAATCGCAAGTCGGTCAAACAGCGCATCGCCATAGTCGCGGCTGGCCCGATCGCCAATTTCCTGCTCGCCATCCTGTTCTTCTGGATCATCGCCATGCTGGGCTCGCAGCAGGTGCGCCCCGTGATCGGTCAGGTCGAGCCGGAAAGTCTCGCGTCGGCGGCGGGGCTGCGTGCCGGTCAGGAAATCGTGGCGGTGGATGGCGAGAGCACGCCCGGCTGGCATGCCGTGACTCTGCAGTTGGTGCGGCGTCTCGGTGAGACGGGAACTCTCGAGCTGAAAGCCCGTGACCGTGATTCGCGCCTGGAAACTACTCATGTGGTCAAGCTGGACGGCTGGCTACGTGGTGCCGATGATCCCGAGCCTCTGTCGGGGTTAGGTATCAAGCGTTGGATCCCCGATGGGCCGCCCAGAATCGAGAGCGTTCTCCCTGGGAGCGTGGCGGAAAAGGCAGGGCTGCGGGAAAAGGATCAGCTTATTTCCTTGTCTGGAGATGCTCTGGCGTCGCCAGATCAGGTGGTCAAGTTAGCCAAAAGCCTGTCTGGAAAGTCAGTGATCCTGATCTATGTGCGTGAGGGGGTAGAAGAGCGTGTTGAGCTGTCTATTCCTTCGGATCCAGAGCTTGTTAAGAAAGCCGGCTACCTTGGTGCGGTGATTTCAACTGGGCCTTGGCCTGCGGATATGTTGCGCGAGGTCAGCTTTGGCCCGCTCGATGCAGTCAGCGAGAGCCTGCGCCGTACCTGGAGCATGACCGCGCTAACCCTTGATTCGCTGAAGAAAATGCTGTTCGGCGAGCTGTCGGTAAAAAACTTGAGTGGGCCGATAACCATTGCTAAAGTGGCGGGCGCTTCGGCTCAGTCCGGCGTGGCGGATTTCCTCAATTTCCTCGCCTATCTGAGCATTAGCTTGGGGGTTCTCAATTTGCTGCCCATTCCCGTTCTGGATGGGGGGCATTTGCTGTTCTACCTGGTCGAGTGGGCGCGTGGTCGTCCGCTGTCCGAGCGGGTGCAGGGTTGGGGCATTCAGATCGGTATCAGTCTGGTGCTTGGGGTGATGTTGCTGGCCCTGGTCAATGACTTGAGTCGTCTGTAACGAATAGCTGAATTCCGAATCTGCCGCGTATCGCGGCAGTTTCTTTATTATCAGTTGGAATAAGAAAGGACTTCATGAAACGTCTGCTGCTACCTGCGGTCCTCGCCGCCCTGATGATCGCCGAAGTTCACGCCGAGTCCTTCACCATCACAGACATCCGCGTCAATGGCCTGCAGCGGGTCTCCGCCGGCAGCCTGTTCGGCGCTCTCCCGCTCAATGTCGGTGACCAGGTCGACGACCGCCGTCTGGTGGACGCTACCCGCTCCCTGTTCAAGACCGGTTTCTTCCAGGACATCCAGCTCGGCCGCGAAGGCGACGTGCTGGTGATCAGTGTGGTCGAACGTCCGTCGATCTCCACCGTCGAGATCGAAGGCAACAAGGCGATCACCACCGAAGACCTGATGAAGGGCCTGCAGCAGTCCGGCCTGGCCGAGGGCGAGATCTTCCAGCGCGCCACGCTGGAAGGCGTGCGCAACGAGCTCCTGCGCCAGTACGTGGCCCAGGGCCGCTACTCCGCCGAGATCGAGGCCGAGGTGATTCCCCAGCCGCGTAACCGCGTGGCGCTGAAGATCACCATCAACGAGGGTTCGGTCGCCGCCATCCAGCACATCAACGTGGTCGGCAACAGCGTCTTCCCGGACGAAGACCTGACCGCCCTGTTCGAGCTGAAGACCACCAACTGGCTGTCCTTCTTCAAGAACGACGACAAGTATGCCCGCGAGAAACTGTCCGGTGACCTGGAACGCCTGCGCTCCTACTACCTGGACCGCGGCTACATCAATATGGATATCTCCTCCACCCAGGTATCCATCACCCCGGACAAGAAGCACGTCTACATCACCGTCAACGTCGAAGAAGGCGAGAAGTACAGCGTCAGCGAAGTCAAACTCTCCGGCGACTTGAAGGTGCCGGAAGAAGAAGTGAAGAAGCTGCTGCTGGTCAAGGAAGGACAGGTCTTCTCGCGCAAGGTGATGACCACCACCTCCGAGCTGATCACCCGCCGCCTGGGTAACGAAGGCTACACCTTCGCCAACGTCAATGGCGTGCCGCAGCCCAACGATGCGGACAAGACCGTCGCCATCACCTTCGTGGTCGACCCGGGCAAGCGCGCCTACGTCAACCGCATCAACTTCCGTGGCAACACCAAGACCGAAGACGAGGTGCTGCGCCGCGAGATGCGCCAGATGGAAGGCGGCTGGGCCTCGACCTACCTGATCGACCAGTCCAAGACCCGTCTGGAGCGCCTGGGCTACTTCAAGGAAGTCAACGTAGAAACCCCGCAGGTGCCGGGCACCGACGACCAGGTCGACGTCAACTACAGCGTGGAAGAGCAGGCATCCGGCTCTATAACCGCCAGCGTCGGCTTCGCCCAGAACGCCGGTCTGATCCTCGGTGGCTCGATCAGCCAGAACAACTTCCTGGGTAGCGGTAACAAGGTCAGCGTCGGCCTGACCCGCTCCGAATACCAGACCCGCTACAACTTTGGCTTCGTCGACCCCTACTGGACGGTCGACGGCGTCAGCCTGGGTTACAACGCCTTCTACCGCACCACCGACTACGATGACCTCGACGTCGACGTGTCCAGCTACTCGGTAGACAGCCTGGGTGCCGGCATGAGCATCGGCTACCCGATCAGCGAGACCTCGCGCCTGACCTACGGCCTGACCATCCAACAGGACAGCATCGATACCGGCGACTACACCGTTGACGAGATCATCGACTTCATCGAGCAGGAAGGCGACGACTACCTGAACCTGAAGGCTTCCATCGGCTGGTCCGAGTCGACCCTGAACCGCGGCGTGCTGGCCAACCGTGGCCATTCCCAGAGCCTGGTGCTGGAAAGCACCGTGCCAGGCAGCGACCTGTCGTTCTTCAAGCTCGACTACCGCGGTCAGCTGTTCACGCCGATCAACGACAAGTACACCCTGCGCTTCCACACCGAGCTGGGCTTCGGTGACGCCTATGGTTCCACCTCGGAGCTGCCGTTCTACGAGCACTACTTCGCGGGCGGCTTCAACTCGGTGCGTGGCTTCGAGGACAGCAGCCTAGGTCCGCGCAGCACCCCGAGCGCGGTGCGCGACGCCAGTGGCAACTTGGTATACAACGCGCAAGACAAGTACGGCCGCTATACGGATCCGGATCAGGACCCGCTGCCCTTCGGTGGCAACGTGTTGATCCAGGGTGGTGCGGAACTGCTGTTCCCCCTGCCGTTCGTCAAGGATCAGCGCTCCCTGCGTACCGTCCTGTTCTGGGATGTGGGTAACGTGTACGACACCTCCTGTGCTTCCTCGTCGCCGAGCTGCAACAACATCGACTTCGGCGACCTGGCGAGCTCCGTGGGTGTCGGGGTGACCTGGGTCACCGCTATGGGGCCGCTGAGTTTCAGCCTGGCGGCTCCGATCAAGAAGCCGGAAGAGGCGGATACTCAGATATTCCAGTTCTCCCTGGGCCAAACTTTCTAATTTGCTAGACAACAGTGTTTTGTTGCAGGAGTGCATCGTGCGTAAGTTGACTCAACTGGTTCTGGTTGCCGCCACCCTGATGGCAACCCCGGCCTTCGCCGAGATGAAAATCGCGGTGATGAACTATCAGATGGCCCTGCTCGAGTCCGATGCCGCCAAGAAATATGCCGTGGATGCCGAGAAGAAGTTCGGTCCGCAGCTGAACAAGCTCAAGCAGCTGGAAGCCGACGCCAAGCGTATCCAGGACCGTCTGGTCAAGGATGCCGAGAAGATGCAGCAGGCCGAGCGTGAGCGCCTGGAGCTGGAATTCAAGCAGAAGGCTCGCGATTTCCAGTTCCAGTCCAAGGAGCTGAACGAGGCCAAGGCGATCTCCGACCGTGACATGCTCAAGCAACTCAAGCCGAAGCTGGACAAGGCCGTCGAGGAAGTGATCAAGCAGGGCAACTATGACCTGGTCCTGGAGCGTGGTGCCGTGGTAGACGTCAAGCCGCAGTACGAGATCACCCGTCAGGTCATCCAGCGCATGAACTCGCAGCGCTGAGCATGAGCGCAGTGGTCTTCACCCTCGGTCAGCTGGCCGAGCGTCTCGGCGCCACCTTGCGTGGCGCCGCGGACAAGCCGATTCGCGGTCTGGCGACCCTGCAGGACGCCGGCCCCGATCAGCTGAGTTTTCTCGCCAATGCGCAGTACCGCAAGTTCCTCGCCGAGACTCGTGCCGGCGTGGTGCTGCTGACCGTCGCCGATGCCGAAGGCTATGCCGGCGACGCTCTGGTGGTGGCCAGCCCCTATCTGGCCTTCGCCCAGCTTTCCCATCTGTTCGATAGCAAGCCCGTCGCGGCTGCCGGTGTGCACCCGACTGCGCTGGTCGCTGCCGATGCCCAGGTCGATCCGAGTGCCAGCATCGGTGCCTATGCGGTGATCGAGAGCGGTGCGCAGATCGGCGCGGCCGTCACCATTGGTGCGCACTGTGTGATCGGTGCGCGCAGCGTGGTGGGCGAGGGCGGCTGGCTGGCGCCGCGCGTCACCCTCTATCACGATGTGAGGATCGGCAAGCGCGTGGTCATTCAGTCCGGCGCGGTGCTCGGCGGCGAGGGCTTCGGCTTCGCCAACGAAAAGGGCGTATGGCTGAAGATCGCGCAGATTGGCGGCGTGGTGCTGGGTGACGACGTGGAAGTCGGCGCCAATACCACCATTGATCGCGGCGCCCTGGCCGATACGGTGATCGGCAACGGCGTGAAGCTGGATAACCAGATCATGATCGCGCATAACGTGCAGATCGGCGATCACACTGCCATGGCCGGCTGCGTCGGTATTTCCGGCAGCACCAAGATCGGCAAGCACTGCATGATCGCCGGTGGCGTCGGCATGGTTGGTCATATCGAAGTGTGTGACAACGTGTTCGTGACCGGCATGACCATGGTCACCCGCTCGATCACCGAGCCGGGCGCCTATTCTTCCGGTACTGCCATGCAGACTGCGGGTGACTGGAAGAAGAGCGCTGCCCGCATCCGTCAACTGGACGACATGGCGCGGCGCCTGCGCGAGCTGGAAAAGCGCCTCGCCGCCGTGACCCCGGACGACCAGGCCTCATCTGATGCCTGATCTTGCCCAGGCACGCCCTTTTTTTTAGTACAGGCTTTCTGCAAATGATGGACATCAACGAGATTCGCGAATATCTGCCGCACCGCTACCCGTTTCTGCTGGTAGATCGTGTCGCCGAGCTGGATATCGAAGGCAAGACCATTCGCGCCTACAAGAATGTCAGCATCAACGAGCCATTCTTCAACGGTCATTTCCCCGAACATCCGATCATGCCGGGTGTGCTCATCATCGAGGCCATGGCCCAGGCGGCCGGCATTCTCGGCTTCAAGATGCTCGACGTGAAGCCGGCCGATGGCACCCTGTATTACTTCGTCGGCTCCGACAAGCTGCGCTTCCGCCAGCCGGTCCTGCCGGGCGATCAGCTGGTGCTTGAGGCCAAGTTCCTCAGCGTCAAGCGCAGCATCTGGAAGTTTGCCTGTCAGGCCAGCGTCGATGGCAAGGAAGTCTGCTCGGCCGAAATCATCTGTGCGGAACGCAAGCTATGAGTTTGATCGACCCTCGCGCCATCATCGATCCGTCGGCCAAGCTGGCGGATGACGTTCAGGTCGGCCCCTGGTCGATCATCGGACCGGATGTGGAAATCGGCGAGGGTACGGTGGTCGGCCCGCATGTGGTCCTCAAGGGCCCGACCGTCATCGGCAAGCACAACAAGATCTACCAGTTCTCTTCGGTCGGTGAAGATACTCCGGACCTGAAGTACAACGGCGAGCCGACCCGGCTGGTGATCGGCGATCACAATGTGATTCGCGAAGGCGTGACCATTCACCGTGGCACCGTGCAGGATCGCTCCGAGACCACCATCGGCGACCACAACCTGCTGATGGCCTACGTCCACATCGGCCACGACAGCGTGATCGGCAACCACTGCATCCTGGTCAACAACACCGCGCTGGCCGGCCATGTACACATGGACGACTGGGCGATCCTCTCCGGCTTCACCCTGGTCCATCAGTTCTGCCGCATCGGCGCCCACAGCTTCTCCGGCATGGGCACCGCCATCGGCAAGGACGTGCCGGCCTACGTCACCGTGTTCGGCAACCCGGCCGAGGCGCGCAGCATGAACTTCGAGGGCATGCGCCGTCGTGGCTTCAGTGCCGAGGCCATTGCCGCCCTGCGCCGCGCCTACAAGGTGGTGTATCGCCAGGGCCTGACCGTCGAGCAGGCGCTGGCCGAACTGGCCGAGTCCGCGGCGCAGTTCCCGGAGGTGGCGGTGTTCCGCGATTCCGTCCAGGCGTCGACCCGCGGCATCACCCGCTGATCATGAGCCGCCCCCTTCTCGTTGCGCTGGTGGCCGGAGAGGCCTCCGGCGACATCCTCGGTGCCGGCCTGATGCAGGCGCTCAAGCAGAAACATCCGCAGATCGAGTTCATCGGCGTCGGCGGTCCGCGCATGGAGGCCGAAGGCCTGGTGTCGAGCTTCCCCATGGAGCGTCTGGCGGTCATGGGCCTGGTCGAGGTGCTCGGTCGCCTGCGTGAGCTGCTGGGCCGCCGCAAGCGCCTGATCAAGGAACTGATCGCCGCCAAGCCGGACGTGTTCATCGGCATCGATGCGCCGGATTTCAACCTGACCCTAGAGCTCAAGCTGCGCCAGGCCGGGATCAGGACCGTGCACTACGTAAGCCCATCCGTCTGGGCCTGGCGGCAGAAGCGCGTGCTGAAGATCCGCGAAGCCTGCGACCTGATGCTGACGCTGTTCCCCTTCGAGGCGCGCTTCTACCTGGGTCACCAGGTGCCGGTGCGTTTCGTCGGCCATCCGTTGGCCAACACCATTCCCCTGCAGGCCGATCGCGATGGTGCGCGCGAAGCCTTGGGCCTGACGCCGGACGACAGCGTGGTTGCGCTGTTGCCGGGCAGCCGTGGCGGCGAGGTGGCGCGTCTCGGTGAGCTGTTCCTCGATGCCGCCGAGCGGCTGCGCGCCTTGCGGCCGGGTGTGCAGTTCGTGCTGCCCTGCGCCAACGCCGAGCGCCGCGCCCAGCTGGAAGCCATGCTCGCCGGGCGCAACCTGCCGCTGCGCCTGCTCGATGGTCGCTCCCACGAAGCCCTGGCAGCCTGCGACGCGGTGCTGATCGCCTCCGGCACCGCGACCCTGGAAGCCCTGCTGCACAAGCGGCCGATGGTGGTGGCCTACAAGGTGGCGCCGCTGACCTACCGCATCCTCAAGCGTCTGGTGAAGAGCCCCTACATTTCGCTGCCGAACCTGCTGGCCGAGCGCATGCTGGTGCCCGAGCTGATCCAGGATGCCGCGACTCCCGACGCTCTGGCCCAGACCCTGGCGCCGCTGCTGGAGGATGGCGCGGTGCAGACCCTGGGCTTCGACGTGATTCATCGCGCCCTGCGCCAGGATGCCTCGGAGCAGGCCGCCGACGCCGTGCTCAAGCTGGTGGGGCAGGCCTGATGCAGCTCGGACTGGATTTCGCCCTGGTCGAGGAGCTGGTCGCCGGTGTCGACGAAGTCGGCCGCGGTCCGCTGTGCGGGCCGGTGGTCACCGCCGCGGTGATCCTCGATCCGGCTCGGCCGATTGCCGGCCTCAACGATTCGAAGAAGCTCACCGAGGCACGCCGCGAAAAGCTGTTCGACGAGATCCGCGAAAAGGCCCTGGCTTGGTGCATCGCCCGCGCCGAGGTGGAGGAGATCGACCAGCTCAACATCCTGCATGCCACCATGCTGGCCATGCAGCGCGCGGTGGAGGGCTTGAGCGTTACCCCGAAGCTGGCGCTGATCGATGGCAACCGCTGCCCCAAACTGGCGGTGCCCAGCGCGCCGGTGGTGGGTGGCGATGCCCAGGTGCCGGCCATCGCGGCGGCGTCGATCCTGGCCAAGGTCAGTCGTGATCGCGAGATGGCCGAGATGGAGAAACTCTACCCGGGCTACGGCATCGGTGGGCACAAGGGCTATCCGACGCCCGTCCATCTGGAAGCCCTCAAGCGCCTGGGTGCCACGCCCATTCATCGGCGCTCGTTTGCCCCGGTACGCAATGTGCTGGAAGGGATCGAATAAGCGCCGCACGGCTGGTTCGCAAGCTGTTGTTTAAGTCGAGGCCCGGTACAATCCGGGCCTTATCGTTTCTGTGTCACCAACGGGATTGTCATGACCGCTACCTTCGTCCATCTGCGCCTGCATACCGAGTTTTCCCTGGTCGACGGGCTGGTACGGGTCAAACCGCTGGTCAAGGCCGTCGCCGGGGCAGGCATGCCGGCGGTGGCCGTCACCGACATGAGCAACATGTGCTCGCTGGTGAAGTTCTACAAGACCGCCATGGGCGCCGGCATCAAGCCGATCTGCGGCGCCGATATCTGGCTGGCCAGCCCGGACGAGGATGGGCCGCTGTCGCGTCTGACCCTGCTGGCGATGAACGCCCAGGGCTATCGCAACCTCACCGAACTGATCTCCCGCGGCTGGGCCGAGGGGCAGGACAATGGCCTGGTGATCATCCAGCGCGACTGGGTCAAGGAGGCTGCCGAAGGCGTGATTGCGCTGTCCGGCGCTCGTGAGGGCGAGGTCGGCATGGCCCTGCTGTCCGGCGAGCCGGGGCGCGCCGAGGCGCTGCTCGATGAGTGGCTGGCGGTGTTCCCGGAGCGCTTCTACCTGGAGGTACAACGCACCAATAGGGTCAACGACGAAGAGCATCTGCATGCCGCGGTAGCGCTGGCCGCTCGCACTGGCGTGCCGCTGGTGGCGACCAACGACGTGCGCTTCCTCAAGCCGGGCGACTTCGAGGCCCACGAGACCCGCGTGTGCATCGGCGAGGGCCGCACCCTGGATGACCCGCGCCGCCCGCGCAACTACTCCGAGGAGCAGTACCTCAAGTCGCCGGAGGAGATGGCCGAGCTGTTCGCCGACCTGCCCGAGGCGCTGGAAAACACGGTCGAGATCGCCAAGCGCTGCAACATCGACGTGCAGCTGGGCAAGTACTTCCTCCCCGATTTCCCCACGCCCAACGGCATGGGTATCGACGACTACCTGCGCCACGCCTCCTTCGAGGGCCTGGAGGAGCGTCTGGCCGTGCTGTGGCCGAAGGACACCACGCCCAACTACGAGGAGAAGCGCCAGGTCTACGTCGACCGCCTGAACTTCGAGCTCGACATCATCATCCAGATGGGCTTCCCCGGTTACTTCCTCATCGTGATGGACTTCATCAAGTGGGCGAAGAACAACGGCGTGCCGGTCGGTCCGGGCCGGGGTTCGGGCGCCGGCTCGCTGGTGGCCTACGTGCTGAAGATCACCGACCTCGACCCGCTGGCCTATGACCTGCTGTTCGAGCGCTTCCTCAACCCCGAACGTATTTCCATGCCCGACTTCGACGTCGACTTCTGCATGGACGGTCGCGACCGGGTGATCGATTACGTGGCCGAGAAGTATGGCCGTAACGCGGTGAGCCAGATCATCACCTTCGGTTCCATGGCGGCCAAGGCGGTGGTGCGCGACGTGGCGCGGGTGCAGGGCAAGTCCTACGGCCTGGCCGACCGCCTGTCGAAGATGATCCCCTTCGAGGTCGGCATGACCCTGGAGGCGGCCTACGAGCAGGAAGAGGTGCTGCGCGACTTCCTCAAGGCCGACGAGGAAGCCCAGGAAATCTGGGACATGGCCCTGAAGCTCGAGGGTGTGGTGCGCGGCACCGGCAAGCACGCCGGTGGTGTGGTGATCGCGCCGACCAAGCTGACCGACTTCGCGCCGACTTCCTGCGATGAAGAGGGCGGCGGCCTGGTCACCCAGTTCGACAAGGACGACGTGGAGGCGGCCGGCCTGGTGAAGTTCGACTTCCTCGGCCTGCGTACCCTGACCATCATCAAGTGGGCGATGGAGACCATCCATCGCATCCAGAAGCGCGAGGGCGCGTCGGATGAAGAGCTGATCAACATCGACTTCATCCCGCTGGACGACAAGCCGACCTACGCGATGCTGCAGAAGGCCGAAACCACGGCCGTGTTCCAGCTCGAATCACGCGGCATGAAGGAGCTGATCAAGAAGCTCAAGCCCGACTGCCTGGAAGACATGATCGCACTGGTGGCGCTGTTCCGCCCCGGCCCGCTGCAGTCGGGCATGGTGGACGACTTCATCAACCGCAAGCACGGTCGCGAGCAGCTCTCCTACCCGCACCCCGACTACCAGTACGCCGGCCTGGAGCCCGTGCTCAAGCCCACCTACGGCATCATCCTGTACCAGGAACAGGTGATGCAGATCGCCCAGGTGATGGCGGGCTACACCCTCGGTGGCGCGGACATGCTGCGCCGCGCCATGGGCAAGAAGAAGCCTGAGGAGATGGCCAAGCAGCGCGGCGGCTTCATCGAGGGCTGCGCGGGCAACGGCATCGATGCCAACCTGGCGGGCAACATCTTCGACCTGGTGGAAAAGTTCGCCGGCTACGGCTTCAACAAATCCCACTCGGCCGCGTACGGCCTGGTCTCCTACCAGACCGCCTGGCTCAAGGCTCACTACCCGGCGCCCTTCATGGCCGCAGTGCTGTCGGCGGATATGCACAACACCGACAAGGTGGTGATCCTCATCGAGGAGTGCCGCAGCATGAAGCTGCGCCTCGATGCGCCGGACGTGAATACCTCGGAGTTCAAGTTCACCGTCAACGAGGACGGGCGCATCGTCTACGGCCTGGGCGCGGTCAAGGGTGTGGGCGAGGGGCCGGTGGAGGCCATCGTCGAGTGCCGTGCCGAGGGCGGTCCGTTCAAGGATCTGTTCGACTTCTGCAACCGCGTCGACCTCAAACGCATCAACAAACGCACCCTGGAGGCGCTGGTGCGTTCCGGCGCGCTGGATCGCCTCGGTCCGTACTACCAGGATGAGCTCAAGGCCTACCAGGCCAGCGTCGACCGCAACCGCGCCGTACTGCTGGCGGCCATGGAGGAGGCGGTACAGGCCGCCGAACAGACCGCGCGCAGTCACGACAGCGGCCATATGGACCTGTTCGGCGGCGTGTTCGCCGAGCCTGAGGCGGACCTTTACGTCAATCACCGCAATGCTCGCGAGCTGTCGATCAAGGAGCGCCTGAAGGGCGAGAAGGACACCCTGGGTCTGTACCTCACCGGCCACCCGATCGACGAATACGAGGGCGAGGTGCGCCGCTTCGCGCGCCAGCGCATCGTCGAGCTGCGTGCCGCCCGCGATACCCAGACCATCGCCGGGCTGATCGTGGCCCTGCGGGTGATGAAGAACAAGAAGGGCGACAAGATGGGCTTCATCACTCTCGACGACCGCTCCGGGCGGATCGAGGCCTCGCTGTTCGCCGATGCCTTCGCCAGCGCCCAGGCGCTGCTGCAGACCGACGCCCTGGTGGTGGTCGAGGGCGAGGTGAGCAATGACGAGTTCTCCGGTGGCCTGCGCCTGCGCGCCAAGCGGGTGATGAGCCTGGAAGAGGCGCGCACCGGCCTGGCCGAGAGCCTGCGTATTCGCGCCCCGCGCGAGGCGCTGCAGGGCGATCGTCTGCGCTGGCTGGGCGAGCTGTTCGGCAAGCACAAGGGCGCCTGCCCGCTGACCCTGGACTACAGCGGCAGCGAGGCCAAGGCGGTGCTGCAGTTCGGCGAGCAATGGCGCATCGACCCGGCAGACAACCTGATCCAGGCCCTGCGTGACCAGTTCGGCAAAGACAACGTCTTCCTCCAATACCGCTGAACGGCAGGCCTCGGGCCTGCCGCGTTCGGCCTCGACCACGGGCGCACTATCCCTTAAGGTAGGCGCCACATGGAACACCGCCCGGCCCCTGGGCCGCCGATGCTAGACGGACGCTTATGAACCCGAACTTCCTCGACTTCGAACAGCCGATTGCCGACCTGCAAGCCAAGATCGAAGAGCTGCGCCTGGTGGGCAACGACAACGCGCTGAACATCAGCGACGAGATTTCCCGCCTGCAGGACAAGAGCAGCGCGCTGACCGAGACCATCTTCGGCAACCTCAGCAGCTGGCAGATTTCCCAGCTGTCGCGCCATCCGCGCCGCCCCTACACCCTCGACTACATCGAGCACCTCTTCACCGAGTTCGACGAGTTGCACGGTGACCGTCACTTCTCCGATGACGCCGCCATCGTTGGTGGTACCGCGCGCCTGGATGGCCAGCCGGTGATGGTCATCGGCCACCAGAAGGGTCGCGAAGTGCGCGAGAAGGTGCGCCGCAACTTCGGCATGCCGCGCCCCGAGGGCTATCGAAAGGCCTGCCGCCTGATGGAGATGGCCGAGCGCTTCAAGCTGCCGATCCTGACCTTCATCGACACGCCGGGTGCCTACCCGGGCATCGACGCCGAGGAGCGCAACCAGAGCGAGGCAATCGCCTGGAACCTGCGCGTGATGGCGCGTCTGAAGACCCCGATCATCGCTACCGTGATCGGCGAGGGCGGCTCCGGCGGCGCGCTGGCCATCGGCGTCTGCGATCAGCTGAACATGCTGCAGTACTCCACCTACTCGGTGATCTCGCCGGAAGGTTGCGCCTCCATCCTGTGGAAGACCGCCGAGAAGGCGCCGGACGCGGCCGAGGCCATGGGCATCACCGCCGAGCGCCTGAAGGGCCTGGGCATCGTCGACAAGGTGATCGCCGAGCCGCTGGGCGGCGCCCATCGCGATCCGGCCACCACTGCCCAGTCGATTCGCGTGGAACTGGCCGAGCAGCTCGACATGCTGCGCAAGCTGGACAGCGCCAAGCTGCTGGAGCGCCGCTACGAACGTCTGATGAGCTACGGCATCGCCTGATTGGCGTCATGCATCAACCACGGGCCTTCGGGCCCGTTGTTGTTTAAGCTGGCGGCATGACCGCGCTCGAAACTTCCCTGCTCAATTCACTGGCTCCCTGGCGTAGCGCGCCGGGTTGGAGCGTCGCGCTGTCTGGCGGGCTGGATTCGACCGTGCTGCTGCACCTGCTGGCACGCCTGCGCGAGTGCGAGGCGCTGCCGCCGCTGTCCGCCGTGCATGTTCACCATGGTTTGCAGGCCATCGCCGATACCTGGCCGGCCCATTGCCAGTCGTTCTGTGACGAGCTGGGCGTGCCGCTGCGCATCGAGCGGGTGCAGGTGGATAGTGGCGCCAGTCTGGAGCGGGCGGCGCGCGAGGCGCGCTATGCCGCCTTTGAGCGCCAGTTAGGGCAGGGCGAAATCCTGTTGACCGGCCAGCATCGTGACGATCAGGCCGAGACCCTGTTGTTCCGCCTGCTGCGTGGCGCCGGCGTGCGTGGCCTGGCCGGCATGCCGACGGCTCGCCGTCTCGGCGAGGGATGGCTGGTACGCCCGCTATTGCAGGTGCCGCGTGCACAGCTCGAGGCCTATGCCCGCCAGCATGACCTGCGCTGGGTGGAAGACCCCTCCAATGCCGATACCGGGCTGGCGCGCAACTTCCTGCGTCGCGAGGTGTTGCCCGCGCTGGCGCGTCACTGGCCGCAGGCCGGCGCCAGCCTGGCGCGAACCGCCGAACATATGCGCGAGGCCGCGCAATTGCTCGCCGAACTGGCCGAGCAGGATCTGGCCGCAGCACATCGCTTAGGTGCGTTCGATTGGCTGGGCCTGCCGTCCGTGCAGCTGCAGCCCCTGATCGCGTTGTCCGAGGCGCGTCAGCGCAACGCGCTGCGTCATTGGCTTGCACCGCATACCCAAATGCCGGATAGCGAGCATTGGGCCGGTTGGCGCGATCTGCGCGATGCGGCGGCGGATGCCGCTGCGCTTTGGCGTCTGGATGGCGGCGAGCTGAGACGCTCCGACGGGCGGTTGTGGTGGCTCTCCGGCGAGTGGTTGCAACAGCCGCCGCAGCCCGCGGTCTGGGCCGATTCGGCGCAGCCGCTGCGCTTGCCCGACAATGGTCGGGTGCGGATAGAAGGAGAGGGGCCTGCCGCCCCGCTGCAAGTGCGTTATCGGCAGGGCGGCGAGGTCATGGCGCTGGCGGGGCGTGGCCATCGCGATCTCAAGCGTCTGCTCAACGAGCGCGGTGTGCCGGCATTCGTGCGCGGGCGCCTGCCGCTGCTGTATCGCGGCGACGAGCTGCTGGCCGTGGCCAACCTGCCGGGCCTGGATGGTCCCCCATCGGGAGAGTGGCGGCTGCACTGGTTGCCGCCGACCAACGCACAAGGTTTGAGCTGAAAGGGCCTTTCCGGTAGACTACGCTCCCGTCTTGTTACTGCTTCTGTGGGCTCCCTCGGAACCCGCAGTGGCATGCTTATTTCAGGTTGGTCAAGGACCGCCTGCGCTTTTACCCCGGCGGCGCTGACCGCTTGAACGCTGACTTCTAGGATTTTTCATGACGCGCTACATCTTCGTCACGGGCGGTGTTGTTTCTTCTTTGGGGAAAGGCATCGCCTCGGCTTCTTTGGCGGCCATCCTGGAGGCGCGGGGCCTGAAGGTCACGATGCTCAAGCTGGACCCGTACATCAACGTCGATCCGGGCACCATGAGCCCGTTCCAGCACGGCGAGGTGTTCGTCACCCACGACGGCGCCGAGACCGACCTCGACCTGGGTCACTACGAGCGGTTCATCCGCACCACGATGACCAAGAACAACAACTTCACCACCGGCCGCGTCTACGAAGACGTGCTGCGCAAGGAGCGCCGTGGTGACTACCTGGGCGCCACCATCCAGGTGATCCCGCATATCACCGACGAGATCAAGCGCCGCGTGATCAAGGGCGCCGGTGATGCCGACGTGGCCATGGTCGAGATCGGCGGCACCGTGGGCGACATCGAGTCCCAGCCGTTCCTCGAGGCCGCGCGCCAGCTGCGCGTGGAGCTGGGTGCCAAGCGCGCCATGTTCATGCACCTGACCCTGGTGCCATACATCGCTACCGCCGGCGAGACCAAGACCAAGCCGACCCAGCATTCGGTCAAGGAACTGCGCTCCATCGGCGTGCAGCCGGACGTGCTGGTGTGCCGCTCCGACCACGAGATCGACCTGGCCTCGCGTCGCAAGATCGCCCTGTTCACCAACGTCGAGGAGCGTGCGGTCATCGCTCTGGAAGACGTCGATACCATCTACAAGATTCCGTCGGTGCTGCATGCCCAGGGCCTGGACGACATCGTCGTCGAGCGTTTCGGCCTGCAGTGCAATCCGGCCGACCTCTCCGAGTGGGACCGCGTGGTGGATGCCAAGCTGAACCCGGAGAAGGAAGTCACCATCGCCATGGTCGGCAAGTACATGGAGCTGCTGGATGCCTACAAGTCGCTGATCGAGGCGATGGGCCATGCCGGCATCGAGAACCGCACCAAGGTCAAGCTGCGCTACATCGACTCCGAGGAGATCGAGAACGAAGGCACCGCCAAGCTGGAAGGCGTCGACGCCATCCTGGTGCCGGGCGGCTTCGGTCTGCGTGGCGTGGAAGGCAAGATCAAGACTGTGCAGTACGCCCGCGAGAACAAGATTCCCTACCTGGGCATCTGCCTCGGCATGCAGGTGGCGGTGATCGAGTACGCCCGCAATGTGCTGGGCTGGAAGGACGCCAACTCCACCGAGTTCGACCAGAACAGCGGCCATCCGGTGGTCGGCCTGATCACCGAGTGGCAGGACGCCACCGGCGCTACCGAGACCCGTACCGACGCCTCCGACCTGGGCGGCACCATGCGCCTGGGCGCCCAGGACTGCCAGCTGATCGGCGGCTCCAACGTGCGCGAGTGCTATGGCAAGGACGTGATCGTCGAGCGCCATCGCCACCGCTACGAAGTGAACAACAACCTGCTGCCGCAACTGGAGCAGGCCGGCCTGAAGATCACCGGTCGCTCCGCCGACGGCGCGCTGGTCGAAGTGGTCGAGGCTCCGGATCATCCGTGGTTCGTCGCCTGCCAGTTCCACCCGGAATTCACTTCCACCCCGCGTGACGGCCACCCGCTGTTCAGCGGCTTCGTCAAGGCCGCGCTGAAGCAGGCCGGCAAGGCATAAGGCAAAGGACATGACCCAGAAGATCATCAAGGTCGGCGATATCGAGATCGCCAACGACAAGCCGTTCGTGCTGTTCGGCGGCATCAACGTCCTCGAGTCGCGCGACCTGGCCATGCAGGCCTGCGAAGAATACGTGCGCGTCACCGAGAAGCTCGGCATCCCCTACGTGTTCAAGGCCAGCTTCGACAAGGCCAACCGCTCCTCCGTCACCTCCTTCCGCGGCCCGGGCCTGGAAAAGGGCATGAAGATCTTCGAGGAAGTGAAGAAGACCTTCGGCGTGCCGGTGATCACCGACGTGCACGAGCCCTACCAGGCTGCCCCGGTGGCCGAGGTGTGCGACATCATCCAGCTGCCGGCTTTCCTCTCGCGGCAGACCGACCTGGTGGTGGCCATGGCCAAGACCAACGCCGTGATCAACATCAAAAAGGCCCAGTTCCTCGCGCCCCAGGAGATGAAGCACATCCTGACCAAGTGCGAAGAGGCCGGTAACGACCGACTGATCCTCTGCGAGCGCGGTTCCTCCTTCGGTTACAACAACCTGGTGGTGGACATGCTCGGCTTCGGCATCATGAAGCAGTTCAACTACCCGGTGTTCTTCGACGTCACCCATGCCCTGCAGATGCCGGGCGGCCGCGCCGATTCGGCCGGTGGTCGTCGCGCCCAGGTCACCGACCTGGCCAAGGCCGGCATGAGCCAGGGCCTGGCCGGCCTGTTCCTCGAGGCCCACCCGGACCCGAACAACGCCAAGTGCGATGGTCCTTGCGCCCTGCGTCTGGACAAGCTGGAACCCTTCCTCACCCAGCTCAAGCAGCTGGATGATCTGGTCAAAAGTTTTGCCCCGATCGAGACGGCATAAGCCTCTCGTTCACGCATCTTTCAACTGTTGGAGCTAGCAAGAATGGCAAAGATCGTCGACATCAAGGGCCGTGAGGTTCTCGACTCCCGTGGCAACCCCACCGTAGAAGCCGATGTGATCCTCGAAGGCGGCATCATCGGCAGCGCCTGCGCGCCGTCCGGTGCCTCCACCGGTTCCCGTGAAGCGCTGGAACTGCGCGATGGCGACAAGAGCCGTTACCTGGGCAAGGGCGTGCTGAAGGCCGTGGCCAACATCAACGGCCCGATCCGCGACCTGCTGCTGGGCAAAGACGCCCGTGAGCAGAAGACCCTCGACCTGGCCATGATCGAACTGGACGGTACCGAGAACAAAGGCAAGCTGGGTGCCAACGCCATCCTCGCCGTGTCCCTGGCTGCCGCCAAGGCCGCCGCTCAGGCCAAGGGCGTGCCGCTGTATGCGCACATCGCCGACCTCAACGGCACCCCGGGCGTCTACTCCATGCCGGTACCGATGATGAACATCATCAACGGCGGCGAGCACGCCGATAACAACGTCGACATCCAGGAGTTCATGGTTCAGCCGGTTGGCGCCAAGAACTTCGCCGACGCCCTGCGCATGGGTGCCGAGATCTTCCATCACCTCAAAGCCGTGCTGAAGGCCCGTGGCCTGAACACCGCCGTGGGTGACGAGGGCGGCTTCGCGCCGAACCTGGCCTCCAACGAAGACGCCCTGGCCGCCATTGCCGAGGCCGTGGCCAATGCCGGCTATAAGCTGGGCGAGGACATCACCCTGGCCCTGGACTGCGCGTCGTCCGAGTTCTTCAAGGACGGCCAGTACGACCTCGAAGGCGAAGGCAAGGTATTCAGCGCCGAAGGCTTCGCCGACTACCTGGCCGGCCTGACCCAGCGCTACCCGATCATCTCCATCGAAGACGGCATGGACGAGTCCGACTGGGCTGGCTGGAAAGTCCTGACCGACAAGATCGGCGACAAGGTGCAGCTGGTTGGTGACGATCTATTCGTGACCAACACCAAGATCCTCAAGCGCGGCATCGACGAGAAGATCGGCAACTCGATCCTGATCAAGTTCAACCAGATCGGCTCGCTGACCGAGACCCTGGAAGCCATCCAGATGGCCAAGGCCGCCGGCTTCACCGCCGTGATCTCGCACCGCTCCGGTGAGACCGAGGACAGCACCATCGCCGACCTGGCCGTGGGCACCGCCGCCGGCCAGATCAAGACCGGCTCCCTGTGCCGTTCGGATCGCGTCTCCAAGTACAACCAGCTGCTGCGTATCGAAGAGCAGCTCGGCGGGAAAGCGCCTTATAAAGGCCGCGCCGAGTTCCGCGGCTAAGCCGGGAATGGTAAAAGGGGCAGCGCAAGCTGCCCTTTTCATATGGATATTTCTGTACCGATGTCGAAAGCTCCCTACTGGCTGTTCGTCGCCCTCGTGCTGGTGCTGGCCGGTCTGCAGTATCGCCTGTGGGTGGGTGAGGGCAGCCTGGCTCAGGTCACTGAGCTCAAGCGCCAGATCGCCGATCAGCAGGGCGAGAACGAGCGCTTGCTCGAGCGCAACCGCATCCTCGAGGCCGAAGTGCTGGAGCTGAAGAAAGGCACCGAGACCGTGGAAGAGCGCGCCCGCCATGAGCTGGGCATGGTCAAAGAGGGTGAGACCCTCTACCAGCTGGCCGAATGAACAACCCCGAACTTCCCGCTTTCTGGGTGGTGATTCCCGCCGCCGGCATCGGCTCGCGCATGCGTGCCGACCGCCCCAAGCAGTATCTGCAGCTGGCCGGGCGGACCATCCTCGAGCACAGCCTCAATTGTTTCCTCGATCATCCGCGGCTCAAGGGTCTGGTGCTCAGCCTGGCGGCGGACGATCCCTTCTGGCCGACCCTGGCCTGTGCCAATGATCCGCGCATCTGTCGCGCTGCAGGCGGCACCGAGCGCGCCGACTCGGTGCTGGCCGGCCTGCTGCAGCTGCTGGAACTGGGCGCCGAAGCCGATGATTGGGTGCTGGTGCACGACGCCGCGCGGCCCAATTTGGCGCGCAGCGACCTCGACGGTCTGCTGGGCGAGCTGGCGAACGATCCGGTCGGCGGCCTGCTGGCCGTGCCGGCCCGCGACACGCTCAAGCGCGCGGGTGCCGATGGCCGGGTGGCCGAGACGGTGGACCGCAGCCTGATCTGGCAAGCCTATACGCCGCAGATGTTCCGCTTTGCCGCCCTGCATCGGGCCCTGGCCGATGCGCTGGTGGCCGGCGTGGCCATCACCGACGAGGCCTCGGCCCTGGAGTGGGCCGGGCAGGCGCCGAAGCTGGTGGAGGGACGGGCGGACAATCTGAAGATCACCCGACCGGAAGACTTGGAGTGGCTGCGCCAGCGCTGGGCGCACAAGGTCTGACAGCGGTGTAGCCCGGACTTCAGTCCGGGGTCTGTCGCCAGTCCCGGACTGAAGTCCGGGCTACCGTCTGATGCAATGGAAGGCGGGGTTAATAATCCCGCCATTTCCCGTCTTACACCCGGAACTGATTGATCAACCGCCGCTGCTGCTCGGCCAGCTTGGTCAGCTCGGCACTGGCACCGCTGGCCTCGTCGGCGCCGCCCGCCACTTCGGCGGCCACCTGGCCGATGTTGGTGACGTTGCGGTTGATGTCCTCGGCCACTGCGCTCTGTTCCTCGGCGGCGCTGGCGATCTGGGTGTTCATGTCGTTGATCACCGATACCGCCTGGGTGATGTTCTCCAGCGCCGAGGCGGCGATCTGCGCCTGCTGCACGCTGTCGTCGGTGCGCGCCTGGCTCTGCTCCATCACGGTCACCACCTCGCGGGTGCCGTGCTGCAGCTGCTGGATCATGCTCTGGATCTCTTCGGTGGCCTGCTGGGTCTTCTGCGCCAGGTTGCGCACCTCGTCGGCCACCACGGCGAAGCCGCGGCCCTGCTCGCCGGCCCGAGCCGCCTCGATGGCGGCGTTGAGCGCCAGCAGGTTGGTCTGCTCGGCGATGCCGCGAATCGCCACCAGGATGGCGTTGATGTTCTCGCTGTCCTTGGCCAGGGTCTGCACCACGCCCACGGCGCGGCCGATCTCGCCGGCCAGGGCGGAAATCGCCTTGGCGGTGCCCTCGACGATGCGCTTGCCGTCGTTGGCCGAGCGGTCGGCGTGGCTGGCAGCTTCCGCCGCCTGGGTGGCGTTGCGCGCCACGTCCTGGGCGGTGGCGGTCATCTCGTGCACGGCGGTGGCGACCTGGTCGATCTCGGCCATCTGCCGCTGCACGCCCTGGTTGGTGCGGATGGCGATGTCGGCGGTGTGCTCTGAGGAGTCGCTGACCTTCTGCACCGAGGTGACCACGTCGCGGATCATGTTCTGCAGCTTGTTGAGGAAGGTGTTGAAGCCGCTGGCGATCTGCCCCAGCTCGTCGGCGCGGTCCACCTGTAGGCGCACGGTGAGGTCGCCGTCGCCCTTGGCGATATCGTCGAGCATGGCCGCCATGTCCTTCAGCGGACGGGCGATGCCGTAGCCGACGAACCAGATCACCAGCAGACCCAGGGCGGCGATCAGCAGGCCGACCAGGGCCATGCCGAAGGTGTCCTCGTTGGCCTGTTCGGCCAGGCCGGCCTGCAGCTGCTGCAGATCGGCGAACACCGCCGAGGTCGGCAGGGTGATGGCCAGGGTCCAGCGGGTGGAAGTGCCGGCCACCTGGAACGGCAGCAGCAGCTGGAACAGCTGTTGCTCCTCGTCCAGCTTGAGAATCGGCTCGGTACCGCTGCTCTGCTTGAGGCGCTCCAGCAGCTCCGCGTCGAGGGCCTTGGCAGCGGGCTGGCCGACCAGCGAGGCGTCCTTGGTGGCGGCAATGAGGGTGCCGTTGGCGGCAATCAGCGCCAGCTCGCCGGCGCCTTCGTAGAGTTCGCCGTTGGCGCTGGTGAGCAGTCCCTGGATGAAGTCCAGGGCCAGGTCGTTGCCAACCACGCCCTTGAACTGGCCGTCGACCAGAATCGGCGCGTTGAACGAGGAGACCAGCACCTGCTTGCCGCCGAAGTCATATGAGGCCGGGTCGACCACGCAGGGCTGCTTGCTGGCCTTGGGGCACAGGTAGTACTCGCCCTCGCGCACGCCGGTGGGCAGCAGCTTCTCGCTCTCCATCTGCACGGCGGTCAGCGGGGCGACCTTGAATTGTCCGCCATCGCGGTACCACCAGGGCATGAAGCGCCCGGTGGCGTCGTAGCCGGCGGCTTCCTGGCCGGCGTAGAGGTCATCGTCCTGATCGAAGGCGTTGGGCTCCCAGCCGATGTACAGGTCGATCAGCTCCGGATTCTTTTTCAGGTAGACGCCTACCAGCGTCGACAGCTCGTCGCGGCTCAGGCTGACCTTGGCGGCACCGTCCGCGCCTGGCGCCATCTGGCTGTTCAGCGTGGCGAGCGACTTCGAGAGGGTCATGGGCGCTTCGAACTGGCGCTGCAGCTTGCCCACCTGGGCTTCGGCCAGGGCGACCAGGCGTTGATCGATGACCTGCTCCAGCAGCCCCTGGGTGCGTTCATGCACCAGGGTCTGGGTGCGTGAGCTGGCGAACAGGGCGTACAGCACCAGTGCCACGACAACGGCCAGTACGCTGGCGCCCGCCAGGACGACCACGGAAAACTGGATGGACTTGAAGCGCATAGGGACTCCACATCATCGGGTTGTGCCTGTCCCTGGCTTATCGGCCGCGCCGCACAAAAGCATTAGCCGCCTCTGCAACTAGCAAAGATCGCCAGCGGTCAGAGTGCAAGCGGGAGCATTGTCCCACTGCGTCTGGCGGCCTAGCATACGGCGCCTGTATTACCCGGAGATTCGATATGCACAGCCTGTTTCGCCTGACTGCCCTGGCCAGCCTTTCCCTGCTGGCGTCCTGCCAGGCCGTGAATACCACCAGCGGCGGCGCCGTGGGCGTGGAGCGCAAGCAGTACATGTTCAGCATGTTGTCCGCCCAGGAGGTGGACAGCATGTATTCCCAGGCCTACCAGCAGACCCTCAGCGAGGCCTCCAGCCAGGGCGCGCTGGACAAGAGCAGCAGGAATGCGCAGCGGGTCCAGAGCATCGCCCGCCGCCTGATCGCCCAGGCCCCGGTATTCCGCGCCGATGCCGCGCAGTGGGACTGGCAGGTCAACCTGATCGACAGTGAGGAGCTCAATGCCAACTGCGGCCCGGGCGGCAAGATCATCGTCTACAGCGGCCTGATCGAGCAGCTGCAGTTGACCGATGCCGAGCTGGCGGCGGTGATGGGCCACGAGATCGCCCACGCCCTGCGCGAGCACAGCCGTGAGGCCATGTCCAAGGCCTATGGCACGCAGATGGCGACCCAGGTCGGGGCGGCTCTGCTGGGCCTGGGCGAGGCCGGCAAGCAGGTGGCCGATACCGGCGTGGAATACCTGATGACCCTGCCCAACAGCCGCTCCAACGAGAACGAGGCGGACATCATCGGTCTGGAGCTGTCGGCGCGCGCCGGCTACGACCCGAACGCGGCGATCAGCCTGTGGCAGAAGATGAGCAAGGCCGGCGGCGGGGCGCCGCCGGAGTTCATGAGCACCCACCCGTCGTCGGGCAGCCGCATCGCCGCGCTGCAGGCGGCGATTCCCAAGGTGATGCCGCTCTACGAGCAGGCCAGGAAGTAACGAAAACGGCGCCCGAGGGCGCCGTTTTCCTATCAGGGCAGGGCCTTCTCGGCGAAGGACCGGGTTTCCAGGCCGAGCTGGGCGCGGAAGCTCTCCATGTCGAACATGGTGCAGATCTCGCGGATATCGCCGTTCGGCGCCAGGGTCCAGAAGGCCATGGCCGAGATGCTCAGCACCTTGTCGCTGGGCGGGTAGCCCAGGGCCGGCTTCTCGATGGTGCCGATCAGCGTGCTCCAGGTCACCACCTTGTTGCCTTCGGCGATGCAGTCCTCGATCACCACTTCCATGTCCGGCATGGCGCTACGGATGTCCTGCACCATCTGGGCGAAGGCGGCGCTGCTCAGCGGGCGGCCGATGAACGAGCTTTTGTAGAGGAAGTCCGGGCTGTGCATCTGCTCGGCAAGTGCCATGCGCCCGCGGTTCCAGGTCAGATCGATGTGCTGGCGCACGCGTTTCTTCATTTCATCCAGGGACATGTACTGCTCCTTCAGCACCGGACTGCGCAATTCGTTGCTCAGATTACCCAGTACTGCGACGCCATACACGCCCCGTTTGTGTGCCAGTTCTCGTGACCGGTGATCACAGACCGCCGACGAACCCTAGTGCCTGACAGGCTGCATAGATGGCCAGGGCGGCGAAGGCGAGTGCCGCCAGGCGACGAATGAGCGCCAGCGGCAGACGATCGGCGGCGAAGTTGCCCATAAGCACTACCGGCACGTTGGCGATCAGCATGCCCAGGGTGGTGCCGATCACCACCATGAGGAAGTCCGGGTACTGCGCCGCCAGCATCACGGTGGCGATCTGGGTCTTGTCGCCCATCTCGGCGAGGAAGAAGGCGATCAGCGTGGTGAGGAAGGGGCCGTAGCGCTTGAGGTGGGACTCCTCGTCATCGTCCAGCTTGTCCGGAATCAGCGTCCACAGGGCCACGGCGGCGAAGCAGGCGGCGAGTACCCAGCTCAGGGCGGTCGGCGAGAAGAAACCGGCGACCCAGTTGCCCACGGCACCTGCGGCGAAGTGGTTGGCCAGGGTGGCGAGGACGATGCCCCAGATGATCGGCCAGGGGCGACGGAAGCGGCAGGCCAGCAACAGGGCGAGCAGCTGCGTCTTGTCGCCGATTTCGGCGAGGGCAACGATTCCGGTGGGGACGAGCAGTGATTCCAACATCAGGCATTCCTAAGGGGCGGGTTCGACTGTTCTATGACACGTACTACCTCCCCGCCCCGGGTGAGGTGTGCGTGTCATAGGTCTTGTCAAACCCAGGCCTGTACAGGCCGCGGGTCGCATGCGCCATGCTCTGTGGAGCAAGTATGTTGACGCATGCCGGGTGAGCAGGGCGCTCACGGGAGACTACTCCCCTAGGACGGCGCGCATTGTGCCCAAGCCGCCCGCGCGGGGCAAGCTCAGTCGTCGTCGCCGCGTACATTCATCTCGCTGTAGCGCACCAGCCGGCTGCCGTGTTTCAGGCGGTAGCCGAACCAGATGGCGAGGAACAGCGGCAGGCTGATGTAGGTGGCGACCAGGCCGGCCCAGTCGATCTCATGGGCGATGAAGGCCTGGTAGTTCTGCCCCAGGGTGATGACCAGGCACAGGGCGAAGGCGAATAGCGGGCCGAAGGGGAACAGCTTGGCCCGGTAGGGCAGGTCTTCCAGGCGCCCGCCCTGGGCCAGGTAGCCCTTGCGGAAGCGGTAGTGCGATACGGCGATGCCCAGCCAGGCGATAAAGCCGCACATCCCGGAGGTATTCAGCAGCCAGGTGTACAGGGTGCTGTCGCCGACGATGGAGGTGAAGAAGCACAGCGCGCCGACCAGGGTGGTGGCGTACAGCGCGTTGCGCGGCACGCCGCTGCTGGACAGGCGGGCGAACAGGCGCGGCGCCTTGCCCTGCCTGGCCAGGTTGTAGAGCATGCGGGTCGAGGCGTACATGCCGGAGTTACCGGCCGAGAGAATGGCGGTGAGGATCACCGCGTTCATCACGCTGGCCGCGGCGGCGAAGCCGGCACGCTCGAACAGCAGGGTGAAGGGCGACACGCTGATGTCGCTGGCATCGTTCTGCAGCAGGCTGGGGTCGGTGTAGGGAATCAGCATGCCGATCACGAAGATCGCCAGGATGTAGAACATCAAGATGCGCCAGAACACCTGGCGGATGGCGATGGGGATGTTCTTGCGCGGGTTCTCCGACTCGCCGGCGGCGATGCCGATCAGCTCGGTGCCCTGGAACGAGAAGCCAGCGATCATCGCCACCCCGACCATGGCCTGCAGGCCGCCGACGAAGGGCGCGTCGCCGCTGGTGAAGTTGCTGAAGCCGGGGGATTCGATGCCGGCCATGATGCCGAGGATGCTGGCCAGACCGATGCCGATGAACACCACGACGGCCACCACTTTGATCAGGGCGAACCAGAACTCGCTCTCGCCGAAGCCCTTCACCGAGACGACGTTGAGCAGGAACATCAGGCCGAGGAACAGGCCGCTCCAGTAGATGCCCGGCACCTCCGGCAGCCAGAAGCTCATGATCAGCTGCGCCGCGACCAGCTCCGCGGCGATAGTCACCGCCCAGTTGTACCAGTAGTTCCAGCCCTGGGCGAAACCGAAGCCTTCGTCGACGAAGCGGCCGCCATAGGTGCTGAACGAGCCGGATACCGGCATGTGCGCGGCCATCTCGCCGAGGCTGGTCATCAGGAAGTACACCATCACCCCGATCAGCGCATAGGCCAGCAGCGCGCCGCCCGGGCCGGCGCTGGCCACCGTGGCGCCGGAGGCGACGAACAGGCCGGTGCCGATGGAGCCGCCGATGGCGATCATGTTCAGGTGGCGGGGTTTGAGCACGCGCTGCAGGTGCGGTTGCTGGGTACTGCTGTCGGTCACGAAAAATAGCTCCGGAGCGTCGGCCAGGGGCGGACGCTCGAGTGAGGGAGAAAAGGTGTCAGTGGCGGCGGGCGCTGTAGATGCGGAAGCCGTCGGCCTCGCTCAGCGTCTTGCAGAGGCCCAGGTGCTGTTCGATCAGTGGCGGGTATTTGAGAAAGCTGTTGGCCACCAGGCGCAGCTCGCCACCCTTGTCCAGGTGCCGAGCAGCCTGGCGCAGCAGGTGCTCGCTGGCCTGGTAGTCGGTGTGCACACCGGTGTGGAAGGGCGGGTTGCTGACGATGGCCGCAAGGCCGGCGGGCGCCGCGTCGATGCCGTCACCGGCGATCACCTCGGCCTCCAGGCCGTTGGCGGCCAGGGTCAGGCGGCTGCTTTCGATGGCGAAGGCATCCACGTCGAGCATGCTCACTTGGCTCTGCGGGTAGCGGCGCTTGAGCGTGGCTCCGAGCACGCCGGCGCCGCAGCCGAAGTCGAGCAGATGGCCGCTGGGCAGGTCGTCTAACTGCTCCAGCAGCAGCGCGCTGCCGCGATCCAGGCGACCATGGCTGAACACGCCAGGCAGGCTCAGCACCTGCAGCGGGCCGTCCGCCAGGGGCAGCTCGAAGCGCTGGGCCAGGGCCTGCAGATCGGGCGCGGCCGGGGCGTTGTCCACCGTCACCTGCCACAGCTGGCAGTGGCGCGCGCTGTCCAGCTTGCGCGGCTTGCCATACGCGGCCAATTGCTTGGCGGCGCGCTCGATGCCGCCGCGCTTCTCACCGACCAGATACAGCTCGCAGCCGGCCAGGCGCGCGGCCAGGGCCTGCAGCAGGTAGTCGGCAAGCTCTCGGGACTTCGGCAGGAACAGCACGGCGCCCTCGAAGGAGCGCTCGGGCACGCCGGTGTCGAACTGGCTGCGCCCGGCGAAGCGTGCGTTGAGGATGTTTTGCTCGCCGGCATGCCAGCTCCAGCCATGGGCGTGCGGCAGCTGGCCGAGCAGGTCGTCGGCCGGCAGGCCGGCCAGCAGCAGATCGCCCTGGAACAGTTCCGCCTGGCGCAACAGCACCTCGCTTCGTGGGTCCATGGCGATCTCCGGGTAGAAAAGGGCGCGTAGTTTACCCGCTGACCACCTGCTTGGGCGTACCGGCGAAGAAGGCGCTGGCGTTCTCCGACAGCTGACCGACGATGCGCTGGCGCGCCTCACGGCTGCCCCAGGCATTGTGCGGGGTGAGGATCAGGCGCGGGATGTCCGCCGCCAGCAGCGGGTTGCCGGTACGTGGCGGCTCCTCGCTGAGCACATCGAACGCAGCGCCACCCAGGTGGCCGGCGCGCAGGGCGTCGGCCAGGGCCTGCTCGTCGACCAGGCCGCCGCGGGCGGTATTGAGCAGCAGTGCCTGTGGCTTCATCAGCGCCAGCTCGGCGGCACCGATCAGGTGGCGGGTCTGCTCGGTCAGCGGGCAATGCAGGCTCAGGGCATCGACCTGTGGCAGCAACTCATCGAGCGGCAGGCGGTCGGCGCGGGCCGGCCGGCCGGGCAGGGCGCCGTACAGCACGTGCATGCCCAGGGCCTCGGCCAGACGGGCGAAGGCACCGCCCAGCTCGCCGTGGCCGAGGATGCCGAGGGTCTTGCCCTCCAGCTCGATGATCGGGAAGTCGAGCAGGCAGAACTGGCTGGCGAGCTGCCAGGCGCCGTCACGGATCGCGGCCTGGTAATCCGGCAGGCGGGTGGCCAGGGCGAGCAGCAGCATCAGGGTGTGCTGCGCCACCGAGGCGGTGCCGTAGCCCTGGCAGTTGGCGACCGTGATGCCACGGGCGCGGGCGGCGCCAAGGTCGACGTTGTTGGTGCCGGTGGCGGAAACCAGGATCAGCCTGAGTTCGGGGCAGGCGGCCAGGGTATTGGCATCCAGGCGCACCTTGTTGCTGATCGCGACCTGGGCGCCCTGCAGTCGTTCGGCGGCCTGTTCGCCGGTGGAGGCGTCGTGCAGGACCAGCTCGCCGAATACCTGGCGCAGCGGCGCCAGGTCGAGATCGCCGAGATCGAGGGAGGCATGGTCGAGAAAGACCGCGCGAGGGCTGTTGGTCATCGGCTGTACCTGTTGCTAATACGAAGGACTGGCGTAAGGTTGCCAGCCCGTTGTCCTGATTCCCACTATTCGGAGGTCGCATGTACTGGGCGGAGTTTTTGACCGTGGCGCTGATCCACCTGCTGGCCGTGGCCAGCCCGGGGCCGGATTTCGCCATCGTCGTGCGCGAGAGCGTGGCCCACGGCCGTCGCGCCGGCACCTGGACGGCCCTGGGCGTGGGCACCGGCATCTTCGTGCATGTGGCCTATTCGCTGCTGGGCATCGGCCTAATCGTGTCGCAGTCCATCGTTCTGTTCAACGCGCTGAAGTGGCTGGCGGCGGCCTATCTGTTCTACATCGGTATCAAGGCCCTGCGCGCCAAGCCGGCTGCGCCGGGTAGCCTGGAAGTGGCTGCGGAGGATGTCGAGCGTTCGCCGCGCGGCGCCTTCATGACCGGCTTCGTCACCAATGGCCTGAACCCCAAGGCCACGCTGTTCTTCCTCTCGCTGTTCACCGTGGTGATCAACCCGCACACGCCGCTGGCGGTGCAGGCCGGTTACGGCGTGTACCTGGCGTTCGCCACGGCGATCTGGTTCTGCCTGGTGGCCTTGTTGTTCAGCCAGCGCCGGGTGCGCGCCGGTTTCGCCCGCATGGGCCACTGGTTCGACCGGCTGATGGGCGCGGTGCTGGTGGGGTTGGGGATCAAGCTGGCCTTTACCGAACTGCGTTAATTAGCCGCCCATAAAAAAGCCCCGCCTAGGCGGGGCTTTTTCGTTGCGGAGCGCTTACAGCAGCTCGATGGCCACGGCAGTGGCTTCGCCGCCGCCGATGCACAGCGAGGCCACGCCGCGCTTGCCGCCTTTGTTGCGCAGGGCGTTGATCAGGGTAACGATCAGGCGCGAGCCGGTGGAGCCGACCGGGTGGCCCTGGGCGCAGGCGCCGCCGTAGACGTTGACCTTGGCGTGGTCCAGGCCGTGCTCACGCATGGCCAGCATGGTGACCATGGCGAAGGCTTCGTTGATCTCGTACAGGTCGACGCTGTCCTTGCTCCAGCCGGTCTTCTTGAACAGGTTGCTCATGGCGCCGATCGGCGCGATGGTGAACTCGCTCGGGTCCTGGCTCTGGGTGGCGTGGGCGACGATCCTGGCCAGCGGCTTGAGGCCGCGCTTGGCCGCTTCCTCGGCGGTCATGAGCACCAGGGCGCTGGCGCCGTCGGAGATCGAGCTGGCGTTGGCGGCGGTGATGGTGCCGTCCTTGCGGAACGCCGGCTTGAGGCCGGGGATCTTGTCCAGGTTGGCGGTCAGCGGCTGCTCGTCGTCCTTCACCACCACCTCGCCCTTGCGGCTGGTGACGGTGAACGGGACGATCTCGTTGGCCAGCTCGCCGCTCTGGATGGCGGCCTGGGCGCGTTTCAGCGACTCGATGGCGTAGGCGTCCATCTCCTCGCGGGTGATGCCGTATTTGTCGGCGGTCTCCTGGGCGAAGGAGCCCATCAGGCGGCCGGTGCGGGCGTCCTCCAGGCCGTCGAAGAACATGTGGTCCTTGATCTCGCCATGGCCCATGCGCAGGCCGCTGCGGGCCTTCTCGATGATGTAGGGGGCGTTGGACATGCTCTCCATGCCGCCGGCGACCATCACTTGGTTGCTGCCGGCCTTGAGCGCGTCGAAGGCCTGCATCACGGCCTTCATGCCGGAGCCGCACAGCTTGTTGATGGTGGTGCAGCCGGTGGCGGACGGCAGGCCGGCGTTCAGCGAGGCCTGGCGGGCCGGGCCCTGCTTGAGGCCGGCGGGCAGTACGCAGCCCATGATCACTTCCTGCACATCGGCGGGCTGGATACCGGCACGGGCCACGGCCTCGCGAATGGCGGCGGCCCCCAGATCCACGGCGGGGATGCTGGACAGGCTGCCCTGGAAGCCACCCATGGGGGTGCGGGCGCCGCTGACGATGACGATATCGGACATCGGTATTACCTCTGAAGAGTGAAGCCGGAACGGCAGGTACGAGCCAATTCTACTGGGTGACCAAAGATGGCCAAAGAGTCACCGGCAAAATCATCCTTTGGGTGGATTAAGCCAGTGGCAGAGCGGTTCTAGATTGTCGACCAACAAAAAACGCAGAACGACAGGTTACCGCCATGCTGCAGACCCGTGTCATCCCCCCGACAGAAAACGCCAACCTGGCCCCGCTGCTGATCAAGCGCCTGCTGCTGTCCGGCAGCCGCTACGAGAAGACCCGCGAGATCGTCTACCGCGACCAGCTGCGCTACAGCTACGCCACCTTCAACGAGCGCGTGGCGCGCCTGGCCAATGTGCTGAGCGATGCCGGGGTGAAAGCCGGTGATACCGTGGCGGTGATGGACTGGGACAGCCACCGTTACCTGGAGTGCATGTTCGCCATCCCGATGATCGGAGCGGTGCTGCACACCATCAACATTCGCCTGTCGGCGGATCAGATCCTCTACACCATGAACCACGCCGAGGATAAGTTCGTGCTGGTCAACAGCGAGTTCGTGCCGCTGTACAAGGGCATCGAGAACCAGCTGACCACGGTGGAGAAGACCATTCTGCTCACCGATGGCGCCGAGAAGACCGCCGAGCTGCCCAACCTGGTGGGCGAGTACGAGAATCTGCTGGCTGCTGCCAGTCCGAAGTACGACTTCCAGGACTTCGACGAGAACTCGGTGGCTACCACCTTCTACACCACCGGCACCACCGGTAACCCCAAGGGCGTGTACTTCACCCATCGCCAGCTGGTGCTGCACACCCTGGCCGAGGCCAGCGTGCTAGGCAGCGTGGATAGCGTGCGCCTGCTGGGTACCAATGACGTGTACATGCCGATCACGCCGATGTTCCATGTGCACGCCTGGGGCATTCCCTACGCGGCCACCATGCTTGGCATCAAGCAGGTCTATCCGGGGCGCTACGATCCCGAGCTGCTGGTGCAGCTGTGGCGGAAGGAGAAGGTCACCTTCTCCCACTGCGTGCCGACCATCCTGCAGATGGTGCTCAACGCCAAGGCGGGGCAGGGCCAGGACTTTGGCGGCTGGAAGATCATCATCGGCGGCAGCGCACTCAACCGCGCCCTGTACGAGGCGGCCAAGGCGCGTGGCATCCAGCTCACCGCGGCTTATGGCATGTCCGAGACCTGCCCGCTGATCTCCTGCGCCCACATCAACGAAGAGCTCAAGGCCGGCAGCGAGAGCGAGCAGATCACCTACCGCATCAAGGCCGGCGTGCCGGTGCCGCTGGTGGAGACCGCGCTGATGGGGCCCGACGGCCAGCTGCTTCCGGCGGACGGCGAGACTCAGGGCGAGCTGGTGCTACGCGCTCCCTGGCTGACCATGGGCTACTTCAACGAGCCGCAGAAGAGCGCAGAGCTGTGGGAGCACGGCTGGCTGCACACCGGTGACGTCGCCACCTTGGATGATCTCGGTTACATCGATATCCGCGACCGTATCAAGGACGTGATCAAGACCGGCGGCGAGTGGCTGTCGTCCCTGGAGCTGGAGGATCTGATCAGCCGTCATCCGGCTGTGCGCGAAGTCGCGGTGGTCGGCGTTCCCGATCCGCAGTGGGGCGAGCGCCCCTTCGCCCTACTGGTGCTGCGCGAGGGCCAGAGCCTGGATGCCAAGGGCCTCAAGGAACACCTTAAACCGTTCGTGGAACAGGGCTGCATCAATAAGTGGGCGATACCCAGTCAGATCGCACTTGTTACCGATATTCCCAAAACCAGTGTGGGTAAGCTGGATAAGAAGCGAATTCGTCTTGATATCGCTCAGTGGCAAGCAGCAGGAAGTGCCTTTTTATCCACGCTATGAGGCGTTTTGAGTGAGATGTCGGCAAAAAGGGCTGACTTAAAACGAGCGTTTGGCTTGTAAATTGCTGTTGCAGGGCGATGCCGGCGTGGTGGGGAGTTTGTGACCCGCCGGTCTAGAGGGGTTGGGGGCTGGAAATCACACTTTAGGGGGATCAAGCCTAGGGGGGTGGTAGCTATAGTCCGCGGCATCCATAACAAAAAACACATGGAGTAGCGTCGATGACAATCAATAAACCTTTCTGGCGTATGGCCAAGCTGCCTCTGGCAGTGAGCCTCGCTTCCACCCTCGCCGCCCCAGCATTCGGCGTCACGTTCAATATCGGTGAGATCGAAGGTCAGCTCGACTCTTCTCTGTCTGTCGGTGCTAGCTGGTCGGTTGAGGGCGCAGACCCAGACCTGATCGGTTTTAACAACGGTGGTGATGGACTTTCCCAGACCTCCGATGACAGTCATATGAATTTCAAGAAAGGTGAAACTTTCTCGAAGATCTTCAAGGGCATCCACGATCTCGAATTGAAGTACGGCGATACCGGCGTATTTGTCCGCGGCAAGTACTGGTATGACTTCGAGCTGAAGGACGAGAGCCGCCTGTTCAAGGATATCGATGACTCGAACCGCAAGCAGGGCGCTCAGGCTTCCGGCGCCGAGATCCTCGATGCCTTTGTTTATCACAACTATGCGATTGCCGATCAGCCGGGCTCGGTACGCTTAGGTAAACAAGTGGTGAGCTGGGGTGAAAGCACCTTCATTCAGAACAGCATCAACTCGATCAACCCCGTGGATGTCTCTGCGTTCCGTCGTCCGGGCGCCGAGGTTAAAGAAGGCCTGATTCCGGTCAACATGTTCTATGTCTCGCAGAGCTTGACCGACAATCTCTCTGCTGAAGCCTTCTATCAGCTGGAATGGGATCAGACCGTAGCTGACAATTGTGGCACTTTCTTTGCGCAACCCGACATCGTTGCCGATGGTTGCGACGACAACTTGCGTGTGCTTCGTCAACGTTCGAGTTTTACTGCTGGTCAGTTAGCGTTGCTGCAAGGGCTCGGAGTTGATGTAAACCAAGAGGGCGTATTAGTCCCGCGTGGTGGGGATCGAGATGCACGTGACGGCGGCCAGTGGGGCGCCAACCTGCGCTATTTCTTCGAGCCGCTGGATACTGAATTCGGTGCGTATTTCATTAACTATCACAGCCGCACGCCGAATTTTAGTGCCACCGGTGCAGCGCCTGCCTTCTATAACGCCGCTACTATTCCTGGTTTCCCGGCTAGTGCTGCTTTTGCGCCGCTGCGTGTGGCTGGCAATTCGCAATATTTCATGGAATATCCGGAAGATATCCGTCTTTACGGTCTGAGTTTCTCCACTACTCTGCCCACTGGCACTGCTTGGGCTGGGGAGCTGAGCTACCGTCCTAACGCACCTGTACAGCTCAATACAACTGATGTGCTGTATGCAGGCCTGAAGCCACTTGGTAATGCTGCTTACAACCCACTTGCTGCACCTATTTTTGCAGCGCAAGGTATCGGTAATATTTCGGTTCTTAATGGTACTCCCGGCCAAGATCTTCATGGCTACCGTCGTAAAGAGATAACGCAGTTCCAGACCACGCTTACCCACTTCTTCGATCAGGTGATGGGGGCCAGCCGCCTAACATTAGTAGGCGAAGTTGGTGTCGTGCATGTAGGTGGTTTGGAAAGTACAAGCGAGGCTCGCTATGGACGTGATCCCATCTACGGACCGGGGCCGCTGCCTGGCACCTACGACTCAAATGGAGCTGCTCCAGGAGGTGTACTCGCCGCGTGTACCGGTTTGAACGTCTCCACTCTGGGTGGTAACCCGAATGCAGAAAATGCCAGCAAGTATTGCGAAGACGATGGTTTTGTAACTACTACCGCCTGGGGCTATCGCGCTCGTGCTATCTGGGATTACCCGGATGTGTTTGCTGGCGTGAACCTGCGCCCGAGTGTTGCGTGGTCGCATGATGTGAACGGTTATGGTCCGAATGGCTTGTTCACCGAAGGTGCTAAGGCTGTGAGCTTGGGCCTCGAAGCCGAGTACCAGAACACCTACACGGCCAACCTGTCCTACACCGATTTCTTCGGTGGCGAGTACAACACCTTGATTGACCGCGACTTCGTAGCCTTTAGCGTCGGCGCCAGCTTCTAAGCGACCAGGATCCTTTGAGGAAACACATGCAAATGAAAACAACAAAGTACATGCTGCAATCCGGTGTCCTGGCTCTTTCCATGCTGGCCACCAGCGTAATGGCTGCTGTTTCTGCCGATGAAGCTGCCAAGCTCGGCACCACCCTGACTCCGCTGGGCGCCGAGAAGGCCGGTAATGCCGATGGTTCCATTCCCGAGTGGACCGGTGGTCTGCCGCAGAACGCCGGCAGTGCCGATGGTCGCGGCTTCCTGTCCGATCCCTTCGCCAGTGAACAGCCGCTGTTCACCATCACTGCGCAGAATGTCGATCAGTACAAGGACAAGCTGACCCCCGGTCAGCAGGCCATGTTCAAGCGCTACCCGGACAGCTTCAAGATCCCGGTGTACCCGACCCATCGTTCCGCAACTGCACCGCAGAGCGTGCTGGACGACGTGAAGGCCAACGCCACCACCACCAAGCTGGTCGAGGGCGGTAACGGTCTGGAAGGCTTCAAGACCGCTTATCCCTTCCCGATCCCGCAGAACGGCCTGGAAGCGATCTGGAACCAGATCACCCGCTATCGCGGTGGCAGCGTGCGTCGTCTGGTGACCCAGGCTACTCCGCAGGCCAACGGTTCCTACAGCCTGGTTTACTTCCAGGATGAGTTCACCTTCCCGACCAGCCTGACCGACTACGATCCGAGCAAGCCGAGCAACATCCTGTTCTACTTCAAGCAGCGCGTAACCGCTCCGGCTCGTCTGGCCGGTAACGTTCTGCTGGTCCACGAGACCCTGAACCAGGTGAAGGAGCCGCGTCTGGCCTGGCTGTACAATGCCGGTCAGCGCCGCGTGCGCCGCGCTCCGCAGGTGTCCTATGACGGTCCAGGTACCGCCGCCGACGGTCTGCGTACTTCCGACAACTTCGACATGTACAACGGTGCTCCTGACCGTTACGACTGGAAGCTGAACGGCAAGAAGGAGATCTACATTCCGTACAACTCCTACAAGCTGGACTCGCCGAAGCTGAAGTACGCCGACATCATCAAGGCCGGCCACCTGAACCCGGAGCACACTCGCTACGAGCTGCACCGCGTCTGGCACGTGACCGGTACCCTGAAGGCCGGCGAGCGTCACATCTACGCCAAGCGTGATGTGTTCATCGACGAGGACAGCTGGCAGGCCGCGGTCATCGACCATTACGACGGTCGTGGCGCCCTGTGGCGTGTCGCCGAGGCTCATTCCCAGTACTACTACGACAAGCAAGTGCCGTGGTACACCGTGGAAACCCTGCACGACATCATCTCCGGTCGCTACCTGGCCCTGGGCATGAAGAACGAGGAGAAACAGTCCTACGACTTCAACTACAAGGCCGCTACCACCGATTACACCCCGGCAGCTCTGCGTCAGGCCGGCGTGCGTTAATCCTCGCTCCACCCCTGAAAAAGCCGGCCTTGCGCCGGCTTTTTCTTTTCTGACGGACCGGCTGGGCTTCAAATGCACGGCGCAAGGGGATAGGCTGCGGGCATTTCACGTCCAGCCCAGACCGCCCTTGTGACCGATCTTTCCAGCTCGCCCGGCCTCGTCAGCGTTCCGGTTTCCACCGGCGAGCCGCGCTTCTTCAGACCTCCGCTACCTGCCGGCCATGTACGTCGGCCGCGCCTGTGCGAGCGTCTGGAACAAGGCATGGACGGGCGCCTGCTGCTGGTTTGCGCACCGGCCGGATTCGGCAAGAGTTCATTGGCCGTGGAGTTCTGCGAGCGTCTGCCTGCCCAGTGGCACAGCCTGTGGCTGAGCCTGAATCGTCGCGACAGCGATCCCGGGCGCTTCCTCGAACGTCTGCTGGAAGGGCTGCGCCAGCATTTTCCGCGGATCGGTGACGAGGCCCTGGGCATGCTGAAGATGCGCCAGCGCCATCAACCCTTCGCCTTCGAGGAATGGCTCGACGGCCTGCTCGACGAACTGGGCGAGCACCTCGATCCGCATAACCCCTTGCTGCTGGTGCTGGATGACTATCACCTGGCTCAGGGCGCGGTGCTGGATCGCTGCCTGCAGTTCTTCCTCAACCACCTGCCGGCCGGCATGCTGGTGCTGGTCACCAGCCGCCAGCGCCCGGACTGGCATCTGGCGCGTCTGCGCCTGTCGCGGCAACTGCTGGAGCTGCAGGAACAGGACCTGCGCCTGACCCTGGACGAGACCCGCGAGCTGTTCTGCGCCCAGGGCGCCGAATTGCCCGGTGAGGCGCTGGACAGTCTTCTGCAGCGCAGCGAGGGCTGGGTTGCTGGCCTGCGCCTGTGGCTGCTGGCCGCCAGCGAGGGCGAGCGCGATCTGCATGGCGCCCAGGGCATGATTCGCGACTATCTGCTGGAGGAAGTCATCGAGCGTCAGCCTCCGGAGCTGCAGGCCTTTCTCTATGACACCGCCTGCCTCGAGCGCTTCTGCGCGGAGCTGTGCGATGCGGTGCGCGACAGTCACGACAGCACCGCCATCCTCCAGCACCTGCAGGCCCACCAGGTGTTCCTGGTGCCGCTGGACGATCAGGGGCGCTGGTTCCGCTATCACCATCTATTCTCCGACCTGCTGCGCGCCAATCCGGCCAGCCAGCTGTCGCAACCGCCGGCGCGCCTGCACTTGCGTGCCTGCCGTTGGTTCAGCAGTCAGGGCCAGCTGGACGAGGCGGTCGAGCAGGCGTTGCGCGCCGGGCAGCCGGATGTGGCGGCCAGCCTGGTGCAGAACTTCTCCGAAGAACACCTGCTCGCCGAGCAGAACGTGGCCATGCTGCTGCGCTGGAAGATGGACCTGCCGGACAGCCTGCTGACCAGCACGCCGCGCCTGATCCTGCTGTACAGCTGGGCCCTGGCATTGGCCTGCCAGCTGGATGCGGCGGAGGATCTGGCCAATCACCTGGTGCGCTTCCTGCCCGCGCCCACCGCGGCCGAGCAGCAGTCGCTGCTGGCCCAGTGGCTGGCCGTCAGCGGAGTGATCGCCCGTGGTCGTGGCGACAGCCAGAATGCCGAACTCTATTGCGCCGAGGCCCTGGCCGGCATGCCGGCGCAACACTACGGCTCGCGCCTGCTGTGCCTCTCCACCCTGGCCAACCTGGCGGTGGTGCGTGGCGATCTGTGGCGTGCGCGTGGGCTCAACCGCGAGGCTCTGGAGCTGGCGCAACGGCAGGACAACCCGTTGTTCGAGGCCTTCTGTCATTACGATCGTGGCCGGGTCCTGCTGGCCCGCGGCGAGATACTGCGGGCGCTGGAAGAGGTGCGTGCGGGGCTGGAACGCCTGCGTGGTCTGTCGCTGCAGCGGGTCTACGCGGTGCGCGCGCGTCTGACTCTCTATGAAGGTTTCCTGCTCGCCCTGCGTCTGCAGCCGGAGGAGGCCAGCCGCCGCCTGCAGGCCGGCATCGCCGAGGCGCGCAGCTGCCGCGACATCAGCCTGCTGATCGGCTACTGCATCCTGGCCAGCCAGGAGGGCAGGGCGGGGCGCTTCAACGAAGCCTTCGCCCAGCTGGCCGAGGCAGAGCGCCTGATGCACATCTGGGACGTGCCGCCGGTGTATTACCTGGCGATGATCACCGTGACCAAGTGCGAGCTTTGGCTCAGCCAGGGGCAGGTCGACCTGGCCAACGCCTGGCTGCTGCGCCTGGCCGAGACCTATGGCGGCGAGCAGGCGGCCGCCGCGCCGGAGTTCCATCCACAGTTGCCGCTGCATATCGAGCTGCAGCGCGCGGCCCTGGAGCGCCGCCAGGGCCAGCCCGAGGCCGCCGAGCGGCGTCTGCGTGCACTGGTGCTGCGAGCCCAGGCCCAGGGCGGACAGTTGCTGGGTGTATTCGCCCAGGTGCAGTTGAGTCTGCTGCTGTTTGCCGGTGGCCGCGAGCGCGATGCCCAGCAGCAGTTGCTGACCAGTTTCGAGACGGCTCGGGGTGGTACGCTACTGCCGTTCTATGAGCTGCTCGCGCACCAGCCGACCTGGCTGCGGGCACAGTTGCAGACAGCGCCAGCGAGCCCGCTGAGCGAGGCCCTGCGCCAGCGCCTGCCTGCGGAGGTCGAGGTCGAGCCGTTGCCCAGCGGCGCGACCGAAGCGCTCAGCACTCGCGAGTTGGCGGTGCTGCGCCTGATCGCCCTGGGTTGCTCCAACCAGGAGATCAGCGAGCGCCTGTTCATCTCCCTGCACACGGTCAAGACCCACGCCCGCCACATCAACAGCAAGCTCGGCGTCGAGCGGCGTACCCAGGCGGTAGCCAGGGCCAAGGGCCTGGGCCTGCTCAGCTGACTTCGGCCACCGCGTCGAATTCGCGGCGTTTCTCCAAGATCAGCTGCAGATTGTCGTGCTGCCAGGGATGGAAGTCGGCCCGGTAGAAGTCAAAGTAGGCCCGTACCAGCGGGCGCAGGATGCCGCGGCTACCCCACAGCCAGACCAGGCCGTCGCGCCAGATTCGCCAGCTCGCCAGCAGGCCGTCGCGGCGCAGCATGTGCACTAGCCCCTTGATTGTGTCCAGGGTGAAGAAGAAGGTGCTCTGCAGCATGGCGCGGCGACGCATCCACAGCTGGCCGCAGACCTGCTGGTAGAGGTCGAAGGCCACCGCCTTGTGCTCGCTCTCCTCCAGCGCGTGCCAGCGCCACAGGCGGGCCATGTCCGGGTCGGCGCCGTCCAGCCAGTCGGGGTTCTGCAGGATGGCGTCGGCCATGATCGCGGTCAGGTGTTCCACTGCCGTGGTGGCTGCCAGGTGTACCTTGGGCGGCAGGTGCTTGCGCACGAAGCCCAGGCGTCGTTTCAGGCGCCGTTCCAGGTAGTCGAGGTCATAGCCGGTTGCGCGCAGGGCGTCGCTGTAGTGCTGGTGTTCGCGACTGTGATGCGCCTCCTGCCCGATGAAGCCGCGGATCTGCGCCAGCTGCTGCGGATCGGTCACCTGGTCGCGATAGGCGCGCACCGAGTCGATGAAGAAGCGCTCGCCCTCGGGGAACAGCAGCGACATGGCATCGAAGAAATGGCTCTTGAACGCGTCGCCGCCGTGCCAGTGGCGAGCCCAGGGCATAGGGAAGTTGAACTCGGGCTGACGCGGCGTGATCTGCAGGTCGTGCGGGGTGGGGCTATGCATGCGGCCTCCCATCTTGTTGTTATGACGTGGTCGGACTATGGGCTTGCCGGCTTTTCGCGGACAAGGTTATCTTCAGCCAATATTCAGGTCATATCCGGCCACTGGCGAATACGGCGAACGCTGATGAGCAGACCCCTGAACCTGCATTCCGAACTGGTGCCGATCACCTATGTCGAGGCCCTGCTGCAGCTGGCCGGAGAGTTCGGTGTCGCGCGGGAGCGCCTGCTCGGCGCCGCCGGTTTGCGTGCGGAGCTGCTGCTCAACCCCACGGGCCGGCTGTCCCTGTCCGACTTCCACCAGCTGGCCGGCGCCGCCTTGCTGTTGTGCGATGAGCCGGCCTTGGGCCTGCTGCTGGGCCTGCGCCTGAGCGCCTCGGCCCACGGCATTCTCGGCTACGCCCTGCTGTCCAGCGCCAACCTCGGGCGCGCCGTGCAGTTCGCGCTCAGGTACTACCGGGTGCTGGGCCTGACCTTCGAGCTGGAGCTGGTGGACAACCCGGACTCGCTGGAGCTGCGTGCCAGCGAATCGATTCCCCTGGGCGTGCTCGGTCGCTTCGCCGCCGAGGGCCTGTTCGGCAGCCTGTACGGCATCGCCCAGTTCCTCCTCGGCGAGCGCCCGCAGGGAGTGGAGGTCGGCTTCGCCTATCCCGCGCCCGAGCATGCCGCGCGCTACGACGAGGCCTTCGGCGTGCCGGCCCAGTTCGATCAGCCCTGGCACTGGTTCCGCCTGCCGCGCCACTACCTGGATCGCCCCATGGCCCTGGCTAACCCGGCCACCATGCAGATGTGCGAGCAGCAGTGCGAAGCCCTGCTGGCCACCCTGGACGTGCAGGAGGGGCTGCTCAGTCGCCTGCGCCGTCTGCTGCTGGCCCGTCCCGGCGACTTTCCCAATCTCGACAGCGCCGCCAGTGCCCTGCACACCAGCGGGCGCAGCCTGCGCCGGCACTTGTCAGCCGCCGGCACCAGCTACCAGCAGGTGCTCGACGAGGTGCGCAAGCGCCTGGCCCTGCAGTACCTGGAGACCACCCACCTGCCGCTGTTCGAGATCGCCCTGCTGCTGGGCTTCAACGATCCGTCCAACTTCCGCCGGGCCTTCCGCAAATGGACGGGGAGGGCGCCGAAGGATTATCGTGCGCGGCCCGTGCCAGCCGAGGAGAGCTCCAGATGACCGCCGCCCCGCCACCCAGCCTGATCCGCGAGACCTTTCCGGTCGGCCCGCTGCAGTGCAACTGCACCATCATCGGCGACCCGGTGAGCAAAAAGGCCATCGTGGTCGACCCGGGCGGCAACCCGGACCTGATCATGGCGCGTCTGGAGGCCCATGGCCTCAAGGTGGTCAGCATCATCCACACCCATGCGCATCTAGATCACTTCCTCGCCTCCGGGCAGATGAAGGAGAAGACCGGCGCCAGCCTGCACCTGCACAAGGAAGACCAGTTCCTCTGGGACAACCTGGAGATGCAGTGCCAGATGTTCGGCGTGCCCTATACCCCGGTGCCGGCGCCGGACCAGTGGCTGGCCGACGACGAGGAGCTGGCCTGCGGCTGCGGCGTGGCCCTGCACACGCCGGGACACACACCGGGCTCCACCAGCTTCTGGTTCCCCGAAGCCAAGCTGCTGATCGCCGGCGATACCCTGTTCCGCCGTGGCATCGGCCGCACCGATCTGTGGGGCGGCGACTACGCCACCATCGAGCGTTCGATCAAGCGCCTCTACACTCTGGATGAGGACGCCACCGTGGTCACCGGCCATGGTCCGGATACCCGCCTGGGTGACGAGATGCGCGAGAATCCGTTCATTCGCGCCTGACCGGGAATCTTTGTCTGCCGCTTCGCTCTAATCCGTTGTCGGCCCTTTCGACCGTCAACCGCCGTTCCAGGAGTACTCCCATGTCTACCCCCTCACGCCTGACTCTCGCCGCCCTGCTGTTGGCGCTGCTGACTGGCTGTGCCTCGCAGAATCCCTATGAAAATCAGCCCCAGCAGAGCTCCGGGGGCATGAGCAAGACCGCCAAATACGGCGGCCTGGGCGCGCTGGCCGGCGCCGTGGCTGGTGCCGCGATCAACCACGACAACCGTGGCAAAGGCGCGCTGATCGGCGCCGCGGTGGCCGGCGCGGCCGGTGCCGGCTACGGCTACTACGCCGACAAGCAGGAAGAAGAACTGCGCCGCAGCATGGAAGGCACCGGCGTCGAGGTGCAGCGCCAGGGCGACACCATCCAGCTGATCATGCCCGGCAACATCACCTTCGCCACCGACTCGGCGGACATCGCCAGCAGCTTCTACAGCCCGCTGAACAACCTGGCCACGTCCTTCCGCCAGTACAACCAGAACAGCATCGAGATCGTCGGCCACACCGACAGCACCGGCAACCATGCCTACAACATGAGCCTGTCGCAGCGCCGCGCGCAGAGTGTGGCCAACTACCTGATGGCCCAGGGCGTGGACGCCTCGCGTCTTAGCACCCGTGGTGCCGGCCCGGATCAGCCGATCGCCAGCAACGCCTCGGCCGATGGCCGCGCACAGAACCGCCGCGTCGAAGTCACCCTGCGTCCGTTGCCCGGCGCCCAGTACTGACAGCACTGCACAGAAGGCCCCGCGAGGGGCCTTTTGCGTTTCTGAGTGATGGCCAAATGCCGTCCGTCGCGCTCGTCTACCTAGGTAAATTCCTGACTACACTCTCAGCAGACAACGCGCTCAGCCGCGTATGAGCTGGTGTGCCTCAGGTGAGCGAGGCGTGCCGGGGCAAGATCAGGAGACTTCATGGACGGCACCGCTCCCATCTTCCACTCCCGCAAACCCTGGATCCCCCTGCTGATCAGCCTGGTTCTGCTGATCGGCCTCGGCGCCCTGGTGTTCTGGCAATGGCGCACCCTCGAACAGAGCAACCGTCAGGCCCAGGAGCAGCGTTTCGCCCTGGCGGTGGACGGCGTCGAGCTCAGCGTGCGCGAGCGCATGCGCGCCTACGAGATGGTGCTGCGTGGCATGGCCGGACTGATGGCCGGCAGCGACCAGGTCTCCAACGAGGAGTGGCAGCGCGCTACCGATCAGCTGCAGCTGCAAGAGCAGTACCCGGGCATCCAGGCCCTGTCCTGGAGCCGTTACCTGCGTGCCGGCGAGCTGAGCGCCTTCGTCGAGCAGGCCCGCATGGCAGGGCGCAGCGACTTCCAGGCCTATCCATCGGGTGAGCGAGAGGCTTACCTGATGGTCGAGTTCATCAATCCCCTGGACTGGCGCAACCGTCGCGCGCTGGGCTTCGACATGTACAGCGAGGCTACCCGCCGTACTGCCATAGAGCAGGCCCGCGACAGCGGCGAGGCCGTACTCACCGGTCCGTTGCGCCTGCGTCAGGAAACCGAGAAGGACGCGCAGACCGGCATGCTGCTGTACCTGCCGGTGTTCCGCCCCAATGCCCCGCTGAGCACCACCGACGAGCGTCGCGAAGCGCTGCAAGGCATGGTTGCCGGCACCTTCCGTCTGGCCGACCTGATGCACGGCATTCTCGGTAGTGGCGGCAGCCAATTCGAGATAGAGCTGCTCGATCTGGCCGATCCCGCCCAGCCGCTGCTCAGCAGGAGCGGCATGCAATCCCACAACCCGCGTTTCCGTGCGCAGCGCACACTGAGCATCTATGGCCGGGAGTGGCAACTCAACGTGGGTAGCACTGCCGCCTACGAGGCCGCTCTGGGTGACGGCGACCTACCGATCAGCCTGGGCACCGGCCTGCTGGCTGCGCTGTTGCTGTCGCTGCTGGTCGGCGGCTTCCTGTTCCTGCGCGACCGTGCCCTGGGCGACAGCGAGCGGCAGCGCCAGCAGTTGCGCGAGAGCGAAGGTCGCTTCCGCCTGGTGGTCGAGGCCTCGCCCAATGCCATCGTGCTGGTCGACGGCAGCGGCAAGGTGGTCATGGTCAACCGCCAGGTCGAGCTGATGTTCGGCTACGAGCGTGACGAACTGCTGGGCCAGCCGGTGGAGCGCCTGCTGCCGGAGCAACTGCGCCAAGGCCACCCGGCCATGCGCCAGGCCTACCAGAACGCCCCGGAACAACGGCGCATGGGCGGCAACCGCGAGCTGTTCGGCCAGCACCGCGATGGTCGCCTGATTCCCCTGGAGGTCGGCCTGGCGCCGATCCGCGTCGGCGAGGAGATGCTGGTGCAGGCGGTGATCATCGACATCAGCGAGCGCAAGTCTGCCGAAGAGCGCTTCCGCCTGGTGGTGGAGGCCTCGCCCAACGCCATCGTGCTGGTCGACGGCAAGGGCCGGCTGAGCATGGTCAACCGCCAGACCGAACAGATGTTCGGCTACGAGCGCGCCGAGATGCTCGGCCAGCCGGTGGAGATGCTCCTGCCGGAAGCCACCCGTGCCCAGCACCCGAGCCTGCGCGACGGCTTTATCAAAGACCCGTCACCGCGGCGCATGGGTGGCAACCGCGAGTTGTTCGGCCAGCACCGCGATGGCCGCCTGATTCCCCTGGAAGTCGGCCTGTCGCCGATCCGCGCCGACGGCGAGCGCCTGGTGCAGGCGGTGATCATCGACATCAGCGAACGCAAGGCCGCCGAGCAGCGCCTGCGTGAGCAGGCCGAGCAGCTGGCCCTGGCCAACCGCTACAAGTCGGAGTTCCTCGCCAACATGTCCCACGAGCTGCGCACGCCGCTCAACAGTATCCTGATCCTCAGCGAGCAGCTGCGTCACAACGTGGCCGGCAACCTGACCGAGAAACAGGTCAAGCATGCGGACATCGTCTACAAGGCCGGCAACGACCTGCTGCAGCTGATCAATGATGTCCTCGACCTGGCCAAGATCGAGGCCGGACGCGTGCAGCTCAAGCTCGAACCGCTGAACATCCACGACCTGCTGGTGGAGCTGGATTCCAGCCTGCGGCCGATGGCCGAGATCAAGGGGCTGCGCCTGCTCACTCACCTGGAGCCGGGCGTAGCGCGGATGATCCACAGCGACCGTGGGCGCCTGCAGCAGATCCTGCGCAACCTGCTGTCCAATGCCCTCAAGTTCACCGAACACGGCGAGGTGGAGCTGAGCATCGGCCTCTCGCCGGTGTCCCTCGACGACGAGCGCGAGACCCTGCAGTTCGTCGTGCGCGACAGCGGCATCGGCATCGACCCGGCGCAGCACGAGCGCATCTTCCAGGCCTTCCAGCAGATCGACGGCTCCACCAGTCGCCGTTTCGGCGGTACCGGCCTGGGGCTGGCCATCACCCGCCAACTGGTGGAGGTGCTGGGTGGTCAGATCAGTCTGGAAAGCACGCCTGGGCAGGGCTCGCGCTTTATCGTGCGGCTGCCGGTGGTGGCGCTGAATCCGCAGGAGAAGGAAGACGAATCGCTCACTGCCACGCCGCAGCGCAGCGGCAGCGGGCCGGCGGTGCTGATCGTCGAGGACGACCCCAACTTCGCCGCGGTGATCGCCGAGGAGGCCCAGGCTCACGGCTTTTCCAGCGTGCATTGTCGCAACGGCAAGCAGGCCATCGGCCTGTTGCAGAGTGAGCGTTTCGTCGCGGTGATCCTCGACATCCTGCTGCCGGACATCAGCGGCTGGCAGATCTACCGGCGCCTGCGCGGGCTGATGCAGTACCGCGACGTGCCGGTGCATATCGTCTCCTGTGTACCGCAGCCGCAGGACTGGCACAGCGACGGCACGCGCTACCTGGTCAAGCCGGTGGCGCGTCAGGACCTGGAGCGGGTGTTCGAGGATATCGTCGTGCTCAGCGCGCCGAGCCGCGACCTGCTGCTGGTGGAAGACGTGGAGGTGGAGCGCGAGCATTATCGCGAGCACCTGGTTCAGATGGGCTTCCGGGTCACCGCCGTGGCCAGCGCCGAGCAGGCGCGCCAGGCCTACGCGGCACAGTCGTTCGACGCCCTGGTGATCGACCTCGACCTGCCCGATCAGGATGGCTTCGACTTGCTCGAGACGCTGCAGCGCGAACGCGCCCTGCGGGACACCCAGGTGGTGATCAATACCGGCGTGGACATCACCCGCCAGGACCTGCAGCGCCTGCGCCGCTACTCGGCGGTGGTGGTGCGCAAGAGCGGTGACGACCTCCGCCCGCTCGGTGCTGCGCTGCAGGGCTTCCTCTCCACCGTACGCGAGCCACCGGCCGATGGCTCGGAGCTGGCCGGCAAGCGCGTGCTGCTGGTGGACGACGACATCCGCAACATCTACGCGATGACCGCCCTGCTCGACGAGCTGGGCCTGGCGGTGGTGCCGGCCAAGGATGGCGAAGAAGCCCTGGTGGCGTTCGATCGAGAGCCCTTCGACCTGGTGCTGATGGACATGGCCATGCCCAACATGGACGGCTACACCGCCACCCGCATCCTTAAAGATGAACGTGGCTGCGGCGTCCCGGTCATAGCCCTCACGGCACATGCCATGAAGGGCGACCGCGAGAAGTGCATCACCGCGGGCTGCGACGACTACCTGGCCAAGCCGGTGGGGCGTCAGGAACTGCTGGAAATGCTCCATCGCTGGCTGGCGGCATCGGCGCAGCCGCGACGCCAGGCGCGGGGCTGAGAGGATGAAAGGGATGCCGAAGAGAGGAGGGCTGCATGGCGCAGTTGCAACTTGAGGCGTTAGCGGAGCAGCAGATTCTGCTGGTGGTCGACGACCGCGAGGAGAATCTGGTGGCCATGGAGGCGCTGCTCGGCGATGAGGATTGGAACGTGCGCACCGTCGATTCCGGCGAGGCGGCGTTGCGCTGCATGATGGACGAGGATGTCGGCCTGGTCCTGCTCGACGTGCAGATGCCGAAGATGGATGGCTTCGAGGTGGCCCGCCTGATGCGCGGCAGCCCGCATACCCGCTACACGCCGATCATCTTCCTCTCCGCCATTGCCCATACCGAAGAGTCGGTGCTGCAGGGCTACGCCATCGGCGCGGTGGACTTCATCCTCAAGCCCTTCGACCCCAAGGTGCTCAAGCACAAGATCGGCTCCCTGCTGGAGCAGGAGCGCCATCGCCACGAGCTGTTGCAGCTGACCCAGCAGCTGGACCGCGAGCGCGCCTTCAACGCCTCGGTGCTGGACAACGCCTCCGAAGGCATCCTGGTGATCGACAAGGATGGCTTCATCCGCTTCGCCAATCCGGCCATGGCGCAGATGCTCCAGGGTGAGGTGGCCGATCTGCACGGCAGTGCGCTGCTGTCCTACCTCAAGGCGCCGGAGATGCCCGGCGAATGGAAGGACAGCGAGTTCTACCAGCACTGGCGCTCCGGCCAGACCTACCGCATCCATGACGCGGTGCTCGGCACCCTGACCGGCGGCTATCTGCCGGCCGCGCTGTCCTGCTCGCCATTGCCGCAGTACCAGAACTCCATGGTGCTGATCGCCCTGGACATGTCGGTGGTGCGCAACCTGCACGCCCAGCTCGAATCCCAGGCGGTCACCGACGCGCTGACCGGCCTGTACAACCGCCGTGGCTTCCACCAGGCGCTGGATAGCGCGCTGTCGCGCGTCGATCGCAGCGGCAAGCGCATGGCCGTGCTGTACCTGGACCTGGACGGTTTCAAGCGCATCAACGACTCCCTTGGTCACGATGCCGGCGACGAGATACTGCGCAAGGTCGCCGAGCAGCTGAAGACCTGCCTGCGCCCCTACGACATCGTGGCGCGCATGGGTGGCGACGAGTTCACCGCGTTGCTCGATACCCTCGACCATCCCGAGGACGCGGCGCGGGTGGCGGAGAAACTGATCGAGCTGATCTCGGTGCGGCACCAGCTGGACGGCGTGGAGTTCACCCTGGGCGCCAGTATCGGCATCGCCTGTTTCCCGGAATGCGGGCAGACGGTGGACGGCCTGCTGCGCTCGGCCGACATGGCCATGTACGAGGCCAAGCGCGCCGGCCGCCAGCAGTACCGCTTCTTCTCGCCGGAAATGAACGGCCGCGCCCGCTCGCGGCTGATGCTGGAGGAGAGCCTGCGCACGGCCATCGAGCAGGACGACTTCGTGCTGGTCTACCAGCCGCAGATCGACCTGGCCAGCGGTTGCCTGCGTGGTTTCGAGGCGCTGCTGCGCTGGGAGCACCGGGTCGCTGGGACCATCTCTCCTGGGGTGTTTATCCCGCTGCTGGAGGAGACCCGCCTGATCAATCGCCTGGGCGACTGGATCTTCAACCAGGGCATCCGCCAGTGCCGGGCCTGGCGTGCTCGGTTCGGAGAAAAGCTGCTGCTCAGCCTTAACGTCAGCCCCGTGCAGTTCGGCATGCCGCAACTGGTGGACGATCTGCGGCGGATGCTGGAAGTGCACCAGCTCAAGCCGTCACAACTGGAGGTGGAGGTCACCGAGAGCGCGCTGATGCAGGACCTCGACACCACCCGCGAACAGCTGCGTCAGCTGCGCGAGCTGGGTGTGCGCATCGCCATCGACGACTTCGGCACCGGCTACTCGTCGCTGGCCTACCTGCGCCACTTCGAACTGGACACCCTGAAGATCGACCGCCTGTTCGTCGCCAACATGCTCGACTCACCCAAGGACGCGGCGATCGTCAGCACCATCATCGACCTGGGCCACCACCTGGGCCTGGAAGTGGTCGCCGAAGGGGTGGAAACCCTGGAACAGCGCGACTGGCTGATCGCTCACCGCTGCACCACCATGCAGGGCTTCCTAGTGGCGCCGGGACTGCCGGTGGAGCGCGCCGGCGCGTTCCCGCCGCGTCTGGACTGGAGCAGCTGGCGGCCCGACGAGCCGCCGCTGGTGGTGCGCTGAGGTTCAGTTGCGGCCGGGGAACTGCTGGTGCAGCTCACCCAACTGCGCATCCTTGGCCTGCCACAGCTGGTTGACCCACTGCTGGAACTGCAGGCGGTATTCCTCGTCCTGGTCGTAGTTGCGACCGATGAACTCGGCGGGAATGGCCAGCTTGTCGAAGCGCACCACCACCTGGTCCAGGCGGCCGCAGAGCAGGTCCCAGAAGCCCGGGTTGCCGGACGGGTAGTGGATGGTGACGTTGACGATGGCGTCCAGCTGCTCGCCCATGGCATCCAGCACGAAGGCGATGCCGCCGGCCTTGGGCTTGAGCAGGTACTTGAAGGGCGATTGTTGCTGGCTGTGCTTCTGCGGAGTCAGGCGCGTGCCTTCGAGGAAGTTGAACACCGACACCGGATTGCTCTTGTAGCGGGCGCAGGCCTTGCGGGTGGTGGCCAGGTCCTGGCCGCGCTTCTCCGGGTATTTGGCCAGGTATTCCTTGCTGTAGCGCTTCATGAACGGGAACTCGAGCGCCCACCAGCACAGGCCGATCACCGGCACCCAGATCAGCTCCTGCTTGAGGAAGAACTTCAGCAGCGGCATGCGCCGGTTGAGCAGGTACTGCAGCACCAGGATGTCCACCCAGCTCTGGTGGTTGCTGGTGACCAGGTAGGAGTGGCGCATGTCCATGCCCTGGATGCCCTCGACATCCCAGCGGGTGTCGCGCACCAGGTTCATCCAGAACTTGTTGACGCTGATCCAGAACTCGGCGATGCCGTGCATCACGAAGCGCAGGCCGCGCTGGATCGGCGGGATCGGCAACAGCAGCTTGAGCAGCGCCACGGCGAACAGCGGCCAGCAGCAGATCAGGGTATTGAGGGCCAACAGCAGCGCGCTGATGACACCGCGCAGAGGGGCGGGCAGGAATTGCAGCATGGGCTCGAAGGGCTCCTGTCAGGGGGCTTTCTGTGCGCCCCGATGCGGTCGAGATACCTGCAGCACTCCTTGCGGCAAGTCGGTCCGGCGCCAAGGTTAACGCTTGTACACTGAACGGCAAGTGCTGCGGCTGACCTTGTGGTCAGCCCGACGTTGTCGGCCAGCCGCGCCGGGCGAGCGGATTCTAGCGCAGCATCTCGTGGGGCGGGTGAGCCCGTGTCGGTTCTAGCCGCCCCACGCAGTGCCTCAGCCCTCGCGTACCGCCTGGATCGCGGTGAGGGCGATGGTGTAGACGATGTCGTCCACCAGGGCGCCGCGCGACAGGTCGTTCACCGGCTTGCGCAGGCCCTGCAACATGGGGCCGACGCTGACGCAGTCGGCGCTGCGCTGCACGGCCTTGTAGGTGGTATTGCCGGTATTCAGGTCGGGGAACATGAACACCGTGGCGCGGCCGGCCACCGGGCTGTCCGGCGCCTTCTGCCGGCCGACGCTGGCGATGGCCGCGGCATCATATTGCAGGGGGCCATCGATCAGCAGGGCGGGATTGCTTTCACGGGCCAGACGGGTGGCGTCGCGCACCTTCTCCACCTCGGCGCCACTGCCGGAGTCGCCGGTGGAATAGCTGATCATCGCCACCCGCGCCGGCACGCCAAAGGCCTCGGCGGAGGCGGCGCTCTGCAGGGCGATCTCGGCCAGCTCGGCGGCGTTGGGGTCGGGGTTCACCGCGCAGTCGCCATACACCAGCACCTGGTCCGGCAGCAGCATGAAGAACACCGAGGACACCAGGTTGTAGCCGGGCGCCGTCTTGATCAGCTGCAGGGCCGGGCGGATGGTGTTGGCGGTGGTGTGGATGGCGCCGGAGACCAGGCCGTCTACCTCGTCCAGGGCCAGCATCATGGTGCCCAGCACCACGCTGTCCTCTAGTTGGGCCAGGGCCATCGGCGCGTTGAGGCCCTTGCCCTTGCGCAGCTCGACCATGGGCTGCACGTAGCGCTCGCGGATCAGCTCCGGGTCGAGGATTTCCAGGCCTTCGGGCAGCTCGATGCCCTGGGCCCTGGCCACGTTGTGCACGTCTTCCGGCTTGGCCAGCAGCACGCAGCGGGCGATGCCGCGTGCCTGGCAGATGGCGGCGGCCTGCACGGTGCGCGGCTCGCTGCCCTCCGGCAGGACGATGCGCTTGTTCGCCGCCTGGGCGCGGCGCACCAGCTGGTAGCGGAACGCCGGTGGCGACAGGCGCAGCTCGCGCGGGGTGCCGCAGCGCTGCTTGAGCCAGTCGTGATCGATGTGCCCGGCGACGAACTCGGTGACCTTCTCCGCACGCTCGCGGTCGTCCACCGGGATTTCCTTGTTCATGCGGTTGAGGTTGGTGGCCGTGTCGTAGGAGCCGGTGCTCACGCTCATCACCGGCAGGCCACCCTGCAGGGCGCCCTGGCACAGCTCGAGGATGCGCGGGTCCGGCGGGAAATCGCTGCACAGCATCAGGCCGGCCAGCGGCACGCCGTTCATCGAGGCCAGGCTGGCGGCGAGGATGATGTCGTCGCGGTCGCCGGGGGTGACCACCAGCACGCCGGGCTTGAGCAGCTGCACCGTGTTGGGCACGGCGCGGGCGCACAGCACGATCTTCTGCACGCGGCGCTGTTCGTAGTCGCCGGCGTTGAGAATCTGCGCGCCGAGCAGCTCGGCCACGTCGCGGGTGCGCGGGGCGTTCAGCTCGTCCTGCCAGGGAATGCAGCCGAGCAGGTGGAAGTCGCCGCCGCGCAGCAGGGGCGAGAGCTGACCGAGCTGCTCGGTGAAGGCCTCCACGCCTTGCGGGTGGCGCACCTTGTTGAGGATCACGCCGATCACTTTCGGGTCCTTCGGTCCGCCGAACAGCTGGGCCTGGATCTCGATGCGGTCGGACAGCTCGGTGAGGTTCTCCGGCTCCTCGCCCTCCGGCGCCGAGACCAGGATGATCTCGGCGTCCAGGCTCTTGGCCAGGTGCACGTTGACCCGTGCCGCGTAGCTGGCGTGGCGGGTCGGCACCATCCCCTCGACGATCAGCACGTCCATGCCCTGGGCGGCCTGCTGGTGCAGGCTGACGATCTCCTCCAGCAACTCGTCCAGGTGGCCATCGCCGAGCATGCGCTCGACCTGGGCCAGCGGCAGCGACTTGGGCGGCAGCAACCCGTGGGTGCGGGCGATCAGTTCGCTGGAGCGTTCCGGGCCGGCGTCGCCGGGGTGTGGCTGGGCGATCGGCTTGAAGAAGCCGACCTTCAGCCCGGCGCGCTGCAGGGCGCGAACCAGGCCGAGGCTGATAGAGGTGAGGCCGACGCCGAAACCGGTGGGGGCGATGAAGAAGGTATGCATGGGCGTTCCTTGGTGCGTACCGCTCACCGTCAGGCGGTGAGCAGGGCCAGGGTGTCGAGGGCGATCTGCCGTTCCTCGTTGGTCGGCACCACCAGCACCCGTGGGTGGCCGTGGGCCTGGATGGCGCCGGCGACGCCGCGGATGCAGCGAGCGTTGGCCTCCTTGTCGAGGGCGAGATTCAACAGTTTCAGGTGGGCCACCGTCTTGCTGCGGATCAACGGCGAGTTCTCGCCGATGCCGCCGGTGAAAATCAATCCATCCAGCTGCGGCAGGGCGCAGCTCATGGCGGCCAGGGACTTGGCCAGGCGGTAGCAGAACACCTCGATGGCCAGGGTGGCGCCGGGGTGGCCCTGCTCGCGGGCCTGCTCGAGCGTGCGCATGTCGTTGGACAGGGCGGACAGGCCGAGCAGCCCGCTGTCCTTGTTCAGCATGTTGTCGATCTGCTCCAGGCTCCAGCCCAGGGTGCGGGACAGGTGGCCGTGCAGGTTGGGGTCGATGTCGCCGCTGCGGGTGCCCATCACCAAGCCTTCCAGCGGGGTCAGGCCCATGCTGGTGTCGCGGCTCTTGCCATCGACTATGGCGCAGGTGGAACAGCCGTTGCCCAGGTGGGCGGACAGCCAGCTGCTGTCACCGCTGGACAGCCCGGCCATCTCCGCCGCACGGCGGCTGACGAAGCGGTGGCTGGTGCCGTGGAAGCCGTAGCGACGCACGCCGTGCTCACGGTACAGGTGCTCCGGCACGGCGTAGCGGTAGGCGTGCTCGGGCAGGCTCTGGTGGAAGGCGGTGTCGAACACCGCGACCTGGGTGAGGTTGGGGAACAGCTTGAGCGCCGCCTCGATGCCCAGCAGATTGGCCGGGTTGTGCAGCGGTGCCAGCGGCGCGGTGGCGCGGATTGCCTGCAGGCTGTGGGGATCGATGCGGCAGGCGGCGGTGAACTGCTCGCCACCATGCACCACCCGGTGGCCGATGCCGTGCAGCTTGCCGCCGGCGGCGCCCTGCACCAGTGGCAGCAATTGGTGCAGCGCGGTGCGGTGGTCGCCGCCCGGCAGCATCAGGCTGTCCTTCTCGCCGCCGCGCTGCCAGTGCAGCACCGCGTCCGGGCTGCCCAGGCGCTCGGCCAGGCCGCTGAGGGTGAATTGCGAGTGGGCCTCGTTGACCAGAGCGAACTTGATCGACGAGCTGCCGCAGTTGATGACCAGAATATTGCGTGCCGGCATGACTATTCCCTATTCGATTGCGCGCACCAGCCACAGGCGAAGGGCTGACCCAGATGACGCTGGCGCTGCACGGGGTCGATGACCCAGGCCCGATTCTGCCACGGCGGCTGATGCCGCAGATGCTGCGTATGGCCGCAGGACAGGTCGGCCACCCAGTGGCCGTCCTCGTCCTGATGAAAGCCCAGCAGCAGGATGGCCGGCGCGCCCCGTCCGTCAGGCGCGCGGTCGCTTTCGGCCGGTATGGCGGGTAGACTTGCTCCCTTTCCAATCTCTAGCAAAAGGTTTCCCCTCCATGCTGATCGCCGCCAACAAGGCTGTCTCCATCGACTATACCCTGACCAACGATGCCGGTGAGGTGATCGACAGCTCCGCCGGCGGCGCCCCGCTGGTGTATCTGCAGGGTGCGGGCAACATCATCGTCGGCCTGGAAAAGGCCCTCGAGGGCAAGCAGGTCGGCGACGAGCTGAGCGTGGCCATCGAGCCGGCCGAAGCCTACGGCGAATACAGCGCCGAACTGGTCGCCACCCTGAACCGCAGCATGTTCGAGGGTGTCGACGAGCTGGAAGTGGGCATGCAGTTCCACGCCTCCGGTCCGGACGGCGGCATGCAGATCGTCACCGTGCGTGACATCGACGGCGACGACGTGGTCGTCGACGGCAACCACCCGCTGGCCGGCCAGCGCCTGAACTTCCAGGTCAAGGTGATCAACGTGCGCGAAGCCAGCGCCGAAGAAGTCGCCCATGGCCACATCCATGGCGAAGGCGGCCACCATCACTGATCTGTGATCGGGCCCAGCAATACGACTTATGGTCGTTCCCAGCCAGGCCCCGGCTGCTAAGCTGAGTTAACCGAAAAGGCGCCCACGGGCGCCTTTTTTGTCCCTGCGCATGCTCAAGGAGTCAGCCATGAGTGCCTTTCACGATCTCAATCTGCGCGCGCTGGATGGCCAGGATCTGCCACTGGCGCCGTACAAGGGCCAGCTGGTGCTGGTGGTCAATGTCGCCTCCAAGTGCGGCCTGACTCCGCAGTACGCCGGCCTCGAAGCGCTGCACCAGCAATACCACGAGCGCGGCTTCACCGTGCTGGGCCTGCCGTGCAACCAGTTCGCCGGCCAGGAGCCGGGCAGCGAAGACGAGATCCGCGAGTTCTGCAGCCTCAACTATGGGGTGACCTTCCCGCTGGGCAGCAAGCTGGAGGTCAACGGCCCCGGCCGCCACCCGCTGTACCGCCTGCTGGCGGGCGAGGGCGCCGAGTTCCCCGGCGACATCACCTGGAACTTCGAGAAGTTCCTGGTCGGCCGCGACGGCCGCGTGCTGGCGCGCTTCTCGCCACGCACTACGCCGGACGATCCGGCGCTGATCCAGGCCATCGAGAAAGCCCTAGGCTGATTGCGCCATTCATCCGGCCGATCTCTCCCGGCTGTCTTGCCCTCTCGGCACCCCGATTGCCTAATCGGGGCATCTGCCGAGGAGGCCCGCGATGACCAGTTTCTCCCCTGACGATCTCAGCCCCACGGCCTCGCCCGCGGCATTGCGTGCGCTGATCGAGAGCCGTCGCTCGGTGCGCCGTTTCACTGCCGAAGCGGTGCCGGACGAGGTGATTCGCGACTGCCTGGAACTGGCCGTGCTCGCGCCCAACTCCTGCAACCTGCAGCCCTGGAGCTTTCAGGTGGTGCGCGATCCGGCGCTGCTGGCGCGCCTGCACCCGGTGTGCATGAGCCAGAACGCGGCCAAGGCGCCGCTGCTGATCGCCGTGCTGGCCCGGCCGGATACCTGGAAGCAGGCCTGTGCCAATGTGGTGGAGTACTGGCCGGAGCCCGAGGTGCCGCCGCGCGTTCGCAGCTTCTACGCCAAGACCGCGCCTTTCCAGTACAACCAGGGGCCGCTGGGTCTGCTCGGCCTGGTCAAGCGCCAGCTGGTGCGCCTGGCCGCGCTGCGCAAGCCGTTGATGCGCAAGCCCAACAGCCGCGCCGATATGCGCATCTGGGCGGTCAAATCCACCGCGCTGGCGGCGGAGAACCTGATGCTGGCCTTCCAGAGCCACGGCTACGCCAGCTGCCCGATGGAAGGCTTCGACGAGGTGCGTCTGCGCCGGGTGCTGGACATCCCGCGCCAGGCCATCCCGATCATGCTCCTGGCCGTCGGGCGCCAGGGCGAGAAGGGCGTGTACAACCCGCGCCTGCGCTTTCCCCTGGAGCAGCATGTCACCTGGCTGTAGCCGTCCGGTTTCTGGCCCTTAATCACCGAGATCAATAGTGCTGGGCGGGGCGAGACGACCGGTCATATGCTCGCCGCCATGAACAACACAGTCCGACTCGACAAGCGCGACCTGATCCTGGCCAAGGGCTCGGAGGTGATGACGCGCCGTGGCTACCACGGCACCGGCGTGATGGAGATCGTCCAGGCCGCCGGCATTCCAAAGGGCAGCTTCTATCACTACTTCGCCAGCAAGGAAGACTTCGCCCTGCAGGCGCTGGAGTTCGTCTACGGACCACGCCTGACGCGCTACACCGAGGCGCTGAGCAACCCGGCGCTGAGCCCGCGGGCACGCATCATCGGCTATTACAGCGAGCTGCTGGCGCACTTCAGCCGCCAGGAGCAACCCGAGTACCACTGCTTCATCGGCAGCCTGAGCTTCGAGATGAGCGAAGTGCTGCCGGCCATCGGCGCCGAGGTCGAGCGCATCCAGCAGGCCTCGGTGGAGATCCTGCAGGGCTGCCTGGAGCAGGCCAAGGCGGCCGGCGAGCTGGCCGTGCACGAGGATTGCGAGAACCTGGCGACCTTCATCGCCAACGCCTGGCAGGGCGTGCTGGCGCGCCTCAAGGTCGGCCGCAGCCTGCAACCGCTGGAAGCCTTCATTCACCGTCTGGAGCTGCTGCTGCGGCCCTGACTGTTTTTTTGCCCATTGACGAGACGACCGGTCAGCTGGCCGGCACCAAGGAGTCCCCATGACCGCTAAAGCCCTGTTCGAGCCCTTCCGCCTGGGCAACCTGGAACTGCCGACCCGCGTGGTCATGGCGCCGATGACCCGTTCCTTCTCTCCGGGCGGCGTGCCCAATGCCAAGGTGGTCGAGTACTACCGTCGCCGCGCCGCCGCCGGCGTCGGCCTGATCGTCACCGAGGGCACCACCGTCGGCCACAAGGCCTCCAACGGCTACCCGCACGTGCCGCGCTTCTACGGTGAAGACGCCCTGGCCGGCTGGAAGCAGGTGGTCGACGCGGTGCATGCCGAAGGCGGCAAGATCGTCCCGCAACTGTGGCATGTGGGCAACGTGCGCAAGGCCGGCACCGAGCCGGACGCCAGCGTGCCGGGCTACGGCCCGAGCGAGAAGGTCAAGGAAGGCAACGTGGTGGTCCACGGCATGACCAAGCAGGACATCGCCGAAGTCATCGCCGCCTTCGCCCAGGCCGCCCTGGACGCCAAGACCATCGGCATGGACGGCGTGGAGATCCACGGCGCCCACGGCTACCTGATCGACCAGTTCTTCTGGGAAGGCAGCAACAAGCGCACCGACGAATACGGTGGCGACCTGGCCCAGCGTTCGCGCTTCGCCATCGAGCTGATCCAGGCCGTGCGCGCCGCCGTCGGCCCGGACTTCCCGATCATCTTCCGCTTCTCCCAGTGGAAGCAGCAGGACTACACCGCGCGCCTGGTACAGACCGCCGAGGAACTGGGTGCCTTCCTCAAGCCGCTGGCCGATGCCGGCGTGGACATCTTCCACTGCTCGACCCGCCGCTTCTGGGAGCCGGAGTTCGAAGGCTCCGACCTCAACCTGGCCGGCTGGACCCGCCAGCTGACCGGCAAGCCGACCATCACCGTGGGCAGCGTCGGCCTGGACGGCGAGTTCCTGCAGTTCATGGTCAACACCGACAAGGTCGCCGAGCCGGCCAGCCTGGAGAAGCTGCTGGAACGCCTGAACAAGCAGGAGTTCGACCTGGTGGCCGTGGGCCGCGCCCTGCTGGTCGACCCGGACTGGGCGGTGAAGGTCCGCGATGGCCGCGAAGGCGACATCCTGCCGTTCAGCCGCGAGGCCCTGAAGCAGCTGGTCTGATCATTCGCTTTACCCCGGCGCGTCGTTGACGCGCCCCTCCAAGCCCCGGCACACCGGGGCTTTTTTATGTCTGGCGGGCCTGCAGCAGGTGTTCCTCGAACTGCTCGACGATGGCCGGCCAGCCCTGTTTGCCGGCGTGCTGGCGAGCATTCAGACGCACCCGGCGGAATATCTCACCGTCCTCCAGCAACCAGCGCGCGGCCTTGATGAAGGCCTGTTCGTCGCCCGGAATGGCGAGGGCGCCGTTATGCCCGTGGCGGATGTGCTGGGCCGCCGCGGCCTGGTCGAAGGCGACCACCGCCAGGCCCGAGGCCAGGGCCTCCAGCACCACATTGCCGAAGGTCTCGGACAGGCTGGGGAAGAGGAACAAATCGCCGCTGGCATAGTGCGCGGCCAGCGCCTCGCCGCGCTGCACGCCGCAGAACAGTGCATCCGGCAGCTGCTCCTGCAGCTGCGCACGCAGCGGGCCGTCGCCTACCAGCACCAGGCGCAGGCGTCGTTGCGGCAGGCTGCGCTGCAATGCGCGGAAGGCGCGGACCAGCAGCTGCAGGTTCTTCTCCGCGGCCAGGCGGCCGACGTGGACCACCGCGATCTCGTCCTCGGCCATGCCCCAGGCGGCGCGCAGCTCGCTCGAACGGCGCGCCGGATGGAACAGCTGGCCGTCGACGCCGCGTGCCAGCAGCTCCAGGCGCTCGAAACCGCGGCGTTGCAGCTCCAGGCGCTGGCTGGGGCTGGGCACCAGGGTCAGCCGCGAGCGGTTGTGGAACCAGCGCAGGTAGCCGGTCAGTAGGCGGGTGAGCAGGCCGAAGCCGTAGAGGTCGCTGTACTGCTGGAAGTTGGTGTGGAAGCCGCTGACCACCGGGATGCCCAGGCGCCGCGCCGCCCGCAAGGCGGACAGGCCGAGCGGGCCCTCGGTGGCGATATACAGCACGTCCGGGCGATTGCGCTTCCAGCGCCGCAGCAGCTTGTGCAGCGAGGAGTGGCCCCACTGCAGGCCGGCGTAGCCGGGCAGCGGCCAGCCGCGGGTCAGCAGCAGTTCCTCGTCGCTGCGGTTCGGCTCGTCGGCCTGGCGCGGGCGCACCAGCTGCAGGCGATGGCCGCGCTCACGCAGGCCCTGGCACAAACGGCCGAGGGTATTGGCCACGCCATTGACTTCGGGGGGATAGGTCTCGCTGACCAGGGCGATATGCAGGCTTGTGACATTCATGGCACCAGTCTGGAAGGGCGCCGTGTCGCGCTCGTGACGCCGGCGTGAACGAATCGTGACCGGCGTCTGCGTGGAATGGCGTGCGGCTCTAGCGAGCCGCAACCGATGTGGACAGGGGAAACGCCTGGCGCAGGCTGGCGGTGAGGTGCTGTGGCTGCGCCGCCTGCACCTGGATCAGCCCGGCCTGCAGCGCCTGTTCGGCGCTCAGCTTGCCTTGCTCCAGGGCCAGCAGCACGCCTTCGCCGGTGACGATGGCGTTGCCGTCGGCGCCGGGGGCGGCGACGTGCAGGGTCACCTGCAGCTGCGTGCCGGTGCCGTCGAAATGCGCCCACAGGCCCGGCTCGACCAGCAGCAGGCTGAAGCTCTCGCCCTGGGCAAGCGGGGCGAGGGCCACGCGCAGCTTCTCCAGCATGATCAACACCCGGCGCATGCCGAAGCCGCCGGGCAGGGCCACCGGCTTGGCCAGCAGCTTGGCCTGGTAGGCGTCGTGGATGGCCAGCGCCACCGGCAGCGAGGCCGGGTGGGCGATGGCCAGGTCCGCGGCCATGCCGTCGTAGCCGCAGGCGTGGCTCGCCGGGCTGGCGCTGCCGAGCAGCAGCACCAGCCCTATGGCCGTTATCGACGAGGCTCTCATGGGGTGACGATGTCGAACCAGAAGTCGAACTTGTCGAGCAGGCCCATGAACTCGCCGAAGGCCTGCGGACGACCATCGAACTTCAGCTCGCCGGAAGCCACTTTCTGCTCCAGGGTCGCCTTGCCCAGCTGGATGTCTTCCAGCGCGGTCTTGCTCATGGTCAGGCCCACATCGGCGTCGGCCGCGGCCTTGTCCTCGTAGGTCAGCACGCCGTTCTCCACGGTCAGGGCGTAGCTCTTGTCCAGGTCGGTGAAGTTGTAGTTGAGCACCAGCTTCTTGCCGGCGGCGCGCTCGCCGTTGAGGCGCACGGCCAGGTAGTCGAAGAGCATTTCCGGGGTCATGGCGCGGATCACGTCCGGGCTGGCGGTGACGGCGCCGCCGGCGGCCGGCTTGCCGTTGCGCAGCTCGAAGGCGCCCTGCAGGTACATGGAGCGCCACGGGCCGGACTCGGCCTGGTAGCCCAGCTGCTCGAAGGTGTCGGCCAGCAGGTGCTTCGCCTCGACATTGTCCGGCTCGGCGAACACCACCTGTTTGGCGACCTCGGCCACCCAGCGGTACTCACCCTTGGCGAAGTCGCCCCTGGCCTTCTCCAGCACGGCCGCCGCGCCACCCATGTACTCGACGTACTTCTTCGCCGCCGGTTGCGGCGGCAGCTTGTCGAGGTTGGCCGGGTTGGCGTCGTACCAGCCCAGGTAGCGCTGGTACACGGCCTTGGCGTTGTGCTTGAGGGTGCCGTAGTTGCCGCGCCCGGCCCAGAAGGCTTCCAGCTCAGGCGGCAGCTTGATGGCCTCGGCGATCTCCTCGGCGTTCATGCCCAGGTTGAGCATGCGCACCGACTGGTCGTGGGTATATTTGTAGAGGGCGCGCTGCTTCTTCAGGTAATCGCCGATCTGCGCCTGGCCCCACTGCGGCCAGTGGTGGCTCTGGAAGCGCACTTCGGTCTTGTCGCCGAACAGGGCGAGGGTCTCGCCGATGTATTTGGACCACTGCAGGGCATCGCGCACCTGCGCGCCGCGCGGGGTGAGCACGTTGTGCATGTTGCTAGTGGTGTTCTCGGCCATCCACATGGCCTTGGTGTCCGGGAAGTAGGTATTCATTTCCACCGGTGCCTCGGTGCCGGGGGTCATCTGGAAGACCATGCGCACGCCGTCGACGGTCAGTTCCTGGCCAGTCTTGCTGACGAACTCGGTGGGCTGGATCAGGGTGACCGTGCCACTCGAGGTGGTCATGCCCAGGCCGGCGCTTACGCCGCCTTGGGCGTTGCGCGGCAGCAACGCACCGAACTGATACACCGCGCGGCGGGCCATGGCATTGCCGGCGATCACGTTCTCGCTGACCGCATGCTCGCTGAAGCCCTCGGGCGCGATGATGCGCACCTTGCCTGCCTTGACGTCGGCCTCGTCGACTATGCCGCGCACGCCACCGAAGTGGTCGATGTGCGAGTGGCTGTAGACCACGGCGACCACGGGTTTCTGGCCCAGGTGCTGGCTCACCAGCTCGTAGGCGGCCCTGGCGGGTTCCGTGCTGATCAGCGGGTCGAAGACGATCCAGCCGCTCTTGCCCTCGACGAAGGTGATGTTGGAGACGTCGTAGCCGCGTACCTGATAGATGCCATCGGTGACCTTGAACAGGCCGTACTGCAGGTTCAGCTGGGCGTTGCGCCACAGGCTGGGGTTGACGCTATCCGGCGCCGGCTGGTCGAGGCCGATGTACTGCTTGTAGCTCTCCAGGTCCCACACCACTTTGCCGTTGGCATCCTTGATGGTCAGGCTGTCCGGCTTGGCGATGAAGCCGCGCTGGGCATCCTCGAATTCGCGCTTGTCGTTGAACGGCAGTGCCGCCAGTACTGCCTGCTGGGCCACTTTGGTGGCCTCGGTCGCCGGCTTGGTGGTGGCGGGGGCGGCCTGGGCGATGGCGCTGGCCAGCAGGGCGCAGGCCAGCCCGGCGGAAGTCAGGCATTTCAGGGAGTGGTGCATGCTGTGCGTCCTCATTGTTATTGGTAGATGGTGATGACCCGTGGCCATCAGGCCTGGGCGATCCATTGCGCGGCACGCTCGCCGATCATGATCGACGCCGCGTTGGTGTTACCGCCGACCAGGGTCGGCATGATCGAGGCATCCACCACGCGCAGGCCCTGGATGCCGTGCACGCGCAGCTGGCTGTCGACCACCGCGCCCTCGTCGTTGCCCATGCGGCAGGTGCCGACCGGGTGATAGATGGAGTCGGTACGGCGGCGCAGCAGCTCGATCAGTTGCTCGTCGCCGAGCTGGCCGGCGTTGTGGATGTCCTGCAGGCCGAAGCGCGCCATGGGCGCCTGCGCAACGATCTCCTGAGTCATGCGGTAGCCCTTGAGCAGGGTCTGCACGTCGTCGTCATGGCCGAGGAAGTTGGGGTCGATGCGTGGCGGCGCGCTGGGGTCGGCCGACTGCAGGCCGACGCTGCCGATGCTCTTCGGCCGCAGCACGCAGACGTGGCAGCTGAAGCCATGGCCCCAGTGCATCTTGCGGTTATGGTCGTCGAGCATGCTGACCACCGAGTGCAACTGCACGTCCGGACGGGCCAGGGCCGCGTCGGTCTTGAGGAAGGCACCGCCCTCGGCGAAGTTGCTGGCCAGCGGGCCGCGCTTGCGCGCCAGGTAGCGGGCCAGCGCCGAACCCATCTTCAGGCTGCCACCGAGCGAGTAGCCGAGCAGCGAGTTGTCGTGGCTCTTGTAGCACTGCACCACGTCGGGGTGGTCCTGCAGGTTCTGGCCGACCCCGGGCAGCTCGTGCTGCACGGCGATGCCATGGGGCTTGAGCTCGGCCTCCGCGCCGATGCCGGAGAGCATCAGCAGCTGCGGGCTGCCGAAGGCGCCGGCGCTGAGCAGTACTTCCTTGCGTGCCTTGAGCGTAGTGGAGCGGCCCTTGATGCGCACCTGCACGCCGGTGGCCTGCTGGCCCTGCAGGAGGATGCGCTCGGCGTGGGCGCCGGTGAGCACGGTGAGGTTGCGCCGCGCCTCGCGAATCGGCTTGAGGAAGGCGGTGGCGGTACTCCAGCGGCGGCCATCGCGGATGGTCACGTCGTACTGGCCGACGCCTTCCTGGTCCATGCCGTTGAAGTCGGCGTTGTAACGGTGCCCGGCCTTCTGCCCGGCCTCGATGAAGGCGTGGGTGGCGGCGTGCGCCTCGATCTGGCCGACGTACAGCTCGCCCTGCTCGCCGTGCAGCTCGCAGGCGCCGCGGTGGTTCATCTCGCTCTGGCGGAAGTACGGCAGCACCTCGGCGAACGACCAGCCGGGGTTGCCCAGGGCGGCCCAGTCGTCGAAGTCGCTGTGGTGGCCGCGGATGTAGATCATGCCGTTGATCGAGCTGCTGCCGCCGAGCACCTTGCCGCGCGGCTGGTAGCCGACGCGCCCGCCCAGGCCGGGTTGCGGCACGGTATCGAAGGCCCAGTTGACGTGGCGGGTCGGCAGGATGGCGGCGATGCCGGCAGGAGCGTGCACCAGTGGCGACCAGTCGTGCGGGCCGGCCTCGAGCAGGCACACGGAAACCGCCGGATCGGCACTGAGACGGTTGGCCAGCACGCAACCGGCCGAGCCGGCACCAATGATGATGTAGTCGAATTCCATGGCAGCTCCGGGAGCGGGAGGGGACGCAGGAATTCTTCGTGGAGTCGGCGGCTAAAGATTGATCTTTGCCGACGAATATTTGATCTTTGCCGACATGGAACCCTTCATCAGAACCACCTCATTCGCCGGTTTCCGCGAGCTGGTCGCCAAGCTCGGCGGCGATCCCTGGCCGCTGCTGCAGCGCTTTCGGATCAAGCCGGAACTGCTCGACGACGAGGACGCCCGGGTACCGCTGCGCTCGCTGGTCGGCCTGCTGGAATGCGCCGCCCAGGAGCTGGACTGCGCCGACTTCGGCCTGCGCATGGCCGAGTACCAGAACCTGCACGTGCTCGGCCCGATCGCGGTGATGGCGCGCAGCTCGACCAGCGTCGGCCACGCGCTGGCGGAGATCGTGCGCTTCATCGGCTACCACAGCTCCGGCGTGCGCCTCGACCTGGACCGCAGCGAGCCGCAGGCGCCGCGCCTGGTGATCGACCTGCTGTTGCCCGGCCCGGTGCCGCAGCGGCAGATGGTGGAGCTGGCCATGGGCGTGGGGCACAACACCATGAAGCTGCTGTGCGGGGCCGGCTTCAGCGCGCAGAGCATCCTGCTGTGCGGGGTCAGTCCGCTGCCGCTGGCGCGCTACCGGCGCTATTTCCACACCGAGGTGTATGGCGGCCAGGCCTGCAACGCGCTGGTGCTGACCCAGCAGCAACTGAGCCAGCGCATCGAGCAGCAGGACGCCAACCTGCACCGCATGCTCGGCCAGTACCTCAGCCAGGTGCATGGGCAGAGCGCCTCGGACCTGGTCGACCAGGTGCGACGCCTGGTGCTGCGCCTGCTGCCGACCCAGCAATGCCGCCTGCCGCTGATCGCCGAGCAGCTCGGCCTGCACGAGCGCGCCCTGCAACGTCAGCTGGCCGAGCAGGGTCGGCGTTTCGATGAGCTGCTGGAGAGCATTCGCCGCGACCGCGCCGATCTCTATCTGGCCGAGCGCGACATTCCCATGTCGCAGATCGCCGGCATGCTCGGCTACAGCGAGCAGAGCGTGTTCAACCGCGCCTGCCGGCGCTGGTTCGCCTCGACCCCGGGCGAGCGCCGCCGCCTGTTGCTGGAGCAGCGTCGCGGCTAGCCGGCCAGGCCCAGTTCCTTGGCCCGCGCCACCGCCTGGGTGCGCCGCTCCACGCCGAGCTTGAAGTTGATGCGCTGAGCGTGGGTCTTCACCGTGTGCAGGGAGATGAACAGGCTCTCGGCGATCTGCTGGTTGGACAGGCCCTGGACGATCAGGCGCAGCACGTCCAGTTCGCGGCGGCTGAGCAGGGCGGCGGGCTCGCTGCTTTCGCCGCTGCCGCCGGCCTTGCCGGTCCAGCGCATGAGTGCCGGGTTGCGCTGGGCGAAGGCGCGCTCGACGCTGGCCAGGCCGATCTGCCGGGCCATGGCCATGGCATCCAGCAGGGTCTGCTTGGCCTGCGCCTGGCGGTTGCTGGCATACAGGCCTTCGGCAAGGCTGAAGCCGATCTCGCAGGCCAGTGGCCGGCGGCCTTCCGCCAGGGCCTGGGCATGCATGCGCGTCAGGCTGTCCAGCGCTTCGCTCACTTGCACTTCTTCCCCGGCCAGTTGCGCCTGGGCCAGCAGCAGCTGCAGGCGCATGTTGAGGTCCGGGGTGCCGAACGGCGGCAGCTGCGGTGGCCCCGCCAGTATCCCGCGCAGTGCCTTCTCGGCCTGGCTGTGGCGGCCCTGGGCCAGCCACAGGCGCGCCTTGCTCGCCAGCAGCAGGCCCTGATACAGCTGGGCGCTGATATGGCCGTACTGCATCAGACGCTCGATGTCGGCGATGCGCGCGAAGGCGCCGGCGATATCGCCGTGCAGGGCGTCGATCTCGGCCAGCCCCAGCAGACCCCAGGCCGCGGCGGGGTCGGCGCAGGCCTGGCATTCCTGCACGCCGGCGTTGAACACGGCCTCGGCCTCCTGGTAGCTGCCGCGCTGCAGCAGCAGGCTGGCGCGCAGCAGTTGTCCGCGCCCGCGCATAGGACTGGGCTCGTTGCCCCAGGCACTGCCCAGCTCGGTGTGCAGGCGGCTGAGCAGGCTCTCGGCGCGCAGCAGCTCGCCACGGATTTCCAGGAGCTTGGCGTGCTCCAGGGCCAGCAGGCTCTCGAAGGCCAGGCTGCCGTACTCGCGGGCCTGGCGGATGGCCACCCGGTTGAGCTCCTGGGCGCGTTCGAATTCGCCCTCGGTCAGCGCCTGTTCGATCTGCAGCAGGCGGCACAGCAGGCGCTGGCTCCAGGCCCGCTCGGGCAGCTCGTCGATGGCCTCGGCCACCATCTGCCGCGCCCGCTCGGCGTCGCCGCGGTGGAACGCCAGCTTGCCGGCCAGGGCCTTCCACTGGGCGATCAGCTCCCGTTGGCGCAGCGCATTGGTCTGCGGCAGGAAGCGCTCCAGCGCCGTCAGGTACTGCTCGCCCTCGTCGAGGTGGCCGCTGAGCAGCAGGGCCCAGGCGTTGAGCAGGGCCAGGCGTGGCGTGCTGGTGCGCAGCGTCATCGGCAGTTCGCGGCACCATTCCAGCAACAGAGCCAGGTCGCGGCCCTGCAGCAGGCGATCCTCGGTGAAGTGCTGCATCAGGCTGGCGGCCACTTCCTGCTGGTCGGCCTTGAGCGCGTATTCCAGCGCCGGGCGGATCTGCTCGCGGCTCACGTACCACTGGCAGGCCTTGCGGAACAGGGCCTTGGCCATGCTGCTCGGCAGCTGGCCGGCCAGGGTCGGCGCCAGGGCCGGTTGTATGCGCAGCAGGCGGCCGTCCTGGTCCACCGTCTCGATGAACAGGCCGCACTCGCGCAGTTGCTGCAGCAGCTGCGCGCCTTCGCCGACGCCGAGCAGTTGCTCGCACAGCTCACTGTCGAAGGAGGGGAACTGGGCCAGGGTGTAGAGGGCCAGCTGCCAGTCGCCGGGCAGCTCGTCCAGCACCTCGCGCTTGAGGTAGTCCAGCAGCAGCCCGCCGCCGTCGGCCGGCAGCGCCTGGCCGGGCTTGCTGCCGAGCAGACGCAGGCGCAGGCCGGCGCACCAGCCCTGGGTCTGTTCCAGCAGCTCCAGCACGCTGGGGCGCAGCCACTGGTGGCCGGCGCGTTGCAGCAGTTCGCCCAGCTCGCTTTCGGAGAAGGCCAGCTCGCGGCTGCCCAGCTCGAACAGGTCGCCGTCCAGCAGCAGACGGGCCAGCTGCAGCTGTGGTCGGCGCCGGCTGGCGATCCACCAGCATACCTGGGCCGGGGTGGCGAGCAGCAGGCTGTTGAGGGTCTGGTCCAGCGCTGCATCGGGGCTGCGCGGGTAGTCGTCGAGCAACAGCCACAGGGGTTGCTGCAGTTGTTGCAGGTGTTCTTCGATGGCCTCCAGGCGGGCTTCGCTCAGGCCGAGTGCGGCGCTCAGGCGGCGCAACAGCTCGCTGGCGCCGAGGGGACGGCCGCGCAGGTCGAGATGGACGAACTTGGTGCCGCTCGGCCGCTGCCGCACGCATTCGCCGAGCAGCACGCTCTTGCCGCTGCCGGCCGGGGCGCAGAGCAGGCGCAGGCGGCAGTCGGCCTGCAGCAGTGCGTCGCGCAGGCGCGGGCGGGGCAGGTGGCTGGGCGGCAGCCGGGGCAGGTCGGCCTGAGACAACGTGGCCATGGACTCACTCGAATACGGGTTGGCGTGATTCATCCTTGCAGAGCCTGGCGGGAGTGCGCAAATGCGCGGCCATAAAAAAAGCGGCCCGAAAGGGCCGCCAAATCACGGAGTTGCCTGGTGTTGCCGGGGTCAGCGCACGCCGGCCTGGCGCAGGGCCGCCGGGGTGTAGCTGGAAGCGCTGGCCTTGGCGCCGAACTCGATGCCCTGTTTCTCCTCGTTCTTCAGGCCGAGCACCGAGTAACGGCCGGAGATCAGGTCATACAGGGTCTCGGCGGTATAGCCGGGTACCTGCTTGTGGTAGTACTGCTGGATGTGGCCTTCGCCCACGCGCCACAGCTGGCCGCGACCGTCGTAGTGATCGACCAGCGCCAGCTGCCAGCTGTCCTCGTCGAAGTACATGTGGCGGGTAGCGTAGATGTGGCGCTCGCCCGGCTTGACCTTGGCCACCACTTCCCACACGCGGTGCAGCTCGTAGCGGGTCAGGTCCTGGTTGATGTGGCCGGCCTTGAGGATGTCCTTGTACTTCAGGCTCGGCGAATCCAGCTTGTAGCTGTTGTAGGGGATGTACATCTCCTTCTTGCCGACCAGCTCCCAGGTGTAGCGATCCGGGGCGCCGTTGAACATGTCGTAGTTGTCCGAGGTGGCCAGGCCGTCGGCGGCGGTGGCCGGGCCGTCGTAGGCCACCTGCGGGGCGCGGCGCACGCGGCGCTGGCCGGCGTTGTAGAGCCAGGCCATGCGCGGTTCCTTGACTTGGTCGATGGTCTCGTGGACCAGCAGCACGTTGCCGGCCAGGCGCGCCGGGGCGGTCACGTTTTGGATGAAGTAGAACAGGATGTTGTCGGCCTTGCTCTTGTCCAGGTCCGGTAGGTTGCTGGGGTAGGACACCTCGTCGGTGAACTGGACCATGCTGAACGCGCCATTGGCCTGCGGTTGCACGCGGGTCATGTAGCGCTTGACGTTGCCGCCGCGGTAGCGGGTGCTGTGGTTCCACACCACCTCGACGCCGCTCTTGGGCAGCGGGAAGGCGTAATAGCGGCTGTCGCTGAAGCCGGCCAGGCCGTTGCCGCCGTCGATGCCCTCGGTGTTCAGCGCGCTGGTCTTGGCGGCGGCGTAGATGCTGTCCGGCACGGCGGCGCTGCGGTGGCTGGGGTACACCGGGATCTTGTAGGTCTCTGGGTAGCGCTTGAACATCGCCAGCTGGCCGGCGGACAGCTTGTCCTTGTACTGCTCGGCATTGGCGGCGGTGATGGTCAGCAGCGGCTGCTCGCTGGCGAACGGGTCGGCGAGGAAGCCCTTGGCGTCCACCGCGCCGGCATTGGTCGGCAGGCCGCCAGTCCACTCAGGGATGCTGCCATCGGCATTGCCGGCTTTCTCGGCGCCGATCGGCGTCAGGCTGGTGCCCAGTTTTGCGGCTTCGTCCGGGCTGACTTTGGCCATCACGCTGGTGGCCAGCAGGGATAGCGCCAGGGCACCGGTGTGCAGAAGGGTACGTTTCATCATGTCTTCACCTTTCTTGTTCTATGGCTGGCTCAGAAGCTCATGCCGACGCTGACGGCCAGGAAATCCCGGTCGATGCTGGTGTTGTATTCGCCGCCGAAGAAGTCGGTGTAGGCGATGCTGGCGGTGTAGGTGTTCTGGTAATCGGCATCCAGACCGATGCTGATGGCCTTGTTGCCTTCGGTGAAGGTTGGACTGTAGCCATCCACGTCATGCGACCAGGACAGGTTCGGCTTGAGGTTGATGCCGGCGAACACATCGCTGTAGTCGAGGATGGCGCGGGCGCGGTATCCCCATGAGGTGTTGGTGAAGAATCCCTTGTTGTCGCAGTTCTGCGGGTTGGCCGAGTTGAGTAGGCCCTCGCACAGGGAGTTGGTCGGGATCTCGCCGTTGCCGAACTCCGGGCCGCGGCCATAGCGCAGCTCGTTCTGGTTGAGGTCGCTGACGTGGGTGTAGCCCACCTCGCCAACCAGAGTCAGACGCTCGGCCCCCATGACCTGATCGAAGAACTGGGTGACGGTCATCTGGGCCTGGGTCATCGGCTTGCGCACGTAGCCGTCGATGGTCTCTCCGGCGCCACGGGCGGCGTGGCCGCTGGTATAGATGGGGCTGTTGTTCCAGATCAGCGGGCCGGCCTGGGCCACTGCGGCCACGGTCAGGTCGGTGGTGTTGAGCTGCATCGGCATGTTCGGGCGGTAGCTCAGCTCACCGGCCACGGCGGTCGAGCCGACGTTGGTGGCGAAGCTCACGCCGTGCAGGCGGATGTCTTCCGGGTAGTCGAGGAAGTACTTGCCGCTCAGCTCCCCGGTGACCGGATCCTCCACGTCGTACAGGCCGGGATCACCGGCGACGTAGGAGAGGATCGGGCTGCGGCTGTGGTAGTTCATGCTGTAGAAGCCGAACTCGGTGTCGTTCAGCTCCGGCGCCATCCAACGCAGGGCCACGCCCCACTGGCCGCTGTCCCTGGCGTCCTGGTCGCCCAGGCGGCCGAGGTAGCGATAGCCGGCGGCACCGCGCGTGTCGAAATCGCTGCCCTGGGCGGCGAGGCGGTTGCTGCAGCCGTCCTGCACGACGTCCACGGCGAAGAAGGTGCCGCAGTTGTCGGCGACGGTCTGGTCCCACTCGATCTGGTAGAACGCCTCGACCGCGAGGTTGTCGGTCAGGCTCTGCGAGACGTAGAACATGTTGACCGGGATCAGGCCCTCCTTGATCTCGGCTCCGGGACGACGGAACGCGGCGGCGTCGACTGGGTTGATGGCGTTGATCGAGTTGAAGATGAAGGTGCTTTCGCCCCAGCTCACCACTTGCTTGCCCAGGCGCACGGAGCCCGGCTGCTCGGCGATGCTGTAGTTGTGGTAGACGAAGGCGTCGAGGATCTGCGCGCCGGAAGACTGCGCGGCCTGCTTGCGGTTGGAGTCGTCGATGTCGTAGAGCAGGCGGCTCTCGTCCTTCAGCTCGAAGTCGTACCAGTACTTACCGCGCACGAAGACGCCGGTGTCGCCGTATTTCAGCTCGAGGTCGTGGATGCCCTTGAAGATCTTCGAGAAGGTCTCGCCCTTCTTGAAGTTCAGGCGGCCGTCGTCGGTGGTTTGCGAGGAGGCTTCGCCGCCGTTGCGCACGCCTACCAGATCCGGATCGGCGCCGCGCATGGACCAGCTGGCGCCTACCGAGAGGGAAGAGTCGACCTGGCCTTCGATCTCGCCGATGTTGAAACTCACGGCCTGGGCGCCGACCGGCAGCCCTATTGCGATTGCGGCTGCCAGTGCATGCGGCCGGAAGTTCGCGCGCCTTGTTGTTGTAGTCATGCGCTACCCCTGTGTGGTGGTTGATCGGCGGCCAAGCTAATCAATCGGCGCGGGGCGGGTAACGGATGAAGGAGTGATCTTCCGATTCACTCTTTGTAGTGAGAGGGCGGGCGGAGGGCGCTGGCGGCGGCGTGCTGCACAAATGAAAAGGCCGGTGCAGCAGGGCCGCACCGGCCGGTAACACTCTGGTTCGGAATGACCGGGCGGCGAGTGCGCCCGGCTCGGGGGATCAGCGGTGCAGCAGGTCGGGGCGGTAGCGGGTCGGGCTGGAGTCGCCGCCGTCTCCCGCCAGCTCGTAATCGAAGCAGATATCGCTCACCAGCTGGCTGATCTGGTCGTCATCGCCCAGGTTGCCGATATCGATGCCGACCACGGTGAGCTCCACATTGTCGGAACCTTCGGCCAGGATCTGGATCGTCATAAAGCGGCCATCGGGAATGCTGCACACACAGCGAAGCGGGAGGAAGGCACTCTCGACGTTCCTGCAGAGCTCCACATTGGTCAGCGACTGTCCCATCTCTTGGCCCCCCTGGCGTTGGTGCAGCGTGGTGTAGAAGCCTGACCATAGCAGTTGGGTATCTGCAACGCTGCCCCTTTCATCGGTAAAAATATCGAGATAGAGCGGTCCGGCACAGTTTTATGTACTGGCGAGTGGCCATTGGCTGGCGCACGAAGCCCGTCCCGCAAGGGACGGGGAGCAGCTCCGGGGTGCGAGCGGCTGGCCAGAAAACTTGCCAGCCCTGCGTTCACTGTGGCGCCGGCACCGCCTCGCTGCGTTCACGCACCCAGAACAGCGTGGCACCGGCCACGGCGGCGGGCATCACCAGGATGTTGACGAAGGGGATCAGCAGCGCCAGGTACACCGTGCCGCCGAAGCCCAGGCTCTGCCAGCGCTTCTCGCGCAGCCAGGCGAGCATCTCGTTCCAGCCCAGCTTGTTGTTGTCCGCCGGGTAGTCGATGTACTGCACCGCCATCATCCAGATGCCGAACAGTATCCACAGCGGTGCGGCCACCAGGTTGAGCACCGGCACGAAGGTGAGGATCAGCAGCGGGATGGCGCGCGGCAGGAAATACGCCAGCTTGCGCATCTCGCGGCCGATGGTGCGCGGCATCATGGCCATCAGCTCGGCCCAGCTGAAGGGTGGGAAGTCGTCGCGGCCGCGCAGCACCACTTCCACCTTCTCGGCGAGGAAGCCGTTGAAGGGCGCGGCGATAATGTTGGCCAGCAGGGTGAAGGTGAAGAACATGATCACCAGCACCAGCAGGAAGAACAGCGGGGTGAGCACGTAGGTGAGGAAGCTCAGCCAGTCCGGCAGGTTGGGCATCAGGCTGTCCATCCAGATGCCGAACTGCTGCATGGCCAGCACGATCAGGCCGAGGAACAGCAGGGTGTTGACGGCCAGCGGCAGCAGCACGAACAGGCGCAGGCCGGGGCTGAGGACCAGCTTCAGACCTTCGCTCAGGTATTGCGGGCCGGAGAGGGCGGGATTGAGCATGACGAGCTCCGCGAGAATGGAATCGCGCCGACCTTAACCACTTTGCCTGGAGGAGGAAAGCAGCCGCGGGTGATACAGGCAGGCGCGGTTGCGCTCGCGCTTGGCCTCGTACATCGCGCTGTCGGCGGCCTTGACCAGACTTTCCGGGTCGCCAGCGTGGTCCGGATAGAGGGCGATGCCGATACTCGGCGTAACAAAGTCGATGATGTGCCCGTCGAGGCGGGCCGGATTCTGCAGGACGCCGAGGATGCGCCCAGCCAGCTTGTAGGCGGCCTCGACGTTGCCGCCGGGCATCAGCAGGGTGAACTCGTCGCCGCCCAGGCGGTAGACCCGGTCCGGCTGGCGCATGGTGCCGCGTATGCGCTCGGCGATGCTCACCAGCAGGGCATCGCCGACGTCATGGCCGAAGCGGTCGTTGACCTCCTTGAAACGGTCCAGGTCCAGATACAGCAGGGCCAGGTGGTTGTCGCTGCGCTGGGCCTGATCGATGGCCTGCTTGAGGTGTTCGGTGAAGGCCTTGCGGTTGCCCAGGCCGGTCAGCGGGTCGCGGTAGGCCATGTCCAGCAGCTGGTTCTGGTAGGCCACCTGGTCGCTGATGTCGCGCAGGATGCCGCGGTAGCCGGCGAAGCCGCCCTGGCTGTCGCTGATCAGCGAGAAGCGTGTCTCGTAGTAGCCCTGGCTACCGTCGAGGCGGCGCAGCGGCGCGGCGAAACGGGTGTTCTCGCCACTCTCGCGGGCACGCCCGAACAGCTGGCGGGCGCGCTCGATGTCCGCCTCTTCCAGTACCTCCTCGAAGGATTTCTCCAGCAGCGCCTCGCTGGGGTAGCCGAGCATGCTGCACAGGGCGCGGTTGACGGCGACTATCCGGCCCTCCGGGGTCAGCTCGAAGTAGCCGTCGTGGATGGCATCGAGAATCTCGCGGTCGCGGGCTTCGCTCTGCTCCAGGCGTTCGAGCATGCGGTTGACCTCCTGGGCCAGCTGGCCCAGCTCGTCGTTGCCGCGGTCGCCGATGCGCTGATGGGCCGAGTCCGGGCCGATGGCGGCGATCTCCCGGTTCATGCGCAGCACCCGGCGCAGGATGCCGAAATCCAGGCCCAGGTAGATCAGCACCCAGGCCACCAGGCCGACGGCGGTGGCCTCGGCCAGGAAGATGGCGATGGCCTTGTGCCCCTCCTGGTACAGACGGCGCTCGCGGGTCAGCTCCATGCGCAGCTGCGGCTCGCCCAGGCTGTTGCGGAACAGCAGGTCGAGCTGCTGGCGCTCCTCGTCCAGCACCCGGCGCGGGCTGATCTCGATCTGGTTGAGGTTGGTATTGCCGAGCATGGGCAGCGCGCGCCAGCCATCGTTCTGCCCCATGGGCGGCAACAGGCGCAGGGAGCCGTTGACCTGGGTCTGCAGCAGCTCGGCGCGCTCACCGTCGATGAAGTGCCCGGCCACCAGGGTGCCCAGGCTCGGCAGGCTGTCCTGGTTGTTGCTGATGCCGCCCATGGCCAGCACCAGCGGCACGCCCTGGATCACCACGATCTGGCCGCGCAGGTCCTCGCGTTTGTCCGGTTGGCGCAGGTGTCTGATCTGTTCGAGGATGGCGTCGCGCAGCCCCGCATAGCTGCGTGGCCGCTCCGTGCCCAGGGTGAGCATGTCCGGCAGGTCCGGCGGCAGCCATTGCTCGGCATGCACTTCGTCCTGCAGGTCGAGCAGCAGCATGAAGTCGAAGTTCATCTGCCGCAGCGCTTCCGGGTCCATGTTGCGGCGCATGAAGTCCGGACGCTGGCCGAGCATGAATTCGTAGCTGTCGTCCCACTTGGCGTAGCTGAGCACCAGGTCGAGGTTGCGCTTGAGATTGTTGTCGAGCAGCGCCTGCAGGCGCTTGGCCTCGGCGTTCAGCAGGGCCGCGTCCTGGCGGTCGAAGCGGCTGAGGATCAGGCTCTGCGACAGCAGGTAGGCGAAGCCCAGCGCGAGTAGCAGCAGCGGGGCGAACAGCCAGAACAGACGTTTGCGCAGAGTCATGCCGGGCAGCCTGGGTGGGGGTGAACCGAGTATAGCCAAGGGGGCCGCCGGCCCCTGGCGCATAGCCTCGGCCTATTGGCCGTATTGAGAATGGGCATTTTCCCCGATTGCGCCGCCTGGGTAGCCTTGCCGGCAATTGCCCTTGTCGGGGCCGTGCCCATCTCAAGCCTTCCCCAAGTGCTGCGGGCCGGTCCCTTTTTCTTCAGGAGTTGGCCATGTCCGCTACCCGCCACGCCCGCGTGATCATTCTCGGCTCCGGCCCCGCCGGCTACAGCGCCGCCGTGTACGCGGCGCGCGCCAACCTCAAGCCGCTGCTGATCACCGGCATCCAGGCCGGTGGCCAGCTGACCACCACCACCGAGGTCGACAACTGGCCCGGCGATCCCCATGGCCTCACCGGCCCGGCGCTGATGCAGCGCATGCAGGAGCACGCCGAGCGCTTCGAGACCGAGATCGTCTTCGACCATATCAACGCCGTGGACCTGGCCGGCAAGCCCTTCACCCTGGTCGGCGACAGCGCCACCTACACCGCCGACGCGCTGATCATCGCCACCGGCGCCAGCGCCCGTTACCTGGGCCTGCCCTCGGAGGAGGCGTTCATGGGCCGCGGCGTGTCCGCCTGCGCCACCTGCGATGGCTTCTTCTACCGCAACCGCGAGGTGGCGGTGGTTGGCGGCGGCAACACCGCCGTGGAGGAGGCGCTGTACCTGGCCAATATCGCCAGCAAGGTGACCCTGGTGCATCGCCGCGAGACCTTCCGCGCCGAGAAGATCCTGCAGGACAAGCTGCGTGCGCGCATCGCCGAAGGCAAGATCGAGCTGCGCCTGAACGCCGCGGTGGACGAGGTGCTGGGCGACGCCAGCGGGGTAACCGGCGTGCGCCTGAGGCACAACGACGGGGCCAGCAGCGAGCTGCGCGTCGACGGCCTGTTCGTCGCCATCGGCCACACGCCCAACACCTCGCTGTTCGACGGCCAACTGGTGCTGAAGGATGGCTATCTGGTGGTCAACGGCGGGCGCGACGGCAATGCCACCGCGACCAGCATCCCCGGTGTGTTCGCCGCCGGCGACGTGGCCGACTCGGTGTACCGCCAGGCCATCACCTCGGCTGGCGCCGGCTGCATGGCGGCGCTGGATGTGGAGCGTTATCTCGACTCGATCTGAGTTCTGTCTGGCCATGAAAAAGCCCCGCGATGCGGGGCTTTTTCGTTCTCACCGGTCCACTCGCCGCCTTTCACCCCCGCTCATGTTCGGCACGTGGCGCGCCGGAGCGATTGCTGTGGGTGGCCTGGGTGCGAAGGACTAGCCGCCCAGGAGGTCGTGGGAGTCCAGCAGGCGGTAGGCGATTTCCGGCTGGCGCTCCAGGCCGCGGCGGATGGCGGCGGGGATCGCCTGGCGGGTCTTGCGGCACAGGCCCGGCAATGGGGCGATGGTGATGGCGATGCCGCGCATGCTGCGCACCTCGTTCAAGCCTGGCGCCACTTCCACGCGGATGCCGAGCTGTTCGTACATGCGCTGCTGCATGTGCCGCAGGTCGTCCAGGCTCTTCAGATTCTCCAGGCGCTCCAGCAGGCGCTGCTCCTCGTTGCGGGTCAGCAGCAGGATGCGCATGTCGCTGCCGGAGCTGTCCAGCAGCCGCTCGCGCTCGCAGTCGCAGGCACCGGGTGGGCAGGGTTGGCGGAGCTGGGGTGGGGATGACATGGGTGTCGATCATAGCCAGCCCGCTTCGTGCTTGCCCAGCGGGCGTGCCGACCTCCCGTCGGCCACTGCGACCGGTGTTCAGGTGGCCCGCGCCACCGCGCGAATTTCATACGTCCATGAAAAAGCCCCGCCTGAGCGGGGCTTGGTGCATCCGGGGCGATGCGGTTACAGGCGCGGATAGTCGATATAGCCGACCGGGCCCTGGGCGTAGAACAGCTCCGGGCGCGCCTCGTTGAGCGGGGCGTCCTTGGACAGGCGCTCGACCAGGTCCGGGTTGGCGATGAAGGGTACGCCGAAGGCGACGGCGTCGGCCTTGCCGTCCGCCAGCCAGGCGTTGGCCTGATCCTTGGTGAAGCGCTCGTTGGCGATGACCAGGCCGCCGAACTGCTCCTTGATAAAGGGAGTCAGGCTGTCGTCGGCCTCCCTCTCGCGGGTGCAGATAAAGGCCACGCCACGCTTACCCAGCTCGCGGGCCACATAGCCGAAGGTTTCGCGCGGGTCGGCATCGCCCATGTCGTGGAGGTCGCGGCGTGGCGACAGGTGCACGCCGACGCGATCGGCACCCCACACCGAGATCGCCGCGTCGGTGACTTCCAGCAGCAGGCGCGCGCGGTTCTCGATGGAGCCACCGTATTGGTCGCCGCGCTGGTTGGTGCTGCTCTGCAGGAACTGGTCGAGCAGGTAGCCGTTGGCGCCGTGGATCTCCACGCCGTCGAAGCCGGCGGCCTTGGCGTTTTCCGCGCCGTGGCGGTAGGCCTCGACGATGTCGGCGATCTCCTCGGTCTCCAGGGCGCGCGGGGTCTCGAAGCCCTTCATCGGACGGACCAGGCTGACGTGGCCGGCCGGCGCGATGGCGCTGGGGGCGACCGGCAGCTCGCCGTTCAGGTAGATCGGGTCGGAGATGCGGCCGACGTGCCACAGCTGCAGGAAGATGCGCCCGCCGTTGGCATGCACGGCGCGGGTGACATTGTGCCAGCCGCGTACCTGGTCTTCCGACCAGATGCCGGGGGTGTCCGGGTAGCCGACGCCCATCGGAGTGACCGAGGTGGCCTCGCTGAGGATCAGGCCGGCCGAGGCGCGCTGCACGTAGTACTCGGCCATCAGCGCGTTGGGCACGCGGCCTTCGTCGGCGCGGCAGCGGGTCAGCGGGGCCATGATGATGCGGTTGGGCAGCTCCAGGCTGCCGAGCTTGATGGGGTCGAACAGGGTAGTCATGGTGCAGCCTCCAGTGGGTCAGTCGAGCAGGGCTTCGGCAGGGCTTGCGCTACTGCCGAAGGAGAAAGTGAGCAGGGCGGCGACCAGCGCCAGCGCGGCCAGCACGGCGGCGGCCAGCGGCACGCTGGTCAGCCCCAGGCCCTGGCTGATGACCAGGCCGCCGACCCAGGCACCCAGGGCGTTGCCCAGGTTGAACGCGCCGATGTTGAGGGTGGCCACCAGATTCGGTGCGGCCTGGCCGAAGTTCATCACGTTGACCTGCAGGGCCGGCACGGCGGCGAAGGCGGCCATGGCCCAGAGCAGCAGGTTGATCTCCAACGGCACCAGCAGCGGGCTGGTCCAGCGCACCAGGGTGGAGAACAGCGCCAGGGTCAGCAGGATGGCGGCCAGGGCCTTGGCCAGGTTCCAGTCGGCGAGTCGCCCACCGATCAGGTTGCCGAGGGTCAGGCCCACGCCGATCAGCAGCAGGGTCCAGGTGATGCCACGTGGCGACACTCCGGTGACCTCGCCGAGCAGCGGCGCGATATAGGTGAACAGGGCGAACACGGCGGCGGAGAACAGCACGGTGGTGGACAGCGCCAGCCACAGCCCGGCACCGCGCATGGCTTTGAGTTCGCCACGCAGGTCGGTCGGCTCCTGTTCGCGACTACTCGGCAGCACGCGCCACAGACCGATAAAGGCGACGATGCCGATGGCGGTCACGGCCCAGAAGGTCGAGCGCCAGCCGGCGTATTGGCCGAGCGCGGTACCCAGCGGTACGCCGAGCACGTTGGCCAGGGTCAGGCCGGTGAACATCAGGGCCACGGCCGAGGCTTTGCGGTTCTCCGGCACCAGGCTGGCGGCGACCACCGAGCCGATGCCGAAGAAGGCGCCGTGGCACAGCGCGGTGACCACCCGCGCCACCATCAGCAGCTCGTAGTCGGCGGCGGTGGCGCACAGCAGGTTGCCCAGCGCGAAGATGCCCATCAGCGCCAGCAGGGCCAGCTTGCGTGGCCAGTTGGCGGTGACCAGGGCCATGAACGGTGCGCCGAGCGCCACGCCGAGGGCATAGCCGGTGACCAGCCAGCCGGCGCCGGGGATGGACACGCCGAGGTCGGTGGCCACCTCGGGCAGCAGGCCCATGATGACGAATTCCGTGGTGCCGATGGCAAACGCGGACAGAGCGAGGACGAGAAGCGGTAACGGCATGGGGCCGGCTCCTGGAAATTCGGTTGGAAGAGGTGGCCTGCTGCGGGCAGGCATCCACTCAGAGCTGGGCGTCAAGGTCCTTGAGGAAGGCCTGGATGACCTCCTCGTTACGCTTGAAGAAACTCCATTGGCCGACCTTGCGACAGGTCACCAGACCGGCACGCTGCAGGGTTGCCAGATGCACCGACACGCTCGACTGGGACAGGCCGCAACGCTCGAACTTGCCGGCGCAGACGCCGAGCTCCAGCGGGTGGTCCTGGTCGGCGAAATGCTTCTCCGGCTCCTTGAGCCATTGCAGGATCTCGCGGCGGACCGGATGGGCCAGGGCCTTGATGATTTCGTCGATGTCGATCGGGCTGCTCATGCTGGTGCTGTCGCATATCGGGTTGAGGCGAACTCTATATCGGGTTGGACCGATATGGGGATCGTTTGTGCCGATACTGACTATCAGTGCAGCTGATGGGGTGGGCAGTCGGTAGGCGAGCTCTGCTCGCGAAGTGTTCAGCGCGCAGTGGTTCGCGAGCAGAGCTCGCTCCTACGAGGGGATTATTCCGCCAGCGCTTCGAACTCGTCCTTCACCCGGATGGCGCAGTCCGGGCAGGCGAAGTCGTCCGGCAGTTCCTCCCAGGGTGTGCCCGGTGGGTAGCCATGGTGCGGCTCGCCCATGGCCTCGTCGTAGCAATAGCCGCATTCCGGGCAGCGATGGCGGCTCATGCGCTGTGCTCGCCGAGGCCGTAGCGGCGCATCAGGCGCTCGCGGTGGCCGGGCTGGAAGTTGATCCGCGCCGCGTCGCCGTGCACGGCGGTGATCAGCCGTGGATTCATCACCTGGAACCACAGCGGCGGCACGTAGGCCACCAGGTACATGCCGAAGTAGCCGCTGGGCAGGCGCGGCAGGTCGGGGAAGTTGCGCAGCGACTGGTAGCGCCGCGTCGGGTGGGCGTGGTGATCGGAATGTCGTTGCAGGTGGAACAGCGCCCAGTTGGAGAACAGGTGGTTGCTGTTCCACGAGTGGTGCGGCTGGCATATCTCATAACGGCCGCTGTCCAGCTTGCGGCGCAGCAGGCCGTAGTGTTCCAGGTAGTTGGCCGAGGTCAGCTGGAAGGCGCCCCACAGGGCGGTCAGCAGCAGGTACGGCAGGATGGCGATGCCGAACGCCAGGGTCAGCCCGCCATACAGCGCCAGGCTGGCCAGCGCCGGCTGCAGCACCTCGTTGTCCAGGCTCCAGGTGCGCTTGCCACAGCGCGCCAGGCGTTCCTTTTCCAGCTGCCAGGCGCGGTGGAAGCCGCCGGGCATCTCGCGCAGGACGAAGCGGTAGATCGACTCGCCCATGCGCGACGAGGCCGGGTCTACCGGCGTGGCCACGTCGCGGTGGTGACCGCGGTTGTGCTCGATGTAGAAGTGCCCGTAGCAGGCCACGGCCAACGCGAGCTTGCCCAGCCAGCGCTCCAGCGTGCTTTTCTTGTGGCCCATCTCGTGGCCGAGGTTGATGGCGAAGCCGAGGCCACCGCCGGTGCTGATGATCATCGCCAGCACGCCATGCCAGGCCAGCGGCTGGGTGGCGACGAAGGCGGTGGTGGCGATGAAGGCCGCCCACAGTACTGGCACCAGCAGGTAGGTGATCCAGCGGTAGTAGGGGTCGGCCTCCAGCGCCGGCACCTCGGACTCGGGCGGGTTGCTCGGGTCCTCGCCGATCAGCGCATCGAGCAGCGGCACGCCGAAGTAGAAGAACACCGGCGGCAGCCAGAGCCAGGCGTCGTGCGGCGATACCAGCAGGTACAGGGCGGGGCCGATCAGTCCCAGACAGGGCACGAGCAGCGACAGCAGCCACAGTGGGCGTTTGCGATCACGGTAGGGCAGGGTGGCGGGCATTGTTGTTCTCTCCACGGTTCTTCGACCTGGGTCCAGCATGCGCTGGCGCGGCCAGTGGCATAACCGTTGAGCTGGGCAGAAAATCGTCATATGGTGACAGCTCGCTCCGCGCGTGGACCGCCGCCATGGACCCGAATCTCGCCCCGCTGCAACCCTGCCTGCACCCCATCTACGCCCGCCTGTTGTGCGCGGCGTTGCGCCAGCGCGGCTTCGGCGAGGCCGAGATCCTGCACGGCACCGGGCTGGACTGGGCGCACCTGCACCGCGACAACCGCCCGCTCAACTTCGCCCAGGTGCAGCGCCTGATCCGTCGCGGCATCCAGCTCACCGACTGCCCCTGGCTGGGCCTGGAAGTCGGCTGCGCTATGCCGGTATCGGCCCACGGCCCGGTGGGCTACGCCGCCGCCCTGTGCCCGGACCTGCGCGGCGTGCTGGCGGTGCTCGAGCGCTTCAGCGTGCTGCGCCTGTCCAGCCTGCGCCTCGGTGGCGAGATCGAAGACGAGCGCTACCGCATCTGCGTCGAGGAGCTGTTCGACCTGGGCAACGTGCGCGAGCACATCTTCACCAGCCTGGCCGGTGTCTGCCTGCGCCTGCTGGAGGCGGTGTGCGGCGTGCTGCCGGACGACTGCCTGGCGTTCGCCTTCCCCTTCGCCGAGCCGCCCTGGTCGGCGCGCTATCGCGAGCTGCTCGGGCCCGGCGTCAGCTTCGGTGCCGAGCGCTTCAGCGTCAGCCTACCGCTGGAGTGGCTGGATCGCCCCAGCCTGAGCGCCGACCCCCAGGCCGCGCGCATCGCCCTGCGTGATTGCGAGCACCAGCTGCAGGGCGCCAGCCCCGGCGGCGACTGGACCAGCCGGGTGCAGCTGCGCCTGGTGGCCTGCGAGGGCAGCTACCCGACGCTGGAGCAGCTGGCGGACGAATTCCACCTGTCCGAACGCACCCTGATCCGCCGCCTGCGCGACGAGGGCGTGCACTACCAGCAACTGCTCGACGAGGTGCGCCAGGAGCTGGCCTGCTGGCTGCTGCAGAGCACGCCGCTGAGCGTGGAGGCGGTGGCCGAGCGCCTGGGTTATCGCGACACCAGCAACTTCAGCCGCACCTTCCGCCGCTGGCTGGGCATGACGCCCAATGCCTGGCGCAAGGGGGCGGCGTGAACTACCTGGCTCACCTGCACCTGGGCGGTGACGCGCCGCAGCAGCTGCTCGGCAGCCTGTACGGCGACTTCGTCAAGGGGCCGCTGGCGGGGCGCTTTCCGGCCGAGATCGAGGCGGCCATCCAGCTGCACCGGCGCATCGACGCCTTCACCGATCGCCACCCGCTGATCGAGCAGGCGCGCTCGCGCTTCCCCGCCGAGCGGCGGCGTACTTCGGGGATTCTCCTCGACCTGTTCTTCGACCATTGCCTGGCCCGCGACTGGGCCGAGTTCGCCGACGAGCCGCTGGCGCAGTTCACCGGCCGTGTCTATCGGGTGCTGGCCGCCCAGCCCGAGTTGCCCGAGCGCCTGGCCTATATCGCCCCGCGCATGGCGGCGCAGGACTGGCTGGGCAGCTACAGGGATTTTGCCGTGCTGGAGCAGGTGCTATTGGGCATGAGCCGACGGCTGTCACGGCCGCAGATGCTGGCCGGCGCCATGGGCGAGCTGGAGCGGCTGTACGAGCCGCTGAGCGCGGACTTCCGTGAGTTCTATCCCGAGCTGCAGCGCTTCGCCTGTCAGGCGGCGCGCTGAGCCTGCTGCGCGTCTTCACCGAACAATGCTACTTGCACCGCCCGTTGCGCCTGGCGCGCCAGCACGTTGCGTTCCTGGCCGGCACTGGCGATGGGCGTGAGCAGCTGGATCTGCACCTTGGCGCGATCCGCGGCGAACAGGCGCAGCAGGTGCGAGGGCAGGTCGTCGTCGCCGATAAAGGGCGCGACCAGGTCGGTCTCGCCATCGCGCAGGTAACGGATCGCCACCGGTTGCAGCGGCGTGCCGGTGTCGATGGCACTGGTCAACAGGCGACCGTGGAAGGTGCGTATCTGCTGGCCGTCGGTGGTGGTGCCTTCGGGGAAGATCAGCAACTGGCGTCCGGCGCTCAGGTGACGGTGCAGCTGGCGGGCGAGCAGGGCGCTGTCCCCGGAACCACGACGGATAAACAGGGTGCCGGCCTTGTGCGCCAGCCAGCCGGCCAGCGGCCAGGTACGCACCTCGGCCTTGGACAGAAAGGACAGCGGCAGCAACTGGCCGAGCAGCGGAATGTCGGTCCACGACACATGGTTGCTCAACCACAGGTGCGGGCCTTGCGGTAGCTCGCCCCGTACCTCGACCTCGAACGGCAGCGCGGCGCTCAGGCGGCGCATGAACCAGGCGGTGAGGCGCTGGCGCAGGCCCATCAGGTCGCCGCGGCGCACCCGCTCGGCCAGGGCGACGCCGCTGGCCAGCAGCATGCCGAGCAGCAGCACGGCGGCCAGACGGATGAGACGCAGGTAAAGGCGAAGTTTGATCATCGTGACACTCGGGCAGCGGGAGAGCGGTGGGGTCGCCCCCACGCTCGGCGGCTAGACGGCAGCTTTGAAGTGGCGGGCATAGCGCGGGCACAGCTCGTCGCGCTTGAGCAGGATGAACACGTCGGCGACCTGGAAATCCTGGTCCCAGCACGGCTCGCCACAGACCTTGGCACCCAGGCGCATGTAGGCCTTGAGCAGTGGCGGCATCTCGGCGATGACGTTGCCCGGCAGGTCCATGGCCGGCAGCGGGTTGCGCGGTTCGGCGCGCAGGTGCTCGGTGCACAGGTGGCGTTCGCGCAGGCGCTGCATGATCGCCTGTGCCTGGATGCCGCCATCCTGCATGGGGATGCTGGCGCAGCCCATCAGGTAGCGGTAGCCGCCCTCGTTGAGCACTTCGGCCAGCTCGCTCCACAGCACGGCGATGGTGCCGCCGTTGCGGTAGGCCGGGTCGACGCAGGTGCGGCCGATCTCCAGCACCGGGCCTTCGAGGTGGGCCAGGCCGTGCAGGCTGAACTCTTCCTCGCTGTAGAAGCGCCCCAGGCTGGCGGCGGCGCGATGGTCGAGCAGGCGGGTGGTGGCGACCAGGCGGCCGCTGTTCAGATCGCGCACGCCGATATGCTGGCAGTGCGGGTCGTAGTCATCCATGTCGAGGCCCAGCTCGGCGCCTTTCAGCTTGGCATCGAACTCGCGGCTGAACACGGCGTAGCGCAGGGTCTGGGCTTCGCGCAGCGCATCCGGGCCGATCAGACGTTCGGCGTGCAGGCGGCGTTCGGCAGTTCGGGCGATCTGGGTCATCGATTAGCCTCCGTGAGCCAGCCTGCGATGGGTTGCGGCCGGTCGATGTTGTTGGGCAAGCTCAGGCTAGGAAGACCCGGTGTCACCTCCATGAAGATTCGGTGATGCTTGTGTGACAGACGACGAGGATTTATGTGATGCCCTGGCAACCCCTGCTGGAAACCCGTGACCGCCTGAGCGCGAGCAACCTGGACGACTGGTACGCCGCGCTGCTGGAGCGCGCCGGCGACACCTCTCCCTTCGCCCTGGCCGTGCTCGGCGGGCGCCTGGCGGCCACGCCCGGCCTGGCCTTTCTCGCCGGCTACCAGGGCGCGCTGCGTGCGCTGTGGCCGGCGGCGCCGCTGAGCCTGGGCGCGCTGTGCGTGACCGAGAACAGAAGCACCCGCCCGGCGGACCTGCAGACTCGTCTGAGCGGCCTGCACCTCTCGGGGCGCAAGGACTTCGTCACCGCCGCCGATGCCGCCGACTGGTTGCTGGTGGCGGCGCGGGTGGAGGAGGAGGGCGCGCCGCGCCTGGCCGTGGGCGTGGTGCGCAGCGGCGCGCCGGGGGCACGGATCGAGCCGCTGCCGGCGCTGCCGCTGATGCCGGATATCGGCCACGCCCGCCTGCACCTGGACAACAGCCTGTGCGAACTGCTGCCCGGCGATGGCTGGGACAGTTACGTGAAACCCTTCCGCAGCATCGAGGACCTGCACGTGCTGGCCGCGCTGAGCGCCTGGCTGTACGGCGTCGGTCGCGACAGCGCCTGGCCGCAGGAGCTGTCCCTGCGTCTGCTGGCGCTGCTCAGCGGCTGCGCCGAAGTGGCGCGGCACAACCCCAGCGATCCGCTCACCCATGTTCTGCTGGCCGGGCTGTTCGCCCAGTTCAAGACCCTGCGTCCAGAGCTGGACGCCGCCATCGCTGCCGGCCCCCAGGAATGGGCGGCGCTGTGGGCGCGTGACTGCAATCTGCTGGAAGTGGCGCGCACGGCCCGCGAAAAACGCCTGGAGAAGGCCTGGGCGGTGTTCGTCTAGGGCATTCCCTGGCGTTATGGCGGGCATGCACCTCTGATATTGGCGGCGCGGAAGCGTGCTCTTTAGAGTCGAGCGGCTTCGACGCGTCCGTCCATACCTACAAGAGCAGAACGAGTCCTTTCATGCCCAGCTTCCGCCTCAGCGCCCTTGCCCTGGCGCTCATCCTTTCGCCGGCCTATGCCGAACAGGCCACGCCGGCCAAACCTGCCAGCGAGATCACCCGCGAGCGCAACCAGGCCTGGCTGCAGCGTCTGCCGTTCAGTGACCGCGCCGACTTCGACAATGCCCGCCGCGGGCTGATCGAGCCGTTCGGCGGCGTGGTCGAGAACGCCGAGGGCCAGCCGGTGTGGAACCGCATGGCCTACAACTTCCTCGACGGCAACGACGCCCCGGCCAGCGTCAACCCGAGCCTGTGGCGTATCGCCCAGCTGAACAACATCTCCGGCCTGTTCGAGGTGCGCGAGCGGGTGTACCAGGTGCGCGGCATGGACCTGTCGAACATGACCATCATCGAGGGCGACAGCGGTCTGATCCTGATCGACCCGCTGATCAGCACCGAGACCGCCCGGGCCGGCCTCGAGCTGTACTACAAGCATCGTCCACGCAAGCCGGTGCTGGCGGTGATCTACAGCCATTCGCATGTCGACCACTTCGGCGGTGTGCGTGGGGTGATCGACGAGGCCGACGTCAAGGCCGGCAAGGTCCAGGTCATCGCTCCCGGGGGCTTCTACGAACACGCGGTCAGCGAGAACGTGCTGGCCGGCCCGGCGATGATGCGCCGCGCCCAATACATGTACGGCTCGCTGCTGCCGCGCGACGAGCGCGGCCAGGTCGACGCCGGCCTCGGCAAGGGCACGCCGAGCAATGCCACGGTGACCCTGATCGCGCCGAACGTGCTGATCGCCGAAGCGCTGGAGACGCGCAACATCGATGGCGTTGAGATCGAGTTCCAGCTCACCCCCGGCACCGAGGCGCCGGCCGAGATGAACATGTACTTCCCGCAGTTCAAGACCCTGTGCATGGCCGAGAACGCCACCCACACCCAGCACAACGTGCTGACCCTGCGCGGCGCCCTGGTACGCGACTCCAAGGTCTGGGCGCACTACCTGGACGACGCCCTGGTGCGCTACGGCGACAAGGCCGAGGTGCTGTTCGCCCAGCACCACTGGCCGACCTGGGGTGGCAACGAGATCCGCGACTACCTGGCCGACCAGCGCGACATGTACGCCTTCCTCGACAGCCAGACGCTGCGCCTGATCAACCAGGGCCTGACCCCGACCGAGATCGCCGCCCGGCTGCAGTCGCTGCCGCCGCGCCTGGCCAGCAAGTGGTACAGCCGCGACTACTACGGCTCGCTGAGCCACAACGTGCGCGCGGTGTACCAGCGCTACATGGGTTTCTACGACGGCAACCCGGCCAATCTCGACCCGCTGCCGCCGGAGGACGCCGGCCAGCGTTATGTGGCGGCCATGGGCGGCGCCGACGCAGTACTGCAGAACGCGCGCCAGGCCTTCGGCGCCGGCGACTACCGCTGGGCAGCGCAGCTGCTCAATCACCTGGTGTTCGCCGAGCCGGACAACGCGGCGGCGCGCGAGCTGCAGGCCGACACCCTGGAGCAGCTCGGCTACCAGAGTGAGAACGCCACCTGGCGCAACGTCTACCTGAGCGGTGCCCTGGAGCTGCGCCAGGGCGTGGCCGAGGCGCGTGCACGCAACGGCGCGCCGGACATGATCCGGGCCCTGACGCCGAGCATGTTCTTCGACTACCTGGCGGTGCGCATCGACGCGATGAAGGCGGCCGACGAGGATCTGTTGATCAACTGGCGCTTCAGCGACCTCGACGAGGATTACGCACTGACCCTGCGCAACGGCGTGCTGACCCAGCGCAAGGGCGCGCGCCACGCCCAGGCGGACGTCGACCTGAGCATGACCAAGGCGCTGCTCGACCGCATCGCCCTGAAGGAAACCGGCTTCCTGAAGGAAGCCACCATCGGTGGTATCGAGTTCGAGAGCGGTCGCCTCAAGCTGCTCAAGCTGCTCGGCGGCCTCGACGAAGCCAACCCGCAGTTCAACCTCGTCACCCCCTGAGACCTGCTGGGAAAAAACGCCCCGCACGACAGTCGTCGTGCGGGGCGTTGTTCATTGTGCGAGCTGAATGGCCGGCGGCAACCAGCGCCGTTCGAGCACCTCGGGCTGCGGCCAATACAGGCGCAGGAACAGGTTGAAGCGGCCCTCGGGGGCCGGCAGCCAGTTGCGGCGCTGGTCGGCAGCGGCCGGCTGATCCTTCTGGATGTACAGGTCCAGCGAGCCGTCGGCGTTGTAGTGCAGGTCGTCACGGTCACCCAGGGCATAGCGGTTCAGCGGGTTGGCCGAGAGGAATTGCGCGGCGTTGTACAGCGTCAGCGACCAGAACGCCCGCACCGGCGGAAGCTGATCCTTGGCGAAGTGCAGCACGTAGCGGTTCTCGCCGCTCAGCGGGCGGCCCTGCGCGTCGCTGTGCAGGTTCGGGTAGATGGCATCCTCGGGGCTGTTGGCGCCGAGGCCGAGCTTGGCCACCAGCGCGCGCTGCTGGTAACGGGTGCCGTATTCACCGAGTTCATAGCCGATGCGCCAGCCGTTGAAGGTGGGGCGCTTGTCGAGCAGTTGCTGGCTGTCGTCGAGCTGGGCGACCACCTTGCGGTAGCCGAGCGCGCTGCCTAGTCGCTGCAGCGGCGACTGTTGCGGCTGGCAGTCGTCGGTGAGCAGGCCGGTGGCGCGGATGCGCTCGAGCATCGGCGCATCCTCGGCGCGCGGTGGGTTGTCGGCCAGCAGCTGGCAGAAGGTGCGGAAGAAGGTCTCGCGGTCCCACCCGGCCAGCTGGCGGTCGGGGCCCTTGCTGCGCTCCAGCGGTGGCAGCTCGACCATCGTCGCCGGGGCTACGGCAGCCGCCTGTCCCTGCCAGGCGCTCAGCGGCATCAGCTTGAAGCGCTGCTGCAGCGCATGCACCTCGGCGTAGTCCCGCGGCCCGGCACTCTTGATGCGGCCGATCATCCAGGCCATCTGCGTGGGTATGCGGATCGGCTGCATGCCGGCCGGTACCTCGCCCTGCCAGGTCGGGCCGACAACCAGGAAGTCCTTTGCGCCGGTGCCGATGGTGCGGGTGCCAGGGCTGCTCACCACGTTGGTCCAGGCATCCATGATCGGCATCATGTAGTAGTGCCCGCTGGTGTCGGGGATGCTCATCACCACCGGCTCACGGCGCAGGTCGAAGTGGACGATGCTGTAGAGGGTGTCGACGTTCGGCGACACCACGCTGTTGAAACTGGCGTCGGGGAAGCGCCGGCTGTGGCGGAAGCCGTTGATGGCCGTGGTGCCGAGCAGCTGCTGGTGCTGCTTGGTCAGCTCCATCAGTACCAGCGGGTAGCCGAACAGGTAGGCCTGGGCGGTCTCCCGCGCCTGCTGCAGCACGCTGTAGGTGGCCAGGCCGCCGCCCAGCAGCACTATGCCGGCGAGGCCCAGGGCCCGGCGGCTTTTCTTACCGATGTGCATGGCTGTGCGCTCCCGTCGGGTGGGGAAAAGGCAAGGCGCGGGCGTGCCGCTCCAATGGCGTGATCATGCTTGGGTTCTCCGTGTGCCGGGTGCTCTGGTCCGGCAGGCAAGGTCAGAAGTGAAGGGTGGAGACGGCCTTGAGCATCGCCAGCAGGGCCATTGCCAGCAGCGCCAGGCTGGTACCGAGCACGGTGCGCAGGCGCGCGCGGCCGCATTCGTCGCGCAGCATCGCCAGGCTGCGCTGGTAGCGCCTGCCCTGGCGCAGCCAGAGGATGCCGGCCGTGGCGAGGGCGATCAGCACCAGCGGCGGGTCCTGCCCGCGCAGCGCCAGGCAGGCGATCACCAGCAGCGAGATCTGCGTGCGGCGCCAGGCCAGTTCGGTACGCTCGGCCTGCAGCCCGGCGTCGACCGGCCTGTCAGCCATGCCAGCGCGGCCAGAACAGGCCGGCCAGCACCAGCGCGGCAAGGCAGCAGCCTAGTGCCAGCAGCGGCACCAGCACCGGCAGGGGCAGGGCGCGGCGGTGGCGCAGCGCACGTTCCACCGCCAGCCAGCGCAGGCAGGCGCCGACGCTGACCAGGATGCTCAGTGACAGCAGGCTGAGGGTGATGATCAGGCGCAGCTGCGGCCCGAATGCCTCGCCTGCGAATGTCTCGACGGCGATGCCGCCGCCGAGCAGGGCCAGGGCCGTGCGCACCCAGGCCAGGAAGGTGCGCTCGTTGGCCAGGGTGAAGCGCGGGTCCGGCTCCTCGCCGCCCAGCAGGGACTGCGAGAGTGGCTTGCGTGGCGGCGGGGTTGCGGGAGTGCTCATGACTGACCGTCGGTGGTTGGGTTCAGCGCAGGCCCTTGCTGCGCAAGGCGCCGGGCGAGTAGTCGGAGACGCTGGCGCGGTAGCTGAAATCGAACGGCTGGCGCTGTTCGTTGGTCAGCCCGGAGGCGATGTAGCGGCCGTTGTTGAGGTCGTAGGTGATTTCCATGGCGTTGACCGCGGCGTTGCCGGTGGGGTGGTAGAAGCTGTGAGCCTCGCCGACTCGCCACAGTTCACCACGGCTGTCGTAGTGATCGGCCTCGACGATGGCCCAGGTGTCCTCGTCGATGAAGTAGTGGCGCTTGCTGTAGATGTGGCGCATGCCCGGCTTCAGCGTGGCGACCACTTCCCAGACCCGGTGCAGTTCGTAGCGGGTGGCGTCGGGGCGGACATGGCCGGGCTGGATCAGCGTCTCGTAGCTCAGCTCGGGCGAGGCCAGGCGGTAACTGTTGTACGGCACGTAGAGGGTCTTCTTGCCCACCAGCTGCCAGTCGTAGCGGTCCGGCGCGCCGTTGAACATGTCGCGGCTGTCGGCGGTGCGCAGGCCGGCAGTGGTCGGGCCGGCAGTGTCGTAGGCGATGCTCGGCGCGCGCCGTACGCGGCGTTGGCCGGCGCTATACAGCCAGGACAGGCGCGGCTCGGCCACCTGGTCGAGGGTCTCGTGCACCAGCACCACTTCACCCACCATGCGTGATGGCGCGGTGATCTTGTGGCTGTAGAAGTAGAGGATGTTGCGCGCCTCGTCCGCCGCCAGTCCTTGCACCGCGTCGCGGCGAGTGAAGTACTGCTGGGTGGTCATGATGCTGTAGCTGCCGTCCTTCTGCGGCGCGGCGCTGTCGTTGGTCAGGCTGGAGCTGGCGTTGCGGTTGCGTGTCAGGTGGTTCCACAGCACTTCCAGACCATTCTTGGGAATGGGGAAGGCGACCACGCCGGCGAAACCCTCCAGGCCATTGCCGTCGTTGATCAGACGAGTGCCTGTGGCGTTGCGCGCGGCCGACTCGGCCACCGCGTCCGTCACCACGACCGTGCGGTGGCTCGGATACACCGGCAGGCGCAGGCTGTCCGGGAAGCGCTGCAGCAGGGCGATCTGCCCCGGGCTCAGCTGGTCGCGGTACTGCTCGAAGTTGCTCGCATCGATGCTGAACAGCGGCTGTTCATCCTTGAACGGGTCGAGCGGCGTGCCGTTGGCGGCGAACTGCAGCTGGGTCTTCAGGCCGCCGTCCCAGGCGGGGATCTTGCCGTCGGCACTGGCGCCGCGTTCGGCGCCGACCGGGGTCAGGCTGGTCTGCAGCTGTGCGGCTTCCTCGGCCGCTACGGCCGCCACGGCGTTGCCGGCCAGCAGAAGGGCGCAGCACAGTGCGCCGCCGCGTATGAGGCGATGAGTCTGATTCATGGGTGGGCTCCGCTTAGAAGTTGACGCCGAGGCTGATCGACACGTAGTCGCGGTCGCCGCGGGTGCCGTAGTCGCCGTCGATGAAGTCGGTGAACGCCAGGCTGGCGTTGTAGGTGTTGTTCAGCGAGGCATCGAGGCCGACGCTGATGGCCTTGGAACCCTCGCTGAAGGCCGAGCCCTCGCCCGGACCGTTGCCGTCCACGTCGTGCTGCCAGGACAGGTTGGGGCGCAGGTCGATGCCGGCCACGGCGTTCGGGTAGCTCAGGCTGGCGCGCAGGCGGTAGCCCCAGGAGAAGCGGGTGAGGAAGCCATCGTCGTTGCAGTACTCCGGCGTGCGCGATATCGCCGCGCAGTTGCCGCCCGTCAGCACGCCGTTGCCATAGGTGCCGTTGCGTCCATAACGCGCGCCATAGGTGCCTTCCAGGCCGCCGACCCAGGTGCCCGCGGCCTCGCCCACGAGCATCAACTGATCGGCGCCGAGTACCTGGGCGAACGAGTGGGTCGCGGTGACCTGGGCCTGGGTGACTTCCTTGCGCAGGTAGCCGTTGAACAGGGTGTTCGCCGCCGGCGAGCGGATGCCTTCGGCGACCAATGGCGAACGGTTCGGATCATTGAGCAGCGACTGGATGACGTCGGTGCCGTTGAGCTGGATCGGCATGTTCGGCCGATAGCTGATCTCGCCCTGCAGCGCAGTGCCGGTGTCCAGGTTGGTGGAGAACGACAGGCCGTACAGGCGAATGTCTTCGGGGTACTGCGCGACGTACCGCGAGGTGCCCAGGCGCAGGGCATTATTGAGGGCGTTACCGAATACCGTGCTGTTGTAGTACGGGCTGCTGATGGTGCCCATGTAGGGCAGGCGGCTGTGGTAATTGGCCACATAGGCGCCGAACTCGGTGTCCAGGTCGGCGGCGAACCAGCGCAGCGACAGGCCCCACTGGCCGCTGTTGCGGGCGTCCTGGTCCTTGGCCCGGGGAATGCGGATGCCCTCGTCGGTGAGGTTGACGCCATAGGGCGTCAGCGCCGCCACTGCTGCCGGCACGCCGGTCAGCACGCTGCCCACGTCCAGGCCATCACAGCCATCGGCGAGGAAGTCGTTGCTGGAGAAGAAGGTGCCGCAGTTGTCGAGCTGGGTCTGCTCCCAGTCGAGCTGGTAGAAGAAGTCGGTGGAGAGGGCTTCGGTGAGGTTCTGCGAGACGTAGAACATGTTCACCGGCACCAGGCCTTCCTTCACCTCCGAGCCCGGCCGGCGCAGCGCCGACAGGTTGAACGGATTGACCACGTTGAGGCCACCTTGGATGAAGGTGCTCTCGCCCCAGTTCACCACCTGCTTGCCGAGGCGTGCCGAGCCCGGTTGTTCGGCGAGGGCGTAGTTGTAGTAGACGAAGGCGTCGAGCAACTCGGTGCCGGCAGACTTTGCCGAGCGCTTGCGGTTGTTGTCCTCGACGTTCTTGAAGCGCTGGTCCTGGTCGCGCAGCACGTAGTCGTACCAGTAGCTGCCGCGCAGGAACAGGCCCATGTCGCCATGGCGCAGCTCCAGGTCATGGTTGCCCTTGAAGAGGCCGGAGAAGGCGTCACCGGAGCGGAAGTTGCGCCGGCCGTCGTCACCCGTGGCGCTGTTCAGCTGCTTCGGGTCGGGATTGGCGGTAGAGATGCTGGTGCCGATGGACAGCGCCGAATCCAGTTGTCCCTCGATCTCACCGAGCTGGAAATCGACCGCCTGGACGCTGCCGATCATGCAACTCAGGGGCAGCAGAAGATAGGGCGGTTTAAATAAGCCGTGCAGTTTGAATCGCATCACTCATTGTCCTCTTTGTTGTCGAGTGAGAATTGGAATTCACGCGCAGAGAACAACAAGTTGCGAAACACACAGGCAATGAAAGCCGCGTCCCGCCTGGGGCGAGACTATATTCTTCGGCAGAATGGCAGTTCTTGCGGAGCGGGCTTTTATTGGCGCTACTTATTGTTCTGCACTGTAACGTCGAGTGGCGGATACTCCCTTCGCTTTAGTGTTTCGGGGATACTAGGGAGCCTCGAAAAGCCCCACAAATAGTGTCTTCGGATAGATGCCATAACGCTTTGGCATGGCCATAGAGAGAACCGCATGACCCTCAAGCAGCTCCGTTATCTGATCGCCATCGCCGAGGCCGGCAGCTTCTCCGCCGCCGCGCGGCGGGCCTATATCGCCCAGCCGGCATTGAGCCGGCAGATCGGCCTGCTGGAGAGCGAACTGGAGATGCAGTTGCTGGAGCGCCAGCACGACGGTGTGGCTCTCACCGACGCCGGCCGGCGCCTGTACGAGGTGGCGCGGTCGGTGGTGCAGAAGCTCGATTCGGTGAAGGATGAGCTGGCCTCGACCCGTGGCGATCCCAAGGGCCAGGTGGCCATCTCGATCCCAGCTACCGCCTCGGCGCTGCTGCTGCCGGCGATCATCGCGCGAGCTGCGGAGAAGTTTCCCAGCATCACCCTGACCATCTGCGACGGCCTGACCCGCGAGGGTGGCCAGGCCATCGAGCTGGGCAAGGTCGATTTCGGTGTGGTGCCGAATGCCGAGGAGCTCGAGCATGTCGCTGCCGAGCCGATCTTCATCGAGGACCTGTATTGGGTCGGGATGGGCAGCCAGGGTCTGCACGGCGACCCGATCACCCTGGCCGAGGCTGGTGCCACAAGGTTGGTGATGGCGCCGCGGGCGCTGCACCTGCGCCGGCGCATCGAGCAGGCGGCGATGGAGGCGGGGGTGGTGCTCAACGTCGCCTATGAACAGCAGTCCGCGCCGGGCATCGCCAGTCTGGTGCGCAGTGGCCTGGCGGCGACCATCAGCAACTGGCCGCCGCTGGCCGACCTGTTCGAGCCGACCGAGGCGCGGCAGATCGTCGAGCCGCGCATCACTCGCACCGTGTCCATCGCCTACTCGGTGCACAAGCCGCTGTCGTTCGCCGCCTCATGCATGCGTGACCTGGTGCGCGGCCTGCTGGTGGAGGCGGTGCGCGACGGCCGCTGGCGCGGCAGTCTGATCGAGCGCAGCGCCGATGATCAGGCTCAGGCCCGCGAGCAGGCGCCCGACATCTCTTCCTGAGCCAGGCGCTCGCGCGAGCGCTGCGGGTTCATCGTCACCAGGCCGATCAGGCCTGCCACGATCATCACACCACCGCAGACGAAGAAGCCCTGGGCATAGCCTTGCGGGTGCCCGGCCCCCGCGCCGTGCACCAGCAGGCCGGTGACCACCGGCGCCGACAGTCCGGCCAGCGAGGCCACGGCGTTGCCGATGGCGAGGATGCCGCCGCGCTGGCTGCTCGGGGTGAATTCGGCGAGCATAGCCGGCCCCACCGAATACATCACCAGGGCCAGGCCGCCGCTCAGGGTCAGGGCGATGATCCGCGTAGTCACCGATAGGTCGGTGAGCATCAGCGCCGAGGAGAACAGCCCGCCGGCGATCAGGCACAGCGAGACGAAGGCGCCGCGCGCCAGGCGCGACGACACGCCACGGCGCATCAAGCGCTGCGACAGCCAAGCCATCAGCAGGCTCAGCGGCGTGGTGACGACGACGAACATGACGAACATGTGCCCGGTCTTCAGCGGGTCGATGCCGAGGCCGATCTCCAGATAGCTGGGCACCCAGGTCAGGGTCAGTGCCAGCGACCAGTTGGCGGCGAAGTGGCAGGCGTAGTTGCCGAGCACGCTGCTGTCGCTCAGCAGGCGGCGGTAGGGCACGCGCGGCTCGTTCTGCGCGGCGTTGGGTTGGCCGCGGCGCAGGGTATCGAGGGTGCCTTCGCGGCCGAGCAACAGCCACAGCCCGCACCAGACCAGGCCGATCACCGCGAGCACGGCGAAGTTGGTGCGCCAGCCGTAGTTCAGACTGATCCACGGGATCATCGCGCCAGCCACCAGCAGACCCATGGCGCTGCCGGAATGCAGCAGGGCCACCGGCAGGCTGCGGCGGTCATCGGGGAACCACTTGTACAGGGCGTGGGTGGCGACCGGCGAGGCCGGACCCTCACCGATGCCGAGCAGCACGCGGCAGGCGACGATCATCCACAGCGAGTTGGCGAACAGCATCGGCAGCTGAATCAGCGCCCAGAACAGGCCCATGCCGAGCAGCAGGCTGCGGGTCGGCCGACGGTTGGCGAGGAAGCCGCCGACCACCGCCGATATCGCGAACAGCCAGTGCAGGGCGCCGCCGATCAGGCCGAACTCGGTCGGGCTGAGGTTCAGTTCCTGAGTCATCGGCACGCCGACCAGGCCGATCACCACCTTGTCGAGGAAGTTGACCAGCATCATGAAGGCCAGCAGGAAGGCGATCGTCCAGGCCTGGCGCGGACGGAAGGCAGAGTCTTGTACGGACATGGGAATTCTCTTTTGTTGTTGTGGGGCCGGCCGACTTCCCTGGCGGCGGCCCTGCTAGCGGTGCGGCAGCACCCGCCTGGTCACGGAGCTGCGGGTGGCACTCAGCTCGGCAGCAGAATGCCCTTGGCGATGGTGTTGCGCTGGATCTCGCTGGTACCGGTCAGGATGCGCATCATCCGCGTCGCACGGAAGAACCATTCGACCGGATGACCCTTGATCAGACCGGCGCCGCCGTGGATCTGCACTGCCTTGTCGGCGATACGGAAGGCGGTTTCCGAGGCATACAGCTTGCACATCGATGCCTGCACCTTGATATCGCCGCCGGCGTCGTTGTTGGCCGCGGTGGCGTACATCATGCTGCGCGCGGCATACAGCTCGGTGGCCATGTCGGCGAGCATATGGTTGATCGATTGGAACATGGCGATCGGCTGGCCGAACTGCTTGCGGGTACGGGCGTAGTCCAGCGACAGGTTCAGCGCCAGGCCGGCCATGCCGAGCATGGTCGGGCAGTGCAGCAGGCGGTTGAGGGTGATGCGCCCCATCGCCAGCTTGAAGCCCTGGCCTTCCTCGCCGATGCGGTTGGCCACCGGCACGCGCACGTCCTCGAGGAGGATATTGCCGTGGGCACCGCCGCCGGACATCACCGAGTAGTCGCTGTCGACGCTCACGCCTTCGGCATGCAGGTCGACGAAGAACGCCGAGATGCCCTGCGGACCGCGCCCCGGCGTGGTCACCGCGAGCAGCACGGCGATGTCGGCATAGGGCGCGCCGGAGATGTAGCGTTTGGCGCCGCGCAGCACGTAGTGGTCACCCTCCAGGCGCGCCTCGGTGCCTAGCGCGGTGGCGTCGGAGCCGGCCTCGGCCTCGGTGAGGGCGAAGCACACGGCCTTCTCGGCGCGGCAGATCGGTCGCAGGATGGTTTCGATCTGGTGCTCGTTGGCGACCTTGAACAGGTGCCCGACGCGCGGCGGGCCGGACAGCTCGCCGAGGATGTGCGGGGCCAGCGGCGAGCCGGTGAGCACCGCAGCCTCCTTCAGCGCGCACAGCTCGGTGACGCTCAGCCCGGCGCCGCCCAGGGCTTCGGGCAGCATGGCGTTGTAGAAGCCCAGCTCGCAGGAGCGGCGCCAGATATCGCGCAGCAGCGGCTTGGCGACCGGCTCGCCCCAGCGGATGCCTTCGCGCTCCACCAGCGGGGCGAGTTCGTCGCGGGCGAAGGCGTTGATGCCTTCGATCAGGTGGGCGGCTTTTTCACTTGGCTTGATCATCTGTTGCCTCCGCTCAGATCCGGCGTTCGCTGTTCTGCCAATACGCTTCGCGGATCAGGCGGCGCACGACCTTGCCATTGGGGTTCTTCGGCAGCTCCTGGACGAAGTCCACCGCACGCGGCTTCTTGAAGCCGGCCAGGGAGCGACCGCAGTGCTCGATGATTTCCTCGGCGCTCAGGCTCTGGCCCGGCTTCAGTACCACTACCGCGCGGATCGCCTCGCCCCATTGCTCGTCGGGCACGCCGACCACCGCCGCCTCGAACACCTGCGGCAGGCTGTAGAGCACCTGCTCGACCTCGGTCGGGTAGACGTTGAAGCCGCCGGAGATGATCATTTCCTTCTTGCGGTCGACGATGAACACGTAGCCATGCTCGTCGACCGTGGCCAGATCGCCGGTCAGGTAGTAGCCGTCGCGCATCACCTCGGCGGTGAGCTCCGGCGCCTGCCAGTAGCCCTTCATGATGTCCGGCCCCTTGACCACGATCTCGCCGATCTCGCCGGGCTGCACGTCCACGAACTGTTCGTTGACCACGCGCAGGTCGGTCTCGAAATAGCAGCGACCGCAGGAGGCCAGGCGGCGAGCGTCATCGCCCTCGACCAGGTGATCCTCTTCGGTCAGCACGGTGACCAGCGAGCAGGTCTCGCCGGCGCCGTAGCCTTGCACCAGGATCGGCCCGAACAGGTCGATGGCGCGCTTGACCAGCGCCGGCGCCATCGGTGCGGCGCCGTACATCACCACGCGCAGGCTGGAGAGGTCGAAGCGCTCCACCTCGGGGAAGTTCACCAGACGGTTGATCATCGCCGGGACCAGGAACAGGCGGGTGACGCGCTCGCGCTCGATGGTTTCCAGCAGCAGGCGATCGTCGTAGCGCTCCAGCAGCAGGTTGCAGGCGCCGACGGCCAGCAGCGGCATGATCTGCATGCCGCTGGCATGGGTGATCGGGCCGACATGCGCCATCACGTCACCGGGGGCGGAGCGGCGGGTCGGGCTGGCGATGCTCTTGCGCACCAGCGCCTTGCGGTTGCCGAAGCTGAGCATGGCCGCCTTGAGCACGCCGGAGCTGCCGGAGGTGTAGTGCAGCACCGCCAGGTCGTCGTCCTGCGGATCGCAATGCACCGGCGCTTCGCTGCCCTGCGCCAGCACGGCGGAGTAATGGCTGTCGCCGGCCTCGTCGTCGAGAGAGATGATATGGCGCAGGCGCGGCACCTCGCCGCGCCTTGCGGCCAGCGCGGCGGCGAAGCGGCCATCGGCGATCACCGCCTGGCTGTGCGAGTCGCCCAGCACCTGGATGATCTCGTCCAGGGACAGCCGCGCGTTGATCGGCACCTTGACCATGGCGGACTTGTAGAAGGCGATCTCCGCTTCCACCAGTTCGACGCGGTTGAGGGCGAGGATCGCTACGTGGGCGCCCGTTGCCAGACCAAGGGCCTGCAGGCCGGAGGCCAGGCGGTTGGTGCGCCGCTCGAGTTGAGCGAAGGTAATGCGTTGCCGGGCGTCGACCAGGGCCTCGTGTTCGGGCCAGTACAACGCGCTGCGGCTGATGATCTTTCCTAGGTTCACCTTATTGTTCTCATCGGCAGGACAAGTGCGCCGATGCTATCCGCGGCCATTCGGGCGGAACTAATACAACAGTACGATGCGGGCCATGCCGATATGGAATAGGGGCGATCGGCAGCCGCCTCGACTTGATCCAGGTCAGTAGTGTGTGGGCGCAGGCTCTCTAGAATCGCGGCCGCGTTCTTTCTACGAGGTCTCCATGCGCCGCGAGCCAATCGTGCTGTTCGATAACGGCACCCATCAATGCCTGATGTTCGATGACCTGGTCAGCGGCGAGGGTGTGCAGTCCAACCAGTTCCTGATCACCGACCACGAGCAGTACCTGCTGCTCGATCCGGGCGGCGACCTGACCTACACCCCGCTGTCGCTGGAGCTGTCCAAGCACATCCCGGTGCAGGCGCTGACCTACATCTTCGCCTCGCACCAGGACCCGGACATCATCGCCTCCCTGGACAAGTGGCTGCTGCACACCCGCGCGCGGGTGATCTGCTCCAAGCTGTGGGCGCGCTTCCTGCCGCACCTGACCGCCAGCTACCTGGCCCTGAGCCACGGCATCTGCACTTACGACCGCATCATCGCCTTGCCGGACCGCGGCCAGGCGATTCCGCTGGGCCAGTGCAACCTCAAGGCAATGCCCGCGCACTTCCTGCATTCGGTGGGCAACTTCCAGCTGTACGACCCGGTGAGCAAGATTCTCTTCTCCGGCGACATGGGCGCCTCCATGGTCGACGACGCCAGCCCGGTGCGCGACTTCGCCGCGCACATCCCCCACATGGCCGGCTTCCACCGCCGCTACATGGCCAGCAACAAGGCCTGCCGCTTCTGGGCGCAGATGGTGCGCGAGATGGACGTGGCGATGATCGTGCCGCAGCACGGCCGGCCCTTCGTCGGCGCGCAGATGATCGGCGCCTTCCTCGACTGGATCGAGCAGCTGGAGTGCGGCCTCGACCTGATGACCCAGCAGGACTATCGCCTGCCGGACTGATCCGTCCCGTGCTCTGGTGCGATTGGCGCTGTTTTCCTTCACCTTCGCCGTGCTAGCGTCGGCTCCTCCCCAATTTGCGAGCGAGCCCGATGCCCCTTGCCCTGTTGCGTCGCACCGCCCTGGCCGGCTGCCTGCTGGCCGCCGGTCCCCTGGCCGCGGAAACCTGGCCGGCCGAGGACTGGAGCAGCCAGCCGGCTGCCGTCACTCCGGCCATCCAGGCCCTCAACGACTATGCCTTTCCCAGTCGTGATGAAGCCGCCCGCACGGGTGTGCGCAGCGATGCGCTGCTGGTGATCAGGGACGGCGTGATCGTCTACGAGCGCTACGCCGCGCCGACCACCCAGCAGACCCCGCACCTGACCTGGTCGATCAGCAAGAGCTTGTTCGCCAGCGTGCTCGGCACCGCCTACGGCGAGGGGCGCTTCAAGCTCGACGATGCGGTGGCCAAGCACTACCCGCCGTTCACCGCGCACCCCGATGTGAAGATGGGCCACCTGCTCAACTGGGCCTCCGGCCTGGCCTGGCAGGAGGACTACGAGTACGCGCCGCTGAAGTCCTCGGTGGTGGCCATGCTCTACACCCGTGGCCGCGGCGACATGGCCGCGTTCACCGCCGCGCACGGCCTGGGCGCCGTGCCGGGCACGCGCTTCCGCTACTCCAGCGGCGACAGCAACGTGCTCGGTGCCAGCCTCAAGTCGATGGTCGGCGAGCAGGCCTACGCCGACTATCCCTGGACCGCGCTGTTCGAGCCGCTGGGCATCCGCTCGGCCGTGTGGGAGCGCGATGCCAGCGGCACCTTCGTCGCCTCGTCCTATGCCTACATGACCGCCCGCGACCTGGCCCGCGTCGGCCTGCTGATGCAGCGCGACGGCCGCTGGGGCGAGCGCCAGCTGCTGCCGCAGAGCTGGGTGGCGTTCAACCGCACGCCCTTCGCCAACTACCAGCCCAACCCGGAGAAGCCGCACGACGCGGTGCCCGGTGGCCAGTGGTGGCTGAACGTGGCGCTGGAGGGCAAGGCCAAGCCCTGGCCGGACGTGCCGGAAGCCACCTTCGCCGCCCTCGGCCACTGGGGCCAGGGGCTCTACGTGCTGCCGGCGCAGAAGCTGGTGGTAGTGCGCTACGCCGACGACCGCGACGGCAGCTACAGCCATAACGAACTGCTCAAGCGGGTGCAGGCCGCCTTCGGAGAACAGCCATGATCCGCCGTCGCCCCTTCCTCTCCGTATTCCTCCTGCTGCTGGTCGGCCTGGGCCTGCTGGCCTGGGTCAACCGCGTGCACCTGGCGTCCTTCCCCGGCATAGTCGGCGCCTACTCGGCCAAGGAGTACTGCTCCTGCCGCTACGTCAGCGGCAACCCGGCCGACTACTGCGTCAGCTACGTCAAGCTGTATATGCCCCTGAGCCAGCTGCGCGACGACGCCGAGCGCAAGCGGGTGACTGCCCGCGGCCTGGGCAGCACGCAGACCGCCGCCTGGCTGGACCAGCGCCAGGGCTGCCAGCTGCAGGTCGAGGCCGATCCGCTCTGAGCACGCCGGCCGCTGCCGGCTGCTCGGCGCTCTGCCACAGCTTGCAACGGCCCGGCGTTTGGCAAGGCCGCCCCGGGCCGCTATCGTTGCGCTCAAACCGCAACACAAGTGAGCCCATGGCCAAGCCCCTTCGCATTCTGACCGGCGCTGTTCTCGCCACTTGCCTGGCCCTGCCGGCGCAGGCCGCCTGGTACCTGGACAACGAGTCCTCGCGCCTGTCCTTCATCTCCACCAAGGCCGGCAACCTCTCCGAGGTGCATCGCTTCCTCACCCTGCACGGCAAGATCGACAACAAGGGCGCGGCCCGTCTGCGCGTCGAGATGGATTCGGTGAGCACCGGCATCCCGGTCCGCGACGAGCGCCTGCGCAGCCTGCTGTTCGCCACCGAGGAATTCCCCGATGCGCACATCATGGCCCAGCTCAACCTGGCGCCGATCACCGACTTGGCCTCCGGCGCCCAGCTGGAGCTGAGCCTGCCGGTGCAGGTGGAGATTCGCGGGCGCAAGCACGCCTACATGGCCGAGCTGCTGGCCACCCGCCTGGACGACCAGCGCTTCCAGGTGGTGACCCTGGCGCCGCTGGTGTTGCACGCCGAGCACTTCGGCCTGGAGGGGGGCGTCGAGGCCCTGGCCAAGGTGGCCCGGTTGTCCAATATCAGCCTGTCGGTACCGGTCGGCGCGGTGATGATTTTCACCTCGCGATGACAGGCGCCATCTTCCCCTGGAAATCCGCCAACCGCTTCGAGCTGATGATCGACGGCCCGGCCTTCATGCCGGCCATGCTCGCCGACATCGCCTCGGCCCGGGAGCTGGTGCTGCTGGAACTCTATCTGGTGGAAGACGGCCATTGCAGCGCGGCGCTGGTGGAGGCGCTGTGCGCCGCCGCCGGGCGTGGCGTGCGGGTGTACTGCCTGTTCGACGGCTTCGGCTGCCTGGGCTTCGGCCAGGCCTCGCGGGAGCGCCTCACCAGTGCCGGCATCCAGCTGCGCCAGTACAACCCGCTGCGCTGGCGCCGTGGCCTGCGCAATCTGTACCGCGACCACCGCAAGATGCTGGTGGTGGACGAGCGCTGCGTCTACGTCGGCGGCACCGGCGCCACCGACGAGTTCTGGAGCACCCAGGCCCAGGACGACTACTGGCACGAGGCCATGGTGCGCATCGAGGGGCCACTGGTGGCGCACTGGCGGTCGCTGTTCGAGTACCAGTGGCTGGCCTGCGAGGGTCGCAGTCCCTGGCGCCCAGGGCAGGCGCCGGGGCTGGCGCATCTGCCGCCCTGCCCACCAGCCGGGCGCGGCATGGGCCGGGTGGCCTACGCCGACTCCAGCCAGCACCTGGACATCGTCCAGTCGCTGTTGCGCAGCATCGGCCACGCCAAGCGCCGGGTATGGCTGGCCACGCCGTACTTCCTGCCCAGTCGCAAGGTACGCCGCTTCCTGATCCGCGCCGCCGACCGTGGGGTGGACGTGCGCCTGCTGCTGACCAGCCGCAACACCGATCATCCGCCGGTGCGCTTCGCCGGCCAGCGCTACTACCCGCGGCTGCTCAAGGCCGGGGTGCGCATCTTCGAGTACCAGCCGCGCTTCCTGCACCTGAAGCTGGTGCTGGTGGACGACTGGGTCAGCGTCGGCTCGTGCAACTTCGACCACTGGAACCTGCGCTTCAACCTGGAGGCCAATCTGGAGGCCCTCGACCCGCAGCTGACCGCGGCCGCCGAGGGCAGCTTCCTCGTCGACTTCGGGCAGAGCCGCGAAATCACCCTGGAAGACTGGCATCGCCGCCCGCTGCTCAAGCGCATCCAGCAACGTCTGTGGGGCTGGCTCGATCGGCTGGCGGTCAACCTGCTGGACCGTCGCCGCTAGCCAGCGGCCATACCCCGCCATCACCGACCGCATACAGCCGCCGCCCCGGCTGCGGGTCGACCAGCATGCCGCCGGTGAAGGCGCCGAAGGCCGGCAGCAGGCACACCCCGTCATCCAGGCTGAAGCAGGGCAGGCGCAGGCGCTGCCGACCGCGCCCGCGCAGCACGCACACCGGATGCACATGGCCGGCCAGCACCTGGTGGCTGGGGTGCGGATCGGGCTCGTGCTGCAGGGCGAACGGGCCGAGCAGATAGGGCTCGGCGACCACCCGGATATTCAGCGTCGCCGGCGGGTCGCCGGCGCTGCGATCGTGGTTGCCGCGGATCAGCAGGATCGCCAGTTCACTGTTGCGCTCACGCCAGGCATGCAGCGCCGCCAGGATGGCCGGTGCGTGGGATCCGCGCGCGTGCAGGAAGTCGCCGAGGAAGATCAGCTGGCGGCACGGGTACTGCGCCAGCAGCGCATCCAGGCGCTGCAGGTTGTTCGTCGTGGTGCCCTGCGGCACTGGCTGGCCGAGGGCGCGATAGGCCGCGGCCTTGCCGAAGTGGATATCGGCGATCAGCAGGGCCTCGCCGGCCGGCCAGTACAGCGCCTTGTCGGCCAGCAGCCAGACTTCCTCGCCGGCAAGCTGCACCGGCAGGGTAGGCGTGGGCGCGTGGGTCGGGTCGATAGCGATGCTCCTCGTTTTCGCTTAGCCGGTACGCTTCTTCACCCGCGGCAGCCCGTTCTTGCTCTGCCGCGGTGTGCGCGCCCGCGGTCGTTCGCGCTCCACTTCGGGCGCGCTCTCGGCCTGGTAGGCGCCGGGGCCTGCGGCCTTCTCCAGGTCGGCGAGCAGGCGGGCGATGCGGTCGGCGAGCTTCTCCGAGCTGAGGCTCTCGCGAAAGCGTTCCACCAGCAAGGGAAAGGCCAGCGGTGGCGGGCGCTGTACCTCGCGCAGGTCCAGGCGCAACCCGCGCAGGCGTTGCAAGGTGTGCTGCAGGTGCTGCACGTCCAGCTCCTGGCGCAGCACCTCCTCCTGGGCCTGGGTCAGCAGCAGGTTGCCTGGGTCGTATTGCTGGAACACGTCGAAGAACAGCCCGCTGGACGCCTGCAACTGGCGCGCGCTTTTTGCCGCCCCGGGATAGCCGCCGAACACCAGCCCGGCGATGCGCGCGATCTCGCGAAAGCGCCGCCGGGCCAGCTCGCCGGCATTCAGGCTGGCGAGCACGTCGTGCAGCAGATCGTCGCTGCGCAGCAGTGCGTTGTTCAGCCAGCGCGGCCAATCCACCGGGCTGGCGCAGAGCAGCTCCAGGCCGTAGTCGTTGACGGCGATGGAGAAGGTCGCCGGCTGCAACTGGCCGAGGCGCCAGGCCAGCAGGCTGGCCAGCCCCAGGTGCACGCTGCGCCCGGCGAAGGGGTAGAGGAACAGGTGCCAGCCCTCGCGCGAGTGCAGGGTTTCCGCCAGCAGCGAGTCGGAGGTGGGCAGCGCCGACCAGGCCTGCTGCACATCCAGCAGCGGGCGCAGCAGCTGCATCTCCGGGCCGCGAAACTGGCCCTGCGCCGCTTCGCCGAAGCGCGCCACCACGGCGTCGGCCAGCTCGCTGGAGAGCGGCATGCGCCCGCCATTCCAGCGCGGCACCGCGGCCTTGCGCGACGTGGCGCGGTTGACGTAGGCGGTCATGTTTTCCACCCGCACCAGTTCCAGCAGGCGCCCGGCGAAGAGGAAACAGTCTCCGGGGCGCAGACGGGCGATGAAGCCTTCCTCGACGCTGCCCAGCGAGCGGCCGCTGCCGCCCTTGGCCCAGAACTTCACGGCGATGCTGGCGTCGCTGACGATGGTGCCCACGCTCATGCGGTGGCGCCTGGCCAGGGCCGCATTGGGTACGCGCCAGATGCCGTGCTCGTCGGGCTCCACGCGCTGGTAGTCGGGGTAGGCGGTGAGCGAGTTGCCGCCGTGGCGGACGAAGGCCAGCGCCCATTGCCACTCCTCGTCGCTCAGCTCGAGGTAGGCCCAGGCGCTGCGCACTTCCTCGCGCAGCTCGTCGGGACGAAAGCCGCCGCCGAGGGCCATGCTGACCAGGTGCTGGACCAGCACGTCGAGGGGTTTCTGCGGTGATTGCCGGGCCTCGATGCGCCCGGCGGCGGCGGCGTCCTGCACGGCGGCGGCTTCGATCAGTTCCAGCGCGTGGGTCGGCACCAGGCTGATGCGCGAGGCGCGCCCCGGTGCGTGGCCGGAGCGCCCGGCCCGTTGCAGCAGGCGCGCCACGCCCTTGGCCGAACCGATCTGCAGCACCCGCTCCACCGGCAGGAAGTCCACGCCCAGATCCAGGCTGGACGTGCACACCACAGCCTTCAGCCGGCCGTCCTTGAGGCCCAGTTCGACCCAGTCGCGCACCTCGCGCGACAGCGAACCGTGGTGCAGGGCGATCAGCCCGGCCCAGTCCGGCCGGGCGTCGAGCAGCGCCTGGTACCAGATCTCCGCCTGCGAGCGGGTGTTGGTGAACAGCAGGCTGGTGCTGCTGGCTTCGACCTCCTCGACCACCTGCGGCAGCATGCGCAGGCCCAGGTGGCCGGCCCAGGGAAAACGCTCGATGCCCGGCGGCAGCAGGGTGTCGATGCGCAGGCTCTTGTCCTGCTTGCCCTGCACCAGGCGCCCCAGGGTGTCGCCGAGCAACACCTGCAGCGCGTGCTGCTGGTTGCCCAGGGTCGCCGACAGGCCCCAGACGATCAGCCCCGGATTCCACCGGCGCAGCCGTGCCAGCGCCAGTTGCAGCTGCACGCCGCGCTTGTTGCCGAGCAGCTCGTGCCACTCGTCCACCACCAGCATGCGCAGGCCGGCGAACTGCGCCTCGGCATCGCTGCGGGTCAGCAGCAGGGTCAGGCTCTCCGGGGTGGTGATCAGCGCGCTGGGCAGCTTGCGCCCCTGGCGCGCGCGTTCGCTGCTGCCGGTGTCGCCGGTGCGCAGGCCGACGCTCCAGGCGATGTTCAGGTCGTCCAGCGGCGCCTGCAGGGCGCGCTGGGTGTCGGCCGCCAAGGCGCGCATCGGGGTGATCCACAGCACGCCGAGCGGCGCGGCGGCGGGCTGGCGTTTGCGCGGCTGGCCGCTGGCGGTGGTGGCCGGCGTGGCCTTGGCAAAGCGCTCGAGCGCGGCCAGCCACACCGCATAGGTCTTGCCCGAGCCGGTGGTGGCGTGTAGCACGCCGGACTCGCCCTTGGCCACGGCCTGCCAGACCTCCTTCTGGAAGGCGAAGGCCTTCCACCCGCGCTGGGCGAACCAGGTGCCGGCCAGGCTCATTGCAACAGATCCTGGAGGATGGCCAGGGTGTCGGCTTCCTCAACAGTCTTGTCCTGGCGCCAGCGCAGCATGCGCGGGAAGCGCACGGCGATGCCGCTCTTGTGGCGCTTGGACAGGGCGATACCCTCGAAGCCCAGCTCGAAGACCAGGGTCGGGGTGACGCTGCGCACCGGGCCGAACTTCTCCACGGTGGTCTTGCGCACGATGGCGTCGACCTTGCGCATCTCCTCGTCGGTCAGCCCGGAATAGGCCTTGGCGAACGGCACCAGGCTGCGCTCGCTGGCGCCCGGCGGGCCGTCCCACACGGCAAAGGTGTAGTCGCTGTAGAGACTGGCGCGGCGGCCGTGGCCACGCTGGGCGTAGATCAGCACGGCGTCGACGCTGAACGGGTCGACCTTCCACTTCCACCACACGCCCATGTCCTTGGTCCGGCCCACGCCATACAGGGCGTCGCGGGCCTTGAGCATCATGCCCTCGACGCCGAGGCGGCGCGACGCTTCGCGCTGCTCGGCCAGCGCCTGCCAGCTGTCGCCGTGCAGCAGCGGCGAGGGCATCAGCCTGGGGCTGGCGCAGGCGGCGATCACCTGCTCCAGCTGCGCGCGTCGCTGGTGCTGTGGGCGGCTGCGCCAGTCGTGGCCCTGCCACTCCAGCAGGTCGTAGCCGAGCACGGCCACCGGCACTTCTTCGAGGATCTTCTTGCCCAGGGTCTTGCGGCCGATGCGCTGCTGCAGCAATGCAAAGGGCTGGATGCCGTAGCGCTCGACCGTGTCCTCCACGTCCGCTTCCAGCGCGGCGCTGTCGACCTCCATCAGGCTGGCCTGTTCGGCGTTGGCCGGCGGGTGACGCCAGACCACCAGCTCGCCGTCGATCACCGTGCCGTCGGGCAGGCGCGCAGCCAGTTCGTCCAGCTCGGGAAAGCGTTCGCTGATCAGCTCCTCGCCGCGCGACCACAGCCACAGGCGGCCGTCGCGCTTGACCAGCTGGGCGCGGATGCCGTCCCACTTCCACTCCACTTGCCAGGCCTCCACCGGGCCGAGGCTTTCCTCGAACTTCTCCACCGGCAGTTGCAGGGCGTGGGCGAGAAAGAACGGGTAGGACTGGCCGCCGCGCTGGGCGTGCTCGTCGTCCGATTCGGCGGCGATCAGCCGGCGGTAGCTCTCGGCGCTGGGCCGGTGCGACAGGTCGGTGTAGCCGACCAGGCGCTGGGCCACGCGCTTGGCATCGAGGTTGGCGAGGCTGGCCAGGGCGCGGGTCACCAGCAGCTTGGATACGCCGACGCGGAAGGCACCGGTGATCAGCTTGATGCACACCATCAGCGCCTGGCGGTCGAGCTGCGCCCAGAACAGCGGCAGGCGCGCGGCCAGTTCTTCCGGTGGCAGGCCGCGCAGGGGCAGGAGTTTGTCCTCGACCCACAGGGCCAGGCCATCGCCGGATTCGTGGCTGGATTCGGGCAGCAGGAGGGCGATGGTCTCGGCCAGGTCGCCGACCGCCGAATAGCTTTCCTCGAACAGCCATTCCGGCAGGTTGGCGGCCTGCATCGCCAGTTCGCGCAGCTGCTTGGCCGGCACCAGCTGGCGCGGACGGCCGCCGGCGAGGAAGTACACGGCCCAGGCGGCGTCCTCGGCGCTGGCCGTGCGGAAGTAATCCTGCAGGGCGGCGAGCTTGGCGTTGCTCGAAGTGGTGGCGTCGAGGCGCCCGTAGAGATCGGCGAAGGCCTTCATGGGCTCGGCTCCGCTGCCGCGGCGGGCGCCGCTTCGTCCTCGTCGCCGTATTCGGTATCGAAGCCCTGGGCGTCCAGGCCCTGTTCGCGCAGGTAGCGCACCAGCACGCTGACCGAGCCGTGGGTGACGAACACCCGCTCGGCACCGGTCTGCTCGATGGCCCACAGCAGGCCCGGCCAGTCGGCATGGTCGGAGAGCACGAAACCGCGGTCCACACCACGGCGCCGGCGCGTGCCGCGCAGCATCATCCAGCCGCTGGCGAAGGCGTCGCTGTACTCGCCGAAGCGGCGCATCCAGGTGCTGCCGCCGGCCGAGGGCGGGGCGAGGATCAGCGCCTGGCGCAGCAGCGGGTCGCTCTTCTTGAAGTCGCCGGCGTACAGGGTGGGCGGTAGGTGCACGCCGGCGTCGCGGTAGACCTGGTTGAGCGGCTCCATCGAGCCGTGGCCGAGGATTGGCCCGATGCTTGCGTCGATGCCGTGGAGGATGCGTTGCGCCTTGCCGAAGGCGTAGCAGAACAGCACGCTGGCGCGGCCGGCGGCCTGGTTCTGCCGCCACCAGGTGTCGATGCCGGCGAAGATCTGCGCCTGCGGCTGCCAGCGGTAGATCGGCAGGCCGAAGGTCGATTCGGTGATGAAGGTGTGGCAGCGCACCGGCTCGAACGGCGTGCAGGTGCCGTCTGGTTCGACCTTGTAGTCGCCGGACGCGACCCACACCTCGCCGCGATGTTCCAGGCGCACCTGCGCCGAGCCGAGCACATGACCGGCGGGGTGCAGGCTCAGCGTCACGCCGTGGTGATCGAGGCGCTCGCCGTAGTCCAGGGTCTGCAGGTTGATATCGGCGCCCAGGCGCGTGCGCAGGATGCCGGCGCCGGGTGCGGCGGCCAGGTAGTGGCGACTGCCGCCGCGGGCATGGTCGCCGTGGCCGTGGGTGATCACGGCGCGCTCGACCGGGCGCCAGGGGTCGATATAGAAGTCGCCGGGCGGACAGTAGAGCCCCTCGGGGCGGGCGATGACCAGGTCCATGAGTGTCGATAGTCCTGCTGCGGGCGCGAGTCGCGTTGTCGGTTAAGACCGATGGGCAGGATAAAAGGTTAGGGTGGAATGTGCCGCTGCGCAGGGCGCGCTGAAGCGCCGCGCCCTCCATGGCCTGGATGGCCAGGGAGGGCTGCAGCCAGGGTCAGAAGTGGCCGCTCAGGCGATTGGCCGATGCGGGATCGACGGCGTAGCTGCCGCCGGGAATCTGCTCGGTATCGAAGGCCTCGGTGCTGCGCACGTCGGTTCCGCTGTGCTCGGCGGAGGCGTGGGCGAGGGTCGCGCTGAGCTGGCGTATGCGTGCGCGCAGGTGGCGGATCTCGGCTTGCGGGTCTTCCAGCAGGCCCTTGAGGTTGCAGTGCCCGGTGCCGCCGCGAGCCAGCAGCAGGCCGCCGAGGGTGAGCCCGGCCAGGCCCAGGATGCCGCCGCGATGCAGGCCTGCGCCGGTGAGGACGATGCCGGCGGCGGTGGACAATGCCCGCTCCCGGTGGGAAATGTTGTGCCGCTGATAGGCGTGCTGAGCCGCGTGGCGCGACTGGGGATCGAATGCAACCATGGCGTTTCTCCAGGGACAGTGTTCAGTAACCGACTGGGGGTACGCGGTGGTGTTCAGTTGCGACGATGAGTGGCGCTCAGATCACGTAGCGCAGGATGGCGATGAAGTGCAGCAGGCTGCCGGCCATGACGAACAGGTGCCAGATGCCATGCCAGTGGCGGAAGCGGCTGTCGTAGGCGAAGAACAGGATGCCCACCGTGTACAGCACGCCGCCGGCGGCCAGCCAGGTGAAGCCGGCGCGACCCAGGGCGGCGAGCAGCGGCTCGATGGCGACCAGCACGATCCAGCCCATCACCGCGTAGATGACCAGCGACAGCACGCGGGCTTCCGAACGCGGCTTGATCTCCTGCAGCATGCCGATGATGCCCAGGGTCCAGACGATGCCGAACAGCGTCCAGCCCCAGGCGCCCTCGAGCGTGACCAGGCAGAACGGCGTGTAGCTGCCGGCGATCAGCAGGTAGATCGACAGGTGATCGAGCTTGCGCATGATCAGCTTCGCCCGCCCGCGCAGGCTGTGATAGAGCGTGGAGATGCTGTACAGCATGACCAGGGCGACGCCATAGACGGCCACGCCGACGATCTTCAGCGGCTCGCCCGTGAGGCTGGCCAGGACCAGCAGCCAGATCGCGCCGATGCAGGCCAGCACCGCGCCGATCAGGTGGGTCCAGGCGTTGAATCTTTCCCCGTGGTACATGCGTAGCGTCTCGTGGTGGCGACGGGCGCCACTATACCCGGCCAGGTGTAGGTGGGCGGAGAGGCGGGGCCGCCGCGCATTTTTTCAGGCCATGGAAAAGGCCCGCGATGGCGGGCCTTTGTCGGGGCGGCAAGCGAACGTCCCGTCTATTTGCAGATCACGATCATGCTGCGGCTGGAGAAGCCGGCGGGATTGATGCCGAACACGAAGTCGGCCGGATCGTCTTCGCTACCCTGGTCGGCGCCGGCCTTGGCCACCACCTTGTAACCCTTGGGGCCGCAGGCGCGGGTGGCTTTCTGTTCGCATTGCTCCCAGCTGGAAGTGAGCCCGGAGCAATTGATGTTGAGGCCTTTGCGGCCCTTCTTTTCATATGTCTTGGCGGTTGCGGAGCAGCCGGCGACCAGCGCCAGCGTGACAAGCAGCAGTACAAGCCTTCTCATTTCTTTCCCCAGCGGGCTTGTCTGTATCTGGCGGCACAGCCGCCACCCTTGCAATGGCCCCGGCGGCGACGCAGCTCTTGGTGTCGAGTTGCTGCTTGCGCCCTGTCTGGCAGCGAAGCCGGAGCGGGTCGAGAAATAGCACAAAGAAAGGGTCGCAGGCGAGACAAAAAAGTTGCAGTTTCGCTGCAGGTTTTTCACTTCTCGTACGTCTTAATGATTAGGAGCTGTTCATCTCGACAGTTTTTCCCCCAGACTAACAAGACGTGGATCACACACGCACAGGGAGAGTGCCATGACCGCCAACGATGAACGTCAGCAATTGAAGGCGATGCTGCAGGGAGCCGGACTCAAGGTCAGCCTGGTTCGGCTGAAAATCCTCGAAGTGTTGCAACGCAACGACAAGGGCCTGCGCTCGCGGGAGCTGCATGGCTTCCTGCTGCTGGCCGACGAGCAGATTTCCGTACTCAGCGTGCGCCAGGTGCTCAGCCGCCTCTGCGCCTGTGGCCTGGTGGAACGTGACGAACAGGGCCTGTACCGCCTGCTGCCGGCCCGTGCGCAGACCGGCTCGGTGGCGCTGGCCGGCTGAGCCCGCTGCATTTAAATAGCTCGAACCCTCAAGCCCTGCTCGGCTCCAATCGGCATGGGCCAGCCCCTGCCTGGCCGAGGAGACGAGCATGTCCATCGATCCGTACCACCCCACCGAGGATCAGAATCCTCATTCGCCCCTGCCGGGGAAGCCCGACCCGCTCAGCCCGGGACAGGTGGACCTGAACCCCGAGCACCAGCCCGCCCCGGGCAACGACCAGCGGCGCCCGCCCGAACGTGAGCACCGGGGAGCCGAGCGCGCCGTCGGCACTGCCGAGCATGCGGAGCGCAGCGCCCAGCCCAGCCAGCGCGGCGGCTGATCGGTTACCGGTTGTCGATTCTTGCGGAACATTGGGGCTTTCTGGCGTCAAAAAGCCGAGACCAATGTTCACGCCAGGAGAAGAACTCTATGGACCAGGCCCGAATCACCCGGGAAGAGAGCCGGCTGGCCCGGCTGTCCGCCGAGGCGCACCAGGCGCTGATCCAATTCATGAACGAGACGGCGCTGCCCTACACCGCAGAGCAGCAGGCCGAGTGCGAATACCTGAGTCGCTGCGCCGCCAATGCCCGTGAGGCCTACCTCAAGCTGCGCCGGGCTTCGTCCAGCAGTGCCTCGCGGGCCATCCGCAATCTCTGCTCGGCCTAGGTCAGCGGCTGTTGAGCAGCGAACGATCGAAGCCGGAGACCATGGTGTCCGCGCCCAGGGGCGGTTCGATCGCCGGGTCCTGCGGGCCCAGCCGGGCCAAGGCCTCGCGCAGGCGCAGCAGTTCACCCTTGAGGTAGTGGATCTCGTGATGCGGATCCTGCAGATAGCCTTTCATCACGCAGTGGCCGGTCAGGCCGCGTAGCAGGCCGAGACCGCCCGCGGTGGCCAGGCCGATGCCACCTATGCCGCCGCGATGCAGACCGCAGGCGAGGCCGGCCAGACCGAAACCGATGGACAGTGCGCGTTCGTAACCTTGGACGTTGTGCATGGCGTTTCTCCTGATGGGTTAGTGTGCGACCGGCCGTGCTCCGGCCCGTTCCATCGCCGTGATGAGTGGCGCAGGTGTCCGGGCTTGGCCAGAATGGCGGCTCTTGGTCTGGGAGTGCCCGACATGCTTGCTGCGATAGTTCAGGCCCTGCGCGACAGTCGCCACCTGCTGGTGTTCACCGGCGCCGGGGTGTCGGCGGAGAGCGGCATTCCCACCTTTCGCGATGCGCTGACCGGTCTGTGGGCACGCTTCGATCCCGCGCGGCTGGCCACGCCCGAGGCGTTCGCGGCCGACCCGGACCTGGTCTGGGGCTGGTACGAATGGCGTCGCCAGCGGGTGCTGCGCGCCATGCCCAACCCGGCGCACCGGGCCATCGCCGAGCTGGCGGGCCGGGTGCCGCGCCTGACCCTGGTGACACAGAACGTCGACGACCTGCACGAGCGTGCCGGCAGCGCGGAGGTGATCCATCTGCACGGCAGCCTGCAGGCGCCGCGCTGTTTCGATTGCGCCGCGCCCTACAGCGGCCTTGCCCGCGAGCTGGACGAGCCGGAGGAGGGCAGGCGCCTGCCGCCGCCACGCTGCGAGCGTTGTGGCGGGCCGGTGCGCCCGGGCGTGGTGTGGTTCGGCGAATCGATGCCTGAGGCCGCTCTGCAGCAGGCCTTCGCGGCGGCCGCCGAGTGCGACCTGCTGTTGTCGATCGGCACCTCGGGGCTGGTCTATCCGGCGGCTCAGGTGCCGCAGATCGCCGCGCGCCATGGCGCCTGCGTGGTGCACATCAACCCACAGCCGGTGGCGCCTGGCGGGCCGCGCGAATACAGCCTGCCGGGCGCCGCCGGGGTGGTGCTGCCGCAGCTGCTGCAGGCGGCCTTCACCGACTGATCAGGTCTCGATCATGTCCTGTTGCGGCTGTTGTTCGGCCTCTTGCTCAGGTGTGTCCTGCTCGGCTTTCGGCTGCGCCTGGTCCAGCCATTCGCGGGTGCCTTCCTGGGCCTGATCGACCTTGTCGTTGAGCTGCTCGACCTGTTCATCGAGCCCCTTGAGGGTTTCGCCCAGGCTCTCTTTCACCTGATCGACGGCGGCCTGTTCGACTTTCTCGGCGAAGCTCTCGGCAGCCTGTTCGGCGGTGTCGCAGCCGGCCAGGGCGAACAGGCCCAGGCCGAGCAGCAGTGGTTTGATGGGGGACATGATGAAACTCCTCTGCAATCAGGATTCGAGCTTGTGGGCGGGCTGGTTGCGGGTCTTCCACAGCGACAGCAGCACGCCACCGGCCAGCAGGCCCACGGTCACGCTGAGCGAGATCACGGCCGGTACCTTACCGATGATGCCGTGCAGGAAGATCTTGCCGCCGATGAACACCAGCACCAGGGCCAGGGCGTACTTCAGGTAGGCGAAGCGGTGGATCATCGCGGCCAGGGCGAAGTACAGGGCGCGCAGGCCGAGGATGGCGAAGATGTTCGAGGTGTAGACGATGAACGGATCCTGGGTGATGGCGAAGATCGCCGGCACGCTGTCCACGGCGAACACCAGGTCGGCCAGCTCGATCAGGATCAGGGCCAGGAACAGCGGGGTGATCCACAGCTTGAGCTTGCCGCTGGCGTCTTCCTGGCGCACGAAGAATTTCTGCTCGTGCAGGCGGTCGGTCACCGGCAGGTGGTTACGCAGCCAGTTGACGAAGCGGTTCTTCGACAGGTCCGGCTCGTCGTCGACCTTGGAGAACAGCATCTTCACGCCGGTCAGCAGCAGGAAGGCGCCGAACACGTAGAGGATCCAGTCGAACTCGCTGATCAGCGCGGCGCCCAGGCCGATCATGATGGCGCGCAGCACGATCACGCCCATGATTCCCCAGAACAGCACCTTGTGCTGGTACTGCCGCGGGATGGCCAGGAAGCTGAAGATCAGCGCCATGACGAACACGTTGTCCATCGACAGCGACTTCTCGATGAGGAAGCCGGTGAGGTAGTCCATGCTGGCATCGCCGCCCTTCTGGAAGAACACCCAGACGGCGAACAGCAGGCCCATGGAGATGTAGCCGGCGGACAGCAGCAGGCTCTCCTTGACGCCGATGTCGCGGTTGTCGCGGTGCAGGATGCCGAGGTCGAAGGCCAGCAGGGCGGCTACCAGGGCGAAGAAGGTCAGCCACAGCCAGGTGGCGGTGCCGAGCAGGTCGGCGAAGAGAAACGAATCTAGGGCAGTCATGAGCCCCTCCTTTAAGTCGTAGTTGTACCAACTATGACTCCGACATGGCGGCGGCTAGCCGTCAGAGGGGCCCGGTGTCACGGCTGCGGAGGATAAGGAAATTCCGCCGAGCCTCAAGCAGCGGGTGTTTGCAAAGTGTGTACGGCCCCTAGGGATCGACCGGTTCCAGGCTCGCCTGGTAGCGGCTGCGCTCGACCTGCCACCAGCTGGGCAGCAGCTGGCGCACTTCGCCACGGGTGAAACGGTCGTCCAGCAGGTAGACCACGCCCTGGTCCTCGGTGGTGCGGATCACCCGACCGGCGGCCTGCACCACCTTCTGCAGGCCCGGGTAGAGATAGGCGTAGTCGTAGCCGTTGCCAAACATCTGCTGCATGCGCGCCTTCACTTCCTCGTTGACCGGGTTGACCTGCGGCAGGCCGAGGGTGGCGATAAAGGCGCCGATCAGACGCTTGCCGGGCAGGTCGATACCCTCGCCGAAGGCGCCGCCGAGCACGGCGAAGCCGATGCCCCGGGAGCCCTCACTGAAGCGTTCGAGAAAGGCCTGGCGCTCGGCCTCGTTCATGCTGCGCGACTGTGCCCACACCGGGATGTCCGGGTGAGCGCGGCGGAAGTTGTCCAGGGCCTGCTCCAGGTAGGCGTAGCTGCTGAAGAAGGCCAGGTAGTTGCCCGGCTGTTCGCGGAACTGGCGGGCCACCAGGTCGGTGATGGGCGCCAGGCTGGTCTCGCGATGCTGGTAGCGGGTCGACAGGTTGGCCAGCGCCTGGACCCTGAGCTGCTCGGCGCTGAACGGCGACTGCACCTCCAGCCACTGCCAGTCGCGCGGCAGGCCGAGCAGGTCGGCGTGATAGTGGCCGGGGCTGAGGGTGGCGGAGAACAGCGTGGCGCTGTGGGCGTTGGCGAAGCGCTCGGCGAGGAAGCGCGCCGGCACGATGTTGCGCAGGCACAGGGTCGACAGGCTGCGGCTGCTGCGGGAGTCGTGGCGGGTGATGTCGAACAGCGAGTGCGGGCCGAAGGCCTCGGCCAGGCGGCAGAACAGCATGGCGTCGAGGTAGAAGCGCAGCAACGCGGCCTGGTTGCCCTCGGGCTGGTCGGTGAGGTGGTCGGTAATGGCGCTCACCGCCTTGTGCAGGGCGACGATGAACAGGTCGGAGATGGCCGGATAGATCTGGTACGGCACTTCCTGATCGCGGTGCAGCTGGTTCCAGTGCCGGCCGACGCGCTCCAGCACGCCCTTGAGGCCGGCCGGGGCGACCTTGCGCAGGGCGTTGAACTCGGCCTGGTCCAGCTCGGCGCTGTACATGCCGCGGGCGCGGTCGATCAGGTTGTGCGCCTCGTCCACCAGCAGGGTGACCTTCCAGCCATTGAGCACGGTCAGGCCGTGGAGCAGGGCGGTCATGTCGAAGTAGTAGTTGTAGTCGCCGACCACCACATCGCTCCAGCGGCATAGCTCCTGGGACAGGTAGTAGGGGCAGACCTGGTGCGCCAGGGCGATCTCGCGCACGGCCTCCTGGGTCAGCCAGCGGCGTTCGAGGGCGGCGGCGCGGGCGGCCGGCAGGCGGTCGTAGAAGCCCTTGGCCAGCGGGCAGGAGTCGCCGTGACAGGCCTTGTCCAGGTGTTCGCAGGCCTTGTCACGGGCCACGTGCTCCAGCACCCGCAGCGGCATGTTTTCCTCTTGCGCGCGCAGGCTGGCCAGGGCGTCCAGCGCCAGGCGCCGGCCCGGGGTCTTGGCGGTGAGGAAGAACAGGCGGTCCAGATCCTGGCCGGGAAACGCCTTGAGCTGCGGGAACAGGGTGGCCAGGGTCTTGCCGATGCCGGTCGTGGCCTGGGCCAGCAGGAAGTCGCCATCGCGGGCGGCGCGGTACACGGATTCGGCGAGCTGGCGCTGGCCGCGGCGGAAACTCGGGTAGGGGAAGCGCAGCGTCTCCAGGCTGGCGTTGCGCGCCTCGCGGTGTGCGGTCTCCTGCTCGGCCCAGGCGACGAAGCGTGCGCACTGCAGCTCGAAGAAAGTCTTCAGCTCGGCGGCGTCGAAACGCTCGCGAAACACCGTCTCCTTCTGCGACAGCACGTTGAAATACACCACCGCCAGGTCGATGTGCGGCAGCTCCAGCGCGTCGCACAGCAGCCAGCCGTAGACCTTGACCTGGGCCCAGTGCAGCACCCGGTGGTTGTCCGGTATGCGCGCCACGTCGCCGCGGTGGGTCTTGATCTCCTCCAGCAGGTTCTGCGCCGGGTCGTAGCCGTCGGCGCGACCGCTGACCCGCAGGCCCGGATACTCGCCGGCCAGCGGCAGTTCGGCGAGGTAGCCGGCGCCGCGCCGATCGACCACCGTGCTGTGCCCGGCCATGCCCTCGGCGGCGGTGGGTGCGGGAGTGAAGCGCAGGTCGAGGTCGCCCTGCTTGGCGGTGAACTCGCACAGCGCGCGCACGGCCACGGCATAGCTCACGCGGGCGCGCTCCAGCGCACGTAGCAGACGTCCACCGGCATGCCGTGCTGGGCGCAGAAGGCCAGCCAGCGCTTCTGGTTGTCCTGCAGGCGGTCGCCGGGGCCCTTCACCTCGATCATCCGGTAGCGCCGTTCGGCCGGCCAGAATTGGATCAGGTCCGGCATGCCGGCACGGTTGGCGCGGATGTCGCCGAGCAGGCGTTCGAACCAGGCGCGCAGGTGCGCCGGTGGCAGGCAGTGCAGGGCGGTCTCCAGCAGCTCGGGGGTGAGCACCGCCCAGTGCACGAAGGGCGAGACGATGCCGTGCTTGGCCGCGTAGGTGGCACGAATCGCCTCGGCGTGGCTGCCGTCATCGAGCAGCGCCAGGCAGCGTTCGAACAGCCCATGGCGGCGGCTGCGGAAGTCGCCGTCGTGCAGGTCCACCGGCCCGGCGTGGAAGGGGTGGAAGAATGCACCGGGCAGCGGGGCGAAGATCGCCTCCCAGCACAGCAGGCCGAACAGGCTGCAGACCAGGGTGTTTTCCACGTAGAAGGCCGGCGCCTGCTCGTCGTGCAGGTGCTGCTGCACCGCCCATTCCACGCTCAGTTCCAGCGGCTGCGGCAGCTCCAGTTCGAGCAGCCCGGCCTCGGCCGGGGGCCTGCGTGGCTGCTTGGGCAGGCCGAGCTGGCGCTGCAGGCGCGGCAGGGCGCGCTCCAGCGCCTGGGTTTCGGCATCGTTGTGCGGGGAGAGCAGGGCAGCAGTCGCCAGGTCGTGGGCCTGCCGGAACTCGCCGAGCTTTTCCAGCACGCGCACCCGGCGCTGGCGTGCCTCGCCATGGCTGCTGATGGTGTACAGGGCGGCGGCCTCGGCCAGCTCGCCCTCGCGCTCCAGCTGCTGGCCGAGGTGGAACAGCAGCTTGGCGTGGCGCCGCACCAGGTGGGGGTTGTCGCTGGCAAAGTCGCCCAGTTCGAGCAGCACCTCGGCAACCGGCAGGCCCGCCTCGAACAGCTCGCGGCAGTGCTGCAGGTGCAGGTAACGGTCGACATCGAGTCGGCTGCGGAAGCCGCGCGAGTCGTTGCCGATGGCCACGCTCTCGTAGCGGTAGATGCCCAGCTCGGCCAGCACGAACTCGGACCAGTCCTGCGCCAGGTTGCCGAAGAACAGCAGGCGCAGGCGATCGCACAGCGGGCCGACGGTCAGGCTGTAGAGCAGGTCCAGCCCTGCGCTCCACTGGGCGAAGGTGCGCGCCGTCGGGTGCGATTCGCGCAGCGCCTCCAGCAGCGCGCTCTTCTTCAGGCTGCGCAGCGCCCGGGCCTCGGCGAAGGTGGCGAGCAGCTCGTCCTTGCGCAGCAGGGCGAACAGCGTGTCCAGCTCCAGCTCGGCATCCTCGATCAGCCAGCCCAGGCTCAGCAGCGGGGCGGCCGCCGCAGCGATATCGCCGATCTCCGCATAGGCCAGCTTGCCCGCGCGGAAATGCGGGCCCTTGCGCATGACCAGGCGCACCAGCAGCGCCTGGGAGGCTTCCGGCAGCGTGCGGAAATGCGCCACAAAGGCTTGCTCGTCCGCGTCCAGCAGGTCGGCATAGCGCTGCTCGATCCAGGCCAGCGCCGTGCGGAAGTTGCTGAGGTAGTAGAGGGGGAAGTCGAGCGGCGCGAGCATGGTGCTGTACTGGCTTTATATACAGGTAAGGGTGCGCGACGCGGTCTGTTCATGCAACCCCGGCCCGACCGTCTGCACTGCCGCTTGGCTTATTGGCTGAACCCTTGTTCCCGCTGACCACTCGAATTCTGTACGCACGCGTCTGGCCCGGTGGTCAGGCACGCACTACGCAGGAGATCAGCATGGCGCAATGGACCATCACTTACAGCAAGGACAACAACACCAGCACGCTGGATATGCAGGCCGGTCACAGGCCGGAAATGGAGGAGGCCGTGGAGCATCTGTTGGCCTGGGCCAGAGAGAACCTGGAGCAGGGCGATTTCGGCGATGGCCAGGACAAGCGCAGCAGCGAACCGGCGGTGCTGCTGCTGCGTCACTACGGCATCACCATCACCGGCATCGCCGGCAGCTGAAGCGCAGCGGGGCACGCGGCCATTCGTCCGCAGCGGCGGAAAAAACATGAAACCGCACGGCGGCCTGCCCACTCAGTCACTCTGAGGCGCCATCGAAACCGTATGAAAGATGTGTGTCTCACATCCAACGACTGAAGAGATGGAGGTCATCATGACCGGAGACAAGAGCAAATCGGGCTCTGGCAACAACCAGCAGTCCCGCCAGGAAAGTGGCCGCCAAGGTGGTCAGAGTGGCGGAGGCAACTTCGCCAACGATCGCCAGAAGGCGTCCGAAGCCGGCCGCAAAGGCGGCCAAAACAGCGGCGGAGGCGGTCGCGACCGCTGATGCAAACGAGCGGAAGCTTCGGCTTCCGCTCATCGTTTGTCCTGGAGAGCGGGCATGCGCAGCCATGTGATTCATTTCACCGCACCGATCAACTCGACCACCTGCGGCCAACTGATCGACAAGTGCTCACAGGCCATCCAGCAGGGCGCCGACGAGCTGGTCATCAAGATCGCCACCATGGGCGGCGAATGCAGCTACGGCTTCTCCCTCTACAACTTCCTCATTTCCCTGCCAGTGCCGGTGAAGACCCACAACCTCGGCACGGTCGAGTCCATGGGCAACATCATCTTCCTGGCTGGCGAGCAGCGCACGGCCTGCCACCACAGCAAGTTTCTCTTTCATCCCTTTCACTGGACGCTGAATGGCGCGGTCGACCATGCGCGCATGTCGGAATATGCCATGAGTCTGGACTATGACCTGCAGCTGTACGTCAGCATCGTCGAGGAGCGTACCCGTGGTGCCCAGGTGCCGCTGGATGTGCTCGATTGCCTGACGGCGGCACCGCGCATCATCAATGCGCAGGATGCCTTCGCCTCAGGCCTGATCCACTCGGTGGATTGCCTAGGCATGCCGGCCGAGTCGGTGAGCTGGTGCGTGCACTCCTGACTCGCCGTCAGGCTGCTGCCGAGTTACCGATCAACATGCCGTGCTGCACGCGGAACAGGTGTCCGCTGATGCGCAGGGTGAAAGGTACACGGCTGACGATCTGCGCTCCGTCCTGGAGCAGGCTTTCGATATGAGCACGCAACGCGAGGTACTTCCGTTGTTCCTTCATCGGAAAACTCCTGTGTGGGGTTCGCCGAGAGCCTACCAAGCTTTGTGACGTTGTCGACATTTCAGGCTGATTAAAAATGTGCCATGCATCACATTTCGTGATGGCTCAATGCCTGCGCACCCGGAGAGGGCGGAATAACGGATAATGCCGGCCACACATCGTTTGGCTCGCTAGTCTGGTAATCCCGCATGGAAATCAAGGTCAACTTTCTCGACAACCTTCGTCTCGAAGCCAAATTCGATGACTTCACGGTGATCGCCGACCAGCCCATTCGCTACAAGGGCGACGGCTCGGCGCCGGGGCCGTTCGACTACTTCCTGGCGTCCTCGGCGCTGTGCGCGGCCTACTTCGTCAAGCTGTACTGCCAGACGCGCAACATCCCCACGGAAAACATTCGCCTGTCGCAGAACAACATCGTCGACCCGGAAGATCGCTACAAGCAGATCTTCAAGATCCAGGTCGAGCTGCCGGCGGACATCTCCGCGAAGGACCGTGTCGGCATCCTGCGCTCCATCGACCGCTGCACCGTGAAGAAGGTGGTGCAGACCGGCCCCGACTTCATCATCGAGGAAGTCGACAACCTCGACGCCGACGCCCAGGCCCTGCTGATCCCGGCACTGACCGAGGGCGAGGGCACGCGCATCCTCGGCAAGGACCTGCCACTGGAGCAGACCATCGCCAACATGTCGGCCATCCTCGCCGGCCTGGGCATGAAGATCGAGATCGCCTCCTGGCGCAACATCGTGCCCAACGTCTGGTCGCTGCATATTCGTGATGCGCAGTCGCCGCTGTGCTTCACCAACGGCAAGGGCGCGACCAAGGAAAGTGCGCTGGCCTCGGCGCTGGGCGAGTTCATCGAGCGCCTGAACTGCAACTTCTTCTACAACGACCAGTTCTGGAGCGAGGAGATCGCCAATGCACCCTTCGTGCATTACCCGAACGAGCAGTGGTTCAAACCGGGGCCGAAAGACGCGCTGCCGGAGGAGATCCTCGACGAGTACTGCCTGGAGATCTACAACCCGGACGGCGAGCTGCGCGGCTCGCACCTGTACGACACCAACTCCGGCAACAAGGCCCGTGGCATCTGCTCGCTGCCCTTCGTGCGCCAGTCGGACGGCGAGGTGGTGTACTTCCCGTCCAACCTGATCGAGAACCTGTATCTCTCCAACGGCATGAGCGCCGGCAACACCCTGGCCGAGGCGCAGGTGCAGTGCCTGTCGGAAATCTTCGAGCGTGCGGTCAAGCGCGAAATCCTCGAAGAAGAACTGGCCCTGCCCGACGTGCCGCAGGAAGTGCTAGCCAAGTACCCGGGCATCGTCGCCGGCATCAAGGGCCTGGAGGAGCAGGGCTTCCCCGTGCTGGTCAAGGACGCCTCCCTGGGTGGTGAATTCCCGGTGATGTGCGTGACCCTGATGAACCCGCGCACCGGCGGTGTGTTCGCCTCGTTCGGCGCCCACCCGAGCTTCGAGGTGGCGCTGGAGCGCAGCCTCACCGAACTGCTCCAGGGCCGCAGCTTCGAGGGCCTCAACGATCTGCCGCAGCCGACCTTCGAGAGCCAGGCGCTCACCGAGCCGAACAACTTCGTCGAGCACTTCATCGATTCCAGCGGCGTGGTGTCCTGGCGCTTCTTCAGCGCCAAGGCCGACTACGAGTTCGTCGAGTGGGACTTCTCCGGTGAAGGCGAGGACTCCAATGCTCAGGAGGCCGCGACCCTGTTCGGCATCCTCGAAGACCTGGGCAAGGAGGTGTACATGGCCGTGTACGACGACCTTGGCGCCAACGCCTGCCGCATCCTGGTGCCGGGCTATTCGGAAATCTACCCGGTGGAAGACCTGATCTGGGACAACACCAACAAGGCGCTGATCTTCCGCTCCGACATCCTCAACCTGCACAGCCTCAGCGACCTGCGCCTCAAGTCCCTGCTCAAGAGCCTGGAGAACTGCGAGGTCGACGACTACACCGACATCACCACGCTGATCGGCATCGAGTTCGACGACAACACCGTGTGGGGCCAGCTGACCATCCTCGAGCTGAAGCTGCTGATCTACGTGGCGCTGAAGAAGTTCGAGCAGGCCAAGGGGCTGGTCGAGGCCTTCCTGCAGTACAACGACAACACCGTCGAGCGCGGCCTGTTCTACCAGGCGCTCAACGTGGTGCTGGAAGTGCAGCTGGACGACGATCTGGACATGGCCGACTACGAGGCCAACTTCCGCCGCATGTTCGGTAACGAGCGCATGGACGCAGCGCTGGGCTCGGTGGACGGCAGCGTGCGCTTCCATGGCCTGACGCCGACCAGCATGCAGCTGGAGGGCCTCGACAAGCATCTGCGGTTGGTGGAGAGCTACAAGAAGCTGCATGCGGCGCGGGCGAATGCGACAGCCATGTCCCGGCAATGACCAAAGGACTAGTCATGAAGACACTCTACGAAGCATCAAACTCTGCTGAAGCGCACATGTTGCTCGAGCTGCTCAGGCAGCAAGGCATTTCAAGTCACATTCAGGGCGAATACCTTCAGGGAGCGGTCGGTGGTCTTCCGGCTATTGGTCTAGTCCGTTTGGTGGTCGAGGATAAGGACTTCTCAAATGCTAGAGCCATAATCGAGCGGTGGGAGGCCACCGAGGTGACCCCGGCTTCTGCCGCTCGGAAAGAGTCTCCCAAGTACAGCGGTTTTGCAGGTTTTCTGCTTGGCTTGGTTGTCGGAGTTGGGGGCTTGTATGCGATATATAAGGCCCCTGGAACGGTGGACGGTGTCGACCATGATCGAGATGGCCATCTCGATGAAGCGTGGACATACGCTTGGAATACGTAAAGCCCACGACAGGGTTGCCACAGCGGGTGGAGCATTTCCGGCTAGGGAAACTGGTGTCGGCGGATATCGACTCCGATGACGACGGAGAACTAGACACACGGCTTACCTATAGCTCTCTGGGTGAAGTGGTCACGCGGGAGCCTATATCGAGAAAAGTGGCCGGATGACTTCTGTCGCTGGCCCTTCGGTAGCTGTGGCCCCTAATCTACGGCATTGGTTCGTCAATCAGCTTTCAGTTTGAAGCTCTTTCCAAAGCGTGCCGTCTGTTTTGTACCAGCGGTAGCCAGGCTGTCGGACACCATCAAGAAAAATACCTTCTTCCTTTGGTACTCCATCGTCCCACCAAGACTGATATTTGCCATGCAAGTTACCTTTCTTGCGAATGCAAAATAGAGTCTGAATGCCAGACTCCGTCCACTGTTGCGAAACTCCGTGAGCCAGACCGTCTTTGTACTCTGCTTCTACAAACAGTTGTCCATTCTGATGCCAGCGCCGTACATGCCCAGACAGAATGCCGTTGGCTTCTTCGTGTTCGGATGCCTTTTCGCCGGAATCGTAGTAGCTAGTAACTACTCGCGTGCTCATACAGCTTTCTCCAGTGAACTCTGACCTATCAAGGTAGAAACGAAAAAGCCCTGCAGAGCAGGGCTTCAACGTAGAGATTCTGGAGCGGGCGAAGGGAATCGAACCCTCGTCATGAGCTTGGGAAGCTCAGGTAATGCCATTATACGACGCCCGCTCGGGCGGCTGACTTTGTACCAGAATCGCCTGCCCAGGTGAAGCTTGGGCGCAGGGGCGGCGCCCGTTTTGCTCACAATCGCTCTCAAACGGCCAGGGCATGGTTATCCGCCGTCTGGCTGCGGGCGCGGCTGGTGGTTGGCGGTAGCAGGAAGGCCAGCAGCGCGTCGCGGGTCTGCATCCAGGCGGCCTTGTGTTCCATGTCGAGGAAATGCCCGGCCTGGGGGATGGTGCGGAATTCGCCATGGCGCACGTACTGGGTGAACAGGCGCGCGTCTTCCGGGGTGGTGTATTCGTCCCACTCGCCGTTGACGAACAGCAGCGGTATGTCGATCTGACCGGCGAAGCTGACGCAGGAGCGGCCGCCGTTGTTCAGCACGGTTTCCACGTGGAAGCTCATCTGCTCGTATTCGTAGCGTTCCAGGCTGGTGACGTGGCGATGGTTGTAGCGCTTGAACAGCGACGGCAGGTGCTTGCCGATGGTGCCGTTGAGCACCATGCCGATGCTCTCGCGGTCGCAGTCGCGCATCACCGCCAGGCCGGCGCGCAGGTAGCCGAGCATGGCGCTGTTGACCACCGGCGAGAACGAGTTGATCACCGCGCGCTCTATCCTCGGCGGTTTGCGGGCCAGGGCCTGGAGGGTGGCGATGCCGCCCCAGGAGAAGGACAGCACGGTGTCGCAGGCGAAATGTTCGACCAGCGCCAGCAGGATGTCGGCCTCGTCCTCGCGGGTGAGGAACTGGTCGTGGCTGTTGTATTCGCGTGAGTGCCCGGCGTAGGGCAGGTCGAACAGCACCACGTTGAAGTGGGGGTGGAGGTAACGGACCGTCTGCGCGAAGGAGGCGGTGGTCGACAGCGAGCCGTTGACCAGGATGATGGTCTGCTCGGCGCCGTCGGCGCGGTAGAACTCCGTGTAAACCCGATATTGCCCCTGGATATCCAGCACAGCGGTTTCTGCTTTCATGGTCATGCCCCTGACGCACGGTGCTACGGACGCGCAGCGACAACCGGCTGCGCGAGCTTCAGGACAGGTAGGCATGTGCCTGGGAAACGGGGCCTGATCGGCTCGAAAGGCTGGCCGACGATTGTTGTTAGTGGCGGGTACTTTCCGGAACGGGCATCGGCCTTGCGGCGCGACGAGGGCAGACCCGTTGGTGGTGCCTGAGGCACTCGACCGGAAGAATTTTCTTAGAGTGTTGTTGCGACTAATTGGTCACGTTCGGACCACGGTTCTGATTCAAGCAGGCTTGTGTTGCAGGTGCAAGTCACTTGAGTGACCTGGGTCGCAGCTTCTGCCCGACGGTCGCTCACACCAGGGCGATCTCGGCGGGGCTCAGCGCGCGGTACTGCCCCGGTGCCAGCTGCGGGTCCAGTTGCAGCGGCCCCATGCGTTCGCGGTGCAGGCCGATGACCTTGTTCTGGAAGTGGCCGAACATGCGCTTGACCTGGTGGTAGCGGCCCTCGTGCAGGGTCAGCAGGGCTTCGTGGCTGCCGAGTATCTGCAGCTCGGCGGGCAGGGTGGTGAGGTTCTCGTAGGCGAAGTACAGGCCCTGGGCGAACACCTCGATGTATTCGGCGGTGATCGGCTGTTCGGTGCGCACCCGGTAGACCTTGCCCAGGCGGCTGCGTGGCTCGGTGAGGAGGCGCGACCAGAGGCCGTCGTTGGTGACGATCAGCAGGCCGGTGGTGGTCAGGTCCAGGCGCCCGCCGATGTGCAGTTCGTGCTTGTCCGGTTCGTCGAGCAGGTCGAGCACGGTGCGGTGTTCGGCATGTTCGGTGGCGCTGACCACGCCGACCGGCTTGTTGAGCATGAAATAGCGCGCCGGCTTGCCGGCCTGCAGCAGCTCGTCGTCCAGCTCGATGCGGCTGAACTCGCGGACCTCGAAGCGAGCGTCGCGCACGACTGCTCCATCCACGCGCAGGCGCCCGGCGGCCAGCAGCAGGCGGGCGTCGGCGCGATTGAAGCGCGGCAGGTTGCTGAGGAAACGGTCCAGGCGCATGGCTATTCGGCGCTGGGTTCGCCACTCAGGGCGCGGGCGCAGTTGGGGCAGAGGCAGGTCTTGTCGAGGTGTTCGGCGGGCAGCTCGTCGATCAGGCTGCGATCGATGGGTGTGTGGAAACACCAGCAGTCCTCCACCGCCTGCGTCTGCCCGGCCTGGGCGCAGCGGTTGGGTTGGCCGCAGCGTGGGCAGCGCTCGGCGTCGTTCACTGCTGCAGGCCGCTGACGTCTTCGCACACGCGGTTGCGCCCGGACTGCTTGGCCCGGTACAGGGCGCGGTCGGCGCGGGCGATCAGGCGGTCCAGGCTGTCGTCGCCGTGCAGCTCGGTGATGCCGATGCTGGTGGTGATGCGCAGGTTGACGCCATTGAAGGGGAACATCTGCTCCTCGGTCTGCTGGCGGATCTTCTCGCCCAGTTGGCGCGCCGTGCTGCTGCCGGTGTCCTTGAGCAGCAGGATGAACTCCTCGCCGCCCCAGCGGCAGATGATGTCGGACTGGCGCAGGTTGCTCTGCAGGCTCTGGGCGAAGCCACGCAGCACATGGTCGCCGGCCAGGTGGCCGTGGGTGTCGTTGAGCTGCTTGAAGTGGTCCAGGTCGAGCAGCATGGCGCTCAACGGGCTCTTGTCGCGAATGGCCTCCTGCAGCGCCTGGGCGGCCAGCAGGTCGAAGCCACGGCGGTTGGGCAGGGCGGTGAGCACGTCGGTGGTGGCCAGGGCGGCGATGCGCTGCTGGTAGCGGCGGGTGGCCAGGTAGACCAGGAACAGCACCACGGCGCTGATCAGCACGCAGATCAGCAGGTTGAGGTACAGCGTGTGGCGCACACCGGCGAGGGCGCCTTCCTCGTGCTTGTCGACGAACAGGTACCAGTCCAGCTCGGGGATGTAGCGCACGTTGAGGAAGTGGCCGCGGCCCTGTTCCTGATAGCTGAAGTTGCCGCTCTTGGGCTGCGGCAGCTTGGCCAGCAGCGGCTCCATGCCCGGAATCTGGCTCAGCGCCTGGCCGCGCTTGGCACCCAGGGGGCCGCCATCGGCACCGGTGAGTACCAGGTGGCCGTTGCGGTCGGTGAAGTAGATGCTGCGGTCGTAGCGCTGCTGGTAGTCGTCCACCAGCTTGACCACGGCGTCCACGGTCAGGCCCACGCCGGCCACGCCGATGAAGTTGTTCTGGTAGTCGAACACCTTGAAGTTGATGAAGAAGGTCAGCCGGTCGCTGTTGGCCATGTCCGGGTCGACGCTGATCTCGTAGGGCTCGGCCATGTTGCGTACGCGAAAGTACCAGATGTCGCGCGGCTCGTTCTGGTCGATCTTCTTCAGCACGCCCTTGGCCTGGTAGTAGACGCGGCTCTTCTCGGAGATAAAGAAGCTGGTGAAGGTGCCGTAGTGCTCCTGCACTTCGCGCAGGTAGCGGGTCATCGGCAGGGCGTCGCGCTCGCCGGCGATCACCCAGTCGCGCAGGAAGGTGTCGCGCGACATCATCGAGGCGATCTGGGTCGGGCGGATCAGGTCCTTCTGGATCTCCGAATAGATGTTGTCGGAGGTCAGCGGCAGCTCGGTGTTGACGATGTTGTGGCGGATGCTGTCGCGCGAGCTGTAGTAGCTGACCAGGCTGGTGGCGAGGAAGCCACCCAGCAGCAGAGTGGTCAGGAGTAGCAGAAGAGAAACCTGGGCCTTGCGGGACGTGCTGAGCGGCATGGGGCTGAGCCTTGAAGAAGTGGCGCCAATGCTAGCGCGGTGCGCCGTTTTCGTCATCGCGCTTGCTGGTTTGCGTGATCTGCACGGCGCTGAGCCAGGGCTCGAAGCGCTGACCGATGCTGATTTCGGCGGTGAATGGCTGGTCGGTGTTGCCGTAGTACTCTGGCAGTCGTTCGGTCAGCAGCTGGCGCCAGGCGTGAGGTACGTTGATGCGATCATTGCTGGGGTCGAAGGCGCCGCTGAGAGTGCTAGCGCTCTCGCTGTAGCAGCTTTGCCAGACCTGCACGGTGCCGCGTAGCAGCGCATAACGGCTGCGGTCCGGGTAGCGCTGGCGCAGCGTCTCGGGATCCAGGCCGACATCGACCAGGAACAGACGACTCTCCTTGCTGCGCTCGTTGTTCAGGGCGTCACGTGCGGCCTTTTCCTGGGCTTGCAGCTCCTTGTCGTCTGGTAGCTGTTGCAAGCGCTCGCTGGTCTTCTGCAGGTGGCGCTCGGCCAGTTGCAGCGACTGCTGATAAGCGGGGCCATCCAGCTCCAGCATGGCCCAGGCCAGACGGGTGTCGCGGCGCGGCGCCGGGCCGCTACTGGGCAGGCCGAGCGCGCGCAGTTGGGCATCGCTGAGACCGTGGCCGCTGTAGCAGGTGTCTGCATCGGGTGCATCGTGGCGCGGCATGCGCCAGTCCAGGCGCATGACCAGGCCGCTGTTCTCCTGACTCGGGCCGTCCCAGTCGCGGTGCAGTTCGCGCTCGGACAACAACAGACGACTCTCCGGCTCGCCCTGACGGTTGTACCACGCGCCAGCAAGTGCCACGGCGTTGCTCAGCAGTATCAGCGCCAGACCGGCCAGCAGGCCGTGGCGGGGCTTGAGAGTGATCATGCGCGCTCACCTCCCTTGTGGTCGCGACGCAGGCGACCGAGCACCAGCAGGGCGAGGATCGCGGTCAGGCCGAGGATCAGGAAGAACAGGTACTTGGGCAGCACGTCCCACCACCAGTCGACCATCTTGATGAACAGGAACAGCAGGAACGACAACTGGCCGATTAGTGTGACTTCCGACCAGTCGCGGCGGATGCCGAGCCAGATGAACAGGGCCGAGGCGGCGAAACCGAGCAGCTGGTAGAGCTTCTCGATGCTGGCGTACTCGAACGGCAGGTAGCTGCCGCGGCCCCAGTTGGCCAGGACCAGCATCGGCACCAGCAGGGCCAGCATTCCGACGATGCGGTAGGTGGCGGCGAAGCCGCTGAGGCGCGCCTGGGACAGCAGTGCCGGCAGCACGAACACCAGCAGACCGCCCGGCAGGAAATGCTCCGGCCGTTCGGCCGCTTCCAGCCACAGCCAGCCGCACCATTCGCTGATGCGCGTGCCGCTGTAGGCCAGCAGGCAGATCAGGCCGGCGGCCAGCAGCAGGCGTGCGTTGCAGGTGTAGGCCAGCAGCAGGGCATAGGCGGCCCAGGGCAGCAGGGCCTTGTCGGTGGGCGTGATGTTGAATATCTGCCCGAGCATGTGGATGTTCAGCATGAAGCAGGCCAGCGCCAGCACGGCCGATAGCTTGGCGAAGTAGCCGGAAGCGTCGCGCTTCTGCAGGGCGAAGGTCAGCAGCAGGCTGCCGAGCGAGAAGCCGACCAGGATGCCGACCTGCAGCGTTTCGCCGAACAGGCCCCAGAACTGGTAGAAGAAGAACAGCAGGCTGGCCGCCAGGGCCAGGGCGCCGAGCAGCGAGACTACGCGCATGCTCAGGGACAAGCGCTTGGTCTGCTGGTCGTGGTCGATATCGAAGCTGGCCCGGTACTGCGCCAGCAGCTGATCGTGGTGACTGGCGATGCGGGCGAGCGGTTCGTCGCCCAGGGCCAGGGCGTCCTCGGCGCGCAGGCGCTGGGTCTCGCGGCGGAACGCCTGGATATCGTCGGCCCGTTGCTGGGCCTGGTCGCGGGTCAGCGGCATGGTTCTTCCCTGTGAATGCGCTGCCCGCGACTGTATCCCTTATGCCTCCTCCAGCACCACCACCCGTTGCCCGGCGCGCACCGGCGAGCCGGGTTGCACGCGCACTTCGCGCACCACGCCGTCGCGCGGGGCGGTGAGGGGGATTTCCATCTTCATCGACTCGAGGATCACCAGCACATCGCCGGCCTTCACCGAGTGGCCTGCCTCGACCTGCACCTGCCAGAGGTTGCCGGCGATGTGGCTGTCGATGCTGTGCTGGCCGGCCGCCAGCGGCGCGTCGTCGCCCAGTTCGACCACCGTTTCGTCCACCTCGAAATGCGCCTGGCCGGAGGCGATCCAGCGCTGGCGTTCGGCGTCGAAGGCGGCACGTTGCTGGCTGCGGAAGGCGTCGATGCCCTCGGCTTCTTCGGCGAGGAAGTCCTGGTAGTCGGCCAGGGCCAGTTCGCTGTCCTCGATGCTTAGCTCATAGCGGCCGAGCGGGAAGTCGCGGCGGATCTGCAGCAGTTCCTCGGCACCCACCGGGTAGAAGCGGATCTGGTCGAAGAAGCGCAGCAGCCAGGGCTTGCCGTGGAAGGCGGCGACCTCGCGGTAGCGGTTCCACATCTGCAGGGTGCGGCCGACGAACTGGTAGCCGCCGGGGCCTTCCATGCCGTACACGCACATGTAGGCGCCGCCGATGCCTACCGAGTTCTCGGCGGTCCAGGTGCGCGCCGGGTTGTACTTGGTGGTCACCAGACGATGCCGCGGGTCCAGCGGCGTGGCCACCGGTGCGCCGAGGTAGACGTCGCCCAGGCCCATCACCAGGTAGCTGGCGTCGAAGACGGTTTTGTAGACCTCGTCCAGGTTGGGCAGGTCGTTGATGCGGCGGATAAATTCCAGGTTGCTCGGGCACCAGGGCGCGTCTTTTCGCACCGTGGTCATGTACTTGTCGATGGCCAGCTGGCAGGCCGGATCGTCCCAGGACAACGGCAGATGCACGATGCGCGACGGCACCTTGAGGTCCTGGGCGTTACACACCGCGTCCCACTCGCCGATCACCACTGCCAGCAGATTGGCCAGCGACAGGGTTTCCGGCTGGTAGTGCACCTGCAGCGAACGGATGCCCGGCGTCAGGTCGATCACGCCGTTGAGGTTCTTGGCTTCCAGCGCCTGCATCAGCGCATGGCCGCGGAAGCGCAGCACCAGGTCCAGCTCGGCCTGGCCGATTTCCAGCAACAGGCGGGTGTCGCCGGAGAGGCGGGCGACCAGGCGCTTGTCCTGGCTGCCGATGTCGAGGATCACCGGCGGCTCCAGCGGGATCGGCTGCCAGTTGACGGCAACGGCTTCCAGTCCGGCGACTTCGGCCTTACGCGCCTTGGCCAGCTGGCGCGCGGTGTCGATGTTGACCGGCACGAAGCGCAGCTTGTCGCCGGCCTTGAGCTGGCCGAGCTGCCACAGGTCGGCCTCGATAATGGTCACCGGGCAGACGAAGCCGCCCAGGCTCGGGCCATCCGGGCCGAGGATCACCGGCATATCGCCGGTAAAGTCGACGGCTCCAATCGCATACGGGTTGTCGTGGATATTCGACGGGTGCAGGCCGGCTTCACCGCCGCTGTCGCGTACCCACTCGGGTTTCGGGCCGATCAGGCGCACGCCGGTGCGGCTGGAGTTGAAGTGCACTTCCCAGTCGGTGGCGAGGAAGGTGTCGATATAGGCCGGGGTGAAATATTCCGGCGCGCCGTGCGGGCCGTAGATCACCCGCAGCTCGCGCACGGCCGGCAGGGTGGTGCACAGGGCGGCGGGTAGTTGAGCGCCGTTGTCCGCATCGCTCAAGGCTGGGATATGCAGCACATCGCCGGCGCGCAGGGCGCGGCCGCCGTGGCCGCCGAACTGACCGAGGGTGAAAGTGCTTTTCGAGCCCAGGTATTCCGGCACCTGCAGGCCGCCGCGCAGAGTCAGATAAGACCGTGCGCCGCTACCGGCGATGGTGCCGAGGCTCAGGGTGCTGCCGGCCTTGATCAGCAGTGCGGTGTTCATCGGCTGTTCGCTGCCATCCACACTCAGCGGAATCGCCGCGCCGGTCACCGCCACCACCGCATCGGTGTTGAAGCGCAGCAGCGGGCCACTCATGGTGATTTCCAGGCCGGCGGCGCCTTCGGCGTTACCCAGCAGGCGGTTGCCCAGGCGCAGCGCGCGGTCGTCCATCGGCCCCGACGGTGGCACGCCGACCGCCCAGTAGCCGAGGCGGCCGGGGAAGTCCTGCACGGTGGTCTGGGTGCCGGCGGAGAGCACCTCGAAGGTATGTGCCTGGTAGGTCAGGCCTTCCAGGCAGCGGGTCCAGGGCGAGCCGCTGGCGAACGGCGCATCGACCAGGATCTGCCGCAGGTACTGGCTGTTGGTTTCCACGCCGTACAGCAGGGTATCGGCCAGGGCCTGGTTCAGCGCGGCGCTGGCCTGCTCGCGAGTCGGCTGCCAGGTGATGACCTTGGCGATCATCGGGTCGAAGTAGGGCGGAATCTCGCAGCCGGCTTCGACCCAGGTATCGATGCGCAGGGCTTTGCCATCGGCTTCTGGGAAGCTGACGGCGGTAAGCAGACCGGGGCTGGGCTGGAAGTCGCGGCCCGGGTCTTCGGCGTACAGGCGCGCCTGGATGGCGTGGCCGCTGGGCTTCAGGTGCTTCGCCAGTTCACTCAGCGGTGCTAGATCACCGGCCGCCAGCTCGATCATCCAGCGCACCAGGTCGACGCCCCACACCTGTTCGGTGACGCCGTGTTCGACCTGCAGGCGGGTGTTCACTTCGAGGAAGTAGAAACGCTCGGCCTCGCTGTCGTAGACGAACTCGACTGTGCCGGCGCTGCGGTAGCTGACCGCCTTGGCCAGCTTGATAGCTGCCGCGCACAGTTCGTCGGCCATGCCGGCCGGCAGGTTGGGTGCCGGGGTTTCTTCCAGCACTTTCTGGTTACGCCGCTGCACCGAGCAGTCGCGCACGCCGAGAGCAAGGACTTCGCCGGCGCCATCACCAAACACCTGCACTTCCAGATGGCGGGCGCGCTGGATGTACTTCTCGATAAATACGCCGCTGTCGCTGAAGTTGTTCTGTCCTAGACGTTTGACCGCGTCGAAGGCGTCGGCGAGCTCGGCGGCGCTGTTGCACACGCGCATGCCGATGCCGCCGCCGCCGGCGGTGCTTTTCAGCATCACCGGGTAGCCGACTGCCTCGCCTGCTACCAGCGCGGCCTCGAGGTTTTCCAGCAGCTCGGTGCCTTCCAGCATCGGTACTCCGTGCTGTTTCGCGAGAGCCCTGGCGGTGTGCTTGAGGCCGAAGACGCGCAGCTGTTCGGGCGTCGGGCCGACAAAGGCGATGCCGGCGGCTTCGCAGGCTTCGGCAAAGGCGGCGTTCTCGGAGAGGAAGCCGTAGCCGGGGTGAATGGCTCGGGCGCCGCTGCGCTTGGCGATCCCTAGAATGTTCTCCACCACCAGATAGGTCTGGGAGGCCGGGCCTTCGCCGAGGCTGAAGGCCTCGTCGGCCTGCTGGATATGCAGGCTGGCGGCGTCGGCCTCGGAGTACACAGCCACGCCCTTGACGTCGAGCTGGCGCAGGGTGCGCAGGATGCGGCAGGCAATGGCGCCGCGGTTGGCGATCAGGAGTTTGTCGAACATCTGCTTGCCCTCGAAAGGGTTGGCGGGCCGTCCCGCCGCTATTCGGTCTGCACCACGGTCGTCCGGGGTGATTTGCGGAGTTGGAGTCCGCGCTGCTCTTAAGTCCCCTCTCCCTCTGGGAGAGGGTTAGGGTGAGGGGCTTTCAGCGTTTGCTCGGGCATCCCTCACCCCCGGCCCCTCTCCCGGAGGGAGAGGGGAGGAAGCGTCCAGGCACTGCCCCGAGCGGCTCTGGCACAGGCGGAACAGCCATTCGCGAAGCTGCTTCAGTCCCATATCAGCACCTCGGCCGGGGTCGGGTTCCAGCCGTTGCACGGGTTGTTCAGTTGCGGGCAGTTGGAGATCAGCACGATCACGTCCATATGCGCGACCAACTCGACGTACTTGCCCGGCGCGGAGATGCCGTCCTCGAAGGTCAGGCCGCCCTCTGGGGTGACGGGCACGTTCATAAAGAAGTTGATGTTGGCGCCGATGTCGCGCTTCTCCAGGCGGCCGTCGTGCAGGCTGGCGCGCAGGAAGTTGTCGCGGCAGCTGTGCATATAGCGCTTGTCCAGCGCGTAGCGGACCGTGTTGCTCTCCTGGGCGCAGGCGCCGCCGAGGGTGTCGTGGCGGCCGCAGGTGTCGGCGCTGATGGTCAGCAGCGGGTTGCCCAGGTTGGAGTAGAGGACGGTGCCGGTGGTCAGGTACACGCTGTTCTGTTTGCGCAGGGTGCGTTGCGGGTCGTAGCGCTCGCGCGGGTTCTTGGCACTGAAGAAAAGCGTGTCGACCGCCTGGTTGCCTTCGAGGTCGAGCAGGCGCACGGTCTGCCCGGCTTTGACTTCGCAGAGGAACGGTTCACCGGCCGGGATCTCGTGACGGTAGGCGGCGGTGGCGGCGTGCTTGTCGCTGGCGGTAAGGCTCATGTCGGCGTCCTCAGATGTACAGGCGTTCGGTATTGTGGAAGCCGCGGCCGTTTTCCGGGCGCGAGGTGCGGCAGAGCACGCTGATGCCGTCGCTCTCGACCTTGCTCCAGCTCAGCTGCACCGGCTTGGGCGCGTACTGCGGGTTGGGGTCCATGGGGTGCTGCAGAGCGGTGAGTACCACCAGAGTGTCCATCGGCGCGTACAGCTCGATGTAGTCTCCGGCCTTGGAGTTGCCCGGCTCGAAGTGGAAGCGGCCGTCGCCATCGACCGTTACCTTGCTGAACAGGTTGAGCGCCATTAGCAGGTCCTGCAGGTTCAGGTTCCACTTGCCCATTTCCACCAGCAGGTTGTCCACGCCATTGCGGAAGTAGCCGTTGCGCAGTTCCTGATAGCGCCCGGTGCCGTACTTCTCGGTGACTTCTTCGGCGTTCAGCACGCCGCCGAAGCTGTCATGCCAACCGCAGGTGTCGGCGGTGATGGCGGCGAGCACGCGGCCCATATCCGAGTACAGGCAGTGGCCGGCGGTGAGCTTGGCGGTGTGCTGGCACTTGAGGGTGTCCGGCAGGTTCAGGCGTTCGCTTTTCTCGGCGGCGGAGAGCAGCAGCAGGCTGACGTTGGCGTCGCCTTCGAGATCGGTGATGCGCAGCACCTGGCCGCGCTTGAGGACGAAGGAAGTGTGGCCGCCGCCGGGTACGAACTCTTCGTACAGGGTCGGGCGCAGGGCGAGAGAGGCAGTCATGCTCAGGCTCCTTGGATAGCGGGTTGCAGGCTCACGGCGAGATGCGCCGGCAGAGTCGCGCGGCGTTCGCTGTTCAGCGGAATGTCGTAGGTGATGCGCGCGCCGAAGGCGTTCGGCGCGTGGGGGTCGATGCGGGTCTTGTCGAACACCAGCAGGCGGGTGCCGAGGCTGAAGCCCTCACTCAGATCGTGCGTGACCATAAACACGGTCAGCTTGGTCTCGTGCCACAGCTCCAGCAGCAGGGCGTGCATGTCCTTGCGAATGCCCGGGTCCAGCGCCCCGAAAGGCTCGTCGAGCAGCAGCACGCGCGGCTTCATGATCAGCGCCTGGGCGATGGCCAGGCGCTGCTGCATGCCGCCGGAGAGCTGGCTCGGGTACTTGTCCAGGGCGTGGCCGAGGCCGACCTTCTTGAGGATCACCTCGGCCTGGGCGCGGGCGTCGCGCTTGGCGGCGCCGAACAGGCGGCCGAGTAGCGGCGAACGCGGCAGCTCCAGGCCGATGGCGACGTTGTCCAGCACGGAGAGGTGCGGGAACACCGAGTAGCGCTGGAACACCACGCCACGGCTGCTATCCGGCTCGGCGGCCAGCGGCTGGCCGGCCAGCAGGATCTCGCCCTTGCTCGGTCGCTCCTGGCCCAGCAGCAGGCGCAGGAAAGTCGACTTGCCGCAGCCGGAGGCGCCGACCAGCGTGCAGAACTCGCCCTCGCGGATGATCAGGTTGAGGCGTTCCAGCACGACCTGGTCGCCGTACTGCTGCCATACGTTATTGACCTGAATGAAGCTCATGCCTTGGCTCCTTCATACCAGGGGAAGCACAGGCGGGTGAGTTGGCGCAGGCCCAGGTCCATCAGCCAGGCGAGCAGCGTGATCCACACCACGTACGGCAGGATCACGTCCATCGCCATATAGCGCCTCACCAGAAATATCCGGTAGCCGAGGCCGTCGGTGCTGGCGATGGCTTCGGCGGCGATCAGGAACAGCCAGGCAGAACCCAGCACCAGGCGCAGGGCGATCAGCAGGCGCGGCAGCAGTTGCGGCAGCACCACGCGCAGGATCAGAGTCCAGGTGCTGGCGCCGAGGGTCTGCGCCTTGATCAGGATCTCGATGGGAATCTCGCGGGCGCGCTGCTCCAGATCGCGGGCCAGCACCGGGGTGATGCCGATCACGATCAGCATCACCTTGGATAACTCGCCCAGGCCGAAGACGATGAACAGGATCGGCAGGATCGCCAGCGGCGGCACCATCGACAGCACGGTCAGCAGCGGCGACAGCGGTGCGCGGAACAGCGGCAGAATGCCGGCCGCGATGCCCAGGCACAGGCCGAGCAGGGCGGCGATGCCGATGCCCATGCCGAGGCGCTTGAGGCTGGCCGCGCTGTCCTGCCAGAACAGGTAGTTGCCGCTGCGCTTGTCCTCGGTGAAGGCCAGGCGGTCGATCGCGCTGACCATCTGGCCGGCGCTGGGCAACAGCTTGTCGTTGGGGTTCTCCGTCAGCCGCGCCGCCGAGCCGGTGAGATAGGCGAACAGCAGCAGGGCGAACGGCAGCAGGATCAGCAGCAGGCGGCCGCCGCGGTCCGGGTGTCGGTTGATCAGGCGCATGGCGCTCCTTGAATTCGGAGTAGGGCGGGTGCAACCCGCGAGCTCTCTAAACGCGGGTTTTACCCGCCCTACGGAATGCATTCGCACGCGGACGGTTCGGCGCCGCAACGTGGGAACGATCGAGCGCCTTACAGCTTGCCGTCGGCCGCCAGCTGCATGAACGACGGGTCGAAGCGCAGCTTGACGTTGCCCTTGTCGCCGGTGGTCACGTCGCGGGCGAAGCTCATGCCGATGGCGTCGGCGCTTTGCGCACCCTCGCCGAGCAGGCCGTGGCTGAAGGAAAACTCGGCCACCTTGGTCATGGTCGCCGGCAGTTTCGGGCTGTTGGCGAAGGCCACGGCGTCCTTGGCGCTGTAGAACATCTTGGTCGCGGCAAGCTGGGCTTCGTAGCCGGCGAGATCGGTACCGGAGGCCTTGGCCATATGCTCGCGGGCGGCCTTGCCGGCGGCCGAATCGGCGCTCATGGTCGCCATAATTTCGTACCAGGCGCCGGTCAGAGCCTTGCCCAGGGCCGGGTTGTCCTTCAGCGTCTCGCTGTTGACCACCATCAGGTCGATGATCTCGCCGGGGATCTGGCTGGAGTCGAATACCTTGGTCACCGCCGGGGTGGCTTCGATCTCGGCCAGCAGCGGGTTCCAGGTGGCCACGGCCTTGACGTCGTCGGTGGCGAAGGCGGCGACCAGGTCGGCGTCGGAGGTGTTCACCACTTTCAGGTCTTTCTCGCTGAGGTCGGCCTTTTCCAGGCCGCGGGCGAGCAAGTAGTGGGAGACGGAGAGCTCGACCAGGTTGACGTCCAGGCCCTTGAGGTCGCCCAGGGTCTTCTTCTCGCCCTTGAGCACGATGCCGTCGTTGCCGTTGGAGAAGTCGCCGATCACCAGGGCGGTGCTGTCCACGCCACCGGCCGCCGGAATAGTGAGGGCGTCCATATTGGTCATGGTGCAGCCGTCGAACTGGCCGGCGGTGTACTGGTTGATCGACTCGACGTAGTCGTTGAGCTGGGTCACTTCGATGGCGATGTCGTACTTCTTCGCCCACTTGTCGACGATGCCCTGCGCGGCGCCGTATTCCCATGGCATCCAGCCGGCGTAGATGGTCCAGCAGACGTTGAATTGGTCTTTCTTCTCGGCGTGAGCGGGGATGCTCAGGGTGGCAGCGAGGCCGGCGGCGATCAGCGAGGACAGCAGGGACTTGCGCATGGGTAGACCTCCAGTTCTAGGGAATGCGGGCAGGAGCGGCGCGGCACTGGCCTGACGGATCAGGTGGCGCGTTCTCCCGGGCTTTTGTCCCGCCGTGTAACCCCTGTCGAGGTCGCCAACTCTCGGACCAGTCACCCGTCGTGGTGGACGGGCCGGAACCCTAGTCGGCCATTGCAAGTTGTAGTGCCGCGCCCCTTGCGGAGTGCTTCTGCATGTCTGGGCTCAAGCGAACATCGTGCCAGTTGCGCCCTGTTGCGGATTTGCTGGTGCGCCGGCTGGCTTCGGTGTGGTGACGGCGAACATCGCGCACGAAAGCGGTGCGCGATGTTCGCTGTTGGTGCTTAGAACCTGTTTCGAGTCTTTTGAGCTAGAGCCAAGTAAGGCGCAACGACCAGTGGGAGTAACAGCCGCAGGCTGGCCCGAAGGGTGAGCGCTAGCGAATAAATTGGGTGAGGGCCGGAGTCGCGGGCGACTTTACGAGGTGTAAATGAGCAGCCCGAGACTGCGCGTCCCGACCCAATTTCAACGCAGCATGGCCGACGATCAAGAGACTCGAGGCTGGTTCTAGAGCTGGTTGTCGGCGGCCAGCTGCATATAGGTCGAGTTGAAGCGCAGCATGATTTGCGCCTTGTTGCCCAGCACGCGGTCGTCGCCGAAGGAGATGCCCAGGCGTTGCAGGCCCTTGCCCTCGCCGAGCAGCTGCTGGGCGTCGGCGAAATCGGCCACGCGCTGCATCATGTCGGGCATCTTCTCGCCGCGAGCGAAGGCGGCTGCCGAGCGCGGTGCATAGAAGGAGCGAATGGTCTTCAACTGCTCGTCGAAGTCCGCCGGAGTGGCGTCTGCCGCGCCTGCCATCTGCGCGCGTGCCGCCGCGCCGGCGGGGGTTGGCAGGCCCATCAGGCGCATGCCCTCGAACCAGGCACCCGTCAGGGCGCGGCCCAGTTCCGGGTGTTGGGCCAGGGTCTGGCTGTTGATCACCAGCAGGTCGAGGATCTCGCCGGGCACGTGGCGCGAGCTGAACACCTGCACGCTGTCGCCGTCCTGGCGCAAATCGGAGAGGATCGGGTTCCAGGTCACCACCGCGTCGCCCCGGCCGCTGCGCCAGGCCTGGGCCAGCTCGGTGTCCGAGACGTTCTCGATGGTCACGTCGCTTGGCGTCAGGTGCGCCCATTCCAAGGCGCGGCTGAGCAGGTAGTGGGACACCGAGTTTTCCACCAGCAGGATGGTCTTGCCCTTGAGGTCCTTCAGGTCCTTGCTGCCGCCGCGCAACAGGATGCCGTCGGCGCCGGCGGAGAAGTCGCCGACGATCAGCGCGGTGCTGTCCAGCCCGGCCGCGGCGGGAATGGTCAGGGCATCCATATTGGTCATGGCGCAGGCGTCGAACTGGTTGGCGGTGTATTGCTCGATGGAGGCGACGTAGTCCGGCACCTGCTGGACCTGGATCTCGATGCCGTACTTGTCCGCCCATTTGTCGATGATGCCCTGCTCGGCCATGTAGCCCCACAGCATCCAGCCGGCGTAGATCGACCAGCAGACCTTGAATGGGCGTTTCTCGGGGGCGGCGTGGGCGGGCTGCAGGAGCAGCAGGACGAGCAGCGAACAGGACAGCAGGCGAGTCAGCATGACAACCTCGGGACAATGGACGGAGACAGGATGGCGGCGGCCGCGTCGCGCGTTTCTCCCGGGCTTTTATCCCTCCGTGTGACCTCGAACGAGGTTGCCCACTCTCGGACCAGCCACTCACCTTTGGCGAGTCGGAACCCTAGTCGGCCATTACGTTGTCCAACTGCCGACCCAAGCGGGCCGGCACATCCTGCACCCAGATTAATAGCGAATGGCGTGCCAGATCGCTCTATTTAGAGCGTTTCGTGATGAATATCGCAGGCTGACCGGACGCTGTCGTTGTTTGTGCGCGCCATGCTGGTGCGCTCGTGTTTCGGCGTGGTGCGAAATGCGCGGATACAACTTTCGGGAGCAGCCGCCGCTGCACTTCGTTCAGGCGCCGTGATCAAAGCCAGTGGGAGCAGTCCCGGGTGCCGGCAATCGCCGGCCCCTTCCCAGCGGTCGAAGGAGGCCGCCATGTCACGTCTAGCCCTTGTCCTTGCAGTGCTCGCTATCAGTCTCAGCGGTTGTGCCGTGTACGGCGACGATTATTACCGTCCCGGCTACAGCGTGCAGTACTACGAAAGCTATCCGTCCCACCGCGTCTATTACTACGACGATGACCGCAACAACTACCGCTGGCATCGCGACCGCTACCAGGATCGCCGCCACTCGCACTACGCGCCGGGATACGACGGCCGTTACCAGTGGCATGACGACCGTCGCCGCAACGATCGGCATGACGGTCACCGCGACCGGGATCGTCAGCGGGTGCATGGCTACCAGCCGCCGCGCAATGGCTGGGACCAGCGCTACCGCGATCATGATCGGCGCGACCAGTCGTCCTGGCAGCGCCATGGTGGGCAGCGCTATGACGGCTACCCGCGCGACCGCGGCCAGGATCGTGACCGGCGCCATGATCGTGATCGAGGGCGTGACCATGACCGCGATCGCAATCGCCACTCACAGCGAGGCGAAGGGACGAGCGGCTGGCGCCTTTCCAACTGAAAAAACAGCGGCGGGCCTCAGGGCCCGCCGCTGTTTCCATAACGCCCTCAGGATCTACTCGACGAACAGCTTCTGCACCGCCGAGAAGTCCAGCTTGCCGTCGCCCTGCTTGAGCAGCAGGCGGTACAGTTGTAGCGCCAGCGAGCCCATCGGCGTGCTGCTGCCGGTGGCCTGCGCCGCCTCCTGGGCCAGGCCCAGGTCCTTGGTCATCAGCTCGGCCATGAAGCCGCCGCTGTAGCCCTTGGACGCCGGCACGTTCTCCATCACGCCCGGCCAGGGGTTGTACTTCTCCAGGCTCCAGTTGCCGCCCGAGCTCTGCCGCATGATCTCCGCCAGCACCGCCGGGTCCAGGCCGCTGGCCACGCCCAGGGCCATGGCCTCGGCGGTGCCGATCATGTGCACGGCGAGCAGCTGGTTGTTGCACACCTTGGCCACCTGGCCGGCGCCATCGGGGCCGGCGTGGAAGATGTTCTTGCCCATGGCGGCGAGGATCGGCCGGGCCTTCTCCAGATGCTCGGCTTCACCGCCGACCATAAAGGTCAGGGTGCCGGCCGCGGCGCCGGCGGTGCCGCCGGAGACTGGTGCGTCGAGCAGGGCGATGCCCTTGGCCGTTGCCGCGGCGTGCACCTTGCGCGCCGAGTCCGGGGCGATGGTCGAGCATTCCAGCACCAGGGCGCCGGGGGCGATCTTTTCCAGCAGGCCATCGGCGCCCAGGTACAGGCCTTCGACATGGCGGCTGGCGGGCAGCATGCTGACCACCACGGCGGCGCCCTTGACCGCGTCGGCGGCGCTGGCCGCCGGTTGCGCGCCTTCCTGCACCAGCGTGGCGACCGACTCCTGGACCAGGTCGAAAGCGCATACGGCGAAGCCGTTCTTCAGCAGGTTGCGGGCCATGGGCAGGCCCATGTGGCCGAGGCCGATAAAGGCGATCTGGGTCATTGTTGTTGTTCTCCTTGGTAGCCGGTGATTCCCCTCTCCCTGCGGGAGAGGGGTGAGGGGTTGAGGGGCCACTTGCGGTCCGCTCCCTCACCCCGGCCCTCTCCCAGGGGGAAAGGGAGAGTTACAGTGCGTAGCCCGGATGCAATCCGGCGCGTTTCGGATCTCTCCCGGATTTCATCCGGGCTACAGCTCGTTGTTACAGATCCGCCAGCGGATGCGCGCCTTCCCAGACCGGCTCGAAGTGCGCGGCGATCACCGCCGGCGGGATGGTGGCCGGGTCGGGCCAATGCCACTTCGGCGTCTGGTCCTTGTCGATCAGGCGGGCGCGCACGCCTTCCGGGAATTCCGGGTGGCGGCAGCAGTTCAGGCTCATGGCGTATTCCATGCGGAACACCTCGGCCAGCGACAGGTGACGGGCGCGGCGGATCTGCTCCCAGACCAGGTGCGCGGTCAGCGGGCAGCCGGCGGCCAGGGTCTTGGCGGCTCGGGCCAGCGGCAGGTCGTCGTCGCCATGCAGGGCGGTGATGGCGTGCCAGGCGGCGGGCAGGTCTGCCAGGTCGAGCAGGGCGTCGATGCGTGCGCGGCGTGGCAGCCACTGGGCCTCCGGCAATTCCGAGCGGGACTCCTGCTCCAGGGCACGGAGCAGGCTGTTGAGCTGCTCGGGAGCCTGCTCGCGCCAGTTCATCTGCACCAGGCCTTCGATCAGCACGTCCTGCTGGTCGTCACGCAGGAAGCGGTCGGCCAGGTCCAGGTCCAGGGCGTCGCGAGCGTTGATGGCGGCGGCAGTGAGGCCGAGGAACAGGCCGAGCTTGCCCGGCAGGCGGGCGAGGAACCAGCTGCCGCCCACATCCGGATACAGGCCGATATTGATCTCCGGCATGCCCAGGCGGCTGCTCGGGGTGACGATGCGGATGGCCGCGCCCTGCATCAGGCCCATGCCGCCGCCCAGCACATGGCCGTGGGCCCAGCAGATCAGCGGCTTCGGGTAGGTGTGGATGCGGTGGTCGAGGCGGTATTCATCGGCGAAGAAGCGCCGGGCCAGCGGGGGAATCTCACCGGGGTGCTCGCGGCACTGCTGCACCAGCTGCACCACGTCGCCACCGGCGCAGAAGGCCTTGGGGCCGTTGCCGCGCAGCAGCACGCAGGCGATGCCATCATCCTCGGCCCACTGCTTCAGCTTGGCATCCAGCGCCTCGATCATCGGCAGGGTCAGGGCATTGAGGCTCTTCTCCGCGTCCAGGCTGGCGATGCCGATGCGGTAGCCGTGCAGGGCGGGGCGTTCTTCGAAGGTCACGTTCATCGTTTCGTCCGTTCGGGTAGGGCGGGTGAAACCCGCGATTTTTACCTTGTGGCCATCACGCGGGTTGCACCCGCCCTACGGAATTTTCGTGTCATTTGTTGCGCCAGTGGGCGTCGCGTTTTTCCAGGAAGGCGTTGACGCCTTCGCGGGTGTCGTCGGCATCGAACAGGTCGACGAAGCGCTCGCGCTCCTCGCTCAGCCAACTGTTCGGGCCGCGTTCGCGGGCACCCTGGATCAGCGGCTTGATGGTGCGTACCGCCACCGGGCTCTGCCGCGCCACCTTGGCCGCCAGCAGCAGGGCGGTGCCACGGGCCTCGCCGCTGTCCACCACCTGCTCGACCAGGCCGATGCGCAGGGCGGTCTCGGCGTCGATGCGCTCGCCGCAGAGGATCATGCGCTTGGCCCAGCCTTCGCCCACCAGCCAGGGCAGGTTCTGCGTGCCGCCGGCGCAGGGCAGCAGGCCGACGGTGGCCTCCGGCAGGGCCAGCTGGGATTGGCGCTCGGCGATGCGGATATCGCAGGCCAGCGCGCACTCCAGCCCGCCACCCATGGCGTAGCCGTTGATAGCGGCGATGGACACGCCACGGAAGTCACGCAGGGTCTCGAAGGCCTCGCCGAAGCGCCGCGCCATCTCGCGGGCGCGGGCCTTGTCGCCGTCGGCGAACAGGTTGAGGTCGGCGCCGGCGCTGAAGAACTTGCTGCCCTGGCCGGTCACCACCAGGGCGTAGATATCGTCGTCGCGGTTGAGGTGCTCGACCACCTGCTTGAGGCCGATCAGCGAGTCGCGGTCCCAGGTGTTGGCCGGCGGATGGTTGATGGTGATCAGCGCGGTGTGGCCGTGCTTCTCCACCGTCAGCTTGTGGGTCAGGTCGAACATGCCGGGGTTGTAGGGTTCGATGGCAGTGGTCATAACAGTCCTCGTCAGATTGCTCCCCTCTCCCCGCGGGAGAGGGGCCGGGGGTGAGGGTGTGCGGGGCAGCTCGGTCCCCTCACCCTAACCCTCTCCCGGCGGGAGAGGGGACTAAAAGCTACAGCAGGCGATCGAGCATGCCGCCCTGGTCCAGCAGGCGGCGGGCGATGATCACCCGCATGATCTCGTTGGTACCTTCCAGTATCTGGTGTACCCGGCTGTCGCGCACCCAGCGCTCCAGCGGATAGTCATTCAGATAACCGTAGCCCCCATGTAGTTGCAGGGCATCGTTGCACAGGGCGAAGCAGTGGTCGGTGGCGAAGCGCTTGGCCATGGCGCAGTACAGCGCGGCCTCGCCGTGGCCGTGGTCGAGCTTGTGCGCGGCCAGGCGCACCATCTGCCGGCTGGCGGTCAGGTCGGTGAGCATATCGGCCAGCTTGAACTGCAGGGCCTGGAACTCGGCCAGCGCCTTGCCGAACTGCTTGCGTTCCTCCACGTAGCGCAGGCTCTGCTCCAGCGCCGCCTGGGCCGCGCCCAGCGAGCAGCTGGCGATGTTCAGGCGGCCGCCGTCCAGGCCCTTCATGGCGTAGACGAAGCCCTGGCCCTCGGGACCGATACGGTTGCCGGCGGGGATGCGCACGCCCTCGAAGGTGATGGTGCGGGTCGGCTGGGCCTTCCAACCCATCTTGTCCTCGTTGCGCCCGTACTTCACGCCCTCGGCATTGGCCGGCACCAGGAAGCAGGAGATGCCCTTGGCGCCGTCCTCGCCGGTGCGCGCCATGACGATCAGCACGTCGGTGCTGCCGGCGCCGGAGATAAAGCACTTGCTGCCGTCCAGCACGTAGTCGTCGCCATCGCGGCGGGCACGGCTGCGCAGATGGGCGGCGTCCGAGCCAGCGTCCGGCTCGGTCAGGCAATAGGAGGCCAGCAGGCGACCCTCGGTCAGCCCCGGCAGCCAGGCATCCTTCAGCGCCTGGTCGGCGAAGCTGGCGAGCATCCAGGTGGCCATGTTGTGGATGGTGATATAGGCCGTGGTGGCCACGCAGCCGGCGGCCAGCTGCTCGAAGATCAGCGAGCTGGTTAGGCGCGACAGGCCGAGGCCGCCGTCTTCTTCCTTCAGATACAGGGCCAGGTAGCCCTGCTCGGCGGCGCGGCGGATCACCTCCACCGGGAAGTGATGCTCGCGGTCCCAGTCGGCGGCGTGCGGTGCCAGCTCCCGGGTCGCGAAGGCGCGGGCGCTGTCGACCAGCAGGCGTTGTTCGTCGTCGAGTTCGAAATCCACTGCGGTTCCTCGCGCTGTTGTGCAAGCGATGCGGGGGAGACTGGCTCCCCCGTTCGCGCGTCACTTCAGGGTGATGGTGGTGTTGACCTGGCCCACTTCGTCCTCGTCCAGCCAGCGCTGGGTGACGGTCTTGGTCTGGGTGTAGAACAGCACCACCTGCTTGCCGTAGGGGCCCAGGTCGCCGAGCTTGGAGCCGCGCGAGCCGCTGAAGGAGAACAGCGGCACCGGCACCGGGATCGGCACGTTGATGCCGACCTGGCCGACGTCGATCTCTTCCTGGAAGTGCCGGGCGGCGGCGCCGGAGCGGGTGAAGATGGCGGTGCCGTTGCCGTTCGGGTTGGCGTTGATGATCTCGATAGCCTCGTCCAGGGTCGCGGCGTGCATCACGCACAGCGCCGGGCCGAAGATTTCCTCCTGGTACACGCTCATCGCTGCGGTCACTCCGGAGAAGATGGTCGGGCCGACGAAGTTGCCATTCTCGTAGCCCGGCACCTGCGGGTTGCGGCCGTCCAGTTCGAGTTTGGCGCCTTCGCCGACGCCCTTGGCGATCAGCCCGCCGACGCGGTCGAGGGCGGCGCAGGACACCACCGGGCCGACGTCGGTGCCCGGCTCGGTGCCGGCGCCGATCTTCAGGGTCTTGGCCTTTTCCACCAGCTCGGGCAGCCACTGTTGCGCCTCGCCGACCAGGATCACCACCGACAGGGCCATGCAGCGCTGGCCGGCGGCACCGAAGGCGGCGCCGACCAGGTTGTTGAGGGTCTGCTGGCGCGGTGCGTCGGGCATGACGATGGCGTGGTTCTTCGCCCCCATCATGCACTGGGCGCGTTTGCCGTTGGCGGTGGCGCGGTTGTAGACGTGGGTGCCGACCTTGGTCGAACCGACGAAGGACACGGCCTTGATATCCGGGTGATCGCAGAGCAGGTTCACCGCCTCGGCGCCGCCGTGGATCACGTTGAGCACGCCGGCCGGAATGCCGGCCTCGATGGCCAGCTCGACCAGGCGCATGGTCACCATCGGGTCCTGCTCGGACGGCTTGAGGACGAAGGTGTTGCCGCAGGCGATGGCCATGGGGAACATCCACAGCGGGATCATCGCCGGGAAGTTGAACGGGGTGATACCGGCGCACACGCCCAGCGGCTGCTGCAGGGTGTAGGTGTCGACGCCGGCGGCCACGTTGTTGGCCAGCTCGCCCATCTGCAGGTTGCCGATGTTGGCGGCGTGCTCGACCACCTCCAGGCCGCGGAACACATCTCCCTCGGCGTCGGCCAGGGTCTTGCCCTGCTCGGCGGTGAGAATGGCGGCCAGCTCCTTGATGTTGTCGCGGATCAGTTGCTGGTACTTAAGGAAGATCCGTGCGCGGGCGCCGATCGGCGTCTTGCGCCAGGTTTTGAAGGCGCCCTTGGCCGCGGCGATTGCGGCGTTCATCTCCTCGGGCGTGGCGAAGGGCACGCGGGCCAGGACTTCCTGGGTGGCCGGGTTGACCACGTCGCGCCACTGGCTGGTCTTGGATTCGACGAATTCGCCGCCGATCAGCAGCTTGATCGTGGGGACTGCGCTTGCTTGGGTTGTCATCGTGCGTTCCTGCCAAGTGCGGAAAGGGCTCGGCGAGCCTGTTGCAGTCGATGCTAGCAGTGCATTTTTGCTAGTGGCAACGGGGTTATTTGCAAGTGTATTCTGCGTTTTTGCACAGTGGGGCATCACCTTGGACTGGGACAACCTGCGTTATTTCCTCGAGCTGTCCCGCGGCGGCAAGCTCACCGTCGCCGCCCGCCGCCTGGGCGTCGACCACACCACGGTGGCGCGGCGCATCCAGGCGCTGGAGAAGAGCCTGGAAACCCAGCTGTTCCTGCGCAGCGCCGCCGGCTACAGCCTGACCGAGGCCGGCCGCAACCTGCTGCCCCAGGCGGAAACCATGGAGAGCGCCTTCAGCGGCATCGAGCGGGCGCGGCAGACACCCAAGGAGGGCCTGTCCGGCCTGGTGCGCATCGGTGTCACCGAGGGTTATGGCGCGATGATGCTGGCGCCGCAGCTGGCCGAGCTTATCCGCCGCCATCCCAACCTGGGTATCGACCTGCTGGCGGCGCCGCGCATGCTGCAGCTGTCGCGCCGCGAGGCGGATATCGTCATCACCCTGGATCGACCCGAGCGCGGCCCGTTCATCATCACCAAGCTGACCGACTACTGCCTGCGCCTGTACGCCTCGCCGGACTACCTGGCGCGGCATGCGCCGATCCACAGTCGCGAAGACCTGCGCGAGCACGGCTTCGTCAGCTACATCGACGATCTGCTGTACAGCAAGGAGCTGCTCTACCTGGACGAGCTCGGCAAGCCCAACCATGTGCCGCTGCGCAGTACCAGCATCCTGATCCAGCAGCAGGCAGCCGCCGCCGGTGCCGGCATCGCCATCCTGCCGTCCTTCGCCGCCGACGCCGATTCGCGCCTGCAGCGGGTGCTGGGCGAGGAGGTGAAATTCATCCGCACCTTCTGGATGCTGATGCCCACCGAACTCAAGGGCATCGCACGGATGCAGGCGACCTGGAACTTCCTGCGCGAGATGGCGCAGACCAGCAGGGCGGTGATGATGGGAGAGGAGATTTTCCGCACATGAAACGGCGGCGCCAATGGCGCCGCCGCATGTTCAGATCGAGCAGATCATCCCGGCCAGTTCCACCCGGCCGAAACTGGCGCCGGGGTCGAGCGGGGTGATGGCCAGCAGTTGGTCGAGACGTACTTCCTGCTTGCCTTCTTCGGTCTGCAGCACGAGGAATTCCTCCTTGCTCGGGGCCGTGCGCGTATCCAGCGCCCTGGCCACGAAGCTCGGACCCTCGACCAGCTCGACCTGCAGGCGGTAGCCATGCATGCAAGCGATCTCCAAGAAGTCGTGCAGATCGCAGTTCAGGGGTTGATACGTGTTCATGGCGTTCCTCCTCGGCTCAGCACGAAAAGTGCCTGTGCATCGGTGATGCTGCGTTAAAAACAGGCTCAGAATGCTCATTTACAAGTTGTAAACTGCGCTTCTTCGCCTGTTTTTGCCTTGCCTGACCTTCGCTCGGCGACTTTCGTGCTGACCCTCAGCAACCCTGCAGCGGGATGATGAAGTAGCCCTGCTGGACGATGGCCGCGGCCACCTCGGGGTGGGCCGGTTTGCTGTGGCAGAACTGGCAGCGGCTCTGCGACACGTCCGCATCCTCCACGCCGCGGCTGGCGAGCCATTCGCGGGCGTAGCGGGTGGCGAGTGCCCGGTCGTTGCCTTCGATGAGCACGTCGAAGTGTAGGTAGCCACCGTCCACCGTGCGCACGTGGGTGTCGAACACTTTCACGTTCATCTTATTTCTCCTCTTTCCAGGTGGCCGGCAGCGACAGGTCGCCGGAAGCCACGTCCCATACGCTGGAGACGCACAGCAGCGGGTTGTGCAGGTCGGCGTTGACCTGCAGGGCGGCGGTCACGCCGTCGTAGTTGAAGCTCTGCGGGAAGCCGACGGCGGCCAGCGGTACGCGGATGCGCGCGGCATCGTCCTGCACGCTGAGGTCATAGCCGGGCGAGTCGATGTAGATCGGCGCACCGGGCCAGGTGGCTGGCAGTTTGGGTTTGGCCCCCTCGGGGATGTCGCGCACCTTGAGGCCGGAAGGACCGCAGCTGGCGTCCTTGGTCAGCACCACCCAGTGGGAGTGCCACAGGCCGCCGTCGTTGTCCTGCTTGCCGTCACGGTTTTCATCCAGCTGCGGGGTGTCGTCGAAGTCCGGGTGCGAGGTCAGCGCCAGGGCGAGGATGCCCGAGCCCTGCTCGAAACCGACGCTGCCGGCGTCCAGGCTGGTCGGCCAGACGTAGCTGTACACCTCGGCGGCGGCGAAGCTGCCCTTGGCGGCAGGCACGCGGCTACCGGCCTTGCCGTCGACCAGCTGTTCGAACACCAGGTCGCTGCCGTCCTTGAGCACGCGGGTGTGGACCAGGTCGAAGGCGGCGTCGACCTTGGCGGTCTTCTCGCTGTGGATGCCGCCCGGGCCATGGGCCCACGCCTGGCTGGCGAGGAGCGCGGTGAGCGCGAGAGCGAAGGGGGCTTTCATGGTCGGCTCCTTATTTGAGGTCGTCGATGGAGGCGCCGAAGTTCAGGTGCAGCACCTGGCCATCGACCACCAGTGCGGGCACCGATTTGACGCCGGCCTGTTCGGCCTCGGCGACGCGCTGCTGCTGGTCGCCGAGGTGGACGACCTCGACCTTCACTTGTGGGTCGAGCAGGTTGAGCAGGGTCTGTTCGGCCGAAACGCAAACGGGGCAGCCGGCGTGATAGAAGCGTGCGTTGGTCATGTCGAGTCTCCTTCAGATTGAATTTGTATCGATTCGATACTGATTCGAAGGCTACTCCCGTTCCGCTCTTTGTCAATATGGTTTTTAGTCGATACTATGTTTCGACAGGAGTGATATATGACCGGCACAACTCTCTTCGATCTGCTCGAGCGGCTGACCAGCCTGATGCGTATGTGGAATCGCCAGCACCCGCTGCTGGCGGAGCTGCAGTCGATCCAGGTCAGTGCGTTGATCTATCTGTCGCGCTGCAACCGCTACTCGAACACGCCGCTGGCGGTGACCGAGTACCTGGGGCTGACCAAGGGCACGGTGTCGCAGTCGCTCAAGGCGCTGGAGGCCAAGGGCCTGATCGAGAAGAGCCAGGACCCGCGCGACCGACGCAGCGTGCACCTGCGTCTGACCGAGCCGGCCCAGGCGCTGGTGGCGGCGATCACGCCGCCGGATTTCCTGGTGACGGCGCTGGCGCAGATGGGCGAACGCGCGGAGCAACTGGAGGCATTGCTCGGCGATCTGCTACGGCAGATCCAGCGCAACCAGGACGTGCCGGGTTTCGGCCTGTGCCGCACCTGTCGCTTCCACCAGCAGCGCGACGGCCAGCCATTCTGCGGACTGACCGGGGAAACGATGACCACGCCCGATATAGAGCTGATCTGCCGCGAGCACCAACCGCCGGAAGCGGCCTGAGCTAGACCCTAGCGATAGTCGCCAGGCCGGTGGCGATCAGCTTCTCCGCCCCATTCTTCACGGCGAATACGTCGGCGCGGCACACCGCCTGGCGCTGGCCGGCCTTCAGCACTTCGCTGCGGCACACCAGACGCTCGCCGATGGCCGGGGCCAGCAGGTTGAGCTTGTACTCGCTTGTGACCACGTCGCCGACCATCGAGGCCGCCGCCCAGGCACAGCCGCTGTCAACCATGAAGCCGACCACCGCACCGTGCATGTAGCCGTGGTGCTGGCACAGGTCCGGCCGGCTGGGCACCTGCAGGCTGACCTTGCCCGGCGCGAAGTCGAGCAGTTCGGCGCCCAGCAGCTGGGCGAAGGTGGAGTGCTGCAGCGCCTGCTCCAGGCGTTCGCGGCTGATGCCTGTTGCGGTCTCGGTTCCGGTCTCGGTGGTGTTCATGATCCGTGCTCCTCGGCAATGGGAGCTTGCAGTCTTGGTCGGCTTTCGCGGCGCCGCCACGCGCATCCAGCGGCGTGATGAGCTGGCATCAGCCTTGACTTGCCCCGGTGCCTTCCCTAGCGTGCCGTTTTCGTTTTTCAGCAGGAAAGCCGCATGAGCGCCGACGACCGCATCAAACTCGAACCGGGCTGGAAGGAAGCCCTGCGCGAGGAGTTCGACAAGCCCTACATGCGCGAGCTGAGCGAGTTCCTGCGCGCCGAGAAGGCCGCCGGCAAGGTGATCTACCCGCCGGGGCCGATGATCTTCAATGCACTGAATTCCACGCCGCTGGACCAGGTCAAGGTGGTGATCATCGGCCAGGATCCGTACCACGGGCCGGGCCAGGCCCACGGCCTGTGCTTCTCGGTGCAGCCGGGCGTGCCGGCGCCGCCGTCGCTGGTGAACATCTTCAAGGAACTGAAGCGTGACCTGAACATCGACATCCCCGAGCACGGCTACCTGCAGAGCTGGGCCGAGCAGGGCGTGCTGCTGCTCAACACCTCGCTGACCGTGCAGCAGGCCAGCGCCGGCTCGCACGCCGACAAGGGCTGGCAGCCGTTCACCGACAAGGTGATCGAGGTGGTCAATGCGCGGCCGGGCAACCTGGTGTTCCTGTTGTGGGGCGCGCACGCGCAGAGCAAGCAGAAGCTGATCGACAGCACTCGCCACCTGGTGCTGAAGTCGGCGCACCCGTCACCGCTGTCGGCCTATCGCGGCTTCCTCGGCAACGGCCACTTCAGCCGCACCAACAAGTACCTGGAGCAGTGCGGCCTCACTCCGATCGACTGGCGACTGCCTCCCCTGCAGGCGTAGCGCATTCCAGCCCGGCGATATCCTCGCGCAGGGCGCCCAGGCGCTCGCCGAGTTGCTGGCGCTGGGCCGGGCTGGCGCTGGCGATCAACTGGTCGAGCAGCTGCGCCAGGCTGCGCTCGCTATCGGCGAACGAGCGCCGGTAGTCCTCGCTCCAGTAGCTCTGGCGGTCACGCAGCAGCGCCTCGATGCGCTGCGCAAAATCGGCGCTGCGGCGGCCTTCCAGTTCCTGCAGCAGCGCTGCCTGCCAGCGCTCGCGGCTATCCAGCCACAGACGGTTCTGCTCGCCGCGTTGCTCGGCCCAGCTCTGCACCAGGGCCTTTTGCTGCTGGTTCAGCTCGCCGAGCCAGGGCTCCAGGCGTTCCTCGGTGGTCTCGCGACGCTTGGCGATCTGCTTGGCCAGTGGCGGCTCGACGAACTCGCGGCGCAGTTTCTCGTTTTCCTTGGCCATCGACTGGCGCAGCTGCTGCACCTGCTGCGGGCTGAGCTGTTGCAGCAGGCCGGCGGCGGTCGGGCTGATCTCGCTGGACACCGTGCCGAGGGAATCGCGCAGGTCGCCGAAACGGGCCATCAGGTGGGCGGCGTCCAGCTTGCCGGCGGCCAGGTCGGCACGGTCCTGGTCCAGCCAGCTGGCCAGCTGCGGCAGCTGGGTGCTGCAGTGCCAGGCCAGGTGCTGGTCCAGGCGCGGCTTGAGCCAGGCCTTCTGTTCGGCGTTGAGGTCTAGATAGCTGTCGATACGCCAGGTCAGCAACCAGTCGAGGTTGCGGTAGGCCAGGTCGAGGCGGCTGCAGGCGGTCAGCAGGGTGATGCCGGCCAGCAGCACGAGCAGGGGCAGGGCAGAGAGTCTTCGTCGCATGGCAGGCCTCGTCTTGATTAGCCTGGGCCGAGCATAGTGCGTGCGGATGGCCGCAACATGACGACGACACATCCGCTAAAAAACTTGGGCCTCAGTCCAGGCGTTTGTGGATGCGCGATACCGCCAGGCCCAGCAGAGCCGCGCAGAACACTATTAGGATCAGCATCTCCAGCCACAGTTCAAGCAACCCGGCCTCGCGCAGCATGATGCCGCGCGACAGGCGCAGGTAATGGGTCAGCGGCATCAGCTCGGCGATCCACTGCGCCACCTTGGGCATGCCGGCGAAGGGGAACATGAAGCCGGACAGCAGGATCTGCGGCAGAAAGGTGAAGAAGGCCAGCTGCATGGCCTGGAACTGGGTGCTGGCCAGAGTGGATAGCCACACGCCGAGGGCCAGGCTGGCGATGATGAACAGCAGCGAGGCGCCGTACAGGTCGAGCAGCGAGCCGCGCACCGGCACGGCGAACATCCAGTGGCTGACCACCAGGATCACCGAGACCTGGATCAGGCCAATGCCGACGAAGGGCAGGACCTTGCCGATGGTCAGCTCCCAGGGCGACACCGGCGTGGCGATCAGCAGCTCCAGGTTGCCATGCTCGCGCTCCCGGACCAGGGCCACGGCGGTGAACATCACCATGGTCATGGTCAGGATCACCCCGAGCAGGCCGGGTACGGTGTTCAGCGGCGCCAGGCGTTCGGGGTTGTAGAAGTTGACTACCTCCACGCCCGGTACGCCGCTCCAGCCGGCGAGGGGAAAGGCCGCCAGCTGCCGGGCCGAGGCCTGTACGCTCTGGTCGGAGCCGTCCACCACCAGTTGCAGGGGCGCGCGGCTGGGGTCGTGGCGCTGCAGGCGCGCGTCGAAGTCGCGGGGTACCACCAGGGCGGCGCTGATCCGCCCCTGGCGCATCAGTTGGTCGATCTGCTGCGGGTTGTCCAGCCGGTACTTCACCTCGATCACCTGGCTGGAGGCGATCTCTGCCACCGCCTCGCGTGATTGCGCGGTGTTGGCCTGGTCCAGCACGGCGGCCTCGATGCCGCGCACGTCCATGTTGATGGCGTAGCCGAACAGCACCAGCTGCAGCAGCGGCACGCCGGCGATCATGACGAAGGTCAGCTTGTCGCGGCGCAGCTGGCGCAGCTCCTTGAGGACGACGGCGCCCATGCGACGCAGGTTCATGACGTGGCCTCCAGCGGCTTGCGGGTGACGGCGACGAACACGTCTTCCAGGTTGGCCTCGCCGTCGCGCAGCTCGGCCTCTACGCCGGCGCGGCGCAGGGTGGCGGCGATGTCGTCGCGGGCGTTTTCGCTGGCGCAGAGCACGCGCAGGGTGGCGCCGATCTGTGCGCTGGCCAGCACTTCCCGATGGCCGTGCAGGGCGCGCTGGGCCGCGCGCGGTTGGGCGCATTCGATCAGCAGCGGGTGACCGGGCAGGGCGTCCATCAGCTCGCGCGGGCTACCGTCGGCGACCAGGCGGCCGGCGTCGAGAATCCCCAGGCGGGTGCAGCGCTCGGCCTCGTCCATGTAGTGGGTGGACACCAGCAGGGTGGTGCCTTCCTCGGCCAGCTCGAACAGCGAGTCCCAGAATTCCCGGCGCGATTGCGGGTCGACGGCGCTGGTCGGTTCGTCGAGCAGCAGCAGGTCGGGCTTGTGCAGCACCGCGCCGGCCAGGGCCAGGCGCTGCTTCTGCCCGCCGCTCATGGTGCCGGCCAGCTGCTTGCGGCGGTCGGTGAGCCAGTAGCGTTCCAGCAGTTCGTCGATACGCTGGCGGGTTGCGCGGCGGCCGATACCCTGCACGGCAGCGAGGAATTCCAGGTTCTCCTGCACCGTCAGGTCTTCGTAGAGCGAGAACTTCTGGGTCATGTAGCCGATGCGCCGCTTCAGTTCCTCGGCGTCGCGGGGGATCTGGCAGCCGAGCACTTCCACCTCGCCCTCGCTGGGCTGCAGCAGGCCGCAGAGCATGCGGATGGTGGTGGACTTGCCGCAGCCGTTGGGGCCGAGGAAGCCGAACACCTCGGCGCGCGGCACGGAGAGATCGAGGTGGTCGACCGCGGTGAGCTTGCCGAAGCGCTTGCTCAGACCGCGGGCGCGGATCACCAGCTCATTGCCGTTCATCGCGCTCACCCGAGATGCGTTGCGCCTGCAGCGGCAGACCGGCCGGTAGCTGGCGTGCGGCCTCGTCTTCGAGCACCAGCTCGGCGCGGTACATCAGGCGGCTGGCGTCGTCGCCGGTGAGAGCGTAGTAGGGGGTGAAGCTGGCCTCGCTGCGGATGCTGCGCACTTTGGCATTGAAGGTCTGCTCGATGCCTTCGACATGGATGCGCATGGCATCGCCGACCTGCACCTGAGAGCGGATGCTGGCGGGGATGAACACGCGGGCATAGGGCGCCTCGCCGACCAGCAGGCTGACCAGTTCGGCGCCGGCCGACGGCTGGTCGCCGACCTTGAACGGCAGGGCGTCGACCACGCCGGCGCGGGGCGCGCGCAGGCTCAGGTGTTCGCGGCCGACTTCCAGCTGGGCCAGGTTGCCGCGGGCCGCATCCAGGGCGGCAGCGGCCTGTTCGATCTGCTCCGGTCGGGTGCCGTTGGTCAGCTCGCGCAGCTGCGCCTCGGCGCTGCGGGTGGCGGCGCTGGCCTGGTCGCGGGCGGCGCGCGAGCGGTCCAGTTCGGCGATGGCCACCTGCTTGCGCTGGTAGAGCGCGGCGATGCGCTGGAAGTTGCGCTCGGCGTCGGTCAGTTCGGCACGGTTGCGCGCCAGGGTGGCGCGGGCCGCGTCGATGGTCTCGCTGCGCGCGCCGTTGCTCAGTTCGGCCAGGCGCGCGGTGGCCTGGTCCACTTCGCCGCGGGCCTGGGCGATGCGCGCGTCTTGGCGGCGCGGGTCCAGTTCCAGCAGGAGCTGGCCGGCCTCGACCCGATCACCCTCGGCGACCTTCCAGGCGAGGATGGTTTCCGAGGCTTCGGCGGGAACGCCCACTCGGTCCCATTCCAGGGTGCCCAGCAACTGTTCGCCGGAGGAGTCGCAGCCGGTGAGGCTGGTGACGAGCAGGCTGGCCAGCAGCAGGCCAGGTAGCGGCAGACGGTACATCTCAGGGCTCCATGCCGCCCTTGAGCAGGGCGAGCGTGTGGGCGATCAGCGCGTCGTCGCCGATCTGCGGGTTGGCGAACACGCCACGCCAGATCGGCGCGGCCGCGTAGGGGAGAAGGGTGAGGCCGATCAGCGAGACCACCAGCAGGCGCGGATCGAGCTCGGGGTTGAGTGCGCCGCGGGCCTGGGCGGCGGCAAATTTCTGCGCCAGCAGCAGCGGCACCAGCGGGGCCACGCGGTCCATCAGGCGTTCGCGCAATACGCCGCCCTCGCAGAGGATCTCGCGCACCCACAGCTGGGAAATCCACGGGTGCTGGGCGACGTTGCGGCTCATGTCGCGGAGGAAGGCCTCGACCAGTGCCAACGGATCGTCGCCGGCCTGCTGCAGGCCCTGGGCGGCGGTCATCACCAGCGGCAGGAAGCGCTCCTCGACCATGGCGTCGACCAGCCTGTCCTTGTTGCCGAAGTAGTAGTTGAGCAGGGCAGGGGTCACCCCGGCGCGCTCGGCGATGGCGCGCAGGCTGGTGGCCTGGATGCCCTGGTGGGAGAACAGGTCGGTGGCGACGTTCAGTAGCAGCTCGCGCTGCACCGTGGCATCGGCGGCGGGGCGCCCGGGGGCGCGTGGGGTTTTGGTCTGTTTGCTCATGGCATCAATAATTAAATATGCGATTAATTAATTGCAAGCGCCGTTCGTCCATCGGGGAGCGGTAGACGAACACTGATAGCTGGCTAATAATTAGATCTGGTTGTTTCGTCAGCTTCGTCGTAGCCATCTACCTTCTTCTCAAATGCCTTCTCTGGTAGTCCTCGTGCGCGATTCCCTTTCGGCTTTGTTCGCTCCCGATCTTGCCGCCCTGCAGTTCGCCTGCAAGACGCTGCTGAGCGGCGGTCTGGCGCTGTGGTGCGCCTTTCGCTTCGATCTCGACCAGCCGCAGTGGGCGCTGATGACCGCCTTCATCGTCGCCCAGCCACTGGCCGGCATGGTGGTGCAGAAGGGCCTGGCGCGGCTGCTCGGCACCCTGATCGGCACGGCGCTGTCGGTGTTCTTCATGGGGCTGTTCGCCCAGGCGCCCTGGCTGTTCCTGCTGGTGATGGCCCTGTGGCTGGGCCTGTGCACGGCGGCCTCGACCCTGCTGCGCAGTGCCTGGGCCTATGCCTTCGTGCTGGCCGGCTACACGGTGGCCATCATCTGCCTGCCGATCACCGGCAAACCGCTGCTGGTGTTCGACGAGGCGGTGGCGCGCTGTACCGAGATCTGCCTCGGCATCCTCTGCTCCATGGCGGTCAGCGCTGTGCTCTGGCCACAGCGCGTGGAGCGCGTGGTGGTGCAACAGGCGCGCGCGGCCTGGCAGGGCGGGGCGCAGGCGGCGGCCGCCGCGCTGCAGGGCCGGGCGGCGGGGCGCCAGGGCTTGCTGGAGACGCTCGGGCGCATCGTCGCGGTGGATGCCCAGCGCGAGCATGCCTGGTTCGAGGGTCGGCTGGGTCGCCAGCGGGCCCGCGGCCTGCGCGCCCTGACTCGCGAGCTGCTCGGCCTGTTGCGCCTGGCCCGCGGCGTGGCGCGCCAGTGGCAGCAGCTGGACGAGGCCGACGCGCACGCGCTGACGCCGCTGCTGAACGAGGTCCAGGCCCTGCTCGCCGAACCGGACATGGCGCGCCAGGAGGCGCTCTACCAGCGCCTGCTGGAACAGTCCCGCGAAACGTCCATGCCCCTGGCGCGGCAGTACTGCCTGGGGCGCATGGCGGTGCTGGTGCGGCAGCTGTCGCGGGCCCAGGCGACGCTGGAGGCGGTGGTGCGTGGCGAGGCTCCACAGGGCGCGCCGCCGCCCTTGTCCTGGCACCGTGATGTGCAGACGGCCGCCGTCTACGGTCTGCGCAGCTGCCTGACTCTATTGGTACTGTCGGCCTTCTGGTTGGCTACCGGCTGGCCCGCCGCCAGCGGTGCGCTGCTGCTGGCTGCGGTGGTGTGCAGTCTGTTCGCCAGCCGCGAAAACGCCGACCTGATCGGCATGGCCTTCCTGCGCGGGATCTTCTACGCGTTGCCGGTGGCCTTCTTCGTCGGCCAGATCCTGTTACCGCAGTGGAACGGCTTTCCGCTGCTCTGCCTGGCCCTCGGCGTGCCGCTGTTCTTCGGCCTGCTGGCCATGTCGCGCCCGGCGCTGGCCGGCGCCGCGACGTCCTTCTGCCTGCACTTCATCGTGCTCTGCGCACCGCGCAACGACATGGCCTACAACGTCGCCTTGTTCCTCAACGAGGCGCTGGCGATGCTGATCGGCGTTGGCTGCGCGGTGCTGGCGCTGCGCCTGATCGTGCTGCGCAATCCGGTATGGCACGGCCGGCGCCTGCTCAAGGCAACCCTCGACGACCTGGCGCGGCTCTGTTCGCGCACCCTGGAGGGCGCCGAGAACTGGTTCGGCGGGCGCATGGCGGATCGCCTGCTGCAGCTGGCGCGCTTCTATCCGCAGCTGCCGGAAGGTGGCCGCAGTCGCTGGGACGACGGCATCGACAGCCTCGACCTGGGCGACGAACTGCTGCACCTGCGCGCCTGCCTGGCGGCGGCACCCGCTGCGCCGCGCCAGGCCGAGCGGCGCTTCTTCGACGAGGTGCAGGCGCTGCTGCGGCGTGGCCCGGCACAGGCGCGCGGTGACGATCTGCAGGCGCCGGCGGATGCCCTGGCGCGAGCCCTGCACGATCAGCCGCCGGCCATCGAACTGCGCCTGGCCGAGGCCGCGTTGCTGCAACTGACCCACAGCTGGCGCCAGTGGTGCGACCGGCAAGGAGAACCCCATGGCGTTGCGTGAGTTGACCCTGGGCGGCGTGCTGCTCAGCCCCATGCTGCTGTACGCGCTGCTGGCGCTGCTGCTGACCGGCGCACTGCGCCTGGGCCTGCAGCGCGCCGGCCTGGCGCGCTGGATCTGGCACGAGGCGCTGTTCGACTGCGCCCTCTATGTTTGCGTGCTGGCGGGGCTGATGGCCGTGCTGGCGACCTGGTAAGCAGGTTCTAAGGAGTTGGTGATGAATGCACTTCCCCGTGTGGCGGTGACCCTGGTGACGGTCCTGTTGGCCCTGCTGGCCGGCTGGTGGCTGTGGCACTTCTACATGATCTCGCCCTGGACCCGCGACGCGCGGGTGCGCGCCGACGTGGTCACCATCGCGCCGGACGTGTCCGGCTGGGTGGTCGAGCTGAAGGTCCACGACAACCAGGCGGTCAAGGCCGGCGACCTGCTGATGAGCATCGACCGCGAGCGCTACCAGGCGGCCCTGGACAAGGCCCGCGCCCTGGCCGAGACCCGTCGCCAGCAACTCAACCTGCGCCAGCACGAGGCTTCGCGGCGCGCCCATCTGGGGCCGCAGGCGATCAGCGCCGAGTTGCGCGAGAACGCCCAGATCAACGCCGAGATCGCCAGCGCCGAACTGCAGCAGGCTGAGGCCGAGGTCAAGCTGGCCGAGCTGAACCTCACGCGCAGCGAGGTGCGTGCGCCGCGCTCCGGCCAGATCACCAACCTGCACCTGGCCCAGGGCAACTACGTGCAGAGCGGCCAGGCGGTGATGGCGCTGGTGGCGGACGATTCCTTCTACGTGCAGGCCTACTTCGAGGAGACCAAGCTGCCCGGCATCCGTGTCGGCGCAGCGGCCGAGGTGATCCTGATGAGCGGCGGCGAGCCGCTGCAGGGCAAGGTGCAGAGCATCAGCCGCGGCATTACCGACCGCAACGCCGCGCAGGACGCGCAGCTGCTGGCCGATGTCGAACCGACCTTCAACTGGGTGCGCCTGGCCCAGCGCATCCCTGTGCGGATCGAGCTGGAGGCGGTGCCGAAGGAGCTGCCACTAAGTGCGGGGATGACGGCGAGCGTACGGGTTATGGAGCAGGAGTAGGAGCGTCTTTCGCGTTGCCGGCTGGAGCTGGGACGAGGAGTTCCTGCTTCTTTTTGCGATGGATCAGGCAGGTGGCAAAGTAGGCGAGGAAGATGCCAATAAAGCCCTGAATGGCCATGTTGAGATAGCCCATCTTGAGCAGTCGCTGGTACTCGGCACTCTTGATCAGCTCCTGCACTGCCTGCTGTGTTTCTTCAGTCAGCTCTGGTGCTTTGGGTTTAAGCCCTTGGCGCTTCTCAAGGAGTTGTGCGTAAGGCTCGAGCAGTTTGCTCTTGAAGAACTCGTTGAGCATGCCCGAAGAGCAGGAGTGAATAGCGGCCGCCACGACAAGAATCGCAGTGGTTGCCAGCTTACGAACACTCGGTTTCCAGAATTCCATTTCCAGCGATCTCTATAGTTCCACGTATGAAAAAAGCCAGCCGGGCTGGGTGCCCGGCTGGCTTTCAGGTCGAGCCTTAGCCAACCGTGACTTTCGGCATCTCCGGCATAGTCAGCGTCTGCTCGGCGCGTGGGGCCAGTACTTCGGCCTCGCCGTCCACCACCTGCTCCTGGTTCTGGTTGAACACGCGGGTGGCCAGGCGTACGCGGCCCTTGGGCAGTTTTTCCAGCACTTCCAGCTGCACGGTCAGGGTGTCGCCGAGTTTCACCGGGCGGGTGAACTTGAGCTGCTGGCCGAGGTAGATGGTGCCCGGGCCGGGCAACCGGCAGGCGATGGCCGCGCTGATCAGCGCGCCGCTGAACATGCCGTGGGCGATGCGCTCCTTGAACATGGTTTCGGCGGCGAAGGCGGCATCCAGGTGCACCGGGTTGTTGTCGCCGGAGACGGCGGCGAACAGCTGCACGTCGCGCTCTTCAACGGATTTCACCAGGCTGGCCTGCTGGCCGACTTCGAGGGCGTCGTAGGGGATGTTGGTGACCTGAGTCATACGGGTTCCTTGCTGGGAGTAGGGCACTGGCGGCTGCGGGCCAGGGTCCGCTCCAGCCAGCCGTGCAGGTAGTCGGTGACCTCGTCGCGGTTGCTCTCGTTGAGCAGCTCGTGGCGGGCCTCGGGGTAGATCTTCAATTCCACATTGCTGAGGCCGGCGGTGCGCAGGGCGCCGGCCAGGTCGCCGAGGCGCTTGCCTTCGCTGACCGGGTCGCGGTCGCCGCCGATCACCAGCAGCGGCAGGTCGCTGTCGATCTGCGCCAGGTTGCGTACCGGGGTGATCTGCTGGAAACCGTCCATCAGGTCGCACCACAGCTGGGTGGTACAGACGAAGCCGCACAGCGGATCGGTCACGTACTTGTCGACTTCCGCCGGGTCGCGGCTGAGCCAGTCGAAGCCGGTGCGGTTGGGCTTGAAGGCCTTGTTGAACGAGCCGAAGGATAGGAAGTCGATCAGCTTGCTGCGGCCCTGGGGGCCGAGGCGCCAGCGCTCGAAGCGGGCGATCAGGCTGGCGGCCTTGTACAGCGGCAGCGGCTGGTAGTTGGAGCCGGACAGGATGGCGCCCTGCAGGCTGCAGCTGTGCTGCATCAGGTAGGCCATGCCGATATAGCTGCCCATGCTGTGGCCGAGCAGCAGGATCGGCGCCTGCGGATGCTGCTGGCGGATATGGTGATTGAGGCTGGCGAGGTCGCCGACCACCTTGCTCCAGCCGTCCTGCTCGGCGTACAGGCCTAGCACGCCTTTCTCGGCGGTGACGCCGTGGCCGCGCTGGTCGAGGGCGTACACCTCATAACCGTCGGCCACCAGGCGCTCGGCCAGGCGGGCGTAGCGCAGGGAGTGCTCGGCCATGCCATGGGCGATCATCAGCACCGCCTTGGGCGGGGTGTCGGCGTGCCAGTGGAATACGTGCAGGGGGGTGCCGTCGCTGGCGCTGATCCAGAATGCTTGCTGGTGCATGGCGGTCCTTGTGCCCAGGGGAATCGCGGCATTGTGCATGGCTTGTTCGGCCAGGCAAAGGGCCGCTAGCGCCAGCTGTTGTGGCGCTTGAGGATGCGCATGTACTCGCCGCTGGCGTGCAGCTCGCGCAGGCCGCGTTCGAAGATGGCGGCCCAGTCCGGCTGGCCGGCGCGCGGGGCCGCGAAGCCGACCACCAGCGGGATGCGTTCCAGCGCCGGTTCCTGCCACACCAGGCGGCCGCGCAGCTCGTCGTCGCCGTCCACCAGATACTCGCCGACGATGCGCTCCAGCAGCACCAGGTCGAAGCGCTTGGCCGCCAGCTTGCGCAGGTTGCTGATGTCGTCCACTGCCTCCTCGGCGACCAGGCCGGACTCGAAGATGCGCGGCGGGTAGCCATAGCCGCGCACGATGCCGACCCGGCGCCCGCGCAGGTCGGCCAGCTCACCGAACGGCTGGGGCTCGCTACGCCGTACGAACAGGCCGAGCTGGCTGTAGAACAGCGGCCGCGAGGCGGTGAGGTTCTCTTCCTTGATCTCCTGTGGCCACAGCGCCAGCGCGCCCTGGTAGCTGCCCTGACGCAGCTCGGCGCGCACCCGCGCCCAGGGCAGGAAGTCGATCTGCGGGGTGTAGCCCTGGGTGGCGAATGCGCGGCGGGTCAGCTCGACGATGCTGCCGCCGTCCGCCAGCTGCTGGCTGCTGTAGGGCGGGTATTCCAGGGTGCCCAGGCGCGGCTGGGCCGCCAGCGGCAGGCAGAGCAGGGCGAGTACGACGAGGTAGAGGTTGCGCGGCATGGATGGCGGCATTCGTGAGCTGATTAGTAGCTATAGCCCAGCCAGGGATGAATCGCCGAAAAGCATGGTAAAGATTCACAGGGTCTATGGAGACCCTCGGCTATTTGCCTGTTGTCCCCGAGCTGCTAAGTTCCGGACCAGTCCGGTCGCATCTCAGGCGTCCGGTTTGCACATTCAGGTCTAGGGGAATAACAACAATGCAACCTGACTTCTGGGACGACAAACGCCCGGCCGGCGTGGCCAACCAGCTCGACTTCAATCTCTACCGCTCAGTGGTCGAAGTCTTCGAGCGCTCCTGCAAGAAATTCGCGGATCGCCCGGCATTCACCAACCTCGGCAGGACGCTGACCTACGCCGAGCTGGAGCGCTATTCCGCAGCCTTCGCCTCCTGGTTGCAGAAGAACACCGATCTCAAGCCCGGCGACCGCATCGCCGTGCAGATGCCCAATATCCTGCAGTACCCGATCGCCGTGTTCGGTGCCATGCGCGCCGGCCTGATCGTGGTCAACACCAACCCGCTGTACACCGTGCGCGAGATGCGCCACCAGTTCAACGACGCCGGCGTGCGCGCCCTGGTGTACCTCAACACCTTCGGCAAGTCGGTGCAGGAAGTGCTGCCCGACACCCAGGTCGAGTACCTGATCGAGGCTCGCCTGGGCGACATGCTGCCGCCGCTCAAGGGCATGCTGGTCAACGCCGCGGTCAAGCACCTGAAGAAGATGGTGCCGGACTACCAACTGCCCCAGGCAATCGCCTTCAAGGACGTGCTGCGCGCCGGCAAGGGCCACTCCTTCCAGCCGGCCAAGCTGAGCCTGGACGATATCGCCGTGCTGCAGTACACCGGCGGCACCACCGGCGTGGCCAAGGGCGCGATGCTCACCCACGGCAACCTGGTGGCCAACATGCAGCAGGTCTACAACTGCCTGCAGCAGCTCGGCGACGACGGTCTGCCGCTGATGAAGGAGGGCGGCGAGATCATGATCGCGCCGCTGCCGCTCTACCATATCTATGCCTTCACCGCGAACTGCATGTGCATGATGGTCAGCGGCAACCACAACGTGCTGATCACCAACCCGCGCGACATCCCCGGCTTCGTCAAGGAACTGAGCAAGTGGAAGTTCTCCGCGCTGCTCGGCCTCAATACCCTGTTCGTCGCGCTGATGGATCACCCGGACTTCAAGAACCTCGACTTCTCCCGCCTGAAGGTCACCAACTCCGGCGGCACCGCGCTGGTCAAGGCCACCGCCGAGCGCTGGCAGCAGATGACCGGCTGCAGCATCGTCGAGGGCTACGGCCTGACCGAGACCTCCCCGGTGGCTACCACCAACTGCTATGGCAAGCTGGCGCGCCTGGGCTCGGTGGGCATTCCGGTGGTCGGCACCACGCTCAAGGTGATCGACGACGACGGCGTCGAGCAGCCGCTGGGCGAGCGCGGCGAGCTGTGCATCAAGGGCCCGCAGGTGATGAAGGGCTACTGGCAGCGCGAGGAGGCCACCGCCGAGGTGCTGGATGCCGAAGGCTGGTTCAAGACCGGCGACATCGCGGTGATCGACCCGGACGGCCATGTGCGCGTGGTCGACCGCAAGAAGGACATGATCATCGTCTCCGGCTTCAACGTGTACCCGAACGAGATCGAGGACGTGGTCATGGCCCACCCGAAGGTGGCCAGCTGCGCCGTGATCGGCGTGCCGGACGAGAAGTCCGGCGAGGCGGTCAAGCTGTTCGTGGTGCCGCGCGAAGGTGGCGTCTCCATCGACGAGATCAAGGCCTATTGCCGCGAAAACTTCACCGGCTACAAGGTGCCCAAGCACATCGTGCTGAGGGACTCCCTGCCGATGACTCCGGTCGGCAAAATCCTTCGCCGCGAGCTGCGCGATATCGCCTGAAGCCCAGCTGCCCAGGGCTTTTCACCCGCTCCATCAGGAAATGACCGATCAGTGATGATCGGTCATTTTTCTGACCGCTGGGGCTGCCTTTGGTGCTAGGCGCTCCCTGGCAAAGCTGCTACTCTCGGCACGCTTTGCGCCAGTCCCCACCTCGCGTCAAGGTCAACACATCACAACAAATGACCGCCATTGCGCGCGGTGTAGACAAGCTGTTGCTCAGGAGTAGGCTTCCATGATCGATAACTTCTGGAAGGACAAATACCCTGTCGGAATCGCTGCCGAGATCGATGCCGACCAGTACCCCAACATCCAGGCCGTACTGAAAGAGTCCTGCCAACGCTTTGCCGATAAGCCTGCTTTCAGCAACATGGGCAAGACCCTGACCTACGGCGAGCTGTACGAACTCTCCGGCGTCTTCGCCGCCTATCTGCAGAACCACACCGACCTCAAGGCCGGCGATCGCATCGCCGTGCAGTTGCCCAACGTCCTGCAATACCCCGTGGTGGTATTCGGCGCCATGCGTGCCGGCATGATCGTGGTCAACACCAACCCGCTGTACACCGCGCGGGAAATGGAACACCAGTTCAACGACTCCGGCGCCAAGGCCCTGGTCTGCCTGGCCAACATGGCCCACTTGGCGGAAGAGGTGCTGCCGAAGACCGGCGTCAAGCACGTCATAGTTACCGAGGTAGGTGACCTGCTGCCGCCGCTCAAGCGCCTGCTGGTCAACACCGTGGTCAAGCACGTGAAGAAGATGGTCCCGGCGTTCAACCTGCCGCAGGCCGTCAAGCTGAACAAGGCCCTGGCCATGGGCCGCGGCAAGCCGGTCAACGAAGCCAGTCCGCACAACGGCGACGTCGCCGTGCTGCAGTACACCGGCGGCACCACCGGCGTAGCCAAGGGCGCCATGCTGACCCACCGCAACCTGGTGGCCAACATGCTGCAATCCAAGGCGCTGATGGGCTCCAACCTCGGCGAAGGCTGCGAAATCGTCATCTGCCCGCTGCCGCTGTACCACATCTACGCCTTCACCTTCCATTGCATGGCGATGATGCTGACCGGCAACCACAACATCCTCATCACCAACCCGCGCGACCTGCCGGGCACCGTGAAAGAGCTGGGCAAGTGGAAGTTCACCACCTTCGTCGGCCTCAACACCCTGTTCGTGGCCCTGTGCAACAACGAGGACTTCCGCCGTCTCGACCTGTCCGCCCTGAAGCTGACCCTGTCCGGCGGCATGGCCCTGCAACTGGCCACCGCCGAGCGCTGGAAGGAAGTCACCGGCTGCCCGATCTGCGAAGGCTACGGCATGACCGAGACCAGCCCGGTCGCCACCGTCAACCCGTACCAGAACATCCAGGTCGGCACCATCGGCATCCCGGTTCCGTCGACCCTGTGCAAGGTCATCGACGACGCCGGCAACGACCTGCCGCTGGGCGAGCGTGGCGAACTGTGCGTCAAGGGCCCGCAGGTGATGAAAGGCTACTGGCAGCGCCAGGAAGCCACCGACGAGATGCTCTCGGCCGACGGCTGGCTGAAGACCGGTGACATCGCCGTGATCCAGGATGACGGCTACCTGCGCATCGTCGACCGCAAGAAGGACATGATTCTGGTGTCCGGCTTCAACGTCTACCCGAACGAACTGGAAGACGTGCTCGCCACCCTGCCGGGCGTGCTGCAGTGCGCCGCCATCGGCGTGCCGGACGAGAAGTCGGGCGAGGCGATCAAGGTCTTCATCGTGGTGCGTCCGGGCGAGAGCCTGACCAAGGAGCAGGTGATGGAGCACATGCGCGCCAACCTCACCGGCTACAAGGTGCCGCGCTTCGTCGAGTTCCGCGACAGCCTGCCGACCACCAACGTCGGCAAGATCCTGCGTCGCGAGCTGCGTGACGAGGAGCTGAAGAAGCTGGCCGCCACCGCCTGATCTTCAGCAGCATGAAAAAGCCCCGCCTAGGCGGGGCTTTTTCGTTTCTGCGACTCGCTCAGTCGGGCAGCAGCGCCTGGCGCAGCGCCTCGGGCAGGGCAGTCGGCTGCTTGCTCTCGGGGTCGATGCATACCTGGGTCATCGAGGCGCGGAAGGTCACCTCGCCGGAGGCCTGACGGCCCTCCACGGTGAAGCTGAACGACGTGGCGCCGGGTGCTTCGCTGCGCACCTCGATGCTGATCACCTCGTCCCAGGTCATCGGCGAGAGGAATTCGACCGACAGCGCCCGCGCCGGCGGCAGGATGCCCATGGCGAACAGCTTGCGCAGGCCCTCGCCACCGAGGCGGTGGGAGAGGAATTCGTGGATAGCCTCGATGACGAAGTAGGCGATGCGCGGTGTGTAGACGATCCCTGCCGGGTCGCAGTCGCCGAACAGAACGGTGCGGGTGGTGGTGAAGGGCATGACGGATACGTGCCTGTTCGAGTCGTTGAAGGATGCCGTGATCATAACGGCTGCCGCCGTCAGCGGCAGTGCTATCAGGCCTCACCATCGGGGCTCAGTCGCTGTTCCAGGCGCGGAACTGGTGGGTGAGCGGGTCGTCTCGCTGTCGCGATGCGCCAGTGGAGTCCGGCACGGGCCGTCCATGCAGGCAATGCAGCTGCCCGCTATGCTGTGCGCCACCAGCTTCGTCAAGGATGACGATCCATGTCGCAATACCACCGCGTGTGGTGCCCGGGCGGCACCTATTTCTTCACCCATGCACTGCGCCAGCGCCACCACAGCGATCTGCTGGTGCGCTACATCGACCAGCTACGCGTGGCCGTGCGCACCGTGCGCACCGAGCATCCGTTTCATATTCACGGCTGGGTCGTGCTACCGGACCATCTGCACTGCGTGATCGAGTTGCCGGACGGCGATGCGGACTTCGATCTGCGCTGGCGCCTGATCAAGCTGATCTTCTCCCGCGACCTGCCGCTGCAAGAGAAACGCTTCGCCCTCAACCACACCCGGCGCGAGCGAGGCGTCTGGCAGCGCCGCTATTGGGAACACCTGATTCGCGACGAACCCGACCTGCGCGCGCACCTGGACTACCTGCATTTCAACCCGGTGAAGCATGGGCTGGTCGAACGAGTCGTGGATTGGCCCTATTCGACTTTTCACCGGGAGGTGCGCAATGGCGTGTATCCGGCAGATTGGGGCGGTGGGACGAGCCCGGCGGCCGTGGTGTACGACGATTGAGTTGCCTGGCGCGGAAAAGGTTGGGGTTTGCAGGGTGTCCGTTTTTGTAGGGACCGCTCTTGTAGGTGTACTCGCCGAAGGCAGTACACCAACGGGCGCCGCACGGAACTCTATCCGTTAGCAATTGAGCCGCCTGCTCGGTGGGCTGTCGCTCCGCTCCGAGACCACCCTACGTGAGATTACCCTGCGGATGGCTTAGTCGGCCGTGGCCGTACACCAACCCCGCCCCTTACAACTTCAACCGCCGAATCGCCTTGCCCAGCTCATCGGCCAGGCTCACCAGCTCGGCGCTGGTGCTGGCCGAGGCGAGGGTCTGTTGCACGGTCTGTTCGGTGACATCACGGATGCCCACCACCGAGCGGGTCATTTCCTCGGCGACCTGGCTCTGCTGTTCGGCGGCCACGGCGATCTGCGTGTTGCTCTCGCGCATCAAGGCCACCGCCTGGGCGATGTGGCCGAGGGCCTCGCCGGCGGCGCCGGCTTCCTGCACGCACTGGTCGGCCTTAAGCGAGCTCTCCTGCATGAACTCCACGGCGTCGCGGCTGGCGGACTGGAGGTTGCCGATCATGCGGGTGATCTCGTCGGTGGAGTCCTGCACGCGCTTGGCCAGGTTGCGCACCTCGTCGGCCACCACGGCGAAGCCACGGCCCATATCGCCGGCGCGGGCCGCCTCGATGGCCGCGTTGAGCGCGAGAAGGTTGGTCTGCTCGGCGATGCCGTGGATGGTCTCGACCATGCTGCCGATGGTGCGGCTGTCCTCGGCCAGCTGCTGGATCATCTCCGCCGTCTGCTGCACACCCTGGGACAGTCCGGCGATGGCCTGGCTGGCGCGGCCCACCACCTGCTGGCCGACGCCGCTGAGGCGGTCCGCCTCGGTGGACTGGTCGCGGGTATCGGCGGCGTGCTGGGCGATGTGGTGCACGGTGGTGGACATCTCGTTGATCGCGGTGGCGGCCTGGTCGGTCTCGCTCTGCTGGCCGAGCATGCCGCCGCGCACCTGCTCCATGCTGGCGGCCAGGCGCCGCGCGCCTTCGTCGAGGCTGGCGGCGGCCTGGGCCACGGTGCCCACCACGCGCTGGTAGCCAGCCTGCATGGCGTTGAAGGCGTTGGCCATCTGGCCCACTTCGTCGCGGCTGTCCAGCTCGGCACGGGCGGCCAGGTCGCCGCTGCGCTCCACGTGCAGCATCACGTCCTTGAGCCGGTTGAGGTGGCTGAGGATGAAGCGGATCAGCAGTTGCGAGGCGCCGAGCAGGAGCAGCATCAGCGCGAACACGCACAGCGCATAGGCGCCGGCACGGGCCTCGAACACCTGCCACAGGCTCGGTGCGCTGGCCGTCACCGCCAGGCGCTGGCCGTCGCCGGCATCCTGCAGCCAGGCGCCGATCACTGGTGAGTCACCCCATAGGCCGTCGTGTTCCAGCTCGACCCAGCCGCGCTCCTTGCCGGTCACGCCGGGCAGGGCCGGCTTGCCGCCGCTGGCGAAGCTCAGCACCTGGGCATCGCGCGGCAGCGCGCTGCCGGCCGGCCAGGCGGCCAGCAGCGCGGCCTTGGCCTGCGCCGCTTCGCGGGCGGTCTCGTGGCGGCCGGCCTGTTCCTGCTGCATGGCGAACAGCACCAGCATCAGGGTGGTGACGAAGGCCACCAGGTTGACGGCCCAGAACTTGTATTTGAGGGAGAGATCGAGAATCCACTTTTTCATATAGGTATGTCTGCACGCGGCTGGTCTGGCACTTGGCCATATCCTGCCTGCGGGCGATGCGGCCGGAATTGATCCCGATCAACCCGACAGATTCCGGCGCCAGCCGCTCGTCGCGGCGTGTCCAGGCGCCGGCAATCTGCGACAATCGCCGCCTAGCCGAAGTAGCCGCCCGTTGCGATGACCGATACCCACGAATCCCTGCTGAAGAACCTCGACCAGACCCTGCTGGCCGACCGTAACCGCCTGCGTCGCCAGCTGCACGAACTGCAGAAGCAGACACCGCCGGACGAAGCCAAGCTGGCCCAATGGCTGGAGCGCTTCCAGGCCTCCATCGCCAAGGTCGAGGCGCGCAAGCGCAGCATCCCGACCATCCGCTACGACGACGCCCTGCCGATCGCCGCCAAGCGCGACGAGATCAAGGCCGCGCTGGAGAAGCATCAGGTGCTGGTGATCGCCGGCGAAACCGGCTCGGGCAAGACCACCCAGCTGCCGAAGATTTGCCTGGAGATCGGTCGCGGCGTGCACGGCCTGATCGGCCACACCCAGCCACGCCGCTTGGCCGCGCGCAGCGTCGCCACCCGGGTGGCCGAGGAAATCGCCACGCCGCTGGGCGAGCTGGTCGGCTACCAGGTGCGCTTCGAGGATCAGAGCAAGGACAGCACGCTGATCAAGCTGATGACCGACGGCATCCTGCTCGCCGAGACCCAGCACGACCGTTTCCTGGAGAAGTACGACACCATCATCGTCGACGAGGCCCACGAGCGTTCGCTGAACATCGACTTCCTGCTCGGCTACCTGAAGACCCTGCTGCCGCGTCGCCCCGACCTCAAGCTGATCATCACCTCGGCGACCATCGACCTGGAGCGCTTCAGTAAGCACTTCAATGACGCGCCAATCATCGAGGTGTCCGGCCGCACCTACCCGGTGGAAACCTGGTACCGCCCGCTGGCCGCCGAGGTGGACGAGGAGGGCGAGAGCCTGCTCGACGACCTCACCGTCGACCAGGGCATCCTCGCCGCGCTGGACGAGATCGCCGCCCACGAGAAGGCCGAGGGCAAGCGCCCCGGCGATGTGCTGGTGTTCCTCCCCGGCGAGCGTGAAATCCGCGAGGCCGCCGAGGTGCTGCGCAAGGCCAACCTGCGTTTCACCGAAGTGCTGCCGCTGTATGCGCGGCTGACCCCGGCCGAGCAGCAGAAGATCTTCGCGCCCATGGCCGGGCGCAAGATCGTGCTGGCCACCAACGTCGCCGAGACTTCGCTGACCGTGCCGGGCATCCGCTACGTGATCGACAGCGGCACCGCACGGATCAGCCGCTACAGCTACCGCGCCAAGGTCCAGCGCCTGCCCATCGAGGCCGTGTCCCAGGCCAGCGCCAACCAGCGCAAGGGCCGCTGCGGCCGGGTCGAGCCGGGTATCTGCATCCGCCTGTACAGCGAGGAGGATTTCCTCGGCCGCCCCGCATTTACCGATCCGGAAATCCTGCGCACCAACCTGGCCGCGGTGATCCTGCAGATGCTCAATCTGCGCCTGGGCAGCATCGAGGACTTCCCCTTTATCGAGCCGCCGGATGGCAAGGCCATCAGCGACGGCTTCACCCTGTTGCAGGAGCTGTCGGCGGTCAACCGCGAGAGCCAGCTCACGCCTATTGGCCGCCAGCTGGCGCGCCTGCCCATCGACCCGCGCCTGGGCCGTATGGTGCTGGAAGCGGCCAAGCTCGGCAGCCTGGATGAAATTCTGATCGTCGCCTCGGCGCTGTCGGTGCAGGACCCGCGCGAACGGCCGATGGAGCGCCAGCAGGCCGCCGACCAGGCCCACGCGCAGTGGAAGGACGTGGACTCCGACTTCGCCGCGCTGATCAACCTGTGGCGCGGCTTCGAGGAGAAGCGCCAGGAGCTGGGCAGCAACCCGCTGCGCAACTGGTGCAAGAAGAACTTCCTCAATTACCTGCGCCTGCGCGAGTGGCGCGACGCTCACCGCCAACTGGTGCTGATCGCCCGCGAACTGCAGTTATCGCCAAGCAAGTCAGAGGACGGTCGTAAGGTGGACCGGGCGGCGGACCGGTCGCCCGCAGGGCAGCCCACCGCCAAGCCCGGTCAGAAAGGCCAATCTGCACAAGGCCCGCAGCCGACCAAAGACACCAAGGTCATCGTCCGCGAGCAGGCCGAGGCCGGCGAGGCCGCGCAGCGAGCCAAGAGCTACGCCGCGGTGCACAAGGCGATTCTGTCCGGCCTGCTTAGCCAGATCGGCCAGAAGACCGAGGAGGGCGACTACCTCGGCGCACGCCAGCGGCGCTTCTGGATTCACCCGTCCTCGGTGATCGGCCGCAAGAAGCCGACCTGGGTGATGACCGCCGAGCTGGTGGAAACCACCAAGCTGTTCGCCCGCATGGTCGCCAAGATCGAGCCGGACTGGATCGAGCCGCTGGCCGGCCACCTGATCAAGAAGAACCACTTCGAGCCGCACTGGGAGAAGCGCCGTGGCCAGGTGGTGGCCTTCGAACAGGTCACCCTGTACGGCCTGATCGTGGTCGGCCGCCGCCCGGTGCATTTCGGCCCGGTCGACCCGGTGGCCTCGCGCGAACTGTTTATCCGCGAGGGCCTGGTGCGCGGCGAGATCAACAGCCGCGCCAAGTGCCTGGCGGCCAACCGAGAGCTGCTCGATCGCCTCGACGAGCTGGAGGCCAAGGCCCGCCGCCGCGACATCCTTGCCGATGAGGAAACCCTGTACGCCTTCTACGAGGCGCGCATCCCGGCGGAGATCCACCAGGCCGCCACCTTCGAGCATTGGTACAAGAGCGAGAGTGCGAAGAACCCGCAGCTGCTGATCATGCGCGAGGAGGACGTGCTGGCCCGTGACGCCAAGGAAGTCACTGCCGCCCAGTACCCGGACATCCTCCAGCTCGGCGAGCTGCAACTGCCGCTGACCTACCACTTCGAGCCCAATCACCCGCGCGACGGTGTGACCCTGCGCGTGCCGGCACCGCTGCTGCCGCAATTGCCGGCGGACCGCCTGGAATGGTTGGTGCCGGGCCTGATCGAGGCCAAGGCCATCGCCCTGGTGCGCAACCTGCCCAAGGCGATCCGCAAGAACTTCGTGCCGGTGCCGGACTTCGTCGGCGCCGCGCTCTCCAAGATCGCTTTCGGCCAGGGTTCGCTACCCGAATCCCTCGGCCGCGAGCTGACCCGCATGACCGGCGCCCGCGTCTCCGACGAGGCCTGGGAGGAAGCGGCGCAGCAGCTGGAGTCGCATCTCAAGATGAACCTGGAAGTGGTCGACGCTCGTGGCAAGTTCCTTGGCGAAGGCCGCGACCTGGCCGAGCTGACCGCGCGCTTCGCCGAAGCCAGCCAGGCCGCCCTGGCCATCCCGCAGCAGAAGCAGGAACAGAAGCCGGTGGAGGCCAAGGCCTTCGCCCAGGTCGCCGAGAAGACCCAGCAGAAGATCGCCGGCCTTTCCATGACCGTGTTCCCGGCGCTGGTGGAAGAGGGCGGTGTGGTCAAGGAAGGGCGCTTCCCGACCCAGGCCGAGGCCGACTTCCAGCACCGCCGTGCCCTGCAGAAACTGCTGCTGCAACAACTGGCCGAATCGGCCAAGTTCCTGCGCGGCAAGCTGCCGGGCCTCACCGAGCTGGGCCTGCTGTATCGCGAGATGGGCCGCCCCGAGGCACTGGTCGAGGACATCCTGCTGGCCAGCCTCGATGCCTGTGTGCTCGAAGGCGAAGCCACGCTGCCGCGAGATGGCGCGGCGCTGGCCGCCCTGGCCGAGAAAAAGCGTGGCGACTGGACCGGCCACGCCGAACGTATCGCCAAGCTCACCCTGGACATCCTCAAGCTCGCCCACGGCCTGCAGAAGCGCTTCAAGGGCAAGATCGACCTGGCCCAGGCCATGGCCCTCAACGACATCAAGCAGCAGCTGGCCAACCTGGTCTATCCCGGCTTCGTCCGCGAAACGCCCGGCGAGTGGCTGAAGGAAATCCCGCGTTATCTGAAAGCCATCGAGCAGCGCCTGGACAAGGTCGGCAGCCAGGTGCAGCGCGACCGCGTGTGGACCGGCGAGCTCACCGCCGCCTGGGAGCAATACCAGGCTAGAGCCGCCAAGCACGCCCAGGAAGGCAAGCGCGACCCCGAGCTGGTGCTGTACCGCTGGATGCTGGAGGAATACCGCGTATCGCTGTTCGCCCAGCAGCTCGGCACGAAAATGGCGGTGTCGGACAAACGGCTGAGCAAGCAGTGGAGTCAGGTGGAGGCCTGAACCGGTTCAGGCCGTTAACAGGGAGGTTTAGATGAAACTGAGGATGCTGGTTTTCGGGCTCTTGAGTCTGTGTCTGGTCGCGTGTGCTCAGCGCCCACCCCAGCGGTCGGAGCCGTCGACAGAGGCCCAGCCCTGCAAGTCGGAACAGTGCGAGCAGAAGCCTGAGCGGCCCAAGCCGTCTACCGGGGAGCAAGTGGTCTATGGGGTGGTGGGAACAGTGGCGGCGCTGGTCGCGCTTCCCGTCATCATCGTGTCCTATATCGTCATTTGCCCGTTCTCCGATGCCGAGATGTGTAGCTAACCGGTAGTGGCACTGGATCGAGGCATGATGGCATTCTGAGCTCATGTCGGCGCCGCTTCGGCCGACATAGGTGGGCCGCCCGTCCTGGGCGACCATGGCACAGGAGCTGGCGGTGAGGGTGATCGAAAGGCTGACGCGGTCGCTGAACCCGTTGCACGGCTTGCCCGAGGCGACGCGCCGGGAGTTCGCCCACTGGTACCAGCAGGCCAAGCTGCCGCAGATCCGCTACGTTGCGTTCCTCACCATGGGGCTGTACCTGATCTACGCCGCCATCGAGCAGAACGTGGCCGGCGATCACCTCGGCCTGCGCCTGCTGGCACACGGCATGGTAGTGCCCCTGGCGCTGCTGGCCGTGGGCCTGATGAGCTACCACGAGGCTGCGCAGCGCTGGATGCTGGTGCTGCTGTTCGTGGCGCCGGTCGGCGCGGTGGTCACCAACCTGGCCTTCAACTACGGCAAGGCGGATTTCGCCTACTTCGTGCCGGAGATATATCTCAACCTGATGTGGACCTTCACCGTCTCCGGCCTGACCCTGCGCCAAGCCCTGCAGACGGCCGGCGCCTCGGTGGTGCTGCTGCTCGTCGTCACCCTCGGCGACGCCCTGCAGCCGGGCGTGCAGCGCCTGCACCTGATCTGGGTGCTGGCGTCCTTCTCCTTCGGCGTGCTCTGCGCCTTCGTGCTGGAGAAGGCGCACAAGACCATGTTCCTGCACCAGGGCCGGCTGGCCCTCAGCGCCACCGTCGACGGCCTCACCGGGCTGTGGAACCGCTCGCGCATCGACCAGCTGTTCGCCGAGGAAATCGCCCGCGCCCAGCGCTACGGCACGCCGTTCTCGGTGATCCTGCTGGACATCGACCACTTCAAGCACGTCAACGACCACCACGGCCACGCGGTGGGCGACAGCGTGCTGCGCCAGTTCGCCACGCTGCTGCGCGACAACGTGCGCAGCGTCGACAAGGTCGGCCGCCTGGGCGGCGAGGAGTTCCTCGTCATCCTGCCGGAGATCGACGCCCTGCAGGCGCAGACCGCCGCGCTCACCCTGCAGGCGCGCATCCGCCAGTTCGACTTCGACACCGTGCTGCGCAAGACCGCCAGCTTCGGCATCACCCACTACCTCGGCGACGAGAACCCGCAGAGCATGCTCGACCGCGCCGACCGGGCGCTGTACCGGGCCAAGGCCAATGGCCGGGACCGCATAGAAGTGCTCTGAAACGGCCGACAAGGCTTGTCATCATCCAGGGGCTCGACGGCACGCAAGTGATAGGGCATGTTGACGCCCCCTCGCATCCACCCGGATCAGCCATGTTCGAAATCCAGCCCATGAGCCCCGAGCTCTATCGCCAGCAGACCCGCCGCAGCACCTTCGTGGTGATTGCCATCTTCCTGGTGCTGGCCATGCTCTGCGCCACCGCCAGCACCCAGCTGTTCGGCGGCCCGCCCGGCGACAACTTCAAGTGGAACCTGCTCGGCGTGCTCACCGGCATGGCGCTGACCGTGGCCGTGGTGCGCCAGCAGCTGTGGCATCGGCCGTTCATGGCGGCTGCTGCCTATGGCTGGGGGCTCAAGCGCAGCCTGATGCGCGTCACCAACGTCATGCACCACGTGAAAGCCGGCGTGGCCGCGGGCGACGCCAACGCCATGCAGCTGCTGCGCTTCTACCACCTGGGCGTGACCCAGATGCACCAGCTGGACGGCAACAGCGCCGACCTCAGCCACATGGTTCGCGAGATCGACGCGCACCGCGAGCTGATGGAGCAGCGCGGGCTGGACCTGGAGCAGAACCGCCTCGATCCGGCCTGGCTGGAAGCGGTGAAGACCTTCAAGCCCTAAAGCAGCAACGCCAACCAGGTAGAGGCGAACAGCAACAACGCCAGCATCTGGTTGAAGCGCTTCATCCGCTGCGGCGACTGCAGCAGGCGGGCGCTGCCGGCGCCGAGCAGGGCCCAGGCGGTCATGCACGGCATGGCCAGCAGCAGGAAGATCAGCGACAGCTGCAGCACGCGCAGGGCCTTGTCCGCGCTGCCGGCGGCGAACACGCTGACCACCGCGACCGCCATCATCCACACCTTGGGGTTCACCAGTTGCAGCGCCGCCGCGCCCAGCGGGCCGAGTGCGCGCGCGTCCTGGGCGTTCAGCGGCGCGGCCGCGCTGCGCCATAGTTGCCAGGCCAGCCAGCTCAGCCATAGCGCGCCGAGCCAGCTCATCGCCAGCTGCACGCGCGGGTAGCGCAACAGCACCTCGCCCAGGCCCAAGCCCACCAGCAGCACGATCAGCGCCGCCGCCAGGCAGGCGCCGAGTACCAGCGGCAGAGTGGCGCGCACGCCGAAGCGCGCGCCGTGGCTGAGCGCCAGGATATTGGTCGGCCCCGGCGTGATGGTGGAAGCGAAGGCGAACAACAGGAAGGGCAGCAGGGACTGCATGGCTCAGTCCCTCCCGCTGTCGCGCGAAGCGAGGAAATAACGCATGGCATGGGCTCTCCGTGGTGATGGAGGCTCATGCTGCGGCGTGGCGGCCGATCAGTCTGGAAGCTTTGTGCAGCGGCGCCGGTAATCGGCGGGCGTCAGCCGGTAGGCGCGGCGGAACCAGCGGCCCAGGTGGCTCTGGTCGGCGAAGCCCAGGGCGCTGGCCACATCGGCCGGAGTGTCGCCACGGGCCAGCCGCTGGCGCGCCTTGGCCAGGCGCAACTGGATCAGGTAGGCGTGCGGGGCGATGCCGAAGGCGCTCTTGAAGGCGCGGCTGAGGCGGAAGCGATCCACCCCGCAGGCCGCCGCCGTGTCGTCCAGGCCGATGTCCTGGTCGAAGTTCGCATGCAGGTAGTCGCGGGCGCGCTGCGCCACCAGCGGCAGGCGCGGGTCCGGGTTCTCCCGTTTGCGCCACTGCAGGCGGCTGGTCATGCTGCCCAGCAGGTCGTCGATGGCGGTCTGCCGGACGATGCGCAGGTCACCGTCGTGCAGCGTGTGGAAGGCGCGGAAGATGGCGCCGGCCATCGGGGCGTCGTTGTTGAGGATATTGGCGAAGCTCGGCGTGCTGTTCGCCGGTGCATGCTCGAACAGCGCGTGCAGCTCGCGCTCCAGCCACTGCGGGTCGATGTACAGCATGGAATAGGTGAAGCCTTCCGCGGTCGGCGCGTGGCCGTCGTGGATCTCGCCCGGCTCCAGCAGAATCACCTTGCCCGGCGTGCTCAGGTGCTTCTCGCGGCGGCAGTTGAACTGCTGCACGCCCTGTTCGGTGACTCCGACCAGGTAGCTGTCGTGCCAGTGCGGGTCGTAGGCGTGGCCCTCGAAGTGGGCACGGATCGACTCGATGCCGGTGTCGGCATCCTGCGCGAGGTCGATCCAGTTGCGTGTGTCCACGGGGTTCTCCGAAAGCGGCGCTCGGCCTGTCGTGACCTTAGCGCGTCCGCCTGCCGAGGTTTAGAAGATTTGTGCAGGCGGCCGGGCCGCTTATCCGATGGCCATCATTCGGGCCGATCCGCGCCCAAGCGGCGCCGTCCTTTACCGGTGCCGGGGCATTCTCTAGAGTCAAGGCTACCGGTTCCGAGCTGTCCCGCGAGCGCCTGATGCCTTTCTCCCTCCTTGCCATGCTGCACTGCCGCCGGCTCCTGCTGGCGGCGGCCCTGTTCGTGCCGAGCCTGGCGAGCGCCGCCTGCCAGGTGACCCTACGCTGGGACGACGACCCACCCTTCAGCATGCAGCTGGCGGATGGCGAGGTGGTCGGCGCCACCGTCGACGGCGTGCGCTCCGTGCTGCACGGCATGGGCTGCGAGGCGCGTCTGGTGCGTTTGCCCTGGGCCAGGGCCCTGCGCGAGCTGGAGCAGGGTCGCCTCGACATACTGCCCGGCGCCTTCCGCAAGCCCGAGCGTGAGGTGTACGCGCACTTCTCCGGCGTGGTCGAGGAGGCCTCGCGCAACATCCTGTTCATGCGCCGCGATGCCGCCGCCCGCTGGCCGGTGAGCGAGCTGCTGCAACTGCGCGACACCACCTTCCGCCTGGGCGCGCAGATGGAGGTGTCCTACGGGCCGAGCTACCTGGAGCTGTTGCAGACACCGGCCTTCCACGAGCGCATGAAGTTCAGCTCCAACCGCCTCAACCTGTGGCGCATGGCCGCCAAGGGGCGCATCGACGGAGTGATCGCCGACGAACTCTCCGGCCAGCAGGAGATCGAGGAACTGGGCCTGAGCGAGCTGATCCGGCCCACGCCGGTGGTGGTGTCCAGCGAGGGCGTGGAAGTGGCCTTCAGCAAGAAGAGCGTGCAGCCCGAGTTCGTGCAGATGTATGCCGAGGTGCTGCGCAAGCAGCTCGCCGATGGCACCCAGGCGCGCATCAAGCAGCGCTATCTGCAACCCTGAACTGCCGCTCGTCTTATCCGGCGCGGGCGCCGTCCGCGCCAGCGCCGGCAAACCCCGGCGATGCAGGGCGCGGGCCGGCTTCAATCCTGCCGCGCGTCGCCCAGGGTGCGTTCGAGAAAGTCGCGCATCAGCGCCGCCACTTCCTCTAGATGCGTTTCCAGCAGCCAGTGGCCGCCGTCCTCGAACAGGTGCAGCTCGGCGTCCGGCAGGTCGCGCAGATAGGCGCGCGCCGCGCCCTCGGGCATGAAGCCGTCGCGCGGGCCCCAGAGGATCAGCGTTGGCGGCTGATGCTGGCGCAGGTACACCTGGTAGTGCGGGAACCAGGCCAGGTTCTCCCTCAGCCCGGTGATCAGCCGCAGGGCGATCTGCTGGCGGCGCGGCGTCATCAGCGCCCAGTGCAGCTGCCAGAGGTCCGGCGGGATGCGCGCGGCCACATGCGGCTCCACGTCGTTGAGGAACTCGTCGCGAAAGCCCTCCAGGCTCACCGACTCGGCCAGCGTGCGTTGCGTCTCGTCGCTGGGGTTGTTGAAGAACTGCTTTAGCGCGGCGTACTTCGGCCCCAGCTGGTCCTCGTAGATATCGCCGTTCTGCACGATCAGCGCGGTGATGCGCTGCGGCCGGCTGATGGCCAGGCGCAGTCCGATCTGCGAGCCGAAGTCATGCAGGTACAGGGCGAAGCGTTCGATGCCCAGGCGGTTGGCGAAGCGCGCGAGGAAGTCGGCGTAGCCGTCGAAGTCGTAGCTGAACTCGAAGGGCGTGCCCGAATAACCGCAGCCGGGAAAGTCCGGCGCCACCAGCCGCCAGCGGTCGGCCAGCAGCGGCAGCAGGTTGCGGAATTCGTAGGAGGAGCAGGGGTAGCCGTGGGGCAGGAGCAGCACCGGCGCATCCTGCGGGCCGGCTTCGCGGTAGAACACCTCGATGCCGTCCAAGTCCAGGCGCTGGTGGCGAACATGAGCGGGCGGTGGCATGGGACCTCCCTGAAGGGTTGCTGGTCCCGTTATGACAGCGCCTCGCGGAGGCTGCTTCGGTTGCCCGCCGGATGGTCGCCGTGGCGCGGCTCAGCGCTTGTTGGCGATGTCCTTGATGTAGAGCGCTTCGACCTTTTCCCGTGCCCAGGGCGTTTTGCGCAGGAACTTGAGGCTGGAGTCGACGCTGGGGTCGTGGGTGAAGCAGCGGATGGCGATGAGCTGGCCGAGGCGGTCCCAGCCGTGTTTGTCGACCAGGGCCTGGACGATGGCTTTCAGAGTTAGGCCGTGGAGGGGGTCGTTGCTCATCAGGTACTTGCTCAGGGCTGGTGGGGGCGGAGCCTGTCTCTTATACAACTCTGACGGTGCCGACGGCTGAGAGATATTAGTTACGGTATGAGATCGGATAGCTAAAATA
>NZ_SCOM01000005.1 GCF_005508865.1 Pseudomonas sp. F(2018)
AACTGCCCCGTGCCCAGCTTCACGTGCTGGGTGGTGGCCACGGTGAGGTGGTCGTTAGCACGGATCTCGGTCTTGCGGTCCTTGTGGGTGGTGCGGTGCTCCTCGGCCTTGAGCTCGGTGTAGCTGTTGGCCTCGACGGTATCGTGTCGCTCGTGGCCGATGCGGATCTTCTGGTCGTGCTCGACGTTCTCGTCCCAGTCCTTCTGGGCATGAATGTAGATCTGCTCCTGGCCCTTGCGGTCCTCGATGCGCAGCTCGTTGTAGCCACCGCCGCCGGGGCTGCTGAGGGTCTTGAAGACGGTCCGGGTCTTGTTGGCCGGCAGGTCGTAGGGAACCACGTGTTCCTTGTGGTACAGGCAGCCGGTGACCAAGGGCTGGTCGGGATCGCCTTCCAGGAAAGTGACCAGCACCTCCATGCCGATGCGCGGGATGGCGATGCCGCCGTAGCGGTCGCCGGCCCAGCTGGAGGACACACGCAGCCAGCAGCTGGTGGTGTCATCGGCCTGGCCTTCGCGGTCCCAGTGGAACTGCACCTTGACCCGACCGTACTGGTCGCAGTGGATCTCTTCGCCCTTGGGCCCGGTGACCACGGCGCTCTGGCTGCCGAGGATGCGTGGCTTGGGGTGATCCAGCGGCGGGCGCCAGGGGGTGTCCCAAGGCGTGGCGCTGAAGCGGTTGCGGTAGCCTTGGTTGAAGCCGTCGTCGGCTTGTCCGTCTTCCTTGCGCCCGCCGATAAAGCTGGTGATGGACTCTTCCAGCACCTGGGGCTGCTTGCCCTCGTGGTGGATCTCGTTGAGCAGCCACAGCTGGTTCCAGTCCGTGCGCGGATGGGCGCTCAGGTTGAGGAAGTGACCGCTGCGCAGCAGCGGCTGATCGCTCTCGCCCTCGGCCAGCTGGTGGTCGCTGCGATGGCGCTCCAGCGCGCGCTGGGACAGGTGCTTGCCGCGGCCGCGCTCGGTGAAGCGGCCGGGGTAGTCGTAGTCTTCCAGGTCCGGCTTAGCGTCGCCCTTGTGCGCGGCTTCGAGCTGCAGGCGTGGTTTCTCGAAGTCGTAGTCGCGGCGGGTGACGCGGCTGGTGCGGGTGGCCAGGCGCAGGGCGAAGCGCTTGATCACCGGGTCGTCCGCCACCAGGCCGGAGTCCTGCTGATAGGCGGTGGTGGCGAGCTTGGGGAAACCGGTCTGGTCGTCGCCAAACACCAGCACATGGCCGTCGGGCCTGTGCTGGAAGTGGTAATGGATGCCTTCTTCCTCGCACAGGCGCTGGATGAAGTGCAGGTCGGATTCGTCGTACTGCACGCAGTAGTCGCGAGCAGGATAAGTACCACCGAGCTGGAAGCGCTGGCCGCTGCCTTCGAGGATGCCGTGGTCGCTCAGCACCTGGGCGACGATCTGCGGCACCGTCAGGTGCTGGAAGATGCGCTGGTTGATGCGGTGACCGAGCCAGGCCAGCTGCGGGCGCAGGGTCAGGTGGTAGCGGGTCAGGCGCTGGCCGGAATCGCCCTGGGCGCAGGCGTGTACCTGGGCATGGATGCCGTTGCCCTGCGCATCCAGGGTGAGAAAGGCCGGCTGGCCGAGCAGCGTGTCCAGCGCAAGATCCGGGCGCTGGCTGACCAGCGTGACCTCGAACACGAAGGGCTGGCTGAGCGCCTCGTGGCCGGTGAACTCGAGGACCTGCAGGTCGTGCTCGATACCGGGCAGGCTCAGGCTGAAATGCGTCTGGTTGGCGGGGGCGAACATCCGTTGTTCCTTCTGCCGAAAGGGCATCGGCCAGGAGTGCTGGCCGATGGGGCGGCTCGCTTACCTGCGAGCCCGGGCATTGTCGGCGAGACGGCGGCGGGGTGCGGTGATGCGTGGCGCAAAACCGCGTGCCGCCGGTCGCCTGCGGCCTTAGGCCGAGATCGGCGAACGCCAGTCGTCGGAGCCGGAAGTGCCGGACACTTCGTGGGTCCAGACGATCTTGCGGTAGGTGAAGTAGACGTCTTCCAGGTGAGTGAAGTGGGCCATGGCCGGGTCCTGGCAGTTCGGCATGCGCGACTGCACGTCGACGATCACGGCGTCTTCCAGCTCGATGGTGAAGTAGTGCTCCTGGGTACCGGTGGAGGAGGTGCGGAACCACTCCAGACGGCACTTGGACAGACGCTCACCGGAGGTCAGGGAGTTGAAGATCAGCGGCGAAGCCTTGTCGAACACCTTGGTGATCATCAGCGGCTTGTGCACGCGCTGGCCGGTCGGCTGGCCGGACTGCGGGTCGCGCGGGATGATGACCTGGTGGTTGAAGCCCTGGACCAGGATCTGGTCCTCGTGACCTTCCTGGAAGATGTTGCCGACCGAGTCCTCGGTGAAGGTGCCAGCGGTGATCAGGCCTTGCTTGGTGCCTTCGAGGGTCATGTACGCGGGTGTTGGCATGGTGCTCTCCTTGCTATGAGACGAGACCGGTAAGGTCCGGGAGCTCGGAGAAGTACAAGGGGCGTGCCAGGGGGCTGCGGGCCAGGTGTGGCGGGGGTTGCGGCGCGGCTAGAAGAAATCCGGGAGGCGCCTTGTGCGGGGCGTCACGGAAGGTTGTGCAATATCTGGCGCAGGGCTGTGCAGGGGCTTGCGCAGGGAGTCAGAGGCCCGTGAATCGGGCGCTGGGGCGTGGCTGAGAAGGGCGCGGCGAGGCGGGTGTGCAAGGAGTTGCGCAGCAGCATGGTGTACTGCCTGCGGCGAGTACACCCTACGTGAAGTGGCCAGGTTGCATCTGAGAGGTTACGCGACCCTCACCCCGGCCCTCTCCCGGAGGGAGAGGGGGCGTAGAGTGCGGGAGCTTGCGTCAGGTGGAAGGTCGATGTTGCTCAGTCTTCCCACTCGCGCCCGGCCAGTTCCAGCAGGGTATTGGCCTGTTCCGGGCCGTTGCTGCCGGCGGGGTAGGGACGCGGGTCCTGGTAGTTGTCCTGCCAGCCCTTGAGGATCGGGTCGACCCAGGCCCAGGCCGCCTCGACTTCGTCCCGGCGCATAAATAGCGTCGAGTCGCCCTCGATCACGTCCAGCAGCAGGCGCTCGTAGGCATCCCAGCGGCGCTTCTGCGGGAACACCCGGGCCAGATTCAGGTCCAGCTCCATCGGCGTCAGGCGCATGCCCTTGCCCGGGCTCTTGCCCATCAGCTGCAGGGTGATGCGCTCCTCTGGCTGCAGGCTGATGACCAGTCGGTTGGCCTGGCTGCCGTCGAACAGGCGGTGCGGCACCGGCTTGAACTGGATGACGATCTCCGAGCGCTTCTTCGCCATGCGCTTGCCGGTGCGCAGGTAGAAGGGCACGCCGGCCCAGCGCCAGTTGTCGATCTCCGCCTGCAGGGCGACGAAGGTCTCGGTGTCGCTGTCGTTGTCGACGTGTTTCTCGAAGTAGTAGGCCGGCACTTCCTGGCCGCCGATCTTGCCGGCCACATACTGGCCGCGCACGGTCTTGTCGTGCACGTCGAGGCCGGCGATGGGCTTGAGCGCCTCGAGAATCTTCACCTTCTCGTTGCGTACCGACTCGGCGTCGAAGCGCACCGGCGCCTCCATCGCCACCAGGCAGAGCAACTGCAGCAGGTGGTTCTGCACCATGTCGCGCATGGCGCCGGCGTGGTCGTAGTAGGCGCCGCGGTTCTCCACGCCGAGGGTCTCGTTGACGCTGATCTGCACGTGGTCGATGTGCCCGGCGCGCCAGATCGGCTCGAACAGCGCGTTGGCGAAGCGCAGCGCCATCAGGTTCTGCACCGTCTCCTTGCCCAGGTAGTGGTCGATGCGAAATACCTGGGCCTCGCTGAACACTGCGCCGATGGCGGCGTTGATCTCGCGGGCGGATTCCAGCGAGCGGCCGATCGGCTTCTCCAGCACGATGCGTGTATCGCTGCCGGCCAGCCCGGCGATGGCCAGGTTCTCGGCGATGGCCTCGAACAGGTCGGGGGCGGTGGCCAGGTAGTAGATGCGCCCGCGGTTACAGGCGCTGGCGCCGAGGAACTTGCCGAGACGGCCGAATTCGGCGGTATGCGTCAGGTCCATGGTGAAGTAGTCGAGGCGCGCGGCGAAGGCCGCCCAGCTGTCGTTGTCGAAGTCGCTGCGCGCCACCTGGGCGCGCACCCGGCGCTCGGCCAGGGCCTGGTACTCGGCGCGGTTCAGCACGTTGCGCGCCACCGCCAGGATGCGCATGTCCGGGCTCAGGCGGCCGTCGCGATGCAGGTGGTAGAGCGCCGGCAGCAGCTTGTGCAGGGCCAGGTCGCCGGTACCGCCAAACACCAGCATGTCACAAGGGCTGTTCAACGAGAGGCCTCCGGCCGGTTTGCCTGTGCGGGTTGGGCGTTCATGTAGTATAACTACAAGATCACTACAGCCCCGATCATAACAGCCTGGGTGAAACCGCAGCGAGTCGGAGAGTTGCCCGCCGACGCGGTTTCCATCGAGCCGACAACAGAGCCCTGCCCGTGAATCTTCTGCAGCATATCGCCCAGTCCCGTCACCTGCTCCGCAAGTCCGAACTGAAGGTCGCCGATCACGTCCTGCAGGACCCTTCCGCGGTGATGCACAGCTCCATGGCCGACCTGGCCCACGAGGTCGGCATCAGCGAGCCGACCATCGTGCGCTTCTGTCGCGCCATCGGCTGCAGCGGCTTCCAGGACCTCAAGCTGAAGCTGGCGCAGAGCCTGGCGGCGGGGGCCAGCTTCGGCCAGTTCTCGATCAGCGAGAACGACTCGGTGGCCGATTTCAGCATGAAGATCTTCGACACCACCCTGCACACCCTGATGGAGGTGCGCGAGCGCCTCGACCCGCGCGAGCTGGAGCGGGCCGTCAACGCCATCGCTAATGCCCAGCGCATCGAGTTCTACGGGTTCGGCGCCTCCGGTGCGGTGGCCGCCGATGCCCAGCACAAGTTCTTCCGCCTGCTGCTGACCGCCGCCGCCTACTCCGACCCGCATATGCAGGCGATGAGCGCGGTGACGCTGAAGCCCCACGACGTGGCCATCTGCATCTCCCAGTCCGGCCGCTCCAAGGACCTGCTGATCACCGCCAACCTGGTGCGCGAGTCCGGCGCCACCCTGATCACCCTGTGCCCGAGCCAGACCCCGCTGGCCGACCTGGCCACTGTCAACCTGGCCATCGACGTGCAGGAAGACACCGAGATCTACACTCCGCTGACCTCGCGCATCGCCCACCTGGTGGTGATCGACGTGCTGGCCATGGGCGTGGCCATGGCCCGCGGCCCGGACCTGGTCAACCACCTCAAGAGCGTCAAGCGCAGCCTGCGCAGTCTGCGCCTGTCGCCGAAATCGGTGCGCAGCGCCGAGGACTGACCTTCACGCAAGCTTCATCGCCGCGCCCTCAAAGCGTCACGCCCATGCGGGCATGCTGAGCTCCCGGTAAACGGACCAGGAGCGCCGCGATGAACCTGCATCTCGAAGAACCCGTCCACGACAGTAAGACCCGCCGCAAGCTGGAAGACCAGCGCCGCATGGCCTTCCGCCGCGCCATCGAGGAATACGCCGAGCAGCGCCGCCTGCAGCAGGAGCTCGGCGGCTATCCCGATCTGCTCCCCGCCGATTTCCTGCCGATCGCACGCAGCCCGCAACGCCACGCGGCTTGAGCCAATTGTGCGGTGTGCCGAATTCGGCATGCCGCGCGTGCAAAGCGATCAAGCCTCGGCGTCGGCGACAGGCCACTGTAACGGGCAGACTGCCAGGAGCCCGTTATGACCCGATTGACCCTGACCGAGGCCCATGAGCTGGCCGCCGACATCCTGCGCCACGCCGGTTTCAGCGAGGCCTTCGTGCAGGCCATCGCCGCCACCGTGACGGCCGGCGAGCGCGATGGCTGCACCTCCCACGGCCTGTGGCGCCTGCTCGGCATCGTGCGCACGCTCAAGTCCGGCAAGGCGGTGGCCGACGCCGAGCCCGAGGTGATCGACCAGGCGCCGTCGTTGGTGCGGGTCGACGCCCATGGCGGCTTCTCCCAGCTGGCCTTCGCTGCCGGCCTGCCGCTGCTGGCCGACAAGGCCCGGCGCAACGGCATCGCCGCCATGGCGATCAATCGCTGCGTGCACTTCTCCGCGCTATGGGCGGAGATGGAGGCGATCACCGAACTGGGCCTGGTGGCGCTGGCCTGCAACCCGACTCAGGCCTACGTGGCGCCGGCCGGTGGCAGCCGCCCACTGTTCGGCACCAATCCCATTGCCTTCGGCTGGCCGCGTGCCGGCGGCCATCCCTTCGTCTTCGACTTCGCCACCAGCGCGGTGGCGCGTGGCGAGATCGAACTGCACCGCCGCTCCGGCGCGCCGCTGCCGGCCGGTTGGGGCGTGGACCGCAGCGGCCAGCCGAGCAGCGAGGCCGCCGAGGTGCTCGACCACGGCGCCATGCTGACCTTCGGCGGGCACAAGGGATCGGCCCTGTCGGCGATGATCGAGCTGATCGCCGGGCCGCTGATCGGCGACCTGACCAGCCTCGAATCCGGCGCCTTCGATGGCGGCGTGAATGCCCTGCCATACCATGGCGAACTGATCATCGCCCTCGACCCGCAACGTTTCCTCGGCGAGCAGGCCGACCAGCACCTGGCCCGCGCCGAAGGGCTGTTCGAGGCGATCCAGGGCCAGGGCGCGCGGCTGCCGTCCCAGCGCCGCTACGAGGCGCGGGCGAAGAGCCTGGTGGAGGGCGTGGAGATCAACGACGGCCTGTATCGCGATCTGCAGGCGCTATTGGCGTAGCGGACAGTAGCCCGGATGCAATCCGGGAGGTAGGCGACTCCGATCCCGGATTACATCCGGGCTACAAGCCTGCGTAGGGCGGGTGAAACCGGCGTAGGCGCCGCTCGCGGGTTTCACCCGCCCTACGCATAGGCAAAAAAAGCCCCGGCGAACCGGGGCTGAGGGAGAGAAGCGCTGGTGTCTGAGCCGACACACTGTGTTTCAGGCCAGCGATTCCCGCGTGGTAATGCCGTCGACCAGCCGGGCCAGGCCCAGCGGGTTGGCATTTTTCAGGGCGTCCGGCAGCAGGGAGTCGGGGCAGTTCTGGTAGCACACCGGGCGCAGGAAGCGCTCGATGGCCAGGCTGCCGACCGAGGTGCCGCGCGCATCCGAGGTGGCCGGGTAGGGGCCGCCGTGGACCATTGCGTCGCACACTTCCACGCCGGTCGGGTAGCCGTTGAACAGCACCCGGCCAACCTTCTGCTCCAGCAACGGCAACAGGTCGCCGTGGGCCTCCAGATCGGCCGGCTCGGCGGTCAGGGTGGCGGTCAGCTGGCCGCGCAGGCCATGCAGGGCGCGGATCAGCTCGGCCTTGTCGGCCACTTCCACGACCACGGTCACCGGACCGAACACTTCTTCCTGCAGCAGTTCGTCGCCGCCCAGCAGCAAGGAGACATCGGCCTGGAACAACTGCGGCTTGGCCTGGCGGCCTTCCTGCGGCTGGCCGGCCAGGTGCTTCACGCCCGGGTGAGCGCGTAGCGCGGCCAGGCCGTGCTCGTAGCTGCTCAGGGTGCCGGCGTTGAGCATGGTCTGTGGCGGGCGTTGGCCGATCTCGGCGATCAGGCTGGCGGTGAACAGGCTGAAGGCCGGCGAGGCGATGCCGATGACCAGGCCGGGGTTGGTGCAGAACTGGCCACAACCCTGCACCACCGAGTCGGCCAGTTCGCGGGCGATCTTCTCGCCACGGACGGCGAGGGCGGCGGGCAGCATCAGCACCGGATTGATCGAGCTCATCTCGGCGAACACCGGGATGGGATGCGCGCGCGCGGCGGCCATGTCGCACAGGGCGCGGCCGCCCTTCAGCGAGCCGGTGAAGCCGACCGCCTGGATCGCCGGGTGCTTGACCAGCCACTCGCCGACCCCGCCGCCATAGACCATGTTGAACACGCCGGCCGGCATGCCGGTGGCCTCGGCGGCGCGGATGATCGCCTGAGCCACCAGCTCGGCGGTGGCCATGTGACCGCTGTGGGCCTTGAACACCACCGGGCAACCGGCGGCCAGCGCCGCCGCCGTATCGCCACCGGCGGTGGAGAAGGCCAGCGGGAAGTTGCTGGCGCCGAACACCGCCACCGGGCCGACGCCGGTGCGGTACTGGCGCAGGTCCGGGCGCGGCAGCGGCTGGCGCTCGGGCAGGGCGCGGTCGATGCGTGCGCCGAGGAAGTCGCCGCGGCGCAACACCTTGGCGAACAGGCGCATCTGCCCGCTGGTACGGCCGCGCTCGCCCTGGATACGTGCGGTCGGCAGGGCGGTCTCGCGACACACCAGCTGGACGAAGTCGTCGCCGAGGGCGTCGATCTGCTCGGCGATGGCGTCGAGGAACTGGGCGCGGCGCTCCGGGCTCAGGGCGCGGTAGGCCGGGTAGGCGGCCTCGGCGGCGCGGGCGGCGGCATCCACCTCGGCCTCGGTGGCCTGGTGGAAGCGGTAGGGCAGCGCCTCGCCGGTAGTGGCGTCGAGGCTGTGCAGGATGACCTCACCGGCGGCACTGCGGCCGCCGGCGATGAAGTTGTGGCCGATGGTGGCGGGCATTGTTAGCTCCTGTCGGGGGCCTATGAGATCAGCGTTGCCATTGCGGGTCGGCCGGGCGCGCTGAACGCACCTGGCCGCAGCACGGCGATCAGGCGGCCGACCAGTTGGCGTACCACTGGCGGAACAGCTTGTACTGGGTCTCGGCGTAGTTGCGCTGGGCGTCGCTCAGCACGTCGGTCTCGTTGAAGTGCAGGGCGTATTCCTTATCGCCGTTCAGCACCATCAGATGCTTGTAGTAGAGGACCAGGTCGCAGCCCTCGTCGAAGGACGACAGCACGTTCAGCGCGTCGGACAGTTCCACGGCGCGGCGGCGGGCCACGGCATCGCCCTTGGCGGCCTGCTTGCTCAGCTCTACCAGCTGCAGCACTTCGCGCGGCAGGGCGTTGCCGATACCGGTGATGGCGCCGGTCGCGCCGCAATTGACGAAGCCATGCACCACCTGGGTATCGACGCCGGCCATGAGGATCACCTGGTCATCCTGCGAGGTGATGTGCTCGGCGGCGTAGCGCATGTCGGCGGCGCCGCCGAACTCCTTGAAGCCGATCAGGTTGGGGTACTGGCGGCGCAGCTTGAAGAACAGCTCGGCGCGGGTGGCGAAGCCGTAGTACGGGCTGTTGTAGATCACCGCCGGCAGCTTCGGCGCCGCCTCGAGAATGGCGGCGAAATGCGCCTCCTGGGCGGCTGGCGACGCGCCACGGGACAGCACGCGGGGGATGACCATCAGGCCATGGGCGCCGACCTTGGCGGCATGGGCCGCATGGGACACGGCTTCGCGGCTGTTCACCGCACCGGTGCCGACGATGGTCGGGATGCCGGCAGCGACCAGGCGCGCCACCCCTTCCTGGCGTTCGGCCTCGGTGAGCAACGGCCAGTCGCCCATGGAGCCGCAGTAGACCACGGCGCTCATGCCGGCCTGGATCAGCTCGCGGCCCTTGCGCACCAGGGCGTCGAAGTCCGGCTTGCGCTCGGCGGTGCAGGGCGTCATCAGGGCGGGGATGGTGCCGGTGAAGATGTTGCTACTCATGCTGTTTGCCTCCTCGGCAGAGTCAAAGTATTTCGTATACGAAATCAAAGGGTCGTTCTACACCCTTGTTTCCATGGGGTTGGGCCTGGGCCCGGTTCAGTGCGCCGGCGAGGCGGCGGTTTTCAGATCTGCAAAAAACGGGTGTTACAGCTTCGGCTCGACCGGCCAGGTATCCGAGAGGCGGTAACCGCCCGGCCAGGGGTCGCTCGGGTCGAGCAGGTGCTGGTGGGTGCCGGTGATCCAGGCCCGGCCGGACAGGCAGGGATAGATGGCCGGACGCCCGGCGACTTCGGTCAGCGAATCGATGCGGCAGTGAAACTCGGAACCGATGATCGAGCGGCCGACGAAGCGTTCGCCGGCCTGCATCTGGCCCTTGGCGTGCAGCACCGCCATGCGCGCCGAGCAGCCGGTGCCGCAGGGCGAACGGTCGATCTTGCCGGGGCGGATCACCACCGCGTTGGCGGCGGTCAGCACGCCGTCGATGCGCTCCACCGGTGCGGCGATCTGGCAGAACGAGATGTGCGCCCAGTCCTTGTTCAGCGGATGGACGAAGCCGAGCTGCTCGTTGGCCGCGCGGGTGATCTTCAGGCCGGTGGCGACCAGGTCGGCGGCCTCGTCGGCAGTCAGCGAGAAGCCCAGGGCGCGCGCGTCGGCGATGACGAAGCTGTCGCCGCCATAGGCGGTGTCGACCTTGAGGCTGCCGAGGCCTTCGACCTCGATCATGGCGTCCAGCCTGTCGGCGAAGGACGGCACGTTCTTCACCTCCACCCGCTGCACCTTGCCGCCCTCGCACTGGGCCACGGCCTCGATCAGGCCACCCGGCGCTTCCAGTACCAGGCGGGTCTCCGGCTCGGTCATCGGCAGGATGCCGCTGTCGAGCAGCACGGTGGACACGCACAGTGAGTTGGAGCCGGACATGGGCGGCGTGTCGGCCGGCTCCATGATGATCCAGGCCATCTGCGCCCGCGGGTCCTTGGCCGGCACCAGCAGGTTGACGTGGCGGAACACGCCGCCGCGCGGCTCGTTCAGCACGAAGTTGCGCAGCTCCTCGTCGCGGGCGATCCAGCGCGACTGTTCCCAGAGGGTGGCGCCCGGTGGCGGCGCGACGCCGCCGACGATGACGTCACCGACCTCGCCCTCGGCGTGGCAGCTGACCACATGGATGACCTTGCTCGAACGCATTGCTTCCCCCTACAGGACCGACTTCAGGAAGTCCGCGGTCTCCGGCTTCTGCGGGTTGCCGATGACCTGGTCGGGCGAGCCGATCTCGTGCACCAGACCGTTGCGGAAGAACGCCACGCGGTCGGACACGTCGCGGGCGAAGCGAATCTCGTGGGTGACCAGGATCATGGTCATGCCCTCCTCGGCGAGCAGGCGCATGGTGTCCAGCACCTCGCCCACCAGCTGCGGGTCGAGGGCGCTGGTGGCCTCGTCGAACAGCATGTAGTCCGGGCTCATGGCCAGGGCGCGGGCAATCGCCATGCGCTGCTGCTGGCCGCCGGAGAGCTTGCTGGGGAACACCTTGAGCTTGTCGCCCAGGCCGACGTGGGTCAGTTGTTTCACCGCCAGGGCCTCGGCCTCTTCCTTGCTCTTGCCGAGCACCTTGCGCGGCGCCAGCATCACGTTCTCCAGCACGGTCAGGTGCGGGAAGGCGTTCCACTGCTGGAACACGATGCCGATCTTCTGCCGCAGTTTGTTCAGGTCGGTGCCCGGGGCGTGCACCTCGGTGCCGTCGACGCGGATGCTGCCCTTCTGGATCGGCTCCAGGCCGTTGATGCACATCAGCAGGGTCGACTTGCCGGAGCCGGAGCCGCCGATGATCGACACCACCTCGCCCTTGTTCACCGTCAGGCTGACGCCCTTGATGACCTCGAGGTCGGCGAAGGATTTGTAGACGTTGTCGATCTCAATCATTTTCCTGCCACCTTTTTTCCAGCCGGGCGCCCAGACGGGCCACCACCAGGCTCATGACGTAGTAGATGAGGCCGGCGATGCACAGCACCAGCAGCGGCTCCTGAATTCGCGTAACGATGGTCTGCGAGGCGCGCAGCAACTCGACGATGCCGATCCACATGACCAGGGCGGTGTCCTTCATCACCGACAGCACCAGGTTGAGCCAGCCGGGAAAGGCCACGCGGGTGGCGATCGGCAGCACGATGTGGCGCAGGTCCTGCCAGTAGCTCATGCCCAGCGAGCGCGAGGCGCGGCGCAGGTTGGCCGGCACGGCGAGCACGCCGCTGCGGACGATCTCGGTGCAGAACGAGGCGGCATACACGCCGAGCACGATGCAGCCGACGGCGAAGGCGCTGATGTCGAGGCCGGCGATGCTCTTCAGTGCGTTGAACAGGACGAACTGGATCAGCAGCGGCACGCTGCGGAACACGTCCAGCACCCAGGCCAGCGGCAGGGTGGCGCGGGGTAGGGTGGCGCGCAGCAGGCCGAACAGCACGCCGGCGAGGGTGCCGATCAGCATGGCGCCGACGGTCAGTTCCAGGGTGACCCAGGCGCCCTTGAGCAGGAACAGCAGGTCGTTGGAGGTGAGACTGGTTTCGAACATGCTCAGTCCTTCCTCAGTAGCGGAACAGGCGCCAGGCCATCAGGCGTGCGACGAGCACGATGGTCTTGGCGATCAGGTAATAGAGCACCGCCGCCAGGGCGAAGTACTCGAAGGTGCGGAAGGTCTTCACGTTGAAGTCCTGGGTCACGCCGGTCAGGTCGTTGTTCAACCCGACTATCACGCCCAGCGACGTCATCAGCACGGCCCAGACCATCTGGTTGGACAGTGGGTAGAAGACGATGCGCAGCAGCTGCGGAATGATGATCATCCGGTAGGCCTGGAAGGCGCTCATGCCCAGCGAGCGCGCCGCACGCATCTGCGTGTCGGGCACCGCCTTGAGACCGCCGCGGAAGTTCTCCGCCAGGTAGCCGGCGTTGTTGAAGGTGATCCCGGCGAGCAGGGCGACCCACGAGCTGACGTGCAGGCCGAAGCTGCCGAGGCCGAAGTAGAGGATGTAGATCTGGAACAGCGACGGAGTGTTGCGGGCGATGGACACCCAGGTGTTGGCGAAATGCCGGGGCACCGGGTGCTGCATCTGCCGCATGACCGTCAGCAGCAGGGCGATCAGGGTGCCGAGGAGCATCGACAGGGCTGCCGTCTCCAGGGTGACCCAGGCGCCTGCCAGCATGTCCGGCAAGGCCTTGAACGCCGAGCGCCAGTGGAAGGTGTAATCGAACATCGATCAGCGATTTCCTTGTGGGTGATGGCCCAGCCAGGCCGGGAGCTGTCCTTGGTTGTGCCCGGTGCAGGCGGCCTCGACGCAGGCGGCGAGGTTGCCGAAGTGCACCTGCCGGCTGACCAGGCCGGGGGCGTAGTGGGCGTACTTGCCCGAGTTGGTCATCAGGGTGCGGCTACCCGGCGGCACGACCGGCTCGCCGAGCATGCACCAGCAGGTGTCGGTCACCAGGCGCGCACCGAATCTTTCCAGCGTAGCCACATGCCCGGCCTGCACCGCCCGCTCGTGCACGGCGCGGCCGCAGGTCACCACCAGGGCGGTGTCCGGGTGCTTGCTACGACCGGCACAGAGGTCGGCCAGGGCGGCCAGCTCGCTGCTGGAGAAGTGCGGGTTGCCCAGGGCCACCAGCTCGACGCGGGGCGACTCGGCGCTGTTGAGTTCCCACCAGCTGTCCAGCAGCTCGGCGATGGTGACCCGCAGGTGCTTGGCCGGAGCCTTGCCGCCGAGGGCGCTGGCCACGTCCGGGGCCTCCGGGGTGATGCCGGCGATATGGAACATGGGCGCCGCCGAAGTGGTAGCGAAGGCGGCACCGAAGGCCTTGAGCGCGTCGCTGTCGGCGGCGCTGCGCTCCAGCCCGCAGAGCAGCGGGATGTCGCTGCCGGCCAGCAGGCCGACGTGGTAGCCGAGCAGCGGCCAGAAGCTGTCGTCCGGCTGCTGCGGCGTTTCCACCTCGATCAGCAGGCTGGCGTGGCGGCCCTCGTCCAGGTGGCTGCCGCTACGCGGCGCGCGCCCGGTGAGGGCGATGCAGATGTCCAGGTAGTCCGGGTACTTGAGGGTACGGGCTCCGAGCACGCTGTTGGCGTAGACCACGGCATTGGACTCGGCCCAGACGATCTGCTCGCCGGCCTTGGGCGCGCTGTCCAGCAGGTAGGGCGCGCAGGTGTAGCTGAGCGCCGCGCCCATGGCCATGTACACGTCGCCGAGGGCGCTGGCCGGCTCGCCGAACGCCGGGTCGATGCCGAGGGCGCGCCACTGGCGCTGGTCCACCGAGATCGAGTTGAGCGTGGTCGGCACGCAGACCCTGGCGTCCCAGTCCAGCAGCTGCTGGGCGAAGCGCAGGCAGGCCGGGCCGGTGTAGATGCAGCCGTCGATGTGCGCCTGGGTCACGTCGAGCAGTTCGCGGGCGCCCTGCAGTTCGGCCATGCGTAGCACCAGCTGCATCGCCACCTGGGCTGCCTTGCCGTGTTCGCCGGCAAGAATGGCCTGGTCGCGTTCGCTCAGGGCGATGCTGCTTGGCTGCGCATCGTCATGGGCAATAGGCTCGGCACGCCAGTCATCAGCCGGCGCGCTGCCGAACAGCTGCAGGCGCTCGCCGTCGATGCGGGCGATGGCGCCGGGGTGAGCTGCCAGCTCGGCGAAGGCCGCGTGGCCGATGCACAGCACCGGCAGCTGGACGTCGAAGACATGCTCGGCGACCAGGGCGCCGAGGCTGAGAATCTCGTCGGGCTCGGCCAGCACCAGGGCTGCCGGTGCCGGACCGTTGAGGATCAGTTCCAGCAGGACGCTGCTGCCGGTGCAGGAGCCGCGTCCGCTGGGAATGGCCAGCACGCGCCCGGCCAGGGATTGCCCGCTCAGCGGATGGTGTCGGTCGATCACCTCGCCGCTGAACGGGTCGACGCCGCCCCAGAAGCTCAGGCCCAGGTCGGCATACAGCAGAGGCCCCTGGCCCCTGCCGTGCACCAGACTGCGGCCGTCGATGCGGACTGCGGACATCGTCATCTCTCCCGGGCGCGCGCGATCAGTAGTACACGCCAGGCACGGTCAGGTTGGCCGGCTTGATCTCGTCGCCGACCCACTTCTTCCACAGCTCGTCGTAGCGGCCGTTACGCACCTGCTGGTTGACGAACAGGTTGAGGTAGTTGAGCAAGCCGTACTCGCTGCGCTTGGCGGCCAGGGACACGTAGTCGACGACATAGGGTGCGTCGCCGGCGACCTTGAGGCCCTTGTATTTGCCGGACTTGAGGGTGGCGGCGGCCACGGTGTTGGTCACCACGGTGGCGTCGATATGGCCCTGGGCCACGGCGAGGATGGTGTCGTTCTGCGACTGGTAGGCGCGGAAGCTGCCTTCACCCCAGGCCTTCTGGTCTTTCTCCAGGGCGATGGCCTCGTAGGTGCCGCTGGTGTTGCCCAGCTTCTTGCCCTTGAGGTCGGCGTAGCTGTTCACCCCGGCGTCTTCGCGGGTCAGCACGACCATCTGGAAGGCGAAGTAGGGGATGGTCATGCCCACGGTCTTGGCGCGCTCCAGGGTGTCGGAGGTGGAGGCGACGATGATGTCGGCGCGGCCGGAGACAAGCGCCGGGATGCGGTCGGGGAACGGCGTTTCGACCACTTCCGGTTCCACGCCGAGGACCTTGGCCAGGTCGGCGCAGTAGTCCACGTCGAAGCCGGCCGGGTTGTTGTCGGCGTCGCGGAAGCCCATGGGCGGGAAGTCCAGGGTCACGGCGCAGCGCAGTTTGCCGGACTCGATGATGTCGTCGAGCTTGTCGGCCTGGGCGGTCACGGCCAGGGAGGAGGTCAGTACGGTGCTGAGGGCAAGAGCGAGAGTCTTACGGTTCATGTGCAGCCTCGTGTGTCTGAAGGATTGGCAGTTGGATCTGGGTATCTTGAATTTCGTATACGATATTTGATTAGCAAGGGCTGTGCCGGATCGCCCGTGGCAGACGCGAAAACCGCTCAGCCCGCGCCGCATCGGCCCGGGCGGACCAACGCAGCGGTGGCGGAAAGACTAGTCGGGCGTTTTCGTGACCGCTCGGTGTTACATAAGGAAGCATGGGCACCCAGGCATGCCCCCAAACGGAACACGCTGGGTAGCGACTGGGTTGCACCTATTGCTACCGGAGGGGTGGGAAACGGGTATCAGGGGTTGCGATGGGAGTCGCGGTACTGGCTGGGGGAGAGGCCTGTGAGGGCCTTGAACTGGCGGCTGAAGGCACTGTGGTCGGTGTAGCCGCAGCGCAGGGCGATCTCGGTGATAGGCAGCTCGCCGAGCAGCAGCTGCGAGGCCGCACCCAGGCGCGCCTTGTGGATCATCTGTCGCGGGGTGAGCTGGAAGATGCGCTTGCAGTGGCGCTCCAGCTGCGCCACCGAGAGCCCGGCGATGGTGGTCAGCTCGGCCAGGCTGAGGGGCTGGGCGTAGTGGCGGCGGATGTGTTCGTCCACCGCCGCCAGCTTCTGGTAGGCCGGATGCGCGGCCTGGGCCGCCGGCAGGTCGCAGGAGATGCCGGCCATGCCAATGATGCGGCCCTCGGCGTTGCGCAGGGCCAGCTTGTGGGTCAGGCACCAGCCGGGCTGGCGGCCGGGGTAGAGGTGCAGCTCCAGCTGGTCTTCGAGGCCGTTGCCGGTATCCAGCACCTGCAGGTCCTGGGCGGTGTACAGCAGGCCGAAGCGCGAGGGAAAGACTTCCTCGGCGGTGCGCCCGAGCAGTTCGTCCTTGCTGGCGAAGCCGCAGCGGGTGGCCAGGGTCTGGTTGACCAGCACGTAGCGCGCCTGCGGATCCTTGATGAAGAACACCACGCCGGGCATGGCGTCGAGCAGCGGGGCGACGGCGCCGAGGCTGACGAGCAGGGTGGGTAGATCGGCGGGGGCGGGTTGCGGCAGCAGGTCGAGCATGGGGATCGGGCACTGGCCTGGAAGGCGCCCATTCTGCGCAGCGCAGTGCGGTGGGGACAAGCGGCCCGCCCGCAGGCGGGCCGCTGATGCGTTACGGCAGACGCACGCTGTAGTCCTCCACTTCGCCGTAGTTGAAGGTGCCGCAGGGCACGGGTGCCGCGTTGTAGCGCATGGCGATGCGCAGGCGCGTTTTGCCGGCCGGGGCGTTGGCCGGGATGGTCAGGTTGCCGGTGGCCACCGTGCTGAGGGCACGGCCGGAGCTGTACACTTCTTCGCCGGCGTCGAGGAAATCGCCGTCCTTGTTCAGGTCGACCCAGGCCTTCCAGTACTCGGCGTAGGCGCGGCCGGAGAATTGCGGGGTCAGGCGCAGGCTGTTGGCGCCACGCTGCAGGTCGATCACCTGGGCGGTGAAGTCGCTGTAGGTGCTGGCACCGGAGCTGCGGCTGAAGGTGCCGACCTGGACCTGGCCGATCCACTCGGAAGCGGAGTTGCCACTGGCGGCGCTGCAGTAGGACGGCTGCGGCGTACCTTCGCCGATCACCAGGAAGCTGGAACTGACCGCACCCCAGCTGCCGCCGGCGTCACGGGCGCGCACGTAGACCAGGTGCTTGCCGGTGGCCAGGCCGGTGGTGTCCAGGGTGCCGGTCAGGTTCTCGGTCTTGGCGTTGAAGGCGCCGTCCAGCGGCTGCAGGACGACCGGCGTGGCGCCGGATTCCCAGGGCGCCTTGTCGATGTAGTACTCGGCGGCCGCGATGTTCTGCGTCGCCTCGGTGCCGTTGGCCGTACTGAAGCGCAGGTCGCTGGCGCTGGCCGACAGGGTCACCGGCGTGCCGGCCGGTACTCCCGTGCTGGCGGCGCCACCGCTGAGGACGACGCTGGCCACGTCCGGCCCGGCCGGGGTGACGTACGGCGTACGCACCACCTTGGCGGCGTAGATCAGCGCCGGCAGGTTCTTCGGCTTCACCGTGTTCTGGTACACGGCGCAGCTCTGGAAGAACTGGGTGCCCAGCTCGAAGGTAAAGGCGGCCACGCCCAGCTCGCCATAGCTGATGCCGTCGCTGGTGCCGTCGGTGGGATACAGGCCGACCGACTGCTGCGGGGTGTAACCGTTGAAGAAGGCGAACTTGCGGCCCAGAGTCTGCAGCGCCGTGCCGTTGGGCGCGGCCTGGCTGGTGTCGCCCCAGGGCCAGAGCACCAGCTCGCTGTAGCTGTGGATGTCCAGGTGGATGCCGCTGGTGCTGCTCGGCGCCGCGTCGCCGCGGTTGGGCCCGCGGCGATCCGGCCAGATGCTGCGCGCATAGGCCTCCAGGGCCTGCACTTCCGGCTCGGAGCCGGCGCTGGGGCCGCGGTAGGTGTCGTTGCACTGGTCGCCACTGGAGCCCTGGCCGTTGGTGCTGTTCCAGCCGAAGGTGAAGTTGCGGTTGAGGTCGGCGCCACGGCTGTTGCTGTTCGGCCCGCAATAGTTCTGGTTGGTGTTCTTGCGCCAGGACAGCCCGGTCTCGGCCTTCTTGCGCCCGTCCGGGTTGGTCTGCAGCAGCAGATGCACTTCGTGGTGATCGAGGATCCAGGTGGCGTCCGGGTCCACCCCGTAGCCGTCCACCAGCCAGCGGGCGAAGGCCAGCACCAGCGGCGCGGTGGTGTACTCGCGGGCGTGGATGGCGCTGTTGATCAGCAGCTTGGGCTTGTCGCCGGGCTTGTTCTGGTTGGTCAGCTTGAGCACGCCGATGTCGTAGCCACCCAGACCCTGGGTCTTCTCCCAGGACTGGCCGACGGTCAGCCACTGGGCCAGTTGCGGGTGCGTGCTGGCCATGCCGGCGGCGGCCGCGTAGGTCTCTTCCACCGTCTCGTAGCAAGCGTAGCCGGGCACGCTGGCGATGCCCGCGTCGCTGGCCGCCGCGCTGGTGCTCAGGCTGCGCTGCTGCAGGCGTTGCTGGATATTGCCGAGGATCTGGTTGCGCTTGGCGATGAAGTCGTCGGCCACCTGGAAGGTGAAGCCGAACACGGCCAGCTTCTCCTGTTCTTCGGCGGTCAGCTCCATGATCAGGTAGCCCTGCTCATAGTGCGATTCGAGCAACTGGCCGTGGAAGCTGATGGCGGCCTTGCGGGCGATATCCAGGTTGGGGAAGAACGCCTTGTACACCTGGTTGGCGGCCTTCTCCTGTTCCAGCAGGAGGAAGTCTTCCTGGACCTGGGCCTCGTTGTTGGCCTGAGCGTTTTGCAGCATGCAGAGGGTGGCGATGCCCGCGCCGATGGCGAGCGTGAGGTTCCGCTTTATCATTCTTGCTGTTCCTGTCCATGTAGTAAGGGCGCCCGCTCGATAAAGCGGGCACGGCTCCGATGTCGGTCTTGTGGACCGCAGCGGATACGGCGAACGCTCTGGATGCCGACTGCACGGGCTGGGATCCTTTCCTGGCGAGGCGTCGGGAGGTGGCCGGTCTGGCAGCAAGAGTGCAAAGAAACCTAGAAGTCACTTGCGGGTCTGTCAATTTGTCGGATGATGGCCGCGTGATGCGCGCAGTTTCGCGGCAAATGGCCACTAAAGGAGCGATTTCATGAGGCAATTCAGTGCACTGTTTGTGGCCCTGCCGTTGCTCGCAGGCCTGGGTTGCAGCGCCGGGCCGGCGCCGACCGGGGAGAATTCCGAGGCCAAGGAATGGGCGCAGCTGCGCCAGCAGCGCGGACATTTCGATGGCGCGGCCTGGAACAAGGACCTGGATGCCTGGCAGGGGCGCAAGCACCAGCTGCTGCAGGGCCTGGCCGAACGCCTGCTGGCGGAGAAGCCGGACGAGGCCGGGGTGCGCGCATTGATGGGCGAGCCCGATGTGCAGGTGGCGGCCGACGGTGCCGAGTACGCCGACTGGCTGCGCCGCACCGAGTGGCGCGGCGAGCCGGGCGAGAAGATGTGGAGCTACCAGTGGCGCGGCAACCACGACCAGCTGCTGGTGGCCTTCAGCGGCGAGCGGGTCAGCGCCGTCGGCTGGCTCTACGCCTGGGAGTGAGCGTCCGCACCCAGCTGCAGCAGGGTGTCGATGCGCGCCGGGCTGAACGGCGGGCGCGGCGCCGGCGGCTGCCAGCCGAACAGTGCCTGGGCAGCGCCGCCGCAGACCCGGCCCTGGCAGGCGCCCATGCCGCAGCGGCTGGCCATCTTGGCCTGGCTCCAGCCCTGGTGATCGGCCACGGCCGCTAGCGGCACGTCCTCACAGCGGCAGATCAGGGTGTCCGGCCTGGCCAGGTGCTTGACCTGGTCGCCCAGGGCGAAGCCGGCGTTCAACGCAGTAGCGAACCCATTCCAGCGCCGGCGCTGCGACCACAGGCGCTGCGCCGCGTCGCGCTCGCCCACCGCCGCATGGCCTGCGATGGCGCCTTCCACCAGCGCCTTCTCGCTGCCGCCGAAGCCGGTGCTCTCGCCGGCGGCATAGTGATCGGCCAGGCTGGTGGCCTGCCAGGCATCGATGGCGATGGCGCCGTTGTCGATACGGCAGCCCAGGGCCTGGCCGAGTTGAAGATTGGGGATCAGGCCGAAGCCGCAGGCCAGGCGCTCGCAGGTGACTTCCTTGATCTGTCCTCCGATGCTCAGGCGCACCGCTTCCAGGCGGCCCTCGCCCAGCGCTTCGACCACGTGACTGTTCGCCCGGTAGCCGCGATGGAACAGGCCGAACGACTGCAGCAGCTTATGCGGCCAACGCGGCAGCTGGGCGGCAAAGCCGGCCACCGCGCGCCACGGCGCCTGCTCGGCGATATGCAGCACCTGGGCGCCGTTATCCTGCGCCGTGGCGGCGCTGGCCAGCAGCAGTGGGCCGCTGCCGGCGATGACGATGCGCTCGCCGGCCACCGGCATGCCGCCTTTGATCAGCGCCTGCAGGCCGCCGGCGCCGGTGACGCCGGGCAGGGTCCAGCCGGGGAAGGGCAGCAGCAGCTCGCGGGCGCCGGTGCAGAGGATCAGCCTGTCGTACTCGATCACCCGGCCCTGCTCGGGGTCTTCCACCAGCAGCGCCTTGGGCCCGGCCAGGGCGACCACGCGGGTGGCCGGCAGCAATTCGATATTGGCTTGCGCCTCCAGGCGCTGCCGATGCTTGCGGGCCAGCGGCGGCAGGTGCGCCTGCGGGCCGTCGCGCCAGATCTGCCCGCCGGCGGCGGGGTTGTCATCGAGCATGACGATGCGCGCACCGCTCGGTGCGGCGGCCAGGGCCGCAGCCATGCCAGCGGGGCCGGCGCCGATGATCAGGATGTCCACCTTCATGGCCGGCTCTCCACCCGCATGCCGTCGCGGCACAGGGTCTGGCAGGCCAGGCGGCGCTGGCCGTCGATGGTCACCCGGCATTCCTGGCAGATGCCCATGCCGCATACCGGCGCGCGGCGTTGGCCGCTGACCGAGGTGCGGCTGGTGCCGTCACCGCCGAGCATCAGCGCGGCCGCCACCGTGGTACCGGGGGCCACCTGCAGCGGGCGGCCGTCGAGAATCAGTTCAGGCATGCGCGCGTACTCCGGGGAAGCGCTGCGGCAGATAGGGTTCCAGCGGCAGTGGCGCGGTCTCGCCGAGCAACTGGGCGACCAGCAGGTCGGCGCTGCCCGGCGCTGTGGTGACGCCCAGGCCCTCGTGACCGACCGCCAGCCACAGGCCGGGGCGCTGTGGATGCTCGCCGAGCAGCGGCAGACCGTCCGGGCTGGCGGCGCGGAAGCCGGTCCAGGCGCGGATACCGTTGAGCCGGGCCAGGCCCGGCATGTAGTCGACGGCGCGCTGCAGCATCTTCGCCAGCATCCATGGCTCGACTTCGGGGTCGGTGGTGTTGAACTGGCGCGAGGCGCCGATAAACAGCTGGCCGGTCGGTCGCGGCTGGATATTGGCGGCGGTCGACGGGCCGCTGGCGTTGTGCGCGCTGGTCACGTAGCCGAGCTCCACCAGGGTATGGCTGATGCGCCCGGGGTAGCGGTCGGTGATCAGCAGGTGGCCCTTCTTCGGCTCGATCGGCAGCTCCGGGCACAGCTCGGTGCCATGGGTGCCTCCCGCCAGGATCGCCGCCTGGGCGCCGAGCCAGCTGCCGTTCTCTAGGCGCACGCGGGCGCCGTCGATCTCGATCACCCGGGCCTGGCGCTGTTCGATCAGCGGATGCTCGAGCAGCCAGCGCGCCGCGTTGGGCGCGTAGAGAATGCCGTCGCCGATCACCCGCAGGCCGCCGTGCAGGCCGTCGCGCAGTTCCGGTTCGGCATCGCGCAGAGCGCCTGCGCCGAGCAACTGGCAGTCCAGGCCGTGCTCGCGCAGCACTTGGTACTTGGCCTCGGCCACCGCCATCTCCTCGGCATTGGCGGCCAGCCACAGGGTGCCGTTCTGCCGGTAGGCGCAGTCGTCCGGCAGGTGATGGGCCCAGTCGCGCCAGCGCTGCACCGAGTATTGGCTGAGCGCCAACTCGGCCGGATTGTCGTCGAGCACGATCAGGTGGCCCATGCCGGCGGCGGTGGCGGCGCGCAGGCCGGCATCCAGCACCAGCACGCGCTGGCCGCGCTTGGCCAGCTCACGGGCGCAGGCGGCGCCGACTATGCCGGCGCCGATGACGATGACGTCGGCGCCGTCGCTCACAGGCGAATGCCCCAGGCGAACGGATCGTCCGCCTCGATCAGCAGGGTGGCCTCGGCGCTGATATGCGCGCGGCCGCGAATGGTGGGGATGATGCGGCCGCCGTCGGCGTTCTCGTAGCTGCCCTCGAACTGGCTGCCGATCACGCTGGCCTGGCGCCACAGCTGGCCTGGCTGCAGCTTGCCGTCGGCGGCCAGGCAGGCCAGCTTGGCGCTGGTGCCGGTGCCGCAGGGCGAGCGGTCGTAGGCCTTGCCAGGGCAGAGCACGAAGTTGCGGCTGTCGGCTCGCAGCCAAGCTGCTGCGCTCGATGGGGCGTCGTTAAGAGCAGGCTCAGAATGCTCATTTACGGCTTGTAAACTGCGCTTCTTCGCCTGCTCTTGCCTAGCCCCCTCTTCGCTCGCGACGCTTGGCTGCGAGCCTTCCGGCAGCTCAGGGTCGGCGAACAGCTCGATATGGTCGATCAGGCCTCCGTCTTCGCCACGGATGCCCTGGTCTTCCAGGGCCTGCTGCACGGCCACCGAATAGGCGGTGAGGGCGTCCAGATTGTCGCCGGCCACGCGCAGGCGGTGATCGCTGATCAGGAAGAACCAGTTGCCGCCCCAGGCGACATCGCCGGTCACCTGGCCATGGCCCGGTACATCCAGGGTTACCGCCTTGCGGTAGCGGTAGGCCGGTACGTTGCGCACGCTCACCGAGCGGTCGTCGTGCAGGGTCGCCTCGACGGTGCCGACCGGCGTCTCGATCTTGTGCACGCCCGGGCCGATGCGGCCCAGGTGGGCCAGGGAGACTACCAGGCCGATGGTGCCGTGGCCGCACATGCCGAGGTAGCCGGTGTTGTTGAAGAAGATCACTCCGGCACAGGCAGTCGGGTCGACCGGTTCGCACAGCAGGGCGCCGACCAGCACGTCGCTGCCGCGCGGCTCCAGCACGCTGGCGGCGCGCCACTGGTCGAAGCGCTCGGCCAACAGCTGGCGGCGCTCGGCCATGCTGCCGCGTCCTAGATCGGGGAAGCCTTCGAGAACCAGGCGAGTTGGTTCGCCGCCGGTGTGCGAGTCGAGTACACGGATACGTTGCATGAAGGCCCCTGCCGCTGAATGGTTTCGGCAAGGGTGCCGCCGGAACGAGGTCGGCGGCTTGAGCCATTTCAGCCGGTGCTATGACGAAATCGGCACAGCCTCAGACGCGATTGGGCAGGTGCTCGTAGAGCGTCTGGCACACGCCGTTGATGTGTTCCTCGATCAGCCGGGCGGCGGTCTCGGCGTCGCCGGCGCGGCACGCGGCGATGATTTCGCGGTGCTCGTGGTCGGCGCGGTCCTTGCCCTCGGACAGGCTCATCTGCATGCGCAGGTAGCGCTCCAGCTTGTCGTGGATCGAGCGGATCAGGTTGACCAGGAACGGCCGTTGCGCCGGCTCGTAGAGGCAGGCGTGCAGCTGCCAGTTGAGTTCGGCCCAGCGGCCGACGTCTTCCTCGCCGAGGAAGGCCTCGCAGATGCGCTCGGCGGCGGCGAAGGTGGCCTCGCTCATGTTCGGCACCGCCAGGCGGATCGCGCGCATCTCCAGCAGCACACGTACCTCGAACATCTGCGCCATCTCCGGCTCGGAGATGCGCGTGACCACCGCGCCCTTGTTGCGCTGGAATAGCACCAGGCCCTCGGCCTCCAGGCGCTTGAGCGCCTCGCGCACGGGGATCTTGCTGACATTGAACAGCTGGGCGATGTCGTCCTGGCGGATTGGCTCGTCCTCGGCGAAATGCCCGGAGATGATCGCGTCGCGCAGGTGCTTGGCGATGACCTCGGATGCGGCGGGCGCTATTCCCAGGTTGGGGGCATTGAAGCGAGGTAGGGGCACGGCACGTCACCGAGTCGGCTGGTTGATGCGAATATCATATACGAAATCCCTGGCTTGCCAGTTCAGCCTGCTTGGCTGAAGCGCTGCTCCAGCGCCGCGATCTGCGCGCGCTCGTTGCGGATGAAGTCGCGGAACGCCTGGGCCACCGGCGACAGGCGTTTGCCGCGCACGTGCACCACGCACCAGCTGCGTTGCAACGGCAACTCTTCCACCGGCAGTTCACGCAGCAAACCCTGGGCCAGTTCCAGGCGCACGGCGTGGCGTGGCAACAGGGCCAGGCCGAGGCCGGCGATCACCGCTTCCGCCTGGGTCTCGCTGGAGCCCACTTCGAGGGTCTGGGCGAAGTGGGCACGCTTCTGGTGACAGTACTCCTCGCAGGCGCGGCGGGTGCCCGAGCCGATCTCGCGGACCAGTAGCGGAAAGGCGGTGAGGTCGCCCAGGCGCAGCTTTTCCAGGGAGCACAGCGGATGGCTCGGCGGTGCCACCGCGACTATCGGATTGTTGAGGAAGGGGAAGAAATCCAGCGCCTGGTCGCCGGGTGGCTGCGACATGATCAGCAGGTCGTCGCGGCTCACCGAGAGGCGGCGCACCGCCTGGGCGTGGTTGACCACCGCCAGTTGCAGGCTGACCTCCGGATGCTGCTCGCGGAAGGCGGCGAACAGGTGCGGCACCAGGTACTTGGCGCTGGATTCCACGGCCAGGTTGAGCTGGCCCTGCAGCGAGCCCTGCAGGTCGGAGAGCTGCATGTCCAGCGCCTCCAGGCGGCCGAACACATCTTCGCTGGCGCGCAGCAGCGCCTCGGCGGCGGGCGTCAGGTAGAGCTTCTTGGCGATGTAATCGAACAGCGGCTGGCCGAGCAGCTCTTCCAGCTGGCGAATCTGCAGGCTGACGGCCGGCTGGGTCAGCGCCATTTCCTCGGCGGCGCGGCTGTAGGAACGGCTTTCGCACACTGCGCGAAAAATCTGCAGCTGGCGAAAAGTCATTCGCATCAATGACTTGCGCATTTATAAGAGCTCGCGGAAGGCCTTCTTTGATCAAACTATAAGTCTTTGCTAATGGTCATCCCAACAATTATTGATTTTGGGTAATTCATCGGCAGAGCTAGCTTATGAAGCAAGACCGCCGCGGGCTGTGCGGTCACCCGTCGACCGCCTTGCAACGGTCGTTTGTTCACGTGATCGAGGAACCAGGCTCGTGATCAAGAAGATCCTCATCGCCAACCGTGGCGAGATCGCCGTCCGCATCGTGCGTGCTTGCGCCGAGATGGGCATCCGCTCGGTGGCCGTGTATTCCGAGGCGGACCGCCAGGCGCTGCACGTCAAGCGCGCCGACGAGGCGCACAGCATCGGCGACGACCCGCTGGCCGGCTACCTCAACCCGCGCAAGCTGGTGAACCTGGCCGTGGAAACCGGCTGCGACGCCCTCCATCCCGGCTATGGCTTCCTCTCGGAGAACGCCGAGCTGGCGGATATCTGCGCCGAGCGCGGGATCAAGTTTATCGGCCCCAGCGCCGAGGTCATTCGCCGCATGGGCGACAAGACCGAGGCACGGCGCAGCATGATCGCCGCCGGCGTGCCCTGTACCCCGGGCACCGAGGGCAACGTGGCCGATATCCACGAAGCCCTGCGCGAGGGCGACCGCATCGGCTATCCGGTGATGCTCAAGGCCACCAACGGTGGTGGCGGCCGTGGCATCCGTCGCTGCAACAGCCGCGAGGAGCTGGAGCAGGCCTACCCGCGAGTGATCTCCGAGGCCACCAAGGCCTTCGGCCGCGCCGAAGTGTTCCTGGAAAAATGCATCGTCAATCCGAAGCACATCGAGGCGCAGATCCTCGCCGACAGCTTCGGCAACACCGTGCACCTGTTCGAGCGCGACTGCTCGATCCAGCGCCGCAACCAGAAGCTGATCGAGATCGCCCCCAGCCCGCAGCTCACTCCCGAGCAGCGCGCCTATATCGGCGACCTGGCGGTGCGCGCCGCCCAGGCGGTGGGCTACGAGAACGCCGGCACCGTGGAGTTCCTGCTCGCCGAGGGCGAGGTGTACTTCATGGAGATGAACACCCGGGTGCAGGTGGAGCACACCATCACCGAGGAAATCACCGGCATCGACATCGTCCGCGAGCAGATCCGCATCGCCTCGGGACTGGAGCTGTCGGTCAAGCAGGAAGACATCCAGTACCGCGGCTTCGCCCTGCAGTTCCGTATCAACGCCGAGGACCCGAAGAACAACTTCCTGCCCTCGTTCGGCAAGATCACCCGCTACTACGCCCCCGGCGGCCCCGGCGTGCGCACCGACACGGCGATCTACACCGGCTACACCATTCCGCCCTACTACGACTCCATGTGCCTGAAGCTGATCGTTTGGGCGCTGACCTGGGAAGAGGCGATGGACCGCGGCCTGCGCGCTCTGGACGACATGCGAGTGCAGGGCGTGCGCACCACCGCGGCCTACTACCAGGAAATCCTGCGCAACCCCGAGTTCCGCAGCGGCCAGTTCAACACCAGCTTCGTCGAGGCCCATCCGGAGCTGACCCAGTACTCGATCAAGCGCAACCCGTCGCACCTGGCCATCGCCATCGCCACCGCCATTGCCGCCCACGCCGGCCTGTAGGGATCAGAACATGACCAAGCCTCTTAACCAGAAAAGAATCACCGTCACCGATACCATCCTGCGCGATGCCCACCAGTCGCTGATCGCCACGCGCATGCGCACCGAAGACATGCTGCCGATCTGCGACAAGCTGGACAAGGTCGGCTACTGGTCCCTGGAAGTATGGGGCGGCGCCACCTTCGACGCCTGCGTGCGCTTCCTCAAGGAAGACCCCTGGGAGCGCCTGCGCAAGTTCAAGGCCGCGCTGCCCAACACCCGCCTGCAGATGCTCCTGCGCGGGCAGAACCTGCTCGGCTATCGCCACTACAGCGACGACGTGGTGCGTGCCTTCGTGGCCAAGGCCGCGGTCAACGGCATCGATGTGTTCCGCATCTTCGACGCGATGAACGACGTACGTAACCTGCGCGTCTCCATCGAGGCGGTGAAGGCCGCCGGCAAGCACGCCCAGGGCACCCTGAGCTACACCACCAGCCCGGTGCACACGGTCGAGGCCTACGTCACCCAGGCCAAGGCCATGCAGGCCATGGGCATCGACTCCATCGCGATCAAGGACATGGCCGGCCTGCTCACCCCGTTCGCCACCGCCGAGCTGGTCAAGGCGCTGAAGGCCGAGGTCGACCTGCCGGTGTTCGTGCACAGCCACGACACCGCTGGCATGGGCTCGATGTGCCAGCTCAAGGCCATCGAGGCCGGCGCCGACCATATCGACACCGCCATCTCCAGCTTCGCCTGGGGTACTAGCCACCCGGGCACCGAGTCGATGGTCGCCGCCCTGCGCGGCAGCGAGTACGACACCGGCCTGGACCTGGCGCTGATCCAGGAGATCGGCATGTACTTCCACGCCGTGCGCAAGAAGTACCACCAGTTCGAGAGCGAATTCACCGCCGTCGACACTCGCGTGCAGGTCAACCAGGTGCCGGGCGGCATGATGTCCAACCTGGCCAACCAGCTGAAGGAGCAGGGCGCGCTCAACCGCATCAACGAAGTGTTCGCCGAGATCCCGCGGGTGCGCGAAGACCTCGGCTTCCCGCCGCTGGTGACGCCGACCTCGCAGATCGTCGGCACCCAGGCGGTGTTCAACGTGCTGGCCGGCGAGCGCTACAAGACCATCACCAACGAGGTGAAGCTGTACCTGCAGGGCCGCTACGGCAAAGCGCCGGGCAAGGTCAACGAGGCGCTGCGCAAGCAGGCCATCGGCAGCGAGGAAGTGATCGACGTACGCCCGGCCGACCTGCTCAAGCCGGAGATGGCCAAGCTGCGCGAAGAAATCGGCACCCTGGCCAAGTCCGAAGAGGACGTGCTGACCTACGCCATGTTCCCCGACATCGGCCGCAAGTTCCTCGAGGAGCGCGCCGCCGGCACCCTGACTCCGGAAGTGCTGCTGCCGATTCCCGAGGCTGGCGGCGTGGCGCCTGTCGGTGGTGGCGGCGTGCCGACCGAGTTCGTGGTCGATGTGCATGGCGAGAGCTACCGCGTGGACATCACCGGCGTGGGCGTCAAGGGTGACGGCAAGCGCCACTTCTACCTGTCCATCGACGGCATGCCGGAAGAAGTGGTGTTCGAGCCGCTCAACGACTTCGTCGCCGGTGGCTCCGGCAGCAAGCGCAAGAGCGCCAGTGCCCCGGGCGACGTGTCCACCACCATGCCGGGCAACATCGTCGACGTGCTGGTGAAAGAGGGCGATCAGGTCAAGGCCGGCCAGGCTGTGCTGATCACCGAAGCGATGAAGATGGAAACCGAAGTGCAGGCGCCGATCGCCGGTACCGTCAAGGCCATCCACGTGGCCAAGGGCGACCGGGTCAACCCGGGCGAAGTGCTGGTGGAAATCGCCTGACGGCGTAACGAGTAAGTCCCACTGGGGGAGCCATGTGCTCCCCTTTTTTATGGGGTGCTCAGTTGTGCATGCGGTAGGCGCGGCGCAGGGTGATCAGGTCCTGCTTGGTGCAGGCCTGGGGTTCGGCGCCGGTCAGGTCGTAGCAGCGGTAGCGGAAGCCCATCGGCCAGTAGGCGATGGCGACCGGCGGCCAGAAGATCGAGGCCACCCGGAAGCGCGTGCGCAGCTTGCCGTTCTGGAGGGTGTTGGCCTGCTCGTCCTGCAGGCGATACGGCACGCCACCTGCGGCGCCCCAGGAGAACGGGCGGGTCTTCACCAGGCCGTAGTTGTTCTCGATCTGGCGCTCGTTGATGACCAGGGTGCTGTTTTGCGGCAGTTTGAACCAGGCTTTCGCAGAGCAGCCGGCCATGGCGAGAGCGGCCGCGAGCAGGGCGGCGGACTTGAGTGGAGACATCTCTACTTCCTTGTACTTCTGGATGGCAGATTGCCGCTACCGCGGCGGCGCGCACTATATCGGCTTGCCTGCGGCTTGGCGATGTCAGAACGACGGGCACAAAAAAGGGAAGCGCTCGGCTTCCCTTCGATACGGCGTGCTGGTACGACTCAGCGCCAGAACGGCTTGCTCACTTCAACCGCGCGGTCGTAGGTGCTGATGCCGGCGTCGGTGAGCAGGCGCTCGTCCAGGCGGGCCAGCTCGCGACGGCTGGTGATGCGACGCTGCCACAGCAGCAGGGTGCCCAGTACGCGCAGGGGCAGGTGACCGCCGCTGGCCGGGGATTGTTGTTGGAACATGAGGTCGGAACTGAGTGTGCGTTCCATGGTGGTGCTTCCTTCCGCTGTCGAGCGGGGTTAGATGGTGTCCTACTGGAAGCACATTTTCCTGACTGCACAGTCGATTTTGTAGGCACAGCTGGGCTAAATTGCAGGGCTATTAGTTAGGCGGCTTGGTAACTGTTCTGCTCCTGTGACAGCAACTGTACTGGTCATCCGTGGAAGATCGCGGAGAAACAAGATTCGCGTGATTAATCCCTGACAACGTCTTTCAGAACGGCACCTTTCTACAGGTACAGTTATTTTAGAATCCCGGTAGCCGACCAATCTGTTATTGCCGGAAGACAAGCCCACGAAGCCCGTTTTTCCGGCCTCATCCTCCGCTTCTGGCGCCGTCGCGCGACCTAGAATAATCGGTGATCCCACAAGGAAATCTTCATGACCGACCAGACCCAGCAATTCGCCAGCGACAACTATTCCGGCATCTGCCCGGAAGCCTGGGCCGCCATGGCCGAGGCCAATCGCGGGCACCAGCGCGCCTACGGCGAGGACGAATGGACGGCTCGCGCCTCCGACCAGTTCCGCCAGCTGTTCGAGACCGACTGCGAGGTGTTCTTCGCCTTCAACGGCACGGCGGCCAACTCCCTGGCCCTGTCATCGCTGTGCCAGAGCTACCACAGCGTGATCTGCTCGGAGACCGCCCACGTCGAGACCGACGAGTGCGGCGCCCCGGAGTTCTTCTCCAACGGCTCCAAACTGCTCACCGCGCGCACCGAGCAGGGCAAGCTGACTCCGGCCTCGATCCGCGAGGTGGCGCTCAAGCGCCAGGACATCCACTACCCGAAACCGCGCGTGGTGACCCTGACCCAGGCCACCGAGGTCGGCACCGTCTACCGCCCCGAGGAAGTGCGGGCGATCAGCCAGGTGTGCAAGGAACTCAAGCTCAACCTGCACATGGACGGCGCGCGTTTCTCCAACGCCTGTGCCTCGCTCGGCTGCAGCCCGGCCGAGCTGACCTGGAAGGCCGGCGTCGACGTGCTGTGCTTCGGCGGCACCAAGAACGGCATGGCGGTGGGCGAGGCCATCCTGTTCTTCAACAAGGCTCTGGCCGAAGACTTCGACTACCGCTGCAAGCAGGCCGGCCAGCTGGCCTCGAAGATGCGCTTCCTCTCGGCGCCCTGGGTCGGCCTGCTGCAGGACGACGCCTGGCTGCGCTACGCCAACCACGCCAACCGCTGCGCGCGCCTGCTGGCCGAGCTGGTGGCCGACGTGCCCGGCGTCAGCCTGATGTTCCCGGTGGAGGCCAACGGCGTGTTCCTGCAGCTCTCCGAGCCGGCTATCCAGCGCCTGACCGGCTGGGGCTGGCGCTTCTACACCTTTATCGGCGCCGGCGGCGCGCGATTCATGTGTTCCTGGGATACCGAAGAGGCGCGGGTGCGCGAGCTGGCGGCGGACATTCGTCGGGCCATGGCCTGAACACCGACGAAAGGCAGGGTATGGCGAGGTGGGGCTGACTAAGGTTTTCAGTCCCACTGCCCCAACTTTCCGCTTCGCCGGAGAACCACCCTCATGGACATCAACAACCTCTTCGAGCAGCTACATAGCCTGCCCAGCATCCCCAAGGTCGCCCAGGACCTGATCCAGCAGTTCGACAACCCCAACACCAACCTCGACGCCGTTGCGCGCAACATCAACCTCGATCCGGTGATCGCCGCCAAGGTGCTGCGCCTGGCCAATTCGGCACGCTTTCGTGGCGCCCGCGAGGCGCACAGCGTCGAGGACGCCGCCTCGCGCCTGGGCTTCAACACCCTGCGCACGCTGGTGCTGGCCTCGGCGGTGACCGGCGCCTTCAAGACCGACTCCGGTTTCGACCTCAAGGCCTTCTGGCTGCACAGCTTCCAGGTGGCGAGCATTTGCCGGCTGCTGGCCAAGACCCGTGGCGTGGCGATGGAGACGGCCTTCACCTGCGGCATGATGCACAACATCGGCGAGCTGCTGATCCAGACCGGCGCGCCGGAACTGGCCGCCCGGCTCAACCGCAGCGGCAAGACCGACGCCGCTGGGCGCGTGGCGCTGGAGACCCTGCAGCTGGGCTTCGGTTTCCCCGAGGTGGGCGCCGAGTTGGCGCGGCGCTGGCAGCTGCCGGAGGTAATCCAGCAGGCCATCGCCCTGCAGACCCGCCCGCACCAGGCGCCGGCGGACATGCCGCTGCCGCGGCTGGTGGCTCAGGCCGTGCTGATCGCCGAGGCGCTGCGCCTGCATAACGGTGATCTGGGCAAGACCCGCGAGGAGCTGGACAGCCCGCTGTGCGAAGGCATCGACCTGGACGCGCTGTTCGACAAGCTGCCCGAGGTACTGGAGGCCGACAAGGGCTTCAGCCAGCTGCTCGACTGACGCGCCTGGCCGCCGGTGCGCTGGCACTGGCGGCCATGTCGAGCGTTTACCCTTCCTGTTCCGCGGTTTCCGCTTCCTCGACCTTGTCCTCTTCCGCAGCCTCCTGGCAGGCGCCCGTGGCGCCTTCCTTGCCGGTGGAGGACACCGCGGACGAGCCGTCGGCCTTGAGGCTGATGGCGATGGTCACGCCTTCGCCCCTGGCCTCGTAGTACTGCTCGCTGAACTTGCTCAGGGTGGCCGGCTTGTCGTTGATATGCACCGGGCCGCCGGCCTCGGCGCGCACGTTGAGTTCGCCGGGGCAGGTGACGTCGAACTTCGGCAGGCTGGCGGCGTTGGCCGCACCGGTGGCGGCGAGCAGGGCAGTGGTGATCAGCAGTTTGTTCATGAGGGTGCTCCTGGCAGGGATAGGCGTTCGATGGGGCGCCTGCGTTCTCCTGATCAGTGAGCTAAGAAGCCGCCGGCTGGCTTGTCCAACCCGCGCGGCGCTTGCCGATGGGCTGCAGGCAGTAGCCAGCGCAGCAGGTGCGGCGGTAACTCGATAGGCCGCCGCTGTGGTGGTCGCACCAGGGGCAGCGCCAGTTCGCCGGCGGCCAGGGCGGCGAACAACAAGGCGCAGACATTGCTCGCCCGTAACTTGCTTTGCATATTGCCGCGATGTTTGCGCACGGTCAGGTCGCTGATGCCCAGTTCCCGGGCCACCTGTTTATCGCTGAGTCCTTCGGCGAATAAATGAATGATCTCCAGTTCGCGCTCGCTTAATACCGGGGGCAAGTTTCGCCTGGCAGTAAGTTCGCCGAATCGTTCGAAGTAATAAATAACCAGCTGCGCCGACTTATGCAGGCCGAGTTTGCGCTGCAAGTTCTCCCGGTGTTTATGCGCGGTACTCAGCGATATTGCCAGCGCCGCGGCGATGTCGCGGTCGGTCGCGCCCCTGGCGATCAGCTCTAGTGCCTGTATTTCGCGAGTCGTCAGCACATCCCTGTCCTGTCAGAGAAGGAGAGGGATCGACCTTAGTTTTCGGGCGGCGAATATCCGATACGGAAGTACTTCCCACGTGATACCGAATTTGCCCAATACCTGATTAACCGGTGCATCGACAGCATGGGAGCGTCGATTGACTCATGGCCGCCAAATGGAACTTGAGTTGCGCAGTTCGACGTACGCGCCGCGAGTTATAGCGGCGCCTCCATATAAATCACTGCAAGGACACAGTCATGAATTGGAACCGTACGTTTACCGATCTGATCCGCGCCGGGCGCGCGGCCTACTGGGGCAACTGGACCCTCGATCCGAAGATCAAGGTCGGCGCCGTTGGCATCGTCTCGCCGGATACCGGCGACTTCACCCTGGTGCAGGAGTCCACCCCCGGCCTGGCCATCAGCGAGCGCGGCATTCCCAACCAGTGGAAGCTGGCCTCGAGCAACGTCAAGCGCAGCCAGGCCGCGGTCCAGCTGGACGGCTCGGGCACCGATCCGGAATCGGGCACCAAGGGTAGCGTCGGCACCGAGATCACTTGGGACTTCGCCACCGTCGGTTCCATCGCCTCGGAGTTCGGCATCGCCAACGAGAGCTTCATCAGCGATCTCACCGCCCTGTCCAAGGCCGACACCCTGAGCTGGCTGGCCCAGCAGGCCGCCTCGGTGAGCATGGGCAGCGCCGGCAACATCGCCCAGGGCTTCGGCGTGGTCACCAGCGTCATCTACGCCAACAGCGGCCTCAACCTCGGCTCCCAGGACAACAGCTCGTCCTTCTCCATCACCGGTGAAGCCAGCGCGGTGCAGGACATGGTGGCCGGCGCCAATGCCAAGGGCTCGTACAGCTCCACCAAGGAGAGCAAGCAGGTCGACCAGCACCTGTGGCCGTCCACGCCGAACAAGGAAGCCGGCGGCGCGATCCCGATCGCGTACACCTTCGCCTCGTACGACGGCACCCTGCTGATCCCCAACTGGATCAACCGCCTGGGCTCGCTGCAGATCCTGTTCAACAACAAGCCGGGCTGCACCTACATCACCAATATCAACCTCAGCTACGACACCCCGCAGGGCAAGAAGAACGAGTCCTTCTCGCTGAGCGGTGGCCTGTCCAAGACCGTCGCCAACATCCCGCTGAGCGCCACCAACATCGTCGCCGACGTCAGCTTCAAGGGCGTGATCAACAGCGACAAGTACAGCTTCAAGTGGCCGAGCCCGCTGGGCCAGTGGCTGACCGGCCAGCGCGAGATCGAGATGACCGGCGTCTGGCCGGGGCAGACCCACGCGCGCGATATCGCGCTGTGAGCCGGGCGCGGAAGGCCCGCGGTCGGGCGCTTCCGTGCACACCAAGCAATGGAGGATGAACCCATGAATGCATTTATCGAGACCCACAAGTACCTGGCCGCCGCCATCCTGTTCGCCGCGCTGTGCGCCGGCAGCGTGTCTTCGGCGCATGCGGAGGATGTCGCCAAGGGCGTGCTGATCGTACGTGGCGATGCCCACGGCGCCAGTCCCAACGAGAAGGACAATTACAAGAACGAGACGGTCAACGACAATCTTCTGGAAGGGGTGTCCGTGCTGTGTGCCAGCAAGGGCAACCAGACCGCCGCGGCCCTAGTCCTCACGGACACCACCCGTACCTGGGGTGGCTACATGAGCAGCAGTACCACCACCGTGATCAATCTTGGCGGCAAGGTGGTGAAGAATGCGCAGCCGGGCAATCCCAATCACTGCCTGATCAATGGCCTGACGCTGGGCCAGATCAAAGGCATCTGGCACTGAGCTCCCGCGCCAAAGAAAAGACCGGCCAGGCGGCCGGTCTTTTTCTATGCGGGCGGCTCAGCTACCGGTCTTGATCTTGCTCCAGGCGCGGGTGCGTGCGCGCTCGGCGGCACGCGGTAGCGGCTCGAGGGTGTAGAGCTTCTGCATGGCCTCGGCGGTCGGGTAGAGGTTGGGGTTGTTGCGGATCGACTCGGCGACCAGCGCGGTGGCGTCCTTGTTCGGGTTGGGGTAACCGACGAAGTCGGAGATCGGCGCAATTACCTGCGGCTGCAGCAGGTAGTTGATGAAGGCGTGGGCCTCGTCGATGTTCTTCGCGTCCTTCGGAATCGCCATCATGTCGAACCAGATCGGCGCGCCTTCTTTCGGCAGGCGCATGTCCACGGTCACGCCGTTCTTCGCCTGCTTGGCGTTGTTGGCGGCCTGCGAGAAGCTGCCCGAGTAGCCCACGGCCACGCAGATCTCGCCGTTGGCGATGTCGCTCATGTACTTGGAGCTGTGGAAGTAGCGCACGTGCGGGCGGATCTTGCTCAGCAGCTGCTCGGCCTTGGCGTAGTCGGCCGGCTCCTTGCTGTTCGGCGGCAGGCCCAGGTAGTGCAGGGCCAGCGGCAGGATTTCCGACGGCGAATCGAGCAGGGCCACGCCGCACTGTTGCAGCTTGGCGATGTTCTCTTCCTTGAAGATCAGGTCCCAGCTGTCCACCGGGGCGTCGGCGCCGAGGGCGGCCTTGACCTTGTCCGGGTTGAAGCCGATCAGCACGGTGCCGTACATGTAGGGCACGGCGTACTGGTTGCCCGGGTCGTTCGCCTCGATCAGCTTCATCAGCTGCGGGTCGAGGTGCTGCCAGTTGGGCAGCTTGCTGCGGTCGAGCTTCTGGAACACGCCGGCCTCGACCTGCTTGGCCAGGAACACGTTGGACGGCACCACCAGGTCATAGCCGGAGTTGCCGGTGAGCAGCTTGGCTTCCAGCGCTTCGTTGGTGTCGAAGATGTCGTAGGTCAGCTTGATGCCGCTGTTCTGCTTGAACTGGGTCAGGGTCTCCGGGGTGATGTAGTCGAACCAGTTGTAGACCTTGAGTTCGCGGTCGGCGGCCTGGGCGGTGCCGGCCAGGGTCAGGCCGCAGAGGGCGGCGGCGAGCAGTTTCTTCATCTTGTTGTTCTCCTGTGCAGGGCTCAGCCCTGGAAACCTTCGAGCACGTTGACGGCGTTGATGCCGATTTCGGCGACCGCATAGCCGCCTTCCATGACGAACAGCGTGGGCCTGCCCAGCGCGGCGATGCGTTCACCCATGCGCAGGTAGTCCGGGCTGTCCAGCTTGAAACTGGAGATCGGGTCGTTCTGGTAGGTGTCGACGCCAAGCGACACCAGCAGCACATCCGGCGCGTATTCGGCGATGCGCTGGCAGGCGGTTTCCAGGGCCGCGCCCCACACATCCCAGGCGCTGCCGGCGGCCAGCGGCAGGTTGAGGTTGCAGCCCTCGCCGCGGCCGGCGCCGGTCTCGTCGGCATAGCCGAGGAAGTGCGGGTACTCGAAGCTCGGGCTGCCGTGGATGTTGGCGACGAACACGTCGTCGCGGTCGTAGAAGATCGACTGGGTGCCGTTGCCGTGGTGGTAGTCGACGTCGAGGATGGCCACCCGCGCGGCGCCCTGGTCGAGGCAGGCCTGGGCGGCGATGGCCACGTTGTTCAGGTAGCAGTAGCCGCCCATCACGTCGGCGCTGGCATGGTGGCCCGGCGGGCGGCACAGGGCGAAGGCGCTGTGGGCGCCGGCGGCGATCTCGGCCTGGCCGCTCAGGGCGATCTGCGCGGAGCTGTACACGGCCTGCCAGGTGCCGGCGGTGATCGGTGCGAAGCAGTCGAAGCTGTGGAAGCCATACTGGCCGTAGAGATCGTTGGGCCGCTTGGCGCGCATATGCCGCGCTGGGAACACGCCAGGCAGGAAGTCCGCCGTGTTGCCCTGGGCGGCCCAGCCGGCCCAGGCCTTCTGCAGGAAGTCCAGGTAGTCGCCGGTATGGATGCGGGCGATCGGCGCCAGGCCGAAGTCGCGCGGCGGCAGCACCTCGCCGAGGTTGCGCTCGCGCACCCGGGCCAGCACATGGTCGGCGCGCGCCGGCATCTCGAAGCAGGGTTTGAATTCACCGCCGACCATCTCGCCCTGGGCGTGGTGCAGGCGGTGGTCGTCGCTGTAGAAGGTCAGCATCTTGTTGTTCTCCTCGATGGGCTGCGCGCATTGTTGGCGCCGCGAGCGAGCCGGGAGAACGATAACGCCGGCCAACAAAGGGATAATTCCGGCCATTGTGGCCGGCCGGCATCGCCGCCGCCGGGCCATTGCGCTCGGCCGCCGCTGTGATGGCGAGCCTGCCGCGGGCGTCTATTTCGGCACCCGTACATGGAGAGGTCGAGCATGCAGGCGCTGTTGAACGAGATTCTGGACCAGGTCCGCCCGCTGCTGGGCCAGGGCAAGGTGGCCGACTACATCCCGGCCCTGGCCGAGGTGCCGGCCAACCGCCTGGGCATCGCCGTGCTGGGCGTGGACGGCAGCCTGCACACCGCCGGCGACGCCGCCGAGCCGTTCTCGATCCAGAGCATTTCCAAGGTGTTCAGCCTGGTGCAGGCGATCCAGCATTCCGGCGAGGACATCTGGCAGCGCCTGGGCCACGAGCCGTCCGGCCAGCCGTTCAACTCGCTGGTGCAGCTGGAGTTCGAGCGCGGCCGCCCGCGCAACCCGTTCATCAATGCCGGCGCCCTGGTGATCTGCGACATCAACCAGTCGCGCTTCGCCGCCCCGGCGCTGTCCATGCGCGACCTGGCCCGGCGCCTGTCCGGCAACCCGTTGCTGGTGTCGGACGCCAAGGTCGCCGAGTCGGAATACCAGCACCGCGCGCGCAACGCCGCCGCGGCCTACCTGATGCAGGCCTTCGGCAACTTCCACAACGAGGTGGAGACGGTGCTGCGCAGCTACTTCCACCATTGCGCCCTGGCCATGAGCTGCGTCGACCTGGCGCGCGCCTTCGGCTTCCTGGCCAATCAGGGCTTCTGCCCGCGCAGCGGCGAGGCGATCCTCACGCCACGCCAGACCCAGCAGGTCAACGCCATCATGGCCACCAGCGGCCTGTACGACGAGGCCGGCAACTTCGCCTACCGCGTCGGCCTGCCGGGCAAGAGCGGCGTCGGCGGCGGCATAGTCGCGGTGGTGCCGGGGCGCTTCAGTGTCTGCGTGTGGTCGCCGGAGCTGAACGCCGCCGGCAACTCCCTGGCCGGCATGGCGGCCCTGGAATCGCTCAGCGAGCGCATCGGCTGGTCGGTGTTCGCGCCGCTGGGTTGAGCCGCGGCGCGGAGGGGTGGCTCAGTCGGCGCACTCGCCGCACAGGTCGAACACGAACAGGCGCTCCACCTCGGCCTGGGACAGGCCGGCGCCGAGCAGGCTGAACAGCTTGGCCAGGGCGGCCTCGCGGGTCATGCCGGTGCCGCTCACCAGGCCTGCCTCGGCCAGGGCGCTGCCGGCGGCGTAGACCTCGAAGTCGACATGGCCCTGCGGGCACTGGCTGATGGCGGCCAGCACCACGCCGCGCTGATGCGCCTCGCGTAGCACGGCGAGGAACTCGGCATCGTCCGACGGCCCGGTGCCGCTGCCGTAGCATTCCAGCAGCACGCCTTGCACGTCATCGGCCAGCACGGCGCGCAGCTGAGCGGCGCTCAGGCCGGGGAACAGCGGCTGCACGGCCAGGGTCACCGGGCGGCGCGGCTGGCGGTAGTGCAGCGCCGCGGGCAGCTCGTCGAGGCGCGCGGCGTGGCGTGGGCGATGCATGTTGGCGAAGGCATCGAAGGCCTCGCTCTTCAGCTTGCTGGCGCGGGCGCCATGCAGCAGCTGGCCGTCGAAGAACAGGTGCACGCCGGGCAGGCAGCCCTCGCTCAGCGCCGCCAGGGCGCCGAACAGGTTGGGCCAGGCATCGCTGCCCGGGCTGCCCACCGGCAGCATCGAGCCGGTCAGCAGTACCGGCACCTCGATGCCCAGCAGCAGGAAGCTCAGCGCCGCGGCGCTGTAGGCCAGGGTATCGGTGCCATGCAGCAGCAACACGGCATCGCAGCCTTCCTCATCCACGGCCTGGACGATGGCGTCGCGCATGGCCAGCCAGTTGGCCTGGCGCATGTTGGCGCTGTCGATCGGCGGGCTCAGTTCGCGGAAGCGCCAGGCCGGTGCCGGGCGCTCCGGATGCAGGGCCTGTTCGGCCTTGAGGCGGTCCTCGAAGCCGGAAGCCGGGGCCAGCCCGGCTTCGCTCATCTGCATGCCGATGGTGCCGCCGGTGTAGAGCACCAGCAGGTTCTGCGAAGGATTCATGCGGTCGATCCGATCAGGTGGCGGGCGCGTGTTTTCGCCCGAGTGTAACGGCGAACGGGCAGAGGTAGGACCAAGAAAAAGGGGGCTGTGTGCCCCCTTTTTATTGCAGCGGATGACTCAGCGCTGATGCAGGCTGTGGGCCATGGCGACGTGCTCGCCGGTAGCGGCGGGCTGCGGGTTGGCCGGCCAGGCGACGGGGTCGAGGTCCAGGTCGCCGAACTCCTTCGGATCGAACACCGGAGTCTCCACGCCGGCGGCGCGCTGGCGGTCGTAGTCGCGCATCAGGCGCAGGCCGACCTTGATCAGCATGGCCAGGGCGGCCAGGTTGACCAGTGCCAGCAGGGTCATGGTGATGTCGGCGAAGGCGAACACGGTGCCCAGGTTCTGCATCGAGCCCCAGAAGATCAGCGCCAGCACCAGGCCGCGGTAGATCATCAGCGGGCCGCGGCCACGGCCGACGAGGAACTGCAGGGCGTTCTCGCCGAGGTAGTAGTTGTAGAGGATGCAGGTGAAGACGAAGAGCGACAGGGCGACGCTGACGAAGATCCGGCCCCAGTCACCGACCACGGCGGCCAGCGAGTTCTGCGTGAGGATGATGCCGTCGCCCTCGAAGCCCGGGGTGTAGAAGCCGGACAGCAGGATCAGCAGGGCGGTGCAGGTGCAGATGACGAAGGTGTCGAGGAACACGCTGAACGCCTGGACCACGCCCTGGGCCACCGGGTGCTTCACGGCGGCCACGGCGGCCACGTTCGGTGCGCTGCCCAGGCCGGCTTCGTTGGCGAACACGCCGCGCTTCACGCCCATCACGATGGCGCTGCCGAGCAGGCCGGCGAAGGCCGGCTCGAGGCCGAAGGCGCTCTTCACGATGGTCACCAGCATGTCCGGTACCAGCTCGATCTGACTGGCGATCACGTACAGGGTCACGGCGATGTAGGCCAGGGTCTTGACCGGTACCAGCAGGTCGGACACGGCGGCGATGCGCTTGATCCCGCCGAGGAACACCAGGCCCAGCAGCACGGCCAGGGCCAGGCCGGTATAGTGCACCGGGAAGCCGAAGGCGTTCTGCAGCGAGTGAGTCACGGTGAACGACTGCAGGCCGTTGAATGCGAAGCCGTAGGTGACCAGCAGCAGGACGGCGAAGGTCAGCGCCATCCAGCGCAGTTTCAGGCCGTGCTGGATGTAGTAGGCCGGGCCGCCGCGGTACAGGCCGTCGCCGTCGGCGCGCTTGTAGGCCTGGGCCAGGGTGCACTCGAAGAAGCTGCTGGACATGCCGACCAGGGCGGTCACCCACATCCAGAACACCGCGCCCGGGCCGCCGAGGGTCACGGCAACGCCGACACCGGCGATGTTACCGGCACCGACGCGGCCGGCGAGGCTCAGCATCAGGGCCTGGAAGGAACTCAGCTGGCCGGCGCTGCCGCGGATCGAGTCCTTGAACACGCTGAACATGTGGCCGAAATGGCGGAACTGCACGAAGCGCGAGCGGATGGTGAAGTAGCTGCCCAAACCGACGATCAGCACGATCAGCAGTTTTCCGGACAGGAAATCGTTGAGCATTTCCAGCATGGCGAGGACCTCGATTCTTATTGTTCGAGTGGAAGAAGCGGCACAGCGAAAGCCGTGGAGGCGCATGGTCGGCGTGCTCGGGGGCGCGGGCAATTTCGCGGGTCGCGGCTATCTGACGCGAGTTGATGCTAGAATCGCGCCGCTAGCATCACCAGGAAAGTCTTTATGTCGGACGCGCTCGGCGACAACCTCAAGCTGCTCTGCAGCCATTACCGTTCGATCGCCGAGGTTTGCCGCAAGCTGGCGATCAATCGCGCCCAGTTCAACAAGTACCTCAGCGGCCAGAGCCGCCCGACGCCGTACAACCTCAAGCGCATCTGCGACTTCTTCGGCGTCGAGGACTACGAGCTGCTGCTGCCGCCGGAGCAGTTCAGCCGCCTGCTCGGCGCGCGCAAGCCGGGCCAGGTGGCCGCCAAGCGCGCGGATGCGCTGATCGAGCTGCTCAAGCCGCTGCGCGAGCAGACCGCCAACCTGTCGCGTTACTGCGGCTACTACTTCGAATACTCCAATTGCATGTCGGTGCCGGGCATGGTGCTGCTGTCGCTGGTGCACCTGCGGGAGGAGGACGGCGACTTCCTGTTCGAGCGCCAGGAGCGCCAGGAGCGTTCCGCCAGCGCCGATGTGCAAGCCGAGGACTGGGTGCGCTGCCGCTACCTGGGCGCCGCCTTCCAGCTGCAGGACCGGCTGTTCCTGATGGACTACGAGTCGCTGACCGTCAACGAGATGAGCCAGACCATCCTCATCCCCAGCTACAAGAGCCGCATCACCCGCCTCAACGGCCTGAAGACCGGCGTCTCCAGCGGCGACCGACGCAACCCGGCCTGTACCCGCGTGGTGTGGGAATACCTGGGCAGCGAGATCAACCGCATCAGCGCCTATCGCCAGGTGCGCCTGTACCGCCCGGACGACCCGCGCATCGACGACGACGTACGCCAGCGCCTGGCCGTGGCGCCGCTGAAGAATGGGTTGTTCGAGATCGAGTAGGACGGCGAATCAAAGCGCAGCGGCAAGGTCGAACGGATGCCAGGGCGGCAACTGCCCATCAAGGAGTGATCGAGCGTGTTCGCAATCTGCGGTTTGAGGGCGCTGCTGCGCCGTCTTGTGGTTGTGTCGCTGTGTCTGCTGGCCCTCGGCTGCAGCAGTCTGTCTGGCCAGGGCTACCTGTTCACCCAGGACAGCCAGCCGCTGCAATTGGCCGAGGATGTGGCGCTCAGACAGGGCCATATGCGCCTGGAATTCAATCCCGATCCCTGGCTGCTGGGGCGTCTGCGCCTGCATGATGGGCGATCCGACTTCAAGGCCTGGGTGTCTTCCGGTGACTATGCCGGCAATTCCTTTTTCATCGACAGCCAGGACAGCGGCCTGGCCTACGACATCCAGGCGCGCTGGCAGGAGGTCCGCACGGAAACCGCCGAGCGCGACGAGTCCGAGCAATGCACCGCACCCGGCTACTGCAGCCAGACGGTGCGCCGCCTGGATTGCGGCAGGAAGACCTACCGCGAAGGCACGGAGCGCTACGAGAAGCACGAGGACGACGACAGCTGTGAGCAAGAGTCGGCGGTCGAGCGGGCCTATTCCGAGGCTTGTCCCGGTCACCGTCAGGTACGCAAGCGCTACTAGGTCTACAAGCTGCTGGTCGGCCTGGAATTCCGCGAGCCTTTCACCGATCGACCGCCGGTGGCCGAGTTCGACGGCGAGAGTCGCTATCGCCAGCGCCTGCTGGAGACCCTCAGCGAGGGTCAGTGCCAGGTGTACTGAGCCTCATCCACGCAGCTCCTCCAGCCGGCGTATCTGCTGACCCTCACCGTCGAAGTTGTCCGCCGCCAGCCAGCGCTGGAAGGCCGCGCGGCACTGCGGCCATTCGCTGTCGATCAGCGAGTACCAGGTGGTATCGCGGCTCTGGCCCTTGACCACCATATGCTGGCGGAACAGCCCCTCGTAGCTGAAGCCGAAGCGTTCGGCGGCGCGCCGGGAGCGGGCGTTCCTGGCGTTGCACTTCCACTCGAAGCGGCGGTAACCGAGGGTGTCGAAGGCATGCTGCGCCAGCAGGAACACCGCCTCGGTGGCGCCCGGCGTGCGCTGCATGGCGCCGCCGAAAGCGACATGGCCAACCTCGATGCAGCCGTCCTTGGGCGTGATGCGCAGGTAGGCGAGCAGGCCCAGGGCGCGGCCGCCGGCCTGCTCGACCACGGCATAGAACTGCGGGTCGCGGCTATCGGCATTGCCGGCCAGCCAGGCGTCGAAGGTGGAGCGCTCGGTGAAGGGGCCGTAGGGCAGGTAGTCCCACAGTGCCGGGTCCGGGCCCTGCAGTTCCTGCCAGAGAGCGTCGCCATGGCGCGCGGCATCCAGTGGCTCCAGACGGATGAAGCGGCCCTGCAGCAGGTCATGGGGCCGGAAGGGGCGGGGCTGCCACTGGCTCAGGTCGGTGCTCATGGCAAGATCTTCCGGTACTGGATAAAGCCGGAGCGGTCGGCGATACGGTCGTAGAGCATGCGCCCCTGATAGTTGGTTTCCTGGGTCAGCCAGTGCACGCGACTGGCGCCGGCGGCAGCCGCCTCGGCGTAGACATGTTCGATCAGCGCGCGGCCGATGCCACCGCAGCGGATGTGCTCGGCCACATAGAGGTCCTGCAGGTAGCAGTAGTCACCCGTGGTCCAGCAGCTGCGGTGATAGATGTAGTGCACCAGGCCCACGGCCTCGCCATCGCGCCAGGCCAGGGCTGCGTGCATCGGTTCGGCCGGGTCGAGGAAGCGCTGCCAGGTGAGGGCGCTGGTCTCGTCGGCAATCGTGGCGTTGTAGAAGCGCTGGTAGCCCTGCCACAGCGGCAGCCACACGGCGTGGTCGGCGGCGCTGAGCGGGCGGATGGCAAGCGGCGAGTTGGACATGGAGTTCCCTTCTGTCGTGTTCAGTTGCTGATGGTCATGCGCGTGGCCAGGGCCTGCTCGCGCGGTTCGGTCGAGGCGGCCAGGCCGTCGCGCACGCCGGCCTGGTCCACGGTCGAGCGGTTCTGGCCGAGCTTCCATTTGCCGTCCAGGCGGCGGATCGGCAGGGCGAAGCCGACGATGGCGCGCAGCATGGTGTCGATGTAGTCCCGCGGCGCATCGCCGACCGCCCAGGGTCGGGCGCGGCCATTCTCGTGCTGGTCGCTGAGGCGGCTGACGATCTGCAGCAGGCGCTCGGGATCCTCGATCAGCTCGATCGGGCCGCGGGCGTGCACGGCGATGTAGTTCCAGGTCGGCACCACCTTGCCGTGCTCGGCCTTCGCCGCGTACCAGCTGGGGCTGATGTAGGCATCCGGGCCGGAGAACACGGCCAGCGCCTCGGTGCCGCCCTGCAGCTCGCGCCAGTGCGGGTTGGCCTTGGCGAAGTGGCCGTAGAGGGTGCCGAACTCGCCCTCGCCAGGCTCCAGCAGCAACGGCAGATGGCTGGCCTGTACGCCTTCGACTCCGACGCTGGCGAGCAGAGCGAAGGGGCTGGCCTGCATCTGCGCATGCAGCGCGGCGAGGTCGTCCTGGCGGAAAGAGGCGGGCATGTACATGGTGGCGGCTCCTGGCGGAATGGCTCCATGCTAGGCAGGATATTGGTCTGTTGTAAGAGCCATTTCCCGTCAGTTCGATGGAGCCAATCCATGCCCGCCACGCCGCCGCTACCGGTCGATCTCTCCGGCATCCACCTCGACCCCGACCAGGGTCTGGCGCGCCAGCTGTACCAGGCGTTGCGCGAGCGCATCCTCGATGGGCGCCTGGGCGGAAGTACCCGGCTACCGGCCAGCCGCGATCTGGCGGCCTTGCTCGGGGTGTCGCGCAATACCGTGACCCGCGCCTTCGACCAGCTGTATGCCGAGGGCTATGTGGCGGGGCGCGTGGGCGACGGCACCTACGTGGCCGACCTGGCCGGCGAGCGCCCGGTAGCGCAGCCCTTGGGTAGCGGGCCGGCGCCCAGCGCGGCGCTGCAGCGCCTGCAGGAGCACCATTTGCCAGCGCCGCTGAGCGGTGCCCCGAAAGCCTTTCGCATCGGCGTACCGGCCTTCGACCTGTTCCCCTTCGAGATCTGGGCGCGCCTGCAGGCGCGCTTCTGGCGCAAGCCCTCGGCGGCGCGCCTGGGCTATGGCGACCCGGCCGGCGATGCAACTCTGCGCGAGCTGGTGGCCGCCTACCTGCGCAGCAGCCGCGGGCTCAACTGCGACCCGGCGCAGATCGTCATCACCTGTGGCGCGCAGCAGGCCATCAGCCTGTGCGCCCAGCTGCTGGTGCAGCCCGGGGAGCGGGTGGCCATCGAGAACCCCGGCTATCGCGCCGCCGGCCATGCCTTTGCCGTGGCCGGTGCCGAGCTGTGCGGCGTGCCGGTGGATGACGATGGCCTGCATACCGCCGCGCTGGCCGCCATCGAGGATTGCCGGCTGGTGTATGTCACGCCCTCGCACCAGTACCCCACCGGCGTCACCCTGTCGCTGGCGCGGCGCCTGGAGTTGCTGGAGTGGGCCGAGCGTCAGGGCGGCTGGATCATCGAGGACGACTACGACGGCGAGTACCGCTACAGCGGTGTGCCGTTAGCGCCGTTGGCGGCGCTGGATCGGCAGGGGCGGGTGCTGTACGTCGGCACCTTCTGCAAGATCGCCTTCCCGGCCCTGCGTCTCGGCTACCTGGTGTTGCCGCCGACGCTGGCCCAGGCCTTCGCCCGCCGCCGCGCGGTGGACATGCGCCACTCGGAGATCGGCACCCAGGCGGTGATGGCCGAGTTCATCGCCGCCGGGCACTTCCAGCGCCATGTACGGCGCATGCGCCAGGCGGCGCGGGCACGCCTGGAGGCGCTGCAGCGCGACTGGCCCACCGCGATTCCCGGCTGTGCGGCGTTGCCGAAGGTGGAGGCCGGCCTGCACCTGTGCGTGCGAGTCGCCAGCAGCGCCCGCGAGCGCGAGCTGCTGGCCGCCGCCAGTGCCGCCGGGGTGGAGATGAAAGGCCTCAGCGACTACTGGCTGCCACACAGCCGCGAGCCGGAGGATGCCCGTGCCGGGCTGGTGCTGGGCTTCGCCGCGGTGCCCGAGGCCCAGATCGCCGAGGCGATCCGCGCCCTGCGCGTGGCCTGGGGGCTGCCGGCGGCAGAATAAAAAAGGGATGGCCGAAGCCATCCCTGGAGGGCAAGGGGCGTGGGGCTGCCCCTCGGTCGATGAAGCAGGTCAGCCCTGCAGTGGCACCAGGCGCGGGGCGATCATGTTTTCCGGGCGGAGGATGTCGGCCAGGGTGGCGTCGTCCAGCAGCTTCTCCTCGCGAACCAGTTCCAGCACGCCGCGGCCGCTTTCCAGCGCCACCTTGGCGATGCGGGTGGCGTTCTCGTAGCCGATGTAGGGGTTGAGGGCAGTGACCAGGCCGATGGAGTTCTCCATCAGTTCGCGGCAGCGCTGCTCGTTAGCGCTGATGCCGTCGATGCACAGCTCGCGCAACATATCCATGGCGCGGGTCAGCAGGCGGATCGAGTCGAGGATCTTGTAGGCGATCAGCGGCTCCATCACGTTCAGCTGCAGCTGGCCGCCCTCGGCCGCCATGGTCAGCGCCAGGTCGTTGCCGATCACTTCGAAGGCCACCTGGTTGACCGCTTCCGGGATCACCGGATTGACCTTGCCCGGCATGATCGAACTGCCCGGCTGGCGTGCCGGCAGGTTGATCTCGTTGATGCCGGTGCGCGGGCCGCTGGAGAGCAGGCGCAGGTCGTTGCAGATCTTCGACAGCTTGACCGCGGTGCGCTTGAGCATGCCGGAGAACAGCACGAAGGCGCCCATGTCCGAGGTGGCTTCGATCAGGTCGGCGGCCGGCTTGACCGGGTGGCCGCTGATGATCGCCAGGCGCTGCACGGCCAGCAGCTGGTAGGCCGGGTCGGCGTTGATCCCGGTGCCGATGGCGGTGCCGCCCAGGTTCACTTCGGTGAGCAGGGCCGGGGCGAGCATCTTCAGGTGCTGCAGGTCTTCGCCGAGGGTGGTGGCGAAGGCGCGGAATTCCTGGCCGAGGGTCATGGGCACGGCGTCCTGCAGCTGGGTGCGGCCCATCTTCAGTACGTGGCCGAACTCCAGGCCCTTGGCGGCCAGGGACTGGATCAGCTTGTCGAGGGCGTTGAGCAGGCTGTCGTGGCCGAGCAGCAGGCCGACGCGGATGGCGGTCGGGTAGGCGTCGTTGGTCGACTGCGCCATGTTCACGTCGTTGTTCGGGTGCAGGTGTTCGTACTGGCCTTTCTCAAAGCCCATGGCTTCGAGCGCAATGTTCGCGATGACTTCATTCGCGTTCATATTGGTCGAGGTGCCGGCGCCGCCCTGGATCATGTCGACCACGAACTGCTCGTGGAACTCGCCCTGGATGATGCGGGCGCAGGCGGTGCTGATCGCGGTGTGCTTGGCGGCGGACAGGTGGCCCAGCTCGCGGTTGGCGTCGGCGGCGGCCTGCTTGACCATGGCCAGGGCGATCACCAGTTTCGGGTAGTGCGACAGCGGTACACCGGACAGTCGAAAATTCTGCACGGCGCGCAGGGTCTGGATGCCGTAGTAGGCCTCGGCGGGGACTTCGAGCTTGCCGAGCAGGTCTTTTTCGATGCGGGTGGATGCAGCAGCGGACATGATGTCTTCTATCTCTGGGGAATACGGCTTTGCGCCGCGATGCCCAATAATCTAGGCTTCCTGCCGTTTGTCGGCCAATGCTGTTAGCGGCTATGGTATGCACAAACGGCATAATGTCGCCGTGACCCGGGTTGAATGTCGCGCGTGCATAATTTCAAACGAATATTGGCGGCCAATCAGCGATGAATCTGGAAACCAAATGGCTGGAGGACTTCGTCGCCCTGGCCGCCACCCGCAGCTTTTCCCAGGCGGCGGAGAAGCGCTTCGTCACCCAGCCGGCCTTCAGCCGACGCATCCGCAGCCTGGAAGGCGCGCTGGGCCTGACCCTGGTCAACCGCTCGCGCACGCCGGTGGAGCTGACCGAGTCCGGCCAGCTGTTCCTGGTCACGGCCCGCAGCATGGTCGAGCAGCTCGGCGAGGTGGTGCGTCATCTGCACCATGTCGAGGGCCAGCAGGGCGAGGTGCTGCAGATCGCCGCAGCGCACTCGCTGACCCTGGGCTTCTTCCCGGAATGGATCGGCCGCCTGCGCCGCGAGGGCCTGCCGCTGTCCACCCGGCTGGTGGCGACCAACGTCGGCGAGGCCGTGCACTCGCTGCGCGAGGGCAGCTGCGACCTGATCCTCGCCTACTACGATCCGGATGCGGCCATGCAGCTGGCGCCGGACATCTTCCCCTCGCTGCACCTGGGCACCACCTCGATGCTGCCGGTGTGCGCGGTGGGCGAAGACGGCGCGCCGCTGTTCGATCTCGATGCCGGCCTCAGCGTGCCGCTGCTGGCCTACAGCGCCGGCGCCTTCCTCGGTCGTTCGGTGAACCAGTTGTTGCGCCAGCGCGCGCTGCGTTCGACCAAGGTGTACGAGACGGCCATGGCCGACAGCCTCAAGACCATGGCCCTGCAGGGCCTCGGCGTGGCCTGGGTGCCGCGCCTGTCGGTGACCATGGAGCTGGCCCGCGGTGAGCTGGCGGTGTGCGGCGGCGAGCAGTGGCAGGTGCCGCTGGAGATCCGTCTGTACCGCTGCGTGCTGTCGCGCAAGGCGACGGTGCGCCTGCTGTGGCGCAAGCTGGAGGCGGGGGTGGGCAGCGAGGCGAGCCGCTAGCGGGTCAGAACTGCAGTGCGCTTTCCAGCTCATCACCCGACAGGTAGGCAGACAGCAGTCTGCGCAAGGTGCCATCGTCGCGCATGCCCTGCATGATCGCGGCCATGCGCTGGTAGTCCTGATAGGAGAAGTGCGCCTTGCTCAAGGCCAGGTGATGGGGAATGGGAGCGGTCTGCGGCGACCAGTCCATGATTCTCACGCGATCCTCCAGCCCCAGCTCGACCAGCTCCTTGCGGTAGAACAGCGGCAGGGAAAACACGGTGTCGATGCGGTTGCCCGCGCCCAGCATGAGAAACAGGTTGTGGATGCTCGGCACCCTGATGACCCGGTCCTGCCCGGCCAGCTGGGCGATCAGCTCATCGTAGACCGGTCCGTGGCGGAAGCTGCGCACCACGGCGATGCGCGCGCGCGGGTCGGCCAGCAGATCCGCCGGACCTCGCAGGTCGGCGCGCATGGTCAGCGCCATGTTCTTCTGCGCGTGATACGGGATGAAATAGGCGAAGGCGTCGCGCTCCGCGACGCGCATGGCGGACACCGTCATGGACAGGGTGCCCTCCTGCAGCTCTTTCCAGATCCGCGCCCTCGGCTGCTCCAGGGTGGCGAAGCGGTAGCCGCCGCGTTTCATCAGCTCATCGATCACATCGCGGTCGAGCCCCTGGCCCTGCGAATACAGCAGGCCTGCCTGGTAGAAGGCCAGGCTGTAGACCTTGTCAGGTGGTGTATCGGTAGCGGCCGGCAACCCCGTCGAGAGCGCTGTGCTGAGGATCAGGCAGAGGGCTCGGCGGAATAGCCTTGGGGTCATGGTGGTGCTCGGGCGTGGGGTCAGTCTGCAGTGTGGCATGCCATGGCCGACGCGCCAGCGCTGGCCCCTGCCTCACAGGCCGTACTTCTTCACCTTGTCGAACAGGGTGGTCTTGGCCATGCCCAGGTCCAGGGCGGCCTGGCTGAGGTTGCCGGCGTGGCGTTCCAGGGCGGCGCCGAGCAGGTTGCGCTCGAAGGCCTCCACCGCCTCGGCGAAGCCGGGGCCGCTACCGTCCGGGGCGGCGTCGCTCTTCTTGAATACTGGCAGGCCGAGGGCGAAGCGTTCCGCCACGTTGCGCAGCTCGCGCACGTTGCCGGGCCAGTCGTGGGCCTGCAGGGTGGCGGCGGTGCGTCGGTCCAGCTCCGGCAGGGCGCGGTCGAAGCGCAGGGCGGCGAGCTGCAGGAAGTGCTCGAACAGCAGCAGGATGTCCTCGCGGCGATCACGCAGCGGCGGCAGCTCCAGGGTCACCACGTTGAGCCGGTAGTACAGGTCGCTGCGGAACTCGCCGCGCTGGCCCAGCTCGGCCAGGTCGGCCTTGGTCGCGGCGATCACCCGGCAGTCCACGGCGATCGGCTGGTTCGAGCCGAGGCGCTCCAGGCTGTGTTCCTGCAGCACGCGCAGCAGCTTGATCTGCAGGGCCAGCGGCATGCTCTCGATCTCGTCGAGGAACAGCGAGCCGCCGTCGGCGTGCTCGATCTTGCCGATGCGGCGTTTGCCGGCGCCGGTGAAGGCGTTGGCCTCGTGGCCGAAGATCTCGCTCTCGAACAGGCTCTCCGGCAGGCCGCCGCAGTTCAGCGCGACGAACTCCTTGCCCTGGCGCCGGCTGAAGTCGTGCAGGCAGCGGGCGACCAGTTCCTTGCCGGTGCCGGTCTCGCCCTCGATCAGCACATTGGCGCCGGTGTCGGCGACGTTGGCGATCAGTTCGCGCAGCTGCTGCATGGCCGGCGAGCGGCCGATGATGCGCTGCTCCAGGGCCTGGCGTCCGGCCAGCTGGCGGCGCAGGGCGCTGACCTCGCGGGCCAGGCCGCGTTGCTCGAGGGCGCGGCGTACCACCTCGACCAGGCGCTCGGGGGAGAAGGGTTTCTCGATGAAGTCATAAGCGCCGTCGCGCATGGCGCCCACCGCCATGCCGATGTCGCCGTGGCCGGTGATCAGCACCACCGGCAGGCTCGGGTCGCGGCGCTTGAGTTCGGCCAGCAGCTGCAGGCCGTCGATGCCCGGCAGGCGGATGTCGCTGACGACTATGCCGGCGAAGTCGCCGTCGATGCGCGCCAGGGCCTCCTCGGCGCTGCCGACGCCGGTGCTGTCGATGTCCTCCAGCTGCAGCGCCTGCTGGCAGCCGAGCAACACGTGGGGGTCGTCCTCGACTATCAGTACGGTCAGCGCTTCAGTCATCGCGGGGCTCCTGCAGGGGCAGATCGAGGATGAAGGCGCTGCCGCCTTCCTCAGGATGGCGCACCACCAGGCTGCCGCCGGCGGCCGCGGCCAGGCTGGCGGACAGGGTCAGGCCGAGGCCCAGGCCCTTCTCGCCCGGCTTGGTAGTGAAGAACGGCTCGAACAGGTGCACGCGCACGTCCGGCGGGATGCCGGCGCCGCTGTCGCGCACTTCCAGACGGTAGCTGGCGCCGTATTGCGCGCCGCTCAGCCACAGCTCGCGGCGTGGCTGCTCGCGCAGGGCGTCGAGGGCGTTGCTCAGCAGGTTGACCAGGATCTGCTCCAGGCGGGTCTGGTCGATGGCCAGGCGCGCCTCGGCGAACTCGCGGTGCAGGGTCGGGCGTTCCTGCTCGACGCGGCTGTGCAGCAGGAACAGCGCCGCCTCCACCGCCTGTTCCAGGCTGGCCTGGCCGTGGTCGCCACCGCGCCGGGCGAAGGCGCGCAGGCTGCCGGTGATGCGGCCCATGCGGTCGACCAGCTCGCCGATGGCCTGCAGGTTGCTGCCGGCGGTGTCCAGCGCGCCGCGTTCGAGGAAGCGTGCGGCATTTGCCGACAGGGTACGCAGGGCCGCCAGCGGCTGGTTCAGCTCGTGGGCAATGCTGGTGGACATCTGCCCGATCACCGCCAGCTTGCCGGCCTGGACCAGGCCGTCCTGGGCCTGACGCAGGTTGGCCTCGGTCTGCTGGCGCTCGCGCACCTCGGCCTGCAGCAGCAGGTTGCTGGCGGAGAGGTCGAGGGTGCGCTCGGCGATCTTGCGCTCCAGCTCGCCGTTGGCGCGCTGCAGCGCCTCGCGGGCGGCCAGGCGGGTGGCGATCACCTTGCGCCGCTGGTTCAGCGCCAGGCCGCCGAAGATCAGCAGGGCGCAGACCACGCCAGCGAGCAGGCCGTGGCTGGCGGCCGTGCGCCGTTGTTCGGCCAGCGGCGTGAGCAGGGTCAGGTGCCAGGCGGTGTCGTTGAGGGCGCGGGTCTGCTGCAGGTAGTCCAGCGGCTGGCCGGCGGGGCCGTCCAGACGGACTTCCTGCAGGCCGGCGCCGAGCTCGCGGCTGGCCAGCGGTTGCAGCTCCTGCAGGGTCGCCCAGTGGTATTGCAGGCTGCGCGCCAGGCGCTCGCGGTCGGCATCGTCCAGCGGCCGCACGGCCTTGAGCCGGCGCGCCGGGTCGCTGGAGAGGATGATGATGCCGTTCTCGTCGCTGACGTAGGCCTCGACGCGGGCGTCGGCCCAGCGTTTTTCCAGGGCATCCAGGCGCACCTTGACCACCGCCACGCCGATCACCCGGCCATTGGCGCGCAGGCCGTGGGCCAGGTAGTAGCCGGGCTCGCCGGTGGTGCTGCCGACGCCGTAGAAGCGCCCCGGCTCGCCGCGCACGGCCTGCTTGTAGTAGTCGCGGAACGACAGGTCTTCGCCGAGGAAACTGCTCGGCTGGTTCCAGTTGCTGGTGGCGACCACCCGGCCGTCGAGGTCGAGCACGTACACGGCGAGGCTGCCGGCGCGCTGGTTGAGGCCTTCGAGGTGATCGTTGAGGCGCTGCCGGCGGTAGCTGCCGGGGGTCAGCAGCAGGCGGCTGACGCCACTCTCCAGCTCCAGCAGGCTGGGCAGGTAGGTGTACTTGCCGATCTCGCTCTCCACCGCGCGGGCATTGAGCTCCAACTGGCGCTCGCCACCGGCGGCCAGTTCACGGATGCCGATCGCCTCGCTGAGCCGATAGCCGGCGTAGCCGCAGCCGAGTACCAGGGCGATGCCCAGCAGAGTCAGCAGCAGTTGGCGGAGCAGGTGTGGCTTCACGGCGAGGGCGGGCGGGACGCTGGGGGACAGGCATTGCATCACAGTAGGCCCGGGCTGGGTAGGTTGGGCGAGAGGTGCCGCTGGACTCCCTCACCCCCGCCCCTCTCCCAGAGGGAGAGGGGAGTCTCCATCAGTGCTGGAGGATCTTGTTGAGGAACTGCTGGGCCCGCTCGGAGCGGGCGTTGATGTCGCCGAAGAATTCCTCCTTGGCGCAGTCTTCGACGATCTGCCCGCGGTCCATGAAGATCACCCGGTCGGCGACCTTGCGCGCGAAGCCCATCTCGTGGGTCACGCACATCATGGTCATGCCCTCGTTGGCCAGCTGCACCATGACGTCGAGCACCTCGTTGACCATCTCCGGGTCGAGGGCCGAGGTCGGTTCGTCGAACAGCATCACCACCGGGTCCATGGCCAGGGCACGGGCGATGGCCACGCGTTGCTGCTGGCCGCCGGAGAGCTGGCCGGGATGCTTGTGCGCATGGGCGGAGAGGCCGACCCGCTCGAGCAGCTTGAGGCCCTTCTCGGTGGCCTCGGCCTTGCTGCGGCCAAGCACCTTGATCTGGGCGATGGTCAGGTTCTCGGCGATGGTCAGGTGCGGGAACAGCTCGAAGTGCTGGAACACCATGCCGACCCGCGAGCGCAGCTGCGGCAGGTTGGTCTTCTTGTCGGCGATGGAGGTGCCGTCGACCACGATGTCGCCCTTCTGGAAGGGCTCCAGGGCGTTGACGCACTTGATCAGGGTCGACTTGCCGGAGCCGGACGGGCCGCACACCACGACCACTTCGCCCTTCTTCACCGCGGTGCTGCAATCGGTCAGCACCTGGAAGTCCCCGTACCACTTGTTGACGTTCTGGATGGTAATCATACGGCTAACCTTTTCTGCAGGAGCTTGACCAGCTGCGAGGCGGCGAAGCTGATGGTGAAGTACACGAGGCCGGCGAAGATCAGGAACTCATGGGGCTGGCCGAGGATGTCGCCGCGCGAGCGGGCGGCGTTGAGGAAGTCCATCAGGCCCACGGTGTAGACCAGCGAGGTGTCCTGGAACAGGATGATGCTCTGCTGCAGCAGCAGCGGCGTCATCTTGCGGAAGGCCTGGGGCAGGATGATCAGGCGCATGCACTGCGCGTGAGTCATGCCCAGGGCCGAGGCGGCGCCCATCTGGCCTTTCGGAATGGCCTGGATGCCGGCGCGGACGATCTCGCTGAAGTAGGCCGCCTCGAACATCACGAAGGCCACCAGACACGAGGTGAAGGCGCCCACCGGGGTGTCCTCGCCAGTGATCCAGCGCAGCAGGAACGGCACCGCGAAGTAGAACCAGGTGATCACCAGCAGCAGCGGGATGGAGCGGAAGTAGTTGACGTAGGTGGCGGCGAAGCCCGACAGCAGGCGATTGTGCGACAGGCGCATGATGGCCAGCAGGGTGCCCAGCACCACGCCGCCGATCACGCCCAGCACCATCAGCTGCAGGGTCATCAGCATGCCGTTCCACAGGCCCGGCAGGGCCGGGACGATAGCGCTGAAATCCATCATTTACCTCCCGCGGAGATCAGGCCCGGTACCGCGACCTTCTTCTCGATCAGGCGCATCAGCAGCATCAGGCTCATGTTCAGGGTGAAGTAGATCAGCGTGGCCAGGGTGAAGGCCTCGAACAGGTTGGCGCTGAATTCGGCGGTCTGCTTGGTCTGCGCCAGCAGCTCCATCAGGCCGATCAGCGAGGCCACCGAGGAGTTCTTGAAGATATTGAGGAACTCGCTGGTCAGCGGCGGAATGATGATGCGGAAGGCCTGTGGCAGCAGGACGTTGGCGTACACCTGCGGCAGGCGGAAGCCCAGCGCGTAGCCGGCGGCCAGCTGGCCCTTGGGCAGCGCCTGGATGCCGGTGCGCACCTGCTCGCAGACGCGGGCGGCGGTGAACAGGCCGAGGCACACGACGACGCTGAGGAAGGCCGAGGTGGCCGGCGACAGGTCCTGCTTGAACCACATCTCCAGCGGCTCGGGCAGCAGGTCCGGTACCAGGAAGTACCAGAGGAACAGCTGCACCAGCAGCGGTACGTTGCGGAAAACTTCCACGTAGCAGGTGGCGAAGCCGCTGATCCAGCGGTTCGGCACGGTGCGCATCACGCCGAGCAGGGCGCCCAGCGCCAGGGCGATCAGCCAGGCGGTGAGGGCGATGGCGATGGTCCAGCCCAGGCCGGTGACGAACCAGTCCAGGTAGATCTCGCTGCCGATGCCGGTGGACTTGAAGAACACGCCCCAGTCCCAGTTGTAATTCATCTTGACTACTCACGATCAGGGCGGACAGGAGCCGGGGCCGACACGGTCCCCCGTCGCGGTTGGCGACGGTGCTCCTGTCCTAATTTGCAGAGGTGAGGCGGCGCCGCTCTCGTGAAGCGGTGCCGTACCGACAGGCCGGGGCTTCCACTCCCTCTCCGCGAGTGGGAGAGGGGAGCCCCGGCCGGGCGCGCTTAGAGTTGCTCGGCGGCCTTGTCGGTCGGGTTGGCGACCAGCTTCTTCAGCTCGTCGCTCATCGGGAAGTTCAGGTTCAGACCCTTGGGCGGGACCGGGTTGAGGAACCACTTGTCATAGATGGCGCTGACTTCGCCGGACTTGTAGGTGGCAACCAGGGCCTCGTCGACCACCGCCTTGAAGGCCGGGTCACCCTTGCGCACCATGCAGCCGTAGATCTCGTAGGACTGCGGGGTGCCGACCACGTGCCAGTCGGCCGGCTTCTTGGCCTTGGCCATTTCGCCGGCGAGCAGGGCGTCGTCCATCATGAAGGCCACGGCGCGACCGGATTCCAGCATCAGGAAGGACTCGCCGTGGTCCTTGGCCGAGATAATGTTCATGCCCATCTGCTTCTCGGCGTTCATCGCCTTGAGCAGGCGCTCGGAGGTGGTGCCGGCGGTGGTCACCACGTTCTTGCCCTTGAGGTCGGGGAAGTCTGCGATGCCGGAAGTGGTCTTGGTCAGCAGGCGGGTGCCCACCTCGAAGATGCCGACGGAGAAGTCCACCTGCTGCTGGCGCTCGACGTTGTTGGTGGTGGAGCCGCACTCCAGGTCCACGGTGCCGTTCTGTACCAGCGGGATGCGGGTCTGCGAGGTCACCAGGTTGTAGCGCACCTTGAGGTCCGGCATGCCCAGCTTCTGCTTGATCGCCTCGACCGCCTTCAGCTGCAGGTCATGGGAGTAACCCTCGGGCTGCTGCGGGTCGCTGCCGAAGTAGGAGAAGGGGATGGACGAGTCGCGGTGGCCGAGGACGATGGTGCCGCTGTCCTTGATCTTCTTCAGGGTGCCGGTCAGTTCTTCGGCCAGGGCCGGTGCGCTGCACAGGGTGGCGGCCAGGGCGACGCCGATGGCGCGGGAGAGAGTGCTGTTCATGCTGATCCTCGCTGTTGTTGTTATCCGGGGCTGTCGCTGCATGGCGATGCGGGCCCCTGTGGAGTGGACGATCGAGCCGTCCCTGCGAGGATCTAGAGCAGGTACTGTGCCAGGTGGTTTATTCGATGATAAGTAATTGAAATTAAAAGATTAATTATTGGTTTTTAAAGGTGCGGGAAGGTCGCTGGCGTTCGGCCTGGCGAATGGCGGCAGACTCGGCGTTCGGAAAACCGAATGCGCCGCCCCTCCATTGCGGAAGGGCGGCGCAGGGATCAGCGATTACGCAGGAAGGCGTTGATGAAGTCGCCCTGGTTGGGCGCCTCCTGCTCGGTGGTGAAGAGGATTCTGCCATCCTTCTCGCGCAGCTTCATGTCCTTGCCGAAGCGGCACTCCACAGTCTTGATGGCGATCGTCTGCGCCTTGAAGCTGGCATCGTCCTCGCACAGGCTGGCCAACTGGTTGACCACCTCGCCGCAATAGCCGGCGATGCTCAGTGCCTTCATTTTCTGGTCGTCGATGGCGTTCCACTCCACCCGGGTCTGCAGCGGCACGCCGCAGGCCTCGCTGGCCTCCTGATCCAGTTCCTTGAGCAGGCGCTTGTTGGTCTGCAGGTGCTTGGCACGGTCGAACCGGGCCAGCTTCTCCTGTATGCCCTGGCTCTGCTGTTGTTCATACAAGGCCAGTAGCTCGGCCGGCTTGGCACGCTTGCTCAGGGCCTCGTCGAAAGTCAGGGCAAAGCCCGCGGTATCCGGCAGGTACAGCTGATAGCTGTCGCCATCCCAGCCTTGGCGCTTGAGCAGCATGTTGTAGCGGCCGCCGTCCAGGGTGGTGCTGTAGTCACGCTCCTGGTTGCCGCGGTCGTCGACCTCGGTAAGGAACACCACCGAGTCCAGGGGATGGTTGAGGCCCTTGACCTGCAGCAGGGCCTGGGTGCCGTCGGCAGTGGGTGCGAGGGTCACCATGACCGCCTGGCCCGTATCGAATACCTGCGGGTACTTGGCCAGTTCCAGAGCATTGGCCTGGCTGGCGAGCAGCAGGGAAACGGCGATAAGGGATAGCTTGCGCATGACAACTTCCTTGTTGGTGGGAAAGGTGGCGAGTCTAGCCGGCCGTGACCGGCTGGCCTGGGAGCCCTGCCGCCGGCTGACGATCAGCGCGACAGTTCGGCGGCGCTGACCAGCGGGCAGAAGATCAACTGGTAGCAGACCTCGACGCCGGCCTGCGGCTCGAGGGTTTCATCGTGCACGGCGAGCGGTGCGTCGCCCTGCGGTGCGGTGGCGCAGCCGGCGAGGGTGGCGAGCAGGGCGGTGAGGGCAAAGGCGCGGCGCATATTGAAGTCCTTTTCAATCTGGCGGGAAGAAGGCGCGGATTGTAGGCAATGCGCCGAAAATTGGGGGTGGCGGAGTTCTCGCTTTACGCCGCGCTGTCATCCGTTCGTCATCTGGGGGGGCGGTTCAACCAGTGCCTGCAGCGTGGGCACGCATTGGGCCCCTTCGATTCGATCTCTATCGGTACGCCAATACTGACCGAGCAGGCCGCTTACAGTCAGGTTACAAATCCGCGCTGACAGACGGTCACGGCAGAGGCGCGACTGCCGTGGCTTTCCGGTATACTGCCCCGCCTCCAGGCCCCTAGTGGCCTGGCCCGCACATAACAAGCCACGCCGAATGCGTGGCTTGTTGGTTTTTGTCGCGCCGACAGGCGCCCGAGTTAGAGGCAAAACGATGAGCGCACTGGTTGGCGTGATCATGGGTTCCAAGTCCGATTGGAGCACCCTCAGTCACACCGCAGACATGCTGGACAAGCTGGGCATTCCCTACGAAGTGCAGGTGGTTTCCGCCCACCGCACGCCGGACCTGCTGTTCCAGTACGCGGAAGCAGCCGAAGGCCGTGGCATCCAGGTGATCATCGCCGGTGCTGGTGGCGCCGCCCACCTGCCGGGCATGTGCGCGGCCAAGACCCACCTGCCCGTGCTCGGTGTGCCGGTGCAGTCCGCGGTGCTGTCGGGCGTCGACTCGCTGCTGTCCATCGTGCAGATGCCGGCCGGCATCCCGGTCGCCACCCTGGCCATCGGCAAGGCTGGTGCGATCAATGCCGCACTGCTGGCCGCCAGCATCCTCGGTCACCAGCACCCGCAGTTCCACGACAAGCTCAAGGCGTTCCGCGACGAGCAGACCCAGAGCGTGCTGGACAACCCGGACCCGCGTTCCTGATCGAGGCCCTATAGATGAAGATCGGCGTAATCGGTGGCGGCCAGCTGGGTCGCATGATGGCCCTGGCGGGCACTCCGCTGGGCATGCACTTCTCCTTCCTCGATCCGGCCACCGATGCGTGCGCCCAGGCGCTCGGCGAGCACATCCTCGGTGACTACGACGACCAGGCGCAGCTGCGCCGCCTGGCCGAGCAGGTCGACCTGGTGACCTTCGAGTTCGAGAGCGTGCCGGCCGAGACCGTCGCCTTCCTCTCGCAGTTCGTGCCGGTCTATCCGAGCGCCGAAGCCCTGCGCATCGCCCGCGACCGCTGGTTCGAGAAGTCCATGTTCAAGGACCTCGGCATCCCGACTCCGGAGTTTGCCGATATCCAGTCCCAGGCCGACCTCGACGCCGCCGTGGCCGCCATCGGTCTGCCGGCGGTGATGAAGACGCGCACCCTGGGCTATGACGGCAAGGGCCAGAAGGTTCTGCGCAAGGCGGAAGACGTGGTCGGTGCCTTCGCCGAGCTGGGCAGCGTGCCGTGCATCCTCGAAGGCTTCGTGCCATTCACCGGCGAGGTGTCGCTGGTGGCCGTGCGTGCCCGTGACGGCGAGACGCGCTTCTACCCGCTGGTGCACAACCGCCACGACAGCGGCGTGCTGGCTCTGTCCATCGCCAGCACCGACCATCCGCTGCAGGCGCTGGCCGAGGACTATGTCGGTCGCGTGCTCAAGCAACTCGACTACGTCGGCGTGCTGGCCTTCGAGTTCTTTGAGGTCGACGGCGGCCTCAAAGCCAACGAGATCGCCCCGCGCGTGCACAACTCCGGGCACTGGACCATCGAAGGCGCCGAGTGCAGCCAGTTCGAGAACCACCTGCGTGCCGTGGCCGGCCTGCCGCTGGGCTCCACCGCCAAGGTCGGCGAGAGTGCCATGCTCAACTTCCTCGGCAGCGTGCCGGACGTGAGCAAGGTGGTGGCCATCGAGGACTGCCACCTGCACCACTACGGCAAGGCCTTCAAGGCCGGGCGCAAGGTCGGCCACGCCACCCTGCGCAGCAAGGACATGGCGACCCTCAAGGCACGCATCGCCGAGGTCGAGGCGCTGATCCAGGGTTGAACCCCACCGCTCCGCTCCGGTCACAACAAGGCGCGCCACTCGGTGCGCCTTGTTCGTTTCTGGCCTCTTTCAAGGAGCATGGCATGAGCATTATCGGCACCATCTTCATCGGCCTGATCGTGGGTCTGATTGCACGCTTCCTCAAACCGGGCGACGACAGCATGGGCTGGATCATGACCATCCTGCTCGGCATCGGCGGTTCGCTGGCCGCGACCTATGGCGGCCAGGCCCTGGGCATCTACCAGGCCGGTGAAGCGGCGGGCTTCGTCGGTGCGGTGGTCGGCGCTATCGTCCTGCTGCTGATCTACGGCCTGCTGAAGCGGGACTGACGTACGCGCGCCGAGCCGTTAGGCTTGGCCACCCCGTTGCTACTCCGAGACCGCCATGCGCCGCCTGCTGCTGACCCTGTTGTTGCTGCCCCTGCTGGGCCACGCCGAACCGCCCGAACTGGACTGGCTGGAGCTGATGCCCAAGGAGGACCAGCAGGCCCTGGAGGCGATGCCGGAGATCAGCCATGACAGCCCCGAGGCGGCCGGCGCCTTTGGCCAGCAGGGCGGCCTCAAGCAGGAGCAGGGTCTGCCGGCGGTGATGTACTCGAAGAAGACCGTGGCGCGCCTGGACGGCAAGCAGATCCGCCTGGGTGGCTACCCGGTGCCGCTGGAGAGCGATGCCGAGGGCAAGAGCACCCTGCTGTTCCTGGTGCCCTATCCGGGCGCCTGCATCCATGTGCCGCCGCCACCGCCGAACCAGATCGTGCTGGTGCGCTATCCCCAGGGTATCGCCCTGGACGATATCTACGAGCCGCTGTGGGTCGACGGCACCCTGCATGTCGAGGCGGTGGAGAACGAGTTGGCCGCGGCTTCCTATGCCCTGGATGCCAGCTCGGTACGGCTGGTGGAGGAAGGCGACCTCTGACCCCTCTCACTTTGGGAGAGGGTGCCCGCAGGGCGGGTGAGGGGGCTTGCGTGCGCTACGCGGGCTCGCTCCACAGACTCAGGCCCATGCTGTGGCGCTCGCCGGGGGCCAGCTCCACGCAGTCGTCCCAGACATTGGCCGTCTCGATGCACAGCATGCGCTGCCAGGCGTCGTCGGCGAAGCTGGACAGGCGCTGGGCCTTGTCGATCCAGGGATTCCACAGCACTGCCGAGCGCGAATTGCGGGTCTGCAGGTGCAGCTCGCGCTGCCAGCCGGCGTCATGCAGGCGCAAGTGCGGTGGCAGGTCGAGGTAGATGCGGTCGGTCTCGCCGGCGAAGCGCAGCTCGCCCTGCTGGTGGCGTTCCTGCCAGTCCTCCAGGGTGTCGATATAGCGGCTGTCCTCCAGGCCATGCACGGCCACCTGGCGGATGTCGCTGACGGCGAAGTAGCTGTGCAGCGCCTGGCTCAGGGCCAGTGGAGCATCCCCCAGATTGTGGCTGGTCAGGTCCAGGTGCAGGCGCTCATCCAGGCGGATGTCCAGGCGCAGCTCGGCGGCGTGCGGCCAGTCGGGCAGCGGATGTTGGCGGCTGTCGAAGGCGAACCGCAGGTGCACCGCCTCGTCCTCGCTGTCGATGCCCAGCAGCTGCCACTCCAGCGCGCGGACGCCGCCGTGGAAGGGCGCGGCGCCCAGGTTGTCGTGCTGGGCCTGTACCTGCAGCGGGTTGCGACCGAGGTCGCCGAACCAGGGCCAGCAGATCGGCACGCCGCCGCGCACCGATTGCCGGCGCTGGTAGCTGGCCTGCTCGCTGAGCCAGATCAGCGGCGGCTGCTCGCCCTGCTGGTAGCTCAGCACCTGGGCGCCCTGCTGGGCCACCAGCAGCTCGGCCCCGGCGTGGCGCACGCGCCAGCAGGTCAGCTCATCCAGTTCGATGCGTTCAATCTGGGCCTGGCTCATGTCGGTTCTCCCTGAAGTCATGGCCCATTTGACTCCAGCGCAGGGCAAAAGGCCAAGCCCAATAGAAAACGCCGACACTAGGTCGGCGTTGTCTGGATCGGGGCTTGTGGCTCAGCCGCGGCGCGGCGGTACCGGGCGGGTGCGGCCGCTGCCGTCGATGGCGACGAACACGAATACCGCCTCGGTGACCTTGCGCCACTCGCTGGACAGCGGATCGTCGCTCCACACCTCGACCAGCATCTGGATCGAGCTGCGCCCGACTTCCAGGGCCTGGGTATAGAAGGACAGCTGCGCGCCCACGGCCACCGGTACCAGGAAGGCCATGCGGTCGATGGCCACGGTGGCGACACGGCCGCCGGCCACCTTGCTGGCCATGGCGGTGCCGGCCAGGTCCATCTGCGAGACCAGCCAGCCACCGTAGATGTCGCCGAAACCGTTGGTTTCACGCGGTAGGGCGGTGATCTGCAGGGCCAGATCGCCCTGAGGGATGGGGTCTTCCTGTTCGAGTTCGATCATGCTGCTGGGCCCCGCTGGTGGATTCTTATGATTGGCTGTTCGGTGGCAGGCTGCGGCCCGTGCCAGACGGGCCGTGCGCAGTATATAGAGGCGCGCGTCAAACGACGACCGCATGGTTTCGCTTTTGCGCCGTAAAGCTGCGGCCCGGGGCCCGATTTGCTATGGTGCGGCGCAGCCTTGCCACTCCAATAATGAAGCCCACTATGCCCGCCGAACATGCCAGCACCGCGCCCGTGGCGCGCCCATTGAACCGCAGTGACTACAAGACCCTCTCGCTCTCCGCCCTCGGCGGCGCGCTGGAGTTCTACGACTTCATCATCTTCGTGTTCTTCGCCGCTGTGGTCGGCAAGCTGTTCTTCCCCGCCGAGATGCCCGAGTGGCTGCGCCAGCTGCAGACCTTCGGCATCTTCGCCGCCGGCTACCTGGCGCGGCCGCTGGGCGGCATCATCATGGCCCACTTCGGCGACCTGCTCGGGCGCAAGCGCATGTTTACCCTGAGCATCTTCCTGATGGCGGTGCCGACCCTGCTGATGGGCCTGCTGCCGACCTACGCGCAGATCGGCATCTGGGCGCCGCTGGCGCTGCTGGCCCTGCGCGTGATGCAGGGCGCGGCGATCGGCGGCGAAGTGCCGGGAGCCTGGGTGTTCGTCGCCGAACACGTGCCGGCCAAACGCATCGGCTTCGCCTGCAGCACCCTGACCGCCGGGCTCACCGCCGGCATCCTGCTCGGCTCGCTGGCCGCCAGCGCGATCAACCGCAGCTTCACCCCGGAACAGATCGCCGACTACGCCTGGCGCATCCCCTTCCTGGTCGGCGGCGTGTTCGGCCTGATCTCCGTCTACCTGCGCCGCTGGCTGCACGAGACCCCGGTGTTCGCCGAGCTGCAGCAGCGCCAGTCGCTGGCCGCCGAGCTGCCGCTCAAGGCGGTGGTACGCGAGCATCGCCCAGCGATCATCCTGTCCATGCTGCTGACCTGGGTGCTGTCGGCCGGCATAGTCGTGGTGATCCTGATGACCCCGACCCTGCTGCAGACCCAGTACGGCTTCACCCCGGCCGATACCCTGACGGCCAACGGCCTGGCCATCGTCTGCCTGAGCATCGGCTGCGTGCTGGCGGGCCTGGCCGCCGATCGCTTCGGCCCGGGCCCGACCTTCCTGGTCGGCGGCGCGCTGCTGCTGGTCAGCTCCTGGCTGTTCTACACCACGCTGAAGACCCAGCCGGACCTGCTGGTGCCGCTGTATGCCCTGGCCGGCCTGTGCGTGGGCATGATCGGCGCCATCCCCATGGTGATGGTCAAGGCCTTCCCGGCGGTGGTGCGCTTCTCCGGGCTGTCGTTCTCCTACAACCTGGCCTACGCCATCTTCGGCGGGCTGACGCCGATCCTGGTCAGCCTGCTGCTGAAATGGAGCCCGCTGGGCCCGGCCTATTACGTCGGCGCCCTGTGCCTGCTGTTCATGCTGATCGGCGTGCTGTTGTGGCAGCGCCAGGTCCGCCAGCCCGCACTGGCCTGAGCCTTTCGACCGTCTATAAGAGGCCCGTTTACGGGCCTTTTATGTTTTTCATGCGCTTTAACCTGATTGTCACAATCCAGTCATAGAGTGTTCATGCGGCCTACAGATACTTGGGCCCGTTCCATCACAACCCCTTCCTGCTAGGAGCAAGGCATGAAACTCAAGCGTTTGATGGCGGCCCTGACCTTTGTCGCCGCTGGCGTAAGCGCCGCTAGTGCGGTTGCCGCTGTCGACCCGTCCATCCCGGCTTACCAAAAGACTTCCGGTGTATCGGGCAACCTGTCCAGCGTCGGCTCCGACTCCCTGGCCAACCTGATGACCCTGTGGGCCGAGGAATACAAGAAGCTGTACCCGAACGTGAACATCCAGATCCAGGCCGCCGGCTCCTCCACCGCGCCGCCCGCCCTGACCGAAGGCACCGCCAACCTCGGCCCGATGTCCCGCGCCATGAAGGACAACGAGCTGCAGGCCTTCGAAGAGAAGTTCGGCTACAAGCCGGTCGCCGTGCCGGTGGCCATCGACGCCCTGGCCGTGTTCGTGCACAAGGACAACCCGATCAAGTCCCTGGACATGGCTCAGGTCGACGGCATCTTCTCCAGCACCCGCCTGTGCGGTGGTAGCGACGTGAAGACCTGGGGCGACCTGGGCCTGACCGGCGAGTGGGCCGACAAGCCGATCCAACTGTTCGGTCGCAACTCGGTATCCGGCACCTACGGCTACTTCAAGGAAGCCGCTCTGTGCAAAGGCGACTTCAAGGCCAACGTCAACGAGCAGCCGGGTTCGGCCTCGGTGGTGCAGTCCATCTCCAGCACCGTCAACGCCATCGGCTACTCGGGCATCGGCTACAAGACCGCCAGCGTCCGCGCCGTACCGCTGTCGAAGAAAGGTGGCGAGGCCTTCGAGGCCAACGAAGCCAACGCCCTGGCAGGCAAGTTCCCGCTGTCGCGCTTCTTCTTCGTCTACGTCAACAAGGCGCCGAACAAGCCGCTGAGCCCGCTGGAAGCCGAGTTCGTCAAGCTGGTGCTGTCCAAGCAGGGCCAGGACGTGGTGGTCAAGGATGGCTACATCCCGCTGCCGGCCAAAGTGATCGAGAAGACCAAGAAAGAACTGGGCCTGTAACGGCCCGCCAGTGACGCCGAGGCCCATCCCTCGGCGCGCTGTTCGACACGCCCGCGACTCTTCTGGAGCCGTGGGCGTTGTCGCGTCACCGAGCTGTAATCTTTCTGTCACACAAGGCGGATAGATTGAAGTACTTCACATTGAGCGGGCTGTGTCCGCTGTGCTCGAGACCTCCTCATGAATGACCTGGCCAACAACAGCATGAGCGCCTCCGCGAACAACCACCGCATCGACTTCGACACTCCCGCCCTGCAGCGCAAGCGCCGTATGCGTGCGCTCAAGGACCGCATGGCGCGCTGGTACGTGTCGATCGGCGGCCTGGCCGTACTGGCATGCATCACGCTGATCTTCTTCTACCTCGCCTATGTGGTGGCGCCGATCTTCGGTGGTGCCGACATGGAGGCGCGCGAGGCCCAGCAGCCGGCCTGGCTGGCCGGGCAGAGCGAGGCCCTGCTGCTGGCGGTGGAAGAACAGAACAAGGTGGCCATGCGCCTGAGCCGCAGCGGCCAGGTCCAGTTCTTCGGGCTGAAGGACGGCGTCGCGCTGAACGCTTACCAGCTGGCCCTGCCGAGCGGTGTCAGCATCGCCTCGGTCAGCCAGGACCAGCCGGGCAGCCACCGCGTGGTGCTGGGCCTGTCCAACGGCCAGGTGCTGGTGTTCGAGCACGCCTACAAGGTCAGCTACCCGAACAACGTCAAGACCATCACCCCCGAGCTGGACTATCCCTACGGTGCTGAGCCCATCGTCCTCGACGCCCAGGGCCGGCCGCTGGAGCACGTGGCAATCAGCGAGAACGGCGACACCCTGATGCTCAGCGCCTCCACCGGTGCCGAGCTGCAGGTGCTGGCGATCACCCGCGAAGAGAACATGCTAACCGGCGAGGCCACTCTCACCGAGGAGCGCATCGCCCTGCCGCAGATCGCCGAGCCGATCAAGGCGATGATCATCGACCCGCGTCAGCAGTGGCTGTTCGTGATCAACGGCAAGGCCACCGCCGACGTCTTCGACCTGCGCACCAAGGCCCTCAACGGCCGCTACACCCTGCTTGGCGGCGATGCCGAGGTCAGCACCGTCACGCCGCTGCTCGGCGGCATCTCGCTGCTGATCGGCGACAGCAAGGGCGGCATCGGCCAGTGGTTCATGGTGCGCGATGCCGACAACAAGGCCGCGCTGACCCATATCCGTGGCTTCCAGCTGGGCGATGCGCCGATCATCCAGATCCTCTCCGAGGAGCGCCGCAAGGGCTTCGTCGCGCTGGACGCGGAAGGCCACTTGGGCATCTTCCACAGCACCGCGCACCGCACCCTGCTGACCGAGAAGGTCGCCGAGGGCCAGGGCGTGGCCGCCCTGTCGCCGCGCGCCAACCGCGTGCTGGTGGAGTCCAACGGCCAGCTGCAGCGCTTCGTCATCGACAACCCGCACCCGGAGATCTCCTGGAGCGCGCTGTGGGGCAAGGTCTGGTACGAGAGCTACGACGAGCCCAAGTACGTCTGGCAGTCGACCTCGGCCAACAGCGATTTCGAACCCAAGATGAGCCTGGCGCCGCTGACCTTCGGCACCCTCAAGGCCGCCTTCTACGCCATGCTCCTGGCCGCTCCGCTGGCCATCTGCGCGGCGATCTACACCGCCTACTTCATGGCCCCGGCCATGCGCCGCAAGGTCAAGCCGGTGATCGAGCTGATGGAGGCGCTGCCGACGGTGATCCTCGGCTTCTTCGCCGGCCTGTTCCTCGCGCCCTATGTCGAAGGCCACCTGCCGGGCATCTTCAGCCTGCTGCTGCTCACGCCGATCGGCGTGCTGCTGGCCGCCTACGGCTGGAGCCGCCTGCCGGAGAAGATCCGCCTGGTGATCCCCGATGGCTGGGAAGCGGCGCTGCTGATCCCGGTGATCCTGCTGATCGGCAGTGGCGCCCTGGGCATGAGCGGCCACCTGGAGAACTGGTTCTTCGGCGGCGACATGCGCCTGTGGATCAGCAACGACCTGGGCATCGCCTTCGACCAGCGCAACGCCCTGGTGGTCGGCCTGGCCATGGGCTTCGCGGTGATCCCGAACATCTACTCGATCGCCGAGGACGCCGTGTTCAGCGTGCCCAAGAGCCTGACCTTCGGCTCCCTGGCCCTCGGCGCCACGCCCTGGCAGACCCTGACCCGCGTGGTGATCCTCACCGCCAGCCCGGGCATCTTCTCCGCCCTGATGATCGGCATGGGCCGTGCGGTGGGCGAGACCATGATTGTGCTGATGGCCACCGGCAACACGCCGATCATGGACATGAACATTTTCGAGGGCCTGCGCACCCTGGCCGCCAACGTGGCGGTGGAAATGCCGGAATCCGAGGTGGGCAGTACCCACTATCGCGTGCTGTTCCTCTCGGCGCTGGTGTTGCTGGCCTTCACCTTCGTGATGAACACGCTGGCGGAGGTGATTCGTACTCGCCTGCGCAAGAAGTACGCGTCGCTCTGAGAACTGGGAAAGGTAGACGTCAGTGAAAATCAAAGAGCAAAACCTCAAGTCCTGGTTCAAGAGCGGTTCGCCCTGGGTGTGGATGACCGCCAGCGGCGTGTCCATCGCCGTGATCATGACCATCGGCCTGCTCGCCGTGATCGCCGTGCGCGGCCTCGGCCACTTCTGGCCGGCCGACGTGATCGAGGCCAAGTACCAGGTGCCGGGCGAGGCCGCCCGGGTGATGGCCGGCGAGCTGGTGCAGGAAGAAGAAGTGCCGCGTGCCCGCCTGGCTGCCGCCGGCCTGCCGGTGGACGTGAAGGGCGGCGAGTTCATGACCCGCGAGCTGTTCAAGGTCGGTAACCGTGAGGTCTACGGCGCCGACTTCAGCTGGGTGGTGGCCGAGTGGATGAGCGAGCCGCGCACCCCGGAAAACCTGATGGGCATGGAGCGCCGCGAGTGGGGCAACTTCTACGGCTACCTGGTCAACGTCAAGGAAGGCGGCCAGGTGGTGGCCGAAGGCGATGCCGCCTGGGGCGAACTGCAGAGCCGCATCACCCGCGTCGACGAACTGCACGCGCAGCTGGTGCAGCTGGAGAAGCGCGACATCGGCCATATCAACCACGGCCTCGAGCAGCTGCGCCTGGAAGGCCGCCGCCTGGAGCTGAAGGACCGCCTGGACGCCGCCGCCCAGGCCGACCTCGACGCCCGGCGCGCCGAGCTGGATGCCCAGTACAAGGTGCTCGAAGGCCAGCTGGTGGAGCTCAACCAGCAGCTCGATCGCGACAGCGTGACGGTGAAGACCGTCGACGGCCGCGAGCAGGAAATCGCCCTGAGCAAGGTGGTGCGCGCCTACCAGCCGAACGCTATGGGCGTGCTGACCAAGCTCGGCTTCTACTTTGCCAAGCTGTGGGAGTTCCTCAGCGACGAGCCGCGTGAGGCCAACACCGAGGGCGGCATCTTCCCGGCCATCTTCGGCACCGTGATGATGACTCTGATCATGGCCGTGATCGTCACCCCGTTCGGCGTGCTGGCGGCCATCTACCTGCGCGAATACGCCAAACAGGGCGCGATGACCCGCATCATCCGCATCGCCGTGAACAACCTGGCCGGCGTGCCGGCCATCGTCTACGGCGTGTTCGGCCTGGGCTTCTTCGTCTACGTGCTGGGTGGCTCGATCGACCGCCTGTTCTTCGCCGAAGCGGCGCCGGCGCCGACCTTCGGCACCCCGGGCCTGTTGTGGGCCTCGCTGACCCTGGCGATCCTCGCCGTGCCGGTGGTGATCGTCGCCACCGAGGAAGGCCTGGCGCGTATCCCGCGGGCCCTGCGCGAAGGCTCCCTGGCCCTGGGTGCGACCAAGGCCGAGACCCTGTGGAAGGTGGTGCTGCCGATGGCCAGCCCGGCCATGATGACCGGCATGATCCTCGCCGTGGCCCGCGCCGCCGGCGAAGTGGCGCCGCTGATGCTGGTCGGCGTGGTCAAGCTGGCCCCGGCGCTGCCGGTGGACGGTAACTACCCGTACCTGCACCTGGACCAGAAGATCATGCACCTGGGCTTCCATATCTACGACGTCGGCTTCCAGAGCCCCAACGTCGAGGCCGCCCGCCCGCTGGTGTACGCCACCGCGCTGCTGCTGGTGCTGGTGATCGCGCTGCTCAACCTGAGCGCCGTGTTCATCCGCAACCACCTGCGCGAGAGGTACAAGGCGCTGGATCACTGATCACGAATTGCGTCGCCGCTGCAGTGGCCGCGGCGGCATGCACGAATTGAACGAATTGTTAGCGTAGGGAGCATCCCATGCAGCACGAAGTACACACCCACGGCATCGACATGGCCGCCCTCGGCCGGCAGAAGCAGGGCCTCAACCTGGCGGAAGAAACCGTCGCCCTGGAGGTGCCGAGCCTGAACCTTTTCTACGGCGACAAGCAGGCGCTGTTCGACGTGTCGATGAACATCCCCAAGCAGCGGGTGACCGCCTTCATCGGCCCGTCCGGCTGCGGCAAGTCGACCCTGCTGCGCACCTTCAACCGCATGAACGACCTGGTCGACGGCTGCCGCGTGCAGGGCGAGATCCGCCTCGACGGCCACGACATCTACAAGAAGGGCGTGGACGTCGCCGAACTGCGTCGCCGCGTCGGCATGGTGTTCCAGAAGCCCAACCCGTTCCCCAAGAGCATCTACGAGAACGTGGTGTACGGCCTGCGCATCCAGGGCGTGAACCAGAAGCGCGTGCTCGACGAGACCGTTGAATGGGCTCTGAAGAGCGCCGCCCTGTGGGACGAGGTCAAGGACCGCCTGCACGAGTCCGCCCTCGGCCTCTCCGGCGGCCAGCAGCAGCGCCTGGTGATTGCCCGTACCGTGGCGGTACAGCCGGAAGTGCTGCTGCTCGACGAACCCTGCTCGGCACTGGACCCGATCTCCACCCTCAAGGTCGAAGAGCTGATCTACGAGCTGAAGAGCAAGTACACCATCGTCATCGTCACCCACAACATGCAGCAGGCCGCGCGCGTCTCCGACTACACGGCGTTCATGTACATGGGCAAGCTGATCGAGTTCGGCGATACCGACACCCTGTTCACCAACCCGGCGAAAAAACAAACCGAGGACTACATCACCGGCCGTTACGGCTAGTGGTGCAGCGGTCCCACAACAACGAACTCGAAACCGGTTTGCATAGGACTTCGCGATGATCAACAAAGACAGCCTCACCCATCACATCTCCCAGCAGTTCAACGCCGAGCTGGAGGAAGTGCGCAGCCACCTCCTGGCGATGGGCGGCCTGGTCGAGAAGCAGGTCAATGACGCGGTCACCGCGCTGATCGAGGCCGACTCCGGCCTGGCCCAGCAGGTGCGCGAGATCGACGACCAGATCAACCAGATGGAGCGCAATATCGACGAGGAGTGCCTGCGCATCCTCGCCCGCCGCCAGCCGGCCGCCTCCGACCTGCGCCTGATCATCAGCATCTCCAAGTCGGTGATCGACCTCGAGCGCATCGGCGACGAGTCGTCGAAGATCGCTAAGCGCGCCATCCAGCTGTGCGAGGAGGGCGAGTCGCCGCGCGGCTACGTCGAGGTGCGCCACATCGGCGACCAGGTACGACGCATGGTGCAGGAGGCGCTGGACGCCTTCGCCCGCTTCGATGCCGACCTGGCCCTGTCCGTGGCCCAGTACGACAAGACCGTCGACCGCGAGTACAAGACCGCCCTGCGCGAGCTGGTCACCTACATGATGGAAGACCCGCGCGCGATCAGCCGCGTGCTCAACATCATCTGGGTCCTGCGTTCGCTGGAGCGCATCGGCGACCACGCGCGCAACATCGCCGAACTGGTGATCTACCTGGTGCGCGGCACCGACGTGCGGCACATGGGTCTGGCACGCATGCAGGAAGAAGTGCAGGGCAAGAAAGAGTAACCCGCCCGCGCGGCGCCCGCGGACAATCCCCGGCGCGCTCGGGGATTCACCGAGTGCGCCATGTTGGCCTCGGGCCAGTATCCGCAGCTATGCTTGTCGACATCGTTGTCGGGAGTGGTCGATGAGCAAAGTCAGTGTGCTGGTGGTGGACGACGCCACCTTTATCCGTGATCTGGTGAAGAAGGGCCTGCGCGACCACTTCCCCGGCATCCAGATCGAAGAGGCGGTCAACGGCCGCAAGGCCCAGCAGATGCTCGCCCGCCAGGCGGTCGACCTGATCCTCTGCGACTGGGAAATGCCCGAGCTGTCCGGCCTCGAACTGCTCACCTGGTGCCGCGAGCAGGAAGCCCTGAAGATCGTGCCGTTCATCATGGTCACCAGCCGTGGCGACAAGGAGAACGTGGTCCAGGCCATCCAGGCCGGGGTCTCCGACTACATCGGCAAGCCGTTCTCCAACGACCAGCTGATCACCAAGGTCAAGAAGGCCCTGCACCGCGCCGGCAAGCTGCAGGCCCTGGCCGCCAGCGCGCCGCCGAAGATGCTCAGCACCGGCGGCTTCGCCAACGACTCCCTGAGCGCCCTGACCGGTGGCAAGGCCGATGTGGTCAAGCCGGCCGCCAAGCCCGCCGCCGCTGCTGCCGATCCGGCTGCCGCCTTCGCCAAACCCGCCGCGCCGGCCGCCAAGGCTTCCGCCGCGCCGACCGGCCGTGGCCAGGGTCAGCTGCGCCTGCCCGGTGGCAGCATGGCCTGCGTGATCAAGGCGCTGAGCCTCAAGGAAGCGCTGCTGGTGGTGAAGCGCACCGAGCTGCTGCCCCAGGTGCTGGAAAGCGCGGTACTCGACCTGGAGCAGGGTGAGGCGGCCGAGACCGCGCGCCTCAACGGCTACCTGCATTCGGTGGCGGCCCTGGAGCCGAAGCCGGACAGCGAATGGCTGCAGCTGAGCTTCAAGTTCGTCGACAAAGATCCGCAGAAGCTCGACTACCTGTCGCGCCTGATCGCCCGCGGCACCGCGCAGAAGCACTTCGTTCCCGGCGCCTGACGCCGCTAGCCAGATTCACGACCACGGCGCCTACGGGCGCCGTGGTCATTTCTGGGAGTACCTGTTCCGGAGCGTGCCTTTCGTCGGATATCGCCGCGAATCGCTGCCCGGCCCTGCGGATTGCCGCACAGCCCGCAGCGCCAGCACTCGCGAGCCGGCTGGGGCGCTGCTAGTCTTTTCGTCCCGGATACCAAATAACCATTAAATCCGTGAAGTTATGCTAGGGCGTTCAATCATTTTCTGCGCACTGCTGCTGGCCGCCGGCCAGGCCAGCGCGCTGACCATCTACAAGTATGTCGACCAGCACGGCACGGTGACCTATAGCGACAAGGCCGTGCCCGGTGCCCAGGTGTTCGTGTTCCGCGACCGCATGGTGGAGAAGCTCGACAACCTGGTGAAGCTGGAAACCAAGAAGCACGATGCCGGCGAGACCCTGGTGTTGCGCAACGACCTGTACGCCCCGGTGGAGGTCGAGCTGCGCCTGGATCGCCTGGTCAACGTCGCCGGCGCGCCGGATGCGCCGATCCGCTGGGTGCTGCCGCCGCGCAGCCATATCCGCCTGACCACCCTGGCGCCGCTGGATGCCACCAAGCCGATGAGCTACAAGCCGCGGCTGCGTTACGCCATGGGCGACCCGCGCCTGCAGCCGCTGCTGTTCCGTTACCCGCTGCCCTGGCGCGGCGGGCCGTTCAAGCTGACCCAGGGTGCCAACGGCAAGTACAGCCACTTCACGCCCAAGGGCCGCTACGCCATGGACATCGCCATGCCCGAGGGCACGGCGATCGTCGCCTCGCGCAGCGGCATGGTGGTGAAGACCGAGAACCGCCAGAGCGGCCGCGGCAACAACCCGTCCGGCAACTACGTGCGCATCCTGCATGACGACGGCACCATGGGCGTCTACCTGCACCTGATGCGCGGCTCGGTGGCGGTGCGCGAGGGCGAGCGGATCGAGGCCGGCATGCAGATCGCCCGTTCCGGCAACACCGGCAACAGCACCGGCCCGCACCTGCACTTCGTGGTGCAGCGCAACATCGGCCTGGCGCTGGAGTCTATTCCGTTCAACTTCGCCCAACCGGTGGACAGCCTGCCCAACTTCGCGGTGGGTGGCGAATAGCCGGACTGGCGCGATCGGCGAATCGCGGCAATGCTTGGGGGACTGGCGCCAGCAGTCCCCGAGAGTGGCGCCGAATCGAGGAAACCAATCTGCCCGTGCGTCTGTTCAGCCTGCTGTTCTGTCTGCTGGCTACCCTTCATTGCGTAGCCGCTCCGCTCGAGCTCACCGATGACCGTCAGGTTTTGCGTCCCGCACCCTGGCTGGAATACCTGCTGCCTGCCGAGGAGCTGGATTTTGCCGAGGTCGCCGAGGCCAGCGGCTGGCGCAAGCTGAAAGGCGCCTCGCTGAGCCTGGGTTACCAGGAAGGGCCGGTGTGGGTGCGCATGGCCCTGCACAACCGCTCCGCTCGCGCCGACTGGCGCCTGTTGGTGGAGTGGCCGATTCTCGATCGCCTCGAGCTGCGCCTGTTCGATCCCGCCAGCGGAAGCTGGGGGCCGCTGCTGGAGGCCGGTGATCATCTGCCGCTGAGCGCCTGGCCGGTACCCGGTCGGCAACCGCTGTTCCCCCTGGCGCTGCAGCCCGGCGAACAGCGCTGGGTCTACCTGCGCCTGCACAGCCGCGAGAACATCGTGGCGCCCATGCAGGTGCTCACCGAGACGGCCCATCAGCAGCAGGAGCTGGACCAGCGCATGCTGCTGGGGCTGTTCTTCGGCGCCATGCTGGCAGTGCTGCTGTACAACTTCAGCCTGTACCTGTTCACCCGCCACCTCAGTTACCTGTGGTACAGCCTCTATCTGCTCGGCGTGGTGGTCTACGAGCTGAGCCTGAGCGGCTTCGGTGTGCTCTTCCTGTGGCCCGAGCTGGGCCGGCCGGCGGGTCTCATCTACGCGTTCTCCGCGCTGTGGAGCTTCTTCGCCTCGACCTACTTCGCGCGCGTGTTCCTGCGCATCCCGCGCTACGGCGGCTGGGTGCTGTGGGTCAACAATCTGTTGCTCGGCTACTGGGCCTTGGCGATCGCGCTGCTGCTGGTGCGGCCGCAGTGGCTGATCACCATCGGCACCGGGCCGGTGGCGCTGCTCAGCTGCCTGCTGGCGCTGGCGACGGCGGTGGAGCTGTGGCGGCGCGGCAATCGTTCGGCGCCGCTGTTCAGCCTGGCGTGGATCTTCCTCATCGTCGGCACCGCGGTGCATGTGGCGGCCCTGCAGGGCGCCCTGCCGGTCAACCAGCTGACCCTACGCATGCAGACCCTGGGCTTCTTCGTCGAATTCATCCTGCTCTCGGTGGCCCTGGCCGACCGTATCAACAGCGAGCGTTCCGCACGCATCGCCGCACAGACCGCGCTGATCGGCGAGCGCGAGGCGCGCCTGGCCAGCCAGGAACAGCTGCTGGTCGAGCAGGCGCGGCTTAACGAGGAACTGGAGCGGCGGGTGCTGGCGCGCACCGCCGAGCTGCAGCAATCGACCCGCGAGCTGGCCGAGGCCAACTCCGAGTTGACCCGCCTGAGCAACACCGATGCCCTGACCCAGCTGGCCAACCGTCGTCATTGCGACCAGCAGCTGGCCGATCAGGCCAACACCCGGCTGGCCGTGCTGCTGATCGATATCGACCACTTCAAGCGCATCAACGATGGCTATGGCCATCCCTTCGGCGACCGCTGCATCGCCGCCGTGGCCAAGGTGCTGCGCGACAGCGCCCGGCGCGCCGGCGATCTGGCCGCGCGTTATGGCGGCGAGGAGTTTCTGCTGGTCCTGGCGGATGTCGATGCGGCGGGTGCCCAGGCCCTGGCCGAGCGCGTCCGCGCCCAGGTGGCGGCGCTCGATCTGCAGCACCGTGGCGCCAGCGTGCCGCTGAGCGTGAGCATCGGCCTGGTGCATCACGATGGCCAGGCAGCGTTGCACATGCAGGCGCTGATCGATGCCGCCGACCAGGCGCTGTACGCGGCCAAGGCGGCCGGGCGCAATCGGGTGTGCGTGGCCGGCTGACCCTTGGTCGGTCCGCGGCGCCGCGCGGTCGTTCTGGCGCTAAGGTGGCCAGACACGCCGAATCCGCAAGGTGAAGATCATGAACAATCTGCACTGCACTTACCGCGACCACGCCATCAGCGCCGCCATCATCGAGCACCCGGGCATTCCCACGCCCTGGGCGGCGGGCTGCCAGATCACCCTGCCCGACGGCCATGTCAGCAAGCGCATCTCGCTGCCGCTGCAGTTCGCCTTTCTCGCCGACCTGGAGAGCGCCCAGCGTGCCTCGCTGGCCCACGGCAAGTGGCTGGTGGACCAGCATCTGGACCACGGCATGAGCCTGGCCGGCGTCAGCCGCACCAGGGCCGCCTAGGGCCGCACAGCAAAACGCCGCAGACAGGCTGCGGCGTTTCGCGGAGCGGCGGGGTGCGTCAGTCCAGCTTGAGCACCTTGGCCAGGACGATCTTCGGCCCCTTCATCTTCTTCACGATGATGTGCAGGCCCTCGGTCTCCAGCACCTCGTCCTCCTCCGGCACCCGGTTCAGGCTCTCGTAGACCAGGCCGGCCAGGGTCTCGGCCTCGATATGGTCGAGGTCTAGGCCGAGCAGGCGCTCGATCTTGAACAGCGGGGTATCGCCACGCACCAGCAGCTTGCCCGGCTGGTAGGCGAGGATGCCGCGCTCGGCCTTGTGGTGCTCGTCCTGAATATCACCGACCAGCACTTCCAGCACGTCCTCCATGGTCAGGAAGCCGACCACCTTGCCGTCGGCCTCCTCGACCAGGGCGAAGTGCGCGCCGCCCTGGCGGAATTGCTCCAGCAGTGAGGACAGCGGCATGTGCTTGCTGACCCGCTCGATGGGGCGCATCAGCTCGGCCACGTTGAACTTGGACGGCAGCATCTCCAGCAGGCTCAGCTGCAGCAGCAGGTCCTTGATGTGCAGCACGCCGACGAAGCCGCCGGTGGCTTCTTCGTACACCGGGTAGCGGCTGAACTTGTGCCGGCGGAACACGTTGAACAGCTCGTCCAGCTTGGCATCGGCGTCGATGTACACCAGGTCCTCGCGGGAGTTGGCCCAGTCCACCACCTCCAGCTCGCCCATCTCCACGGCCGAGGCCAGCACGCGCATGTCCTGGTCGCTGGGGTCGCGGGCGCGGCTGGAGTGGAGGATTAGCTTCAGCTCGTCGCGGCTGTAGTGATGCTCGTGGTGCGGCCCCGGCTCGCCTTGCCCGGCGATGCGCAGGATGGCGTTGGCGCTGGCGTTGAGCAGGTAGATGGCCGGGTACATCAGCCAGTAGAAGGCGTATAGCGGCGCGGCGGTCCACAGCGACAGCAGCTCGGGCTTGCGGATCGCCCAGGACTTGGGCGCCAGCTCGCCGACCACGATGTGCAGGTAGGAAATGATGAAGAAGGCGAAGAAGAAGGCGATGCCGTGGACCAGCTTCTCCGACTCGATGCCGATGGCGCCGAGCAGCGGGGTGAGCAGTTCGGCGAAGGCCGGCTCGCCGACCCAGCCCAGGCCGAGTGAGGCCAGGGTGATGCCCAGCTGGCAGGCGGAAAGGTAGGCGTCCAGCTGGTTGTGCACGGTGCGCAGGATGTGTCCGCGCCAGCCGTGCTGCTCGGCGATGGCTTCGACCTTGGTCGCGCGCAGCTTGACCATGGCGAACTCGGCGGCGACGAAGAAACCGTTGAGCAGAACGAGGAACAGGGCGAACAGCACGAGGCCGAGGTCGGCGACCAGGGCGGAAGTGGAGAGACTAGAGGAAGGGTCCATGGGTACTAGGGTTGGCGGAAGATCGCTACAGGTTGGCGGCTGAGGCCGGTGATTGCAAGCCGCCGGCCATTTCTAGCCGCGCCGGCTGACCTGCTGGGGCGGGAAGTGGCAGGTGAAGGTGCTGCCCTTGCCGACCAGGCTGTTGATGTCCAGCCGAGCCCGATGGCGCAGCAGCACGTGCTTGACGATGGCCAGGCCGAGGCCGGTGCCGCCGGTGTTGGAGGCGCGGCTGGAGTCGACCCGGTAGAAGCGCTCGGTCAGGCGCGGCAGGTGCTTGGCCTCGATGCCGATGCCGCTGTCGGCCACGCTGAAGTGCCCGCCCTGTTCGTCGCCCCACCAGCGGATGCGGATCTCGCTCTCCTCGGGGCTGTACTTCACCGCGTTGAACACCAGATTGGAGAAGGCGCTGCGCAGCTCGGCCTCGCTGCCCTTGAGGCGGATCTGGCTGTCCGCCTCCAGGCTGATGCGGTGGTTGCGCGCGCCGGACAGGGCCTGGGCGTCGTTCTTGATCGAGAGCAGCAGCAGGTCGACGGCCACCGGCTGGTTGTCCGAGGGATAGTCGGTGGCTTCCAGCTTGGCTAGCAGCAGCAGGTCGTTGAGCAGGTTCTGCATGCGTGAACCCTGCTGCTGCATCTGTTGCAGGGCGCGCAGCCAGCGCGGGTTCACGTCCTCGACATTGTCCAGCAGGGTCTCCAGGTAGCCGGTGATCACCGTCAGCGGTGTGCGCAGCTCGTGGGACACATTGGCGATGAAGTCCTTGCGCATCTGCTCCAGCTGGTGGAGGCGGGTGACGTCGCGCACCAGCATCAGGTGCTCGTGGTTGCCGTACTGGGTGATCTGCAGCTGCAGGCGCATGCGGTCGTTGATCGGCGAGGGCAGCTCCAGGGCCTCCTGGTAATTGCCGGCCTCGAAGTACTCCTTGAAGCGCGGGTGGCGTACCAGGTTGGCGATCGACTGGCCGCTGTCCTGCGGGGTCTTCAGGCCCAGCAGCTGCTCGGCGGCGCGGTTCCACCACTCCAGGTTGCCCTCGGCGTCGAGCATGATCACCGCGTCGCGCAGGGCGGCGGTGGACTCCTGCACGCGGTCGATCACTGCCTGCAGACGACCGCGCACGCGCTGGTCGCGGCGCTGCAGGTGGTAGATGTTGTCGAAGATCTCGCCCCACAGGCCGTAGCCTTCGGGCGGCGCCTCGTCCGGCTGGCGCTCGCGCAGCCACTTGTGCAGGCGCAGCAGCTGCTTGAGGTGCCACAGCAGGTAGCCGCCGAGGCCGATGGCCAGGGCCCAGGCGTACTCGCCGGTGATCAGGCCGACCAGGCCGCAACCGACCAACAACAACAGCAGGCGGCGCGCCAGGGCGCCGCGCCAGTCTTGGTTCACCTAGTGCTTCCTTTCTCTGGACGCGAGGAGCGTGAGTCAGCTCTTGGTGGAAAAACGATACCCGGTGCCGCGCACCGTTTGCACCAGATTCTCGTAGACCTCGCCGAGCGCCTTGCGCAGGCGGCGGATATGCACGTCGACGGTACGCTCCTCGACGTAGACGTTGCCGCCCCACACCTGGTCGAGCAGCTGGCCGCGGGTATACGCCCTTTCTTGATGGGTCATGAAGAACTGCAGCAGGCGGTACTCGGTGGGGCCCATCTCGGCCGGCTTGCCGTCGATGGTGACGCGGTGGCTGATCGGGTCGAGCAGCAGGCCGCCGACCTCGATCGGCGCCTCGCCGTCGCTCGGCGCGGTGCGGCGCAGCACGGCCTTGAGCCGGGCCACCAGCTCGCGCGGCGAGAAGGGCTTGGTGATGTAGTCGTCGGCGCCGACTTCCAGGCCCTGGATCTTGTTGTCCTCTTCGCCCTTGGCGGTGAGCATGATGATCGGGATGTCGTCGGTCAGCTCGTCGCGCTTGAGGCGGCGGGCCAGCTCGATGCCGCTGGTGCCCGGGAGCATCCAGTCGAGCAGGATCAGGTCCGGTTTGCGGTCGACGATCAGGGCGTGGGCCTGCTGGGTGTTTTCCGCTTCCAGGCAGTCGTAGCCGGCCATCTCCAGGGCCACCGCGATCATCTCGCGGATGGGAGCTTCGTCGTCAACGATCAGGATGTTCTTGCCAACCATGGGTCGAGCCTCGGGTCGTCTGTCTTGCGCCGCATTAGATAACGGAATTATTGCAGCGATGTGACAGCCATGCGGCAGGCCCCGATCTAGCGCAGCGCGTAGTCGATGACGATGCCCAGCAGAATCGCCAGGCCGGCCCAGTGATTGTGCAGGAAGGCGGCGAAGCATTTCTGCGGATCGCGGTCGCGGGTGCTCCAGAATTCCCAGGCGAAGCAGGCGGCGGCGCCGAGCAGGCCGAGGAGGAACCAGATGCCCAGGCTGAAGCGCGCGCCGGCCATGGCCAGGCACAGCACGGCCAGACCCTGCAGGGTGAGGATGATGATGCGGTCGGCATCGCCGAACAGGATGGCGGTGGATTTCACACCGATCTTCAGGTCGTCCTCGCGGTCGGTCATCGCGTAGTAGGTGTCGTAGGCCACCGTCCACAGCAGGTTGGCGATGTACAGCAGCCAGGCCTCGGCCGGCGGCAGCTCGCCGGTCACCGCGCTGAAGGCCATCGGCATGCCCCAGGAGAAGGCCGCACCCAGCACCACCTGCGGGTAGTAGGTGTAGCGCTTCATGAAGGGGTAGCAGGCGGCCAGGGCGAGGCCGCCGAACGACAGCAGGATGGTGGTCAGGTTGGTGAACAGCACCAGGATGAAGCTCAGCCCCACCAGCACGGCGAACAGGATCAGCGCCTCGCGCGGGCTGACCCGGCCATCGGCCATTGGCCGCGCCCGGGTGCGCGCCACATGGCCGTCGAAATTACGGTCGGCATAGTCGTTGATCACGCAACCGGCGGCGCGCATGAGCAGGGTGCCGAACACGAAGATCAGCAGCAGGCCGAAGTCCGGCACGCCCTTGCTCGCCACCCACAGGGCCCACAGGGTCGGCCATAGCAGCAGATAGATGCCGATCGGCTTCTCCAGGCGCATCAGCTGGACGAAGTCCCAGGTGCGCGGGTGCAGGCGGTTCAGGGCGAGCAGGAAGGATTGGTACATCGGCGGGTCTCCGGGCCAGGTGCGCCGATTATACGAGCAGCGGCCGGACCGGGAGCGAGGGCGGCGTCTAGTTCTGCGCGGCGTGGTCCCAGAACGCCGGCAGGAACACCTCGGCCACCAGCACGCCGAGGCCGTCGCGGCGGAAGCAGGAACGGCGTCCCCAGAGATGCTCAGCGCGTGCCTCGGCGGGCAGCCAGGCCGCTGGGTAGCGACAGACCTGCAGCTCGCCACGCACGAAGGCGCGGTCGCTGAACAGCAGCTCGCCCAGCGAACGGCTGCCCAGCTTGCCCAGCTCTAAGCCGGAGCCCTCCAGGGCGGTGCGTGGCGCCACGCTGCGGGCGAATACCCAGGGCTGGCCGGCGCCGAGGAGGAACACCTCGCGCACCCAGCCCATGCTGCCGGCCGGCACCTGCAGGGCGCTGCACTCGTCGGCGCGCAACACCTGCCAGCCCTGCTGCAACGGCTGCACGGCGAAGCGCTCGGCACTTAGGGCAGTGAGGCGACGGGTCAGCGAGCCCTGGCCGAACAGCCAGTCGCGCAGCAGCGGTGCGGGGGCAGGATGCAACTGGCCGGCGTTGAGCCAGCGGGGCGGGTGGGCGAGGGCGGAGGAGGGCACGACAACGGCTTCGGCTACCGGGGACGGCGGCGAGCTTAGCACGACGAAGGGCCGCCCCGGACACTTGCGCTACGGCGTCCATATCAGTACAAAGCCTGCTGATTTTTTAACCAGGGCAACGTCCGCCAGAGACGACCCTCGATGAGGTAGAGCATGAAGAAGTGGCAATGTGTGGTCTGTGGCCTGATCTATGACGAGAGCCAGGGTTGGCCCGACGACGGCATCGCCGCCGGTACCCGCTGGGAAGACGTGCCGGCCGACTGGCTGTGCCCGGACTGCGGCGTCGGCAAGGCCGATTTCGAGATGATCGAGATCGGCTGATCCCGCTCGTGCAACACCCTCGACGGCGGCCTGCGGGCCGCCGTCGGCGTTTCTGCCCCAGGAATTCGGAGCATCGATCAGCTTCTGGCGGAAATGGCGGATGTTCTGTCTGCTTCACCATATTCGCCGTCGGGCAAACTGCCCGGCAGCACTGGCGCAGTCCCGGATGGCGTGCCATTCTCCCCCAGTCTGCCGCAGCGCAGAGCCGTTGCGGCGCCTTTGGCGCTGTTCTGGAAAGACAGCTCGGACACACAACAACAACAAACAGTCAAAGAGGCATCTATGCGCAAACCTGAACTCGCCGCGGCCATCGCCGAGAAGGCTGATCTGACCAAAGACCAGGCCAACCGCGTACTCAACGCCGTGCTCGAAGAAATCACCGGCGCGCTGAACCGCAAGGACAGCGTCACCCTGGTCGGTTTCGGCACCTTCCTCCAGCGCCACCGCGGTGCCCGTACCGGCAAGAACCCGCAGACCGGCGCCCCGGTCAAGATCAAAGCCAGCAACACCGTGGCCTTCAAGCCGGGCAAGTCCCTGCGCGACGCCGTCAACTGAGCAAGTCCCGGCCCGGAGCTCCAGGGCTCCGGGCCACCCCCCTCTCCAGCGCCGAAACGCCCGCCAGACGGGATGTAGTGTTCTGCGCCATCCGCTACAATGCGCCGCCGATTTCATCACCCTCGAGGCTGCGCGCCATGAAATTCCGCTTTCTCCTCTGGATGCTGGACCGCCTGATGGTCAAGGCCAGCCGCACCAATCCCGAGTTCCAGCAGCAGCTGGAAGGCAAGGAGCTGGTATTCCAGCTGCACACCCTCGACGGCAAAGTCGCCCGTCACTACCGCATCAAGGACAAGCGCGTCACCAGCCACGCCGGCACGGCCCGCGAGCCGGCCTTCGCCATCGGCTTCAAGGACGCGGTCTACGGCTTCGCCACCATGAACGCCAAGAACAAGCAGCTGGCCTTCATGCAGGGCATCCAGAACAAGGACATCCAGATCCAGGGCAACCCGGCGCTGGTGATCTGGTTCCAGGGCCTGCTCAAGCACGTGGTGCCGAAGAAGAAAAAGAAGACCGAGGTCAAGAAAGCGGCCTGAGCCGCCTTCCCTTGCTGGCCCGGGCCGCGCCACTTGGCTAGGCTGGGCGTTTTCCACGGAAGTCCCGTTATGCGTCCGCTGTTCATCCTCGCCCTGCTCCTGTCCTTGGTCGCCTCGGCCCAGGCGGCGACCGACGCCACCCTCAAGCGCGTGCTGGAGCTGGCCGGCGTACAGCTGCTATGCGAGCAGACGGCGCCGCTGCTGCAGCGCGGCATGAGCGCCGAGCAGCAGAAGTCCCTCGGCAAGGCATTCGCCGCCGCCCCGCTGTGCGACGACCTGGCCAAGCGCGTGGCGCTCAAGGTCAAGCGCGAGCAGCTGGAGGCCGCACTCAAGCTGCTCGATAGCCCGTTGGCCCAGCACTTCACCGCCGCCGAGCGGGCGGTGGGCGAGGATGGCGGCCTGGCCACCTACCGCCAGCAGCTGCAGGAGCGCCCGCCGCTGGGCAAGCGCCTGGACCTGGTGCGCCGCCTGGACAAGGCTGCCCACACCACCGAGCTGGCGACCCTGCTGCGCTACGAGGTGGGCAAGACCCAGGCCCTGCTGACCCTGCGCGCCCGTGGTGGTGATCTGGACGAGAAGGCCCTGGCCGAGCAGACCGCCGCCCAGCTGGCGCCGCTGCGTGCGTCCAGCGCCAGTGGAGTGGAAGCCTTCATGCTCTATGCCTACCGCCAGACCCCCAGCGACAAGCTCGGCGAATACGCCGCGTTGTACGAGCAGGCACCGTTGCGCGCGGTGCTGGAGGCCAGCACCAAGGCCCTGCCGGAAGTGTTCGCCGCCCGGCGGGCCAAGCTCAAGTAACGAGCCAGCCGACACAACGAAAAAGGGGCCCGCAGGCCCCTTTTTTCATGGCGGACGCACTCAGTGCGGATGGTTGAACTGCGAGGCCAGCTCGCGCAGCGCCACTTCCGCCTGCAGCACCTTGTTCAGCGCGTCGTCGGCCTTCTCGCGAGTCAGCCCCAGGCGCTCGAACAGTTCGTCCGGCAGGTCATGCTGCGGGCCGCTGCCGATGCCGCGGCTGCGCAGCAGGTTGACGGCCAGGCACACCAGGTTCGGGTAGGCGGCGTGGGCGCCGTCGTACGCGGGGTCGTGCTGGAAGCGCAGGGCGGTGGCCAGCTCTTCTGGCATGTCCCAGAAGCGCATCAGCCAGGCGCCGATCTGCTCGCGGGTGATGCCCAGCAGGTGCTGCTCGATATAGCCGGCGGACAGGTGCGGGTTGACCTCCAGGTGCCGGCAGATCAGCGAGAAGTGCGGCGGGAAAACGTGGGCCAGGACCAGGTAGCCGAAGTTGTGCAGCAGCCCGGCGAGGTAGGTCAGGCCGGCTTCCGGGCGCTGGGCGCGCGGCATGGCGCGGGTCAGGCCCTCGATGATGGCGGCGGTGTAGATCGCCTGCTGCCAGTAGGGTGTGGCCTGCTGCGGCTGGTCCTTGGGCAGGCTGAGGGTCTTGCCCAGGGCCAGGCCGAGGGCCAGGTTGATCACCAGGTCGAAGCCCAGCACGCGGACGATGGCGTCCTCCACCGAGCGGATCTTGCCGGGGGCGGCGTAGTAGGGCGAGGCGGCCCAGCTGACCACCTGGGCGGCCAGGGCCGGGTCGGTCTCGACTACGCCGGTGATGTCGTCGACGGTAGCGTCCGGGTCGACGCGCAGCTTGATGATCTTCTGTGCGGTCTCCGGCAGCGGCGGAATCTCGATGGTTTCCTCGAGACGCTGCTGGATGCGGCGTGCGGTGAAGGCTTGCACGGCCTGGGTGATCTCCGCGCGGTCGTCGTCCGGGCGATTCAGGTTCGGGCGGATGCCCAGCAGCGGCTCGCCGAAGCGGGCGGCGCTGGCCTTGGCCAGGAGGATGGCCTTGTAGTGTTCGCTGTCGATCTCCAGCAGCACGCCGGCCTGGCCGGACTCCACCAGCAGGCTAGGCTCCTGCAGCAGGCGCTCGTCGTACAGGCAGGGCGAGCTGGTCAGCGGCGGCAGGCCGGGCAGCAGGCCGAGGTTATGCTTGGCCAGCATGCGCTCCATGCGCTCGGGCTTGACCGCGGTGAGCTTGCGCCCGGTCAGCTCGGCCAGGCGATTGAGGTCGAGCAGCTGGCTCTGGGGGAACAGCACCAGCAGGGCACCGACCGCGTCTTCCAGCAGCGCGGCCTGCACGCGGCGAGCGGCGGGATGTGCGGGGTGGTCGGGACGGATGTGGCAGGGGACGCCGAGTTTCTCGAGGAGTTGCAGGATCACCACCGGCGGACGCGGGGCGGAATCGGGGGCGAGGGCGACTTCGGTCATGGGCGACATCCGGCTGAGGAACTACTGACGAGGAGTATAACCAGCGCCCCGCGGGATAGGCTCGGCCGCCGGACGGGCGACCAGCGGCATTACGTGCGGCGGATCACACTTGGCCGTACTGCTGGCCGTGGCGCAACCAGCGTTCGAGCAGCGGGCTGACATGCTGCGGCCAGCGCGCCAGTAGCTCTTGCGCCGCCTCGCGCACGGCCGGCAGCAGATCGGCGTCGCGCATCAGGTCGGCCACCTTGAACTGCAGCAGACCGGTCTGGCGGGTGCCGAGCATCTCGCCCGGTCCCCTGAGCTCGAGGTCCTTCTCGGCGATAACGAAGCCGTCGCAGGTCTCGCGCATGATGCCTAGGCGCTCGCGGCCAAGCTGCGACAGCGGCGCGTGGTAGAGCAGCACGCAGTGGCTGGCGGCGCTGCCACGGCCGACCCGCCCGCGCAGCTGGTGCAGCTGGGCCAGGCCGAGGCGCTCGGGGTTCTCGATGATCATCAGGCTGGCGTTGGGCACGTCGACGCCCACCTCGATCACGGTGGTGGCGACCAGCAGCTGCAGCTCGCCGCGCTTGAACTCGTCCATCACCGCGGCCTTCTCGGCGGGCTTCATGCGCCCGTGGATCAGGCCGACGCGCAGTTCGCCCAGCGCGGCGGAGAGCTCCTCGAAACTGGTCTCGGCCGCCTGGCAGGTGAGCTCCTCGGATTCCTCGATCAGCGTGCACACCCAGTAGGCCTGGCGGCCTTCGCGGCAGGCCAGGCGCACGCGCTCGACCACCTCGAGGCGGCGGCTGTCGGCAATCACCAGGGTGTTCACCGGCGTGCGCCCGGGCGGCAGCTCGTCGAGGATCGAGGTGTCCAGATCGGCGTAGGCGCTCATCGCCAGGGTTCGCGGAATCGGCGTGGCGGTCATGATCAGCTGGTGCGGGCACAGGCGCCCGTCGATGCCCTTCTGGCGCAGGGCCAGGCGTTGCTGCACGCCGAAACGGTGCTGCTCGTCGATGATCACCAGCGCGAGCTTGGAGAAGCGCACCTCGTCCTGGAATAGCGCGTGGGTGCCGACCACCATCGGTGCGCCGCCGGCGATCTGCTCCAGCGCCGTGGCGCGGGCCTTGCCCTTGAGCTTGCCGGCCAGCCAGGCGACCTCGATGCCGAGTGGCTGCAGCCAGCGGCTGAAATTGAGGAAGTGCTGCTCGGCGAGAATCTCGGTCGGCGCCATCAGCGCCACCTGGTAGCCGGCCTCCAGCGCCTGCAGGGCGGCCAGGGCGGCGACCACCGTCTTGCCGGCGCCGACATCGCCCTGCACCAGGCGCAGCATGGGCTCGGGCTGGCTCAGGTCGTAGGCGATCTCGGCGCCGACCCGCTGCTGGGCGCCGGTGGGGGCGAAGCCGAGGTTGGCCAGGAAGCGCTGCGGCAGCTTTTTGGCCGGCGGCAGTACCGGCGCCGCCTGGGCGCGCACCTGCTCGCGCAGGCGCTGCAGCGACAGCTGGTGGGTCAGCAGTTCCTCGAAGGCCAGGCGATGCTGGGCCCAGTGGCGACCCTCGGCCAGCTCTTCCTGGTCGGCATCCGGCGGCGGCCGATGCAGGTAGCGGATGGCCTCGGCCAGCGGGCCCAGCTGGTAGTCGCGGCCCAGCTCGGCGGGCAGCCAGTCGGGCAGGCTGTGCGGGCCGAGGCGGGCCAGGGCCTGCTGGCTGAGCTGGCGCAGGCGCTGCTGGGTCAGGCCCTCGGTGGTCGGGTAGATCGGCGTCAGGGTCTGCTCCACCGGCGCCGGCTCGTCGCTACTCTGGGCGCGGTATTCCGGGTGGTAGATCTCCAGGCCGGTGGCGCCGGGGCGCACCTCGCCGTAGCAGCGCAGGGCGGTGCCACGCTTGAGGCCGTCCTTCTGCGCCTGGCTGAAGTGGAAGAAGCGCAGGGACAGGGTGCCGGTGCCGTCCTGCAGGCGCACCAGCAGGCTGCGGCGGCGGCCCATGGCCACATCGGCGCCGGCCACGATGCCTTCGACAACGGCATCCTGGCCCGGACGCAGGGCGCCGATGGGCGTGATACGGGTGCGGTCCTGGTAGCGCAGGGGCAGGTGGAACAGCACGTCCTGCAGGTTCTCCAGGCCGACCTTGCCCAGCTTCTCGGCCAGCGCATCACCGACGCCCTTCAGCGCGGTGACCGGGACCTGCGCCAGCTCGGTCATGCCGGGATGGCTTCACCCTGGGGGCGCGCCACCGAGCACAGGCGAATCGAGTCGGCCAGCACTTCGATGGCCTTGGGCCGCGGGAAGCTGGCGCGCCAGGCGATGGCCACGGTGCGGTAGGGCGCCGGCGCACTCAGCGGGCGCACCTCGATCACGCCGGGGGCGTAGTGGTGGCTGTCCACCGCGGAGAACGGCAGGATCGAGATGCCCAGGCCGGAGGCGACCATGTGGCGGATGGTTTCCAGCGAGCTGGATTCCACCGTGGTGTGCTTGGCCGAGTCCTCGCCGCCCTTGCGCAGCGACGGGCAGGCCTCCAGCACCTGGTCGCGGAAGCAGTGGCCCTCGCCGAGCAGCAGCAGGCTCTTGTCGTTGAGCAACTCCTTGTCGATGGTCTCGCGCTCGGCCCAGGGGTGGCCGGCCGGCAGCAGGGCGAAGAACGGCTCGTCGTACAGCGGCTTGGTCAGCACGTCGGCTTCCTGGAACGGCAGGGCGATGATGATCGCGTCCAGCTCGCCGGTGCGCAGTTTGTCGCGCAGGATGTGGGTGAAGTTCTCTTCGATGTACAGCGGCATCTGCGGGGCGACTCGGTGCAGCTGCGGAATAAGGTGGGGGAACAGGTAGGGGCCGACGGTATAGATGGCGCCGATCTTCAGCGGCGCGGTCAGCTGGTTCTTGCCGGCCTGGGCCAGCTCACGGATGCCCTGGGCCTGCTCCAGCACCTTCTGGGCCTGGGTGACGATGCCCTCGCCGACCGGCGTCAGGCGCACCGCGCTCTTGCTGCGCTCGAAGATCAGCACGCCGAGTTCGTCTTCGAGCTTCTTCACCCCCACCGAGAGCGTCGGCTGGCTGACATGGCAGCGCTCGGCCGCGCGGCCGAAGTGCTGTTCCTGGGCAAGGGTCACTATGTAGCGCAGTTCGGTGAGGGTCATAGGTAAATTCCATTGAGATGCCGCCAAGCATAGCGACTGTATTCAATGGAACCAACCGGGCCGCCGATAAAGATGCGGCCCGGTTCATGCCGCTCAGCGGGTGAGGGTGAAGTTCAGCGGATAGTCGATCGACATGCTGCCGCCGCTCAGCACCTTGGTCGGCGGCGCCGGCACCGGGCTGGCCTTGCGCAGCTGGCGCTGCACGTCGCGGTCGAAGGAGTTGCGCGCGGTGGACTGCTTCACCTCGGCGGCGAGGATGCGCCCGCGGGTGTCGATGGTGAAATTGAGCAGCAGGGCGTGCTTGCTGCCGGGCTTGTTGAAGCGCCGCTCGCGATCCGGATAGCGCAGGTGCTTGCTCAGGTAGGCCTGCACCTTGGCCATCCAGATGGCGCGCTCGCGGTCGATCTCGCCGGTGCTGACCTGCTGCTGCACCGGGGCCTTGATCGGCGCCGCGGTCTTCTCCTGGCTCGCCACCTTGGGCGCCTCGGGCTGCGGTTTGACCTCGGGCTTCGGCGGCTGCGGCTTGGGCTGGACCTTGGGTTTCGGCTTGGGCTTGACGATGGCGATCTTCGGCTCGGGCACCTCGACGATCTCGGGCTCCGGCAGTTCCTCGATCACCGGCTCCGGCGGCGTCGGCTGCGGCGGCGCGACCATCGGCTCCAGCTCGATCAGCATGGCCGCCGGTTGCAGCAGGATCGGCGTGACGGCCGGACGCCACAGCAGGGCGGCGTAATAGACGACCAGGTGCAGGCCGATCACGGCGATCAGGCTGATGACCCACAGCGGCAGGCGACGCGCTTGGCTCATTGCGCGCCGACCGTTTCCAGGCCCACCAGGCCGATCTTCAGGTAGCCGGCACCGCGCAGGTTGTCCATCACGCCCATCAGGTCGGCATAGTCCACGCCCTTGTCGCCGCGGACGAAGATGGTCTTGTCCTTGTTGGCGCCGGTCAGGCGGTCCAGGGAGGCGCCGAGCTGGGTCGCGTCGACCTGCTGGTTGTCCAGGTACAGGCTGGTGTCTTCCTTGATGCTCAGGTAGATCGGCTTGTCCGGACGCGGCACCGGCTTGGCGGTGGAGGCCGGCAGGTCGATCTTCACGTCCACGGTGGCCAGGGGCGCGGCGACCATGAAGATGATCAGCAGTACCAGCATCACGTCGATGAACGGGGTGACGTTGATCTCGTGGTTTTCCTGGAGGTCGTCACCGCCCTCGTGCAGATGCAGCCCCATGGTTCAGACCGCCTTGGCGATCGGCGCCTGAGCGCGCTCGCCGGCCGGCTGGTCGAGGTCACGGCTGACCAGCAGCAGGACCTGGGCCGAGGCATCGGCCACCTGGGCCTTGTAGCCGGCGATGGAGCGGGCGAAGACGTTGTAGATGACCACGGCCGGGATCGCGGCGACCAGGCCCAGGGCGGTGGCCAGCAGGGCCTCGGCGATGCCGGGGGCGACCACGGCAAGGTTGGTAGTCTGCGATTCGGCGATGCCGATGAAGCTGTTCATGATGCCCCACACGGTGCCGAACAGGCCGACGAAGGGTGCGGTGGAACCGATGGTGGCGAGCACGCCGGTGCCCTGGCTCATGTTGCGGCCGCTGGCGGCGACCAGGCGCTCCAGGCGGAAGCTGACGCGCTCCTTGATGCCTTCCTTCTCCTTGCAGCCGACCGACAGGCGCAGCTCTTCGCGGGCGTCCTCGATCAGCTGGGCGCTGAAGCTGTGCTTGACGCGGGCCTGCTCGGCGGCCTGGTTGAGGGTGCGCGCGCCCTTCAGATCGGGCAGTTCGCGCTGCAGGCGACGGCGCGCGATGAGCAGCTCCAGGCCCTTGGCGATCCACACGGTCCAGGTCAGGATCGAGGCCAGTACCAGGCCGATCATCACGCTCTTCACCACGCGGTCGGCGTTTTGGTACATGCCCCACGGCGACAGGTCGTGCAGCAGCTCTTCCTCGCCTTCCAGCGCCGACTCGGCCTGCAGCGCCTGCAGGGCGGCGAGCAGTTGTTCGGCGTCGGCGCCGCTGATGTTGTTCTGCTGCAGGAATTCCTGCTGGGCGGCGGCGACCTGTTCGGCAGTAGCCTGTTCGCCCAGGGTCTCCAGCTTCTGCTGCAGGGCGGCGGCCTGGGGATGCTGGACCGGCGGCGGCAGTTGACCGGCGCTGGCTGGGGCGCCACTGGCATTGGTCAGCGGAGCGGTTGCCGGAGCGCTAGCGGCCGGTTGCTGCGCGACCGGAGCCACTTCCTCGGCCGTGGCGCCGAACGGCAGGAGCAGGCCGAGCAGCAGGGCTGCCATGGGCAGGCGGGAAGTGCGGGTTGGCTGAGCGCGGAGGGCGGTAGAATTCATGCTGGCCGGACCTGAAGTGAGGGAGCGTCGGACGGAGGAAACGGCACCTCCGTGCAAAAACGGGGTGTATTATTGCAAGTAATTCTTGTTTGTGAAAGATACAATGTAACTATTCGCCGTGCACTTCGGATTCAGTGCACTGAATCCGGCGTTTCCTTGAGGTACTCCTAGTGATGTCCAAGACCCTGATGATTGCTGGCTGCGGCGATGTTGGCAGCCGCCTGGCGCGGCGCCTGGCGGCGGCCGGCTGGAGTGTTTACGGCCTGCGGCGCGATGTCGCGCAGCTGCCCGCCGAGATCCGTCCGGTCGCCGGCGATCTGCAGCAACCGGTCTGTCCTGAGACCTGGCCCCAGGGCGAACTGGACTATCTGGTGTATTGCGCCGCGGCCAGCCAGCACGACGAGGCCGGCTACCGCGCCGCCTATGTCGATGGCCTGCGCCACGTGCTGGGCTGGCTGGCCGCGCATGGTCAGCGTCCGCGGCGCCTGCTGTTCGTCTCCAGCAGTGGGGTCTATGTGCAGCAGGGCGGCGAATGGATCGACGAGGATTCACCGGCCGAGGCCGAGGGCTACTCCGGCCGGGTTATGCTGGAGGCCGAACGCCTGGCCCTGGCCAGCGGCCTGCCGGCGACCCTGGTGCGTCTGACCGGGATCTACGGCCCCGGTCGTCAGTGGCTGCTCAATCAGGTGCGCCAGGGCTATCGGGTGACCAGCGAACCGCCGCTGTACGCCAATCGCATCCATGCCGAGGATGCCGCCGGGTTGCTGGCCTTCCTGCTGCAGGCGGATGCCGAAGGCGCGCAGCTGGCCGACTGCTACCTGGGCGTGGACGACGAACCGGCGCCGCTGCACGAGGTGGTGGGCTGGCTGCGCGAGCAGTTGGGCGTGACCCAGTGGGCCGAGGAGAACAGCGTGCGCCGCGCCGGCAGCAAGCGCTGCAGCAATGCCCGTGCCCGCGCGCTGGGCTGGGCGCCGCAGTACCCCAGCTATCGCGAGGGCTATGCGGCGGTGCTGGCCGATCAGTCGTCGCTGCGCCCGGTGTAGCGCCCGCTGTCGTCGTAGTGGCGTCCGTCCGGGTCGTCGCGGCCCTGGTAGCGCCCCGAGTCGTCGTAGTGGCGACCATCCTGATCCTGGCGGCCGGTGTAGCGGCCACTGTCGTCATAACTGCGGCCGTCGCCGTCGATGCGTCCCGTGTAGCGGCCGGAGGCATCATACTGGCGGCCGTCCGCATCGGTACGGCCGGTGTAGCGCCCACTGTCATCGTAGCTGCGGCCATCGTCGTCGGTGCGCCCCAGATAGCGGCCGCTGTCTTCGTAATGGCGCTGTTCGGCCTGGACGGCCAGGCTCGCCAGCAGCAGGCACAGCAGGAGCGCGCGCATGTCGCTCAGTCGCGCTGCAGCAGCCAGGCCTGGCGCCCGGGACGGAAGCTGGGCACCTCGTCCGGCGCCGACTGGTTGAGCGCCTGGAGGATGCGCAGCTGGTCGCCGTCGCGCTCGAAGATCCACGAGGCACCCTGCTGGCCGAGCTGCAGCCACAGGCTATCGTGCTCGCCGGCCATCGAGGCGCAATCGCCGGCCAGGCACAGGGCGTAACGCTCGGCGCCGGGCAGGCCTTCCAGGCGGCCATCCGGGTGGAACAGCACCAGGCCGCCCTTGCCGACACCCTCGCGGATCATCCATTCGCCGCCCAGGTAGGCGTCGTACAGCGCCCACTCGAAGCTGCTGCCGATCGGCGCGCCGTCCTCCGCCTGGTGCGGCGGGCGGCTGAAATGCTGCTCGGGGCCGTAGGTGCTGGCTTGCTGCACCAGCTGGTCACCCTGCAGGTCGAGGTTCTCCTGATAGTCGCCCTGGTAGCTCACCTGCCAGTGCCCCGGTTCGCCGGCCGCCAGGCGGCCTTCGGGTGCTTCGAAGCCGTTGCTGTAGGTGGCCAGGCCGCGCTGACTGTCGAGCCGCCATTCCAGGTTGGGGCCGTGGGCCAGCAGAGCCTCGCGCAGCGGCCCGCCTTGGCGGGCGCTGTCGATGATCGGCTGGTTGATCCAGGTGCCGTCGGGGCTGTCGGCGGCGCAGCCGGCCAGCAGGCCGGCGCTGAGGGCGATCAGGAGGGGGCGACGCATGGGGTTATTCGAGAACCAGGATGCCGTCCATTTCCACCTGCGCACCGCGCGGCAGAGAGGCCACACCGATGGCGGCGCGGGCTGGGTAGGGCTGCTCGAAGTAGCGGCCCATGACTTCGTTGACCTTGGCGAAGTGGCTGAGGTCGGTGAGGAAGATGTTCAGCTTGACCACGTCCTTGAACGAGCCGCCGGCGGCCTCGATCACCGCCTTGAGGTTCTCGAACACCTGCACGGTCTGCTCCTCGAAGCCCTGCACCAGTTCCATGGTCTGCGGGTCCAGCGGGATCTGCCCGGACAGGTACACGGTGTTGCCGGCCTTGATCGCCTGGGAGTAGGTGCCGATGGCGGCCGGGGCGTTGGGCGAGGAAATGACGGTCTTGCTCATGACGAACTCCGATTCGGATGAATTGTTGTTGTACTGCGACATGGCGCCGTCAGGCGCGCATGCGGGTGATGCGGATGACGCCGTTGAGGGCGCGCAGCTTCTTGATGACGCGGGCCAGGTGCACGCGGTCATGCACGCTGACCACCAGCTGGACCACGCTGATGCGGCCGTCGCGCTCGTCCATGCCGATCTTCTCGATATTGCCGTCGGCGGCGTTGACGCTGCTGGCGAGCAGGGCGATCAGGCCGCGCTGGTGCTCCAGCTCGACGCGCAGTTCGACGTTGAATTCGCCGGCGACATCCTTGGCCCAGTTGAGCTGGATGCACTTCTCCGGGTTGTGGCGGATGTCGGCGATGTTCTTGCAGCTGTCCAGGTGCACCACCATGCCCTTGCCGGCCGACAGGTAGCCGACGATGGGGTCGCCGGGGATCGGCGTGCAGCACTTGGCGTAGCTCAGCACCAGGCCCTCGGTGCCACGGATGGCCAGCGGGCCGTCCGGGCTGGGCGCGGCGTCGCCGGTCTCGGCCAGCAGGCGGCGCGCGACCACGTAGGCCATGCGGTTGCCCAAGCCGATGTCTTCCAGCAGGTCCTCGATGACCTCCAGGCGGTATTCGCCGAGCACCGCCTGCACCCGCTCCGGGGCGATCTTCTCCAGGTGGCTGTCGAAGCCGGTGAGGGTCTTGTTGAGCAGGCGTTCGCCGAGGTTGATCGACTCCGAGCGGCGCTGCAGCTTGAGCGCGTGGCGGATATGGGTGCGGGCCTTGCCGGTGACCACGAAGTTGAGCCAGGCCGGGTTCGGCCGCGCGCCGGGGGCGGTGACGATCTCCACCGTCGAGCCGCTTTCCAGGGCCTGCGACAGCGGTGCCAGGCGGCGGTTGATGCGGCAGGCGATGCAGCTGTTGCCGACGTCGGTGTGCACCGCGTAGGCGAAGTCGACCGCGGTGGAGCCCTTCGGCAGCTCCATGATGCGGCCCTTGGGCGTGAATACGTAGACCTCGTCCGGGAACAGGTCGATCTTCACGCTCTCGATGAATTCCAGCGAGTTGCCGGCGCGCTGCTGCATCTCCAGCACGCCCTTGACCCACTGGCGAGCGCGGGCATGGTTGCCCTTAGGCGCGTCGTCGCCATCGGATTTGTACAGCCAGTGGGCGGCGATGCCGTTGTTGGCCATCTCTTCCATCTCGCGGGTGCGGATCTGGATCTCGATGGGCACGCCGTGCATGCCAAACAGGGTGGTGTGCAGCGACTGGTAGCCGTTGGCCTTGGGAATCGCGATGTAATCCTTGAAGCGGCCCGGCAGGGGCTTGTACAGGTTGTGCACCACGCCGAGGGCGCGGTAGCAGGTGTCGACCTTGTCGACGATGATGCGGAAGGCGTAGACGTCCATGATCTCGTTGAACGCCCGGCGCTTGCCGCGCATCTTCTGGTAGATGCTGTAGAGGTGCTTCTCGCGGCCGATCACTTCGCCCTGCAGGCCTTCGCGCTGCAGGTAGGCGGTGATCGACTCCTCGATCTTGGCGACGATTTCCTTGCGGTTGCCGCGGGCGCGCTTGACCGCCGTACGGATGCGCTCGGAACGCATCGGGTGCATGGCCTTGAAGCCGAGGTCCTCGAACTCCACGCGCATGCTGTGCATGCCCAGCCGGTTGGCGATGGGGGCGTAGATTTCCAGGGTTTCCTTGGCGATGCGCCGGCGCTTCTCGCCGGACAGCACCTCCAGGGTGCGCATGTTGTGCAGGCGGTCGGCCAGCTTGACCAGGATCACGCGGATGTCGCGTGCCATGGCCATGGCCATCTTCTGGAAGTTTTCGGCCTGGGCTTCGGCCTTGGTCTCGAAGTTCATCTGGGTCAGTTTGCTGACCCCGTCGACCAGTTCCGAGACGGTTTCGCCGAACTGCGCGGTGAGCGCTTCCTTGGCGATGCCGGTGTCCTCGATCACGTCGTGCAGCATCGCGGCCATCAGGCTCTGATGGTCCATGTGCATGTCGGCGAGGATGTTGGCAACGGCGAGCGGGTGGGTGACGTAGGCTTCGCCGCTGCGGCGGCGCTGGCCGTCGTGGGCCTGCTCGGCGTAGAAGTAGGCGCGGCGGACCAGGTTGACCTGGTCCGCGGCCAGGTAGGACGAGAGTCTGTCGGCGAGGGTATCTATGCTCGGCAAGGGATCACCCCCTGCCGCGCTGGCGCTTGACCCGGTGCCGCGAGACTTCGACCAGGCATAGGCTTACAGAGGCTCGTTGGCCTCTTCCTCGAAGGCGACGGCGAACAGCGGCTCGTCCTCGACCAGGTCTTCCTGGGCAACGAACTCGGCATCGACCAGGCCGGCAGCGATTTCACGCAGGGCCACGACGGTCGGCTTGTCGTTTTCCCAGGCGACCTTCGGCTCCTTGCCGCCGGTAGCCAGCTGACGGGAACGCTTGGTAGCCAGCATGACCAGCTCGAAGCGGTTGTCTACGTTCTCCAGGCAGTCTTCAACGGTAACGCGGGCCATGGTGTTCCTCTTGGCGAATAGCAAATAAGGCTGGGCCCGAATGGGCGAGCGGACTGAATAGTCTAAAAAATCACCAGCGTTTAGGGAAGGCCTTTCGGCGGCCGGTCAGACCAGCAGCTCACTGAGCAGGCCGGCATGGCGCTGCTGCTGGCAGCTCTGCTGCAGCTGATTGGCGCGGAAGATGGCCTTCAGGTCGTCCAGGGCATGGGCGAAATCGTCGTTGATCACCAGGTAGTCGTACTCGACGTAGTGGCTCATCTCGCTGACCGCTTCCTGCATGCGCCGCTCGATGATCTCGGCGCTGTCCTGGCCACGGTTGGTCAGGCGATGGCGCAACGCTTCTTGTGTGGGCGGCAGGATAAAGATCGATTTCGCTAGCGGCATCAGCTTGCGCACCTGCTGGGCGCCCTGCCAATCGATCTCCAGGATCAGGTCGGAACCTGCCGCCAGGGTCTGCTCGACCCACACCTGCGAGGTGCCGTAGAAGTTGTCGAACACCTGGGCGTGCTCGAGGAACTCGCCGCGTTCGATCATCGCGCCGAACTGGGCGTGGTCGACGAAGTGGTAGTTGACCCCGTTCTGCTCGCCCGGGCGCATGGCGCGGGTGGTATGCGAGACGGAGACACGGATGCGCGCATCGCTGTCGAGCAGGGCCTTGACCAGGCTGGTCTTGCCGGCGCCGGAGGGTGCGGAAACGATATAGAGGGTGCCGGTGGTGACGGTCATCTGCATGTCCTGATAACGCTTTGGTTCAAGCCTAGCGGCTATTCGATGTTCTGGACCTGCTCGCGCATCTGCTCGATCAGGACCTTGAGGTTGACGGCGGCCTGAGTGCTGCGCGGGTCGAAGGCCTTGGAGCCGAGGGTATTGGCCTCGCGGTTGAGTTCCTGCATGAGGAAGTCCAGGCGCCGTCCGGCGGCGCCACCGGCCTTGAGCACGCGGCGCACTTCGGTCACGTGGGTGTTCAGGCGATCCAGTTCCTCGGCCACGTCGCTCTTCTGGGCGAGGAGCACCAGCTCCTGCTCCAGACGCTGCGGGTCCACTTCAGCACGCATTTCGGCGAAGCGGGTCTCGATCTTCTGACGCTGGTTGGCCAGCATCTCCGGCACCAGCGCGCGCAGGGCGACGACTTCCTCGGCGATGCTATCCAGGCGCTCGTTGAGCAGATTGGCCAGCTCGGCGCCTTCGCGGGCGCGACCGCTCTTCAGTTCGCCCAGGGCCTGCTCGAACAGTTGCAGGGCGGCGGCATTCAGGGCCTGCGGGTCGGCGGCGTCGGCCACCAGCACGCCGGGCCAGGCCAACACTTCCAGGGGGTTGAGCGGCGCCGGCTGCTGAATCAGGGCCGCCACCTGCTCGGCGGCGGAGATCAGTTGGCGAGCGCGCTCGCCGTCCACCTGCAGGCTCTTGCCGGCGTTTTCCTCGGCGAAGCGCAGGGTGCACTCCACCTTTCCGCGCGACAGGCCCTGGCGCAGGGCCTCGCGCACGGCGCCTTCGAGGTCGCGGAACGAGTCCGGCAGGCGCAGGTGCGGCTCCAGGTAGCGATGGTTGACCGAGCGCAGCTCCCAGCTCAGGGTGCCGTGGGCCTCTGCGCCTTCGACGCGGGCGAAGGCAGTCATGCTGTGCACCATGGGGGAGCCTCGTGAAATGACGAATGGGCGCGGATTGTAGCGCAGAGCGACCGCCGGCCCAATCCGCCCCGTCGCGGCGCTATAATGCCGGCAGGTCGGGCGCCGCGCGCCCGAGATTTCCGCTTTCTACAGGTACCAGCAGATGAAACGTCCCAGCGGCCGTGCTTCCACCCAGTTGCGTTCCGTGCGCATCACCCGCAACTACACCAAGCACGCCGAGGGTTCGGTGCTGGTCGAGTTCGGCGACACCAAGGTCATCTGCACCGCCAGCGTCGAGTCCGGCGTGCCGCGCTTCCTCAAGGGCCAGGGCCAGGGCTGGCTGACCGCCGAGTACGGCATGCTGCCGCGCGCCACCGGCGAGCGTAACCAGCGCGAGGCCAGCCGCGGCAAGCAGGGCGGGCGCACCCTGGAAATCCAGCGCCTGATCGGCCGCTCGCTGCGCGCCGCGCTGGACATGAGCAAGCTGGGCGAGAACACCATCTACATCGACTGCGACGTGATCCAGGCCGACGGCGGCACCCGCACCGCCTCCATCACCGGTGCCATGGTGGCGCTGGTCGATGCGCTGAAGGTGCTGAAGAAGCGCGGCGCGCTGAAGGGCGAGCCGCTCAAGCAGATGGTTGCCGCCGTGTCGGTTGGCATCTACCAAGGCGAGCCGGTGCTGGACCTGGACTACCTGGAAGACTCCGCCGCCGAGACCGACCTCAACGTGGTGATGACCGACAGCGGCGGTTTCATCGAGGTGCAGGGCACCGCCGAAGGCGCCCCCTTCCAGCCGGAAGAACTGAATGCCATGCTGGCGCTGGCCCAACAGGGCATGCGCGAGCTGTTCGAACTGCAGCGCGCGACCCTGGCCGACTGATTCCCACAACCCGCGGAGAGCCCCATGGAAGAGCAGAACCTCAGCCCCACCCCGAGCCCGGAAGCCCGCCAATGGGCAATGTTCTGCCACTTCGCGGCCTTCGCCGGGTTGCTGATTCCCTTCGGCAACCTGCTCGGCCCGCTGATCGTCTGGCAACTCAAGCGCGACCTCGATCCCTTCGTCGATGACCAGGGCAAGGAGGCGCTGAATTTCCACATCACCGTGTCGCTCGCCGCGCTGGTATGCATGCTGCTCGCCGTGGTGGTGATCGGCTTCCTGCTGCTGCCGCTGCTCGGCCTGGCCGCGCTGGTGCTGACCGTCATCGCCGGGATCAAGGCCAACGAAGGCCAGACCTACCGCTATCCGCTGTGTTGGCGCCTGGTCAAATAATTCTCTCGGGCCCCGCATGCGGGGCCTTTTTCTGCAACCACTCATATAAGGAAGTCGGAAGTGGCCGGAGCCAGTCTGTTAACTCTGCTCGACGATATCGCCAGCGTGCTGGACGACGTCTCGGTAATGACCAAGGTGGCGGCGAAGAAGACCGCCGGCGTGCTGGGCGATGACCTGGCGCTGAATGCCCAGCAGGTCACCGGGGTCAAGGCCGAGCGCGAGCTGCCGGTAGTCTGGGCGGTAGCCAAGGGCTCGCTGATCAACAAGCTGATCCTGGTACCGGCGGCGCTGCTGATCAGTGCTTTCGCGCCCTGGCTGGTGACGCCGCTGCTGATGCTGGGCGGCGCGTTCCTCTGCTTCGAAGGCTTCGAGAAGCTGGCGCACAAGTTCCTGCACAGCAAGCACGAGGATGCCCAGCATCACGCCGAACATGTTCAGGCGCTGGCCGATCCGGCGGTGGACATGCAGGCGTTCGAGAAGGACAAGATCAAGGGCGCAGTGCGTACCGACTTCATCCTGTCTGCCGAGATCATCGCCATCACCCTGGGCGTGGTGGCCGAACAGGCCTTCATGCAGCAGGTCATCGTGCTCTCTGGCATCGCCCTGCTGATGACCGTGGGCGTCTATGGCCTGGTCGCCGGCATCGTCAAGCTGGACGACGCCGGTCTCTACCTCAGCCAGCGTGGCAGTGCAGCGCTGCAGGCCTTCGGTCGCGGCATCCTGTGGCTGGCGCCCTGGCTGATGAAGCTGCTGTCGGTGGTGGGTACGGCGGCCATGTTCATGGTCGGCGGCGGCATCCTCACCCACGGCATTCCCGGCGCCCACGAACTGATCCATCACTGGGCCGAGGCGGTTCATGGCGTGCCGGGCATCGGCGGCGTGCTGGCCGTGCTGACGCCGACCCTGGTCGATGCCCTGTTCGGCGTGCTGGTAGGTGCCCTGGTGCTGGCGGTGGTGAGCGTGGCGGGCAAGGCCTGGAAAGGGCTGCGCGCCTAAGCGGCGAGGGGCTGGCTGCTTAGACGCTGAGCAGCCAGTCGTAGTCGACGATCAGCGGCGCGTGCTGGGAGAAGCGCGGCTGGCGCGGCAGCTTGGCGTTGCGCACCACGCGGCGCAGCCCGGGAGTGAGCAGCTGATAGTCGAAGCGCCAGCCGAGATTGAGCATCTCCGCCTGTTCGCTATCCGGCCACCAGCTGTACTGATCGCCCTCGCGACTAACTTCGCGCAGGGCGTCGACGTAGCCCATGGTGCCGACCACTTCGTCCATCCAGGCGCGCTCCGGCGCGAGGAAGCCCGGCAGCTGCTGGCAGTCGCGCCAGTTCTTCACATCCAGTTTCTGGTGGGCGACGTAGAGCGAGCCGCAATAGATGTACTCGCGGCGCTTGCGACGTTGCTTGTCCAGATAACCGGTGAAGTCGTCGATGAATTTGAATTTCTGATTCAGGTTCTCGTCCCCGCCCTGGCCGGATGGCAGCAGCAGGGTAGCGATACTGACCTTGTCGAAATCCGCCTGCAGATAACGCCCGTACCGATCGGCCGATTCGAAGCCCAGGCCGTGGATCACCGCCTTGGGTTGCAACCGGGAGTACAGGGCCACGCCGCCCTGTTCGGGCACCTCGGCGTCGACGGCATAGAGGAAATAGCCATCCAGCTGGAAGGCCGGGTCATCGAGTTCGAAGGAAGAGGCGCGAGTATCTTGCAGGCAGATCACGTCGGCATTCTGGGCCTGCAGCCAGCTGAGCAAACCTCGCTCGACTGCGGCCTGAATACCATTCACGTTCACACTGATGATCCGCATAAATGGCCCCCAAAAACACCTGCGTGTATGATACCCGAGCTCATTCCCATTAGCTAAATTCATAGCTAAATCCGTGCCGTACGGAGCTTTGCATGCAGGCGTATCAACGCGAATTCATCCGTTTTGCCATCGAACGCGGCGTGCTGCGTTTCGGTGAGTTCACCCTCAAGTCCGGGCGTACCAGTCCTTACTTCTTCAATGCCGGCCTGTTCAACAGCGGCCTGGCGCTGGCCAAGCTGGGGCGCTTCTATGCGTCCGCGCTGATCGAGGCCGGCATCGACTTCGACGTCCTGTTCGGCCCGGCCTACAAGGGTATCCCCCTGGCGGCGGCCACCGCCGTGGCGCTGGCCGAGCAGCATGACCGCGACTTGCCCTGGTGCTTCAATCGCAAGGAGGCCAAGGCTCACGGCGAAGGCGGCACCCTGGTCGGTGCACCGCTGGCGGGGCGGGTGATGATCATCGACGACGTGATCACTGCCGGTACCGCCATCCGCGAAGTCATGCAGATCATCCAGGCTAAGGGCGCCCAGGCGGCCGGCGTGCTGATCGCGCTGAACCGCCAGGAGCGCGGCCAGGGCGAGCTGTCGGCGATCCAGGAAGTGGAGCGCGACTACGGCATGCCGGTGGTCAGTATTGTGTCCCTGGAGCAGGTGCTGGATTATCTGGCGGGTGATGCCGAGCTGAAGAAACATCTGCCGGCGGTGGAGGCATATCGCGCGCAGTACGGCATCTGACCATAACAAGGAAAAAGCTCCATGTTCCGATTGGCGAAGCTTGTGGTCCTCATGATTGCCGCGATGCCTCATCTGGCGTCCGCCGCCAGTACGGCAGATGCCGGTATTGAGTCCTATCGCTACAAGGACAATCAGGGCAGGGTGGTGATCAGCCGGCAGGGCATTCCTCCGGAATTTATTTCCAATGGCTACGAGGTGCTCGATGTCGATGGACGAGTACTTCGAACGGTGCCTCCAGCCCCTACCTTGGAGGAGCGTCAGCGCCTTGCCGAGGAAAAGGCCAGGGCAAAGTCCGATGTCCAGTTGCTACGTATCTATTCGGAGCCAATTGACGTAGACCGTGCGCGCGATCGCAAGCTGGCCGAGCTGGATGGGGTTATACGTGTGGCGCAAAGTAACCTGCACTCATTGCGTGGTCAGCAGGCGAACTTGCAAGCCCAGGCTGCCGAGTTTGAGCGCGCTGGTCGCCAGGTGCCGGAGCATTTGCTGGTGCAAATCGACAATCTCAAGGCTGAGCAGGCGGGCGTCGAGAAGGACATACAACGTCACCAGCAGGGCCGCAGCGAGGCAGAGGCAGCTTTTGCCGCCGATCGTGCGCGGCTAGTAGAGTTGCGCGGCGAGTAGTTTCGCCGCGCACTGGCGCCATCAGTGATGGCGTTTGCGATTGGTGATCAGGGTGCCGACGCCGCTGTCGGTGAAGATCTCCAGCAGTACTGCGTTCGGCACGCGCCCGTCAATGATGTGCGCGCTGGTCACGCCGCCCTGTACTGCCTCAAGCGCACAGCGAATCTTCGGCAGCATGCCGCCGTAGATGGTGCCATCGGCGATCAGGCCATCCACCTGCTCGGTGGTCAGTCCGGTAAGAACCTCGCCCTGCTTGTCCATCAGGCCGGCAATATTGGTCAGTAGCATCAGCTTCTCGGCCTTCAGTGCCTCCGCCACCTTGCCGGCCACCAGGTCGGCGTTGATGTTGTAGGACTCGCCTTCGGCGCCCACGCCGATCGGCGCGATCACCGGGATGAAGTCGCCCTTGACCAGCATGCCCAGCAGATCGGTGTTGACCCCGACCACTTCGCCGACATGACCGATATCGATGATCTCCGGCTGGGTCATCTCCGGAGTCTGGCGGGTCACGGTAAGTTTCTTCGCACGTATCAGCTCGGCGTCCTTGCCGGTCAGGCCGATGGCGCTGCCGCCATGGCGGTTGATCAGGTTGACGATGTCCTTGTTGACCTGGCCGCCGAGGACCATCTCCACCACGTCCATGGTCTGCGCATCGGTGACGCGCATGCCATCGATGAAATGGCTTTCGATCGACAGGCGTTTCAGTAGGTCACCGATCTGCGGGCCACCACCATGCACCACCACCGGATTGATGCCGACCGCCTTCATCAGCACGATGTCGCGGGCGAAGCCTTCCTTGAGCTCGTCGCTCTCCATGGCGTTGCCGCCGTACTTGATCACCAGGGTCTTGCCGACGAAGCGACGGATATACGGCAGCGCTTCGGACAGGACCTTGGCGACTTGGGTGGCGGCATCACGGTTGAGGGTCATGGTGGAACGGGCTCCGGAACAGATCAGAACGGCAGGTTGAGGTCGGGGGCGACGTTGTACAACTGGGCGCGGAACACTTCCTTGATCCGCGACAGCTCGTCCTCGGTCTCCGCCTCGAAGCGCAGCACCAGCACCGGTGTGGTGTTGGAGGCACGCACCAGGCCCCAGCCTTTCGGGTAGTCGACGCGCACGCCGTCGAGTGTGGTCAGGTTGGCCTCGCCCCACACGCCGTCGCGCTGCAGGCGGTCGATCAGGCGGAACTTGTTCTCGTCGGTGACGGTGACGTTGATCTCGGGGGTGGAAATGTCCAGCGGGAAGGCGGAGAACACCTGCTCGGCGTCGCGACGATCCTGGCTGAGGATCTCCAGCAGACGCGCGGCGCTGTAGATGCCATCGTCGAAGCCGAACCAGCGTTCCTTAAAGAAGATGTGGCCGCTCATCTCGCCGGCCAGCAGGGCGCCGGTTTCCTTCATCTTCTTCTTGATCAGCGAGTGACCGGTCTTCCACATCACCGGGCGGCCACCGTAGCCGCTGATCAGTGCGCCCAAGCGGCGGGTGCATTTGACGTCATAGATGATATCGGCGCCCGGATTGCGCGACACCACGTCCTTGGCGAACAGCATCATCAGGCGGTCGGGGAAGACCATGGTGCCCTTGTTGGTCACCACGCCGACGCGGTCGCCGTCGCCATCGAAGGCCAGACCCAGGTCGGCGCCCTCGCTCTTCACCCGGGCAATCAGGTCCACCAGGTTTTCCGGTTTGCCCGGATCCGGGTGGTGGTTGGGGAAGTTGCCGTCGACGTCGCAGAACAGTGGGATCACGCTGCAGCCCAGAGCCTCGATCAGGCGTGGCGCAATGACGCCGGCCACGCCGTTGCCACAGTCGACTACTACCTTGAGCGGCTTGGCGATGGCGATATCACCGACGATGTGTTTGAAGTAGGGCTCGAGCACATCGACCTGCTCCACGCTGCCGACACCATTGGCCAGGTCGTTGTTGTCGATGCGGGTCTTCAGGGCCTGGATTTGCTCGTTGGCCTGGGTGTCGCCAGCGATGACGATCTTGAAGCCGTTGTAGTCCGGCGGGTTGTGGCTGCCGGTCAGCATCACGCCGGACTTGCCCTTGAGCACGTTGGTGGCGAAGTAGAGCACCGGGGTCGGCACCATGCCGACATCGCTGACGGTGCAACCGCAGTCCAGCAGGCCCTGGATCAGCTGCTGCACCAGCTCTGGGCCAGACAGGCGGCCGTCGCGGCCGACGGCGACGTTCGGCTCGCCCTTGGCCAGGCTCTCCGAACCAATGGCGCGGCCGATCCAGTAGGCGGCTTCGGCGGTCAGGGTGTCGCCGACCACGCCGCGAATGTCGTAGGCGCGGAAGATGGTGGCGGGCAGCTTGGGTGGGGTTTGTACGTTGTGCACAGTGCTATCCATGAAAGGTTGCTCCAATCCCAGGAGGTCCTGGTCTTCGTCGAGAATGTCGATATCGAGGATATCGGTGGCCTGGAACAGCGGGTCCGCCAACTGCACGGGCTTGGACGCCGCCGAGGGGGCAGTGATCGGGGAACTGCCGGCCTCATTTCTTGAGGCTTCTTGTTTGGGGCGCGGCAGGCGCGCCAGACTCTGCGCAAGGCCGTCGAGGGCGGCAAAGTGCAGGCTGAAGGCTTTGACCGACTTTCCGCTGGAAAGCTCCTGCAGCATGCTCGCCAGTTGCTGGACGTCGCCGCGTAGGCGGCCGAGCAGGTGGTTGCGAGTCAGCATCAGGCCGAGCAGGGCGCCCGACAAGGCCAGCAGCGCGGCGATGCCGAGGATCAGCGGTGACATGGGCATGCCGCTCAGGGCCGGACCCGGAGTGAAGTCGAGCTGCCAGTTGGGATTGCCGGTGTCGAAGCGTTGCGCCGTACCGGTCGCGCTGCCGCGTTGCATCAGGATCTGGGCGGCGCTGTTGCCGAACTGCTGGCCGAGTTGCACCTGGCCGGCGTCATCGGGCAGGGCCGGCAGGGCGGCGAGCAGGCGCTCGAGGTCGACCACCAGCAGCAGGGTGCCCTGCAACTGATCGCTGCCCGGGCTGCGCAGGGGTGCGGCGCTGTAGACCAGCCAGCGCTCGCCGACCTTGTAGGCTTCTACTGCCGGTGTCTGACCGTTTTCCAGGCGGCGCAGCATATCCAGCGCGGCAAAGTTCATCGGTCCGCTGCGACCCACATCGAGAGCGGCGCGGCTGGGCAGATTGAGATGGGCATCGACCACGCCCTGCCAGTGCTGCAGGCTGCGCTCGGCGCTGGCGACCAGGTTGCGGTCGCCACTCTGCAGGGCAATCAGCAGCGATGGGTCGGCTGCCGCGGCCTGGGTATCGGCCTGCAACTGCAGTTGAGCCTGCTGCAGGGCGCTGGCCTGGCTGCCGCCCCAGGCTTCGATCAGCTGTCGCTGCTGCTGCTGGCCGCTGCCGTTGAGGTTGAAGGCAATCAGTGCGCCTGCCAGTAGCAGGCCGCCGAGGGCGGCGATGGCGCCAGGCAGCAAGGCTTGTTGGTCGTTACCTACCTTGGCTGCCGGCTTGGCCGGAGCGGCGGCGATGAGCGAGTCGGTATCCTTGGCTGCACGCTTTAGTTTCACGCAACGTCTCCCTGGCGATTAATCCTGAGCGGCGGATTCAGTGGCTGCCGGAATGGCCGAAGCCACCGGCGCCGCGTTGGCTTTCGTCGAATTCCTCGACCAGTTCGAAGTGCGCCTGCACCACCGGTACCAATACCAGCTGGGCGATACGTTCGCCGATGGCGATGGTGAACGGCGTCTGGCCGCGGTTCCAGCAGGACACCATCAGCTCGCCCTGGTAGTCGGAGTCGATCAGGCCGACCAGGTTGCCGAGTACGACGCCATGCTTGTGGCCCAGGCCGGAACGCGGCAGGACCAGCGCAGCCAGGTTCGGGTCGGCGATATAGATGGACAGGCCGGTCGGAATCAGCAGGGTCTGCCCCGGCTCGAGAACGGTGTCTTGCTTGAGCATGGCACGCAGGTCGAGGCCGGCGGAGCCGGGCGTGGCGTACTGCGGCAGGGGAAAGTCGCTGCCCAGGCGCGGGTCGAGAATCTTGGCTTGCAGAGCGTGCATGGCGGTTTCCGTAAACGAATGGTTCAGGCGCGGTTCAGGCGCTCGGCGATGAAGGCCACCAACTGGCGGGCGATCTTGCTCTTGCTGGTCTGGGCGAAGGCGCTCGCCTGCAGCTCGCGATCGATCACGGTGATGGCGTTCTCTTCGCTGTTGAAGCCGATGGTGGGGTTGGCCACGTCATTGGCGACGATCAGATCGAGGTTCTTGTCCTTCAGCTTGCGCGCAGCATAGCCGAGCAGGTTCTCGGTTTCTGCGGCGAAGCCCACGCTGAACGGACGATCTTCGCGCCCGGCGATGGTGGCGAGGATGTCCGGGTTGCGCACCAGTTGCAGCAGCAGGCCTTCGCCGGTGGTCGGGTCCTTCTTCATCTTGTGCGGAGCCACCACTTCCGGGCGGTAGTCGGCTACGGCGGCGGAGGCGATCAGCAGGTCGCAGGGCATGGCGGCCTCGCAGGCGGCCAGCATGTCGCGGGCGCTGACCACGTCGATGCGGTTGACCCGGTCGGGCGTCGGCAGGTGTACCGGACCGGTCACCAGCGTCACCCTGGCGCCGGCTTCCACGGCGGCCTCGGCCAGGGCGAAGCCCATCTTGCCGGAGCTGTGGTTGGTGATGTAGCGCACCGGGTCGATGTTTTCCTGGGTCGGGCCGGCGGTGATCAGTACGTGCTTGCCGGTCAGCGCCTGCCACTGGAAGCAGTCGGCGGCGCGTAGCGCCAACTCGTCGGCTTCGAGCATGCGGCCGAGGCCGACATCGCCGCAGGCCTGGCTGCCGGATGCCGGGCCGAACAGCTGGTAGCCGCGCTTCTGCAGGGTCTGGGCGTTGGCCTGGGTAGCATCGTCGCGCCACATGGCCTGGTTCATCGCCGGGGCCAGGGCGACCTGGGCATCGGTAGCCAGTACCAGGGTGGTCAGCAGATCGTCGGCGACGCCCTGGGTCAGGCGCGCCATGATGTCGGCGGTGGCGGGGGCGATCAGCACCAGGTCGGCCCACTTGGCCAGCTCGATATGACCCATGGCGGCCTCGGCGGCAGGATCGAGCAGATCCAGATGCACCGGGTGGCCGGAGAGGGCCTGCAGGGTCAGCGGGGTGATGAACTCGCGACCGCCGCGCGTCATGACTACCCGCACCTCGGCGCCCTGATCGCGCAGGCGGCGGACCAGTTCGGCGCTCTTGTAGGCGGCGATGCCGCCGCCTACGCCCAGGACGATGCGTTTCCGATACAGCCGCTGCATAGGCCTGCCTTTAATAATGTGGTGTGGATAGCAACGCGAAGGAGGCGCCTCCCCAGGCCGACCAACGCGCCAAAAAAGCCGGGCTAAGATAGCACAGGGCCTGCGCCGGAACAGCGGGCCGACGGACAGGGAGATGTCATGAGCATACGCGATTGGCCCGCGGCGGAGCGCCCGCGGGAGAAGCTGCTGGAACTGGGTGCGGCGGCCCTGAGCGACGCCGAGTTGCTGGCGATTTTTTTGCGCACGGGCGTGGCCGGGCAGAGTGCCGTGGACCTAGCCCGCCACCTGTTGGCCGACTTCGGCAGCCTGCGGGCGCTGCTGGAGGCCGATCTGCAGTCGTTCAGCCAGCGCCTGGGTCTGGGGCCGGCAAAGTTCGCTCAGCTGCAGGCGGTGCTGGAGATGGGCCGGCGCCATCTGGCCGAACGGCTACGGCGCGACTCGGCGCTGGAGAGTCCGCAGGCGGTGCGCGACTACCTCAAGGCGCGCCTGCGTCACGAGCCGCACGAGGTGTTCGGCTGTCTGTTTCTCGATGCCAAGCACCGGGTGATCTGCTTCGAGGCGCTGTTCTTCGGTTCCATCGATGGTGCCAGCGTCTATCCGCGCCAGGTGGTCAAGCGCGCTCTAGCGCATAATGCGGCCGCGGCCATCCTGGTGCACAACCACCCCTCAGGAGTGGCGGAGCCCAGTCAGGACGACCGTCTGCTGACCGAGCGCCTCAAGGAGGCGCTCGGCTTGATCGAGGTGCGGGTGCTCGACCACTTTATCGTTGGCGATGGTGAGCCACTGTCGATGGCCGAGTTTGGCTGGGTCTAGTTCAGCCGCACCTTGGCGAAGTCCTGGCGGCCAAACGGGCTGACCTGGTAGCCACTGATCTTGTCGCTGTGCAGGGCGAAGGCAGTGGGGTGGGCCAGCGGTAGCCACAGTGCCTGTTGCTGGATCAGCGTCTGCGCCTGTTGGTACAAGGCGCTGCGCTGCTCCTGGGCACTGGCGGCCTTGCCCTCGGCGATCAGCTGGTCCAGCTGCGGGTCGCAGTAACGGGCGAAGTTCAGCCCGGACTGCACCGAGGCGCAGGCGAATTGCGGCGTCAGGAAGTTGTCCGGGTCGCCGTTGTCGCCGGCCCAGCCCATGAACAGCAGGTCGTGCTCGCCGGCCTTGGCCCGGCGGATCAGCTCGCCCCACTCGATTACGCGGATTTCGGCCTGGATGCCGACCTTGGCCAGGTCGGCCTGCAGCAGCTGGACGCCGAGAGTCGGGTTGGGGTTGAGCAGGCTGCCTGTGGGGCGGGTCCAGATCGTGGTCTTGAAGCCGTCTGGCAAGCCGGCCTCGGCCAGCAGCGCCTTGGCCTTGGCTGGGTCGTGGGCGTAGCCCGGCAGCTGCTGGGCGTAACTCCAGGTGTTTGGCGGATAGGGCCCGCTGGCCGGGGTGGCGCTGCCCTCGAACACGGCCTTCAGGTAGCTGGCCTTGTCGAAGGCCAGGTTGATGGCCTGGCGCACCTGCGGCTTGTCCAGTGGCGGGTGCTGGCTGTTGAGGGCGACGAAGGCGGTCATGAAGGCCGGCGTCTCGCTCACTTTCAGCTTCGGCTCCTGGCGTGCGCTCTGCACATCCAGCGGCTTGGGCGACAGGGCGATCTGGCACTCGCCACGCTTGAGCTTCTGCAGGCGCACGTTGGCGTCGGGAGTGATGGCGAACACCAGGCCATCGACGGCCGGCTTGCCGGCGAAATAGTCCGGGTTGGCGGTATAGCGGATCACCGCATCCTTCTGGAAACGTTTGAGAGCGAACGGGCCGGTGCCGACCGGCTGGGTGTTGAGCTTCTCCGGCGTGCCGGCGGCCAGCAGCTTGGCGGCGTACTCGGCGGAATAGATGGAGGCGAAGCCCATGCTCAGGGTGGCGAGGAAAGTGGCATCCGGGCGCTTGAGGACGAAGCGCACGCTCAACGGCGTCGGCGCCTCGATGCGCTCGATCAGTGCCGGCCACTGCATGGACTGGGCGTGCGGATAGCCGCTGGCGGCGACCTTGTGCCAGGGATGAGCGGGATCAAGCATGCGCTGGAAGCTGAACAGCACGTCGTCGGCATTCAGTTCGCGGCTCGGGGCGAACCATTCGGTGCGCTGGAACTTCACCCCGGGGCGCAGCTGGAAGGTCCAGCTCAGGCCATCGGCGGATACTTCCCAGCGCTCGGCCAGGCTGGCTATCAGCTTGCCGGCCGCGACGTCATAGTCCACCAGGCGGTTCATCAGCACGTCGGCCGAGGCGTTGGTGGTGGTCAGCGAGTTGTACTGCACCACGTCGAAACCATCCGGGCTGGCTTCGGTGCACACGCTGAGAGTGGCGGCCTGGCTCAGCACGGGAGCGAGCAGCAGGGGCAGGGCGGCAAGGCGCATCGCGAATCCTCCGAATGGCAAGAGGCCAACCCTAGACCAAAGGCTGCGGACAGACAATCGAATCGGGCGACGAGCGGTTGGGCCGCCGTAGCCTCGAGAGGCCGCCGTTCCTGGCGGCGGCGGTGTTCCGCAAGGCGCGGCAATTCTTGCGGGCGACCGGGTGTTCTGGTATAAAGCAGCGCTCTTTTCTAGGGGCCCGGTCCAGCGGCAACGCTAAACGCCGGTAAGACCCCCGAGAAACGCGGCGCTGAGCGCCAAATGACTATTGAGTTCAAGCGGCCAACCCATGCCGGGTTGGGCATGTGGTTTAGAGGGCTGAGGCATGTCGAGAGTCTGTCAAGTTACCGGTAAGGGTCCGGTAACCGGGAACAACGTTTCCCACGCTAACAACAAAACCCGTCGTCGTTTCCTGCCGAACCTGCAGCACCATCGCTTCTGGGTCGAGTCCGAGAAGCGCTTCGTGCGTCTGCGCGTTTCCGCCAAGGGCATGCGCATCATCGACAAGCGCGGCATCGACGTAGTTCTGTCCGAGCTGCGCGCTCGCGGCGAAAAGGTTTAAGGAGCTAATCATGCGTGAACTGATCCGTTTGGTGTCCAGCGCCGGTACCGGCCACTTCTACACCACCGACAAGAACAAGCGCACCACTCCGGACAAGATCGAGATCAAGAAATACGATCCGGTCGTCCGCAAGCACGTGACCTACAAGGAAGCCAAGATCAAGTAATTGATCCGGCCCTTGTACGAAGAAACCCGCCTCGGCGGGTTTTTTCTTGCCCACGAAAAAGTACTGGCGAAAAAAAGCCCGCAGGGGTGCGGGCTAACAGGGTGTCGCAGGATCAAGCGGTGGGCGGATCGAACTCCGCCGAAACTGTTGGCCTCAGGCCTTGGCCTCGAAGATCACATAGACCTTGCGGCAGTGCTCGAGCACTTCCCAGGTGCCCTTCAGGCCGGCCGGGATGACGAAGCGGTCGCCGGCACGCACGGTCTTGGCGTTGCCGTCCTGGTCGCGGATCACCGACACGCCCTGGAGGATCTCGCAATACTCGTGCTCGGTGTAGTTGAACGTCCACTGGCCGACGGCGCCTTCCCAGATGCCCACGTTGAACTGGCCGCAGGGGCTATCGTAGTGGTTGCGCACGCTCTGCTCGGGATCGCCCTTGAGGATCTTCTCGGCGGCGGGGCGGTAGTGTTGCGGCGCGCTGGTGGCCGTGGCGAAGTCGACGATCTGCTCGATGTTCATGGCGGTTCCTATTGTTGTGAGGCGCGAATGGCCGGAAGTCTATGTTTGATAAAGCGAACATTTCAAGGCGTTTGCGTCCTGCGTGTCAAAAATATTGAAAAGGCTGGGCGCTCTGGTTTAGTGTTGCCTGCATAAAGGCCGGCAATCGGCCTGGCAGAATAATTGACAGTGCGTGTTGTCGATTTGCGACACGCTTCCACCCGAGGATCCTCGCATGACCACCCTGACCCGTGCCGACTGGGAACAGCGCGCCAAGAACCTGAAGATCGAAGGTCGCGCCTTCATCCACGGCGAATACACCGAGGCCGCTGCCGCCGATACCTTCGAGTGCATCAGCCCGGTCGACGGTCGTCTGCTCGGCCTGGTGGCCAGCTGTGACGCCGCCGACGCCGAGCTGGCGGTCAAGGATGCCCGCGCCACCTTCGAATCCGGCGTGTGGTCGCGCCTGGCGCCGGTCAAGCGCAAGGAGATCATGATCCGCTTCGCCGACCTGATCGACGCCCACGCCGAGGAGCTGGCCCTGCTGGAAACCCTCGACATGGGCAAACCGATCGGCGACTCGCTGAACGTCGACGTGCCGGCCGCGTCGCGCGCCATCCGCTGGAGCGGCGAGGCGATCGACAAGATCTACGACGAAGTGGCCGCCACCTCCCATGACGAACTGGGCCTGGTCACCCGCGAGCCGGTCGGCGTGGTCGCCGCCATCGTGCCGTGGAACTTCCCCCTGCTGATGACCTGCTGGAAGCTGGGCCCGGCCCTGTCCACCGGCAACTCGATCATCCTCAAACCGTCCGAGAAGTCGCCGCTGACCGGTATCCGCATCGCCCAGCTGGCCATCGAGGCCGGCATTCCGGCCGGCGTGTTCAACGTGCTGCCAGGCTTCGGCCACACCGTGGGCAAGGCTCTGGCCCTGCACATGGACGTCGACACCCTGGTGTTCACCGGTTCGACCAAGATCGCCAAGCAGCTGATGGTCTACGCCGGCGAATCGAACATGAAGCGCGTCTGGCTGGAGGCTGGCGGCAAGAGCCCGAACATCGTGTTCGCCGACGCGCCTGATCTGCAGGCCGCCGCCGAGGGCGCCGCCGGTGCCATCGCCTTCAACCAGGGTGAGGTCTGCACTGCCGGCTCGCGTCTGCTGGTGGAGAATTCGATCAAGGACAAGTTCGTGCCCATGGTGGTCGAGGCGATCAAGGCCTGGAAGCCGGGCCATCCGCTGGACCCGGCGACCAACGTCGGTGCCCTGGTCGATACCACCCAGATGAACAACGTGCTGAGCTACATCCAGGCCGGTCACGACGACGGCGCCAAGCTGGTGGCCGGTGGCAAGCGTGTGCTGGAAGAGACCGGCGGCACCTACGTCGAGCCGACCGTGTTCGACGGCGTGACCAACGCCATGCGTATCGCCAAGGAAGAGATCTTCGGCCCGGTACTGTCGGTGATCGGTTTCGACACCACCGAGGAAGCCGTGGCCATCGCCAACGACACCATCTACGGCCTGGCCGCCGGCGTCTGGACCAGCAACCTGTCCAAGGCGCACCTGGTCGGCAAGGCCCTGCGTGCCGGCAGCGTGTGGATCAACCAGTACGACATGGGCGACATGACCGCGCCGTTCGGCGGCTTCAAGCAGTCCGGCAACGGCCGCGACAAGTCGCTGCATGCCTTCGACAAGTACACCGAGATCAAGTCGACCTGGATCAAGTTGTAATTCGATTGATGGGCGCCTCGCGCGCCTGAAGGTCCGCCCCTCGGGGCCGGCTCTCGCGAGCCACACCTGCGGCCGGGTTTCCTTGGGAACCCGGCCGTTGTGCTTTCGGCACGGCCAAATGACAAGGACATGGCTATGCGTTGGGGTACCTATTTCGCCGTCACGTCGGCGGTGATCATCGTCGGCCTGGCCCTGGGCGTGACCCTGCCGCTGGTCTCGCTGCGCCTGGAGGGCTGGGGCTACGGGCCGTTCGCCATCGGGGTGATGGCGGGCATGCCGGCCATCGGCGTGCTGCTCGGCGCGCGCCTGACCGGGCGCCTGGCCGGCTGGTTCGGCACGCCGCTGACCCTGCGCCTGTGCTTGCTGGCCAGCGCCGTCTCGGTGGGACTGCTGGCCGTGCTGCCGTACTACCCGCTGTGGCTGCTGCTGCGTCTGCTGATCGGGATCTCCCTGACCGTGGTCTTCGTGCTGGGCGAGAGCTGGATCAACCAGCTGGTCGAGGAACATCTGCGTGGGCGTCTGGTGGCGTTGTACGGCACCGGCTTCGCCCTCAGCCAGCTGGCCGGGCCGCTGGCGCTGAGCGTGATCGGCAGCGCCAGCGACCTGGGCTTCTGGCTCTCGGCCTGCCTGCTGGTCGGCGGTAGCCTGGTGCTGTTCGGTCATGGCGGGGCGCCCAGGGTCGATGCGCACAGCGTCTCGGGCCGCGGCCTGCTGGCGTTCTGTCGGCGCCTGCCGGCGATCGCCTGGGCCGTGGTGCTGTTCGCCGCCTTCGAGGCGATGGTGCTGACCCTGCTGCCGATCTACCTGCTGCGCGAGGGCTTCGCCCAGGAGACGGCGCTGCTGATGGCCAGCGTGGTGGTGGTTGGCGATGCGCTGCTGCAGCTGCCGATCGGCCTGCTCGCCGACCGGGTCTCGCGCGGCCTGCTGTTCCGCGCCTGTGGCGTGGGCCTGCTGCTGTCCAGCCTGGCCATTCCGTTCCTGCTGCACACGCCGCTGATCTGGCCGCTGCTGGTACTGTTCGGCGCCGCCGCCGGCGGGCTCTACACCCTGTCGCTGATCCTGGTCGGGCAGTTCTACCGCGACGACGCGCTGGTACGCGCCAACTCGCACATCGCCCTGCTGTGGGGTGTCGGTTGCCTGCTCGGGCCGCTGTCCACCGGCGCGGCCAGCCAGTGGCTGAGTGGCCACGCGCTGCCGATGCTGATGGCCGTCGGTGCGCTGGTGTTCGTCGGCCTGGCCTGGCGGCGCACGGCATTCCTCGCGCCGCCGGCGGAAGGGCGCGGCTAGGCCGCTCAGAGCATGCGTTCGAGGCCGATCAGATCGGCGAACCAGGCGTTGAAATGGCGCCAGGCGCCGCCGGGTTCCTCCGCCAGCTCGCGCGGCTGACCGTCGTCCTCGGTCAGCCACACCGGCTGGCCGTCGCGCAGACGCACCTCGTAGCTGAGCGCCGGCTGCATGCCTTCCAGGGCCAGACGGCGCACATGCTCGCTGAGCTGGGGGCTGTCCACCAGCACGCCGACCTCGGTGTTCCACAGCAGCGAGCGCGGGTCGAAGTTCAGCGAGCCGACGAAGCTGTAGCGGCCGTCGAGGACGATCGCCTTGCTGTGCAGGCTGGAGTCGGAGGCGCCGCTGAAGCTGTACGGCCCGCTGCCGCCGGAGCCGCTGCCGTCGGGCTGGCGGCGCAGCTCGAACAGGCGCACGCCGTGCTCCAGCAGCTCGCGCCGGTAGGGCGCGTAGCCGCCATGCACGGCCGGCACGTCGGTGGCTTCCAGCGAGTTGGTCAGCAGGCGGATATCCACCCCGGCGTCGGCGTGGCCGGTGAGGTAGCGCATGCCGTCTTCGGCCGGCACGAAGTAGGCGGAAACCAGGATCAGCTCGTGCTCGATGGCGGCCAGCTTGGGCTCCAGCTGGCTGGCCAGCAGCAGCTGCGGATCCGGTTCGCCGTCGGCCAGCACCTTGGCCGGGGCGTCCCACAGGGCCCAGCCCGGCGCCCAGATCAGTTCGCCGAGCCAGCGCTGCAGGCGGGGCTCCTCGCGGTAGGCCTGCAGGCGATCAGACAATGCCTTCTGCTCGACCCGCGCCGTGGCCAGGTAGCCGCGCAGGCGCTGGCGGGCCCGGGCCAGGTCGCGCTGGTCCGGTGCCCAGCGCAGGAACTGCTGGATCGGCTTGCTCAGCGCGCTGTTCCAGTACTGGTCGAAGCTCTGCCCCAGCTGTTCGGCCACTGGGCCCACGGCCAGCAGGTCGATGTCGGTGAAGTTGCGACTGGGCTCGGCATCGAAGTATTCGTCGCCCAGGTTGCGCCCGCCGACGATGGCCGCGCTGCCGTCGGCCAGCCACAGCTTGTTGTGCATGCGCCGGTGCTGCTGGCCGAGGTTGAGTGCGCGGCCGAGCAGGCGGGTGACGCCGGTGGAGCGGCCCAGGTGCAGCGGGTTGAATACCCGTACCTGGATATTGGGGTGGGCGGCGAGCAGGGCGATCTCGTAGTCGCGGCCGTCGCTGCTGGTGTCGTCCAGCAGCAGGCGCACGCGCACACCACGGTCGGCGGCGCTGAGCAGCTCGTCGAACAGGGTGCGGGTGCTGAGGCCGTCGTGGACGATGTAGTACTGCAGGTCGAGGCTGCCGCGGGCCGCGCGGATCAGCTCGGCGCGGGCGGCGAAGGCCTCGTCGCTGGCCGGCAGCAGGCGGAAGCCGGACTGGCCTTCGTGCCGGCCGGCGAGCTGCTGCAGCTGGCGGCCGAAGGCCGATTCGGCCGGCGACAGCGTCTGGCTGGGCTGGATGGGAACGGCACTGCCGCAGGCGCCCAGGGCGAGCAGCAGGCCGAGCAACAGGGCATGGCGCAAGATGCGGCCTCCGCGTGGGCGTCGCTCCGTTTACTTGGGACGCCTGCCGCTGCGTAAAGATTCAGGCTGAATGTTCGCCGAGCAGTTGCGCCACCGTCTCGCCCACCCGGCGCACGGCCTGCTCCATGCCGGCGGACTGCACGTTGGCGAAGTTCATGCGCAGGCAGTTGCGGTACTTGCCGGCGGCGGAAAAGATGCTGCCCGGCGCCACCTGCACCTTGTGCGGCGCCAGCAGGCGGTTGAGACGCTGGCTGTCGAAGCCCTGGGGCATCTCCACCCACAGCATGAAGCCGCCCTGGGGCTGGCTGACGCGGGTGCCGGGCGGGAAATACTGGCTGACCCAGGCCGTCATCAGCTCGCGGCCGCGCGCGTACTGGGCGCGCATGCGCCGCAGGTGCGGCTCGTACTGGCCGGCAGCGATGAACTCGGCCAGTGCCAGCTGCGGCAGCTGGGCGCTCATGCCGGTGCTCATGTACTTCATGTGCAGCACCCGCTGCAGGTAGCGGCCGGGGGCGATCCAGCCGATGCGCAGGCCCGGCGCCAGGGTCTTGGAGAAGGAGCTGCAGAGCAGCACGCGACCGTCCTCGTCGAACGACTTGATGCTGCGCGGGCGCGGGTACTTGTAGGCCAGCTCGCCGTAGATGTCGTCCTCGATGATCGCCACGTCGTAACGCTGGGCCAGCTCCAGCAGGGCGCGCTTGTTGGCCTCCGGCATGATGTAGCCGAGCGGGTTGTTGCAGGTCGGGGTGAGCTGGATGGCCTTGATCGGCCACTGCTCCAGGGCCATTTCCAGTGCCTCCAGGCTGATCCCGGTGAGCGGGTCGGTGGGCAGCTCCAGAGCCTTGAGGCCGAAGCCCTTGAGCGCCTGCATCACGCCGTGGAAGCTCGGCGAGTCGACTGCGACTATGTCGCCGGGCTGGCAGATGGCGCGGATTGCGGTGGACAGCGCCTCGTGGCAGCCGGTGGTGATGACGATGTCCTCGGCCGGAATCTGGCAGCCGGAGTCCAGCACCAGGCGCGCGACCTGTTCGCGCAGGCCGATGTCGCCCTCCACGCAGCCGTAGCTCAGCTCCTTCAGGCCCTGGCGCCGGCTCAGGCGCGACAGGCTGCGCAGCAGCGGCTTGAGGGTCGGCGCGCCGATATCGGGAATGCCGCGGCCGAGCTGGATCACGTCGCCATAGGGCGGGGTGCTGACCAGCTCCAGCACCTGATCCCACTGCGACACTTCCACCGGACGCTGGGCTGTACGGCTGACCATCGGCAGCGCCGGCTTCTGTCTGCTCGGCGGCACGAAGTAGCCGGACTTCGGCCGCGGCTCCACCAGGCCGTCGTCCTCCAGCTGGCGGTAGGCCTGCTGCACGGTGCTCAGGCTGACGCCGTGCTCCTGGCTGAGGGCGCGTACCGAGGGCAGGCGGTCGCCGGGGCGGTACAGGCCCTGTTCGATGCGGGTGCCGAGCAGCTCGGCCAAGTTGAGATAGAGCGTCATGACAGATGCCTTGCCCTGATTCGGAGCGAGCAATACAGATGACGGCAGAATAGACCATTCAGCTGCGCAGTCGAGCGATCTGTATGGAGTTAATAGATTATTTGTGAATCTGTATTGGCTGTATGGTCGCCGTCATCATGGTCACCCAAGGGAGAAGGCCTGGAACGGAGGGCTGACCATGCGCGAGTTCGGAGATCTGTATGTGGCGCTGCAGGAGCGGCGCGAATGTGGCGAACGCCTGCCGCTGCGAAAGCTGGGGCGGCGCTGGCAGCTGCTGCAGCGGCGCCTGAGCACCCGCCGGGCGTTGCTGGAGCTGGACGCCGAGCAGCTCAAGGACATCGGCCTCACCGCCGAACAGGCGCGAACCGAGGCGACCCGGCCGTTCTGGCGGCTGCTGCGCTAATCGCCGGGCGCTTTCCACTCAAGCGCAGCGACAACCCAACGGGTATGGGCTGCGCTCGGTGGGTTGTGTAGGAGCGAGCTCTGCTCGCGAAGGCGCTCGCGTCTAACGCGGGCCTGGATCAGACCAGCCCCACCGCCTCCTTGAGGCGATACCAGGCCATGCCCAGCGCCAGCAGCGGCGAGCGCAGGTGCTTGCCGCCGGGGAAGGTCATGTGCGGCACCTGGTTGAACAGCTCGAAACCGCCACCCTGCTGGCCGCTGATGGCTTCGGCCAGCAGCTTGCCGGCCAGGTGGGTGGCGTTCACGCCGTGGCCGGCGTAGGCCTGGGCGTAAAACACGTTGGGCTGGTCCTTGAGCCGGCCGATCTGCGGCAGGCGGTTGGCGCCGATGCCGATCATGCCGCCCCACTGGTAGTCGATCCTCACGTCCTTCAGGTGCGGGAACACCTGCAGCATCTTCGGTCGCATGTAGGCGGCGATATCCGCCGGGTCGCGGCCCGAGTAGTGGCAGGCGCCGCCGAACAGCAGGCGGTTGTCGGCGGACAGGCGGAAGTAGTCCACCGTCACCCGCTGGTCGCACAGGGCCATGTTCTGCGGAATCAGGCTGCGCGCCTGGGCCGGGGACAGCGGCTCGGTGGCGATCACGTAGCTGCCGGCTGGTAGCACCTTGCCGCCGATCTTGTCGTTGAGGCCGTTGAGATAGGCATTGCAGGCCAGTACCAGGGTCTTGGCGCGCACCCGGCCGCTGGCGGTATGCACCGTCACCTGCGGGCCGTAGTCGATGCGGGTGACCGGCGAATGCTCGAACAGCTTCACGCCGAGCGAGGCGGCCGCTGCTGCTTCACCCAAGGCCAGGTTGAGCGGGTGCAGGTGGCCCGAGCCCATGTCGATCATGCCGCCGGCGTAGCGGTCGGAGCCGACTACCTGGTGCATCTGCTCGGGCTGCAGCAGGCGCAGCTCGTGGCGGTAACCGAGGCTTTCCAGCTCGACCTTGTCCTCGGCGAAGCCGTCCAGGTGCGCCGGCTTGTTGGCCAGGTCGCAGTAGCCCCAGGTCAGGTCGCAGGCGATGCTGAACTGCTCGACCCGGCGGCGGACGATTTCCACCGCCTCCAGGCCCATCAGCTTCAGGCTGCGCACGCCGTCCTGGCCGATCACCGACTCGAACTGCTCGACGCCGTGGCCGACGCCGCGGATCAGCTGGCCGCCGTTGCGCCCGCTGGCGCCCCAGCCGACCTGATGCGCCTCCAGCAGCACCACCGAGAAACCCTTCTGGGCCAGCTCGATGGCGGTGTTCAGACCGGAGAACCCGCCACCGACAATGCACACATCGGCCAGCTCCTCACCCGCCAGCGGCGGATAGGCCAGCTGCAGGTTGGCAGTGGCGGCGTAGTAGGAGGGTGCGTGCTGGTCGCTGTGCACGGCTGGCTGGTGCGGCTGGTGAACGCGGGCGTTCATGTGCGAAATCCTGAGTGATGTGTTGTTAAAATTTGACGCAGGATAAGCGCGGCCCGCGCGACTCGCCAAGAGGGGCGCGGGAAAAACTGTTTTTCCGCCGCGTCAGTCGGGCACCGGCAGGGTCAGCGACTCCTTCACCTCTTCCATGACGATGTACGACTTGGATTCGCGCACGTGCGGCAGCTTGAGCAGGATGTCGCCGAGCAGCTTGCGGTAGCTGGCCATCTCGTTGATGCGCGCCTTCACCAGGTAGTCGAAGTCGCCACTGACCAGGTGGCACTCCAGCACGTGGGGCAGCTTGAGCACGGCGCGGCGGAAGTCCTCGAACGTGTCGCCGGACTTGTAGTCCAGGCTGATCTCGACGAACACCAGCAGGCTGGCCTTGAGCTGCTGCGGGTTGAGGCGGGCGTGGTAGCCCATGATGATCCCTTCGCGCTCCAGGCGGCGCACCCGCTCGGTGCAGGGCGTGGTGGACAGGCCGACCCGCTCGCCCAGCTCGGTGAAGCTGATGCGGCCGTCCTCCTGGAGGATGCGCAGGATGTTGCGGTCGATCTTGTCCAGTTCGCGGCGGCTCTGGTGCTGGGTACGCATGGCGGACTCCGGTCGGCGTGTGTGGAATAACAGAACGCGATAATTCACTGGCAGTGTGGCGCAAGTCCAGCCATATCGCCTGTATGCCTTCCTGTAAAAGTGCTCCACGCCGCGAGATAACGCCAAATGCCGCTTGATAAACAGTGATTATCGCTGCTCAAGCCTTCCTATACTGCCGGCCATAACGCTCAGCAAAACAAACGCCTGATGGAGGCCACAATGCGCGTTCTGGTTCTTGGCAGCGGTGTGATCGGTACCGCCAGCGCCTACTATCTGGCCCGCGCCGGCTTCGAAGTGGTGGTGGTCGACCGCCAGAACGGCCCGGCCCTGGAAACCAGCTTCGCCAACGCAGGGCAAGTCTCCCCCGGCTACGCCTCGCCCTGGGCCGCCCCGGGCGTACCGCTGAAGGCCATCAAGTGGCTGCTGCAGAAGCACGCGCCGCTGGCGATCAAGGCCACCGCCGATATCGACCAGTACCTGTGGATGGCGCAGATGCTGCGCAACTGCACCGCGTCCCGCTATGCGGTGAACAAGGAGCGCATGGTGCGCCTGTCCGAGTACAGCCGCGACTGCCTCGACGAGCTGCGTGCCGAGACCGGCATCGGCTACGAAGGCCGTCAGCTCGGCACCACCCAGCTGTTCCGCACCCAGGCCCAGCTGGACAACGCGGCCAAGGACATCGCCGTGCTGCAGCAGTCCGGCGTGCCCTACGAATTGCTCGACCGCGCCGGCATCGCCCGCGTCGAACCGGCCCTGGCCGGCGTCACCGACAAGCTGGCCGGCGCCCTGCGCCTGCCCAACGACCAGACCGGCGATTGCCAGATGTTCACCACCAAGCTGGCGGACATGGCCAAGGCCCTGGGCGTGGAATTCCGCTTCGGCTGCAACATCGAGCGCCTCGACCACGCCGGCGACCGCATCAACGGCGTGTGGATCGACGGCAAGCTGGAGACCGCCGACCGCTACGTGCTCGCCCTCGGCAGCTACAGCCCGCAGCTGCTCAAGCCGCTGGGCATCAAGGCGCCGGTGTATCCGCTCAAGGGCTACTCACTGACCGTGCCGATCAGCAACCCGGACATGGCGCCGTCCTCGACCATCCTCGACGAGACCTACAAGGTCGCCATCACCCGCTTCGACAACCGCATCCGTGTGGGCGGCATGGCCGAGATCGCCGGGTTCGACCTGAGCCTCAATCCCGCGCGCCGCGCGACCCTGGAGATGATCACCAACGATCTGTATCCGCAGGGCGGCGATGTCAGCCAGGCGACCTTCTGGACCGGCCTGCGCCCGGCCACCCCGGATGGCACGCCGATCGTGGGCGGCACCGCCTATCGCAACCTGTTCCTCAACACCGGACACGGTACCCTTGGCTGGACCATGGCCTGCGGCTCCGGTCGCCTGCTCGCCGATCTGATGGCGAAGAAGCGTCCGCAGATCAGCGCAGAAGGCCTGGATATTTCCCGCTACGGCAACACCAAGGAGACCCACAAGCATGTCCATCCAGCGCCTGCGCATTGAGAAACGCTACAGCGACATCGTCATCCATAACGGCACCGTCTACCTCGCGGGCCAGCTGGCCGACGACTACAGCGGCGACATCGCTGAGCAGACCCGGCAGACCCTGGCCAACATCGACAGCGCCCTGGCCGAGGCCGGCAGCGACAAGTCGAAGATTCTCTCGGTGACCATCTACCTCAAGGACATGGCCGCCGACTACGCCGGCCTCAACCAAGTGTGGGACGCCTGGGTCGCCGAAGGCGCCGCCCCGGCCCGCGCCTGCGTCGAGGGCAAGCTGTACGACCCGCGTGTGCTGGTGGAGATGATGGTCGTCGCCGCACAAAACTGAACATCCCTTTCGCCCGGCACCCCCGCCGGGCTTTTTTTAACCGAACGAAGTAGCCGAAATGCGCCCCGCCCGTGCCCTGATCGACCTCGAAGCCCTGCGTCACAACTACCGTCTCGCCCGCGAGATCAGCGGGGCAAAAGCCCTGGCGGTGGTCAAGGCCGACGCCTACGGCCACGGCGCCACGCGCTGCGCGGCGGCGCTGGAGACGGAGGCCGACGGCTTCGCCGTGGCCTGCATCGAGGAGGCGCTGGAGCTGCGCTATGCCGGCATCCGCAAGCCGATCCTGCTGCTCGAGGGCTTCTTCGAGGAGAGCGAGCTGAGCCTGATCGACCAGCACCAGCTGTGGTGCGTGGTCCACTCGTCCTGGCAGGTCGAGGCCATCGAGCGGGCGCGCCTGGCGCGACCGTTGCAGGTGTGGCTGAAGGTCGACTCGGGCATGCACCGGGTCGGCCTGCACCCGGCCGAGTACCGTGACGCTCACGCGCGCCTGCTGGCCAGCGGCAAGGTCGAGAAGATCGTGCTGATGAGCCATTTCGCCCGCGCCGACGAGCTCGACAGCCCGCGCAGCGCCGAGCAGCTGGCCCTGTTCCACGAGGCCCGTGGCGGCCTGCAGGCGGAGATCAGCCTGCGCAACTCGCCGGCCATTCTCGGCTGGCCGAGCATTCCCAGCGACTGGGTGCGCCCCGGCATCATGCTCTACGGCGCCACCCCGTTCGAACAGGAGCAGGCCCAGGCCGCGCGGCTCAAGCCGGTGATGACCCTGGAGTCGAAGATCATCAGCGTGCGCGAGCTGCCGGCCGGCGAGCCGGTGGGTTACGGCGCGCGCTTCGTCAGCGAACGGCCGACCCGCGTCGGCGTGGTCGCCATGGGCTATGCCGACGGCTACCCGCGGCATGCGGCGACCGGCACGCCGGTCATGGTCGATGGCCAGGCCACCCGCCTGATCGGCCGGGTATCGATGGACATGCTCACCGTCGACCTCACCGATCTGCCCGGCGCCGGCCTCGGTAGTCGGGTCGAATTGTGGGGCCGCAACGTCTCGGCCAGCGCGGTGGCCTACGGTTGCGGCAGCATTCCGTACCAGTTGTTCTGCAATCTCAAGCGGGTACCGAGGCTCTATTCCGGGGGCTAGCGGCCGGGCAGCGGAGCAATTGCGGCGGCAGTGTTGTAAATACTGAACACTGGCGCCATGATACGGCCACCCATATGCCTTGCTCCCAAGGAGGACCCCCGCATTGGACGTCGGTGTTCGACTGCAATCTATCCGCAAACTCAAAGGCCTTTCCCAGCGTGAACTCGCCAAACGTGCGGGCGTCACCAACAGCACCATTTCGATGATCGAGAAGAACAGCGTGAGCCCCTCGATCAGCTCGTTGAAGAAGGTGCTCGGCGGGATTCCCATGTCGCTGGTGGAGTTCTTCTCCCTGGATATGGAGCAGGACAGCCACACCCAGGTGGTGTACCGGGCCAACGAACTGACCGACCTTTCCAGCGGTGCCGTGACGATGAAGCTGATCGGCAAGGCGCATCCCAATCGGACCATCACCTTCCTCGACGAGATCTACCCGCCGGGTACCGACACCGGCGAGGAAATGCTCAACCACGACGGCGAAGAGGCCGGCATGCTGGTGGACGGGCGTCTCGAACTGACCGTCGGCGCCGAGGTATTTGTCCTCGAGCCGGGCGACAGCTACTACTTCGACAGCACCAAGCCGCACCGCTTCCGTAATCCGTTCGACAGGCCGGCTCGCCTGATCAGTGCGACGACCCCGGCTAACTTCTAAAAGGGCGGGGGCAATGCCCCTGCGACAAGTTGGGTTGTTCCGGCCGACAGGCCTAACCGTTATACTGCGCCCGCTCGCGAAACCGTGGCCGCGAGCGTGTCTAGCCAATGAGGGTGTACCGTGAACCTGATCAAGAAAATGCTGGCGGCCCAAGCTGCCGTATTGGCCCTGTGGGCAGTGAGCGCTCAGGCTGCGACCAACGACGAGATCGCCGAGCGCATCAAGCCGGTCGGCGAGGTCTGCATCCAGGGTGAAGAATGCAAGGGCGTCGGCGCCGTAGCCGTGTCCGCCGGTGGTGGCGCCAAGTCGCCCGACGACGTGATCGCCGCCCACTGTGGCGCCTGCCACAGCGCTGGCGTGCTGGGCGCGCCGAAAGTCGGCGACACCGCCGCCTGGAAGGTCCGCGCCGACAAGGAAGGTGGTCTCGACGGCCTGCTGGCCAAGGCCATCTCCGGCATCAACGCGATGCCGCCGAAAGGCACCTGCGCCACCTGCTCGGACGACGAGCTGAAAGGCGCGATCCAGAAGATGTCCGGCCTGTAAGGCTGCGACAGCGAGAAAAAAGCCGCCTGCGGGCGGCTTTTTTACGTCTTCTCTCTGCGGCCTATTGTCGCAGACGGCCGAGTAGGCGCCCCAGCAGGCCGGAGCCATTGCGCTGTTTCAGCAACTGCTCGGCCAGCTCGCGAGCGCCGGCCACTTCGGCATCCACCGCCTTCTGCAGCCAGCCCAGGCCTTCTTCCTGGGTGGCTTCCTCGTCCAGCAGCAGTTCGGCCAGGTCCAGGTAGGCGTGCTCGCACTCCTGCTCGCTGGCGCGGCGCAGATATTCCAGTGCCTTGGGTGGATTGGCCGGCATGCCCAGACCGTACCGATGCTGACGGCCCAGCCGCCAGTCGGCATAGGCGTCACCATGGGCGGCCGCATGCAGGTAGTAGCGCTGGGCCTGGGCATAGTCCTCGCGCTGCTCGTACAGCCAGCCCAGGCAGCTGGCGCTCTCGTCCTTGTCGCCGTGGCGCCAGGCCGCCAGGTAGTGCTCCAGGGTCAGGTCGAGGTCGCCCAGTTCCGGCTGGTGGTCGAGCAGCAGCGCGGCCAGCTCCAGGTGCGCCGGGCGATGGCCGCGCTCGGTGGCCAGCAGGAAATAGTCGCGGGCCTTGACCAGGTCCGCCTCGGTGCCCTGGCCGTGCTGGTAGCAGTAGCCCAGGTTGCGCGCGGCCAGCGCCGAGCCGGCGTCGCAGGCACGCTGGAAGTAGGCGAGGGCGCCGTGGTCATCCTGGTCGGCGTTCTGCAGCAGGCAGCCCAGGTCGTTGAGGGCGTCGTCGTTGCCCAGCTCGACGGCGCGCAGCAGCAGCGGGCGGGCCGTTGCGTAATCCTCGGCCTCGTAGGCGGCCAGACCGCGGCGGTGGCAGTCCAGCGCCTGCCAGAGGTCGCCGGCGCTGGCTTGCAGGCAGGCCTGCTGCACGTCGTCGAGGCCGAACTGGGCGTAGCGGTCGACTATCTCCAGGGCGCGCTCGGCGGCCAGCGGCCGGCATTCGCCATCGGCCTGCAGGGACCAGACGCGGTCGTCGTGGAACACCAGTGCCACCGCGCCGTCACGGACGAAGCGGAAGTCTGCCCGCGCCTGGTCGAGGGGCTGGCGCAGCCACCCGCCACCGGTGTCGAGGAGGCCCCAGCGGCCATCCAGGCAGGCGTTGAAGAAGCGCTGGTTGAGATGCTCCAGGTGCTCGAAGCGTGGCTCGAAAATCCAGCCGGGCCGATCACCGCCGCGGTACAGGCCCCAGCCTCGCTGGTCCTGCACTGCGCAGTAGGCGTTGCCGTCCTCTTCGCGGCTGGTGTTGTCCTGGGGCACCAGTCGGGAGTGGGTGCAGGGCAGCAGCCATTGCCGGTCGGTGTGGCGGTAGAGGCCGTACATGCGCTTGTCGCGCACCAGCCAGGCCTGCAGGTCGTGGTGGTACTTGAGCGACTGGTATTCGCCGGGCAGCAGCGGCTGGCCGAGTTCGTCGACGGCGCGATACAGCCATTGCTTGCCGTCGCGGCGGCGGATCACATAGGCGTTCTCGGCTTGGCTCAGGTAGACGATGTCCACGTTGTCCAGGCCGATGGCGCCGAGGGCGTGGAAGCGGCTGGTGAACAGTTGCTGCGGTCCCTTCACCGGCTTGGCGGAATAGCAGCCGCCGTGGCTCTGGATCTGGCGGTACTCGGCCGGCAGCAGCCAGTGGCCGGCCGGGTCGATCACGCCCCACAGCTCACCCTGCTGCACGCTCCAGCAGGTGCCGTCGTGGTCCAGCGGATCGCCGCCGTCGAACTGGCAGGGCACGGTGACCTGGCCCTGGCGGTCGATCAGGCCGAACTTGCCGCCTTCGGCGATCAGTGCATGGGCGCCGCTGAAGTCGTAGGCATCCTCGAACTGGCAGGCGATGACTTCCTGGCCCTGGCGATCCACATAGCCGAAGCGCCCGCCTTGCTGTACGCAGGCCAGGCCGCTGTCCCAGTCGAAGTCGTAGAAGGCCTGGTAGCGCGGTTCGATCAGTACCTTGCCGTCCGCGCCGCGCAGGCCGAACAGGTCGTTCTGGCAGAAGATCTGCGGTTCGTCCTCGTCCTGGTGGGGCAGCAGCGAGCTGAGTGGCGCCCAGCCATAGTCGTAGCTGTCCAGGTTGAGCAGGGTGCGAAAGCTACCGGCCCAGGGCGCGTCGACGCCCGGACAGGCGTCGAGCAGCAGCGGATTGTCGTTGGCGATGGCCTCGCGGATGCAGGCGTTGGCCGCCTCGATCTCGCCCAGCAGCGCCTCGGCCTGGGCACGCCTGTCGTCTTCGCTCATGTTGAACACGTCCCAGGCGTCCAGGTGGAACCAGGCGTGGGCGGCCTGTTCGTCGAGCAACTGGAAGATCTTGCGCCGCGCCTCGCGGAACGCCTCGACGTTCTCCAGCAGCGCGCCGGCATGCCGCTCGACGAAGTCGTAGAAGGCGCGCAACGCGGCGATGCCGCCGGGGGCCTCGGCGTACAGGCCTTCCTCGCTGTCGGGGTCGTTGTAGCAGTTGCGCCCGACGCAGGGGGCCTGGGCGAACAGCGGTTGCAGCAGCAGGGGCAGTTCGTAGCCCCATTCCATCAGCGGCAGGCAGGCGTCCGCGCTGCTGCCGATCTCGGCCTTGTTGTACAGGTACATGCGGTGGGACACGGCGCGCTTCCTTGCGATACGGCGGAAGCACGCAGTCTAGCCAAGCCGGCCGGCGGCAACTGTGCGCGCGGTCAGCGCTTGAGCATCGCGCGCATGTTGGCCAGGGCGTCGTTGCCGCGCGCCGCCTTGACCTCCACCGGGGTGTCTTCCTGGCCTTCCCAGACCAGGTCTTCCGGCGGCAGTTCGTCGAGGAAGCGGCTCGGCGTGCAGTCGATGATCTCGCCGTACTGCTTGCGCTTGGCGGCGAAGGTCAGCGCCAGGTTGCGCTTGGCGCGGGTGATGCCGACGTAGGCCAGGCGCCGCTCTTCCTCGATGGTGTCGGCCTCGATGCTGGAGCGGTGGGGGAGGATCTCCTCCTCGAAGCCGATGATGTACACCGAGGGGAATTCCAGGCCCTTGGAGGCGTGCATGGTCATCATCTGCACGCCCTCGGCGCCTTCTTCCTCTTCCTGCTGGCGCTCCAGCATGTCGCGCAGCACCAGCTTGCCGATGGCGTCCTCGACGGTCATGTCGCCGTCTTCGTCCTTGTCCAGGGTGTTCTTCAACGCCTCGACGAGGAACCAGACGTTGCCCATGCGCGCCTCGGCGACCTTGTCGCTGGAGGCGTTCTGGCGCAGCCAGCTCTCGTAGTCGATGTCCATCACCATGCTGCGGATGGCGCCGATCGGGTCGTTGCCGGCGCACTGCTCGCGGATCTTGTCCATGTAGCGTTTGAAGCGGGAGAGGCGCTCGGTGTAGCGGCTGTCCAGGTGCTCGGCCAGGCCCAGCTCGTCACTGGCGGTGTACATGCTGATCTTGCGCTCGCTGGCGTAGTTGCCGAGCTTCTCCAGGGTGGTGGAGCCGATCTCCCGGCGCGGCACGTTGATCACCCGCAGGTAGGCGTTGTCGTCGTCCGGGTTGACCAGCAGGCGGAAGTAGCTCATCAGGTCCTTCACCTCCTGGCGGGCGAAGAAGCTGGTGCCGCCGGACAGGCGATAGGGGATCTGATGGTGCTGCAGCTTCAGCTCCATCAGCTTGGCCTGGTAGTTGCCGCGGTAGAGGATGGCGAAGTCGCTGTACGGCCGCTCGGTGCGCAGATGCTCGGTGAGGATCTCCAGGGCCACCCGCTCGCACTCGGCGTCTTCGTTGCGGGTGCGGATCACGCGGATCTCGTCGCCCATGCCCATCTCCGACCACAGCTGCTTCTCGAAGGCGTGCGGGTTGTTGGCGATCAGGGTGTTGGCGCATTTGAGGATGCGGCTGGTGGAGCGGTAGTTCTGCTCCAGCATCACCACCTTCAGCGACGGGTAGTCCTCTTTCAGCAGCATCAGGTTTTCCGGGCGCGCGCCGCGCCAGGCGTAGATCGACTGGTCGTCGTCGCCGACCACGGTGATCTGGTTGCGCATGCCCACCAGCAGCTTCACCAGCAGGTACTGGCTGGAGTTGGTGTCCTGGTATTCGTCGACCAGCAGGTAGCGGATGCGGTTCTGCCACTTCTCCAGGATGTCCTTGTGTTCCTGGAACAGCTTCACTGGCAGCAGGATCAGGTCGTTGAAGTCCACCGCGTTGTACGCCTTGAGCGTGCGCTGGTAATGCAGGTAGACGACCGCCGCGGTCTGCTCCTTGGGGTTGCGCGCATTGGCCAGCGCCTGGTCCGGCAGGATCAGGTCGTTCTTCCAGCTGTCGATGTAGTTCTTGACCTCGTCGGCGCCGTCATCGCCGGCGTATTCCTTCTGCATGATGTCGGTCAGCAGGGCCTTGATGTCGCCATCGTCGAAGATCGAGAAGCCCGGCTTGTAGCCCAGCGCTGCGTATTCCTTGCGGATGATGTTCATGCCCAGGTTGTGGAAGGTCGATACGGTCAGGCCGCGGGCCTCGGCGCCCTTGAGCAGGGTGCCGACGCGCTCCTTCATTTCGCGCGCGGCCTTGTTGGTGAAGGTCATGGCGACGATGTGGCGGGCCTGGATGCCGCAGTGCTGCACCAGGTGGGCGATCTTGCGGGTGATCACGCTGGTCTTGCCGGAGCCGGCGCCGGCGAGCACCAATAGAGGGCCGCCGACGTAGTTCACGGCTTCCTGCTGCCGAGGATTGAGTCGGGACATGGAGGGCATTCGGTCTGCAAAAAAGAGGCGGCATTCTAGCAGCCGCCACGCCGTGGCGGGACGAGTGCAGACAGCCGCCGGGCGGGCCGAGTTCCGCATAAAAAGCTTAAGGATTGTGTGCTAAGTCACTATTTTTTAAGATCATGTACGGTTGTACCACCCGCACCCGGTTGCCGCTGCTATGCCTTTCCGGGAGGATGCGCAGAAATCTGCACAGGACGGCAGAAAGAGAACGCCGAAAAACGGTGCACGCAGACGGGGTAAGTCTGTCTCGCTTGGCCTTGGGGAGGTCGTTTGTCCGCGCTCGTCGAACCCATGCGCTTGGTCCTGCTCGCCGAAAGGCCGGAGTGGGCGTCCTTGCTGCGCGCGCGGCTCGAAGTCATCGCCGGGGCCTACCCGCTGATCACCGCACCCTCCTGGGAGGCCGCCAGCAGCCTGTTCGACGACGGCGGCTGCGGCCTGCTGCTGACCACTCCCGCCTGTCGCCCGGCCCCCGGCCGTTGCTCGCTGCCCACCGTACTGTTGCTCGACGAGGAGCCCGCCGAGGCGCCGACGGATGTCTACGACTGGCTGGTGCATAGCAGCCTCAGCGTCGATCTGCTGCGCCGCTGCCTGCGCTACGCCGGTGAGCGTTCGCGCCTGCAGAACACCCTGCAGTGCCTGGCCGAGCAGGACCCGCTGACCGGCATCGCCAACCGCCAGGGCTTCCAGACCCTGCTGGCGGCGCGCCTGGCGGAATACCAAGGGCGTGGGCTGACGCTCGGCCACCTGGACCTGGACAACTTCAAGCACGTCAACGACGCCCTCGGCTACCAGGCCGGCGACCGCCTGATCCTGCAGGTGGTGGCGCGCCTCAAGGCGCAGCTGGAGGCCGGTGACGCCCTGGCGCGCCTGGGCAGCGACGAGTTCGCCCTGCTGGTCGACACCCGCCGCGATCCGGCCCGCGCCGAGCGCCTGGCCGAACGCATCACCGAGGCCCTGTCCGAGCCCTACTGGGTCGACGGCGAGAGCCTGCTGCTCGGCTGCAGCCTGGGCCTGGCCCATGCCCGCGCCGACGCCGGCGCCGACCCGCTGATGTGGCACGCGCATATCGCCATGCAGCAGGCCAAGGCGGCTCAGGGCTGTACCCATCATCTGTACGACGAACGCATCCATCGCGGCGCGCGCAGCATGGCCGATCTGGAGACCGAGCTGCGCCGCGCCCTGCGCCGCGACGAGCTGGAGCTGCACTACCAGCCGCGCCTGTGCCTGCAGAGCGGGCGCATCGTCGGCCTCGAGGCGCTGGTGCGCTGGCGTCACACCGAACGCGGCCTGCTCGGCCCGGACGAGTTCGTGCCGCTGGCCGAGGAGAGCGGGCTGATCGTGCCGCTCGGCTACTGGGTGATCTCCCGCGCCCTGCGCGACATGCAGTGGCTGCGTGGGCGCGGCCTGCCGGCGCTGCATATGGCGGTCAATCTGTCGTTCCGCCAGTTCCAGGATAGCCAGCTGCTGTCGACCCTCAGCCGCCTGATCGAAGAGCGCGGGGTGGACGCCCAGTGGCTGGAGTTCGAGCTGACCGAGACGGCCGTGATGCGCCGTAGCGAGCAGGTGCAGCAGACCATGCAGGCCCTCGGCCGGCTCGGCGTGCGCTTCTCGCTGGATGACTTCGGCACCGGCTTCTCCTCCTTCGTGCACCTCAACAACCTGCCGATCACCCTGCTGAAGATCGACAAGAGCTTCGTCGGCGGCATGGGTGAGCGCGCGGAGAATCGCCAGCTGGTGCGGGCCATGATCAACCTGGCGCACAACCTCCACCTGGAAGTGGTGGCCGAGGGCGTGGAGAACGCCGAGCAGTTGGCCCTGCTGCGCCAGTTCGGCTGCGACCAGGTGCAGGGCTACCTGATCAGCAAGCCGCTGCCGCTGGCCGACCTGGCGCGCTTCCTGGTGTTCGGCATGCGCCAGCCGCTGCTGGCCGGCATGCCGTCTTAGAGCGGATCAACCCGACGCCGCATGGCTGAATCGAGGGGTAGCCCGGATGCAACCCGGGGGCGGAGTGGCCTGTTTCCCGGATGGCATCCGGGCTAGGTTCTCAAGCGCGTGCCGGGCTCTTGATTCTGTCTACGACAGGCAGGCCTCGGCGTCCGCGACCGGCTGCGGCCGCAGCATGCGCCCCATCTTCCATTCGAAGCCCAGGGTCAGGCCCACCGCCGCGCAGGCCAGGCCGCCGGCCAGGCCCCACCACACGCCCTCGGCGCCCCAGCCCAGCGGGAAGGCCAGCGCCCAGGCCAGCGGAATGCCGATCACCCAGTAGCAGCCGATGCCCACCAGCAGGGTGGTCTTGCCATCCTTGAGGCCACGGATCGCGCCCATGGCGATGGTCTGGATGCCGTCGAACAGCTCGAACACCGCGGCTACCGCCAGCAGGCTCACGGCCATGGCCACCACGGCAGCGAACTGCGGGTCGTGGCGGTCGAGGAACAGGCCCACCACCTGCTCCGGCAGCAGCCAGAACAGCACGGCGAAGCCGAGCATCAGCACGGCGCCACTGCCGATGCCCAGGCGCCCGGCGCGGCGCGCCTCGAGCAGGCGGCCGGCGCCGTAGTGCTGGCCGATGCGGAAGGTGGTGGCGTAGGAAATCCCCACCGGCACCATGAAGGCCACGTACACCGACATGATCGCCACCTGATGTGCGGCCAGCGCATGGCTGCCGATGGCGCCCATGCACAGGGCGGCGAAGGCGAACATGCCGGACTCCACCGCATAGGTGCCGCCGATTGGCAGGCCCAGGCGCAGCAGCTCCTTCAGCTCGGCCAGGCGCGGTTGCAGCAGGCCCTGGCGCAGTGGATAGGCGGCGTAGGCCGGATGGCGCAGCAGATGCAGGAACAGCAGCAGGGTCATCACATTGGCCACCACTGCGGTGACCAGGCCGATGCCGGCCAGGCCCAGCCTGGGCAGGCCGAACCAGCCGTGGATCAGCACATAGTTGAGGACGAAGTTGGCCAGCGCGCCGCCGATGCTGATGGCCATCACCGGGCCCGGCCGGCCGATGGCCGCCGGGAAGCCGCGCAGGGCCATGAAGCCGAGGTAGCCGGGCAGGGCGAACACCAGGGTGGAGAGAAACTGCATGGCGCCTTCGATGTTGTGCGGCTCTTGACCGAAATAGGCCAGCAGTGGGCCGAGGTTCCACAACAGCAGGCCGCAGGCCAGGGCCAGGCCCCAGGCCAGCCACAGGCCGTTCTGCGCCAGGCGGGTGACCCCGGCGGTGTCGCCGGCGCCGTGGCGGATGGCGATCAGGTTGCCCACTGCGGCCAGCACGCCGACGCAGAAGATCGAGATGAATGAATAGCTGGCTGCGCCCAGGCCGCCAGCGGCCAGCTCGGCCGGGCCCAGCTTGCCCATCATCAGGGTGTCGGTGAACACCATCAGCACGTGGGCCAGCTGCGCGGCGATCAACGGGCCGGCGAGGCGGAAGAGGGCGGTGAGTTCGTCGCGTACGGCGTGCGGCATGATGAGTCTGGCTCAGTGAAAGGGCTTGCCCGCTGGAATCGGGCGAGCCGAGAATGCTGCAATTCTCCGGAGCCAGCCGCCGTCGCACAAAGGGAAAAAAGCGATGCCTGGCATGACTAATACTCATAGGTAATCGCCATGGGCCGCCGCCTGCCCCCGCTCTATGCCCTGCGCGCCTTCGAGGCCGCCGCCCGGCATGCCTCCTTCACCCGCGCCGCCGAGGAACTGGCCATCACCCAGAGCGCGGTGAGCCGGCATATCCGCACCCTGGAGGAGCACTTCGGCTGCCGCCTGTTCGAGCGCGCCGGCCGCCACCTGCGTCTGAGCGAGAGTGCGCGCCTGCTGCTGCCGGGCGTGCGCGATGGCTTCGATGCGCTGGAGCGGGCCTGCACCGCGCTGAGCGCCGACGACGCCACCCTGCGCCTGAAGGCGCCCTCGACCCTGACCATGCGCTGGCTGCTGGCGCGGCTGTCGCGCTTCCGCCAGCGCAACGCCGATATCGAGGTGCAGCTGACCAGTGCCTGGATGGACGTGGACAAGGTCGACTTCCACCAGGAGCCCTTCGACTGCGCCGTGCTGCTCAGCAGCGGCGGTGCCTTCCCCGCCGAGTGGGAGAGCGTCGAGCTGTTCGCCGAATGGCTGATCCCGGTCTGCGCGCCGGAGGCGGCCGCCGATGGGCCTTGGGAGCTGGAGCGCCTGCAGGCCACGGAGCTGCTGCATCCGACGCCGGACCGCCGCGACTGGCGGCGCTGGGTGCAGGCCATGGGCCTGGAGGAGCGGGTACCGCTCAGGGGCGGCCAGGTGTTCGATACCCTGGAGCTGGGCATAGTGGCGGCGGCGCGCGGCTACGGGGTGTCCATCGGCGATCTGGTGATGGTCGCCGAGGATGTCGAGCAGGGCCGCCTCGGCCTGCCCTGGCCCAGCGCGGTGGCCAGTGGCGACAGCTATCACCTGGTCTGGCCGCGTGGCCGGCGCGGCGAGGAACGCCTGTGGCGCCTGCGCGATTTCCTCCTCGGCGAGGTGGCGCAGATGCGCCTGCCCCCGGTGCAGTGGATCAAGGCCTGATGCCGCCCGGGCCCGTGGCCTTGCAGGATTTCGATCGGGTTGCGTAAAAAATAATGGACTTTTACCGGGCGTGGCGCAGAGCGCTCATGGCCTTATGCGCCGAATAATGGCGCTTTCTGGCCGATATACCGATCTGATTCTTAAACGTTCTCGATAAGATTTGTTTGACATATTTTACGGGCCTGGAGAGACTGTGCTGGCGGTTCGTCTGTTATGCGGCCGTCGCGGAAGGTTCGTTACCTCCCACTCCCATGCCTCCAGGCGAGGCCCCAGCTACGCCGCCGACAGACGGAACCGTGCCAAACAGGTAGCGCGTCGATCTCCCGACCCACCTGCACAGCAACGGCAGGCCGACCTGCCCCAAGGTGACGTATGTCCAACAACAGCGCAAAGACCACTTCTGCCAAACGTAAACCCGTCGTGTTGATGTCCATGGGCGCCCAGGAGCGCAAGGGCCACGACTATCAGGTGATGACCCACAAATACATCGTGCCGCTGGTGGAGATCGCCGGCTGCGTGCCTGTGCTGGTGCCCACCTGCTGCGGTACCGAAGACCTCGAGCAGTACCTCGACATGGCCGACGGGGTGTACCTCACCGGCGCCGGCTCGAACATCGATCCGACCCTCTACGGCCAGGAGAACCTCACCCCGGAGAAGAGCCAGGATCGTGACCGCGACCTGTTCGACCTGCCGCTGATCAAGGCCGCCATCGCCCGCGGCCTGCCGATCTTCGGTATCTGCCGCGGCATGCAGGAAATCAACGTGGCCCTGGGCGGCGACATGTACCAGAAGCTCTACGCCGAGCCGGGCTTCAACGACCATCGCGAGAACACCGACGACCCGGTGGCCGTGCAGTACGCCGAGGCGCACAAGGTGCGCATCGAGTCCGGCAGCTGGCTGGCCAAGGTGCTGGGCGGCGAGGAGATCGGCGTCAACTCCCTGCATGGTCAGGGGGTGAAGACCCTGGGCAAGGGCCTGGAGCCGCTGGCTCGCGCCGAAGACGGCCTGGTCGAGGCGTTCCATGCGCCGAGCCTGTCGCCCTTCCTGTTCGCCGTGCAGTGGCACCCGGAATGGCAGGCCGCGCAGAACCCGGATTCGGTGAAGATCTTCGAGGCCTTCGGCGAAGCCTGCCGCCAGCGCCAGGCGCGTAGCTGGTCGAGCGCCGCCTGACCCTGCGCATCGCTCAATTAAGAAGCCCGGCCTGTGCCGGGCTTTTTCATTCAGGCCTGGACCGGCCGGTATTGCAGGGCCTCGGCCAGGTGGGGGCGGGCAATGTGCTCGACCTGCTCCAGGTCGGCCAGGGTGCGGGCCACCTTGAGCAGGCGGTGGGCGGCGCGCAGCGACAGGTTGAGGCGTTCGCAGGCCTGTTCCAGCCAGTGCTGGTCCTGCTCGGCCAGTGGGCAATGCCGGCGCAGGCCGGGCAGGTCGAGAAAGGCATTGGCGCAACCCTGACGCTTGAGCTGCCGTTGCCGCGCCAGGGCGACCCGGCCGGCGACGCTGGCGCTGTCTTCGCCCGGTTGCGCCGGTGCCTGCAGGCTGGTGCTCTCGCGCGCCACGGTGAGGTGCAGGTCGATGCGGTCGAGCAGCGGCCCGGATAGCTTGGCGCGGTAGCGCTGCACCTGGTCCGGCGAGCAGCGGCAACGCCCGCCGGGGTCGCCCAGGTAACCGCAGGGGCAGGGGTTCATCGCCGCCACCAGCTGAAAGCGGGCGGGGAAACGCACCTTGTCGCGGGCCCGGGCGATAACGATCTGTCCGCTCTCCAGCGGCTCGCGCAAGACTTCCAATACCTTTCTGTCGAACTCCGGCAATTCATCGAGGAACAGCACGCCCTGATGGGCCAGGGTGATTTCCCCGGGTTGCGGGCGACTGCCGCCACCGACCAGCGCCGGTCCGGAAGCAGAGTGGTGCGGTTGCCTGAACGGACGCTGCGGCCAGGCCGCCAGCGGCGCCAGGCTGGCCACCGAGTGGATGGAGGCCACTTCCAGCGCCTCCTCCTCGGACAGCGGCGGGAGCAGGCCGGGCAGGCGGCTGGCGAGCAGGGTCTTGCCGGTGCCGGGCGGTCCGCTGAACAACAGATTGTGGCCGCCGCTGGCGGCGATCAGCAGAGCGCGCTTGGCCGCCAGCTGGCCCTGCACTTCGGCCAGGTCCGGATAGGCCGGCACCTCGCGCAGCAGGCCGTTGGCCTGGTGCGGCGCCAGCGGCGTATGGCCGTTGAGGTGGGCGGCGATCTGCAGCAGGTGGTCGACTGCCAGCACCTTCAGGCCGGAAGCCAGGCAGGCCTCCTCGGCATTGGCGCTGGGCACCACCAGGGTGCGTCCGGCGGCGCGGGCAGCCAAGGCCGCCGGCAGCACGCCCTGTACCGGCCGCAGGGCGCCGGATAGCGCCAGTTCGCCGAGGCATTCCAGCTCGGCCAGGCTGTCCACCGGTACCTGGCCGCTGGCGGCCAGCACGCCGAGGGCGATGGCCAGGTCGAAGCGGCCACCGTCCTTGGGCAGGTCGGCAGGGGCGAGGTTGAGAGTGATGCGCCGCGCGGGGAATTCGAAGCCGGAGTTCTGGATGGCGCTGCGCACGCGGTCCTTGCTTTCCTTGACCGCGGCCTCCGGCAGGCCAACCAGGGCCATGCTCGGCAAGCCGTTGGCCAGGTGCGCCTCGACGGTGACAGGCGGGGCTTCGACGCCGACCTGGGCGCGGCTGTGGACGATGGCCAGGGACATGGATCACTCCTTGATCGCATGCCCGCCGATGGGCTTACTCGGCGGGTGGTTTCTGTTGGGCTTCCAGCTCCGCCAGCTTGGCTTCCAGTGCTTCCAGGCGGGCGCGGGTGCGAGCCAGCACGGCCATCTGACTGTCGAATTCCTCGCGGCTGACCAGATCCAGCTTGCCGAAGGCGCTCTGCAGCAGGGCCTTGAGCTGCGCCTCGAACTCGCTGCGCGGCAGTGGATTCTCACCGCTGAACAGGCGCGAGGCATGGCTGGCGAGGGTATCGAGAATGGCTTTGGGCGGCAGCATGGGCGGTTTATTCCGTGAGCAAACGGCCGGCAGTGTAGCACGCAGCCCGCGCCGGCCAGGGTTGGACGGTCAGTGCACGATTTTTGATCATCACCGGGAGCTGCTGCGCACCAATGCTGTGCAATGACCTGCCAGTCAATTTCCTCGAATCACCGCAGCGCGGCACTAACTGCATGAAAAAGTGGCCTTTTGGCATAGCTGGCAAGCTTTCTGCTTAACACCCCATGACGCGTGCACCGATGCAGTTCCGGTGTGCAGGATGAGGCGGGGGAGTGCCTCACCGGAGGCGGTTGGTGGGCATCGAATCGGCTGGCTACGGGCGGGCGATGCGTTTCAAAAGCCAGACACTGCGCTTAGACTTGAGCCGGGTTCGTTTTCCTGGGGCGAGTCCATCAAAACGGGAGAAAGTTTCATGAAGCTAGTCACTGCCATCATCAAGCCGTTCAAGCTGGACGACGTGCGCGAGTCACTGTCGGAGATCGGCGTGCAGGGCATCACCGTGACCGAAGTCAAAGGCTTCGGTCGGCAGAAGGGCCACACCGAGCTGTATCGCGGCGCGGAATATGTGGTCGATTTCCTGCCCAAGGTGAAGATCGACGTGGCCATCGCCGACGACCAGCTGGACCGGGTCATCGAGGCGATCACCAAGGCGGCCAACACCGGCAAGATCGGTGACGGCAAGATCTTCGTCGTCAATCTGGAACAGGCCATCCGCATCCGTACCGGCGAAACCGGCACCGACGCAGTTTAAGCCTCAGAACCCAACACGCCCCAGGAGAAAAACACATGACTCTGCGTAAGATCGCAGGGCTAGGAGCCCTTTTGTCCCTCGTAACCCCTGGCCTGGCCATGGCTGACGAGGTCGTACTCAACTCCGGCGACACCGCCTGGATGATGACCGCCAGCCTGCTGGTGCTGCTCATGACCATCCCGGGCCTGGCGCTGTTCTACGCCGGCATGGTGCGTTCGAAGAACGTGCTCTCGGTGATGATGCAGTGCTTTGCCATCACCGGCCTGATCAGCATCCTCTGGGTGATCTACGGCTACAGCATCGCGTTCGACACCACCGGCATGGAGCAAGGGGTCGTCAACCTCAACTCCTTCGTCGGCGGCCTGTCCAAGGCCTTCCTCAGCGGCCTGAACACCAGCAGCCTGATCGGTGCCTTCCCGGAAAGCGTGTTCATCTTCTTCCAGATGACCTTCGCCATCATCACCCCGGCCCTGATCGTCGGCGCCTTCGCCGAGCGCATGAAGTTCTCCGCCATGCTGATCTTCATGGGCGTGTGGTTCACCCTGGTCTACGCACCGATTGCACACATGGTCTGGTCCGGTAACGGCGGCCTGATGTGGGACTGGGGCGTGCTGGACTTCGCCGGCGGCACCGTGGTGCACATCAACGCCGGTATCGCCGGTCTGGTGGCCTGCCTGGTACTGGGCAAGCGCAAGGGCTTCCCGACCACCGCCATGGCTCCGCACAACCTGGGCTACACCCTGGTCGGCGCCGCCATGCTGTGGGTCGGCTGGTTCGGCTTCAACGCCGGCTCGGCCATCGCCGCCAACGGCACCGCCGGCATGGCCATGCTGGTGACCCAGATCGCCACCGCCGCCGCCGCCCTGGGCTGGATGTTCGCCGAGTGGATCACCCACGGTAAGCCGAGCGCCCTGGGCATCGCCTCCGGCGTGGTCGCCGGCCTGGTCGCCATCACTCCGGCCGCCGGCACCGCCGGCCCGATGGGGGCCATCGTCATCGGTCTGTCCGCCGGCGTGATCTGCTTCTTCTGCGCCACCAGCCTGAAGCGCAAGCTGGGCTACGACGACTCCCTGGACGCCTTCGGCGTACACGGCATCGGCGGTATCGTCGGCGCCCTGCTGACCGGCGTGTTCGCCGCGCCGGCCCTGGGTGGCTTCGGCACCGTGGAAGACATCGGCGCCCAGCTGTTCGTCCAGTTCAAGGGTGTCGCCTTCACCGTGGTCTACACCGCCATCGTCACCTTCGTGATCCTCAAGGTGCTGGACCTGGTGATGGGCCTGCGCGTGACCGAGGAGCAAGAGACCGTCGGCCTCGACCTCTCCGAGCACAACGAGCGCGGCTACAACCTGTAAGCCCCTCAGCAATACCAAACGCCCGGTCCGCCGGGCGTTTTTCATTGCGCGCCAACGGCGGCGCGGCACTGTGCAACCAGTACAACGGAGTACTCGATGGAAAGCACGGCTCTGATTCCCCTGCAGTATGCGCTGGACACTTTCTACCTGCTGATCTGTGGCGCCCTGGTGATGTGGATGGCGGCGGGCTTCGCCATGCTCGAATCCGGCCTGGTGCGCGCCAAGAACACTGCCGAGATCCTCACCAAGAACATCGTGCTCTATGCCCTGGCCTGCGTGATGTACCTGCTGGTCGGCTACTACCTGATGTATGGCGGTGCCCACGGCGGCGTGCTGCCCAACTTCGGCTTTCTGATCGGCGACGAGCACGCGGTGGATCTGGTCGCGGCGGGCGGCGAGGGCGCACCGGGCTATGCCAAGCGCGCCGACTTCTTCTTCCAGGTGGTATTCACCGCCACCTGCATGTCCATCGTCTCCGGCGCCGTGGCCGAGCGCATGAAGCTGTGGGCGTTCCTCGCCTTCGCCGTGGTCATGTGCGGCCTGATCTACCCGATCGAGGGTTACTGGACCTGGGGCGGCGGCTTCCTCAAGCAACTCGGCTTCAAGGACTTCGCCGGCTCCGGCATCGTCCACCTGGCGGGCGCCTCGGCGGCCCTGGCCGGCGTCATCCTGCTCGGCGCGCGCAAGGGCAAGTACGGCAGCCACGGGCAGATCAACGCCATTCCCGGCGCCAACCTGCCGCTGGCGACACTGGGCACGCTGATCCTCTGGTTCGGCTGGTTCGGCTTCAACGGTGGCTCGCAGCTCAAGGTCAGCAGCATCGAGGACGCCAACGTGGTGGCCACGGTCTTCGTCAACACCAACCTGGCCGCGGCCGGTGGCCTGCTGGCGGCGCTGGTGGTGGCGCGGGTGCTGTTCGGCAAGGCCGACCTGACCATGATCCTCAACGGTGCGCTGGCCGGCCTGGTGTCGATCACCGCCGAGCCGTCCACGCCGAGCGCGGTGCAGGCGGCGCTGATCGGTGCGGTGGGCGGCGTGCTGGTGGTGTTCAGCATCCTCATGCTGGAGCGCCTGCGCATCGACGATCCGGTAGGCGCCATCTCGGTGCACGGCACCAGTGGCATCTGGGGCCTGCTGGTGGTGCCGCTGACCAACAGCGGCGCCAGCCTCAGCGTGCAGATGCTCGGTGCGGCCTGCATCTTCGCCTGGGTGTTCGTCGCCAGCCTGCTGGTGTGGGGCCTGATCAAGCTGATCATGGGCCTGCGCGTCAGCGAGGAGGACGAATACGAGGGCGTCGACATCGCCGAGTGCGGCATGGAGGCCTATCCGGAGTTCACCCGCAAGTGACGTCGGCCGCGGGTCAAACCAAGGGCGCTGCGGCGCCCTTCGTTTTGTCCGCTGCGAGCTCATCGACGGATTGGAAATTTCCCGCGTCGGCCAGGTGAAAAGGCCGCGGACAGGCTCTAAAATGCGCCGCCAGTAGATGCTGCAGGTGCTGGAAAATGTGGCAACAACGGCTGATCAGTCTGCGTGCCCGGGCGCGTGGTTTTCATCTGGTGAGCGACGAGCTCCTGCAGGCACTGCCGGAGCTGGCCGATTACCGGGTGGGGCTTCTGCATCTGTGGCTGCAGCACACGTCCGCCTCGCTGACCATCAACGAGAATGCCGATGGTGCGGTGCGACGTGACTTCGAGCGCTTCTTCAACCGTCTTGTGCCCCAGGGTGCGCAAGGCTACGAGCACGACTACGAAGGGCCGGACGATCTGCCGGCGCATTTCAAGTCCAGCCTGCTGGGCTGTCAGCTGAGTCTGCCGGTCAGCGAAGGTCGATTGAACCTCGGCACCTGGCAGGGCATCTATCTCGGCGAGCACCGCGACCATGGCGGCTCCCGTCGGGTGCTGGCGACCCTGCAAGGCGAGCTGCGCGAAGGCGCGACCCGCCGATAAAATTTTTCCAGCGGCATTTTTGCAATGCGTGCCGCTGGGCTATAAGTAACCTGCTCTGCGCAAGTCATGAGGTAGAACATGAGCGACGAAGAACTGGAACAGGACGACCTGGAAGGCGCCGACGAGGACGAGGGCGATGAGCTGGAAGCGGCCGACGCCGGCGATGACGGCGACGACGGCAGCGACGCTGCCGAGCCCGGCAGCAAGCCCGGCAAGAAGGCCAAGGCTGCCGAGGAAATCGAGGAGCTGCCCAGCGTAGAAGCCAAGCAGAAGGAGCGCGACGCCCTGGCCAAGGCCATGGAGGAGTTCCTCTCGCGTGGCGGCTCGGTGCAGGAGATCGAGCCCAACGTGGTGGCCGACCCGCCCAAGAAGCCGGACAGCAAGTACGGCAGCCGTCCCATCTGAGGACTGCCGCCGGCATGAAAGAGCCCGCCAATCGGCGGGCTTTTTCATGGGCGCTTCTGATGCGGCGTAGGAGCGAGCTCTGCTCGCGAATAGCCTCGTTACGCCGGGTTCGCGAGCAGAGCTCGCTCCTACGGAATCTGCTCCCAGCTTGCCAGCAGTGCCGGCAGCTCGGCCAGGCTGCGGATCTGTGCGTCCGGTGCCTGCTCGCCTTCCCAGGCCTTGCCCTGAGGATTGAACCAGATGGCGCGCATCCCGGCGGCGCGGGCGCCGGCGATATCGTCGCTGGGGTGGTCGCCGATATGCACGGCCTGTTCGGCCGTCACCCCGGCATGTTGCAGGGCGGTCTGGAACGGGTGCGGGTCGGGCTTGCCGATGCCCAGTTCCTCGGCGCACAGGGCGAAGCGGAAGTAGTCGGCCAGGCCCAGGCGGCGCACGTCGGCGTTGCCGTTGGTGATCACGCCGAGGGTGTAGCGCAGGGCCAGGCGCTCCAGGGTCGGATGCACCTCGGGGAACAGCTGCACCTGATGACGCGCGGCGAGGAACACCTGGAAGCCCAGCTCGGCCAGGTCATCGGCCTCGCCCTGGGCATAGCCGGCGTCGAGCAGGGCATGCAGCAGGATGCGTCGGCGCAGTTCGCTGAGGCGATGCTTGAGGCCGGGGTCGGCCTGCAGCAGGTGCGCCCGAATCGCCCACAGGTGCTCGATCGGCACCGGCCCCAGGCGCGGCGCCTCGGCGGCCAGCCAGTCGCGCAGCGCCGCCTCGGCGCTGTGCATGACCGGCGCCACGTCCCACAGGGTGTCGTCGAGGTCGAAGGTGATCAGGCGGATGCTCATCAGGATTCGCTCTTGCGTTTGGCCCGTGGGTGGGCGCCGTCGTAGACCTTGGCCAGGTGCTGGAAGTCCAGGTGGGTGTAAATCTGCGTGGTGGCGATATCGGCGTGACCGAGCAGCTCCTGCACGGCGCGCAGGTCCTGGCTGGACTCCAGCATGTGGCTGGCGAAGCTGTGCCTGAGCATGTGCGGATGCAGGTGCTGACCCAGCTCGCGCACGCCGGCCTGGCGCACCCGCAGCTGGATGGCGCGCGGGGTCAGGCGCTTGCCCTGGCGGCCGACGAACACCGCTCCGTCCTGCGGGCTGGTCATGGCGCGCAGCGGCAGCCAGGCCTCCATGGCCTCACGTGCCTTGCGCCCGACCGGCAGCTCGCGAGCCTTGTTGCCCTTGCCGCGCACGCGCACCAGGCCGGCGGGCAGGTCGAGGCCGTCGAGATCCAGGCCGACCAGCTCGGACAGGCGCAGGCCCGAGGAATAGAACAGCTCGAGCATGGCCTGGTCGCGGCGGGCGATGAAGTCGTCCTCCACGCCACCATCCAGCAGCTGGGCCGTGCGGTCGGTGTCCAGCGCGCGCGGCAGGCGGCGCTCGCCCTTGGGCGCGGTCAGCCCGCCGGCCGGATCATGCCGGCACAGGCCTTCGCGGCCGAGGTATTGATAGAAGCCGCGCACCGCCGAGAGCAGGCGGGCCAGGGAGCGGCTGGACTGACCCAGGCCGTGCAGGCGGGCGACCATGGCGCGCAGGGTGCGGGTGTCGAGGGCGTCCCAGCTGGTGACGGCGTGCTTCTCGCACAGGGCGAGCACTTTCAGCAGGTCGCGGCGGTAGCCGTCGAGGGTGTGCGCGGAGACCTGGCGCTCGCTGCGCAGGTGTTCGAGGTAGGCGTCGAGGCTGCTCTGCATGGCGACTCCGGCAGACGACGGGGTGGGCCGCCAGCGGCCCGGGATCAGCGTACCGAGCGTAGGGGCGCGGCGAAGCGTGGCAGTACGCGGGCCAGCACTTCGGCCACGTAGCCGAGGAACAGGGTGCCGAGGCTGCTCTTGTAGTGCTGCGGGTCCGGGCTGCCGATGGCGAGTACGCCGTGCAGGCCCTGGTGGCTGAGGCTGACCACGGCGGCGGAGCCGACCTGGGCGAACTCGTCAGCGCCGAAGAGGAACTCCAGCTCGTTGGGGCGCAGTACGCCGCAGGTGGTCTTGCCGCCGCCGAGCAGGCCGCCGATGGCCTGGTGGGCCTCGGCCGAGCTGACCGAACGGCCGACGCCCAGCGGCGTCTCGCTGAACAGGATCAGGCTGACGAAGGGCACCTGGAACTCGTGGCGCAGGCTGTCTTCCACCGCGCCGATCACTTCTTCCAGGCTGGTGGCGTCGAGCAGGTCGAGCACCAGGCGACGGGTCTTGTCGAATAGACGGTCGTTGTCGCGGGCCACGTCCATCAGCTGCGACAGGCGATGGCGCATCTCGATGTTGCGCTCGCGCAGCAGCTTGACCTGGCGCTCCACCAGCGACACGGCCTCGCCGCGCTGGTGCGGAATGCGCAGCTCGGGGATCAGCTCCTCGTGGTCGACGAAGAATTCCGGGTGCTGCCGCAGATAGGCGGCGACGCTCTCGGAGTCGAGTTTCACGAGCTGATCCTGGTCACTCATAGACGAACCTGTCCTTCGTACACGCGAACGGCGGGTCCGGTCATCATAACCGGCTGGCCGGGCCCTGCCCACTCGATGGACAACTTGCCGCCCGGCAGCTCCAGCTGCAGCGGCGAGTCCATCCAGCCCTGGCGGATGGCGGCCACGGCGGCGGCGCAGGCGCCGGTGCCGCAGGCCTGGGTCTCGCCGGCGCCGCGTTCCCACACGCGCAGGCGCGCCTGCTTGCGGTCGACGATCTGCAGGAAGCCGACATTGACCCGCTGCGGGAAGCGCGGGTGGTGCTCCAGCTTCGGTCCCAGGCTGTGCACCGGCGCGCTGTCGACGTCATCGACGCGCAGTACCGCATGCGGGTTGCCCATGGACAGGGCGGCCAGCTGCACGCTCTGCCCGTCCACCTCGACCGCATAGCTGAGCGCCTCGGCCTCGGCCTGGAAGGGAATCTGCGTCGGCGCGAGTCTGGGCGCGCCCATGTCGACGATTACCTGGCCATCGGGGCGCAGGTTGAGCTCGATGATGCCGCCCTTGGTCTCGACGCGGATCTGCTTCTTCACGGTCAGGCGCTTGTCCACCACGAAGCGGGCGAAGCAGCGCGCGCCGTTGCCGCACTGCTCCACTTCCGAACCGTCGGAGTTGAAGATGCGGTAGCGGAAGTCCACGTCCGGGGTGGTCGGCGCCTCAACCAGCAGCAGTTGGTCGAAGCCCACGCCGGTGTGGCGGTCGCCCCACGCCTTGGCGTGCTTGGGCTGGATATGCGCGTGCTGGCTGATCAGGTCGAGGACCATGAAGTCGTTGCCGAGGCCGTGCATCTTGGTGAAGCGCAATAGCATGATCGCGCCCTCACTGCGGCAGCAGGCTTTCGCCGGCGTAGAGTTCGGCCAGGGTCTCGCGGCGGCGCACTTCATGGGCCTGCTCGCCATCCACCAGCACCTCGGCGGCGCGGCCGCGGGTGTTGTAGTTGGAACTCATGACGAAGCCGTAGGCGCCGGCCGAACGCACGGCCAGCAGGTCGCCCTCGGCCAGCACCAGCTCGCGGCCCTTGGCCAGGAAGTCGCCGGTCTCGCAGATCGGCCCGACCAGATCGTAGCTGCGCGCCTCGCCGTCGCGTGGCTGCACCGGGGTGACGTCCATCCACGCCTGGTACAGGGCCGGGCGGATCAGGTCGTTCATCGCCGCATCGATGATGGCGAAGTCCTTGTGCGTGGTGTGCTTGAGGTATTCCACGCGAGTCAGCAGCACGCCGGCGTTGGCCACGATGTAGCGGCCCGGTTCGAACACCAGGGCCAGGTCGCGCCCGGCAATGCGCTCGCGCACGGCCTTGATGTAGTCGCCGGCCAGCGGCGGCTGCTCGTCGCGGTACTGCACGCCGAGGCCGCCGCCGAGGTCCAGATGCTTGATCTGGATGCCCTGGCTCGCGAGCTGATCGATCAGCGCCAGCAGGCGGTCGAGGGCGTCGAGGAAGGGCGGCAGCGTGGTCAGCTGCGAACCGATGTGGCAGTCGACACCGACCACCTGCAGGTTCGGCAGGGCGGCGGCGCGGGCGTACACGGCCGGTGCCTGCTCAATGTCGATGCCGAACTTGTTTTCCTTCAGGCCGGTGGAGATGTACGGGTGGGTGCCGGCGTCCACGTCCGGGTTGACCCGCAGCGAGATGGCTGCGGTCTTGCCCAGCTCGGCGGCGACCAGCTGCAGGCGCTCCAGCTCGTCCACCGATTCGACGTTGAAGCAGTGCACGCCCACTTCCAGGGCGCGGCGCATGTCGTCACGAGTCTTGCCGACGCCGGAGAACACGATCTTGGCGGGCTCGCCACCGGCGGCCAGCACCCGCTCCAGTTCGCCACGGGAGACGATGTCGAAGCCGGCGCCGAGGCGCGCCAGGACGTTCAGCACGCCCAGGTTGGAGTTGGCCTTGACCGCGAAGCAGACCAGGTGCGGCATGCCGGCCAGGGCGTCGGCATAGGCGCGGTACTGGGCCTCGATATGGGCGCGGGAGTACACGTAGGTGGGCGTGCCGAAGCGCTCGGCGATGGCGGACAGGGCCACGCCTTCCGCGAACAGTTGCCCGTCGCGGCTGGTAAAGGCTTGCATGGAACCCCCTTAGAGGAAGACGTCTTTGTCGCGTTCTTTGACGGTCTTGTCGTCGTCGGGCAGGTACAGCGGGCCTTTCTGGCCACAGCCGGCGAGAGCGGCGGTGAACACGGCGAGCGCGATGAAGGGCAGCAGCAGGCGCTTCATGGTGGAGTCCTTTGCAAAATCGAGAATGGCTCGGAGTATACCGACCCCCCGCCGCCTTGCCTATGTACGCCCGGCGGGCCTGTCAGGACCGTTGCGCTGGCGTCTCGGGCTTGCCCACGACCGGGCTTTTGCGGCTAGCATGGGCGGAAAAAACGGAGCCCCGATGGACGCCCCCGCCACACTCGCCAGCTCGGTCTCGGTCGCCTACCTGCAGGGCCTGCTGGACTATCTCGCCCGCCAGGGTTTTGCCAGCGAAGCGCTGCTGGCCAAGGTGCAGCTGAGCCCGGCGATTCTCGCCCAGCGCGACCAGCGCATCGCCGTCAGCACCTACCTCGAACTGCTGGGCGAAGGAGTGCGCCTGACCGGCGACGCCAACCTCGGCCTGCACCTGGGCGAGGCCATGCGTCCCGGCTACTACGGCGTGCTCGGTTACCTGATCATGAGCTGCGCGACCCTGGCCGACGCGCTGCACCGCCAGGCGCGCTATGCCGCGCTGGTGGGCAACCTGGGCCGCGTCGATCTGGACGACGAGCCGCCGCGCGAGGGCCTGGAGCCGCAGGTGGCGCATGGCTGGCAACCGCTGGTGCGCGAGCAGCAGCGCCAGCACAGCGAGGAGACCCTGGCCGGCTGGCTGACCTTCGGCCGCTGGATCACCGGCCTGCAGATCCCGCCCACCGAGGTGCGCTTCCAGCACCCGGCGCCGGCCGATACCTCCGAACACCAACGCATCTTCGGTTGCCCGGTACTCTTCGGCCAGGCCGACAACGCCCTGGTGTTCCCCAAGCGCCTGTTGAGCACGCCGCTGGGCCAGGCCGATGCCCAGCTGCGCCAGCTGCTCGATGCCCACGCCGATCGCCTGCTCGGCCAGCTCAACCTCGGCCACAGCGTGCTGGATCGCGCGCGCCGCGAGCTGGCCCGCCAGTTGCCGGAGGAGGGCGCCGACCTGGAGCGCCTGGCGCAGAGCCTCGACCTCAGCGCCCGCACCCTGCAACGGCGCCTGCGCGAAGCGGGTCTATCGTTCAGTGGCCTGCTCGACGAGACCCGTCACCAGCTGGTGCTGCATTACCTGCGCGACCCGGCGCTGGAGCTGGCGGAAATCGCCTTCCTGGTCGGCTTCAGCGAGGCCGGCTCGCTGGCCCGGGCCTTCCGCCGCTGGACCGGACAGAGCCCCGGCGCCTACCGGCAGAGCCTGATAGACTCGCCGCCCCAACCTTGAGGACGCTGTTATGAGTTTGAGCGAAGCCCGTTTCCACGATCTGGTCGATGCCGCCCAGCAGGCCGTGGAAGACATTTTCGACGACAGCGATCTGGATCTCGACCTGGAAAACTCCGCCGGTGTGCTGACCGTGCGTTTCGAGAACGGCACCCAGGTGATCCTCAGTCGCCAGGAGCCCTTGCGCCAGCTGTGGGTGGCGGCGCGCTCCGGTGGTTTCCACTTCGACTACGACGAGGCCCAGGCGCTGTGGATCTGCGACACCAGCGAGGAGCCGCTGGGCGAGCTGCTGAACCGGGTGACCCGTGAGCAGGCCGGTGAAGACATCGAATTCGACGAGCTCTGAGGTCGTCGACTCGCCCTGCCGGCGCCAGTGCTGCCTGGACGACCAGGACGTATGCCTGGGCTGCGGGCGCAGCCTGGCCGAGATACTCGAGTGGGGCAAGGCCGACAACGGCCGCCGCCGGCAGATCTGCCAGGCCGCGCAACAGCGCCTGCGGCCGCCACCGAGCTGGGGCTGACCGGGCGGTCTTGCTTCTTGCCGGGCTTGTGGTAGGGTCAGCCAAAGCTGACTAACCGATCAAAACCCCGCCTCAGGGCGGGGTTTTGCTTTATCTGGCCCAAGGAGGAAGACCCTCGCCATGAGCAGCACCCCCGCAATCACCATCACCCGCCTCGACCTGCAACGCCTGGAGCGTCTGCTCGACAGCCTGGAGGACTTCGGCCCGACCGCCAAGGCCCTGGAAACGGAGCTGGCGCGCGCCCAGGTGGTGGGTCACGACGAGGTGCCGGCTGGGGTGGTGACGATGAACTCGCGGGTGCACTGCCGCGAGGAAGGCAGCGGCAAGGATTACCACCTGACCCTGGTGTTTCCCGAGGACGCCGGCGGTGAAGGCCGCGTCTCGATCCTCGCGCCGGTGGGCTGCGCCCTGCTCGGTCTCTCCGTCGGTCAGCAGATCGATTGGCCGGGCCCGGGTGGCAAGCCACTGCGGCTCACTCTGCTGGCCGTGGAATACCAGCCCGAGGCCGCCGGCGAGTACCAGCGCTAGGCCAGCAGAAAGCGCGCGGACAGCCCCGCGAGCTCCCGGCAGGGCGGCGTATCGCTACGCCGCTTGAGCTGCTCGTCCAGTTCCAGATTGCGCGCCATGTTGTGGTTGCACTCGATGGTGCGCGCCACGCCACCGCCGGCCACCTTGCCGCTGCCGGCCAGCGCCGGGCCGTTGATCAGCGCCAGCAGCAGGGCGAGCAGCATGGCCTTGGGCGGGGTGAGCTGCATGTCCTAGCCTCCCACCCGGATCGCCGCGAGCAAGGCGTGCAGCGCATCGGGCAGGCTTGTCCCGCCGCTCAGTGCCCGCTCGTCGCCCAGCCCCAGGGCCATGCTCAGCAGCACGCTGGCCGCGATGGCTAACAGGCCGAAGCCGGCGAGGGCGCCGCTTTCCGCGTGCTGGCGAAGGAGTCTGGGCATGTCGTTCTCCCGAGGGAATGCTGGAATGGCGCCAGATTCGCTCAAGGAGATTCGATTGAATAATGCTGCTTCTGCGTAGTAAGTATCAGCTGGATTGATTGTTGCTCCGAGGGTCGGGAACTCACCCCGTGCGCGCCTGTCACTGGACTAGAGTGTTTTAACCCACCGCCGGCAAGGAGGCCGCCATGTCTAGCCTGCCCCTGTACTTTCCCCAAGGCTTCTCCCTGGACCGCGCGCTGCTCTGCGCGCAACTGGTCGACCAGGCCTACGCGCAATACCGCCAGTGGCAGACCCAGGACCGCCCGCGCCGCCCCCAGGATTTCGTCTGGACGCCACCGCAGCTGCCCGGCTGGCGCTTCTCCCAGCCGATCTGGAGCATCCTCAGCGACCTGCACTTCATCAACGAGTCCGAGCCCTTCGGTTTCGCCGCGGCCAATGACCAGGGCGAGACCTACCTGGTGCTGCGTGGCACCGACTCGGCGCAGGACTGGCTCGACGACCTGGATGTGGAGCAGGCCGCATGGCCCTGGCAGGACGGCGGCCAGGGCCATGTGCATGCCGGTTTCCTCAAGCTCTACGGCTCCCTGCGCGACCTGGCCCTGGCGGCGCTGGACAGCCTGCAGCCGACCGGCCCGCTATGGGTCTGTGGGCACAGCCTGGGCTGCGCGCTGAGCAGCATGGCGGTGCTTGACCTGCACGAGCGCTGGCCGGACCAGGCCCTGCAGCACTACAACTTCGCCAGTCCGCGCCTGGCCGCGCCGGACTTCGCCGCCAGCTACAACGCGCTGGGTATCACCACCTTCCGGGTGGTCAACGACAGTGACCTGGTGCCGGAAATCCCGCCGGCGGTGACCGATACCCTGCTGTACCAGCACCTGGGCCTGGCGGTCACCTTCACCGCCAGTTACGCCAGCGTGGAGGCCAACCACAGCCTGGAAGGCTCGTATCTGTATGCCCTGGAGCATCCCCAGGCGCCGATGAACGGCTGAGCCTGGCGGCTCAGTCGCCGCCCCCGCCACATCCGCCACCGCAACCGCCGCCGTCGGAGCCGGCATCGGAGCCAGCATCGCCGCTGCTGTCGTTGTTCGACCCCGAACCACCGGAGCAGCCCGAGCCGCAGCCGATATGACTGGCGCAGTAGGCATCGCCGTTGCGGTAGCTGCCCGGGTGGGCGCCGCAGTTCAGGCTGTAGCGAAAGCCATCGGCGATGCCCAGCTCGGCGTCCAGGGCGAACAGCAACGGCAGACGCGCCGGCAGTTGCGGGTCGATGCCCTCGCGGTTGCAGGCCAGGCGCCAGGCGCGGCGGATGCCTTCGCCGGCGGCGTTGGGGTTGGGCATGACGTCGTGCGGGGTATGGTGCAGGAAGCGCCCGAGCCCCTGGCTGCAGAACTGGCGGTACTGGCGGGTATAGAGGATGAACTCGTGCCAGGCCATGTCCACCGCCTGCGACGGCATGGCCACCATGCGCTGCTCGGCCAGGCGACACAGCTGGAAGTATTCGCGCAGGCCACGCAGCACCTGGCCGGTCTGGGTTGGCGTGAGCTGCGGGTAGTGCTTGGTCAGCCTGCTGCGCAGCTGCTCGGGGAATTCGAAGCCGGCGATAAACTGTTCGCGCAGCAGGCGCTGGCGATGCCGGCGCCAGCGGAAGATGCCGAAGGCGGTGGCGCCGATGATTGCGCTGGTGAGGAGCATGGGGCGTCCTTGTCGGTCAGGCGTTCTGCAGCGCGCTGTTGAGCGCTGCTTCCAGCTCGGCCTTATAGCGCAGGTAGTGGATGGTCTGCGCCTGGCCGTCGCCGAGAATGCGCGACAGATCAAGGTCGGTGATGTAGCAGGGATAGCGCTCGGCGCCGCGGCGCTGGGCCAGGATATGCCGGGCCACGGCGCCGAACAGCTCGGCGCCGTACTCCAGCTCGGAGAACTCACGGTGGTTGCAGTACAGGGTGACATGCACCCGGCCGTGCTCGGCCGGCTCGATGATGGCCTGCACGTCGTAGAACGAATGGCTCACAGGCGCCTGCGGTGGGGCGCGGCGTTCCAGATGCCTGGCGCGCTGCGGTGGCGCGGGCAGCACCTCGTAGTACAGGATATCCAGCGCCGCCGGCGGCAGCGGGCTGTCCAGCGGCAGCAGGGCGTTGCGCCGGTACAGCACCGACTGCAGGAAGCGCTGCAGCGGGGTGAGCAGGCTCTGCTCGTCGCGGAACGGCAGGCGCTGGCGCCACAGCGCGTTGTATTCGTCCAGCACCGAGAGCTCGGCCTGCTCGCCGTCGACCCGGTAGAACACCTGGATGCACTGGGGCCGGCCCAGCGGCAGGATCAGCGCCAGCTCCTCGCCCTCCAGGGCGTAGCGGTCCAGGTGCAGCGGGCTGTAGGACGACTGTTCCTCGCCCAGATGCTCGATCAGGCTCGGCAGGTCGGCCAGGGCGGCGTGGCTGACCTGGCCCGGCTGCAGCTCCAGCACGTGGTAGTGCTGCTGCACCTGCAGCAGGTAGCGGCTGTTGGCGCCGCCGCTGAGGCTGGCCAGGGCGTCGCGGAACAGCTCCTCGACGCGCTGGGCAATCGCCTGGGCGCGGTTGCGGCAGAAGCAGCGCACCTTGAGGCTGGGGCGGCGGCCATTGGCGGGCAGGGCGTTGAGGTAGTCGCGCAGGCAGTCGAGCAGGGCGTGCGGGCCGTCGTAGCGGCTGACCATCAGCTCGTTCCAGCTGTTCAGGCTGACCTGGTCGAGGGTCAGTACCAGGTTCTCGCGCACGCCGGAGTAGCCCAGCGAGTCGGTGCGCCCGGTGGTCAGGTGCACATTGAGCTGGCTGTGCGACTTGAGCGGGTCGATGCCGACGTTGACCAGCAACAGCACCTCGGCCGGCTCGGCGGCGAGCAGCAGGGAGTCCTCGTTCACCGCCGGCAGCGGCAGCGGCACGCTCTGCTGCAGACTGCTTAGCAGGCTGGACAGCTCGAACTCGCCGAGGTCGCTGCTGCCCGGGTGCAGCGACAGCCGCGTGCTGCTGTCGATCACGCCGTTGCGGTGGCACCAGGCGAGCAGCTCGATCAGCTGGCGGGCGCGCTTGAGCGGGGCGAAGTCTGGCCACTCCTGGCCGTTCAGGCTGCCGGGGTAGAGCGCCCACTGGGTCTCGCCGTCGGCCTCCGGGCTGGGACTCTGCACCAGGGTCAGGGTGTCCTCGGCCAGGTCCGGGGCGATGCCGGGGTTGATGAACTCGATCTTGCCGGCCTTGCGCTCGAAGGCGGCGTACAAACGCCGGCCGAGCACGCCGAGGTCGCGGCTGTTGAGCGGCATGGCGGCCTGCTCGCTGCGGGCGAACTGCGAGAGGAAGCGGTAGCTGTAGGTCAGCTCGTTGACCAGCGCGCGGCGTTCGGCGCTGACCTGGCGCACCTTCCACTGGCTGCGGCTGTCGAGGTTGGCCAGCTCGCGCTGGCTCCAGTGCCACTCTCCGGTGAGGCGCTCGAACAGCAGGCGCTGCCAGCTCTTGGCGCGCTGGCGCGGCGGCACGCTGAGCTTCTTGCCGACCTTGAGGTACAGGCAGCGGCGGATCAGCTCCAGGCGCTCCAGCTCGCCGCGGTCGGTGAGGTATTCCTCCAGGCGGCGGTACACCACGATGTAGGGGTCCAGCTCGTCCAGCTCCAGGCGATTGGCGTACACCGCCTGCTTGAAGCGCAGGCTCAGGCATTCCACCCGCGGGTGCTCGCTGGCGTAGACCTCGGTGAGCAGCAGCTTGAGCACCGACTTGTAAGGCGAGTCGATACCCTTGAACAGCTGCCACATGCCGGCGCCGATGAACTCGCCCGGCGGGATGCGCGCCAGGTTGCCGAGGTCGAGCACCTCTTCGGCGCGCACGAAGCGCTTGCTCAGCAGGGCGTGGGTGTAACCGCGGTAGTTGGCCTCTTCGTACACCGGCACCAGCCACCACAGCGGGGTGCGCCCGCCGAGCCAGATGGCGGTGCGGTAGAACTCGTCGAGCAGCAGGTAGTGCTGGGTGGTACCGCAGTCGTCCGAGGTCAGTTGCGCCTCGCGGTCGCCGACGGTGAAGCGCGCCGGGTCGATCAGGAAGCAGTGCACCTCGGCGCCCTGGGTGGCGGCCCAGGCCTCCAGCAGATCGCACTTGCGGCGCAGCTCGGCCAGGGCGCGGGCGTCCATCTCCGGGTCGTGGCATACCCACAGGTCCATGTCGCTCTGCTCGGCCTGGGCTACCGTGCCCAGGCTGCCCATCAGGAACAGGCCGTGGATCGGTGCCGGCCGCTTGCCGGCCAGGGGACTGCTGCGGCGGGGCTTGTAGGTGAAGGAGCGGGTCAGGCGCTGGGCCTCGGCGAGGATCTCGTCGCTCGGCTCGAAGCCGGACAGCCCGGCCGGGGTGGCGGCCGAGACATAGCCCGGCAGCAGCGGATGGTTCACATGGAACAGCAGCGGCAGCAGCTTGAGCACCAGCTGCTGGCGCGTCGACAGCGCCTGCATGGCGCGGCCCAGGCGCCCGGTGTTGATCTTCAGGAAACGCGCGCGCAGCTGCGCCAGGACCTTGCGGTCGATGCCTTCGTTGATATCCGGACGGATTTCCTGGGTGCGCGTCATGTACTGCTCGAAAGCGATGGTGGCAGCAAGACTACCAGCGCCGAGCGGTGCCTGGCAGCCATTCCTGCCCAGTGTATCGGCGGCTGCCGGCCGCGACTGTAGGGAGAAGTCCGGGGGCCGCGCCGCCCCCGGCTCCGATGCAGGTTCTCAGGCCGGCTGGGGGCAGAGAATGGTCAGCAGCGCTTGGGCATGCTCGGCGGCATCCAGCCCCAGGCTGGTCAGGTAGCCGCCGTCAGCCTGGGTCACCAGGCCCTTCTCGTGCAGACGGGTGATGGCCATCTGGGCGCGGTTGGAGGCGTTGTTGTGCACCTTGAGCCCTTCCTGGTGGTTGTCCAGGTTGTACAGGGCGAGGATTTCCAGTTCGGCGATCAGTTCGGGGGTGTAGGCCATGGCGACTCCGGCTTGTTGTTGTAAGTACGCCCTGCGTGGCAGCACGGCGGGAGAATCGGTCCTGCCAGTGTAGTCCGCCGTTCAGTCCTGGTCCGCCTGCTCGGGAAGATCGGGCAGGGCGCGCAGGGCCTGTTCGTACCAGGCGCCGTCGAAGGGGCGGTCGTCGCGCAGCATGGCGTCGATCTCGTGGGCCAGCACCAGGGCCATCAGCTCGAGGATCTCCTCGCGCGGGTAACCCACCAGGGTCAGCTTGTTGTAGACCGCCTTGGCCGCCGGCGGGTTGCCGGTCTCCAGCTGGTTCTCGATGGCCTGGGTCAGGGTTGCTTCGGCGAAGGCTTCTTCGTCGTTATCGTCGTGCTCGCTCATGGCGACTCCTCGGTTGCTGATCGGCAGTGTGCCACGGCCTGCCCGTTGCTGCGCCATTCAGCCGTCTGATGAAGCTTCCTCTGGCGCCGCGGCCGGCTATAACTGGTTTTTTCCTGCCCGGTAGCGACCCATGCTCAGACTCCACGGATTTGCCGTCAGCAACTACTACAACATGGTTCATCTGGCTTTGCTGGAGAAGGGCCTGGCGTTCGATACCGCCACCGTCTACGGCTGTCAGGACGAGGCCTTCCTCGCCATGAGTCCCCGGGGCAAGGTGCCGGTGCTGCAGACCGAGCACGGCTACATCAGCGAGACCAGCGCCATCCTCGACTACCTGGAAGAGCTCGGCGAAGGCCGCCCGCTGCTGCCGGCCGAGCCCTATGCGCGGGCCCAGGTGCGGGCGCTAGTGAAGGAGATCGAGCTGTATATCGAGCTGCCGGCGCGCAGTTGCTACCCGGAGGCGTTCTTCCGCAACCCGGTGGACCCGGCGATCAAGGACAAGGCGCGCGGCGAGCTGCTGGCCGGCATCGCCACGCTCAAGCGCCACGGCCGCTTCGCGCCCTATGTGGCCGGCGAGCAGTTCAGCCTGGCCGACCTGTACTTCCTCTATAGCATCGACCTGGCGGCGGCGGTGGGGCAGAAGGTGTTCGGCCTGGACCTGCTGGCAGACTTCCCGGCCGCCCGCGCGCTGCTGGAGCGGCTGCAGCAGAACCCGCACGTGCAGATGATCGCCGCCCAGAAGGAAGCCGGCATGCCCGGCTTCATGGCCTTCCTCAAGAGCAAGGCTTGAGGGCCGTGTGCCCGCTGCCGGCTCAGCCGGCGGCGAAGTCGAGCAGGGCCTGGCCGGTCAGGCGGTAGGGAATGCAGTCGTCCAGCGGACGGGCGCCGAAGGATTGGTAGAAGTCCATCGCCGGCCGGTTCCAGTCCAATACCAACCACTCGAAACGGCCGCAGTCGCGACTGACTGCGAGGCGCGCCAGGTGTTGCAGCAGTGCCTTGCCAGCGCCACAGCCGCGGTGCTCTGGTGCGACGTAGAGGTCGTCCAGATACAGGCCATGCTTGCCCAGCCAGGTGGAGAAGTTGAAGAAATACACTGCGTAGCCAATCGGCTGGCCGTCTTTCTCGCAGATCAGGGCGTAAGTGGTCGAGTTTGCGCCGAACAGGTTGTCGCGCAGGCCAGCCGCATCGGTTTTCACCTCATGCTCGGCGTTGTCGAAGATGGCCAGGTCGGTGATGAAGCGCAGGATCAGAGCGGCGTCGTCGGCGGTGGCGGGGCGGATATGCAGGCTCATGGACAGGTTCTCGAAGTGTTCAGCCATTGCGAATGATCAGACCGGCCACCAGGCCGGCCAGACAGATAAAACCGAGGGCGATGATCCAGACGTTGCGCGGTGCATCCGGATCGGCCTGGTGCAGCGGCTGGCGCGGATGGCGGCCCAGGGTCAGCAGGCGCAGGGCAAGCCAGCCCAGGGCATAGCAGAGCTGGAGAAAGAGCCATTCGAGCAGCCCCTGGATCAGTCCAAGGACCAGCCACCTGAGCAGCGCGACCAGGCCATGCAGCAGTGCATCCATCGGAATTCCCTTTCCGGTGTGGCGATCAGCGCGTCGCCAGCAGTTCCTTGCCACGGGCCACGGCGGCGCGGACCTGGTTCGGCGCGGTGCCGCCGATATGGTCGCGGGCGTTGACCGAGCCTTCCAGGGTCAGCACGGCGAACACGTCGTCGCCGATCTGGTCGCTGAACTGGCGCAGTTCGTCCAGGCTCATCTCGGCCAGGTCCTTGCCGCTGTCGACGCCGTATTTCACGGCGTGGCCGACGATCTCGTGGCAGTCGCGGAACGGCAGGCCCTTGCGCACCAGGTAGTCGGCCAGATCGGTGGCGGTGGAGAAGCCGCGGCGGGCCGCCTCGCGCATGATCTCGCGCTTGGGCTTGATCGCCGGGACCATGTCGGCGAAGGCGCGCAGACTGTCACGCAGGGTGTCGGCGGCGTCGAACAGCGGTTCCTTGTCTTCCTGGTTGTCCTTGTTGTAGGCCAGCGGCTGGCCCTTCATCAGGGTCAGCAGGCCGGTCAGGGCGCCGAACACGCGGCCGGTCTTGCCGCGCACCAGCTCCGGCACGTCCGGGTTCTTCTTCTGCGGCATGATCGAGGAGCCGGTGCAGAAACGATCCGGCAGGTCGATGAACTGGAACTGCGCCGAAGTCCACAGCACCAGCTCTTCGGAGAAGCGCGACAGGTGCATCATCGCCAGGGAGGCGGCGGCGCAGAATTCGATGGCGAAGTCGCGATCAGACACGCCGTCCAGTGAGTTGCCGCCGACCTGGTCGAAGCCCAGCAGCTCGGCGGTGATCTCCCGGGCGATCGGGTAGGTGGTGCCGGCCAGCGCGGCCGAGCCCAGCGGCATGCGATTGACCCGCTTGCGGCAGTCGACCAGGCGCTCATGGTCGCGCGACAGCATCTCGAACCAGGCCAGCAAGTGATGGCCGAAGGTGACTGGCTGCGCGGTCTGCAGGTGGGTGAAGCCGGGCATGATGGTGTCGGCTTCGGCCTCGGCCAGACCCAGCAGGCCCTGCTGCAGGCGGGTGATTTCGGCAAGGATCAGGTCGATCTCGTCGCGCAGCCACAGGCGGATATCGGTGGCCACCTGGTCGTTGCGCGAGCGGCCGGTGTGCAGTTTCTTGCCGGTGACGCCGATGCGGTCTGTCAGGCGCGCCTCGATGTTCATGTGCACGTCTTCCAGATCGACGCGCCAGTCGAACTGGCCGGCTTCGATCTCGCTCTGGATCTGCTTGAGGCCGGCCTCGATGGCGTCGCGCTCGTCCGCGGTCAGCACGCCGACCTTGGCCAGCATGGTCGCGTGGGCGATGGAGCCCATGATGTCGTGGCGGTAGAGGCGCTTGTCGAAGTCGACGGAGGCGGTGAAGCGGGCGACGAAGGCGTCGACGGGCTCGCTGAAGCGGCCGCCCCAGGACTGGTTGGTCTTCTCAAGGCTCATGGCAGAACTCGCGGGACTGGGCAGGCGCGGCGCCTGCGAAACGGACAAAGTGTGCCGATAATAACAGCCTTGCCGGGAAAACCGAGGCCGTGCCGATCTGCAGGGCGCGTCACAGTTTTCAGCGCGAGGCGGCATTTGGGCACCCGTTTTAGCCCGGCCGGAGCGCTCTGGCTTGCCGCCCCAGGGGCACACAAGGAAACTGCGCGGATGAAAATCCACTGGTTCAACAACGGGCGCACCCTCGCCCCGGACGACGATTTCTTCCTGCCGGAGCTGTGCGAGCCCGAGGCTCTGCTCAGCCTGGTGTTGCTGGCCGAGCTGCTGGTGCTGGTGCTGGTGCTGTCCGAGCCGATGCAGCCGGGCTTCAACTGGGTGCGCCTGGCGCTGACCTCGCTGTTCGTGCAGTGGATCGTGCTGCTCTCCGCCGCCCTGCTGTGCCGCCTGCGCCCGCTGCTGGCGCGGCTGCGTGCGGCGCTGGCCGGCACTTTGTGCTGCGCCCTGGTGGTGGGGCTGGCGCTGGCCTGTACGGCGGTGGCCGACTACTACGAGCTGGGCGGACCGCTGCCGCGCGACGGCGAGGTCAACCTGTACCTGCGTCATGCGCTGATCAGCCTGATCATGTCAGCCCTGCTGCTGCGCTATTTCTACCTGCAGAGCCAGTGGCGCAAGCAGCAGCAGGCGGAGCTGAAGGCGCGGATCGAGTCGCTGCAGGCGCGCATCCGCCCGCATTTCTTGTTCAACAGCCTGAACAGCATCGCCAGCCTGGTGGCCATCGACCCGCTCAAGGCCGAGCAGGCCGTGCTCGATCTGTCCGACCTGTTCCGCGCCAGTCTGGCCAAGCCCGGCACCCTGGTGGCCTGGGGCGATGAGCTGGAATTGGCGAAGAGATATCTGTCGATCGAGCACTATCGGCTCGGCGACCGGCTACAGTTGGATTGGCAGGTGGAAAACGTGCCGACGGACTTGCCGATCCCCCAGCTGACTCTGCAACCGCTGCTGGAGAATGCCCTTATCTATGGCATTCAGCCGCGTATCGAGGGCGGTCTGGTACGGATCGAGGCGGATTACCAGGATGGGGTGTTCCAGCTCTGTGTGAGCAACCCCTACCAGGAAAGCGCCGAACAGCAGCCGTCGCGCGGCACCCACCAGGCACTGGTGAATATCGACGCGCGTCTGGCGGCACTTTTCGGCCCCGGCGCGAGTCTCAGCGTGGATCGCCGTGACGGGCGACACTTCACCTGTCTACGCTATCCTTGTTCGAGACTCATGCAGGAAGCCCGAGCAATATGAATGTGCTGATCGTCGATGACGAACCCCTTGCCCGCGAGCGACTGGCCCGCATGGTCGGTGAACTCGATGGCTACCGTGTCCTCGAGCCCTCGGCCAGCAATGGTGAAGAGGCTCTGACGCTGATCGACAGCTTGCGGCCGGACGTGGTCCTGCTGGATATCCGCATGCCCGGCCTCGACGGCCTGCAGGTAGCGGCCAAGCTGTGCGAGCGCGAGGCGCCGCCGGCGGTGATCTTTTGCACCGCCCATGATGAATTCGCCCTGGAGGCCTTCGACGTCAGCGCCGTCGGCTATCTGGTCAAGCCGGTGCGGCCGGAGGCGCTGGCCGCCGCGCTGAAGAAGGCCGAGCGACCCAACCGGGTGCAGCTCGCCGCCCTCACTCGCCCGTCCGGTGGCGACAACGGCGCCGGTCCGCGCAGTCATATCAGCGCGCGCACCCGCAAGGGCATCGAGCTGATTCCGCTGGAGCAGGTGATCTTCTTTATCGCCGATCACAAGTACGTGACCCTGCGCCACGAAGGTGGCGAGGTGCTGCTGGACGAGCCGTTGAAGGCGCTGGAGGACGAGTTTGGTGAGCGCTTCGTGCGCATCCACCGCAACGCCCTGGTCGCCCGCGAGCGCATCGAGCGCCTGCAGCGCACGCCGCTGGGGCATTTCCAGCTCTACCTCAAGGGCCTCGGTCCGGATGCCCTGACCGTCAGCCGACGCCACGTGGCCGGCGTGCGCAAGCTGATGCACAGCCTGTAGCACTGTGCGCCAACGCCTGCGGCGATTGTGCCTGCGGGCGTGCGCTGGTCATCCTGTTATCATCCGCGGCAGTCCGCTTCCTGGAATTGCCCATGTCCCGCGAAATCCGCATCGCCACCCGTAAGAGCGCCCTGGCCCTGTGGCAGGCCGAATACGTCAAAGCCCGCCTGGAACAAGCCCATCCGGGGCTGAGAGTCAGCCTGGTGCCCATGGTCAGTCGCGGCGACAAGCTGCTCGACGCGCCCCTGGCGAAAATCGGCGGCAAGGGCCTGTTCGTCAAGGAGCTGGAGACCGCCCTGCTGGAGCACGAGGCGGACATCGCCGTGCACTCCATGAAGGACGTGCCGATGGACTTCCCCGAAGGCCTCGGCCTGTTCTGCATCTGCGAGCGCGAGGACCCGCGCGACGCCTTCGTCTCCAATACCTACGACAGCCTCGACGCCCTGCCGGCCGGCAGCGTGGTCGGCACTTCCAGCCTGCGCCGCCAGGCCCAGCTGCTGGCGCGCCGTCCGGACCTGAAGATCCAGTTCCTGCGTGGCAACGTGAATACCCGCCTGGCCAAGCTGGATGCCGGCGAGTACGACGCCATCATCCTCGCCGCCGCCGGCCTGATCCGCCTCGGTTTCGAAGCGCGTATCCGCTCCTCGATCAGCGTCGACGACAGCCTGCCGGCCGGTGGCCAGGGCGCGGTGGGCATCGAATGCCGCAGCGCCGACAGCGAGATCCATGCCCTGCTGGCGCCGCTGCACCACGCCGAGACCGCCACCCGCGTAATCGCCGAGCGCGCGCTGAACAAGCGCCTCAACGGCGGCTGCCAGGTGCCCATCGCCTGCTATGCGCTGCTCGAAGGCGAGCAGATCTGGCTGCGCGGCTTGGTCGGCCAGCCCGATGGCGGCCTGCTGCTGCGCGCCGAAGGCCGTGGTACAGACGCCGAAGTGCTCGGCGTGCAGGTGGCCGAGCAACTGTTGGCCCAAGGCGCGGAAACCATCCTCAAGGCGGTCTACGGCGAGGCCGCTGGCGAGTGACGGGCTGGCGCCTGCTGCTGACCCGCCCGGCCGCCGAGTGCGAGGCCCTGGCCGCAACCCTGGCCGAGGCGGGTGTGTTCAGCCGCAGCCTGCCGCTGCTGGAAACCGAGGCGCTGGCCGAGACGCCCGCGCAGCGCGCCACCATCCTCGATCTGCAGCGCTACGGCGCGATTATCGTGGTCAGCAAGCCGGCGGCACGCCTGGGCCTCGATCTGCTTGCCCGCTATCGCGCGCAGCTGCCAAGCGGCCCGCGCTGGTTCAGCGTCGGCGCCGCCACCGCACAGCTTCTCGACCAATACCTGCAGCCCCACGGCCTGCAAGCCAGTTGCCCGAGCGCGGGCGACGACAGCGAGGCGCTGCTGGCGCTGCCGCAGCTGGACGAGGCGTTGCGGGTGCCGAACCCGCGGGTACTGATCATGCGTGGCGAGGGGGGGCGTGAACTGATCGCCGAAACCCTGCGCCAGCGTGGCGTGGCCGTGGACTATCTGGAACTCTATCGCCGTATACGGCCTCAATACCCTGCCGGTACGCTGGCGCGAGTGATTGAGGAGTCGCAGCTGAACGCCCTGCTGGTCAGCAGCGCGCAAGGCCTGGACAACCTTCGCCAGCTGGCCGCCGATGCCTGGGCGGAGCTGGCTCGGCTACCCTTGCTGGTGCCCAGTCCGCGGGTGGCCGAGATGGCCCGCGCGGCGGGGGCACGGCAGGTCATCGATTGTCGCGGCGCCAGTGCTGCGGCTGTTCTGGCGGCCCTGCGCGCTACTCCGGCGCCGGCCCACTAGCAAAGGAAGGACACGTGAGCGAAACAGCCCCGCAGATCAGCGAACAGACCCCGCAAATCCAGGCCGATCAGCCGCCGCAGGCCGTCGCGCCCAAGACCAAGGGCCGCGGTCCGGCCTGGCTGGCGCTGCTGGTTGGCCTGGCCGCCCTCGGCGCGGGTGGCTGGAGTGCCTGGCAGCTGTATCAGCAACAGGGCCAAGCCGCGCAGCAGCTGGCGCAGCTCCGGCAAGCCGGCGAGGCCGCCCAGGAGCGGGTTAAGGCCAGCGAAGAGCACGTCGCCAAACGCCTGGCCGGCCTGCCGACGGCGGCCGAACTGGCCACCCAGCGCGACCTGCTGGTGAGCCTGCAGGGCGAGCAGCAGCGCCTGGCCCATAGCCTCTCCGGCCTGCTCGGCAAGAGCCGCGAGGACTGGCGCCTGGCCGAGGCCGAGCACCTGCTGCGCCTGGCCATGCTGCGCCTCAGCGCGTTGCAGGACGTGGATAGCGCCGTGGCCCTGGTGCAGGGCGCCGACGATATTCTGCGTGCGCAGAACGATCCGCAGGCCTTCGCCGCCCGTGGCGAGCTGATCAAGGTGCTGGAGGCGCTGCGCAGCCTGCCCCAGGTGGACCGCAGCGGTCTGTTCCTGCAACTGGCCGCCCTGCGCGGCCAGGTCGCCCAGCTGCAGATGCTGGCCCCCGAATACATCCTGCCAACGGAAGTGCAGAGCAGCGTCAACGCCAGCGACAGCAGCCGCTGGGAGGCGCTGTGGGAGGAATTGTCGCGCTATGTGCGCATCGATCTGCATGCCGACCAGGACGTGCGCCCACAGCTGGCCGGGCAGAGCCTGGCGCAGGTGCGCCTGACCCTGGCGCTGGCCCTGGAACAGGCCCAGTGGGGTGCGCTGAATGGCGAGCAGGAGGTCTATCGCCAGGCCCTGGCCTCCGCCAGCGAGGTGCTGGACAGCTACTTCGATCGCGACAACCAGGCCGTGCAGGCCATGCAGAAACGCATCGGCGAGCTGAGCGGGCAGAAGGTGGTCGCCAGCATGCCCAAGCTGGATGACGCCCTGACCGGCCTGCAGGCCTACCTCAAGCGTCGCGAAGCCGCCGAGCTGATGCCCGAGGCCCAAGCCGAGCCCGCGCTCGAACCCGATATCGAGGCGATCGAGGAGGGCGGGCAATGATTCGCGCCGCTCTGCTGCTGATTCTGGTGGTGGCCGCCGCCACCGCGCTCGGCCTGGCCATCGTCGAACACAGCGGCTATGTGCTGATTGCCTGGAAAGGCCTGCGCTACGAGTCGAGCCTGTGGGTGTTCCTGCTGCTGATCGTGGTTGGCGTGCTGCTGCTGTGGACGCTGCGCTGGCTGGTGCGCCTGCTGCTGGTGTCCGGCGGGCTGGTCAATCCCTGGTCGCGCCGCCAGCGCGGCCGCCGTCAGCAACTGGCCGCCGACAAGGGTCTGCTCGACCTGATCGAGGGCCGCTGGGAGCGCGCCGTGCGCCATCTGCGCCTGGCCGCCGAAGGCGAGCGCCAGCCGCTGATGTACTACCTGGGGGCGGCACGCGCGGCGCACAAGCTGGGCCGTGTGGAAGAAAGCGAGGAGCTGCTGGAGCACGCCCTGCAGCGCCAGCCCCAGGCCGAGCTGGCGATCGCCCTGACCCATGCCGAGCTGCAGCGCGAGCAGGGCAATCTGCAGGGCGCGCTGGACACCCTGCAGGCCATGCGCGAGCGCCATCCGCGTCACCATCTGGTGCTGGAGCAGCTGCAGCGCACCCTGCTCGAACGCGGTGACTGGGCGGCGCTGCTCGACCTGCTGCCGGAGCTGCGCAAGGCCAAGGTGCTGGAAGGCGAGGCGCTGGCCGAGCTGGAGCACAAGGTGTGGATCGCCCGTCTGCATGCCGCCGGTGAACAAGGGCTGAACCAGGGCGAGGTCGCCCTGCAGCCGCTCACCGCAGCCTGGCAGCAGCTGTCCTCGGCGCAGCGTCAGGATGTGGAACTGCTCCTGGCCTACGCCGGTCAGCTGCGTGCACTGGGGGCTCAGGAAGAGGCCGAGGAGGTGCTGCGCAAAGCCCTCAAGCAGGGCTACGACGCGCGCCTGATGCGCCTCTACGGCCAGCTGCGCGGGCGCGATCCGGCGCGTCAGCTGCAGACGGCCGAGGGGCTGCTCAAGCAGCATCCGCAGGACCCGCTGCTGCTGCTCAGCCTGGGCCGCCTGTGCCTGCAGAACGGCCTGTGGGGCAAGGCCCGCGAGTATTTCGAGATCAGCCTGGAGTTTTCCCGCAGCGCCGAGACCTGTGCCGAGCTGGCGCGCCTGCTGGCCAGCCAGGGCGACGTCGAGGGCAGCAATCGCCTGCTGCAGGAGATGCTCGTGCTGCAGGGCCAGCGCTTGCCGCAGCTGCCGCAACCCGCACACTAGCCTACCGCCGCCCGGCTGACGTGCGGCGCCCTGTCGCTGACGGGGCGCCTGTCGGTGCCTTGAAAGGCCAGTCAGCTTTCCTCTACCGTAGGCGCCTTTCTCGCCCCGCATCGGAGTTCCCATGGCGCTGGCCACCCCGCGTTCCCTGTTCCTGCTCGCCTTCCTCGGCTGCCTGGCCCTGATGGGCGGAGCTCTCTATCTGGAGCATGCGGTCGGCCTGAACCCCTGCCCGATGTGCATCGTCCAGCGCGTGTTCGTCATCCTCTTCGCCCTGGTCTGCCTGATCGCCGCCATCCATGGTCCGGCACGCACCGGGCAGCGCGTGTACGCCGTGCTGGCCCTGCTGTTCGCCGCCGGCGGTGCCGGTACCGCGGCGCGCCAGGTGTGGCTGCAGAACGTGCCGGCCGATCAGCTGGAGGCCTGCCTGCCGAGCCTGGAGTTCATGATGGAGGCCCTGCCGCTGCAGGAGATCGTGCGCCTGGTGTTCCATGGCACCGCCGATTGCGCCGAAGTGACCTGGACCCTGTTCGGCCTGAGCGTGCCGGAGTGGAGCCTGCTGGCCTTCATCGGCATGATCCTGTTCGCGCTGTTCCAGCTGCTGCGTCGTCGCTGAAGCGCGTCTGAGTTTTTCCGATCGGCATGACTTGATGCCCGCGTCGAGTGGGCATACTCTGGCCCTACGCCTCGCCAGTAATCCGCCGTTTTCGGCGAGGCGTTCTCCGAGAACCCGCGAGCTGACAATAAAATGTCTCGGGGCTGGCGTATTCAGCATTCACCAGTAAGGGAAGTGAGGACATCATGCTCGAGAGCTGCCAGAACGCCCAGGAACGCTGGGGCGGTGTACACCAGCTGATCGACCGCTGGCTGCAGGAACGTCATGAGCTGGTGAGCGCTTTCGGTGGGCTCTGCGACAAACCTCAGGGCGTCGCCAACAACACCCAGGACGTGCAGCGCTTCTGCGAGATTCTGGTGGACTATGTCTCCGCCGGGCACTTCGAGGTCTACGAGCAGCTCACCGTCGAGGCCAAGGCCTTCGGTGATCAGCGTGGCCTGGAACTGGCCAAGCAGATCTACCCGCGCATCGAAGCCATCACCGAAGTGGCGCTGGCCTTCAATGATCGCTGTGACAACGGCGACTGCCGCGACGCCGCCTCCCTCAATGCCGAACTGAAACGCCTCGGGCAGTTGCTGCACGAGCGCTTCGAACTGGAAGATTGCCTGATCGAAGTGCTGCACAACTCCCATCAACACCAGGTCACTGCGACTCCGCTCTGAATAGCGAGCCGCACAAAAAAAGCCGCCTCTTCAGGCGGCTTTTTCATGGTCGGGCGATCACCATCATTCGGCCACATCCAGCAGTTCCACCTCGAACACCAGGGGCGCATTCGGCGGAATCAGATCGCCGGCGCCTTCCTCGCCATAGGCCTGCGCGGCGGGAATCACCACACGCCAGCGCGCGCCGATCGGCATCTGCCGCAGCGCCGTTTGCCAACCGGGAATCAGGGCGCTGAGACGGAACCATTGCGCGCCTTCGCTCTGGTCGAACAGGCTGCCGTCGGCCAGCTCGCCGCGGTAATTCACCTTCACCCGACTGTTCGCCGATGGCTTGCGTCCGCTGCCCACGCGTAGCTCGCGCACCAGTACGCCACCCTCCAGCTCGCGTACGCCGTACTGGGATTTTTCCTTGGCGAAGAAGCGCCCTTCGGCCATTCGCGTCTGCTCTTCGCGGCTCTGCGCCATGCGTTGTTCGTGGGCCTCGAGCAGGGCGTCGATGCGCTCCGGCGGCAGGCGCAGAGCCTCGCCGCGATAGGCCTGGCGCAGGCCCTGGAGCAGGGCATCCAGCGGTAGATCCGGTACTTCGCCGTGCAGTCTTTCGCCCAGTCGCGCACCCAGGCTGTAGGCCAGATCCTCGTCCTGATTCGCGGCCGGCGACAGGGCGGGAAGCAGGCACAACAGCAACAACGAATGACGCAACATGGTGGGAGTCTCCGCAGAATTTGTCGGCGATTATGCCTGTTGCCGAAGCGGGTGCTAGCGACCGGCGAGTCAGCCGTCTAGTATGGGGAGCACCAACGTCCGTTAGGAGGCACGCCATGCCGACCAACAATAAGAAGTCCGTCAGCACCCCTTTGCATCTGCTTCAGCAACTCTCCCACAGCCTGCTCGAACATTTGGAAAAGGCCTGCGCGCAAGCTCTGGTCGACGCCGAAGAACTGCTCACCAAACTGGAAAAGCAGCGCGGCAAGGCGCAAGAAAAACTCCACGACACTCGCACCAAACTGCAGGACGCTGCCAAGGCCGGCAAGGCCAAGGCGCAGGACAAGGCCAAGGCCGCCGTGGCCGAACTGGAAGACCTGCTCGCCAGCCTCAAGACCCGTCAGGCCGAGACCCGCGCCTACATCGTGCAGCTCAAGCGCGATGCCCAGGAGAGCCTGAAGCTCGCCCAGGGTGTGGGCAAGGTACGTGAGGCGGCGAACAAGGCACTCAGCAGCCGCGCCGTCGCCAGGACTGTGGTGAAGCCGGCAGCCAAACCGGCGGCGAAGAAAGCCCCCGCCAAGCCCGTCGCCAAGGCTGCAGCCAAATCTGCCGCCAAGGCCGCTGCAAAACCTGCTGCGAAGTCGGCCGCTAAGCCTGCTGCAAAAGCCGCGGCCAAACCGGCCAGCAAAGCCGCCGCCAAACCTGCTGCCAAGACTGCGGCAAAACCGGCTGCCAAGCCGGTCGCGCAAAAGGCCGCCAGTGCAGCCAAACCCGCCGCCAAGCCTGCAGCCAAACCAGCCGCTAAGCCCGCTGCCAAACCTGCTGCGAAGAGCGCCGCCAAACCTGCGGCCAAGCCTGCTGCGAAGGCCGCCGCAAAACCGGCAGCCAAGCCAGCGGCCAAACCCGCCGCTAAACCGGCCGCCAAGGCCCCGGCCAAAGCTGCTGCTGCCAAGGCTCCGGCCAAGGCCGCTGCCGCCAAGCCGGCCGCGAAGCCCGCAGCCAAACCGGCGGCCAAGGCTGCGGCGAAACCCGCTGCCAAGCCAGCGGCGGCCAAACCTGCGGCCAAGCCGGCAGTGAAAGCCGCGGCGAAGCCTGCCGCCAAACCGGCTGCAAAACCTGCGGCGAAACCCGCTGTGAAGAAGCCGGTCGCAGCCAAGCCGGCGGCCGCCAAACCTGCCGCCAAGCCGGTAGCCAAACCGGCGGCCAAGCCTGCAGCGGCGAAACCGGCCGCACCGGCCAGCGCAGCCACGCCGACTCCGGCGCCTGTCGCACCGGTCGCCGGCAACGGCACCACCCCGCCCGGCGTCTAAGCCGGGTTGGCCGCGGCGCGCAGCAGTTCGCGCGCGTCGCGGTCGCTGACCAGCTGCTCCAACCAGGCCACGGCTTCGTCCGTGGCCTGCCATTTCTGCGCTACCCCTTCCAGCCGCCTGAGCAGCTCCTGCTCGGCCTCCAGCTCCAGTGCCTTGACCTGCTCGCGCAGCCGCGCCTGGGCCGGGTCGCTCACGCTGTCGGTCTTCCAGCCACGCCGGAGTTCGCGCAGTGGCTGCACCACCTGGCGCTGCCAGGGATCGGCGATACCGCGCAGCTGTTCGAGGAGCTGCGCGTCGCAGGCGACTCGTCGCCGCTCCAGCCATAGCGCGCAGAGCAGCAGGCAGACATCGGCACCTTCGTCCTGCAGGCGCAGACAGGTCCGTTCCACGCCGGGGCGCGCGTAGCAATAACTGGCAAAACTCCACAGGTCAGACGGCATGCGGCTCTCCGGGCTATGGTGGGGCGAAGCTGGTAGACTCCGCCGCCATCATGATTCGACTGCTCAATCTTACTCTGCAACGTGGTCCGCAACGCCTGCTCGAAGGCGCCGAGCTGACCCTGCACGCCGGCCAGAAGGTCGGCCTCATCGGTGCCAACGGCGCCGGCAAATCCAGCCTGTTCGCCCTGCTGCGCGGTGAGCTCGGCCCTGACGCCGGCGACTGCCTGCTGCCGGCCGACTGGCGCATCGCCCATATGCGCCAGGAGGTGGACAACCTCGAACGCCTGGCCACGGACTATGTGCTCGATGGCGACGTCCAGCTGCGCGCCATTCAGGCCGAGCTGAGCAAGGCCGAGGCAGCGCATGACGGCAGCGCCATCGCCCGTCTGCACACCGAGCTGGATAATGCTCAGGGCTACACGGCCGATGCCCGTGCCCGCAAGCTGCTGGCCGGACTGGGCTTCACCGCCGAACAGATGGACAAGCGTGTCGGCGACTTCTCCGGTGGCTGGCGCATGCGCCTCAACCTGGCCCAGGCGCTGATGTGCCCATCCGAGCTGCTGCTGCTCGACGAGCCGACCAACCACCTGGACCTCGACGCCATCCTCTGGCTGGAAGAGTGGCTGAAGAGCTACCCCGGCACCCTGCTGCTGATCTCCCACGACCGCGACTTCCTCGATGCGGTGGTCGACCATGTGGCGCATCTGGAGCAGCAGAAGCTGACCCTCTATCGCGGCGGCTACTCGGCCTTCGAGCGCACCCGCGCCGAACGCCTGGCCCAGCAGCAGCAGGCCTACGAGAAGCAGCAGGCGCAGCGCGCGCACATGGAAAAGTACATCGCCCGCTTCAAGGCCCAGGCCACCAAGGCACGCCAGGCGCAGAGCCGGATCAAGGCCCTGGAACGCCTGGAAGAGCTGGCGCCGGCGCATGTCGATTCGCCGTTCGACTTCGTCTTCCGCGAGGCGGACAAGGTCTCCAGCCCGCTGCTCAACCTGTCCGAGGCGCGCCTCGGCTATGGCGACAAGACGGTGCTGGACAAGGTCAAGCTGAGCCTCGCCCCCGGCGCGCGCATTGGCCTGCTCGGCCCCAACGGCGCCGGCAAGTCGACTTTGATCAAGACCCTGGCCGGTGATCTCACCGTGCTCGATGGCAGCCTGGCGCGCGGCGAGAACCTGGCCATCGGCTACTTCGCCCAGCACCAGCTCGATGCCCTCGACCCCAAGGCCAGCCCGTTGCTGCACGTGCAACGCCTGGCGCCTAGCGAGCGCGAGCAGACCCTGCGCGACTTCCTTGGCGGCTTCGACTTCCGCGGCCCGCGCTGCGACGAACCGGTGCTGAACTTCTCCGGTGGCGAGAAGGCGCGCCTGGCCCTGGCCCTGATCGCCTGGCAGAAGCCCAACCTGCTGCTGCTCGACGAACCGACCAACCACCTGGACCTGGAAATGCGCCTGGCGCTGACCATGGCTCTGCAGGATTTCGCCGGCGCCGTGCTGGTGGTGTCGCACGATCGCCACCTGCTGAAGAGCACCACCGACGAGTTCATGCTGGTCGCCGATGGCCGCATCCAGCCGTTCGATGGTGATCTCGACGATTACGCCCGCTGGCTCATCGACTTCCGTGCCCGCCAACAGCCGCAGAGCGCGGCCACTGCGCCGAGCGCGGACAAGACCGACAAGCGTGCCCAGCGCCAGGCCGCCGCCGCCCTGCGCCAGCAGCTCGCTCCGCACAAGCGCGAGGCGGAGAAGCTGGAGAAGGAGCTGGGCAAGGTCCACGACAAGCTCGCCGCCATCGAGGAGCAGCTCGGCGACAGCGGCCTGTATGAGGCGGCGCGCAAGGACGAGCTGCGTGAACTGCTGGCCGAGCAGGCGCGTCTGAAGGGAGTCGAGGCCGAGCTGGAAGAGGCTTGGCTGCTGGCCCTGGAAACCCTCGAAGAGCTGCAGCGCCAACTGGAGGAAGCCGACTGATGGAGGAGCTGGGTCTGCTCGCCGCCTGGCGCGAGCCGCTGGTGGTCGCCGCGCAGATACTGCTGATCCTGTGTCTGGCCTGGTTGGCGCAGCGCATCGTGACCCGCGGCATCACCCGCCTGGATGCCCGCTACACGCTGCTGCCGACGGAGATCCTGTTGCCGCTGCGCGGCCTGTTGCGCTGGCTGATCGTCGGCAGCGCGGCGATGCTGGTGCTGGAGCGCCTGGGCGTGTCCGCCGAGGTGCTGTGGGCGGCGCTGACCGGCTTCGCCGCCGTCGCCGCGGTGGCCTTCTTCGCCATCTGGAGCGTGCTCTCCAACATGTTCTGCGCCCTGCTGATCTTCAGCATGGGCCCGTTCCGCATCGGCGATACGGTCGAGCTGCTCGACGGTGGCGACAAGCCCGGCATCAAGGGCCGGGTGCTCGGCGTCAACCTGTTCTACACCACCCTGGAAGACCACGGCGCGGACGCCAGCGGCGGCCTGCTGCAGGTGCCCAACAGCCTGTTCTTCCAGAAGACCGTGCGCCGCTGGCGCTGAACCCTTTCTCTCACTCTCTCGGAGCATCCCGCAGATGGAATGGCTGACCAGCCCGGAAATCTGGGTCGCGTTTCTGACCCTGACCGCCTTGGAAATCGTCCTCGGCATCGACAACATCATCTTCATCTCGATCCTGGTCAGCCGCCTGCCGGCGGCCCAGCAGCCGAAGGCGCGCTTCTTCGGCCTGGCCCTGGCGATGGGCACGCGCATCCTGCTGCTGTTGTCGATCACCTGGGTCATGCAGCTCACCAACGACCTGTTCCACCTGTTCGGCCAGGGCATTTCCGGGCGTGACCTGATCCTGTTCTTCGGCGGCCTGTTCCTGCTGTTCAAGAGCACCATGGAAATCTTCCATAGCCTGGAGGGTGCCGAGGAGGCCCAGCAGGGTGGCGGCAAGGCCCGTGGCTTCATGGGCATCATCATCCAGATCGCCATCATCGACATCGTCTTCAGCCTGGACTCGGTGATCACCGCCGTCGGCCTGGTGCAGCACGTGCCGGTGATGGTCGCCGCCATCGTCATCTCGGTCCTGGTGATGATGCTGTCGGCCAGCACCATCAGCTCCTTCATCGACAAGCATCCGTCGCTGAAGATCCTCGCCCTGTCGTTCCTCATCGTGGTCGGCACCGTGCTGATCGCCGAGGCCTTCGAGGTCCACGTGCCGAAGGGCTACGTCTACTTCGCCATGGCCTTCTCCCTGGCCGTGGAAGCGATCAACATCCGCATCCGTGGTGCCATGGCGCGGCGCAAGGACAGCGAACCGGTACAGTTGCGCAAGGGTTCGCCGGACTGACTGATACTGTGCAGCGTTGAAGCGGAGGGGTAGGCTGAAAGGCCTGCCCCTTTTGCTTTCCGAGGTACTCGCCATGGCTCTCGACACCTGGCTCGCTTTCTTCGTCGCCTGCTGGGTGATCAGCCTGTCGCCGGGTGCCGGCGCCATCGCCTCGATGTCCAGCGGCCTGCAGTACGGTTTCTGGCGCGGCTACTGGAACGCCCTCGGCCTGCAGATCGGCCTGGCCCTGCAGATCGCCGTCGTCGCCGCCGGCGTCGGTGCCATCCTCTCCGCCTCGGCCCTGGCCTTCAGCCTGATCAAGTGGTTCGGCGTGGCCTACCTGGTGTGGCTGGCCATCGCCCAGTGGCGCGCGCTGCCCAGTGACCTGGCCACTGGTGCCGCCGAGCGCCCCATCGGCCGGCCGCTGACCCTGGTGCTGCGTGGCTTCCTGGTCAACGCCAGCAACCCCAAGGCGGTGGTGTTCATGCTCGCCGTGCTGCCACAGTTCATCCATCCGCAGGAGCCGCTGCTGCCGCAGTACCTGATCATGGGCGTGACCATGATCGTGGTCGACCTGATCGTCATGGCCGGCTACACCGGCCTGGCCTCCCGCGTGCTGCGCGCCCTGCGCACGCCGCGTCAGCAGCGCCTGATGAACCGCACCTTCGCCGGCCTGTTCGTCGGCGCCGCCGCGTTGCTGGCCACGGTCCGCCGCGCCCCGGTGTAAGCGACTCGAACAGACTGTTCGAACTCTTGTTACAGGATGTGTCGGTTTCTGCTTGAGTGAAGTCGTTAGCCAGGCAACAATTCGCATTCCGCTCTTCCGGGATGCCCCGATGTCTGCCCTCCGCCTCATGCGTTTCTGCCTGCTGCCCCTGCTCATGCTGAGCAGCCTGTCCGCCCTGGCCCAGCCCGTCGTACCGGCCATCACCCCCGATCCGGGCCGCGGCGCGCCGCTCTACGCACAGCACTGCGCCGTGTGTCACGGCGATGCCGGTGCCGGTGACGGTCCCGCCGCCCTCGGCCTGGAACCGCCGCCCGGCGACCTGCGCGACGCTGCGCGGCTGGACCGCCTGAGCCTGCACGACCTGTTCGTGGTGATCGGCCAGGGCAGGGACGGCAGCGACATGCCGGCCTTCGCCGACCAGCTGGACGAGCGCCAGCGCTGGGACCTGGCCAGCTATATCGCCGGTTTCTCCGCCGCGCCGGTGGCGGCCGCGAGCAAGCCCTTCGCCCTGGCCGACCTGGCCGGCAAGACCCCGGCCGAAGTGGCCGCGAGTGGTGGCGACGTGGCCGCCTTCCGCGCCCAGCGCGCCCATCCGCCGCTGCAGCAGCGTGGCCCGGGCGAGCTGATCGAGCACACCCGCAGCACCCTGCAGCAGAGCCTGCAGGCCTATCGCGCCGGCGAGCACGAGCAGGCCTTCGACCTCTCCGTCGGCGCCTACCTGGAAGGTTTCGAGCTGGTCGAGGGTGCCCTCGACAACCTCGACCCGCAGCAACGCAAGATCACCGAGAAGGCGCTGATGGCCTACCGGCAGGGACTGCAGGACGGCGTCACGCTGGCGCAGGCGGAGCAGGCCCTGGCCGTCGCCACGGCCGAGCTGGACAGGTCCGCCGCGCTGCTCGCCGACGGCGCGATGAGCGACTCGCTGAGCTTCTTCTCCAGCCTGCTGATCCTCCTGCGCGAAGGCCTGGAGGCGATCCTGGTGCTGGCGGCGATCCTCGCCTTCCTGCGCAACACCGGCCAGCAGCAGGCCGCGCGCAGCGTGCACATCGGCTGGGGCCTGGCGCTGCTGGCCGGCTTCGCCACCTGGGCGGTGGCGGCCTACCTGATCGATATCAGCGGCGCCCAGCGCGAGCTGCTGGAAGGCGCCACCGCGTTGTTCGCCAGCGTGGTGCTGCTGTGGGTCGGCGTGTGGATGCACGACCGCCGGCATGCGGCGGCCTGGCAGGACTACATCAAGAGCAGCCTGGTCGGCGGCGGCGGGCGCTTCGGCTTCGCCGTGCTGGCGTTCTTCTCGGTGTACCGCGAGCTGTTCGAGGTCATCCTGTTCTACGAAACCCTGTGGCTGCAGGCCGGCCCCGCCGGCCATGGCATGGTCCTGGCCGGTGCCGCCTGCGCCCTGGTCGTGCTGCTCGGCCTGGCCTGGGTGATCCTGCGTGGCTCGCGCAAGCTGCCGCTGGCCGCCTTCTTCAGCGCCAACGCCGTGCTGCTCTGCGTGCTCTCGGTGGTGTTCGCCGGCCATGGCGTGGCGGCCCTGCAGGAAGCCGGCGTGCTCGGCACGCGACCGGTGGCATTCTTCGAATTCGACTGGCTGGGCATCCATGCCGACGCCTGGAGCCTCTGCGCCCAGGCCCTCGCCCTGGCCGGCATCGCCACCCTCTACGGGCGCAGCTGGCTGGGTGAGCGGCGCCGCGTGGCAGCGGCTACCATGCCGGCCTCGTCCGAATAAGAGTGCCGAAGATGCGTGTATGGATCGACGCCGATGCCTGCCCCCGGCTGGCCCGTGACCAGCTGGTGAAGTTCGCCCTCAAGCGCGGCTTCGAGGTGGTGCTGGTGGCCGGGCAGGCCGTGGCCAGGCCGAACTTCGCCTGCGTGAAGCTGGTGGTGGTGCCGAGCGGCCCGGATGCGGCGGACGATTATCTGGTGGAGCACGCCGTGCCCGGCGAGCTGGTGATCTGCAGCGACATCCCGCTGGCCGACCGCCTGGTGAAGAAGGGCGTGGCGGCGCTGGACCCGCGCGGCCGCGAATTCGACGAGCGCAACATGGGCGACAAGCTGGCCACCCGTAACCTGTTCGCCGATCTGCGTGACCAGGGGCAGATGGGCGGCGGCCAGGCCGCCTACTCGGAGAAGGACCGCCAGGCCTTCGCCAATGCGCTGGATCGCATCCTGACCCGCCTGATGAAGTAGCCCGGATGCAATCCGGGGGCGGAGTTGCCTGTTTCCCGGATTGCATCCGGGCTACTCGCTGCTCCGAGTCGCCTGAGGCGCCCTCACCCTAGCCCTCTCCGGAGGGAGAGGGAACAGATCAGCTCCGCGGGCTACCCGCACAGATAGGTGCCGGTACCCACCGCCACCAAGGTGCCGTCATCGCTGTGCAGTTCGGTGCGCACCACCGCCACCTTGTTGCCCGAGCGCAGCAGCACCGCCGTGGCGGTGAAGGCCTGGCCGCGGCCGGGGCGCAGGTAATCGACGCGCAGGTCGATGGTGCCGAGCTTGGCCAGGCGCGCCATGCGCTCGTTGGCCGGCAGGTGCTGGTGGCGCTCGAAGGCGCCGATCAGCGCCATGGCGCCGCCGGCCACGTCGAGCAGCGAGGAGATCACCCCGCCGTGGAGGATGCCCTGGACGAAGTTGCCGATCAGCTCGGGCTTCATCGGCAGGCTCATCACCACCTTGTCGACGCTCAGCTCTTCCAGGCGAATGCCCAGTACCTGGTTGAAGGGGATGCGCTGGAAGAAGCTGGCGACGGCGTCGCGCAGCTCGGTGGTGAGTTCGAAGGGTTGTTGCATGGGGCGGTCTGTCCTGCGGGTCGAGGGCCCCACGCTGCCGCAGTTCGGCGGCGCTGGCCAGGGGCGCGGCGGGTGTGCCGCGCACTATGGCCGTATCAGCCTTGCGCCGGCTGGGCCAGCTCCAGCACGCGGTCGACCAGCTTGTTGATGCCGGCGGCGGCCTCGGCGATGGACTCGGCGAGCATGTAGGCCGGGGTGCTGACCAGCTTGCGCTCGGTGTCCTCGACTATGTCTTCCACCGTGCACTCGACGTGCTGGCCGCCCATGGCGGTGAGGCCGGAGACGGCGGGGTCGTCCTCGGCGCCCAGGGTGCAGGTCACGCCTTCGCCGTAGATCTTCGCCGCCAGGGCCGGCGCGATGCAGATCAGGCCGACCGGCTTGCCGGCCTGGGCGAAGGCCTGGGCGGCGGCCAGGACGTCCGGCTGCACGCTGCAGCCGGCGCCTTCCACGGCGAAGTTGGAGAGGTTCTTGGCCACACCGAAGCCGCCCGGCAGGATCAGCGCATCGAACTGCTCGGCCTTCAGTTCGCGCACGTCCATCACGTCGCCGCGAGCGATGCGCGCCGCCTCGGTGAGCACGTTGCGGCTCTCCGGCATTTCCTCGCCGGTGAGGTGGTTGATTACATGCATCTGCACCACGTTGGGGGCGAAGCATTGCACCTGGGCGCCGCGCTGATCCAGGCGCAGCAGGGTGATCACGCTTTCGTGGATTTCCGCGCCGTCGTAGACGCCACAGCCGGAAAGGATGACCGCGACTCGTTTGTGCATGCTGTTCTCCATTGGCCAAGCAATAAGTCGATGTCCCAGTTTCGCCGATTGCCCGACACAGCGTCGAGCGACGGCATGTCGCCAAATGCCACCCGGGCTGGCATTCGCCGCCGCGAGTGGTCGGGCGGGCAGGAATAGGATCAGCTTAGGTCAACCTGTGCAGTGCCGAACCATGAACCTGATCCTGCTTGCCGTGCCCTTCTTCTTCCTGCTCATCATCGCCGAGCTGATCACCGATCGCGTGCGCGGGGTGAGCACCTATCGCCTGGCCGATTCGCTGAACAGCCTCAGCGCCGGCGTGCTGTCCCAGGCCAGCGGCCTGCTGAGCAAGACCATCGCCGTGCTCGGTTACGCCTTCGCCTACGAGCACCTGCACCTGACCGTGTTGCCGGACGAGCCCTGGGTGTGGGTGCTGGCCTTCGTCGCCTACGACTTCTGCTACTACTGGAGCCACCGCTTCGGCCACGAACGCAACGTGTTCTGGGCGTCCCACGTGGTGCACCACCAGAGCGAGGACTACAACCTCTCCACCGCCCTGCGCCAGACCAGCACCGGATTCCTGCTGAGCTGGATCTTCTACCTGCCGATGGCCTTGGCCGGCATCCCGCCGGTGGTATTCGTCACCGTCGGCGCGCTCAACCTGCTCTACCAGTACTGGGTGCACACCCGGCACATCGCCAAGCTGGGCTGGTTCGAGTGGTTCTTCATCACCCCCTCCAACCACCGCGTGCACCATGCGCAGAACCCTATCTACATGGACCGTAACTACGGGGGCGTGTTCATCCTTTGGGATCGCCTGTTCGGCACCTTCCAGGAGGAGCTGGACGAGCATCCGGTGGTGTTCGGCGTGAGCGTGCCGCTGCGCAGCTGGAACCCGCTGTGGGCCAACGTGCAGTTCTACGTGCAGCTATGGCGCGATGCGCGGCGCGCCGAGTCCTGGTGGGACAAGCTGCGCATCTGGTTTATGCCCACCGGCTGGCGCCCGGCCGATGTGGCGGCGCGCTATCCGATCGACAAGCCGGACCTGGCCGCCTTCCGCAAGTTCGAGGTGCCGCTGAGCCGTGGCCAGAAGCTCTACGCCGGCCTGCAGTTCGCCAGCTACGTGGCGGGCACCAGCTGGCTGCTGGTCGTGGCGGCGCAACAGAGCCTCGGCGTGCTGGCCGGCGCGTGGCTGTGGGTGGCCTTCGGTCTGTACTGCATCGGCACCTGGTTGGAGAACCGTCCGTTCGCCCGCCCGCTGGAGGCGCTGCGCCTGGGCCTCAACCTGCTGGCGCTGCTCTGGGCCCAGCAGGTCGGCCTGATTGGCGGCGGCAGCCTGTCCTGGGCGCTGCTGGCGATCTGGAGCCTGGGCAGCCTGATCTGGCTGTTCTGGCCGGGCCGTGCCCAGGCGCAAACGGCCTGAGGGAGCCACGGAACTGCGGCTGCCCGTCGCAGTTTGGGTGTGGCAGACATTATTTGGTCATAATGGCCGGGTACAACTGTCACACTCGCCCGCCGTGCGGGTTCTGGAGTCCGTCGTGAGCTTTACCCCCGCCAATCGCCTGTTCCCCGCTACCCGCCTGCGTCGCAACCGTCGCGACGAATTTTCCCGTCGCCTGGTGCGTGAGAACGTGCTGACCACCGACGACCTGATCCTGCCGGTGTTCGTCCTCGACGGCGCCAACCGCCGCGAGGCGATCCCGTCGATGCCGGGCGTCGAACGCCTGTCCATCGACCTGCTGCTGCAGGAGGCGGAGCGCTGGGTGGAACTGGGCATTCCGGCCCTGGCGCTGTTCCCGGTGACCCCGCTGGAGAAGAAGTCCCTCGACGGCAGCGAGGCCTGGAACCCGGACGGCATCGCCCAGCGCGCCATCCGCGCCCTGCGCGCCAAGTTCCCGGAGCTGGGGGTGATCAGCGACGTGGCCCTGGACCCCTTCACCACCCACGGCCAGGACGGCATCCTCGACGACTCCGGCTACGTGATGAACGACGTGACCGTGGACGCCCTGGTCAAGCAGGCCCTGTCCCACGCCGAGGCTGGCGCCCAGGTGGTGGCGCCGTCGGACATGATGGACGGCCGCGTGCAGGCCATCCGCGAGGCCCTGGAGCTGGCCGACCAGCACAACGTGCGGATCATGGCCTACTCGGCCAAGTACGCCAGCGCCTACTACGGCCCGTTCCGCGACGCGGTCGGCTCGGCGGCCAACCTGGGCAAGGCCAACAAGGCCAGCTACCAGATGGACCCGGCCAACGGCGACGAGGCCCTGCACGAGGTGGCGGCGGACCTGGCCGAAGGCGCCGACATGGTCATGGTCAAGCCGGGCATGCCCTATCTGGACATCCTGCAGCGGGTGAAAAGTGAATTCCGCGTGCCGACCTTCGTCTACCAGGTCAGCGGTGAGTACGCCATGCACATGGCGGCCATCCAGAACGGCTGGCTGAGCGAGGCGGTGATCCTCGAATCGCTGACCGCCTTCAAACGCGCCGGCGCCGATGGCATCCTCACCTACTTCGCCGTGCGTGCGGCAGAACTCTTGAACGCGGGGCGCTGAGCCGCCCCAGGGAAGCAAGGCAATGAATACCGAGGGACTCAGCAACAAGCAGATCGCCGACGCCCAGCTCGAGGCCGAGCCGCAGGCACCGTTGGAAGTCGTGGCCGAGGCGGTCGTGCCGGTGGTCGAGCCCGAGCCGGCGCCCCCGGCGCTGCCGATCCCCGGTCTGGATGACAGCAGCCTGTACATCCACCGCGAGCTGTCGCAGCTGCAGTTCAATATCCGCGTGCTGGAACAGGCGCTGGACGAGTCCTACCCGCTGCTCGAGCGCCTGAAGTTCCTGTTGATCTTCTCCAGCAACCTCGACGAGTTCTTCGAGATCCGCGTCGCCGGCCTGAAGAAGCAGATCAACTTCGCCCGCGAACAGGCCGGCGCCGACGGCCTGCTGCCGAGCCAGGTGCTGGCGCGCATCTCCGAGATCGCCCACGAGCAGGTCGACCGCCAGTACGCGCTGCTCAACGACGTGCTGCTGCCGGAGCTGGCCAAGCACCAGGTCAACTTCATCCGCCGGCGCTACTGGACCACCAAGCTGAAGACCTGGGTGCGCCGCTACTTCCGCGACGAGATCGCGCCGATCATCACGCCGATCGGCCTCGACCCGACGCACCCGTTCCCGCTGCTGGTGAACAAGAGCCTCAACTTTATCGTCGAATTGGAAGGGGTTGATGCCTTCGGCCGCGACTCCGGTCTGGCCATCATCCCGGCGCCGCGCCTGCTGCCGCGGATCATCCGCGTGCCGGAGGAAGTGGGTGGGGCAGGGGACAACTACGTGTTCCTCTCGTCGATGATCCACGCTCACGCCGACGACCTGTTCCCCGGCATGAAGGTCAAGGGCTGCTACCAGTTCCGCCTGACCCGTAACGCCGACCTGTCGGTGGACACCGAGGACGTCGAGGACCTGGCCCGCGCCCTGCGCGGCGAGCTGTTCAGCCGGCGCTACGGCGACGCCGTGCGCCTGGAAGTGGCCGAGACCTGCCCGCCGCAGCTGTCCGACTACCTGCTCAAGCAGTTCAACCTGAGCGAGAGCGAGCTGTACCGGGTCAACGGTCCGGTCAACCTGACCCGCCTGTTCAGCATCACTGGGCTGGAGAGCCACCCGGAGCTGCAGCACGCGCCCTTCACGCCGGTGATTCCCAAGCTGCTGCAGAACGCCGAGAACATCTTCAGCGTGGTCGGCAAGCAGGACATCCTGCTGATGCACCCCTTCGAGTCCTTCACCCCGGTGGTCGACCTGCTGCGCCAGGCGGCGAAAGATCCGCACGTGCTGGCGATCAAGCAGACCCTGTACCGCTCCGGGGCCAACTCGGAAATCGTCGATGCGTTGGTCGAGGCGGCGCGCAGCGGCAAGGAAGTCACCGCGGTGATCGAGCTGCGCGCGCGCTTCGACGAGGAGTCCAACCTGCAGCTGGCCAGCCGCCTGCAGGCCGCCGGTGCGGTGGTGATCTACGGCGTGGTCGGCTTCAAGACCCACGCCAAGATGATGCTGATCCTGCGCCGCGAGAACGGCGAGCTGCGCCGCTACGCGCACCTCGGCACCGGCAACTACCACGCCGGCAATGCCAAGCTGTACACCGACTACAGCCTGCTGACCGCCGACGAGGGGCTGGGCGAGGACGTGTCGAAGCTGTTCAACCAGTTGATCGGCATGGGCAAGACCCTGCGCATGAAGAAGCTGCTGCACGCGCCCTTCACCCTGAAGAAGACCCTGCTCGACATGATCACCCGCGAGGCGCAGTTCGCCAGCGAGGGCAAGCCGGCGCACATCATGGCCAAGGTCAACTCGCTGACCGATCCGAAGATCATCCGCGCGCTGTACAAGGCCAGCCAGATGGGCGTGCGCATCGACCTGGTGGTGCGCGGCATGTGCTGCCTGCGTCCCGGCGTGCCGGGGGTGTCGCACAATATCCACGTGCGCTCGATCGTCGGCCGCTTCCTCGAGCACAGCCGCATCTACTACTTCGGCAACGGTGGCGACGAGCAGCTGTTCCTCTCCAGTGCCGACTGGATGGAGCGCAACCTCGATAAGCGCGTGGAGACCTGCTTCCCGATGGAGGGCAAGAAGCTCATCACCCGGGTCAAGAAGGAGCTGGAAAGCTACCTGTCCGACAACACCCAGGCCTGGGTGCTGCAGCCGGACGGCCGTTACCTGCGCCTCAGCCCGTTCGGCAACGCCAACCCGCGCAACGCCCAGGCGGCGCTGCTGGACAAGCTGACCGCGCCGCAGGTGCGCTGAGCAAAGGCACCGACAAAAAAGCCCCGCACCTGCGGGGCTTTTTCATGGCCGGCTCATTGCACCGTGATGGTGATCTTGTTCGAGATCACCGGTGGGTCCAGCGGCACGTGGTGCTTGTCGCCGACCAGCAGCTGCAGGGTATGGGTGCCCGGCGGCAGGCTCAGCTCGGTCTCGGTCTGGCCCTTGCCGAAGTGCAGGATGTGTTCGGTTGCCGGTAAAGGCACGTCCAGCAGTGGCAGGGTGCTCACATCCACCAGCAGATGATGGTGGCCGGTGGCGGGGAAGTCGACGCCGGCGGGCGCCACGCCCATGCCCTTGAGGCCGAACTTGACGCTGAAGGTCTGGCCGACGCTGGCGCCGTCGGCCGGCTCGATGAAGTACACCTCGGCCCCCGGCGGCGCTGGCAGCTGCGGAACCGCGTTCTCGGCCAGCGCCGGCAGGGGTGTGCAGAGCAGGGCGCATAGGCCCAAGGTGTGTAGGGAGTTACGCAGGGAGAGACGCATGGCAGGCTCCTTTCGATGGCAGTCTGCACTGACCTTAGTGCGCTGGCGTTGCACCTGCGCGGTCAGTCGTCGCGCCGCTCCAGGCGCGCCAGCTCGGCAGCGGCCTCGGCCAGCTGGGTCTCGTTGAACACCTGCACGCCGGCGCGGCGCAGCAGGGTGGCGGTCACGCCTTCGCCCGCGACCAGGCTGCCGCTGAAACTGCCATCGTAGGCCTGGGTGTTGCCGCAGGATGGGCTGCGCGCCTTGAGCACCGCTACCCGCAGGCCGTGCTGCAGGACCAGGCGCAGGGCGATCTCGGCGCCGGCGACGAATTCCGCGGTCACGTCGGCGCCAGCGTCGGTCAGCACCGGCTGGCGGCCGTCCAGCACTTCTGCGCCCTGGCCGCCGGGGATTTCCGCCGGCGGCCGCGGCGTGGGCAGGCCGCCTGCCACCTCCGGGCACAGGGCGACGATGCGTCCCTCATCCTGCCAGCGCTGCAGCAGGTCGTAGGGCCCGTGGGCGCCGCCGTCGTAGCGCACCTTGTGGCCGAGCAGGCAGCGGCTGACCAGCAGTTTTTCCATCAGGCGCGTCTCCTGAACCAGCCGGTGAGCGACAAGCGCTCGCGGGTCGCCGGCAGCACCTCATGGGGCAGCTCGGCGGAGATGAACAGCACCAGGGTGCCGGCCGTGGGCAGCACGTCCAGCGCGACGCCGTCCTGTGGGTAGAGGCGCAGGGTGCCACCCTGCTCGGTCTGCCAGTCGTCATTGAGGTAGTAGACGGCGGACACGGTGCGGCGGTCGTCGTCGCGGAAACGGTCCAGGTGCTTCTGGTAGAAGGCCCCCGGCGGATACAGGGCGAAGTGGCTCTCGTAGTCTTCCAGGCCCAGGTAGAAGGCCTGGTTGAGGGCCTGGCGCAGCTCGTCCATGGCCTGCAGGTATTGGTCGCAGGCCGCGCTCTGGCCCTGTTCCAGCCACTGGATGCTGTCGCCGCGGATGCCCTCGCGCACCGCCAGGCCCTGGCCGCGACCGACGCCGGCCGGGCTCAGTGCACCGTCTTGCGCGCGGCTGCGGCACTCGGCGGCCAGTTCGCGGGTCAGAGTTTGCGGCAGGGCATGCGCCTGCCGCGACCAGCCCTGGCTGGCGAGGTCGTCGATGATCTGCGGCAGGAGCCGCTGCAGGTGCTGGTCGGTCATGCGCCGATTCTACCAGCGCCGCCTGCGGGCCCCTACAATAGCCGCGCCAGACAGGAGTTATTCATGCGCGCCGTTTTTGCTCTGTTCATGCTGCTGTGCAGCTTCGCCGTTTCCGCCGACGACCACGCCCGGCTCTACCAGAGTGCCGGCTGGCCCGAGCAGCGCGCGCATTTCGGCGAGGCGCTCAAGCTAGCCCAGCAGCGCTACCAGGGCACCCTGCCGCCGGCGGTGTTCCAGGCCCTGGTGACCAACAGCAACCGGCGTTTCGAGCCGGCGGCCATGGACCAGCGCGCCCAGGCCGCGCTGCGCATGGCGCTGGCCGATCCGCGGCCGGCGCTGCAGTTCTTCGAGTCACCACTGGGCAAGCGCGTGGTCGCCGCCGAGATCCGTGCCAGTGCCCGCGACCAGCTGGCCGCCCACGCCAACGGTCTGCCCGTCGTGGAGGCATCCGCCACCCGCCGCCTGCTGATTCGCCATCTGGCGCAGGTCGTGCCGGCCACCGAGGCCGGCGCCGAGGTCAGCCTGGCCCTGGCTGGCGTCGCGGCCGACAGCCTGAGCTCGATGGTGCCCGGCCTGTTTGGCGGCGACCAGGCGCAGGCGCTGGTGCAGAGCCAGCGCGAGCGGCTGATGCAGCAGATCGAGGCGGATATCGACAACACCCTGCTGCACGTCTATCGCGACCTGTCCGACCCGGAGCTGGACGAGTTCGTCGCCTTCGCCGAGTCGCCGGCCGGCAAGGCCTACTACCAGGCCGCCGTGGCCGCGCTGCGTGCAGGGCTGGCGGCAGGGCAGAGCGAGCAGAATATCCAGCCGGCCCAGCAGGGCATCTGACGATTCATCGCCGGGCCGCGTAGACGCGAGTCCTAGCGCAAGCGTTCGCTGAGAAAGGCGAAGTACTCGCGGCGGATGCCTTCGCTCTCGTTGACCAGGTGATGTCGCGCGCCCGGGATGCGCAGTATCTCCGGTTGGTCGAACTTGTCCTGCAGCACCTGCAGGTTGTGCCGCCAGTCCACCGTCATGTCCGCCTCGCCCTGCACCACCAGCGGCCGCTGCACGCTGCGCGGGGCCTTCTCGAGGCGCGGAATCCATTTGGCCAGGGCGCCGACCCAGGCGGTCGGCAGGTGGCGCGGCTGCAGCGGGTCGCGGTTCTGCAGGAAGTCGAGGAACTCGGCGTCGTTGGAGTTGGCCGAGAAGCGCCGGGGAATCTCGCGACGGAACGAGCCGATCAGGTGGTAGCTGAGCTTGGACAGGCCCCAGGCCCGTGGCCGCACGAGGGGCGCCAGGAGGATGGTGGCGCCGGGCTCCGGACGCGGTTCGCCGAGCAGCAGGAAGTCCAGCAGGATGGCGCCGCCGGTGCTCTGCCCACAGAGATGCCAGGGCTGCGGCAGGTCCAGGCTGGCGGCCTCGGCGAACAGGCACTGCAGGGTGCGCTGGTAGGCGGAGAAGTCATCGATGCTGGCTCGTGCGCCTTCGGACAGGCCGTGACCGGGCAGGTCGCAGGCCAGCACGGCGAGGTTCTCGCCCAGCGCCCAGTCGACCACGTGGCGGTACAGACCCATGTGGTCGTAATAGCCGTGCAGCAGGATCAGTGTCGCCTTGGGCTCAGGTGGCGTCCATAGCTGCGCCACCAGGCTCAGTTCGTCGCACTCGAAGCGGCCCAGGCGACTGCGCATCCCGGCATGCTGCGGCAGGTCCAGGCCATAGTAGCGCTGGTAGGCCAGGGCCTCGGCCTCCAGCGGCTGGGTGGCCGCGGCCAAGGGTCGCAGGCCGGCGCGCAGGCGCTCGGGCTGGAAGGGCTCTGGCAGGGTCTGAGGCATGGCGGTCATGGCGTCTTCGGTGGTGGTGTGGGACAGCCGATATTCAGCTGTCGGGCACGGCGTGGCAAGCTAGGCACCTTTCTTCCGATTCCATTCTCATGTCGCCGCGCCACAAGACGCTTCTCGTCAGCCTGATCGCCATCCTCTGGCTGGGCGCCATGCTGGCCGCCTTCTGGTGGTTCCAGGCCCGCTATATCCGTCCCTTCGAGGCGCGCACCGAGCTGTTCTCGGGGGCCGACCTGCGCCTGCCGGCGGAGCTGGCCGGGCCGGGGCCGATCCGCCTGGTGCACTTCTGGGACCCGGGCTGCCCGTGCAATGTCGGCAACCAGCAGCATCTCGGCGAATTGGTGCAGGCGTACTCGGGGCGCGGGGTGCAGTTCTACGCGCTGCAGAAGGCCGGCAGCCACGGCCGCCTGCCGGACAACCTGCAGGCGCTGCAGCCGCTGACCGAACTGCCGGGCAGCGAGCGCTTGCCGGCCAGCCCGGCGGTGGCGATCTGGGACCAGCAGGGCCGCCTGGCCTACTTCGGCCCCTACAGCGAAGGCGCGCTGTGCACCTCCAGCAACAGCTTCATCGAGCCGATCATCGAGGCGCTGCTGGCGGGGCGCCCGGTGCGCGCCGACAGCAACCTGGCCGTAGGCTGTTTCTGCGACTGGCAGGAGTGAGGCCTGCTTACTCCCGCGGCCCCAGGCGCAGATCCACCTCGCCGAGCAGCTCGCCGCCGCTGCCGAAGCTGCGCTCCATTAGGCGCACGCCGCCATCGCCGTGCAGCACCAGGGCACTGCTGGCGCGGGTGCCGTAGCCGGGACCGACGATGAACACGGTGGCCAGCAGCATCTCCCAGTCGACGCCCACGCCGGTGTCCGGCAGCAGCACCCGTGGCGGCTGCTGGCGGTCGCCGAGCAGCGCCAGCAGGTTGGCCGGCTGCGGATCGTCGAGGGTATTGGCCAGCGCCGCCGTGGCGCGCAGCACCTTGGGCCATGGCGTATCCAGGTCGGCGTTGGACAGGCCGTAGACTCCGGGCATCAGGCGGCGTACCTCGGCCAGCTCGGAGTTGAAGAAGTACAGCGCGCGGCGGTCGCCGAGCAGCAGGTTGAAGCCGCTGTACTGCTCCAGTCGCGGTGCCAGTTCGGCGAGGAAGGCCTCGGCGTCCATCTCGCCACGCAGGTATTCCAGCGGCAGCTCGCCGCGCGAGCGCTCACCGCGTGGCTGGCGCGGGTCGCGGATATTGGTCAGGGCGGCGAAGCGGCCCTCGGCCGTCACCCCCAGCCAGGTGCCGCCGGCCAGCAGGTCGCGGCCGGCGTACACGCCGGGAGCGTCTTCCCATTCGCCCAGGGGCAGGGTGGCTCGCTCATAGAACTCGTCGCGGTTGGCGGCCAGCACCAGCGGTTGCGGGTGTCTGGGGCGCCAGGCGAAGACGATCAGGCACATACCGCCTCCAAGGGCCTGTGATCAGGTGCCTGGAGTCTAACAAAGCCATGGGCATCCATCGCCTCGGCTGGAGGGCAGGGTGCCCATCCGTTACCATGCCGCTTCGTTTTAGGGGGTTGCATGGAATTCCTGCTCTATCTGCTGCTGGGTGCGGCGGCCGGTGTGCTGGCCGGACTGTTCGGCGTCGGCGGCGGCATCATCATCGTGCCGGTGCTGGTGTTCAGCTTCACCGCTCAGGGCTTCGATCCGGCGATCCTGACCCACCTGGCGGTGGGCACCTCGCTGGCCACCATCATCTTCACCTCGATCAACTCGGTGCTGGAGCACCAGCGCAAGGGCGCCGTGCTGTGGCCGGTATTCGCCTGGATGGCGCTGGGCATCCTGCTCGGCGCGGCGGTCGGCGCGGCTACCGCCGCGGCGATCCAGGGGCCGATGCTGCAGAAGATCATCGGCGTGTTCGCCATCATCATCGCCATCCAGATGGGCCTGGGTCTGAAACCCAAGGCCAGCCGCACTGTCCCAGGCAAGCCCGGGCTGACTGGCGCCGGCGTGGTGATCGGTTGGGCCTCGGCGATCTTCGGCATCGGCGGCGGCTCGCTGACCGTGCCGTTCCTGACCTGGCGCAGCGTGCCCATGCAGCAGGCGGTGGCGACCTCCTCGGCCTGCGGTCTGCCGATCGCCGTGGCCAGCGCCCTGAGCTTCATGCTGCTGGGCTGGAACGAGGCGCACCTGCCGGCGTGGAGCCTGGGTTTCGTGTACCTGCCGGCGCTGGCCGGCATCGCCATCACCAGCATGTTTTTCGCCCGCATCGGCGCGCGCCTGGCGCACCGCCTGCCGGCCACCGTATTGAAACGACTGTTCGCCCTGCTGCTGTTGTGCGTGGGCGTGAGCTTCCTGATCTAAGGAGTCGCAATGCTGACTTATCCGCAGATAAACCCGGTGGCGCTGGACCTCGGCCTCATCAAGATCCACTGGTACGGCCTGATGTACCTGGTCGGCATCGGCGGCGCCTGGTTCCTCGCCAGCCGCCGGCTGAAGGACTTCGACGCCAGCTGGAGCAAGGAGAAACTCTCCGACCTGGTGTTCTGGGTGGCCATGGGCGTGATCCTCGGCGGCCGCCTGGGCTACGCGCTGTTCTACGACCTATCCGCCTACGTGGCCGACCCGCTGAAGATCGTCCGCGTCTGGGAAGGCGGCATGTCCTTCCACGGCGGCCTGATCGGCGTGATGCTGGCCACCTGGTGGTTCGGCCGGCGCAACGGCAAGAGCTTCTTCGAGCTGATGGACTTTATCGCCCCTCTCGTTCCGATTGGATTGGGTGCCGGGCGCATCGGCAACTTCATCAACTCCGAGCTGTGGGGCAAGGTCACCGACGTGCCCTGGGCCATGGCCTTCCCCAATGGCGGGCCGGACCCGCGCCACCCGTCGCAGCTGTACCAGTTCGCGCTGGAAGGCGTGGCCCTGTTTCTGATCCTCTGGGCCTACTCGCGCAAGCCGCGCCCGACCATGGCGGTGTCCGGCCTGTTCGCCATCTGCTATGGCGTGTTCCGCTTTATCGTCGAGTTCGTCCGCGTGCCGGACGCCCAGCTCGGCTACCTGGCCGGCGGCTGGCTGACCATGGGCCAGGTGCTGTGCCTGCCGATGATTCTCGGCGGCCTCGGCCTTATGATTTGGGCCTATCGCCGCCAGGCCGTTCAAGGAGCCGTGCAATGAAACAGTACCTCGACCTGATGCGCCTGGTGCGCGAGACCGGCACCTTCAAGAGCGACCGCACCGGCACCGGCACCTACTCGGTGTTCGGCCACCAGATGCGCTTCAACCTGGCCGGCGGCTTCCCGCTGGTGACCACCAAGAAGTGCCATCTGAAATCCATCATTCACGAGCTGCTGTGGTTCCTCCAAGGCGACACCAACATCAAGTACCTGAAGGACAACGGCGTGCGCATCTGGGACGAGTGGGCCGACGAGAACGGCGACCTCGGCCCGGTATACGGCTACCAGTGGCGCTCCTGGCCGGCGCCCAATGGCGAGTCGATCGACCAGATCAGCAAGCTGATCGAGATGATCAAGAACAACCCGGACTCGCGGCGCCTGATCGTCTCCGCCTGGAACCCGGCGCTGGTCGATGAGATGGCCCTGCCGCCGTGCCACACCATGTTCCAGTTCTACGTCGCCGAGGGCCGCCTGAGCTGCCAGCTGTACCAGCGCTCGGCCGACATCTTCCTCGGCGTGCCCTTCAATATCGCCAGCTACGCCCTGCTGACCCTGATGATCGCCCAGGTCTGCGACCTGCAGCCGGGCGACTTCGTCTGGACCGGCGGCGACTGCCACCTGTACGCCAACCACATCGAGCAGACCGACCTGCAGCTGACCCGCGAGCCGCTACCGCTGCCGACCATGCGCCTGAACCCCGACGTGAAGGACCTGTTCGCCTTCAAGTTCGAGGACTTCGAGCTGCAGAACTACCAGGCCCACCCGCACATCGCCGCGCCGGTGGCGGTGTAACCAGCCTTAGCCTGCCAGCCCCGCCGCCAGATGATCGATCAACACCCGCAGCTTCGGCGGCAGGTGGCGGTTGGGGTGGTAGAGCACCCAGGCGGTGCCCTGGTAGGAGCCGGTGTAGCGCCAGTCGGCCAGCACCTGCACCAGTCGCCCTTCGGCCAGCGCCTGGGCGGCGGTGAAGTGCGGCAGGCAGGCGATGCCCAGGTGGTTCAGCGCGCCGTTCAGGCGGACCTCGCTGTGGTTGCTGGCGAAGCGCCCGGCCACCGCCACCATGCACTGCTCGCGGCCGTCGCTGAAGTGCCAGCGGTGATCGTCCGCCACCTCGTCCAGATACAGACACTGGTGCCGCACCAGCTCCTGCGGGTGCTGCGGCGTGCCGTGGCGCGCCAGGTATTGCGGCGTGGCGCAGAGCAGTTGGCGCACCTGGCATAGCGGGCGCCCGGCCATCTGCTGCGGTGGCTGCTCGGTGATGCGCACGATCAGGTCGAAGCCGTCGGCGATCAGGTCCGGGCTGCGGTCGCTGAGGTTGAGGCTGACGTCCACCTCCGGATAGCGCACCAGGAAATCCGCCAGCAGCGGCGCCACCAGGTACTTGCCGAAGGCCTTGGGCACCGACAGGCGCACCTGGCCGCGTGGGTGGCTCATCAGTCGCTCGCCCACGGCTACCGCTGCCTGGGCCGCCGCGAGCATCTCCCGGCAGCGCTCGAACACTTCACCGCCGGCCTCGCTCAGGCGCAGGCGGCGGGTGGTGCGCTCCAGCAGGCGCAGGCCCAGCGCGGCCTCCAGCTGGGCGACCTGGCGGCTCAGCGCCGAACCGCTGGTATGCAGCTGGCGGGCGGCGGCGGAGAAGCTGCCGCACTCCACCACGCGGACGAAGCTGGCCATCAATGGCAGCAGGTGCTGGGTCTGATTCGTGCTCATGGGGAACGAGTCATGTTCGAAATGGTTGGATTATCGCGGTGTGATGCCCAATGGACAATGCCGCTCTGTCCCGAAGTAGCGCTGGAGCCACCATGACCACCCTGAGCCAACCCCTGCGGGCCCGCCTGCTGCACACCAGCGACCTGCTTCTGCTGCTGGTGGCGCTGGTGTGGGGCACCAGCTACGGCGTGGCCAAGCAGGCGCTGCTGTTCTACCCGGTACTGGGTTTCCTCGCCGTGCGCTTCTGCATCACCTTCCTACTGCTGGTGCCGCAGCTGCGCGGCGAGGGGAGGCGTGCCTGGGCACCCGGCTTGCCGCTGGGCCTGGCCCTGCTGGCGATCTTTCTCTGCGAGACCTACGGCGTGCAGCTGACCACGGCGAGCAACGCGGCCTTCCTGATCAGCCTGTGCGTGGTGCTGACGCCCTTCGTCGAGTGGCTGATGCTCGGCCAGCGCCCGGATGCGCGCCTGCTGCCGGCGGTGGCGCTGTCGCTAATCGGCACCTGGCTGCTCAGCGGTGGCGTCCACCTCGACTTCGGCCTGGGCGATGGCCTGATGCTGGCCGCCGCGCTGCTGCGTGCCTTCCAGGTATGCCTGACCCGCCGTCTCACCGCCAATCGCCAGGTGCCGCCGCTGGCGCTGACCGCCGTGCAGTCCGGGGTGATCGGCTTCGGCTGTCTGCTGCTCGGCGCGCTGCTGTTGCCCTACGGCCTGCCGCCGTTGCCGGCCGAACCGGCATTCTGGGTCGGCAGCCTGTATCTGGTGCTGTTCGCCACGCTGTTCGCCTTCTACGTGCAGAACTGGGCGCTGGGCCGCAGCAGCCCGACCCGGGTCAGCCTGCTGATGGGCAGCGAGCCGCTGTTCGGCGCGCTGTTCGCCGTGCTCTGGCTGAGCGAGGAGCTGAGCCTGCAGGCCTGGATCGGCGGCCTGCTGATTGTCGCGGCGACCCTGTGGACCAGCCTGGCGCGGCGCTGAAACGCCGGTTGTCGTGATCGGCCCGTGCACCTGGCACGGATGGACCTGGCGCAATGGCCGGCGAGGCGCTTCACTGCCGATGCTATTTCCGTTCGCCGACGCGCTCACGAGAAAGCGGCCCGACGGACCGGGTAGTGGTTAGCCAACAACACCGACAAGAACCGGCACCACAAGGAACCTCACCATGCACTCTCGCCTACTGCGCCGCGCGCTGGCCGTCGCCTGCCTGCTCGCGCCGCTCTCCGCCGTTGCCCATTCGAGCAACGCCTACTCCAGCGACAGCAACCTCAACTACCGCAACAGCGACTGGATGGCCGCGCTGGACGGCGCCAAGCGCGTGCGCCAGTTGTCTGTGCCGGGCACCCACGACTCGCTGTCGTTTTATGGCGGCGACATCGTGCGCACCCAGTCGCTGCCGCTGCGCACCCAGCTGGAGGCGGGCATCCGCGCCTTCGACGTGCGCGCCCGGCACATCGACAACGTGTTCGCCATCCACCATGGCCCGGTGTACCAGCACACCATGTTCGGCGACGTGCTCGACGCCATGGTCGCCTTCCTCGCCCAGCATCCGGGCGAGACGCTGCTGGTGCGGGTCAAGCCCGAACACACCGAGCAGAATGTCAGCCGCAGCTTCGAGGCCACCTTCACCGAGTACAACGCCCGCTACAGCGGCTACATCTGGCAGCCCACCGGCCAGGACCCGCTGCTCGATGAGGTGCGCGGCAAGATCGTGATCCTGCAGAACTTCGCCGGGGCCACTTACGGCCTGGACTACTCCGGCTCGTTCGACACCCAGGACGCCTACAACCTGAGCAGCAACTGGGACCTGTACGGCAAGTGGGAGAAGGTCAAGGCGCAGGTCTGGCGGGCCAATGGCCGTGGCCACAGCTCGATCAACTTCCTCAGTGGTTCGGGCGGCTCCTTTCCGTACTTCGTCGCCAGCGGCCACTCCAGCCCGCAGACCGGTGCGCCGCGCCTGCTCACCGGGCGCACCACGCCGGGCTGGAAGAGCAGCTACCCGGACTTCCCACGGGTCGGCTGCTTCATCGGCATCTGCTCGATCGCCTTCGAGGGCACCAACGACCTGACCCGCAACCTGCTGGACGCCCAGCGCGGCAAGCTCGGTCATGTCGGCATCGTGTTCGCCGACTTCCCCGGTGCCGGGCTGATCGACGCCATCATCCGCGTCAATCAGGTGCGCTGACGGCGCTCAGGCGCCGAGCAGCTCGCCGGTCAGGGCATCCACCTGCTCGCGCCGCTCGGCCTGTTCCAGGCGCGCGCCGGGATTCAGCGACGACCATTGCGGATGCGCCCGCGCCCGGCGCAGGGCCTCGGGCAGCCGGGCCTCGCGCCAGGCGCTGTCCAGCGGCTGGTCCAGGCGGATCGCCGCGGTCGCCGCGTGGCCGCGGGCGAGCAGGGCGGCCAGCAGCTGGCGCTGACGCAGGGCGAGCAAGCGCAGCACGTTGTCGTCCACCGTCAGTTCGCGCTGGCCCTTGAGCTTGCCGAGCAGACGCCCGCCGAAGTTGCGCGCGGTCTGCAGGCCGCCACCGGCCAGGGCGCCGAGCAGCGCGGCGGCGCCCAGGGTCACGCCGCCCACCAGCAGGTCGATGCCCACCCCGGTGGCCGCACCGGCGGCCATGCCGCCGCCGACTTTCACGCCGAGCTGGCGCAGGGTCTCCGGGTTGAACAGGTCATCGCCCCAGCGCCCGTCCGCCAGCGGCAGGTCGCCGGCCTGGGCATCGTCCGGGCGGAAGGCATACAGGCGCAGCAGCGCGTCGACGCACTGCTGCTCGCGGCGGCGGATGGCCTGGTGCAGGGCGGCGATCTCGCCCTGTTCGATCTGCGGCTGGGCCGCCACGCTGCGCCGGCAGGCGGCGCAGTCCACCAGCAGTTCGGCGATCAGCCGTGCGCCGGCCTGGCGGCGGGCTTCGTCCTGGGCCTCGTGGTCGAGGATTAGCCGCTCCAGTTGCGGGCGTGCCGGTTCCACCAGCAGGGCCAGGCTCTCGTACAGGCGGCGCTCGCCATCCAGCGGCGGCGCCACGGTGTCGAACGCCACCCGCGCATGCAGGCCGAGACGGGCCAGGGCCTCGCGCCATTCCGGCTCGCGCTGGGCCGCGGCGGCGCCGAAGTTGAGCACCGGCAGCAGCGGCTTGCCACAGCCGGCCAGCACCTGCAGCTCGTCGCGGTACTTGGCCAGCACCGGCTCGCGGGCGTCGATCACGTACAGCCCGGCATCGCTGGCCAGCAGTTGGCGCAGCACCTTGGCCTCCTGCTCGAAGCGCTGGCGCGCCTCGGCGCTGTCGAGGAAGCGCGCCAGGCGCGCCGGGCCGTCCAGCCGCTCGCCGGGGCGCTCCAGGCGTTCCAGATAGTCGAGCAGGGCGATGGCGTCTTCCAGGCCGGGGGTGTCGTACAGCTCCAGCAGCGCTTCGCCGTCCACCGACAGGCGCGCGCCCTCGACGTGACGGGTGGTGCTGGGCCGGTGCGAGACCTCGCCGAAGCCGACGTCACGCAGCAGGGTGCGCAGCAGCGAGGTCTTGCCGACATTGGTGTGGCCGACCACGGCCAGACGCAGCGGTCTGGTCATGGCCGCTCTCCAGTTCGTAGCCCGGATGTCATCCGGGGTGGAGCTGCCTGCTTCCCGGATGGCATCCGGGCTACGCGATCAGTCATGTCCAGTCTCCAGCCAGGCCAGTGGCGCCGCATCGGAGAAGGCCAGGCCGAGGCGCTGCAGGGCCTCGTGCCAGTCACCCAGGCGCTGGCTGTCCAGCGCCTCGCCGGGTGGTGGCGGCAGCAGCCAGACGCGGGTGGCGGCGGCCGTGCGCGACAGCTCGCCGAGCAGCGCCAGGGTGCCGCGATCCGGCGAGCGTCGCGGGTCGACGGCGACGGCCAGGCGCGCCGGCGGAAAACGGCTCAACTGGTCGAGCAGGTGCTGGCGCTGTTCGCGGCTGTCCAGCACACCGGCGTTGGCTACGCCTTTGCCCACTTGCGGCGGCCAGGGTCGGCTGTCGTCCAGCTCCACCGCCACCAGCAGGGCGCCGTCCGTGGCCAGCGCGCTGTGCCCGCTCAGAGGTTGGTGCAGCGCCTGCGGCTCCGCATCCAGCACGCCGAGGCGTTCGGCCGGCGGTTGCAGACGCTCGGCCAGCAGCCGGTAGCCGGGCAGGGCGAGGTCCAGGCGCAGGCGCGCGCTGTCGTGCCACCAGCGCCACAGGCACAGCAGCAGGAACAGGGCGCGCGGCAGCAGGCCGAACACCAGCAGCACGCCGAGCAGCCAGCCGGCCCAGGCATGCCGCGCCGTTTCCACCAGCAGGGCGGAATCGCCGCTGGCGCGGATGGTGTCCACGTCCGGCAGCGGGAAGCCGAGCAGGGCGGGCAGGGCGCCGAGCAGGTGGGTGAGGGCGACGAAGGCATCGCTGCCGAGCAGGGTGGTCTCCCAGACGAAGCCGTAGCGCTGGGTGCTGAGCAGGAGCAGGAGCATCAGCGTGGCGGCGAGCAGCGCCACCAGCCACAGGCCGTGGACCAGGGCGCCGAGCAGCCAGCGGTTGAGGCGCCGGCGCTGCAGCAGCAGGACCAGCGCCGGGCCGAGCTGGGCGGCCGCGGCGTCGCGCGCCAGCTTCTCGCTGAGCCACAGCCACAGGCGACCGAGGGCGGCCTGGTGCTCGCCGGCGAAGGCGATACCGAGCAGCCAGGCGAGCAGGGTCAGCAGATGAATGCCGAGCAGGCTGCCCAGGGCCCAGAACACATTGACCGGGCGGCTGCCGTCGCCGAGCGCCGCCAGGGCCAGCCCGGCGCCGCCGACCAGGGCCAGGATCAGCAGGGCCAGCAGCGCCAGGCGTGCGCCCTGCAGCCAGTGACGCTGGGCCTGAAGCTGGCCATCGCGCCTGGCCAGGAACAGGGCGCGGGCCTCGATGCGGCTCGCCAGGGCGCCATCGGTCTGGCGCGCCAGGCGGTTGGCCTCTACATCTTCCAGCGGGCCGGCGTGGTCCTCGCGCAGGCGAATGGCTTCGCACAGCCAGAGGCGTTGCAGGCGCGAGCGGGGAGGCGGGGGACTGTTTGTCACGCGGCGTTCCGTCTGCGGGTCGAGGGCCAAAGCATAACCGCTGCGCCGCGCCTGGGGAAAAGTCCGAGTTGTGGCGCGCCGTCGGCTGCGACTAGGCTTCAGGCACAACAACGAGAAGAGCACAGCCATGAAGCTGCCCCCCCTGGACTGGGTCAACCACGACTCGCCCTACCTGCGCCAGTTGCGCGAGGGATTCCGCCTGCTCAATTTCGACGGAGAGCTCGAGGCGGCCTACCACCACTACCACGCCAGGGTGTTCCTGATCCGCATGCGCTGGTCGCTGCTGGTGGCCATCGTGCTGTTCCTGGTCTTCGCCGTGCTGGACTCCATCAGCCTGCCGGACGAGGTGCGTAACCCGACGCTGACGATCCGCCTGGGGCTGATAGGGCCCGTGCTGCTGCTGAACTGGTTGGCGACCTATCGGAGCCGCCTGCTCGGCAGCCTGCAATTGCTGGGAGGGGTCTGCGCGCTGGTCTGTGGCATGGGCGTCGTCGGCATCATCTGGGTCGCCCGAGCTCACGGCTACCCGCTGCCCTATGAGGGCATCATCCTGGTCACGGTGTTCTTCTACTTCCTCACCGGCCTGCGTTTCGTGGTCGCCTCGCTGTGCGGCTGGCTGATCTTCCTCGCCTACCTGGCGATGGAACTGATCAACGATCTGGATGGCGCGGTGCTGCTGTACAACCTGTTCTTCCTGGCCACGGCCAACGTGATCGGCTCGGTGGGCTGCTACTTCCTCGAGTACGCCACGCGGCAGAGCTTCCTTGCCCAGGGTCTGCTGCAGGACCTGGCGGAGAAGGACTCGCTCACCGGCCTGTTCAACCGCCGCGCCTTCGGTGAGCGTGCCGAGGCCAGCTGGCGCCAGGCCCAGCGCGAGCAGCAGCCGCTCGCCGTGGTGATGATGGATGTGGACTTCTTCAAGCGCTACAACGACCACTACGGCCACAATGCCGGCGACGAGGCGCTGCGCGGGGTGAGCCGGGTGATCGGCGCCCAGGCCCGGCGTCCGCTGGACATGACCGCGCGTTATGGCGGCGAGGAGTTTGTCGGCCTCTGGTACGACCTGGACGAGGCCGCCGTGATGCAGATCCTCGAGCAGCTGCGCGCCGAAGTGGAGGCCCTGGGCCTGGCCCACGCCAAGTCCGATATCGCGCCGGTGGTGACGCTCAGCATCGGCCTGGCCTGGCTGGTGCCGCAGCCGCACCAGAGCCTGGCCGACGCCCTGCGCCTGGCCGACGTGGCGCTGTACCTGGCCAAGGAGCAGGGGCGCAACCGGGTGGTCGGCAAGCGGCCGGGCAGTAGCCAGGTGGCCTGAGCCTGCGCCAGCCGGTATCCTCGCGCTCATGAAAACGACTCTTCCCCTCTGCCTGATCGCCGCCCTCGCCGACAACCGTGTGATCGGTCGCGACAACCAGCTGCCCTGGCACCTGCCGGCGGACCTCAAGCACTTCAAGGCCAAGACTCTCGGCAAGCCGATCATCATGGGGCGCAAGACCTGGGATTCGCTGGGCCGCCCGCTACCGGGCCGGCTCAACCTGGTGGTCAGCCGCCAGGCCGGGTTGCAACTGGAGGGCGCGGAAGTCTTCCCGTCGCTGGACGCCGCCATAGTGCGCGCGGACGAATGGGCCTGTGAGCAGGGCGTCGACGAGCTGATGCTGATCGGCGGCGCCCAGCTCTACGAGCAGGGCCTGGCCCAGGCCGCGCGCCTGTACCTGACCCGCGTGGCGCTGCAGCCCGAGGGCGATGCCTGGTTCCCGGCCTTCGCCGAGGCTGACTGGCAGCGCAGCGAGAGCGAAGCGCACGAGGCGACCGAAGCGTCGCCGGCCTATTGCTTCGAGACCTGGCAGCGCCGCTAGGACTTTTCTGCACTGACATTGATCGACGTCGCCTTCGTTCGAAGGGGGCGCCCTATGCTTTTGCCTTTACCCGCTGAAATTTGCACATGACCGACCCTATCGATACGCCCGAGGCGGAAACCGTCGCCGCCATCTTCGTCCGCCATCCGCTGTGGGAGGATGCCCTGGCGCTGCTATTCGGCACCGCCCTGGTGGCCCTGGGCATCGCCTTCTACAGCCACGCCGGGCTGCTCACCGGCGGCACCGTGGGCGTGGCCTTCCTGGCCAAGTATCTGGCCGGCTGGCCTTTCGGCCTGGTGTTCTGCCTGGTCAACCTGCCGTTCTACGCGCTGGGCATCTGGCGCCTGGGCTGGGGCTTCACCCTGCGTACCGGTTGCGCGGTGCTGCTGGTGTCGCTGCTGGCCGAGCTGACCCCGGGCTGGGTCGCCTTCACCCATCTCAACGAGCTGTATGCCGCGCTGTTCGGCGGCGCGGCCATGGGCCTGGGCCTGCTGATGCTGTTCCGTCATCGGGCCAGCCTGGGCGGGGTGAATATCCTCGCGCTGTTCCTGCAGGAACGCTTCGGCCTGCGCGCCGGCGCGGTGCAGATGGCGATCGACGCGGTCATCGTGCTGGCGGCGGTGTTCGTGGTGACGCCGGACAAGGTGGCCCTGTCGGTGCTCGGGGCGGTGATGCTCAACCTGGTGCTGGCGATCAACCACCGCGCCGATCGCTATACCGGCGTCAGCTGAGACGGATCCGGACTAGGGCTGCAGCTCGATCAGCTCGGCGCGGGGTTCGCCGTTGTCGATATGCAGCAGGGCGACGGCGATCGGTAGCCTGAAGCGCCGTGGTCCGGCGCTGCCGGGGTTGATCCACAGCAGGCCGGCGCGCTCCTCGATCAGCGGCTTGTGCGAATGGCCGGTGATCACCACGCGCACGTTATCCGGTAACTGCGCCGGCACATGCGCCGCCTCGTGCACCAAATACAGGCCGACCCCGCCCAGCTGCAGCGTGGCCTGCTGCGGCAGCTCGGCGGCCCAGTCCAGCCCCTCGTCGTTATTGCCGCGCACCACCGTTAGCGGCGCCAGCTCGCGCAGGGCGTCGAGAATCTCCGGCCTGCCGATATCGCCGGCATGCACGATATGCGCGCACCCCTGCAGCGCCGCCAGCGCCTCGGGGCGCAGCAGGCCGTGGGTGTCGCTGATCAGGCCGATCTTCATGCTGTGCTCCGAGAAACCCGCATGGCCGTTCGCGGGTTTCACCCGCCCTACAAAGCATAAGCCCGGCGCGGGGCCGGGCTTATGTGGGAGTTGCTGCGTGCCTTACTGGTCGAGCAGCGCCTTGTCGCGTACCGCGCCCTTGTCGGCGCTGGTGGCCAGCAGGGCGTAGGCCTTGAGCGCGGTGGTCACCTTGCGCGCGCGCGGGGCGACCGGCTTCCAGCCCTTCTGGTCCTGCACGATGCGGCGGGCGGCCAGTTCTTCATCGCTGACCAGCAGGTTGATGCTGCGGTTGGGGATGTCGATCAGCACCTTGTCGCCGTCACGCACCAGGCCGATGGCGCCGCCAGCGGCGGCTTCCGGCGAGGCGTGGCCGATGGACAGGCCCGAGGTGCCGCCGGAGAAGCGACCGTCGGTGAGCAGGGCGCAGGCCTTGCCCAGGCCTTTGGATTTGAGGTAGGAGGTCGGGTAGAGCATTTCCTGCATGCCCGGGCCGCCTTTCGGGCCTTCGTAGCGGATGATCACGATGTCGCCGGCCTTCACTTCGTCGGCGAGGATGCCTTTCACGGCGCTGTCCTGGCTCTCGAAGATCTTCGCGGTGCCTTCGAACACGTGGATCGACTCGTCGACGCCGGCGGTCTTCACCACGCAGCCGTCGAGGGCGATGTTGCCGTACAGCACGGCCAGGCCGCCCTCTTGCGAGTAGGCATGCTTGACGCTGCGGATGCAGCCTTCGGCGCGGTCGTCATCCAGGGTGTCCCAGCGGGTGCTCTGGCTGAACGCGGTCTGGGTCGGGATGCCGGCCGGGCCAGCCTTGAAGAAGGTGTGGACCTTCTCGTCGCTGGTCTGGGTGATGTCCCACTGGGCGATGGCGTCGGCCATGCTCGGGCTGTGCACGGTCGGCACGTCGGTGTGCAGCAGGCCACCACGGGCCAGCTCGCCGAGGATGGAGAAGATGCCGCCGGCGCGGTGCACGTCTTCCATGTGGTACTTCTGGATGTTCGGCGCCACCTTGCACAGCTGCGGCACCTTGCGCGACAAGCGGTCGATGTCGCGCAGGTCGAAGGCGATCTCCGCCTCCTGGGCGGCGGCCAGCAGGTGCAGGATGGTGTTGGTCGATCCGCCCATGGCGATGTCCAGGGTCATGGCGTTCTCGAACGCCTTGAAGCTGGCGACGTTGCGCGGTAGCACGCTGGCGTCGTTCTCGCCGTAGTAGCGTTGGCACAGCTCGACGGCCAGGCGGCCGGCGCGCAGGAACAGCTGCTCGCGGTCGCTGTGGGTGGCCAGGGTCGAACCGTTGCCCGGCAGGCCAAGGCCGAGGGCCTCGACCAGGCAGTTCATCGAGTTGGCGGTGAACATGCCGGAGCAGCTGCCGCAGGTCGGGCAGGCGCTGCGCTCGTACTCGGCGACCTTCTCGTCGGAGCAGGAGTCGTCGGCGGCGACGACCATGGCGTCGACCAGGTCCAGGCCGTGGTTGGCCAGCTTGGTCTTGCCGGCTTCCATCGGGCCGCCGGAGACGAACACCACCGGGATGTTCAGGCGCAGGGCGGCCATCAGCATGCCGGGGGTGATCTTGTCGCAGTTGGAGATGCAGACGATGGCGTCGGCGCAGTGGGCGTTGACCATGTATTCCACGGAGTCGGCGATGATCTCGCGGCTCGGCAGGGAATAGAGCATGCCGTCGTGGCCCATGGCGATGCCGTCGTCGACAGCGATGGTGTTGAACTCTTTGGCCACGCCGCCGTGTTTCTCGATCTCGCGGGCAACCAGCTGGCCCAGGTCCTTCAGGTGCACGTGGCCGGGCACGAACTGGGTGAAGGAGTTGGCGATGGCGATGATCGGCTTCTTGAAGTCTTCGTCCTTCATCCCGGTGGCGCGCCACAGGGCACGGGCGCCGGCCATGTTGCGGCCGTGGGTGGAGGTTTTCGAGCGGTAATCGGGCATGACACGTTCCTGCGGCTAATCAGGTGATGTTTCGTATGGTGAGCGTCGACTGGACCGGATGCAAACGGGAGATGGCCGTGCGTTCGGAAGGGGGCCGCAGGACGAAACGGGGTCACCGTTCGTTCGGCCCGGGCTCACGGACCCGCCGGGGGATGGTTGGCGAGGAATGCCCCGATTCTACGCCCCCCGCGCCCGCCGGGGAAAGGTTCGCGGTAGCTCCCGGTCCGATGGCGCTCGGCGCTGCGGCCCGGCTGCCGGCATGGGGAGTTAGCTCTTTGGGCTTATGCCGTTCATCCGGTTTCGCCGTTCGGGCGATTGTTGGTATGACCAGTCGGTCACGTACGGTGCAGTGCGGTGCGTTCCGCGCGGTTTGCCGGGCGCCCGCAATCGCCGGCGAAGTACCAGCAGTGCAGCCCAGTCCGATGCAGTGGGTCGGGGAGGGCCATGGCGAACTCCTACTCGACGAATAACAACAAGGATTCCCTTCGATGCTCGATTCCAAACTCGGCCTGGCGGCCACTCTCTTTGCCTTCTCGGCCTCTGCTCTCGCGGCGTTGCCGGACACCCCCGGCACGCCGTTCCCGGCCGTTTCCAGTTTCGACAACAGCGGCCCGTATGCCACCACCAGCCAGGCCGAGGGGCCCAGCTGCCGCATCTACCGGCCCAGCAACCTCGGTCAGAATGGCGTGCGCCACCCGATCATCCTGTGGGGCAACGGCACCGGCGCCACGCCCGACACCTATGCGGCGTTGCTGACCCACTGGGCCAGCCACGGCTTCGTGGTGGCCGCCGCGGAAACGTCCGATGCCGGCACCGGCCAGGAGATGCTCGCCTGCCTGAGTTACCTGGTGCAGGCCAACGGCAGCGCCTCCGGCACCTATGCCGGCAAGCTGAATGCCGGGCGGGTCGGCACTTCCGGTCACTCCCAGGGTGGTGGCGGTTCGATCATGGCCGGCCAGGATGACCGGGTGCGCACGACGGCGCCGATCCAGCCCTATACCCTCGGGCTCGGTCACAACACCAGTTCGCAGAGCAAGCAGAAGGGGCCGATGTTCCTGATGTCCGGCGGCGGCGACAACATCGCCTTCCCCTACCTGAATGCCCAGCCGGTCTACAACCGCGCCAACGTGCCGGTGTTCTGGGGCGAGCGCCGCACGGTCTCGCACTTCGAGCCGGTCGGCAGTGGTGGAGCCTATCGCGGCCCGGCCACGGCCTGGTTCCGCTACCAGCTGATGAACGACCAGAGCGCCAGCAGCACCTTCAACGGCACCCTGTGCAGCCTGTGTGTCAGCCCGGTGTGGACGGTGAAGCGCAAGGGCTTCTGAGGCAGGCGGAGCGAGCCCCGTCCGCAGGCGCGGGCGGGGCTTCCGTTACTCAGCTGTTGGGCAGCAGGCGTACGGTCAGGCTCTTGATGTAGCGGGTCTCGGCGATGGCCGGGTGCACCGGGTGGTCCGGGCCCTGGGCGCCGCGTTCGAGCAGCTGGATATTGCGGTCCAGGTGGCGGGCGCTGGTCAGCAGGATGTTCTGCAGGTTGTCTTCTTCCAGGTGCATGGAACAGCTGGCGCTGACCAGGATGCCGTCCTTGTTGAGCATGCGCATGGCGGTCTCGTTGAGGCGGCGGTAGGCGGCCTCGCCGTTCTTGATGTCCTTCTTACGCTTGATGAAGGCGGGCGGGTCGGCAACGATCACGTCGAAGCGTTCCTCGGCGGACTTCAGTTCCTTGAGGGCGGCGAACACGTCGCCTTCCACGCAGGTGACCTTCTCGGCGACGCCGTTGAGGGTGGCGTTGCGCTCCACGCCATCTAGAGCGAAGCCGGAGGCATCGACGCAGAATACTTCGCTGGCGCCGAAGGCTGCAGCCTGTACGCCCCAGCCGCCGATGTAGCTGAACAGGTCGAGCACGCGCTTGCCCTGAACATAGGGCGCCAGGCGCGCACGGTTCATGCGGTGGTCGTAGAACCAGCCGGTCTTCTGGCCTTCCAGCACCGGGGCGTGGAACTTCACGCCGTTCTCTTCCAGATCGACCCACTCCGGCACCACGCCGAAGGCGGTGTCGACATAGCGCTCCAGGCCCTCGGCATCGCGGGCGGCGGAGTCGTTCTTGAACAGGATGCCGCGTGGCTTGAGCACCTGGACCAGGGCCTCGATCAGCGCGTCCTTGCTGCGCTCCATGGTGGCGGAGGCCAGCTGCACCACCAGATGGTCGCCGAAGCGGTCGACCACCAGCCCGGGGAGCAGGTCGGAATCGCCATAGACCAGGCGGTAGAAGGGCTTGTCGAACAGGCGCTCGCGCAGGCTCAGGGCCACGTTCAGGCGGTGCACCAGCAGCGACTTGTCCAGCACGTGCTTGACGTCGCGCGACAGCAGGCGGGCGCAGATCAGGTTGTTCGGGCTCATCGCCACGATACCCAGCGGCTTACCGCCGGCCGCTTCGAGGATCGCCTGGTCGCCGGCCTGGAAGCCGTGCAGCGGGGTGGCCGCCACGTCGATCTCGTTGCTGTAGACCCACAGGTGACCGGCGCGCAGGCGACGATCGGCGTTGGCTTTGAGGCGCAGGGCGGGCAGGGTCATTGGGGCGCTCCGGAAAAAAGAGCGCGATTATACCCCGCCCGCACCCGTCAGGCCGCCAGCGACTCCAGCAATGCTTGGTTGAACGCCGGCAGGTCGTCGGGTTTGCGGCTGCTGATCAAGTTACCGTCGCGGATCACCTCCTGGTCCTGCCAGTCGCCACCGGCGTTGCGGATGTCGTCCTTGAGCGACGGCCAACTGGTCATGGTCTTGCCCTTGACCAGTCCGGCCGAGACCAGCAGCCAGGCACCGTGGCAGATCACCGCGATCGGCTTGCCGGATTTCTCCGCGGCCTGCACCAGGGTCAGGGCGGCGGTATCGGTGCGGATGGTGTCGGAGTTCATCACGCCGCCCGGCAGGACCAGGGCGTCGTATTCCTCGACCTGGGCGGTGTCGAAGGTGCCGTCGACCGGGAAGCTGTCGCCCGGCTTGTCATGGTGCCAGCCGCGCACCTGGCCTTCCTTGACGGACAGGATGTCGGCCTGGGCGCCGGCCTGTTCCAGGGCCTTCTTCGGCTCGGTCATCTCGACCTGTTCGAAACCATCGGTCACCAGCAGGGCGACGCGTTTGCCTTTCAGGGACAGCGACATGGTGGAGTCTCCTCTATACATGGGATGTCCCTGTTCCGACCGGCCCTGGGTGGAAAAGGTCAGCCAAAGGTTTAACCGCCTTGTCGCCGCGTCTCGGTTAAACTGTAGGCTCGTTCACATTCTCCACGTGTCCTTTTCCATGGCCCAAGAACTCTCCGCCGAACAGATCCAGCAGGTGCTGCAGGGCATCAGCGTGCCGCCGCAGCCGCAGATCATGGTCGATCTGCAGATGGAGCAGTTCCTGCCCAACCCGGACCTGAAGACCATCGCCCGGCTGATCAGCCAGGACCCGGGCCTGTCCGGCGCGCTGCTGAAGATCGTCAATTCGCCGTTCTTCGGCCTGTCCAACCGCATCGCCTCGATCCAGCAAGCGGTCAACCTGCTGGGCTGCAACTCGGTGATCAACCTGATCAACGCCCAGTCGATCAAGGGCGAGATGAGCGACGAGACCATCGTCATCCTCAACCGCTTCTGGGACACCGCCCAGGACGTGGCAATGACCTGCCTGACGCTGGCCAAACGCATCGGCTACCAGGCACCGGACGAGGCCTATACCCTCGGCCTGTTCCACAACTGTGGCATCCCGCTGATGCTCAAGCGCTTCCCCAACTACATGACGGTGCTGGAGGAGGCGTACTTCAACGCCAGCAGCGAGCGCCGCGTGGTGGACACCGAGAACCGCCTGCTCAACACCAACCATGCGGTGGTGGGTTACTTCACCGCCAAGTCGTGGAACTTGCCGCTGCACCTGTGCGAGGCCATCGCCAACCACCACAACGCGCTGTCGTTCTTCGAGGATGACACCGGCCGCGATGCCCAGCTGAAGACGCTGATGGCGATCCTCAAGATGGCCGAGCACATCTGCGCCAGCTTCCGGGTGCTGGGCAACCAGGACGAGGACCACGAGTGGGACAGCATCCAGCAGCACGTGCTGGAGTATGTCGGCCTCACCGAGTACGACTTCCAGACCCTCAAGGAAAGCATCCACGACCTGGGCGCCGGCTAAGCGGGCCTCCCGGCGCAGCGCCTTTCCTGCTAGGGTGGCACTCCGCTCAGTTGTACCCCGCGAGTGCGTGAATGCCTGAATTACCCGAAGTCGAAACCACCTGCCGCGGTATCGCCCCCCATCTCGTCGGTCAGCGCGTCAGCCGCGTGGTGGTGCGCGAGCGCCGGCTGCGCTGGCCGATCCCCGAAGACCTCGATGTGCGCCTGTCCGGCCAGCGCATCGAATGCGTCGAGCGGCGTGCCAAGTACCTGCTGATCCAAGCCGAGAGCGGCACCCTGATCGGTCACCTGGGCATGTCCGGCAACCTGCGCCTGGTGCCGGTGGGTGCGCCGGTGGCCAAACACGAGCATGTCGACATCGAACTGGAGTCGGGCCTGGCCCTGCGCTACACCGATCCGCGGCGCTTCGGCGCGCTGCTGTGGAGCAACGATCCGCTCAATCACGAGTTGCTGCTCAAACTGGGCCCGGAGCCACTGACCGACCTCTTCGATGGTGAGCGTCTGTATCAGCTGTCGCGCGGTCGCTCAATGGCGGTCAAACCGTTCATCATGGACAACGCGGTGGTGGTGGGCGTGGGCAACATCTACGCGACCGAGGCGCTGTTCGCCGCCGGCATCGACCCGCGCCGCGAGGCCGGCTCGATCTCCCGCGCGCGCTACGTGGCGCTGACCGTGGAGATCAAGCGCATCCTGGCTCACGCCATCGAGCGCGGCGGCACCACCCTGCGCGACTTCATCGGTGGCGATGGCCAGCCCGGTTACTTCCAGCAGGAGCTGTTCGCCTATGGGCGCGGCGGCGAGTTCTGCAGGGTCTGCGGTGCCACCCTGCGCGAGGTGAAGCTGGGTCAGCGGGCCAGCGTGTATTGCCCGAAATGCCAGCGCTAGAGCGCGTGCTCCCGGATCGCACAGAATAAGAACAGGCAGTAGGAACAACGATGCACGGCAACTACCTGCCGCCCAACCCGTTCGCCGAATGGCTGGGGCGTAGCGCACTGAGACTGATGGGCTGGCGTATCGAGGGCGCGTTGCCAAGGATCGACAAGTTCGTCGCCATCGGTGCCCACCACACCTCCAACTGGGATTTCGTGATCTTCATCGCGCTGAAGTTCGTTCTGCGCCTGAACGCCCGCTGGTTCGGCAAGCACAGCATCTTCCGCTGGCCTTTCGGCGGCCTGCTGCGCAGCTGGGGCGGCATCCCGATCCAGCGCCATCTCAGCCTGAACATGGTGGACCAGGCGATTCAGGGCTTTCGCGACAGCCGCGAGTTCATCCTGGTGCTGTCGCCGGAGGGCACGCGCAAGAAGGTGCAGCGCTGGAAGATGGGCTTCTACCATATCGCCGTGGGGGCAGGTGTGCCGATAGTGCCGGCGGCCCTGGACTTCGCCAATCGCCGGGTGGTGATCGGCGCGCCGTTCCAGCCCAGTGGTGACGCCGAGGCGGATATCCGCGCGCTGCAGGCGTTCTTCCGCCCCTATGTGCCGAAGAAGCCTGAATACGCATTCCACGGCGATTGACGGCGTTCACGCTGACAATTACGCGAGCGCTGTTATAGTTAGCTGCAACGCTCTGCCATAACTACACAATGAAGGATCGCGCCATGAACCTGTTTCGCACCACCGCCGCTGTCTTGGCTCTGACCACTGGCCTGCTGGCACTGCCGGCGCAGGCGGAGGTGGTTCAGCAGAATGCCAGCGGCGATCCTGCCTATGCTCTCGAAGCTCCTAAGGGCTATGCCATGACCGGTGACTTGCTTATCGCCCGTCCGCTGCTGATCGGCGTCACTGTGATCGGTGCCGGCCTGTTCCTGGTTAGCCTGCCGTTCACTGCCGCCGGCGGCAACGTCAAGGAAGCCGGCCAGGCGCTGGTAGTGGAGCCTGGTATGTCCGCCTTCGTGCGTTGCCTGGGCTGCACCGAGAGCGGTTACAAGAAGGACTGATCCTTCCGCCGCTCTACTCAAGAAGCCGGTCCTTGTGGCCGGCTTCTGCGCTTCTGCCCTCAGTCGTCTATTGCCACAGCTCCGAGCGGCCCACTCCACGCGGGTCGCTGGCGGCCTCTACCTGGCCGCTGTCCTTGTGCCACAGCAGTACCTGCTGGTTGCCGTAGCTGCGTTCCACGCGCTTGAGCCGGTGCCCGCGCATTTCCAGGCTGCTCAGCTGGCTGGGGCTGAAGGCGTCGGCCTCGTACTCGATCACGTCCGGCAGGTACTGGTGGTGATAGCGCGGCGTGGCCGGCCATTGCTGCACCGGCTTGCCATCCAGGTAGTCGAGTGCGGCCAGCAGCACCATGCTGGGAATGCGGCTGCCGCCGGGCGTGCCGAAGCTGGCCAGCTCCTGGTCGCTCTCGATAAAGGTCGGGCTCATGGAGGACAGCGGTCGCTTGCCGGCGGCAATGACATTGGCCTGGCTGCCGGAGAGGCCATAGGCATTGCTGCCGCTTGGGTCGGCGGCGAAATCGTCCATCTCGTTGTTCAGTAGCACGCCGGTGCCGGGGACGGTGAAGGCGGCGCCGAACGGCAGGTTGATCGACAGGGTGGCGGTCACCGCATTGCCTTCGGCATCCAGCACGGTGAAGTGGGTGGTGTGATCGCCTTCGCGCCAGGCCGGCGAAGGCGGCAGGCTGGCGCTCGGTGTGGCGTTCTGCAGGGCGATGCCCTTGGCCAGCTCCTTCAGGTAGTCGGGCGCGAGCAGTTGGGGCAGCGGGTTGCGCACATGGTCGGGGTCGCCCAGCAGGCCGCGGTCGCGGTAGGCGCGGCGCAGGGTTTCCACCACGTAGTGACTGCGCTGCACCGCCCCGGCCTTCTGCCAGGGCAGTTGCTGCAGTATCAGCAGACTCTGCGCCAGCGCCACCCCGCCTGCCGACGGCGGTGGCGCGCTGATCAGCTCGCGCCCGCCTTCCAGCGACACGCGCAGGGGCTGGCGCTCCACTACGCGGTAGTCACGCAGATCGCGGGCGCTCCACACCCCGCCGCCGGCCTGGACGCCTTCCAGCAGCAGGCGCGCCGTTTCGCCGCCGTAGAAGCCGGCGTGACCGTCGCGAGCCAGGCGCTCCAAGGTGCGCACCAGGGCCGGCTGGCGCAGCAGGCCGTGCAGCGGCGGGATGCGCTGCTGGTCGAGGAAGATGGCCGCGCTGGTCGGGTCCTGCCGCAACGCCTCCAGGCGCCATTCGGCACGCTCGCGATAGACCCGGTCGATGCCCACGCCGTCGCGAGCCAGGCGAATGGCCGGAGTCAGCGAATCGGTCAGTGGCAGCTTGCCGTAGCGCTCTGCCAGATGGGCCAGGGCCGCAGGCAGGCCGGGAATGGCGGCGGCCAGCGGGCCGTTGAGCGACAACTCACGCTGCACCGTGCCGTTGCGGCGGTAGAGGTCCGGACCGGCGCTCAGCGGCGCGCGTTCGCGGGCGTCGATGAAACGGTAGGTGGGCTTGTCGCCGGCCTGGCGCAGCAGAAAGAAGCCGCCACCTCCCAGGCCGCACCAGCCAAGCCACAGCAGGCCGGCGAGAGGATGTTTGGCGAGCATGGGGCGATCCGTGCGGGACAGGCCTAACAGCCTAGCGGAGATCGATACCCAGCGGTGGCGACTGTGACTCGCTGACGCGATCAGGCCTTGCCGGTGATCAGGCGGTACTTGTCCATCAGTTGCTCCTTGGTCTCGACGCGGGCCTCGTCGAGCGGGATGCAGTCCACCGGGCAGACCTGCTGGCATTGCGGTTCGTCGTAGTGGCCGACGCACTCGGTGCACAGGTTGGGGTCGATCACGTAGATCTCCTCACCCTGGGAGATGGCGCCGTTGGGGCACTCGGGCTCGCAGACGTCGCAGTTGATGCAGTCGTCGGTGATTTTCAGGGACATCGGGCAACTCCTGCCAGGCCCGTTGGGCATGGCACTTTCAGGCATTCAATGGGCGAATTGTGCCGGATTGCCGGGCATCGCGCCATGCAAGGGCGACCGTAGTCACCCGCACGGCACCTCGAGGATCAGCGTTTGAAGCGCTCGGCCAGGGCCTCGGCGACGGCCGGATGGACGAACTTGCCGATGTCACCGCCGAGTGCCGCGATCTCGCGGACCAGGGTCGAGGAGATGAAGGAGTACTTCTCCGACGGGGTCAGGAACATGCTTTCCACGTCCGGTGCCAGCTGGCGGTTCATGTTGGCCAGCTGGAACTCGTACTCGAAGTCGGACACCGCACGCAGGCCGCGCAGCAGGATGTTGGCGTTCTGTTCCTTGACGAAGTGCGCCAACAGGGTGGAGAAGCCGACCACCTCGACATTCGGCAGGTGCGCGGTGACCTCCCGGGCCAGCGCCACGCGTTGCTCCAGAGGGAACAGCGGATTCTTCTTGGGGCTGGCGGCGACTGCGATGATCACGGTGTCGAACAGGCGCGATGCGCGCTCGATCAGGTCGCCATGGCCCTTGGTGATGGGGTCGAAGGTACCCGGGTACAACACTCGATTCATCGCGAAGTCCTGCTCGGAGCGGTTGGAGTGCGCGGATGGTAGCGCAGCGTTTCCCCCCGGGCCAAGCAGAGGAAATCCTCAGGGGCCGCCAGCGGTCAGGCGCAGGTGCAGCGGCAGCGCCAGCAGCAGGCAGGCCAGGGCCACCCAGTCGGCCACTACCACGCGGCGCAAGGCCTCGTTGTAGAGCGGTGCGCTCCAGGCCAGCAGGAGGAAGCTGACGACGCTGAGCAGGCCGCCGAGCAGCGCCAGATTACGCAGTCCGGGGATAAACGCGGCGGCCACCAGCAGCGCACCGAGCAGGCCGAACAGCACGGCGCGGTGGCGCATGAGGATCTGCAGGTTGGGCTCGTCCAACGCCAGCCCGTAGAGCGCGTTGAGCCGTTCGCCACCGAGCACGCCGGCCAGCGGCAGCAGGTGAATGATGCCGGCGACCAGCAGCAGGAGAGCGATCAGCCTGTTCATCTGCTTCAGACCTCGAGGCGTTCGGCCAGCAGGGTCGAGAGCTTGGCGGTGAGGCCGTAGATCGACAGCTGCGGGTTGGCGCCGATGCTGGTGGGGAACAGCGAGCCGTCGTGGATCGACAGATTTTCCAGTTGGTGGTGGCGGCCCAGGCTGTCGGTCACCGCCATCTTCTGGTCCTCACCCATGGCGCAGCCGCCCATTACATGGGCACTGCCCAGGCGAGTCTGGAACAGGCGCAGGTCGAGGCGCTCGATCAGTGCCTTGGCCTCGGCCAGGCTCTTCACGTACTCGGCCTGGGCATGCACCGGCAGCACGGCCTTGGCGCCGGCGGCGAACTGGATCTCGGCCATGCTGTGGAAGGCCCGGCGCAGACCGTCCCAGGTGTAGTCGGTCAAGCGGTAGTCGAGCACCGGCGTGCCGTCGCCGCGCAGTTCCACCGTGCCCTCGGCGCTGTCCGGGTGGAAGCCGTCGCGCATCAGCGCCAGCATCACGTTGGTGTGCGGCAGCTGCTCCATGCGCATGGCGTTGTCGACACCGAAGCGGCCGAGTAGGGTGGCGGCCAGGGCCGGCTGCAGCGGCGGTACTTCCAGCTTGTAGGACATGTGCCCGGTGGCGCCGTCGTTCCACTGGAAGTGGTCGGAATACACCGACTGCGGCGCGCCGTAGAAGGGGTTGATGACCTGCTCGAACTGCGCCGCGGAGAAGTTCACCAGGTGCAGGAAGGTGCGCTTGCCGACCCGCTCGTGCGGATCCGGCGTCTTGGAGCGCAGCAGCAGCGCCGGCGAGTTGATGCCGCCGCCGGCCAGCACGTAATGGCGAGCCTTGACCATGATGCGTCGGCCATTGGGCGCCACGCTGCGCTCGTCCATGCCCAGGCATTCCAGGCCGCTGACGTGCTGGCCGTCGTGAATAAGCCGTTCGGCGCGCGCCAGGTAGAGCAGGGCGCCGCCCTGGTCGAGGGCGGCCGGGATGGTGGTGACCAGCATCGACTGCTTGGCGTTGACCGGGCAGCCCATGCCGCAGTAGCCGAGGTTCCAGCAGCCGCGCACATTGCGTGGGATCACCTTCCAGCCGTAGCCGAGCTTGTCGCAGCCGGCGCTGATCACCGCGTTGTTCGGGTTTGGCGGAATGGCCCAGGGCGCGACGCCCAGGCGCTGCTCCATCCTTTCGAACCAGGGCGCCATATCGGCGGCGCCGTGACCCTTCACGCCATGGGCCTCGGCCCAGTGGGCGAGAGTCGGCTCGGGGGTGCGGAAGCTGGAGGTCCAGTTGACCAGGGTGGTACCGCCGACGGCACGGCCCTGCATGATGGTGATGGCGCCGTCCTTGCTCATGCGCCCGATGCCTTCCTGGTACAGCTGCGGGTAGGCGTCAGCCTCCTGCATCTTGAAGTCGCTGCTGGTCTTCAGCGGGCCTTCCTCGATCAGCAGCACCTTGAGCCCGGCGGCGCTGAGGATCTCCGCGGTGGTGCCGCCACCGGCGCCACTGCCGATGATGGCGACGTCGGCTTCCAGCAGCAGGTCTTTTTCCAGGCGCGAGCCATCGTAAGTGGTCCAGCCGCGGGCCAGGCCGTCGCGGAAGATATCGGGTACAGGCATGTTCAGGCTCTTTTCTTGTAGTTCTGTAAGGGTGCGCCGCCGGCCGTTAGAACTGAGGTGGGCCGGGGTAGCCGCAATGGGCCCAGGACTGCGGCCGGGCATACCAGGACATCAGCACCACCTGCAGCAGCGAGGCGTGGCCCATGCGCAGCAGGTCCAGCGAGCTGTGCTCCCAGCGGTCGAGGAACTGGCGGATGTCCTCCGAACTGGCGTTTTCCCAGCTGCCCCAGATACCGGTCAGCGGGCCGCGGGTTACGCTCATGGCCAGCACGTCGAACAGCTGCTGGGTGAGCTTGAGCAGTTCCGGCGACAGGTGATTGAGGTTGTGGTCGATGCCCTGCAGGGTGGCGTCCACCGCAGCCTGCATGGCGTCCGTTGGCACAGCACCCTCTAGCACCACCGGGATCAGCGCGCGCAGGCTGGGCAGGTCGCTGCCGCGCAGCACGGCGAAGCCGGCAGCGGGGCCGCCGGCCGAACAGCCGCTGAGGCTGGCGGTGACCCCGGCGGTGGCGAGGAAGGCACCGCCCAGCAGGCCGACCTTGAGGAGGCCGCGGCGCGACAGCTGCGGCGCGGCGTTGGATATGTCGCTCATCTGCGCCCCTTAGCGGATAAACAGCTTGTGGATCAGCTTCTGGATCGCGGTGCCGTAGGGCGGGTAGATGAAGCGTGCGGCATTGAAGCGCTGCTTGATCAGCACGCCCTTGGCCTTGCTGAAGGTCAGGAAGCCCTCGTGGCCATGGTAGTGGCCCATGCCCGAAGGGCCGACGCCGCCGAACGGCATGTCGTCCTGGGCCACGTGCAGCAGGGTGTCGTTCAGGCACACGCCGCCCGAGTGGGTCTCGTGCAGCACGCGCTGCTGCTCGCCCTTGTCGTAGCCGAAGTAGTACAGGGCCAGCGGACGCGGGCGATCGTTGATATAGGCGAAGGCATCGTCCAGGCGCTGGTAGGGCACCACCGGCAGCAGCGGGCCGAAGATCTCCTCCTGCATCAGCTTCATCTCGTCGCTGACATTGAGCACCAGGCTGTGGGCCAGGCGGCGGCCCTGATCGCCGGGGAACAGCGGGACGATCTGCGCGCCCTTGGCCTCGGCGTCGCTGATATAGCCCTTAAGGCGGCCCAGCTGGCGCTCGTTGATGATCGCCGTGTAGTCAGCGTTGTTTTCCAGCTTCGGATAGAAGCGCTGCACGGCGGCGCGGTAGGCGGCGACGAAGCCCTCGACGCGCTCCTGCGGCACCAGCACATAGTCCGGCGCCACGCAGGTCTGCCCGGCGTTCATGGTCTTGCCGAAGGCGATGCGCTCGGCGGCGTCATCCAGCGGCACCTCGGCGGAGACGATGGCCGGCGACTTGCCGCCCAGCTCCAGGGTCACCGGCACCAGGTTCTCGGCGGCGGCGCGCATCACGTGCTTGCCGATGCTGGTGGCACCGGTGAACAGCAGGTGGTCGAAGGGCTGGCGCGAGAAGGCCTGACCGACTTCGGCCTCGCCCAGCACCACGGCCACCAGGTCCTCGGGGAACACCTTGGCCAGCAGGTCCTTGACCAGCTGCGAGGTGGTCGGAGTCGATTCGCTCATCTTGATCATCACCCGGTTGCCTGCGGCCAGGGCGCCAATCAGCGGACCGAAGGCCAGGTACAGCGGGTAATTCCACGGCACGATCACGCCGACCACGCCCAGCGGCTGGTACACCACGCGTGCCGAGGCGGGCTGGAAGGCCATGCCGACATGGCGGCGCGACGGCTTCATCCACTTGCCCAGGCGTTTGCTGGCGTAGTCGATGCCGTGCAGGCTGGGCATGATCTCGGCCAGCAGGGTCTCGCTGGCGGCGCGGTTGCTGAAGTCGCTGGACACCGCATCGATCAGGGCCTGCTTCTCGCCGAGGATCAGTTCGCGCAGGGCCTTGAGCCATGCGCGGCGCTGTTCGGCCGATGGCATCGGGTTGGCGCGGTAGGCGGCACGCTGGGCAGCCAGCAGCGGCTCCAGGGCGTCGATCTGTTGTTGGTTTTGTTGGAGATAGGCAACGTCGGCGACCATGGCGGAGCGTCCTCTGTGGGAGCGGCGGAGTGGATGAGGATGATTTTTAGAGTAAATGCTCTAAACTGTCAATCGAGTCGCTCGCCGGTCGTCAGATCGGGCGCTTCCCTGTACTTTTGTCCCCTTTGCCGCGTGAGCCGAACCATGGCCCCGAAGAACAAGACCCGCGAACGCATCGTCGAAGCCAGCCTGGAGCTCTTCAACGCCCAGGGCGAGCGCAGCGTCACCACCAACCACATCGCCGCCCACCTGGGCATGTCGCCGGGCAACCTGTACTACCACTTCCGCAACAAGCAGGCGATCATCGCCGAGCTGTTCGCCGAGTATGAGAGCCGGGTAGCGGTATTCCTGCGCCTGCCCGAGGGTCGCGCCCTGACGGTGGCGGACAAGACCTTCTATCTGGAAGCGCTGCTGGCGGCCATGTGGCACTACCGCTTCCTCCATCGCGACCTCGAGCACCTGCTGGAAAGCGACCTGGAACTGGCCGAGCGCTACCGCGCCTTCGCCCACCGCTGTCTGCAGGCCGCCACCGAGATCTACCATGGCTTCGTCGCCGCCGACGTCCTGGCCATGGACGCCCAGCAGATCGAGGCGCTGACCCTCAACAGCTGGATCATCCTCACCTCTTGGGTGCGCTTCCTCTGCACCATCCGCAACAACCCCGGCGACTTGAGCGAGGAGCTGATGCGCCGCGGCGTGTACCAGATTCTCGCGCTGGAGAGCGGCTACGTCACCGAGGCCGCGCGCGACGCGGTACAGGCGCTGCTGCAGCGCCTGCACGTGTCGATGGTGGATGTGGTCGGCTAGCGTCCGCCAGCGAGCCACGCAGGAATGCGTCGCTCCAGGTAGAACTCCGGCCGCCGCGGCGAGCCGCCGATGAAGCCGACATGGCCGCCGCGGTCGTGCAGCTCCAGATGGGTGCTGCGCGACAGTTCCTGGGCCTGCGGCACGCTGTGGGGGAAGACGAAGGGGTCGTCGCTGGACTGGATGATCAGCGTGCGCGTGCGGATCCGCTCCAGGTAGTAACGGCTGGACGCGCGGCGGTAGTAGTCGTCGGCGTCGGCGTAGCCGTGCAGCGGCGCGGTGAAGCGCCCGTCGAAGTCCCAGAAGGTGCGCATGCCCTCCAGCGGACCCAACTGCTGCAGCGCCGCCAGGCGCTCGTGATGGCCCTCGTCGGTAAAGCGCTGCTGCTTGTCGCGCACATACGCAACCAGCTCGCGCATGAAGTGCGCCTGGTAGACCTTGGAGAAGCCGCGGTCGATGCGCTCGGCGCAGTGGTCCAGACGGAACGGCACCGACACCGCCACCGCGCCCTGCAGGCCGGAATCCTCGCCCGACTCGCCCAGGTATTTGAGCAGCACGTTGCCACCCAGCGAATAGCCCACCGCATACAGCGGCGCCAGCGGCCGCTTGGCCTGCAGATGACGCACCACGCTGACCACGTCCTCGCTGACCCCGGAGTGGTAGCCGCGCGGCAGTAGGTTGGGCTCGCCGGAGCAGCCACGCCAGTTCAGCGCCACGCTGGCCCAGCCCCGTGCCGCCAGTTGCTGCTGCAGACCGAGCACGTAGTGCGAGCTGGAGGAGCCGGTCAGCCCGTGCAGCACCAGCACCAGCGGCGCCGTGGCTTCATGCGGGCCATGCCAGTCCAGGTCGAGGAAGTCGCCATCCTCCAGCCACAGCCGCTCGCGCTGCCGTTCCAGCTGCGGCAGCGTGCGGCACAGCGAGCCGAACAGCGTCTGCAAGTGTGGGCTGGGTAGCCACCAGGCGGGGGAGAAGGGGGGAGCGGACATCGGTTGCAGCCCGGAGCGGGAAAGGCTCCAGAGTAAGGCGCTAGAGAGCTCCAGAGAAGAGTCAGTCGCGGCCGAACAGATCGCGGGTATAGATCTTCCCGGCCACATCGCTGAGCGCCGGGCTCATGCGATTGCTGAGGATGACGTCGGCTTCGCGCTTGAACAGTTCCAGATCATCGACGATGCGCGCCTCGGCGTATTCGCTCTGATTCAGCCCCGGCTCATGCACGATCACTTCGACGCCCCTGGCCATGATGCGCTGCATGATGTCGAGGATGCTGGAGGCACGGAAGTTGTCCGAGTCGCTCTTCATGATCAGGCGATAGATGCCCACGACGCGTGGCTGGCGCTTGAGAATCTCTTCGGCGATGAAGTCCTTGCGCGTGTCGTTCGACGCCACGATGGCGTGGATAAGGTTTTGCGGCACGTCGCGGTAGTTGGCCAGCAACTGCTGGGTGTCCTTGGGCAGGCAGTAACCGCCGTAGCCGAAGGAGGGGTTGTTGTAGTGGTCGCCGATGCGCGGGTCGAGGCCGACGCCTTCGATGATCTGCCGGCTGTCCAGACCATGGCTGGCGGCATAGGTGTCGAGCTCGTTGAAATAGGACACGCGCATGGCCAGGTAGGCGTTGGCGAACAGCTTGATCGCCTCCGCTTCCGTCGAGTCGGTGAGCAGGATCGGTACATCGGGCTCCAGAGCGCATTCCTTCAGCTGCTCGGCAAAGATCTCCGCGCGCCGCGAGCGCTCGCCGACCACGATGCGTGTCGGGTGCAGGGTGTCATGCAGGGCGCGCCCTTCACGCAGGAACTCGGGGGAGAAGATCAGCCGCTCGCAGGCGAAGCGCTGGCGTGCCTTCAGGGTATAGCCGACCGGCACCGTCGACTTGATCACCAGCACCGCATCCGGATTGATCGTCATGGCCTCGCCGATCACGCTCTCGATGGCCTGGGTGTTGAAGTAGTTGGTGTGGGGGTCGTAGTCGGAGGGCGTGGCGATCAGCACATACTCCGCCCCTTCGTAGGCTTCCTGCTTGTCCAGGGTGGCGCGCAGATCGAGCGGCTTGTTCCGGAGATAGTCCTCCAGTTCGGGATCGGCGATCGGCGATTGCCGTCGGTTGATCAGCGCTACCCTGGCCGCATCTATGTCCAGGGCCACCACCTCATGCTGCTGAGCGAGCAGCACGGCATTCGACAGTCCTACGTAACCCAGCCCGGCAACGGCGATCTTCATGCGTCATGACCTCAATTGTCTGTCGGTCGCAGGGCCGACACGCGCACTGGACCATGCGATACGAAGAGGCCTGAGTTAGGGCTGGCTTCGCAGAGGCGTGACTCAGTGCATAGCTGGATGATGAAGATCGCAGATTGCAGTTTATGGACGCCGCAATTGCTGAGGCTCGCAGCGTTTTTACGTAAGAGCGGGATATGCCAGCGAGAGCTAGCGTCTGGGGCGTATCAAGATCTTCCAAGCCGCAAACAGAAGCACCAGTAGAGCCAGGAGGCGCTGCTCGATCAGGCCGATCACGATTCCGCTGTCCTCACGTATGCTGCGGTTCAGGCCGAAGCCGATCTCTCGGTCGCTGAACAACAGCGCCAGCGCAAGTGCGGACAGCAGCAGATACGGCAGGTTGTCGTAGATGAATCTCTTCAAAGGTTGCCTCAGTCCCGCGCCCACAGCGCGTAGTACACCTGCCCGGCCTTCTGCTCGCGGTGCAGGCGCCAGTTGCCGGGCATGGCCAGGGTCGAGGGTGCGGTTTCGCTTTCGGTGTAGATCCAGGCGTCCTTGGCCAGCCAGCCTTTTTCTTCCAGCAGCGCGCAGGCCGGTGCCAGCAGGTCCTGGCCGAAGGGCGGGTCGAGGAATACCAGGTCGTAGGGCGTGGCCGGCTGGCTGTCCAGGTGGCGCAGGGCGTCGGTCTGCAGCAGCTGGCCGTTGCTGCATTTCAGCGTGGCGAGGATCTGCCGCAGGCTGGCGATGGCGCTGTTGTTGCTGTCCAGGGCCAGGGCGCTGCTGGCGCCGCGCGACAGGGCTTCGAGGAACAGCGCGCCGCTGCCGGTGAAGCAGTCCAGCACATGGGCGCCCTCGACATAGGGCGCCAGCCAGTTGAACAGCGTCTCGCGCACGCGGTTGGGCGTCGGGCGCAGGCCATGGGCCATGGGGAAGCTGAACTGGCGGCTGCGCCACTCGCCGCCGATGATGCGCAGCTGGCCGCTGCCGTTGTGCTCTGCGGTTTTTTTACCAGGTGACTTGCGCATCAGTGCTCCGGCGGGCCGGCCGGTTGTTCGGCGGGCTTGTCGGTGGGTGGGGGCAGCGGCTTCTGCGCGACCGTGGGGCCGGCGGTGACGATGACCAGCTTGTCGGTCGCCAGGTGCTTGGCCATGGCGGCCTTCACCTGCTCCACGCTCAGGCCCTGCACTTCGCTCATGAAGTCGTCGAGGTAGGTCAGCGGCAAGTCGTAGAAGCCCATGCTGCCGAGCTGGCCGACGATGTCGGCGTTGCTCGCGGTGGTCAGCGGGAAGCTGCCGACCATCTCGCGCTTGGCTTCGTCCAGTTCCTTCTGGGTCGGGCCGTTGGCCAGGTAGTCGGCGAGGATGTCCTGCACCAGCTCGAGAGTGCCTTCGCTCAGCTCGGCGCGGGTCTGCAGGTTGATCATGAACGGGCCGCGCGCCTGCATGGCGCTGAAGCCCGAGTAGATGCCGTAGGTCAGGCCGCGCTTCTCGCGCACCTCTTCCATCAGACGGGTGCCGAAGCCACCGCCACCGAGGATCTGGTTGCCCAGCATCAGCGCCGCGTAGTCCGGCTCGCGGCGGTCGACGCCGAGCTGGGCCAGCATCAGGTGGGTCTGGTTGGACGGGTACTCGATATGGCTGGGGCCGGCCTTGGGTTCCTCGGGCTGGGCGATGCGCGGCAGCGCCGGGCCCTTGGGCAGGGAGGCGGAGACCTTGGCCGCGATGGCCTCGGCCTCGGCACGGGAGAGGTCGCCGACCAGGGCGATCACCACGTTGCCGGCGGCGTAGGCCTTGGCATGGAAGGCACGCAGCTGCGCCACCGAGATGCCGGGGATCGACTGCTCGTTGCCTTCGCTTGGGTGGGCATAGGGGTGGGTGCCGTACAGGCGCTCGAACAGTTGCAGGCCGGCCAGCTTGCCGGGGTTCTGCTTCTGGTACTCGAAGCCGGCCAGCAGCTGGTTCTTGATCCGCGCCAGGGCGTCCTCGGGGAAGGTCGGCTGGCCGATGACCTGATCGAACAGGACCAGGGCCGGCTCGCGCTGCTCGGCGGCGCTGAGGCTGCGCAGGCTGGCGATGGCCATGTCGCGGTAGGCGCCGTTGCCGAACTCGGCACCCAGGCTCTCGAAGCCTTCGGCGATGGCGGTGACGTCCTTGCCGGGCACGCCTTCGTTGAGCATGGCGTTGGTCAGGGCGGCCAGGCCGGGCACGCCGTCGTCGTGGCTGCTGCCGGCGGCGAAGGTCAGGCGCAGGTCGAACATCGGCAGCTGGCGCGCCTCGACGAACAGCACCTTGGCGCCCTCAGCGGTCTGCCATTGCTGGATATCCAGGGTGCGCTTGCTCGGCGCCTTGCCTTCCAGGGCGGCCAGCGACTCCAGGCCGGTGGATTGGGCGGGCGCTTCTGCCAGCGTCGGGGCCTGAGCGCTGCGGCTGGCGATATAGGTGAGCAGGCCGATCAGCAGGATCAGGCCGAGGCCGAGCAGGCCGTAACGGATGCCGTTGCGCTCGCTCATGGCTGGGCTCCTTCTGCGGCTTTCTCGGGCAGGATGTGGGCGACCGACAGGCGCGACGGGGTGAAGTAAGTACGGGCGGCCTTCTGGATATCGGCCGGGGTCACCGCTTCGAGGGCGGCCAGGTCCTTGTCCATCAGCGTCCACGACAGGCCGACGGTTTCCAGCTGGCCGATGGTGGTGGCCTGGCTGGTGATCGAATCGCGCTCGTAGACCAGGCCGGCGATCACCTGGGCACGCACCCGGGCCAGCTCATCCGGGCTAGGTGGAGTGCGTTTGAGCTCGTCGAGCTGGGCCCACAGGCCGGCTTCGGTCTGCTCCAGCGAGACGCCCTTCTGCACGTTCGGCGTGGCGGAGAGCATGAACAGGCTGTCGCCGCGGGCGAAGGCGTCGTACCAGGCGGAGGCACCGGACACCAGCTCCTGGCCACGTTCCAGGCGCGACGGCAGGCGGGCGCTGTAGCCGCCGTCGAGCAGGGCGGAGAGCAGGCGCAGCGCATGGACTTCGCGGGCATCGGCGCTGGTGGCGATGCCGGGCACATTGAAGCCCATCAGCAGGCTCGGCAGCTGGGTCTTCACGTGCAGTTTGATGCGTCGCTCGCCCGGCTCGGCCAGCTCGCGTGGAGCCTTGGCCGGCGGTACGTCACGCCGCGGAATGGCACCGAAGTAGTGCTGGGCCAGGCCCTGTACCTCGTCTTTGGTTACGTCGCCGACCACCACCAGGGTGGCGTTGTTCGGCGCGTACCAGGCCTGGTACCAGTGGCGCAGCTCCTCGACGGTCATGCGGTCGAGGTCGGCCATCCAGCCGATGGTCGGGGTGTGGTAGCCGCTGGCCGGGTAGGCCATGGCCTTGAAGCGCTCGTAGGCCAGCGAGGTGGGTTTGTCGTCGGTGCGCAGGCGGCGCTCCTCCTTGATCACCTCGATCTCGCGGGCGAACTCGTCGGCCGGCAGCTTGAGGCTGGCCAGGCGGTCGGCCTCCAGCTCGAAGGCCACGGCCAGGCGGTCGCGCGACAGCACCTGGTAATAGGCGGTGTAGTCGTCACTGGTGAAGGCGTTCTCCTCGGCGCCTAGGTCACGCAGGATGCGCGAGGCCTCGCCGGGGCCGAGCTTGCGGCTGCCCTTGAACATCATGTGTTCGAGGGCGTGGGAAAGGCCGGTCTGGCCGGGCGTCTCATAACTGGAGCCGACCTTGTACCAGAGCTGGGAGACCACCACGGGGGCGCGGTGATCCTCGCGGACGATGACCTTGAGGCCGTTGTCCAACTGGAATTCGTGGGTCGCTTGGGGTTCGGCGGCGATTGCCGCCAGGGGCATGCAGAACGCGCTGAGGAGCAGGCCGGCGCAGCGGCGGGCGAGTCGTGTCATAGGGGCTCTTGACCTGTCGGACGGCCCGGCCGGTCGTACCGCCGGCGGGCGAAGAGGTGCTAGGATACCGCATCCTTTTCCGGGGCGGCGCGGCGATCCGTGCGGCTCCCCTGAGATCAAGCGACCCATGTTTGGTTCCCAAGACGACAAGCCATCGCCGGAGCAACCCGGCGAGAAGAAATCCCTGTTTGGCTGGCTGCGCAAGAAGCCGGAAGCTCCGGGGGCGGCCGAGCAGCCTCAACCCGCGCCAGCGGTCGAACCGAGCAGCGCGCCGGCGGAGCCCGAGGCTGCCGTAAGCCCTGCGCCAGTGACTGCGACCAGCGCTGAGCCCGCTGTGGTGACGCCCGCCGCAGCGCCGGTTGTCGAGCCCGTACCCGAGCCCGTTGCCGCCGCGCCTGAGCCGGTGCCCGCGCCGGTGGTGGTGCAGCCGCCGATCGAGCACCTGCCCGTGGTCGAGGCCGCGCCGCTGGCCGAAGAGCCCAAGCCGGCTTTCTCGCGCTTCCGCATTAATGCCGGCAGCGAAGTCACCCATCCGGTCCACGAAGCGCCCGTCGAACCCGCGCCGCAACCCGAGCCGGTTGCCGCGCCCGCGGTGGTCGAACAGAGCAAGCCCGGCGACAACCAGGGCGGCTGGTTCGCCCGCCTCAAGCAGGGCCTGTCCAAGACCAGCGCCAGCCTGGGCGAGGGCATGGCCAGCCTGTTCCTCGGCAAGAAAGCCATCGACGACGACCTGCTCGACGAGCTGGAAACCCGCCTGCTGATGGCCGACGTCGGCGTCGAGGCCACCAGTACCATCATCGGCAGCCTGACCAAGCGCGTGGCGCGCAAGGAGCTGGCCGACAGCGGCGCGCTGTACAAGGCGTTGCAGGAAGAGCTGGGCGGCCTGCTCAAGCCGGTCGAGCAGCCGCTGGTCATCAACGCCGAGAAGCAGCCCTACGTGATCCTGGTGGTCGGCGTGAACGGCGTCGGCAAGACCACCACCATCGGCAAGCTGGCCAAGAAGCTGCAGGGCGAGGGCAAGAAGGTCATGCTCGCCGCCGGCGACACTTTCCGCGCTGCGGCCGTCGAGCAGCTGCAGGTGTGGGGCGAGCGCAACAGCATCGCGGTGATCGCCCAGCACACCGGCGCCGACTCCGCCTCGGTGATCTTCGATGCGGTGCAGGCCGCCAAGGCCCGTGGCGTCGACGTGCTGATCGCCGATACGGCCGGTCGCCTGCACACCAAGGACAACCTGATGGAGGAACTGAAGAAGGTCCGTCGGGTCATTGGCAAGCTGGATGAGACCGCGCCCCACGAAGTGCTGCTGGTGCTGGACGCCGGCACCGGGCAGAACGCGATCAACCAGACCAAGCAGTTCAACCAGGCCGTGACCCTCACCGGGCTGGCGCTGACCAAGCTGGATGGCACCGCCAAGGGCGGGGTGATCTTCGCCCTGGCCAAGCAGTTTGGCCTGCCGATCCGCTACATCGGCGTCGGCGAGGGCATCGACGATCTGCGCACCTTCGTCGCCGAGGACTTCGTCCAGGCACTCTTTGCTGAGAAGGAACAGGGATGATTCGATTCGAGCAGGTCGGCAAGCGGTATCCCAACGGCCATGTCGGGTTGCATGAACTGAGTTTCCACGTGCGCCGCGGCGAGTTCCTCTTCGTCACCGGCCACTCCGGCGCGGGCAAGTCCACCCTGCTGCGCCTGCTGCTGGCGATGGAGCGGCCGACCACCGGCAAGCTGCTGCTGGCGGGGCAGGACCTGGCGCAGATCACCACCGCGCAGATTCCCTTCCTGCGCCGGCAGATCGGCGTGGTGTTCCAGAACCACCAGCTGCTGTTCGATCGCTCGGTGTTCGACAACGTCGCCCTGCCGCTGCAGATCCTCGGCCTGTCCAAGCCGGACATCGCCAAGCGGGTCAATGCCGCCCTGGAGCGTGTGTCGCTGTCGGACAAGGTCGAGCAGTTCCCGGCCGACCTGTCCACTGGCCAGCAGCAGCGCGTCGGCATTGCCCGTGCCGTGGTGCATCGCCCGGCCCTGCTGCTGGCGGACGAACCCACCGGTAACCTCGACCCGCGCCTGGCCGCCGAGATCATGGGTGTGTTCGAAGACATCAACCGCCTCGGCACCACAGTGCTGATCGCCAGCCACGACCTGGCCCTGATCGCGCGCATGCGCCACCGCATGCTTACCCTGCAACGCGGCCGACTGATCGGCGACGGGGAGGCCGGTTGATGAGCGACAAGCAACGCAATATCAAGGCCGCCGAGCGCGTCGGCGCCGTGCAGAGCAAGGCCGACAAGCCGATCAAGCAGGGCCCGGACTTCTCCACGCTGTTCGCCGCCTGGGTCGAGAGCCACCGCGCCAGCCTGGTCGACAGCCTCGGCCGCCTGGTCGGCCAGCCGATCGGCAGCTTCTTCACCTGCCTGGTGATGGCCGTGGCGCTGTCGCTGCCCATGGGCCTGGCCCTGCTGCTGGACAATGTCGAGCGCCTCGGCGGTTCCTGGCAGCAGGCCGCGCAGATTTCCCTGTACCTCAAGCAGGAGGCCGGTGACGACGCCGGCCTGCAGCTGCGCGAGGAGATCGCGGCCATGGCCGACGTGGCCGAGGCCGAGTTCATCGGCCGCGAGGCCGGCCTGGCCGCGTTCGAAGAACAGTCGGGCCTCGGTCAGGCCCTGCGCGAGCTGCCGGACAACCCGCTGCCCGCCGTGGTGGTGGTGACTCCGCACGAGATCGACAAGGCCGCGCTGGAGGCCCTGCGCCAGCGCCTGGCCGAGCTGCCCGGCGTCGACCAGGCGCAGCTCGACCTGCAGTGGGTGGAGCGCCTCACCGCCATCCTCGGCCTCGGCGACCGCTTCGTCTTCGGCCTGACCCTGCTGCTGGTGATGGCGCTGCTGCTGGTGATCGGCAACACCATTCGCCTGCATATCGAGAACCGCCGCAGCGAGATCGAGGTGATCAAGCTGGTCGGCGGTACCGATGGCTACGTGCGTCGGCCCTTCCTCTATATGGGGGCGCTGTATGGCCTGGGCGCCGGTCTGCTGGCCTGGGGCCTGCTGGCCTTCGGCCTGGACTGGCTGAACGAGGCAGTGGTACGCCTGGCGGGGCTCTACGGCAGCGATTTCGCCCTGGGTGGCGTGCCGGCAGCCGATGGTCTTTCGCTACTGTTGGGCGCGGTTTTCCTCGGCTATATTGGCGCCTGGCTGGCGGTAGCCCGTCACTTGAGCGAGCTCGCGCCGCGCTAGCAATTTATTGATTTTTGATCATTTTCTGAGCAACTGTAAGGGAACTTTTCCACTGGTTCCCACCTCAGAAAGGGCAGTGCTAGACTGCACCCCGCTTTGCAATACCGGAGGTTTTGATGACCACTTCCCTGCAACCTGTTCATGCCCTAGTTCCAGGCGCCAACCTGGAGGCATACGTGCATGCGGTGAACAGCATTCCGCTGTTGACCCCCGAGCAGGAGCGCGAGCTGGCCGAGAGTCTCTACTACGAGCAAGATCTGGAAGCCGCGCGCCAGATGGTTCTGGCCCACCTGCGCTTCGTCGTGCATATCGCCCGCAGCTACGCCGGCTATGGCCTGTCCCAGGCCGACCTGATCCAGGAAGGCAACGTCGGCCTGATGAAGGCGGTCAAGCGCTTCAACCCGGAAATGGGCGTGCGCCTGGTGTCCTTCGCCGTGCACTGGGTCAAGGCCGAGATCCACGAGTTCATCCTGCGCAACTGGCGCATCGTCAAGGTCGCCACCACCAAGGCCCAGCGCAAGCTGTTCTTCAACCTGCGCAGCCAGAAGAAGCGTCTGGCCTGGCTGAGCAACGACGAAGTGCATGCCGTGGCCGAGAGCCTGGGCGTGGAGCCGCGCGAAGTCCGCGAGATGGAGAGCCGCCTGTCCGGACAGGACATGGCCTTCGACCCGGCCGCGGAAGACGACGACGAGAGCGCGTTCAAGTCGCCGGCCAACTACCTGGAAGACCATCGCTACGACCCGGCCATGCAGCTCGAGGATGCCGACTGGAGCGACAGTTCCAGCGCCAGCCTGCATGAAGCGCTGGAAGGCCTGGACGAGCGCAGCCGCGACATCCTCTACCAGCGCTGGCTGGCCGAGGAGAAGGCGACCCTGCACGACCTGGCCGCCAAGTACAACGTCTCCGCCGAGCGCATTCGCCAGTTGGAGAAGAACGCCATGAATAAGCTGAAAGGCTCGATCCAGGCGTAAGCAGCACCACCCCGAAAAGCCGCACCCAGGTGCGGCTTTTTTCTGCCCGGAGCATTGCCATGAAGCGTCGTCCGCCCGCCCTGCTGTTCACCGTCGTGGCCCTGGCCAGCTGCCTGCTCGGCTACTGGTGGCTGGTGCCGCGCGAGGACAAGGCGGAGCCGCTGCCCTGGCTCGGCGAGTGGCAGGCCGAGGTGCTGCAGCCGCTGGCCGAGGACAGCCTGACCCTCAGCCAGCTCGATGATCGCCTGCCCAAGGCCGAGCTGTGGCTGCAGCCGCGCCTGGATGGCCCGCGCCTGCTGCTGCGCGACGCGCAGGCCCTGGAGTCGGGCGCCTGGGCGCTGGAGGCGGAACTGGCGCTCACCGCCGCCCAGCGCGACAGCCTGGCTACCGCCAGCGGCGTGAAGCCCAACGATGCGGAGCAGCCGCAGTCGGCGCAGATGCGCGAGCAGCTGGCCGGGCAGCGCATCGAGGCGCTCAACCTGCAGCCGCAGCAGGCCATCTCCGCCGCCACGCTCAGTGCTAGCCTGGGCGCGCCGCGCCTGCGCCTGCAGCTGCCGGAGGGCGAGGCCTGGATCTATCCGCAGCTGGGCCTGACCGCCCACCTCAAGGACGAGCGCCTGCAACTGCTGCGCGTGGTGCCGCGCCGCCTGCTCAGTCACTGACGCCTGCGGCCGCCGTTTCTGGCGCTTGAGGTTTTGGCGGGGAGCGGGGTTTGCCGGCAGGATCGGGGCTCGTCTCGAACAGGGAGTCTCGTATGACCACCTTCCAGCGCCGCTGCTTTGCCGCCGCCCTCTGCCTGGGCCTGCTCTATCTGCTGCTGTTGCCGCTCAAGCCCTATCCGCTGGGCTGGCTGCTCAAGCCGCTGCCCATGCTGCTGTTCGCCGTGCTGGCCTGGCGTGCATACCCCGGTGCGGTCGGGCGCTGGCTGGCGCTGGGTTATGGCGCGGCGGCGGCAGGGGATCTCTTCCTCGATTTCGGTGATCGCGACGGCCTGTTCATTCAGGCGCTGCTGGCCTTCCTGGTCAACCAGCTGGCCTTCATCGTCGCGTTCGGCCTGCTCGGGCGTGGTCAGCCATGGCACTGGCGGCGCTCGGTGCCGGTCGTGCTCTATGCGGCAGCGATGTCGGCCTGGATGCTGCCGGCGGCCGGTGCCCTGCAGATTCCGGTGGCGATCTATCTGAGCTGCCTGCTGGCCATGGCGATCCTGGCCGGACGCGTGGAGGCCAGGCCGGGGCCGCTGTGGCTGGGGGCGATGCTGTTCGTGGTGGCGGATTCGCTGATCGGGGTGAACAAGTTCGTTCAGCCGTTCCCCCATGCGGTGCTGGTGATCGTGACCTGCTATTTCAGCGGCCAGGCCCTGATCGCCTGGGGCTTGCTGCGACTCAGAGCTTCGGCAGCCACTGCGGCCACCACTGCGCCAGCGACAGCGACAGAGGCGCCGACAGCTGGTTGAGATAGTGGCTGCCGCCGAGCTGGTAGCTCTGCCGGCGGATCCAGCTGGCCCGGCGCTGCACATGGGAGCCCGGGCGGCTGGCGCTCCAGGCGCGCGGATTGGGCAGCACGGCGGCCAGCAGGTAGGCCTGCTGGCGCGACAGGTAGGGCGCGCCGACTTTGAAGTGATGGCGTGCGGCAGCCTCGGCGCCGAACACGCCATCGCCCCATTCCACGCTATTGAGGTACACCTCGAGGATGCGCTGCTTCGGCCAGAGCAGCTCGATCAGGCCGGTGAACCAGGCCTCCAGCGCCTTGCGCGGCCAGCTGCGGCCAGACCAGAGGAACAGGTTCTTGGCCACCTGCTGGCTGATGGTGCTGGCGCCGCGCAGGTTGCCGCCATCGGCGTTGTGCTGCAGGGCCTGGCGGATGGCGGCGACATCGAAGCCCCAGTGCTCGGCGAACTTCTGGTCCTCGGCGGCGATCACCGCGATCTTCAGGTCGTCGGGCAGCTCGCGCCAGGGCCGCCATGTACGCTGCAGGTCGATCGGTTCGCCGTCGACCCAGGACTGGATCTTGCGCTCGGCCATCAGCGCCGTGCCGGGCGGGTCGATCCAGCGCAGGGCCAGCACCACCAGGGCCGAGACGGCGGCGAACCACAGCAGCAGTTTGGTCAGGCGGCGGAACAGGTTGCGCAGCATGGCTTGGCCCGGTCTTAGGGAGCGGCCATTATAGCGGCCGCATCGAGCCTGTCCGGGAGTCAATCATGTTACGAGTCTTTCTGCTGTTGGCGGCCCTGGCCGGCTTCACCGGCGTGGCACTGGGCGCCTTTGCCGCCCACGGCCTCAAGGGCCAGCTGAGCACGGAATACCTGGCGGTATTCCAGACCGGCGTGCATTACCAGCTGGTGCATGCCCTGGCCCTGTCCGGTGTGGCGTTGCTCGCCGAGCGCCTGCCGGGGCGCCTGCTGACGGCTGCCGGCAGCCTGTTCGCCGTTGGCATCCTGCTGTTCTCCGGCAGCCTGTACGCCCTGACCCTGAGCGGCCTGGGCAAGCTCGGCATGATCACCCCGCTGGGTGGCCTGTGCTTCCTCGCCGGCTGGCTGTGCCTGGGGTTGGCGGCCTGGCGTGCCGGGCGGGGCTGACAGATGGCACGCGCGTACCTTGGTCGATCCGGTCGATCGGGCTAGAATGCCGACCCTTTCATGATCTGACCGCCCAGCCATGCACATCCAGTTGAACGGCCAACCCTTCGAGCTGCCCGACGGCGCCACCGTCGCCGACCTGCTCGCGCGCCTGGATGCGACCGGCAAGCGGGTGGCGGTCGAACTCAATCTGGACATAGTGCCGCGCAGCCAGCATGGCGCCACCGTCCTGCACGACGGCGACCAGCTGGAAGTCGTCCACGCCATCGGCGGCGGCTAGTCGCCCGAGGAACTGCCATGAGCGCCATCATCGACAAGCCTTTCACCCTGGCCGGCCGCACCTACGAGTCGCGCCTGCTGGTGGGCACCGGCAAGTACAAGGACCTCGAGGAGACCCGCCTGGCCATCGAGGCCTCGGGTGCCGAGATCGTCACCGTGGCCGTGCGCCGGACCAATATCGGGCAGAACCCGGGCGAGCCCAACCTGCTGGATGTGATTTCGCCGGACAAGTACACCATCCTGCCCAACACCGCCGGCTGCTTCAACGCCGAGGAAGCGGTGCGCACCTGCCGCCTGGCCCGCGAGCTGCTCGATGGCCACACGCTGGTCAAGCTGGAAGTGCTGGCCGACCAGAAGACCCTGTTCCCCAACGTGATCGAGACCATCAAGGCCGCCGAAGTGCTGGTCAAGGAAGGCTTCGACGTGATGGTGTACACCAGTGACGACCCCATCATCGCCCGTCAGCTGGCCGAGATGGGCTGCATCGCGGTGATGCCGCTGGCCGGCCTGATCGGCACCGGCCTGGGCATCTGCAACCCCTACAACCTGCGCATCATCCTCGAAGAGGCGACTGTGCCGGTGCTGGTCGACGCCGGCGTGGGTACCGCGTCCGACGCCACCATCGCCATGGAGCTGGGTTGCGAGGCGGTGCTGATGAACAGCGCCATCGCCCACGCCCAGGACCCGATCCTGATGGGCGCGGCAATGAAGCACGCGATCATCGCCGGGCGCATGGCCTATCTGGCCGGGCGCATGCCGAAGAAGCTGTATGCCAGCGCCTCCTCGCCGCTGGACGGCCTGATCAAGTAAGCCCCCCTAAACAGGCTGAGAGAACTTCATGAGCGACATCATCGAGCCGGCAGGCGACGGCGCTGCCGAGCGGCCGCTGCGCGGCATCAAGAGTTTCGTCATGCGCTCCGGGCGTATGACCGAGGGCCAGCAGCGTGGCCTGGACCAGGGCTGGCCCAAGTTCGGCCTGCAGCTGGAAGATGGCCTGCGCGACTTCGACCAGGTGTTCGGGCGCAGCGCGCCGCGCACCTTCGAGATCGGCTTCGGCATGGGCCACGCCACCCTGGAGATGGCCGCCGCCGCGCCCGAGCAGGACTTCATCGGCGTGGAAGTGCACAAGCCGGGCGTCGGCGCATTGCTCAACGGCATGCTCACGCAGAACCTGAGCAACATCCGCGTCTACAGCTGCGATGCCCTGGAAGTGCTGCGCGACTGCGTGGCCGACGCCAGCCTCGACCGCGTCCTGCTGTTCTTCCCCGATCCTTGGCACAAGGCCCGTCACCACAAGCGCCGCATCGTCCAGGCGAGCTTCGCCGAACTGGTGCGCAGCAAGCTCAAGGTCGGCGGCATCCTGCACATGGCCACCGATTGGCAGCCATATGCGGAACATATGTTGGAGGTAATGTCGCTGGCACCGGGCTACCATAATGTGGCGGGTGCCGCCGGTTATGTGGAGCGGCCCAGCGAAAGGCCGGTGACCAAGTTCGAAAAACGTGGCGAGCGCCTTGGCCACGGCGTGTGGGATCTCAAGTTCCAGCGCGACGCATAAGTACCCAAAGCCCCGCTGGATGCGGAGCGACCATGACCGGGACCACCCGGCGCCAGGATGGCCACTGCCTCACCCAACGGCAATCTGCGAGCGCGACCTAGATCGGTCGCACGGATAAGAACAGCGGCGCTCGAGTGCGTCGCGAGGAGAAAGCTGTGCTGAGAACAATTGCAGTCCTGTCACTGGCAGCCGCTGTCAGCCTGCCGGCGCAAGCCCGCGTCGATGCGGCCCAGGCCGCCCGTCTCGGGCAAGACCTGATGCCGCTGGGCGGGGAGCGCGCCGGCAATGCCGCGGGCACCATTCCGTCCTGGGAGGGTGGCGTCGCCACGCCGCCGGCCAACTACCAGCCCGGCATGCACCACCCGGACCCCTTCGCCGCGGACAAGGAGCTGTACCGCGTCGACAAGAGCAACATCGCTCAGTACAAGGCGCTGCTGACCCCGGGCTACCAGAAGCTGCTGGAAACCAACCCGGACTACTTCCTGCGCGTGTTCCCGACCCGCCGCAGCGCCGCCTCGCCGCAGCGCATCTACGACGCCACCCGCTACAACGCGGCCAACGCTTCGCTGATCGCCGGCGGTAACGGCATCGAAGGCACCGCCGCCGGCATTCCCTTCCCGATCCCGCAGAACGGTCAGGAAGCGATCTGGAACCACATCGCCCGCTACCGCGGCGAGCAGACCCGGATGATCACCAACCACGCGGCAGTGCTCAAGGGTGGCGACTACGTGCTGGTCAAGCGCGAGCGCGACATCCTGTTCGTCTACGGTCGCGAAGGCGTGACCCCGGCGGATCTGGACAACACCCTGTTCTTCTACAAGTACGTGGTGACCTCGCCGAGCAAGCTGGCCGGCTCCGCCCTGGTGGTGCAGGAGACCCTCGACCAGGTCCTGGCGATCCGCAAGGCCTGGCGCTTCAACCGTGGCGAGCGCCGCGTGCGTCGCCTGCCGATGCTGGCCTATGACGCCATGCAGCCGGACACCAACGGCATGGCCACCGCCGACGTGGTCGACGCCTACAACGGCGCGCCGGACCGCTACGACTGGACCCTGGTCGGCAAGCAGGAAATGCTGGTGCCGTATAACAGCTATGCCGTGCACCAGAAGGGCATTCCCTACGAGAAGATCCTCCAGGACAAGCACGTCAACCCCGAGCTGCTGCGCCACGAGCTGCACCGCGTGTGGGTCGTCGACGCCAAACTGCGCAAGGGCCACAGCCACCCCTACGCCGAGCGCCGCTTCTACCTCGACGAGGACAGCTGGCAGATCCTCGCCGTCGACCTGTACAACAAGAGCGGCGAACTGGTCGGCCTGCAGGAAGCCCACCCGATCAGCTACTACGACGTACCGATGTTCCTCAGCACCCTGGAGACCATCTACGACTTCGCCGGCAGCCGCTACTTCGTCGACGGTCTGGACAACAACGAGCCGATGTACGACTTCAACGTGCAGCTGAAGAAGAGCGACTTCACCGCCGCCGCCCTGCGCAGCGAAGGTATCTGATACCGCCCGGTTTCAGGCTCCGTAAAACACAAGGCCCGCATCATGCGGGCCTTGTCGTTTCTCAGTGGTGCTTCTTGTGCCACTTGTGCTTCTTGTGGCCGAGGGCGCGACCGGGGTGCCCGTCGTGATCATGGTAGTGACCATCGCGGTAGCGGCGATCATCGTGGTCATGGTCGTCATCGTCATCCCCACCGTAGGCATTGCCCAGTGCGCCGCCGGCACCGCCGCCGACTGCCGCGCCGATCACACCGCCGGTGCTGCCGCCGACCTTGCTGCCAATCACCTGGCCGCCGGCCGCGCCGATGCCACCGCCGATGGCTGCCTCGGTGCGGGCGCCCTTGTCGGCACCTACCGCGCTACCGGCCGCGCCGCCGACACCGGCACCGATGGTGGCGCCAGTGCTGCCACCGATCTGCTCGCCGACCACGGTGCCCAGGGCGCCGCCCAGGGCGCCGCCGACGCCGGCCGAGGTGTTGCCGGCCAGAGCGGTGGCGCTGGCCAGGCCGAGAGAGAGCAGGAGCAGAGAGGAATACTTCATTAATTACGGACCTCCGTTGGGGAATGGCGCACATGCTGCCAGCGCCGCTTCGCTGGGCAAGTGGCATTTGGCGGCACTGCGAGCAGTGTCACGACCTGTGCAAAAAATGGCGCAGCCGACGAACCGCCTGGCTGCCGGGCGGTCGACGGCGCTTCAGGCTGGCGGGGCGAGCTGGGCGCTGAGCTGGCGATAGTCCTCGACGGCGGCGAACTCCTCGGTGTCCTTGGCCGCGCCGCGGCTGTCCGGCTGGCGCACCGCCAGCAGGTGGGCGACGCCATAGCGCCCGGCGCTGCGCAGGATCGGCAGGCTGTCGTCGATGAACAGGCTGCGCGTAGGCTCGAAGGGGAAGTCCTGCTGCAGGGCGAACCAGAACTGCTGATCCTCCTTGGGGAAGCCGTAGTCGTGGGAGCTGATCAGGCGGTCGAAGTAGGGCGCCAGCTCGACCTTCTCCAGCTTCAGCGACAGCGAGTCGCGATGGGCGTTGGTGATCAGCACCACGCGCTTGCCGGCGGCGCGCAGGGCGGCGAGGAAGGTATCGGCGTCCGGGCGCAGGGCGATCAGGTCGGCCACTTCGCGCTTGAGGTCGCGTACCGAGAGTTTCAGCTCGCGGCTCCAGAAGTCGGTGCAGTACCAGGGCAGGGTGCCGGCGTGGGCACGGAACAGCGGCAGCAGCTCGGCGCTGGCCGCCTCGCGGCTGATGCCGTGCAGCTCGGCATAGCGCAGCGGCAGGTGTTCCAGCCAGAAGTGATTGTCGAAATGCAGGTCGAGCAGGGTGCCGTCCATGTCGAGCAGGACGGTATCGATATCGGCCCAGGGCAGCTGATGCATGGCAAAGTCCGGAAACAGACGGGGAGCGAATATCCGGCGCGGATATTTCGAGGGAGCGGGGTATGATACCCGTTCGAATCAAGGAGCGAATGATGCGTGATAAACCCCAGGTGCTGGCCCGCGAGATAGTCGCCAGCAGCCGCCTGTTCCGCGTCGAAGAGCTGCAGCTGCGCTTCGCCAATGGCGTCGAGCGCACCTACGAACGCCTGGTGAGCAAAGGCGCCGGTTATGGCGCGGTGATGGTGGTGGCCATGCTCGATGCCGAGCACGCGGTGCTGGTCGAGGAATACTGCGCCGGCACCGACGACTACCAGCTGTCGCTGGCCAAGGGCCTGATCGAGCCCGGCGAGGACGTGTTGGTGGCCGCCAACCGCGAGCTCAAGGAGGAGGCCGGCTTTGGCGCCGAGCGCCTGGAGCTGATCGCCGAGCTGAGCCTGTCGCCCGGCTACATGAGCCAGAAGATCCAGGTGGTCCTGGCCCGCGATCTCTACGAGGAAAGCCTGCCGGGCGACGAACCCGAGCCGCTGCGGGTGGACAAGGTCAGCCTGCGCGAGCTCAGCGCCCTGGCCCAGCATCCGCAATTCACCGAAGGCCGGGCCCTGGCCGCCCTCTATCTGGTCCGCGACCTGCTGACCCAACGTGGAGAGTTCAAGCCGTGAGTCATCCCTATCTGCCGGCGGTGATCGCCCTGGCGCAGCGCGCCGGCCAGGCCATCCTGCCGCACTGGCGCAATGACGTGGCCGTCACCGAGAAGGCCGACGCCTCGCCGGTCACCGCCGCCGACCTGGCCGCTCACGAGGTTCTCGCCGCCGGCCTGCGCGAACTGGCGCCGGAGATTCCGGTGCTGTCCGAAGAGGATGCCGGCATCGCCTTCGCCGAGCGCGCCGAGTGGCAGCGCTGGTGGCTGGTGGACCCGCTGGACGGGACCAAGGAGTTCATCTCCGGCAGCGAGGAGTTCACCGTCAACGTCGCGCTGATCGAGCGCGGCCGTGTGGTGTTCGGCGTGGTCGGCGTGCCGGCCAATGGTCGCTGCTACTTCGGCGGTGCCGGCCTGGGCGCCTGGCGTCAGGAGCCGGGTGGCCAGCCCGAGGCCATCACCGTGCGCCTGGCCCCGGCCGAGGCCTTCACCCTGGTGGCCAGCAAGCGCCACTCCAGCCCGGCCCAGGAGCGCCTGCTGACCGGTCTGTCCGAGCGCTTCGGCGATCTGCAGCTGGCCAATATCGGCAGCTCCCTGAAGTTCTGTCTGCTGGCCGAAGGCAATGCCGATTGCTACCCGCGCCTGGCGCCCACCTCGCAGTGGGATACCGCCGCGGCACAGGGCGTGCTGGAAGGCGCCGGCGGCGAGGTGCTCGACCTCAAGGGCGAGGCGTTGACCTACGAGGCCCGCGAGAGCTATCTCAACCCGTCCTTCCTCGGCCTGCCGCAGGCCGCCGAGTGGCGCGCCGAGCTGATCCAGCTGGCCCGTGCTTTGGACTGAGTCACTCGCAGCATGAGCGATGATCGTGCCTACCTGGAGCAGCTGCTGCACCAGGACATCCCGCTGACCCAGGCCCTCGGCCTGGGCGTACAGGGTTGGCAGGGCGGCGAGCTGCGCCTGAGCCTGCCGCTGGCGGCCAACCTCAATCACAAGAGCAGCATGTTCGGCGGCAGTCTCTACTGCGGCGCGGTGCTGGCCGGCTGGGGCTGGTTGCACCTGAGCCTGCGCGAGGCAGGCGTGACGGACGGGCATATCGTCATCCAGCAGAGCCAGATCGACTACCCGCAGCCGGTGCTGAGCGATGCGCTGGCGGTATGCGCGGCGCCGGCGGCGGCCGAGTGGGACAAGTTCCTCGCCCTGTACCAGCGCCGCGGCCTGGCGCGGATCCGGCTGCATAGCCGCATCCTCGTCGACGAGGTCGAAGCGGTGCGCTTCAGCGGACAGTACGTGCTGCACCGCTGAGTCATCCTCTCCTCTGAGGGGGAGGGGCCGTTCTGCCACCCTCACCCTACGCGGGCCGCCCCAACCCTCTTCCGGAGGGAGAAGGAGCCACACGTCACAGCATATCGCTGTAGCGCTCGTCCTTCCGGTACAGCAGCGGCTGGGCGAAGCCCGGCACCTGGATGCCGTCGGCGCTGAACTGCAGTTGCTGATCGTCGATCAGGTCGTGACCGAAGTTGTAGAGGATGTCGAACTGGCCGCGTAGCGCGCGCTGGTCGTAGGCGGCCGCCGCAGCGCGAGTCGCTTCGCGCTTGGCCTGCCAGGCGCTGAAGGCGGCCTCGCCGTGGCGCTTGCGCAGCATGCGCTCGGCCACCTGCGGGGCGAGCAGCACGCCGGTGGCGTTGTTGCCGCCGAAGCCCTTGGAGTTGAGGAAGCACACTTCCATGCCTGCCACTTGGCGGTCGCGGACATCCAGGCTGATGTGCTGGCGGTGCACGTCGTCGGCCACCCGGTCGATGGTCTTCAGCCCCGGCAGCAGGCCGTGACGGAAGGTGCCCAGGGCGGCGATCAGCTGGTCGCCGCTGGCCGGTGCCAGGGAATGGCCGACGAAGGCCTTCACCGCGGTCACCGGCCATTGCTCGATACCGAAGGCGGCGGCGACCCGATCCAGCAGTTCGGATTCGCTGACCCGGTTGGCCGGGGTGCTGGAGCCATGGGCATGCACGAAGCTGTGGTGGCGCACGGCGTCGATGCCGACCAGCTGCGCGGCGGCGGCCACGGCCTTGGCCACGGTCAGGTAGTTGCCGGGGCCGGGGGCGGAGATGGATTTCTTGAAGCCGTCGGCGTTGATGAACACATCCGGCACGGCGCCATGGATATCGGCGCCCAGCTCCAGGGCCAGCTCATCATCCATCAGCACGATGAACTGCGCCGACTCGGACAGGGTGAAGCCGCAGTTGTCACCGAACGGCCGGCTGGCGCGGCGGAAGTCCACCTCGTCGCGGCCCTCGATCTTGCGCAGGCCTTCCTCGGTGGCCAGAGCGCCCATGGCGCCGTAACCGTCGATGAACTCCTGGGTGACCGGCGCCTCGCTGTTGCCCACCAGCACCACGCGGGCCTGGCCGTTGGCGATATGCTCGACGCCCTTCTGCAGGTTGTAGAGGAAGGTGGCGCAGGCGCCGGTGACGCTGCCGGTGGTGCCGACGCTGCCCAGTACATAGGCGTTGATGAAGTCCGCCGGCATGCTGTTGAGGCCCAGCGGGCACTGCTTGGCGGTGACCCGGTTACCCCGCAGGCGCGACTGCAGCATGCCGCCGAAGCCGTTGTCGTCCATCTGGCTCATGCCGCTGCCGGCGAACACGGCGACCTGGTCCGGCTGGACCCTGGCCAGGATGTCGGTCCAGGGCAGGCCGGTGGAGCGCAGCGCGTCGGTGGCGCCAACCACGGTCATCTGCAGGCCGCGCGGGTGGAAGTGCGAGTGGTACAGCTCGCCCGGCTCGAAGCCGGTGGGCAGCTGGCCGGCGGACTTCACCGGCAGGGCGCGATAGCTGTCGACCTTGAACTCGCTGCTCTCCTGCAGGGTGACGCGCACCTGCTGCTCGTCCAGCTCTTCCACCTGCCAGCTGGCAGGCAGCGGCTCGGGCAGGTGCTTGCGCAGGGTGGTGAACTGGGCGGCACTGACGGCGATGTTCTTCTGCCAGTGGGCGGCGTCCACGTCCAGGTGGCGTTTCTCGATGCGCCGTACCAGGGTGCCGGCGAGGATCTCGGCGCTATGCCGGGCCTCGATCTCGGCCGGGCTCAGGGGCTGGCCATCGACGCTGCGGAACTGGCCATCGACCACCTGCACCAGCTTCATCATCACGGCCAGGCCGGCCAGGGTTTCCTGGCGACTGGCGGCATCCAGCGATTCCTGGACGATGCGGCGGAAGCCATGGTGGAACGAGCTTCTGCCCGCGGCGTTGTAGCCGCCGAAGCCGACGATGACGGGAAGACGAGACATCACACAGAACTCCTACAATCGACCTTCATGCCAGGCGGGGCGAGCGCGAAGTGGCGGGCGGATGCTCGGCGACAACAGCGCTCCCTGCCAGGCGGCAAATGCCGGATGGCGACTCAAATGAATCGGGGGTATCGGGTTGACGCGGGGTCTGACCGGCAAGTCACGTTGCTGCTTGCTGGTCATCCGTACAGGCGGGGCGGGTAACGGCGCGGCGAGTTGCAGGGATGAGGTTGAGGAGCGGCAGGGGAGCCTGCCGCTGGGGTAACGCGGATCAGCGGTATTGCGTACTGCTGGCGCTGGTGCTGATGCGGGTGCCGGACTTGCCCTGGACGATGGCCTCGATATTGGCCAGCGAGCCGATCACCGCGACCTTGCCGGTGTTGCGCGCGAACTCGCAGGCGGCCTGCACCTTCGGCCCCATGGAGCCGGCGGCGAAGCCCAGGCGTTCCAGCTCGTCCGGGTGGGCTTCGGCGATGGCCTTCTGCGTCGGCTTGCCCCAGTCGATGTAGGTGGCATCGACGTCGGTGGCGATCACCAGCAGATCGCTGGACAGCTGTTCGGCCAGCAGCGCCGAGCACAGGTCCTTGTCGATCACCGCCTCCACGCCCTTGAGCTTGCCGTTGTCGTACATGGTCGGGATGCCGCCGCCGCCGGCGCAGATCACCACGCTGCCTTTCTCCAGCAGCCACTTCACCGGGCGGATCTCGAAAATCCGCTGCGGCCTCGGGCTGGCCACCACGCGGCGGAACTTGTCGCCATCCGGGGCGATGCTCCAGCCCTTCTCGGCGGCCAGGCGTTCGGCGTCTGCCTTGCTGTAGACCGGGCCGATCGGCTTGGTCGGTGTCCTGAACGCGGGGTCGCCGCTGTCCACCTCGACCTGGGTGAGGATGGTGGCGAAGGGCACTTCGAACGGCAGCAGGTTGCCCAGCTCCTGTTCGATCATGTAGCCGATCATGCCTTCGGTCTCGGCGCCGAGCACGTCCAGCGGGTAGGGGTTGGTGGGGTCGTAGGCGTTGCCCTGCAGGGCCAGCAGGCCGACCTGTGGGCCGTTGCCGTGGGCGATCACCAGTTCGTTGCCCGGTGCCACCTTGGCGATCTGTTCGCAGGCGATGCGCACATTCTCGCGCTGGTTCTCCGCGGTCATGGCCTCGCCACGCCGCAGCAGGGCGTTGCCGCCCAGGGCGATGACTAGTCGCATATTGATTCTCCTCGAAAGGGTTGGTCGTAGGGCGGGTGAAACCCGCGGGTTGCACCCGCCCTACGGCACGCGCGTCAAACGTCGGCCAGGGTCGAGACCAGGATCGCCTTGATGGTATGCATGCGGTTTTCCGCCTGCTCGAAGGCGATGCACCAGGGCGACTCGAACACGTCTTCGGTCACCTCGATGCCGTTCTTCAGGTGCGGATACTGCTCGGCGATCTGCTTGCCGACCTTGGTTTCGCTGTTGTGGAAGGCCGGCAGGCAGTGCATGAACTTCACCCGCGGGTTGCCGGCAGCCTTCATCAGCTCGGCGTTGACCTGGTAGGGCATCAGTTGCTGGATGCGTTCGCCCCAGGCCTCCACCGGCTCGCCCATGGACACCCAGACGTCGGTGTGGACGAAGTCGACGCCCTTGACCGCTTCCTTGGCATCTTCGGTGAGGGTGATGCGTGCGCCGCTTTCCTCGGCGAATTTCTTGCACGCGGCCACGTGTTCGTCGGTCGGCCACAGCGACTTGGGCGCGGCGATGCGCACGTCCATGCCGAGCTTGGCGCCGATCAGCAGCAGCGAGTTGCCCATGTTGTTGCGGGCGTCGCCCAGGTAGGCGTAGCTGATGTCGTGCAACGGCTTGTCGCTGTGTTCGCGCATGGTCAGCACGTCGGCGAGCATCTGGGTCGGGTGGTATTCGTCGGTCAGGCCGTTGAACACCGGCACGCCGGCGTACTTGGCCAGGTCCTCGACGATCTCCTGCTTGAAGCCGCGGTACTCGATGGCGTCGTACATGCGGCCGAGCACGCGGGCGGTGTCCTTCATCGACTCCTTGTGGCCGATCTGCGAGGAGCCCGGGTCGATGTAGGTGACGTTGGCGCCCTGGTCATAGGCGGCCACTTCGAAGGCGCAGCGGGTGCGGGTGGAGGTCTTCTCGAAGATCAGCGCGATGTTCTTGCGCAGCAGGTGCGGCTGCTCGGTGCCGGTGTACTTGGCGCGCTTGAGGTCGCGGGACAGGTCCAGCAGGTAGCGCAGCTCGCGAGTGCTGTGGTGCATCAGGCTGAGCAGGTTGCGGTTGTGCATGTTGAAAGCCATGGTTCTTTCTCCTTGTGGGTATGGGAAACCGCGCCCGGCGGCGGGTGGCCGCCGGGGTGGCTTGATCAGTAGTCGATCGGGTCGCGGATGATCGGGCAGGTCATGCAGTGGCCGCCGCCGCGACCGCGGCCCAGCTCGCTGGCGCTGATGGTGATGACCTCGACCCCGGCCTTGCGCAGCAGGGTGTTGGTGTAGGTGTTGCGGTCATAGCCGACCACCACGCCGGGCTCCAGGCAGACCACGTTGTTGCCGTCGTCCCACTGCTCGCGCTCGGCCTCGAAGCTGTCGCCGCCGGTTTCCACCACGCGCAGTTTCTTCAGGTTGAGGGATTCGGCGACCACGTCGAGGAAGGACTTGTCCTCGCGGCGCACGTCGAGGCCGCCCGGCTTGCTCTCGTCCGGGCGAATCACGAACGGCACGATCTGGTAGGCGACCTCCGGGAAGACCGTGACCAGGTCGCGGTCGCAGAAGCTGAACACGGTGTCCAGGTGCATGGCGGCGCGCGACTTGCCGAGACCGGCGACCACCACGCGTTCGGCGGCGCCGGCCTTGAACAGGGCCTGGGCGACCTGGCCGATGGCCTGGTGTGAAGAGCGCTCGCCCATGCCGATCAGCACGGTGCCGTTGCCGATCGGCATCACGTCACCGCCTTCGAGGGTGGCGGCGCCGTGGTCCTTGTCCGGGTCGCCGTACCAGATCTGGAAGTCGGCATTCGCGAAGTCCGGGTGGAACTTGTAGATGGCGCTGGCCAGCAGGGTTTCCTGGCGGCGCGCCGGCCAGTACATCGGGTTGAGGGTGACGCCGCCGTAGATCCAGCAGGTGGTGTCACGGGTGAACTGGGTGTTGGGCAGCGGCGGGAAGATGAAGCTGGACTCGCCCAGGTAGGCGTTGAACATCTTCGAGACTTCCGAGTTCTTGTGCTTGGCCAGGTCGGCACCCGACACGCCGCCGATCAGGAATTCGGCGATACGCCGCGGCTCCAGGCCCTCGATGAACGAGCGCACCTCGTGCTGCAGGCCGAGGCCGACGCTGTTGGGAGTGAGCTTGCGATCGAGGATCCAGGCCAGCGCCTCCTTGTTGCTGACGGTCTGCTCCAGCAGGTTGTGCATCTCCACCACATCGATGCCGCGCTCGCGCATCTTGGTCATGAAGTCGAAGTGATCGCGCTTGGCCTGGCTGACCCAGATCACATCGTCGAACAGCAGTTCGTCGCAGTTATTGGGGGTCAGGCGCAGGTGGGCGAGGCCGGGCGAGCAGACCATCACCTTGTGCAGTTTGCCGGCTTCGGAATGAACGCCGAGAGCTTTGGTGGACATGTTGAACTCCTTCTCTTACAGACTCAGGAAGCCGTCATACAGGCCGTAGGCGGCAATGGCGGCGCCAATCAGCACGACGAGGAAAATGATCTTCTCGACGCCGGTGAAGATGGGTTGGCCCAGTTCGCGCTTGGCCTTGGCGAACAGGATGGCGCCCGGTGCATAGAGCAGGGCGGACAGCAGCAGGTACTGGATGCCGGCGGCATACACCAGCCAGATGGCGTAGAGGGTGGAGACCAGGGCGATGACCAGGTCCTTGTTGCGTTCGCCGCCGGCGTTCTCGTACGTCTCGCCGCGCACGGCCAGCAGCACCGCGTAGGCGCTCGACCAGAAGTACGGCACCAAGATCATCGAGGTGGCCAGGTACAGCAGGCTGAGGTAGGTCGAGCTGTTGAACAGGGTGATGATGAGGAACAGCTGGATCAGTGCGTTGGTCAGCCACAGAGCGTTGACCGGCACCTGGTTGGCGTTCTCCTTGCGCAGGAACTCCGGCATGGTGTGGTCACGGGCGCTGGCGAAGAGGATTTCCGCGCACAGCAGGGTCCAGGACAGCAGGGCCCCGGCCAGAGACACCAGCAGGCCGATGCTGATCAGCTGGGCACCCCAGGGGCCGACCACATGCTCCAGCACGCCGGCCATCGACGGGTTCTTCAGCCCGGCCAGCTGGGCCTGAGCCAGGATGCCCTGAGACAGCACGTTGACCAGTACCAGCAGCAGCAACACGCCGACGAAGCCGATCACCGTGGCCTTGCCCACGTCGCTACGTTTCTCGGCGCGGGCGGAGAAGATGCTGGCGCCCTCGATGCCGATGAACACCCAGACGGTGACCAGCATCATCTTGCGCACCTGGTCCATCACGCTGCCCAGCTCGGCGTTGCTCTCACCCCAGAAGTCGGTGGTGAACACGTCCATCTTGAAGGCGATGGCGGCGATGATGATGAACAGGGCCAGCGGCACCATCTTGGCGATGGTGGTGAGGGTGTTGATGAAGGCCGCTTCCTTGATGCCGCGCAGTACCAGGAAGTGCAGCAACCAGAGCAGCACGGAGGCGCAGATCACGGCCGGCAGGGTGTTGCCCTCGCCGAAGACCGGGAAGAAGTAACCGAGGGTGGAGAACAGCAGCACCATGTAGCTGACGTTGCCGATCCAGGCGCTGATCCAGTAGCCCCAGGCCGAGGAGAAGCCCATGTAGTCGCCGAAACCGGCCTTGGCGTAGGCATAGACCCCGCCATCCAGGTTGGGCTTGCGGTTGGCCAGGGTCTGGAAGACGAAGGCCAGAGTCAGCATGCCGACCCCGGTGATCAGCCAGCCGATCAGGGTGGCTCCGGCGCTGGCGCTGGCGGCGATGTTCTGTGGCAGCGAGAAGATCCCGCCGCCGACCATGGAACCGACCACCAGGGCAATCAACGCACCCAGGCGAAGTTTGTTTGCAGAGTCGGACATTTTGATATCTCCAATAGCGGAGTGAAGTTAGGAGCATTGGGCTCGCTACGGGAGAGTGGGGTATTGATCTCAATCAATAGCTCGCTATCCATTGCTCGGCAATACTGTCCCTGTCTTGCCAGAACTACTCAGGACATATCTTGGGTATAGCGAAGAAACCTCGTCTTAGACGGCCTCTACCCGTTCTGGTCGGGCATAGAGGAAACTAGTCGAACTTTTATCGCTTTCAAGTTTCAGCAAGATGTCGCTTATGCGTAATGGCAAGTTGCTTTCTGTCTGTTCGAGATTAATTCGAGGCTAGTTACTTCGAATTCTTATAAGTCGACAGCGATGCCAAGGGGGTTGCGATGTTCCGCCCAGGACATGTCGAAGTACGCCGCGAACCTGCACCCGGTGAGCCCGGCTTTCAGTTGAGCCTGGAATACCGGGTGTGTCGCGATGACGATGGCTGCCACGTCGATTTCGAGCTGGACGGCGATGTGGCCGGGCAACCAGTGCACGATGGCTTCAGCTTGCGTCGCGACGTGGCCTACAACTTCCTGCAGAGTGCCGGGCGCTGCCTGCGCCGGCGCGGCATCAAGCCGGCGCACCCGGCGCTGTTCGCCTTCCACGAGGATTACGACCGGGTATTCGCCGACCTGCGCCGCCAGCTAAGTGCCGACCCTGGCGAGCCGGTAGACCTGGAGCGATTCCTGCTCGATCGCGGTGAAGCGATGCTGCACTAGTCCTCGTCGCCGCCCGAATCAAGGCCGTGCTTGCGCAGCTTGTCGTGCAGGGTCTTGCGCGGCAGGCCGAGGGCCTCGGCGAGGCTGCGCAGGGAGTTGTGCCCCTTGGCCATCTCGGCGGCGATCAGCGCGCGCTCGTAAGCTTCGACCCGCTCACCGAGGCTCTGCTCGCTGGCTTCGGCCAGCTCCCCTCCACCCGGAAGATCCAGGCCGATATCCAGCCCCATGGCGAAGCGCTCGGCGGCGTTCTGCAGCTCGCGAACATTGCCCGGCCAGGCGTGGCTGAGCAGCTGGGCACGCTGCCCGGCCTGCAGCTCACGCATCGGCAGGCCGTGGCGCTGGGCCGCGGTCTCGGCGTGGTGCTGGAACAGCAGCAGGATATCGGCGCCACGTTCGCGCAGCGGCGGAATACGCAGTGGTGCCACGTTCAGGCGGTAATACAGGTCGGCGCGGAAACGGCCCTGGTCGGCGGCCACCCGCAGGTCTTCCTTGGTCGCGGCGATCACCCGGATATCCAGGGGGATCAGCTGGTTGCCACCGAGGCGCTCGACCACCCGCTCCTGCAGCAGGCGCAGCAGCTTGACCTGCACATCGGGGCTCATGCTCTCGATTTCGTCGAGGAACAGGGTGCCGCCGTTGGCGAACTCGAACTTGCCGATGCGCCGTTTGGCGGCGCCGGTAAAGGCGCCCGGCTCATGGCCGAACAGCTCGCTCTCCACCACCGACTCGGCCAGTGCGCCGGCGTTGATCGCCACGAACGGGCCCTTCTTGCGCGCGGACAGGTCGTGCAGCGCACGCGCCACCACTTCCTTGCCGGCGCCGGTCTCGCCGAGGATCAGCACATCGGTGTTGATCGCCGCCAGCGCGCCGACCTGCTCGCGCAGGCGCAGCATGGGCGCGGACTGCCCGATCAGGCGGGCGCCCAGCTCGTTGCGGTCGGCCAGGGCCAGGCGCAGGCTGCGGTTCTCCAGGACCAGGCGGCGCAGCTCTAGGGCGCGGCGCACGCCATCGAGCAGGGCCTCGCTGGCGAAGGGTTTTTCCAGGAAATCGTAGGCGCCGGCGCGCATGGCCTGCACCGCCAGCGGCACGTCGCCGTGGCCGGTGATCAGCAGCACCGGTAGCTCGGCGTCCTGCTGGTGCAGTTGCTCCAGCAGTTGCAGGCCGTCGATGCCAGGCATGCGGATGTCGCTGACCACCACGCCCGGCCAGTCCGCGGCGATGCGCTCGGCCACGCCGCGGGCGTCGGCCAGGGTTTCCACGCGCAGGCCGGCCAGGTCGAGGGTTTGTGCCAGGGCCTGGCGCAGGTGCTCGTCGTCGTCGATCAGCAGAACCTGGGTGCGGGCGTCGATGGCGCTCATGAAAACTCCTCGGGCGGTTGCAAGTTGGCGCCGGGTGCGGCGTTGCGCAGCTGCAGGGTAACCAGCGCGCCACCGTCCGGGTGATTGCCCAGCAGCAGCTGGCCGCCCAGGGCGTGCATCAGCGTCTCGCAGATGGCCAGGCCGAGACCCAGGCCCTGGGTGCTGGTCTTGGTGGTGAAGAAGGGCTCGCGGGCGTGGGCCAGGGCCTGTTCGCTGAAGCCCGGGCCATTGTCGCGCAGCAGCAGGTTGACGCCTTCGCCGGTGACTTCGGCACTCAGCCAGATACGCCGAGGTGGCGCCTTTTCGCCGAGGGCGTCGAGGGCATTGGCCAGCAGGTTGCCGAGCACCTGGCGCAGGCGTGTCTCGCCGGCCTGCACCCAGAGGGTGGCGGCGGGCAGGTCGCGAATCAGCTCCACTTCCAGTGCCCGGCGACGCTTGGCCAGCAGGGCCAGGGCATCGTCCAGCGCCGGCTGCAGGGCCACGCTCTCCGGCGCATGCTGGTCGCGCCGGGCGAAGGCGCGCAGGTGGGCGATGATCGAGGCCATGCGCCCGGTCAGTTCGCTGATCTGTCGCAAGTTGCCGCGGGCGTCGTCGGTGCGCTGGTGGTCGAGCAGCACGCCGGCGTTGTCGGCGTAGCTGCGGATCGCCGCCAGTGGCTGGTTGAGTTCATGGCTGATGCTGGCGCTCATGGTGCCCAGCGCCGTCAGCTTGCCGGCCTGGACCAGTTCGTCCTGGGTGCGCAGCAGCTCCTGCTGGGCGTGCTCGCGTTCCAGCACTTCGTCCTTGAGGCGATTGTTCAGCGTCTCAAGGTCGCGGGTGCGCTCCAGTACGCGCATCTCCAGCTCGCGTTTGGCGCGGGCATCCAGGGCGATGCGCTCGATGTAGTGACGCCGGCGCTGCAGCAGCAGACCGAGCATCAGCAGGCCCGCCAGCAACGCGGCGCCACCCACGGCCAGGGTGGTGCGTACCTGGCGATCGACCAGCTGGCGCGGGGCGAGGATGCTGGCTGTCAGCCCGGTCTCCTGCAGCTCGCGGCTCTGGATCAGCCAGGCGCTGTCGTCCAGCTGCAGCGGCGTGGGCGCCTGGGTCGGGTAGGGCTGGTTGGCGGCGATGGCGGCGCGCTCGGCGTTGTCCAGCTCGCGGGTGGCACGGAAGCGCCAGTCGCTGCGCGAGGAGATGATCACCACGCCATTGCTGTCGGTCACCATCAACTGCTCGGGGGTATTGCCCCACAGGGTCTCGGCGTCGTCGAGGTCGACCTTGACCACCAGGATACCGATTACCCGCTCGCCGTCGCGCACCGGGCTGGAGAAGAAGTAGCCGCGCTTGCGCGAGGTGGTGCCGAGGCCGAAGAAGCGTCCCTGCTTGCCGGCCAGGGCTTCGCGAAAGTACGGGCGATAGGTGAAGTCGCGGCCGACGAAGCTGTCCGGCTGATCCCAATTGGAGGAGGTTAGGGTGATGCCTTGGGGGCTCATCAGGTAGATCACGTCGGCGCCGGTTTCCTCGCGCACCTGGGTCAGCAGGCGGTTGGCCCGCTCCTGCAGCGCCTTGTCCGCCGGAGTGGCGAGCAACGAGCGCAGTGGTGGCAGGTCGGCGAGGATATTCGGCAGCACCTCGTAGCGGCGCAGCGTGCCGAACAGGTTGGCGACATACAGGTCGAGGGTCTGGCGGTTCTGCTCGAGCAGCTCGCCGCGGTAGTAGCGCTCGGCGAAGAACTGCAGCGGCCACAGCAGTGGCGCCAGCAGCAGAGCCAACAGGGCCAGGCTGCGCCAGCGTGGGCGGTGGGGAGTGGGGGCTGCGGTCATGCGATCTGCGCCTGGGGAGTCGGCGTCCAGTATGCCAGCCACCTGCCCCAGAAACGACGAAGGCCCGCATCGCTGCGGGCCTTCAAGTGTCGTGGTGCCGGCACCAGGAATCGAACCCGGGACCTACTGATTACAAGTCAGTTGCTCTACCAGCTGAGCTATACCGGCGAAGGGGTCGCCATTATAGCCATTGCTTCGACCCTGTAAACCGGACCGCATGAATCTGTGCCGTGGCGATCAATCGTCCGGGGAAGTGGGTCGCACCAGCATGCTGACTCGGTTGCGGCCCTGGTTCTTCGAGCAGTAGAGACCCTGGTCGGCGAGCTGGATCAGCAGGTGGCTAGGTTCGTTGTGCTTGGGTACCAGGGTGGCGCCGCCGACGCTGAGAGTGACGAAGGAGCCGCGTGCCGGGTAGTTGTGGGAAATATGGCGGGCCTCGATGGCTTCGCGGATTCTCTCCGCCACCACCTTGGCGCCCCCCGCGTCGGTGCCCGGCAGGACTACGACGAACTCGTCGCCGCCGTAGCGGGCGGCCAGGTCGGCGGGGCGGGTGATGTTGTCGCGCAGGATGCAGGCCAGCAGGCGCAGCAGTTCGTCGCCCTCCAGGTGGCCGAGATCGTCGTTGTAGCCCTTGAAATAGTCGATATCGATCAACAACAGGGAGATCAGCGAGCGTTCGCGTTGGGCGCGCAGCCATTCCATGCCCAGGTATTCGTCGAAGTGGCGGCGATTGGACAGCCCGGTCAGGCCGTCGGAATTCATCATCCGCTGCAGCACCAGATTGGTATCGAGCAGGCGCTGCTGGCTTTCGCGCAGGGCGCGATAGGCTCCGTCGCGCTGCAGCAGGGTCTGGTAGGAACGCGAGTGGTAACGCACCCGGGCGATCAGCTCGATGGCATCCGGCAGTTTCACCAGGTAGTCGTTGGCCCCGGCGGCGAAGGCGGCGCTCTTCACCTTGGGGTCTTCCTTGGTCGACAGAACGATGATCGGGATGTCGCGGGTCGCCGAGTGGGCACGGTAGTCGCGCACCAGGCTCAGTCCGTCGATGCCGGGCATCACCAGGTCCTGGAGGATTACCGTCGGTTTGATCTGGATGGCCTGATCGATGGCCTGCCGCGGGTCGGAGCAGTAATGGAAGTCGATGTTTTCCTGGTCGGCCAGGTCGCGCCGCACCGCTTCGCCGACCATCGCCTGGTCATCGACCAGCAGCACCATGGCGGCATTCTCGTCCACTGTCGCCAGCAGGGTCTGTTCGTCCAGTTCGCTCATAGGGCCCTCGCCTGCACTCAGGCAAAAATATCCCGCAATCGTGACGCAATGCCGTCCAGCGGGCGGATCTCGCTGGCCGCGCCGAGTGCCGCGGCTGCCTTGGGCATGCCGTAGACCGCACAGCTCTGCTGGTCCTGGGCGATGGTCGGGAAGCCGCGCTCACGTAGCTGTTTGAGCCCCTTGGCGCCATCGCTGCCCATGCCGGTCAGTAGCACGCCGACCGCTTCGCCGCGCCAATTACGGGCCACGCTGTCGAAGAACACGTCGATCGACGGACGATGTACAGAGTAGTCGTCTGGCTCGATGCCGTAGCCGAGCAGGCCGTTCGGCAGCAGGCGGATATGCTGGTCGCTACCGGCCAGCAGCACTACGCCCGGCTGTGGTGCCTCGCCGTCGCGGGCCACGCGCACCGGCACGCCGGACTCCTGACTCAACCAGTCGGCCATGCCGGGAGCGAACACCGCGTCGACGTGCTGCACCAGCAGCATGGCCGCCGGGAAACCGGGGGCAAGCCCCTTGAGCATCACGGCCAGGGCCGCCGGGCCGCCGGCCGAGGCGCCCACGGCGACCAGGCGTCGACAGGCCTCGACCGGTATTGGCTTAGCCGGGGACGGCGGCGGTTGCGTCTCGTGCCTGTTCATCAGCAGGCTCAGGTTGTGAATCTTGCGCAGCAGGGGGGCCGCCGTCTGCACCGGATCGGCGCCGCCCAGGGCCGGGATATCGACCACGTCCAGAGCGCCGTGGCCCATGGCGGTGAATACCAGGGGCATGTTGCGTTCGCTGTCGGTGGTCACCAGGAGAATGGCGCAGGGAGTCTGCGCCATGATCAGTCGGGTCGCCTCGACGCCGTCCATGACCGGCATCAGCAGGTCCATCAGCAGCAGGTCAGGCAACTGTTCGGCGCAGCGCCGCACCGCCTCTGCTCCATCGCCGGCGACCCAGATCAGCTGGTGCTCCGGGGCCTGGGCCAGGGTCCGGCGCAGGGCCTCCACGGCCAGCGGCATGTCGTTGACTATGGCGATCCTCATAGTGGCTCTCCGATCAGTTCGGCCACCACGTTCAGCAGGGTGTCGTCATGGAAACTGGCCTTGGCCAGGTAATAGTCGGCGCCGGCTTCCAGGCCGCGCCGGCGGTCCTCTTCGCGATCCTTGTAGGACACCACCATCACCGGCAATGACTGCAACCGATGGTCACGACGCAGCAGGGTGACCAGTTCGATGCCGTCCATGCGCGGCATGTCGATGTCGGTGATCAGCAGGTCGAAGTGTTCGGCGCGCAGGGCGTTCCAGCCGTCCATGCCGTCCACCGCCACCGCCACCTCGTAGCCGCGGTTGGCCAGCAGCTTACGCTGCAGCTCGCGCACGGTCAGCGAGTCGTCCACTACCAGGACCCGCTTGCGCGCCGCGCCGGCATCGCCAGCGCCGCGGGCGATACGCTCCAGGCGGCCGCTGTTGAGCAGTTTGTCCAGGGAGCGCTGCAGGTCCTCGACGTCGAGAATCAGCACCGCCGTGCCGTCGTCGAGCAGGGCGCCTGCGCTGACGCTCTGCACCTTGCCCAGGCGCGGGTCGAGCGGCAGGACCACCAGGGTGCGCTCGCCGAGAATGCGCTCCACGGCGATGCCGTACAGGGTCTCGCGCGCGGCGATCAGCACCAGCGGGATGCGCTCTTTCTGCGCCGTGCCCGGCGGGCGCTGCAACAGCTGGCTGGCGGCCACCAGGCCGATCGGGCGCTCCTCGTGGTTGAAGTGCTGGCGGCCCTCCAGCTGCACGATGGCGTGCGGCTCGATCTCGACCATGCGCTCGATATGCGCCAGCGGGAAGGCATAGGCCTCGCCGCCGATCTGCACCACCAGGCTGCGTACCACCGAGAGGGTCAGAGGCACTTCGATCAGGAAGCGCGAGCCACGTCCGCGCACCTGCTGCAGCTCGACACCGCCGCGCAGCTGGCGCAAGCCATGCTGGACGGCATCCAGGCCGACGCCGCGGCCGGACACCTCGGTGACCTGCTCGCGCAGGCTGAAGCCGGGCAGGAACAGGAAACTCAGCAGCTCTTCCTCGCTGAGCTGGGCGGCGGTCTCGGCGCTGGACAGGCCGCGCTGGGTCACCGCCGCCCGCACGCGTTCCAGGTCGACCCCGGCGCCGTCGTCGGCGATCTCCAGGAGCAGCAGGCCGGCTTGCTGGCGGGCGCGGATACTGATCAGACCTTCTGCCGGCTTGCCCGCCGCAAGCCGTGCCTCGGGCGACTCGATGCCGTGATCGAGGGCGTTGCGCAGCAGATGCACCAGGGGCGCCTCCAGGCGTTCCAGTACGTCGCGGTCGACCTGGGTCTTGTCGCCTTCCACCTGCAGGCGCACCTGCTTGCCCAAGGTGCGCGCCAGGTCGCGAAGCATGCGCGCCTGGCCGCCGAGGATGTCGGCCAGGGGGCGCATGCGGCAGGCCAGGGCGTTGTCGTACAGGCGCTGGGCGCGCTGGCCGGCTTGCCAGGCGAACTCGTCCAGCTCGTTGCCCTGGTGCTCCAACAGTTGTTGGCATTCGCCGAGCATGCTGCGGATCTCGGCGAAGGCCGCCAGGTTCGGTGGCGCGCCGCTGCGCAGGTTCTCCTCGAAGCTTTCCAGGGCCCGGCCGAGATGGCCCTGCAGGCGCCGGCCGCGCTGCAGGGCGGCGAGCAGGGGTTGCAGGCGCTGGGCCTCGACCAGGGCCTTGCTGGACAGATCGAGCAGATGATCGAGGCGCTGGGCGGTCACGCGCAGCACACGCTCGTCGCTGTCCAGCGCGGCGGCTGCGCTGGTTCGCACGGCTTCGCTGGCTGCGGGAGCAGGCGGCTCGGGCGGGGCGGATGCTGCCGGCTCGACGGGCGTCGGGGCTGGCTCTGCGTCTGGCGTTGGCGGCTGCGCGGCGGCGCGGCCTTCCAGGCAGGCGAGCGTGCGTTCCACGGCGGCTTCGGTCACGCTTCCCGGCGCGCTGGCGATCCGCAGCAGCAGATCGCTGCCTTGCAACAGCGCGTCGATCTGCTGGGCGCCCAGGCGCAGGCGGCCCTCCTGGGCGGCCACCAGCAGGTCCTCCATCTGGTGCGCCACGCTCACGCCCTGGTCGATGCCGACTATGCGCGCCGCGCCCTTGAGCGAGTGGGCGGCGCGCATGCAGGCCTCCAGCTGGTCGGCCCGGGTCGGCTCCTGTTCTAGCACCAGCAGACCCTCGCCGAGCACCTGGGTCTGCGCCTCGGCCTCCAGGCGGAACAGCTCCAGCAGCGAGGCGTCCCTCATCTCGTCGGGCGTCATGCCAGGCTCCTGAGCAGGCCCTGCAGCAATTGCTCCTCGTCCAGCAGGCGAAGGCTGCGCGTCTGCCACTGCAGCACGCCGCGGCTGCACTTGGCCGGGTCCAGGCGGTTGTCCTGCGCTGCCACGGCCAACTGATCAAGGGGGAAGGCATGAATGCCCTGCACCTCGTCCACCGGGACCAGCAGGTGGCCACCGGGCGCATCCAGTACCAGCAGGCGGGCGCCGCTCCTGCTGCCGGGTGCTACCGGCGCGGCTGCGCCGGGCTCCAGGCCGAGCAGCTCGACCAGCGACAGGCAGGCCACCAGGGCGCCGCGCACGTTGGCCACGCCGAGCAGCGCCCGCGAGCGCTGGTGTGGCAGGGCATGCACCGGGGTTTGTGGCGCCACCTCCACCAGCACGCGAGTGGCCAGGGCCAGCCATTCCTCGCCGAGGCGGAACACTAGCAGCGAGCGGGTGGCCACCGCCGTTTCGCTGGCGGCTTCGGCCTGTTCCCCGTCGTCGCGTTGCAGGGCATAGCGATCCAGCAGGTGGATGGCCGCGGCGGCGTAGACGGGGCAGTTGCGGCAGTGGATATGCTCGACCAGCAGCGGGCAGGACTTGTCGCCGCGCACGCCGATGCGGTTCCAGCAGTCGTTCAGCGCTTCAGCCATCGCCATTCACTCCGCGGTTGGCGCGCTCCTGCAGGCGCCGGGCGCCGGCCAGGTCGCCGCGTGCGGCGAGCAGAGTGGCCAGGTGGCTGAGCGCCTCGCGGTGCTGCGGCTGCAGGTAGAGCGCCTTGCGGTAGTAGTCCTGGGCCTCGCGCGCCTGGCCGCCGGCGTCGCTGAGCAGGCCCAGCCAGTAGAACAGGTCGGCCGATGGGCCCTGGGCGCGCAGCAACTGTTCGCAGCGCTGGCGCGCCTCGCTCAGACGGCCCTGGTCGGCCAGGCCGGCGACGGTGCGCAGCTCGTCATCGGGCGGCGCTGCGGTAGGCGCGTTGGGCGGCGTTGGTGGTGCCGGGCGTGGCGCGCGGCGGGGTGCCGGTACGGGGCGCGGCATTCGTTGCGCTGTCGGCGCTGCGGCTGGGGGCGGGCGCAGGGTGGCGGTGGGCGTGGGGTTGGTCGGCTCGCTGGGATGCTGGAAGGCGAAGGCCTGGGGTATGCCCAGACTCTGCATGCCCAGGCGCGAGAACAGGCTGGCCTCGGCCGGGCCGATGAACAGCACGCCGTCCAGGCGGGTCAGGCGCTTGAGCACTTCCAGCACCTGCTCCTGGGTGGCCTGATCGAAATAGATCAGCAGGTTGCGACAGAACAGCAGGTCGTAGGGTGCTTCCTCGGCGAGCAGGCCGTGTTGCAGCAGGTTGCCGCAGCGGAAGCGCACCTGGTCGCGGACGGCCTGATGCAGCAGGTAGCCATCGTCTCTGTTGGCGAAGTGACGGGCCCGGTAGGCCAGGTCCTCGCCACGAAAGGAGTTCTTGCCGTACAGACCAAGCTGGGCCCGTTCGATCACCCGTTGGCTGACATCCAGGGCGTCGATGCGGAACAGCGGCGCGGCGATGCCAGCATCGAGCAGGGCCATGGCGATGGAGTAGGGCTCCTCACCGGTGGCGCAGGGCAGGCTGAGAATGCGCAGCGGGCGGGCGCCGGCGATTCGCTCCAGACGCGGCCGGGCCAGACGTACCAGGGCGGCGAAGGATTCGGGATAGCGGAAGAACCAGGTCTCCGGGACTATCACGGCGTCTATCAACGCCACCTGTTCCTGCTTCGACTGCTGCAGCAGCTCCCAGTAGCCGTCGTTGTCGGCCGCCACACCGCTGGCCACCCGTTGAGCCACGGCGCGGGCCACCACGGGGGCGCCGACCGAGCCGACGTCCAGGCCGATATGTGCCTTGAGGAAGTCGCAGAAGCGTTGCTCGCCGTTCATGCCGGCGTCTCCGCGGGGAACAGCAGGGCGCGGGCCTCGGCGTTCAGCAGGTCGGCCACCCGCAGCCACTGCACCAGGCCGCGGGCGTCCTGGTAGATCGGCCCCAGATAGGGCGCATCGGGATTGTCCAGGCCGTAGGCGCGGAATTCCTCCGGGGCGCAGCGCAGCGTCTCGGCGGCCCGCTCCAGGATCAGGCCGAGCAGGTGCCGCTCGGCCGTGTCGCGCGGCTGGTAATGCACCAGCACCAGGCGTGTGCTGGTGCGCTGGGTGGCGGGCTGCCCGCCGAGCAGCTGGCTGATGTCGAGCACCGGCAGCAGCGTGCCGCGGTGGGCGAGCAGCCCGGCGACCCAGGCCGGTGTTGCAGGCACCGGCCTGAGGCGCCGCAGCGGCAGGACCTCGGCCACCTCGCGCACGTCCAGGGCGTAGCGTTCGGCGCCGACGGCGAACAACAGGAACAGCCGCTGTTGGCGGGCCGGCGCGCTGTGGCGATGGAGTGTGGACACGGCAGCCTCACACCTGGAAGCGCGAGACCCCGGCGCGCAGGCCGCTGGCCACCTGGCTCAGCTCGTCGATGGCGCTGCTGGTCTGGCGCAGCGAGTCGACGGTCTGTCCGGTGACCTCGGCCAGCTGTACCAGAGCCTGGCTGATCTGTTCGGCACCGCTGGCCTGGGCCTGCATGCCCTCGTTGACCATCGACACCCGCGGCGCCAGGGCCTGGGTCTGCTGGATGATCTGCGCAAGCTGGTCGCCCACCAGCTGCACTTCGGCCATGCCGCGGCGCACCTCCTCGGAGAACTTGTCCATGCCCATCACTCCCGCCGACACCGCCGACTGGATCTCGCGCACCATCTGTTCGATATCGTAGGTGGCCACTGCGGTCTGGTCGGCCAGGCGGCGCACCTCGTAGGCCACCACGGCGAAGCCACGGCCGTACTCGCCTGCCTTCTCCGCCTCGATGGCGGCGTTCAGCGAGAGCAGGTTGGTCTGGTCTGCCACCTTGACGATGGTGGTGACCACTTGGGTGATGTTGCCGGCCTTCTCGTTGAGGCTGGTGAGCTTGGTGTTGATCAACTCGGCGGCGGCGATGACCTGGTGCATGGTGTCCTCCATGCGGGTCAGGCCGTTCTGCCCCGAGTCAGCCAGGCTGGCGGCCTGCTCGGCGGCGCTGGAGACCTCGCCCATGGTGCGCAGCAGGTCGCGCGAGGTGGCGGCGATTTCCCGCGAGGTGGCGCCAATCTCCGTGGTAGTGGCCGCCGTCTCGGTGGCGGTGGCCTGCTGCTCCTTGGAGGTGGCGGCGATTTCGGTGACCGAGGTGGTCACCGAAATCGCCGAGCGTTGCGACTGCGCCACCAGGGCGGACAAGGCTTCTGCCATGTCATTGAGGCCCGTTTCCAGGGCGCCGAACTCGTCGCGCCGAGCCAGGGTCAGGCGTGTGCCGAGATTGCCATCGCGTAGCCGCGCCAGGGCAGCCAGTACGTGCTGCAGGGGATCGAGAATGGCGCGCATCAGCAGGTAACCGCAGGCCAGGGCCGCCAGCACCGCCAGCAGCAGGCTGAGCAACATGCTGGTTTCGGCGCGGGACACCGAGGCCACTATGCCGGCCGTCAACGCGTCGGCACTGTTGTGGTTCAGTTCTACCAGCTGGTCCAGCAGATCCTGTCCGTGCTGCCCGTTCGCCAGCAGTTCGTGCTGCATCAGCTGGCGCGCCTGGTCGAGCTGGTTGCCCTCATATAAGGCGAGTAGCTCCTTCTTCTGCGCCTCGTATTCGTGCAGATGAGCCTGCAACTTAGCGAAGATGCTCTGATCTTCCTCGCTACTGGTGCTGGCCTGGTATTGGGCCAGCAGGTCCTGCAGCGCGCCGTCCTGCTCGCGCACTTGTTGCAGCAGCGCCTTGCCCTGCTCGCTGCTCGGCGCGACGTTCAGCAGTTGGTGAGCCAGCAGCAGGTTGTGCGCCACGCTACCGCGGATGCGGTCGGTGTAGTACAGGCCGGGCAGGGCGTCGGTCTGCAGCTTATGTTCGCTGCGTTCGATGCTGAGCAGATGGGCGTAAGCCATGCCGGCCATCAGCAGCATGATGACGATGAGCGCGGCGAAACTGGCGAGCAGACGTTGGCGAAGAGTCCAGTTTTTCATTCTTGCTCCTGAAGGGCGACGCCCGCCTTGAGGTTCGACCCTGTTCAGGTATAGCAGCTGTATACGCGGGCTGCGGAGCATGGCGCTTCGCCACGAGCATGCCTGGCTATCAACGGCAATATGTTTATGCACAAAGAAGAGCTGGGCCACTGACGTGCCGCACGAATTTTGTGCAGTACCCCCGTTTTTTCCATAACGGTATGTTTTTTATGGACTTTTTGTTCGTGATCAAAAAATCTACAGACTTCGCCAAGCCCCATGCGGCCGGCTTCGCAGCGAGTTCTGCAGAAACTGCGCACAGAGTTATCCACAGCTTCTGTGGATGGTGCTCAGTTCCGCTCGGCGAGCAGCAGCAGGTTGCGTGGGGTCAGGCGGTGGGGGCAGAAGGTGCCCAGGCGCACCTGGTAGCCCTGCTCCTGCAGATACAGGGCACGGTCGAGCAGCAGCCAGATCTCCAATGGACGGCGGAACAGGCCACGGACCAGTTCGAGGTTGCGTACCTCGGCCAGGCGCTGCCAACCGGCGGCTTCCAGGGCGAGCCAGTCGATATGGCCAGTTAGCTCGATGCCCTTCAGCTCCGCCAGGTCGTTGCAGTAGCTGGGTAGATCCTTGCTCAGCCAGCTGACCGGCAGCGAGGGCGTTGGCAGATAGTCGTCCAGCCCACGTTGCTGGCGCTGCAGCAGATCGAAGGCCAGGCGCCGGGCCATGGACTGGTCGCGTTGGCGGCGCATGCGCTGGCCGGCGGTGACGGTTTCCGCCAGGGGCAGGCGCAGATCGTCCAGCGACAGCTGCAATCGCGATTGCCGGGCCGGCTCGGAGAGCGCCTGGTAGTGCGCAGTGGCGATGCGGTTGTAGCAGCAGGGCGCCACGGCCAGTTGGGCGCAGCCGGCGCCGCTGGCCAATTGCAGCAGGCGCACGTGCAGGTCGCCACAGGCATGCAGGGCCACCGGGCTGTGTTCGGCGCTCAGGCGCTCACCGGCATCGTCGGCCAGCACGTCCTGCAGCAGGTGCTGGACGTTCATGTGCAGGCGCTGGCTGAGGTGCTGGCCAGCGGCAACCAGCTGTTCGTCGTATTCCAGGCAGGTCAGCTGCTGGCCGCCCTGGGCCAGCAGGCGGCCGAGATGGCCCTTGCCGGAACACCAATCCAGCCAGTGCGTTGGCGCGCGCTGGAACTGAAGGCGACTGGCGAAGGCTTCGATCTGCTGCCACTTGCGCCCAGGTACGTCGACGTCCAGTCGCGCCTGTTGTGCTCCCAGCTCATGGCCGGGCAGTTCGCCGATCTCGCTCAGCGCGGCGGCGCGGGTGGCCAGCAAGGGAAAGGGCGCCGGCGCCTCTAGCCGCTCGGGGCAATTGTGCTCGGCCTCGGCCTGCTCCAGGCTACGGCCGCGCAACCAGGCGCCCAGCTCGGGATGCTTGGCCTCCCAGGGCAGGGTCAGACAGGAGAAGGGCTTGGGTCGCCACAGGTGCTGGTTGGCGACGAGGAAGTCGTCCAGGGCCTGGAAGCGTTCGCGCAGGGCGGGGCCGGTGAGGATCATGGGTGCGGATGCCATGCGGAGATGTCGAGCATTCTATCCCTCTCCCGTGGCCGGGAGAGGGACGCAAAGGTTCAGCGCCCCTGGCAGGCGTCGACGCGCAGTCTGCGCTCCAGCAGCTTGAAGGCGCGCACCATCACGTAGGCGATGACCAGGTAGAAGATGCCGGCGGCGAAGAAGATCTCCACCGGCAGGTAGGTGCGGGCGATGATCGTGCGCGACATGCCGGTCAGTTCCAGCAGGGTCACGGTGCTGGCCAGGGCGCTGGCCTTGAGCATCAGGATCACCTCGTTGCTGTAGGCCGGCAGGCCGATGCGCGCGGCGCGCGGCAGGATGATGTAGGTCATCGCCTGGGCGCGCGACATGCCGAGGGCGCGGGCCGCCTCGATCTCGCCGGGCGGCACGGCCTGGATGGCGCCGCGCAGTATTTCGGCGATATAGGCGGCGGTGTGCATGGTCATGGTGATGACGGTGCACCAGTACGGGTCGCGCAGGTACGGCCACAGCGGGCCCTGGCGCACGGCGTCGAACTGGGCCAGGCCGTAGTAGACCAGGAACAGCTGCACCAGCAGCGGGGTGCCGCGGAAGAAGAAGATGTAGCCGTAGGGCAGGGCACGCACATACCAGTGGCGCGAGGCGCGGGCGATGCCCATGGGCAGGGCGAGGATCAGCCCGGCGAGCACGGCGAAGGCCACCAGTTCGACGGTCAGGGCGGCGCCTTCGAGGAGCTTGGGCAGGTACTTGTAGATCACTTCCCAGTTCATCAGGTGCTCCGGATGAAGCCGCGGCTGGCGCGCTTCTCGAGGAAGTGCATGCCGATCATGGCGATGACGGTCAGGCCGAGGTAGATGAAGGCGGCGACCATATAGAAGGTGAAGGCCTGTTTGCTGGAGGTCACGGCGATCTGCGAGCGGCGCATGATTTCTTCCAGGCCGATGACCGAGACCAGCGCGGTGTCCTTCATCAGGATCATGAACAGGTTGCCCAGGCCGGGCAGGGCGATGCGCCACATCTGCGGCAGGATCAGCTTCCAGAGAATGCGTGCCTTGGACAGGCCGAGGGCCATGCCGGCCTCGCGGTGGCCCTTGGGAATCGCCAGGATGGCGCCGCGGAACACTTCTGTGGCGTAGGCGCCGAAGCACAGGCCGAGGGCGATGGTGCCGGCGGCGAAGGGATTCAGCTCCAGGCTGCCGACGCCGAGGAGCTCGCCGAGCGCGGCGAGGCCCTGGACGGTGCCGAAATAGATCAGCAGGACCCAGAGCAGCTCGGGAATGCCGCGGACGATGGTCGAATAGGTACCGCCAAGCCATTGCAGGGGCTTGTGCGAGGAAGTCTTGGCCAGAGCGCCGAGCAGTCCGAGCACCAGGCCGAGGGCCAGGGCGGACAGGGCCAGCTGGATGGTCACCAGCGTGCCGGCGGCGAGGGCGGGGCCGAAGCCGTGCAGATCGAGGGTCATGGGAGGCTACTGCAGAATGACGGCCGCCGCCCGAGGGCGGCGGCGGTCGGACGCATCAGTAGATGCTGAACGGGAAGTACTTGTCGTTGATCTGCTTGTAGGTGCCGTCTTCGACGATGGCCTTCAGCGCGGTGTTCAGCTTCTCGCGCAGCGGGTCGCCCTTGCGCACGGCGATGGCGATCTTGTCGTTGTCGAACACCGGCTCGCCCTTGAACTCGAAGTCCTTGCCGGCGTCGCTCTTCAGCCATTCCCAGTTGACGAACTTGTCGGCCAGCACGCCATCGAGGCGGCCCGAGGACAGGTCGAGGTAGGCGTTTTCCTGGGTGTCGTACAGCTTGATCTCGACGGTGTCGGCCAGGTTGTCTTCCAGCCAGGTACCGGCGATGGTGGCGCGCTGGGCACCGATGACCTTGCCTTTCAGGCTGGCCTTGTCGGCCTTCAGGTCGCTGCTTTTCGGGGCGATGAACTGCAGCTTGTTGGTGTAGTAGGCGTCGGTGAAATCGACGGCCTGCTTGCGCTCCTCGGTGATCGACATGGAGGCGGCGAGGAAGTCGAACTTCTTGGCGTTCAGGGCCGGGATGATGCCGTCCCAGTCGGAGGTGACCACTTCGCACTCGGCGCCCATCTTGGCGCACAGGGCCTGGGCGATTTCCACGTCGAAGCCGCCGACCTTGCCGCTGGCGTCGATCAGGTTGAAGGGTGGGTAGGCGCCTTCGGTGCCGATCTTCAGTTTGTCCGCGGCGACTGCCTGGGCGCCGAAGGCCAGGGTGGCGACGGCGGCCAGCAGGATCTTCTTATAGTTCTGCATGCGTGTTGCTCCGTTAGTGATTGCTGGACATGAATTGTTTACAGCGTGCCGATTGCGGGTTGGTGAAGACCTGCTCGGGCGACCCCTGCTCCTCTACCAGGCCCTGGTGAAGGAATACCACTTCGCTGGACACCTGGCGGGCGAAATTCATCTCGTGGGTGACCAGCAGCATGGTGCGGCCTTCATCGGCGAGCGCGCGGATCACGTTAAGCACTTCCTGTACCATTTCCGGGTCGAGGGCCGAAGTCGGCTCGTCGAACAGGATCACCTTGGGCTGCATGGCCAGGGTGCGGGCGATGGCGGCGCGTTGCTGCTGACCGCCGGAGAGCTGGTTCGGGTAGGCGTGGCGCTTGTCGGCGATGCCGACCTTGGCCAGCAGCGCCTCGGCCACCTCGGTGGCCTCGGCACGGCTCTGGCCGAGCACGCGACGGGGAGCCTCGATGATGTTGTCGAGGATGGTCATGTGCGGCCACAGGTTGAAATTCTGGAACACGAAGCCGATCTCGCTGCGCAGGCGATTGATCTGCTTGTTGTCGGCGGCGATCAGGTCGCCGTTCTTCGCGGCCTTCAGCTTGAGCTCTTCACCGGCCACCAGGATCTGGCCCTGGTGCGGGTTCTCCAGCAGGTTGATGCAGCGCAGGAAGGTCGATTTGCCGGACCCGGAGGAGCCGAGGATGGAGATCACGTCGCCGTCGCGGGCGGTCAGCGAGATGCCCTTGAGCACTTCGAGTTCGCCGTAGCGTTTGTGCAGGTTGCGGATTTCCAGCGCGGGCGTTGCCTCGGCCATGGGGTGTCCTCTTGTTATGCGGATGCGCTCCGGCTGCTGGCCGCCTTCCTAGCGTGCGGCTGAACCTAGCATAGCGTCGACGGAGCGCCAAGCCGGGTGCCGGCCCCACCAACCGTGGTCGTGGCGCGGTGTCGCATCATGACAGTTGTGTGTCGCGCCCAAACAAAAACGCCGGGGAGCCGTCTTGGTTGTCGCTCGCGACGTGGCGGGATAGCGGAGACCAAAGCCTGATGCACTGACCGGGTTGCGTTCGTTCCGGGGGCCGGCCGGCGCGGGCGCGCAGTGTACTGGAGCACCCCGGCCGGGTGAAGGGCGCGGCGCTGGCGAATGGCCAGGGTGGGGCGCTTCTTGCTAGAGTCTGCGCAGCTCCCCAGGGGATCGGGTCGAGCTCGACCAATCTCCAGGGAGTTGCTTCATGTCGCAGGCGCCGCAGTCATCCAGGGCCTTTCGGGCCAGCCTCTGGCTGGTCTGCGCCCTGGTCCTGCTGCTGGTGCCGCTGCTGCACCTGTGGACCCCGGTGCAGCGCTGGAGCAACGTCCATGGCGACTGGCTGATCCGCCAGCGCGCCGCACTGCAGACGCCCGACCCGCGTATCGTCGTGGTCGACATCGATGACACCAGCCTGCAGGCCCTGGTCGGCGAGGCCGGCAAGTGGCCCTGGCCGCGCTCGGTGCATGCCGAGCTGCTGGAGCACCTGCTGGCGCGGAAGGCCGAGGCGGTGGTGTTCGACGTGCTGTTCAGCGAGGCCGACCGCTTCCACCCCGATGCCGATGCCTACTTCGGCGAGGTGCTGGCCGGCAGCGACAGGGTCTACCTGGCCGCCCTGCAGCAGCAGGCCAGCGACCCGGCCAAGGCGCCGTTTCTGGCTTCCTACCCACCGACCACCGGCCTGCTGCCGGGCGGCGACCCGCAGCAGCGCGGCGTGCTGTTGCTGCCTCGTGCCATCGACCCCGCGCACTGGAAGACCGGCACCATCAACTTCACCCAGGACGCCGATGGCGTCGGCCGCCGTTACGACATCTATAGGCGCTTCGGCGACTGGCGCATGCCCTCGCTGCCGGCGCGGGTGGCGCAGGACCGCGGCGTAGTGCTGCCGGCCGCCGACAGCTTCCTGCTCGACTGGCGCAGCGACGCGCGGGTGCCCTATCCGCGCATCCCCTTCGCCGCGGCTCTGGCCCAGGCGCGTGGCGAGGTCGGCCAGCTGCCCGCCGACTACTTCGCCGGCAAGATCGTGGTGATCGGCACCACCGCCGCCGGCCTCTACGACCTGCGCCGTACTCCGCTGGACGATCTCTACCCGGCGGTGTTCATTCTCGCCACCGGCATCGACAACCTGCTCAACGGCCAGCGGCTGCAGGCGGCGCCGGCCTGGTCCATGGCGCTGCTGGGCATCGCCCTGCTGCTCGGCCTGCAGCTCCTGCTGCTGCGCGAGCGCCTGCTGCCGGCCAGCCTGCTGACCCTGGGCTCCAGCCTGGCGCTGCTGCTCGGCTCCTATCTATTGGTGCTGCAGGGCGTGCTGCTCAACGTGCTGCCCAGCCTGCTGGCGCTGTGGCTGCTGCTGGCCCTGGCCCTGGCGGTGTTCTACCGGCGGCGGCGCCAGCAGCTGTCCAACACCATCAGCATGTTCAGCCGCTTCCTCGACCCCCAGGTGGTGGCCCAGCTGGTGGCGCGCGAGGACCCGCAGGCGCTGCTGAGCAGCCGCGAGTGCCAGCTCACCGTGCTGTTCTCGGATATCCGCAACTTCACCACCATGTCCGAGCGCCATAGCGCCCAGGAGATCATGCAGATCCTGGAGAACTACTTCGGCGGCCAGGTGGATGTGTTGTTCAAGCACCGCGCGACCCTCGACAAGTTCATCGGCGACGCCATCATGGCCTTCTGGGGCGCGCCGCAGGATAACCCCAACCAGGCGGTGGACGCCGTCAACGCGGCGCTGGAGATGATCGACAACGTCGAGCGCTACCGGCGCGACTTCGATCACCCGGACTTCGACATCGGCATCGGCCTGCACACCGGACCGGCGGTGGTCGGCATGGTCGGGACCAGCAAGCGCTATGACTACACTGCCATTGGCGACACGGTGAATCTGGCCAGCCGCATCGAGGGACTGACCAAGGGCCGCGCGCGCTTGCTGGTATCGGCCGCCACCAGGCAGGCCTGCGGCGATGCCTTCGACTTCGTGCCCCACGGCGATTTCCAGGTGAAAGGCCGTGTCGAGCCGGTGACCCTCTTCGAACCCAGGAGAAAGACGCTATGAGAAGTACCCTTACCGCTGCCCTGCTGATTCTGGCGGGCTGGCTGGGCAGCGCCGTGGCGCTGGCCGAAGTGCGCAGCGGCATCACCGTCGAGGCCACCGCGTTGCGCGATGGCGGCGCGGCCAGTGCCGCCGTGCTGCAACAGCTGCCGGCGCAGACCCGGGTGAGCATCCTCAAGCGCCAGGGCGGCTGGTACCAGGTGCAGACCGGCGCCGGCCAGCAAGGCTGGGTGGCGCTGCTGGCGGTGCGTTTCGACAAGTCCGCCGGCGCCAAGGGCGGCAATATCGGCTCGCTGCTGGAAGGCAGTACCGCGGTGGAGCCGGCCAGTGGCGTGGCCACCGGCGTGCGTGGCATCAGTGACGACCAGGTCGGCGGCGCTGGCGGCGGCTCCGGCAGCCTGTCCCTGCAGCAGCTCGACCGCTATGCGGTGACCCCGGGCAGCGCCCGCGCCTTCGCCCAGCAGGGCGGCCTGCGCAGCCAGTCCATCGCCTATCCCCAGTGAGCCGGAGTCGAGCCATGCACAAGATTCTTTGCCGTACCGCCCTGCTCGCCGCCATCTGCGCCGCGCTGCCCGCCTGCGAGAGCCTGCAGGCCCTGGAGGGCGTGCAGATCCAGGGTGTCGACCTGTCGCCCCTGGCCAGCGCCGGGCGCAACCTCAGCGACATGGGCGAGAAGACCCAGGACGAAGAGCTGGTGATCGGTGCCAGCACCGCCGAGCTGCTGCTCAAGCAGGCGCCGCTGCTGGATAACGCCGGCGTACAGGCCTACGTCAATCAGGTCGGTCGCTGGGTCGCCCTGAACAGCGAACGTCCCGATCTGCCCTGGCGCTTCGGCGTGCTCGACAGCAGCGTGGTCGGCGCCTATGCGGCGCCCGGCGGCTACGTGTTCATCACCAGCGGCATGCTGGTGCAGATGAACAGCGAGGCCGAGCTGGCGGGCGTGCTGGCCCACGAGGTGGCGCACGTGGTGCAGAAGCACCACCTGGACGCGATCAAGCAGAAGGCCGGTGCCGGCCTGCTGGCCAACGTCTCGCGCTTCGCCCTGCAGGCCAGCCAGGCTAGCTCCAGTGCCCCGGCCAGCAGCGATGCGGTCTCCACCCAGAAGTTCGACCAGCTGGTGACCAACCTCTATACCCGTGGCCTGGATCGCGGTGACGAATACGAGGCGGACGAGATGGGCGCGGTGATCGCCGCCCGCGCCGGCTACGACCCCTACGGCCTGGCCAACGTGCTGCAGGGCCTGGGCACCATGAAGCAGGACGATGCCACCCTGGTGACCTTCCTCAAGGTGCACCCGAACATCGGCGACCGCCTGAAGCAGCTGGAACCCACCTACCTGTATCTGGACAAGGCCGCCGCCGGCGGCAGCCAACAGACCCTGGAACCGCGCTACCAGAAGGCGCTGTCGGCCAAGTGAGCATGAACAAGGGCGGCCATGAGCCGCCCCTTTTTCAGTGCTGGTGCTTGTCGCAGGGTTCGTAGTCGCAGACGTGATGGGCATACGCCGGCGCACCGGCCTGGGGCGCCACGGGTGCCGCCAGGGCGGGCGTCTGCGTCGGGTTGAGGTAGCAGCGCGAGTCGATGAACACCTTGACCAGATCGCCGTCCAGCAGGCCGCTCTTCACTTCGGCCTGGAGGATGTCGAGGGCATGCTCCACCGGCACCGCCGGCTTGTACGGGCGGTCCGAGGCGGTCAGGGCGTCGTAGATATCGCAGATGGTCATGATCCGCGAGCCGCAGGGAATCTGCTCGCCGGCCAGGCCCTTGGGATAACCGCTGCCATCGAGCTTCTCGTGGTGCGCCGCGGCAATTTCCGGGATGCCCTGCAGGGCAGGGGTCCAGGGGATCAGCTTGAGGAAGTCGCGGGTGTGCACCACGTGGCGCTCGATCTCCGCGCGCTCCTCCTGGGTCAGGCTGCCGCGGCGGATGGCCAGGGCGCAGAACTCGCTCTCCGAGAGCAGGCCGATCAGGCTGTCGTCGTGGCTCTTCACCACATGGCCCTGGATCTCCTGCAGGTGGTGGAAGTCGCCCTCGGTCAGCACGCTCGGCTCGTTGGCCTTGAGGATGTCGCGCAGGTACTGGTCCAGGCGCTCGCACTCCATGGCCAGCTCGGTCTCCCACTGCAGGCGCAGCTGCTCGTCCAGCGCGCCGTACTGCCGGTAGGCCTGCAGCATGCGGCGCAGGGTCTGGTTCTGCAGGCTCTCCTTGGCCAGTGCCACCCGGTAGCGCAGGTTGTCGATCACCGGCTCCGGCAGCTTCTTGGCCTTGGTCAGCACGTGCTCGCGCACACCGACCTTGCCGAAGTCATGCAGCAGCGCCGCGTAGCGCAGCTCGCGCAGGCTCTCGTCGCCCAGTGCCTGGTTGCGCAGGTGCGCCTGCGGCGCCATGGGCAACTGGCGGGCGAGGGCGATGCACAGGTCGGCGACGCGGAACGAGTGACCGGCTGAGGTCGGATCGCGCTGTTCGATGGCGAACACCGAGGCCTGGACGAAGCCGTCGAACAACTGGCTGATGTCGTCCAGCAACTGGCGGTTCTCGATGGCCACCGCGGCCTGGCTGGCCAGGGCGCGCAGCGAGGCGGCCATCACCTCATCGAAGGCGATCACCGTGCCCTGGGCGTTCTGGCAGTTGATGAACTCCAGCACCCCGACCACCTCGTGGCGATGGTTGAGCATGGGAATGGCCAGCAGCGACATGGTGCGGTAGCCCACCTGCATGTCGAACGAGCGGTTGAAGCGGTAGGGCGCGTCGCTGGGAATGGCGTAGGCATCGGCGATGTTCAGCTCGGTGCTGGTCAGCGCCACGTAGCCGGCGATCGAGGCCTTGGTCAGCGGCATGCGCTGTTCCTGGAAGCGGGTCGGCATCGAGCTGTTCTGGGTCAGCTTGAACAGCAGCTGCGGCTGCTCGCCCTTCTTGTCCACCAGGAACAGCGAGGCGGCGTCGCTGTTGGACAGGCGCCGGCCCTCGGTGAGGATCTTGCTCAGCAGGCGCTCCAGGTCCTTCTCGGCGGACAGGGCGAGGCCGACGTCGACCAGCTTCTGCAGGTCGCCATCCTTGTTTTGCAGGGCGGCGGCCAGTTGGTCGGTCTTCTGCTTGAGGCGGAACTGTTCGGCGGCGAAACCGAGCAGGGCGATCAGCTCGTCCTCGCTGGCGGCGGACGGCAGCGGCAGTACCCCGGTCGGCGCATCGAAGGCCACCAGGCTGGCGCCGCAGGCCTGCCAGGCGCTCAGGTCATCGGCGCGCAGCAGGCTGGCATCCAGCAGCAGCACTTCCAGGCCCGCCTGCACCTCGTCGGCGCGCGCCACGCTGCGCAATGTCACGCCCGCGCGGCCGAGGCGGGTATGCAGGCTGGAATCGGCAAAGAGTGGGCTATGCCCCACCGTAAAACTGGCTGTCATCACTGATTACCCTCGGCGGCGCGCCGACTCGGACGGGAGTAACGCTCGTCTGAGTATTGCACCGGTGGCGAGGGGCTACCAGATAGGCGACGGTTGGCCCGCGCCCCGGTTCACTCGGCGCGGGCGGCCGCCCGGCGATGGCGAATGATCTCGATCACTCCCGGCAGGATCGAGACGAAGATGATCGCCACGATCAGGTAATGCAGATTGCTCTGCACCACCGGCAGGTTGCCGAAGAAGTAGCCGGCATAGCTGAACAGGGTCACCCAGACGACCGCGCCGATCACGTTGTAGAGGGCGAAGCGGCGGTAGGGCATGTGGCCCATGCCGGCGACGAAGGGAGCGAAGGTGCGCACGATGGGCACGAAGCGGGCGAGGATGATGGTCTTGCCGCCGTGCTTGTCGTAGAAGGCTTCGGTCACTTCCAGGTAGCGGTGGCGGAAGATCTTCGAGTCCGGGTTGGCGAACAGCTTGGCGCCGAAGAAGCGGCCGATGCTGTAGTTGACCGCGTCGCCGAGGACGGCGGCGACGATCAGCAGCGGTACCATGATGTGCACGTTCATCGCGTCTTGGGTGGCGATGGCACCGGCGACGAACAGCAGCGAGTCGCCGGGCAGGAAGGGCGTCACCACCAGGCCGGTCTCGCAGAAGATGATCAGGAAGAGGATGCCGTAGATCCACGGCCCGTAGGCGGCGGTCAGCTCCGCCAGGTGGCGGTCGATGTGCAGGATGAAGTCGATGACAAGCTGGATGAATTCCATCTGGGCTCCACTCGCCGAAGCATGGGCGCGGTTCCTGCGCCGTAGATAGCAAAAACCCCTGAGACCTTGCGGAATCAGGGGTTTCTATATTTTGGTGCCCAGAGACGGAGTCGAACCGCCGACACGGGGATTTTCAATCCCCTGCTCTACCAACTGAGCTATCTGGGCAACGGGGCGCAATTAAACGGATTTGAAGGAGCAGTGTCAAGCTAGGGAATGAAAAAATTTCAGTGCAGACGGGCGGTTACGAATTTCCGGGGGGCTGCGGGACGTTTCCGACCCGCGTCCGCATCAGGCACTCGGTGGCACGTAGCCGTCGGCCTTGGCGTAGTCCTCGCCGGAGAGGAACTTGTCCATCTCGGCCTGGAGGAACTTGCGGTCCTCGGCGTTCATCATGTTCAGCCGACGCTCGTTGATCAGCATGGTCTGGTGCGCCTGCCATTCGTCCCAGGCCTTCTTCGACACGTTGTCGAAGATGTCCTGGCCCTTGGCGCCGGGGTAGGGCGGGCGGTCGAGGCCGGGCAGGTCCTCGTTGAACTTGCGGCAATGGATGGTGCGGCTCATGAGATTTCTCCTGCATTCAGTGCATCCGCGGCTCGCTTGAGGAGCTTCTTCACCGGGGCGGCCAGGCCCAGGCGCGGCGGGCTGGCGAGGTTATACCAGAGCCAGTCGCCCTCGGCCACGGCGGGGCTGGCCTGCTCGGCGGGCACCAACCAGGGCTCGATGGCCAGCTGGAAGTGGCTGAAAGTATGGGTCAGCCCGGCCAGTTCGCGCGGCTCTCCGAGGCGCAGGGCATGCTGGTTGGCCAGCGGCGCGAGGCCGGTCAGATCGTCCAGCTCCGGCAGGCTCCACAGACCGCCCCACAGGCCGCTGGAGGGGCGACGGTAGAGCAGGATGGCGCCTTCGCGGTTGGCCAGCAGCGGCATCAGGGTGCGCTTCTGCGGCAGTGCCTTGCGCGGCTTGGATTCGGGGAAGTCGCTCTCGCGGCCGAGCAGATGGGCGCGGCAGCCATCGCGTACCGGGCACAGCAGGCAGCTCGGCTTGCTGCGGGTGCACAGGGTGGCGCCCAGGTCCATCATCGCCTGGGTGTAATTGTTCACTCGCTCATGCGGAGTCAGCTGCTCCGCCAGTTGCCACAGCTGCTCGGCCACCTTGGGTTCGCCCGGGTAGCCGTGCTGGGCCTTGTAGCGGGCCAATACGCGCTTGACGTTGCCGTCGAGGATCGGCGCGCGCAGGCCCATGCTCAGGCTGGCGATGGCGCCGGCGGTGGAGCGGCCGATGCCGGGTAGCTCGGCGAGCTGCTCGACCGAGCGCGGGAACTCGCCGCCATGCTGTTCCACCACCATCTTCGCCGCCTTGTGCAGGTTGCGTGCGCGGGTGTAGTAGCCGAGGCCGGTCCACAGGTGCAGCACCTCGTCTTCCGGCGCCGCCGCCAGCGCCTGCACGGTCGGCAGGGCGTCCATAAATCGGTCGAAGTAGCCGAGCACGGTGCTGACCTGGGTCTGCTGCAGCATGATCTCGGAGACCCACACCCGGTACGGGGTGATGCCCTGCTGCCAGGGCAGCTCCTTGCGGCCGTGCAGGTCGTACCAGGCCAGCACGGCGCCATTGAACTGCTCGGGACTCATCGGTTGAACAGGCCTTTCAGCGCGTCCTTGAGTTCCGGGCTGACCTTGTCGCCGAGCTTCTCGCCGAGCTTGTCGCCGGCCAGCTTGGCGGCGATCTTGCCGAGGCCGTCCTTGTCCAGGCGGCAGGCCTTGGCGCCCAATTCCAGCGGGCCGCGGCAGCGCAGTGGCCATTCCAGGCCGACATAGCGCTCGTTGACCTGGCAGGCCGGGTCCGGCATGGCGCCCTTGTCGCCCTCGATGACGATGCCGACGCGGTAATCCATGCCCAGCACGCGCAGGTCGAGGTCGCCGTCGCCGTTCACTGTCAGGCCGGGGATGCGCGCCTTGAGGTCCGGGTTGCTGGCCACGCCATTGGTGAACTTCAGGTTGCCGTGCAGCTCCTCGAACGGCGTGTCCTTGCCGCGCGGCTCACCTGACAGCGACTTGCGGTTGAGGGTGGCGATGCCCTGGCACAGCTGCTGTTCCAGATTGGCCTCGACCAGCACGCCGTCGCTCAGGCTGAAGCTGGAAGTGCCGTTGAGCGCGTCGATCCAGGCCTTCTGGCTGTTGCCCTGGGTACGCAGGTCGGCGCTCAGGTCGAGCTGGCCGCGTACCGGCGGCTTCTCGCCACGGGCCTCGATCAGCTTCTCCACCGGGATGCGCTTGAGCTGCTGGTTCAGGGTCAGCAGCGGCACGGCCGGGCGGGCGTCGAGCTGCGAGCGGACGACGAACTCGCCGCCATGCAGATCGCCACGCAGTTCCTGCAGGTCGAGCAGGCCGCCCTTGGCGCTGGCTTTGAAGCTGGCGCTTTCGATCGGCAGTTTGCTCAGGGTCAGTTGGCCGAGGCCGATGGTCGCCTGCACGTCGAGCTTGCGCAGGCTCTCCAGCGGCAGGGCAGGCTCGCTGCTCCAGGCCTGCTGGGTCGGCGCGTTCGGCAGCGGCGTGCTGCCGCTCTTGCCGGCGGCGGCCACCGCTTCCTTGACTTCACCCTTGCGCGCCGCGCCGGCATCGGCGTCCTTGTTTTCCGGCGGCAGGTAGCGATCGAGATCGAGCTTGTCACCCTTGAGCTGCAGGCGCAGGGCCTGCTTGGCGAAGTCGCTAACCGCCAGGCTGCCGCTGAAGGTGCTGTCGTCCAGCTTCAGGCTGAGGTCGTTGAGGTTGACGCTGCTCGGCGTGCCGGCCAGGCGGGCGGACATCTCGAAGCGGCTCAGGGTGCCGCTGTCGCGCATGGCGGGCAGGGCGATGCCGATGCCGTCGAGGAATTCGCGCAGGTTGAACTGGGCCAGCGACAGGTTGCCTTCCAGCTGGGCGGTCTTGTCCAGGTCGCGCAGCTTGAGCTCGCCGAGGGCGCGCAGCTGGTTGGCGGAGAGCTTGATGCCGGTCCATTCGGCCACCTGGGCGGACTGGTCGAGCAGCAGCTGGCCCTGGCTGGAGAAGGTCAGGGTCTCGCCACCCAGCGGCTCGCCGGAGGCTTCGCCGGCCAGCTTGAGGTCCTGCAGCTGGTAGCGCTTGAGGCCGCGGTCGAAGCGCAGCAGGCCCTGCAGTTCGGTCTTGGCGCGCACTACCGGCTGGTTGGTGCCGAGGAAGGCCAGCAGCTTGATCGGGATATCGGCGCCCTCGCGGATGGCGCCGGTGGACAGCTCGATGCCCTCAGCGCTGAACTGCTTGCCGCTCTGGGCATCGTGGTAGTCGATGCGCGAGGTGCTGATGGTCAGGCTGTCGATGTCCAGCTTGACCGGCTTGCCACTCTCGTCGGTGGTCTGGGCGGTTGGCTCACTCTGCTCGCCCGATGCTGGCGGGGTCGATTCACTCGGCGCGGGCTTGGCCGGCTGGCCGACGCCTTCCCAGTTGCCGCGGCCTTTCTCGTCGCGCTGCAGGGTCAGGTTGAGGCCGTCGACACGGATGTCGCTCATCTGCACTTCCTGGTACAGCAGCGGCAGCACGCGCACAGACAGGCCGAGCAGGCGCAGGTCGGCGAAGGGTTTGTCCGGGGTGTCGGTGCTGGCCAGGGTGGCGTCGGTCAGCTCCAGGCCGAGCCAGGGGAACAGGCTCCAGCCGATGTCGCCCTTGAGCTGCAGTTCGAGGTTGGCCTTGTCGCGGGCCAGTTGCTGGATCTCGTCCTTGTAGTCGTTGGGGTCGAACAGGTGGGTCAGGGCGAAGCCGAGGCCGACGATGATCAGCAGCAGCCCGAGAAATACCAGACCCAGGATTTTGCCAATGGCTTTCATGGACCAGTCCTTGTGTGGAGTTCTTCTATATAGGGGCGGGAGTATACCGCCGCCGTGTGGCGCGGCGAGCGCCATGCGTGGCAGGGGTTGGATGACCAGGTCGACGAGCGGTTCCCCTGCGACCTGTGCCTGCGATGGCGCGCGGGGAAAGCCGTTTTGGCAGCGACGGCCCATCCGCCGCCGGCGTTCCGGGGTTAGGCTGCCAGCATAACAACAAGGATTCGCCTGTGAGGTGGTGATGAATATCGTGGTGATGGCCGTGCCGTTGTACATCCTGCTGATGCTGCTGGAGCTCGCCTATGAGCGCTGGAGCGGCCGTCACACCTATCGCCTGGCCGACGCCACCACCAGCATCAACACCGCCGTGTTGCGCGTGTTGCTGGAGGGTCCGCTGCGTCTGCTGCTGGTCATCCCCTACGCCTGGCTGTACGAGCATGCGCGGCTGTGGACGCTGGATCCGACCTCGCCCTGGACCTGGCTGCTCGGCTTCGTCGCCGTGGACTTCTGCTTCTACTGGGCGCACCGCAGCCTGCACCGCTACAACCTGCTGTGGGGTGCGCACCAGCCGCACCACTCCAGCGAGGACTTCAACCTGTCCACCGCCCTGCGCAAGGGTGCCTTCCAGACCGCCTTCGACTGGCCCTTCTACCTGCCGCTGGCCTTGCTCGGCCTGCCGCTGCCGCTGTTCCTGGTGCTGCTCGGCGCGCAGCTGGTCTACCAGTTCTGGATTCACTCGCAGCATATCGGCCGCTTGGGCGTGCTGGAGTGGTTTATGGTCACGCCGACCAATCACCGCGTGCATCACGGCCAGAACGATCGCTACATCGACAAGAACCACGGCGGTGTATTCCTGGTCTGGGACCGTCTGTTTGGCACCTACGCCGACGAGGACGAGCCGGTGCGCTATGGCGTGACCACCCCGGTGCGTACCTTCGATCTGATCCGCCTGCAGTTTTCCTGGTGGCGCCTGCTGTGGGCCGACGCCGTGGCGACCCGCTCCTGGTGGGACAAGCTGCGCCTGTGGTGGATGCCCACCGGCTGGCGCCCGGCGGATGTGGCCGAGCGGCCCTGGCCGAAGATGGGCGCGGACAAGTTCGACTGCGCCTATCCGGCGAGTCTGAAGTGGTATGCCTTCCTGCAGTTCGTGGCGATCAACGCCATGGCCCTGTTCTATCTGGCCTCGGTGAAGCGCGCCGAGCTGTGGCAGCCGCTGTTGCTGGCGCTGCTGATCCTCGCCGGCTGCATCGGCCTCGGCCTGCTGTTCGAAGGCAAGCGCGCGCTGTGGAAGGTAGAGGCGGGGCGTCAGGTACTGATGGCCGGCGCGGCGCTGGCCTGGGTGCTGTGGCTGGCACCGCAGCAGCTGGCGCTCGGCCTGGTGCTGGTCGGGCTGTGCCTGGCCAGCCTGCTGTGGCTGGTCTGGCTGGCGGCCAGGCCGCAGATGGCGCAGGCGTCCTAGGGCTTACAGGCTGTCCAGCGGCAGACCGCTGCGCGCGGCCAGGGCCTGGCTCTCCAGGTGATCCTTGGGGGCGGCCAGGTGCAGCGGCTTGCCGGCCTCGGCGGCCAGGCGCCGCGCCTCGTCGAGGATGCGTCGGGCCACGCCGCGCTTGCGGGTGACCTTGCGCACGCACAGGTGCGACAGGCGCCAGTGCTGCTCACCGCGCTCCAGCAGGGCGGCGCCGAGCAGGCGATCGTTGAAGCGCCCGGCGATCAGCTTGCCCTTGCCGATGCCATCGGCCAGCAGGGCGTCGATGCTGGCGTAGGGCTCGAGCAGCCAGTCCGGGGCGTCGGCGTAGACCTTGCCCAGGTCGGTGTGGTCCTGGGCGGACGGGCGACTGACGATTTCGACCAGAACGGGCATGGCGACTTCCTCGCAAGAGCAGGCTGCGCAGTGTAAAGCCAGCTCAATCGCGCCGATAGCCATTGCCCCGACCGCCGCCGGTAGCCGCCAAAGCCACGGCCCGCCTATAATGGCGGCCTTTTCCCGTGAGCAGCCTGTGGAGCTGGAGATGGCCGAACGTACGGCATCCGTCGAGCGCAACACCCTGGAGACCCAGATCAAGGTCTCGATCAACCTGGATGGTACCGGCAAGGCCAAGTTCGATATTGGCGTGCCGTTCCTCGAGCACATGCTCGACCAGATCGCCCGTCATGGCCTGATCGACCTCGATATCGAGTGCAAGGGCGACCTGCACATCGACGACCACCACACCGTGGAAGACGTCGGCATCACCCTAGGCCAGGCCTTCACCAAGGCGGTCGGCGACAAGAAGGGCATGACCCGCTACGGCCACTCCTATGTGCCGCTGGACGAAGCCCTGTCGCGCGTGGTGATCGACTTCTCCGGTCGTCCGGGCCTGCAGATGCACGTGCCGTTCACCCGCGCGGTGGTCGGCGGCTTCGACGTGGACCTGTTCCAGGAATTCTTCCAGGGCTTCGTCAACCACGCCCTGGTCAGCCTGCATATCGACAACCTGCGTGGCACCAACACCCACCACCAGATCGAGACCGTGTTCAAGGCCTTCGGCCGCGCCCTGCGCATGGCCGTCGAGCTGGACCCGCGCATGGCTGGGCAGATGCCGTCGACCAAGGGCGTGCTCTGATGCAGACGGTTGCCGTCATCGACTACGGCATGGGCAACCTGCACTCGGTGGCCAAGGCTCTCGAGCACGTCGGCGCCGGGCGAGTGATCGTCACCAGTGATGCCAGTGTGATCCGCGAGGCCGATCGCGTGGTGTTTCCCGGCGTCGGCGCGATCCGCGACTGCATGGCCGAGATCAGGCGCCTGGGCTTCGACAGCCTGGTGCGCGAAGTCAGCCAGGACCGTCCGTTCCTCGGCATCTGCGTCGGCATGCAGGCGCTGCTGGAGCGCAGCGAAGAGAACGGCGGTGTCGACTGCATCGGCCTGTTCCCCGGCCAGGTGCGCTTCTTCGGCAAGGACCTGCATGAAGACGGCGAGCACCTGAAGGTGCCGCACATGGGCTGGAACGAAGTGGCGCAGGTGGTCGATCACCCGCTGTGGCACGAGATTCCGGACCACGGCCGCTTCTACTTCGTGCACAGCTACTACATAGAGGCCGGTAACCCGGCGCAGGTGGTCGGCCGTGGCCATTACGGCAAGGACTTCGCCGCCGCGCTGGCCGATGGCTCGCGCTTCGCCGTGCAGTTCCACCCGGAGAAGAGCCATACCCATGGCCTGCAGCTGCTGCAGAACTTCGTCGCCTGGGATGGCCGCCGGTAAATGAGCCGGGGCAAGAAGACTGCGCAGCTGGAGCTTGAGGGCGCTCAGCAGCAGGCGGCGTTGCAGGTGCTGGGGCGCTTTCTGGAAGACCGCTTCGAACTCGAGTTGGGCTCGTTCGAAGTGCAGGAAGTGCTCGACCTGATCAGCCGCGAGATTGCCCCGCACTACTACAACAAGGCGATCTCCGATGTGCAGGCGGTGCTGTCCGACCGCTTCGCCAGCATGGAGAGCGACCTGTGGGCGCTCGAGAAGAGCTGACCCTTCACCGAATTCACGACTTGAGCAGGTTCAACCGATGCTGATTATCCCCGCTATCGATCTCAAGGACGGCGCCTGCGTGCGTCTGCGCCAGGGCCGCATGGAAGACTCCACGGTGTTCTCCGACGATCCGGTGAGCATGGCTGCCAAGTGGGTCGAGGGCGGCTGCCGCCGTCTGCACCTGGTCGACCTGAACGGCGCCTTCGAGGGTCAGCCGGTCAACGGCGAGGTGGTCACCGCCATCGCCAAGCGTTACCCGAACCTGCCGATCCAGATCGGCGGCGGCATCCGTACCCTGGAAACCATCGAGCACTATGTGCGCGCCGGCGTCAGCTACGTGATCATCGGCACCAAGGCGGTGAAAGATCCGCAGTTCGTCACCGATGCCTGCAAGGCCTTCCCGGGCAAGGTCATCGTCGGCCTGGATGCCAAGGACGGCTTCGTCGCCACCGATGGCTGGGCCGAGGTATCGACCGTGCAGGCCACCGACCTGGCCAAGCGCTTCGAGGCCGACGGCGTGTCCGCCATCGTTTATACCGACATCGCCAAAGACGGTATGATGCAGGGCTGCAACATCCCGGCGACCGTGGCCCTGGCCAACGCCAGCCGCATCCCGGTGATCGCCTCCGGCGGCATCCACAACATCGGCGACATCCAGGCCCTGCTGGACACCAGCAATCGCGGCATCATCGGCGCCATCACCGGTCGTGCGATCTACGAAGGCACCCTGGACGTGGCCGAGGCCCAGGCCATCTGCGACCTTAAGAACAAGGTCGAGTAAGTCGACGGAGCTATAGCATGGCACTGGCAAAGCGCATCATCCCCTGCCTCGACGTGGACAACGGCCGCGTGGTCAAGGGTGTCCAGTTCGAGAACATCCGCGACGCCGGCGACCCGGTGGAAATCGCGCGCCGCTACAACGAGCAGGGCGCCGACGAGATCACCTTCCTCGACATCACCGCCAGCGTCGACGGCCGCGACACCACCCTGCACACGGTGGAGCGCATGGCCAGCCAGGTGTTCATCCCGCTCACCGTCGGTGGCGGCGTGCGCACCGTGCAGGACATCCGCAACCTGCTGAATGCCGGCGCGGACAAGGTCTCGATCAACACCGCCGCGGTGTTCAACCCGGAGTTCGTCGGCGAGGCCGCTGATCGCTTCGGCTCCCAGTGCATCGTCGTCGCCATCGACGCCAAGCGCGTCTCCGCGCCGGGCGAGCCGGGTCGCTGGGAGATCTTCACCCACGGCGGGCGCAAGCCGACCGGCCTGGATGCCGTGCTGTGGGCAAAGAAGATGGAAGACCTCGGCGCCGGCGAGATCCTGCTGACCAGCATGGATCAGGACGGAGTGAAGAGCGGCTACGACCTGGGCGTGACCCGCGCCATCAGCGAGACGGTGGGCATCCCGGTGATCGCCTCCGGCGGCGTCGGCAACCTGGAGCACCTGGCCGCCGGCATTCTCGAAGGCAAGGCCGATGCGGTGCTGGCCGCCAGCATCTTCCACTTCGGCGAATACAGCGTGCCGGAGGCCAAGGCCTACCTGGCCAGCCGCGGCATCGTGGTGCGCTGAAACAGCGGCTGTGCGGGAGTCGCTAACCCCCTGCAGTAGGGCTGGCTAAAATGCCGGTGTCAGTTCGCGCTCGCGAACGCCCCTATCTGCAAGGAGTTCTTATGTTGTTCCCAAGGATGCTGGCCCTGTTCCTGCTGTTGGTCGGCACCACCCAGGCGCGTGCCGAGTCGCTGGTGCTGCTCACGGAAAATCTTCCGCCCTTCAACATGGCCGTCAGCGGCGGCAACTTCGCCCGCGACGAGGGCGTCAGCGGCATCAGCTCCGAGACCATGCGTCTGGTCTGCCAGCGCGCGGCCATCGAGTGCCAGCAGATTCTCCGCTTCCCCTGGGAGCGGGTCTACAACCAGGCCCTCAAGGATGCCGGCTACGGTCTGTTCTCGGTGGCCCGTACGGCAGAGCGCGAAGACCTATTCAAGTGGGTCGGTCCCATCGCCAGCGAAGACTGGGTGCTGCTCGCCCGTGGTGATTCGCCGATCCAGCTGAGCAGCCTGGATCAGGCCAAGCAGTATCGGCTGGGTGGCTATAAGGGCGATGCGCCCAGCGAGAAGGTGGTCGAGGCCGGCCTGGACGTGCAGCAGTCGCTGTACGACAAGGAGAACCCGGTACGCCTGGCCGAGGGGCAGATCGACCTGTGGGTCACCTCGTCGATCGCCGGCCAGTACCTGGCCCGTCAGCAGGGCTACAAGGACTTCCGCGTGGTCCTGACCTTCGGTCGTGGCGACCTCTACCTGGCGCTCAACAAGCAGACGCCGGACGCCACCGTGGACAAGCTGCGCACCGCCCTCGAGCAGCTGCGCAGCGAAGGCCAGTTGCAGACCATCGCCCAGAAGTACTGATTGCGCAGCCATCTGATACAAGCACCCGCCGTCCTCGGGTTGGTTCGCTTCTTGCGTGCCTTGCGCCGCGAGCGATTCCTCGGCGACGGCCGGCGTGACGCAGTTCAACGTAGTTGGTCGATGGCGTGGCACTATGCGCGCTTCCAACTGCGCCGGTCAGTGTGCCGGTCGGAGCCGCCCAGGGTGCAACGCCCCGTGGTCGGCCACTTGCAGAGAAGTCGCCCAAACAACCATAACTCTGGAGCTGTACTGCAATGTTGAAATATCTGCACAAGGGGCTGTTTCTCGGCCTGCTGGTACTGGCCGGTGGCGCCCGAGCCGAAATCTCCGAAGACTACAAGGTGGTCCTGCTGACGGAGAACTTCCCGCCGTTCAACATGGCCATCGACGACAAGAACTTCGCCCGTGACGACAGCATCGACGGCATCAGTGCCGACATCGTGCGCGAGATGTTCAAGCGTGCCGGCATCGGCTACAACCTGAGCCTGCGCTTCCCCTGGGATCGCATCTATCGCCTGACCTTGGACAAGGCCAACTACGGGCTGTTCTCCACCACCTTCACCGAAGAGCGCAAGCCGCTGTTCAAGTGGGTCGGCCCGCTGGCCAAGAGCGAGTGGGTGCTGCTCGCCGCGCCGGGTAGCACGATCAAGGTCAACAACCTCGAAGAAGCGCGCAAGTACAACGTCGGCGCCTACAAGAACGATGCCGTCAGCCAGCACCTGGAGAGCAAGGGCCTGACCCCGATCAACTCCCTGCGCGACCAGGAGAACGTGGCCAAGCTGATGAGCGGCAAGATCGACCTGTGGGCCACCACCGATCCGGTCGGCCGTTACCTGGCCAAGCAGGAAGGCGCCAGCGGCCTGCAGGTCGTGCTGCGCTTCAACAGTGCCGAGCTGTTCCTGGCGCTGAACAAGGAGACCCCGGACGAGGTGGTCGAGCGCCTGCAGAAGGCCCTGGACGAGCTGCGCGGCGAAGGCTTCGTCGACGAGATCACCAACAACTATCTGTAAGCCTCCCGGGCGCCATTGGCGCCCGCCCGCCGGGCAGTGGCGGCACACCGCTACTGCTTCCCGGTTCGTGCTAACCTTCTGCCGCCCCGTGGCCTCAGCCGCCTTGCGGGCACCGGAGGGCGCATGCTCTCCCGCCTCTCCCGACTGTCAAGGATACGGATATGTTGTTGAAGCGACTGACCATGGTGTTGCTGGGCCTGGGCCTGCTGTTGTCCACCCTGGCGCGAGCCGAGCTGCCCGCCGACTACAAGGTGGTGCTGCAAACCGAGAACTTCCCGCCCTACAACATGGCGACCAACGGCAAGAATTTCGCCCGTGAGGAGAACCTCACCGGCATCGCGGTGGACGTGGTGCGCGAAACCTTCAAGGCGGCCGGCATCCCCTACACCATGACCTTGCGCTTCCCCTGGGCGCGGGTCTACAAGATGGCCCTGGAAACCCCGAACAACGGCGCGTTCGTGATGGCCAAGCTGCCGGAGCGCGAGAAGCTGTTCAAGTGGGTCGGCCCCATCGGCCCGGACGACTGGGTCATGCTGGCCAAGGCCGACAGCACCATCAATCTGATCAGCCTGGAGCAGGCCAAGTCCTACCGGGTCGGCGCCTACAAGGGCGACGCCATCGAGGAACACCTGATCAAGCAGGGCCTGGAGCCGGTCAGCTCGTTCCGCGACCAGGAGAACGCGCACAAGCTGCAGGAAGGCAAGATCGACCTTTGGGCCACTGGCGATCCCGCCGGTCGCTACCTGGCCAAGCAGGAAGGCATCACCGGTCTGAAGACCGTGCTGCGCTTCGACAGCGCCCAGCTGTACCTGGCGCTGAACCCGGAAACCCCGGACGAAGTGATCGAACGTCTGCAGAAGGCTCTCGATGGCCTGCGTGCCAGCGGCAAGGTCGACCAGATCTTCCAGAGCTACGTGCAGTAAGTTCTGCGCACATGAAAAACCCGGGCTTGCCCGGGTTTTTTATTGCCATCGGCGGTATCAGTCGCCGCGGGTGACGCTCAGGCCCTTGAGCAGGTTGAGCGCCTGGCTCAGCTGGTAGTCGTCGTCCTGCGGGCGCGGATCCTGTTTCTTCTTGCCGTTGCTCGGCTTGTCCGCGCCGCCGTTGCCGTTGCCCAGGTGGCCGGCCAGATCCGCTTCCTTGATCAGCTCGCCGCCTTCCTCGCGGGTCAGCTTGGCGCGCGCCACCTCGATGTCCGGCACTATGCCTTGGGCCTGGATGGAGCGGCCGTTGGGGGTGAAGTACAGGGCAGTGGTGAGCTTCAGGGCGCGGTCGTTGTTCAGCGGCAGCACGGTCTGCACCGAGCCCTTGCCGAAGCTGTCGGTGCCCATCAGCACGCCGCGCTTGTGGTCCTGCAGGGCGCCGGCGACGATCTCCGAGGCCGAGGCGCTGCCGCCGTTGATCAGTACCACCAGCGGTACGCCTTCGCTGGCGTCGGCCGGGTCGGCGTTGAAGCGCAGCTCGGAGTTGGCGATGCGGCCCTCGGTGTAGACGATCAGGCCCTTCTTGAGGAAGTGGTCGGAGACCTCCACCGCCGCCTGCAGCACGCCGCCGGGGTTGTTGCGCAGGTCCAGGACCAGGCCGCGCAGCTTCTTGCCGTTGTCCTTGCGCAGCTTGGCCAGGGCCTTGCCGACTTCCTCGCCGGTGTTGACCTGGAACTGGGTGATGCGGATCAGGCCGTAGCCGTCTTCCAGCAGCTGGCTCTTCACGCTCTTGACCTTGATCACCGCGCGGGTCAGCTCGACGTCGAACGGGCGACCGCCCTCGCGCACCAGGGTCAGGTTGATCTTGCTGCCGGCCTTGCCGCGCATCTTGTCCACCGCTTCCATCAGCGACAAGCCCTTGGTCGGCTGGCCATCGATCTTGACGATCAAATCGCCCGGCTGGATGCCGGCCTTGGAGGCGGGGGTGTCGTCGATCGGCGAGACCACCTTGATGAAGCCGTCTTCGGTGCCGACCTCGATGCCGAGGCCGCCGAACTCGCCGCTGGTGCTCTCCTGCAGCTCGGCGAAGGCTTCCGGCTCCAGGTAGGCGGAGTGCGGGTCAAGGTTGCTGAGCATGCCCTTGATGGCGTTCTCCAGCAGGGTCTTGTCGTCCACCGGCTCGACGTAGGCGGCCTTGATGCGGTCCATCACCTCGGCGAAGGTGCGCAGCTCTTCCAGCGGCAGCGGCGCCTTGCCATTGACCGCTGCGGCGGGCGCCTCGGCAACTTCGGCGGCCAGCACGGCGGGGCTGCCGAGCAGCAGGCCGATGGCCAGGGCGATGGGGGTGAGGCGACGGAATTGCTGCATGTGAACTCCCAATGTAATGAGGCGCTGACAGCGTCTGGCTGTCATCCCTGGGCGCGGCACCATTGCGCCGGATCGCTCGGGCGACCCTGCTGGCGAATGGCGAAATACAGCGCCGGGGTGTCCTGGCCGCCGCTGGTGCCGACCGTGGCGATGGCCTCGCCGGCTTGCACCAGGTCGCCGGCATCCTTCAACAGACTCTGATTGTGGCCGTACAGGCTCAGATAACCGTTACCGTGGTCGAGGATGACCAGAAGCCCGGCGCCGCGCAACCAGTCGGCGAACACCACGCGCCCGCCATGCACCGCATGTACCTGGCTGCCGGCAGAGGCGCCGATCATGACGCCGTCCCATTTGGCCCGGGAATCGCCATCACGGGTGGAGCCGAAGCGTGCCACCAGGCGGCCGTTGACCGGCCACGGCAGCTTGCCTTTGGCCTTGGCGAAGGGCCCGCCGAAGCTGGCGCCATCGCTGGAGACCGCAGGGCCCAGCGGCAGCGGCTTGCTGTTGGGGTTGCGTGCCTGTTGTGCTTCCACGGCGGCCAGGCGCCGCGCTTCTTCGGCTTCGCGGGCCTGACGGGCCAGGGTTTCCTCGATGGTCTTGAGAACACGAGCGAGCTCGATCTGTTCCTGCTCGCGTGCCTTGAGCTTGCGGTCGCCGGCGCCGTATTCCTTGTTCAGCTTGGCCAGCGCGGCCTGGCGCTCCTTGCGCACGGCGGCGAGGGCCTCGCGGCGACTGTCCAGCGCGCCTTTCTGCTCCAGCAACTGGTTCTGCTGGTTGGCGATATCGGCTTCCACGTTGGCCAGCTGGCGCAGGGTCTCGTTGAAGGCGCTCAGCTGCTCCAGGCGGGCCTTGCCGAGGTAGTCGTAGTAGGTGAGGGTGCGTGCGAACTGTTCCGGCTGCTGCTGGTTGAGCAGCAGGCGTAGCGGCTCCTGCTGGCCGCTCTGGTAGGCGGCACGGGCCTGGATGGCGATCAGCCGTTGCTGCTCAAGGCGCGATTGCTGGAGTTTTTTTTTCTCCTGGTCGAGGCGCTTGAGCTCTTCCTCGCTCTTCTTCAGCTCGCCTTCCAGGCCCTTGACCTGCTTCTCCAGGCCGCCCATTTCCTTCTCGGTGCGCTTGAGCTCCTTCTGCACGCCGGATTTCTCCTGCTGCAGCTTCTCCAGCAGCTTCTTCAGCTCGGCCACGTCGGTGCGGGCGGCTTCCAGCTGTTTCTGGGTTTCCGCCTTCTCGTCGGCGAAGGCCGGAGCGAGCAGGCAGGACAGGAGGACGAGAGTGAGGGCGCGGAACATGGGCGATGCGGCACCTGGGGCGGGGAAGGGGCCTAGTATGCCCGTGGTGCCGAGCAAAAAAAACGCCCGCCGGCGGCAGCCGGCGAGCGCTTCACGGATTGCTCCGGGTTATTGCAGTTCGACGATGGTCTTGCCGGTCATTTCAGTCGGCACCGGCATGCCCATCAGGGTCAGCAGGGTCGGTGCCACGTCGGCCAGCACGCCACCGGCGCGGATAGTCGCGGCACGCTTGCCGACATAGATGAACGGCACCGGTTCGCAGGTGTGGGCGGTGTGCGCCTGGCCGGTGCACTCGTCCTCCATCTGCTCGACGTTGCCGTGGTCGGCGGTGATCAGCGCCTCGCCGCCGACCTTGTCCAGCGCCGCGACGATGCGGCCGACGCAGCTGTCCAGGGTCTCGACGGCGGCGACGGCGGCGGAGAATACGCCGGTGTGGCCGACCATGTCGCCGTTGGCGTAGTTGACGATGATCACGTCGAAGCGCTGGTGCTCGATGGCATCCACGATCTTGTCGGTGACTTCCGGTGCGCTCATCTCCGGCTTGAGGTCGTAGGTGGCGACGTTGGGTGAGGGGATCAGGATGCGCTCTTCGCCGGCGAAGGGCTCTTCGCGGCCGCCGGAGAAGAAGAAGGTGACGTGGGCGTACTTCTCGGTCTCGGCGATGCGCAGCTGGGTCTTGCCGTTGTTGGCCAAGTACTCGCCGAGCACGTTGGTCAGCAGCTCCGGCTTGTAGGCGCTGGGCGCCGGGATGCTCGCCGCGTACTGGGTCAGCATCACGAAGCCGGCCAGTTGCGGCACGCGCTTGCGCTCGAATTCCTTGAAGTCGACCTCGACGAAGGCGCGGGTCAGCTCGCGGGCGCGGTCGGCGCGGAAGTTCATGAAGACGATGGCGTCGCCGTCTTCGACCTTCACCGGCTCGCCGATGGTGGTGGCCTTGACGAACTCGTCGCTCTCGTCGCGGGCGTAGGCGGCCTGCAGGCCCTCGACGGCGCTGGCGGCGTTGAACTGGCCCTGGCCTTCGACGATCAGGTGGTAGGCCTGCTCGACACGGTCCCAGCGGTTGTCGCGGTCCATGGCGAAGTAGCGGCCGGTGAGGCTGGCGATGCGGCCCTTGCCGAGCCTGGCGAAGGTGGCGTCGAGCAGCTCGATGGACGGCTGGGCGCTTTTCGGCGGGGTGTCGCGGCCGTCGAGGAAGGCGTGCAGATAGATCTTCTCGGCGCCGCGGCGGGCGGCCAGTTCGGCCATGGCGACCAGGTGGTCCTGGTGGCTGTGTACGCCGCCGTCCGACAGCAGGCCGAGGATATGCACGGCCTTGCCGGCGCCGACGGCCTTGTCGACGGCGGCATTGATCTCTCTGTTCTCGAAGAACTCGCCGTCGCGGATCGCCTTGGTCACCCGGGTGAAGTCCTGGTACACCACGCGGCCGGCGCCGAGGTTCATGTGGCCGACCTCGGAGTTGCCCATTTGTCCGTCCGGCAGGCCCACGTCCATGCCGCTGCCGGAGATCAGGCCGTGCGGATAGGTGGCGCGCAGACGGTCGTAGACCGGCGTGTTGGCCGCGTGGATGGCGTTGTACTCGGGGTTGTCGCTGTGGCCGAAGCCGTCGAGGATGATCAGGACCAGGGGTTTGGGCGTGGCGCTCATGAAAGCTGGCTCGCTATGGATGATCAAAAAAGGTCGCGCATTTTAGCGGCGGAAGCCCGCCGCGTCACCGCCGGGCGGGGCTTGGCCCGATGGGCGCGCTGTGTATACTGGCCGCCATTTTAAGGCTTTGGAACCTCCCGATGTTGGCCCAACTGATTGAATTTGCCACTAACCACTATGCATTGGTCGGCTGCTTCGCCGTGCTGGCGGTGCTGCTGCTGGTCACCGAGCTGCGCAAGGGCGGGCAGAGCCTGTCCAGCCGTGAGCTGACCGCGCTGGTCAACCGCGACGAGGCGGTGGTGCTGGACATTCGCAACAGCAAGGATTTCGCCGGCGGTCATATCGTCGATGCCCTGAACATCCCGTTCGACAAGGTCGCCAGCCGTATTGCCGAACTGGAGAAGCACAAGGCCAAGACCATCATCGTGGTCGACGCCATGGGCCAGCATGCCGGCAGCGTCGCTCGCGACCTGAAGAAGGCCGGCTTCACGGCGGCCAAGCTGGGTGGCGGCATCGCCAGCTGGCGCAGCGACAACCTGCCGGTAGTCAAGTGACATGAACGAGGTGGTCGTCTATTCCAGCGCCTGGTGCCCCTACTGCATCCGCGCCAAGCAGTTGCTCAGCGGCAAGGGTGTGGCGTTCCGCGAGATCAGCGTGGACGGCCAGCCCCAGGTGCGTGCCGAGATGACGCGCAAGGCCGGGCGCACCTCGGTGCCGCAGATCTGGATCGGCGCGACCCATGTCGGTGGCTGTGACGACCTCTTTGCCCTGGAGCGCGCCGGCAAGCTCGACGCCCTGCTCGGCGCCTGAACCCTTTCAGAAACCCGTAACAAGAAGAATCGCCATGACCGAACAAGCAGCAAGCAACGGCAACGAAGGCCCACAGTTCTCCCTGCAGCGCATCTATGTGAAGGACCTGTCCTTCGAGGCGCCGAAGAGCCCGGAAATCTTCCGTCAGGAGTGGGCGCCGAGCGTCGCTCTGGACCTCAACACCAAGCAGAAGCAGCTGGACGGCGACTTCCACGAGGTGGTGCTGACCCTCTCGGTGACCGTGAAAACCGGCGAAGAGATCGCTTTCATCGCCGAAGTGCAGCAGGCCGGCATCTTCCTGATCAAGGGCCTGGACGCCGCCTCCATGAGCCACACCCTCGGCGCGTTCTGCCCGAACATCCTGTTCCCCTACGCCCGTGAGGCGCTGGACAGCCTGGTGATCCGCGGCTCGTTCCCGGCCCTGATGCTGTCGCCGGTGAACTTCGATGCCCTGTACGCCCAGGAGCTGCAGCGTCAGCAACAGGCCACCGAACAGGCCTGATTTGCGTGCATGTGAAAGAGCCGCCGCGAGGCGGCTTTTTCGTTTCAGGAGCCGGCGAAATCCAGTTGGCGCCAGGCTTCGTACACCACCACGGCCACCGCGTTGGACAGATTCAGGCTGCGGCATTGCGGACGCATCGGCATGCGCAGGCGCTGTTCGTCGGGAATCTGCGCCAGTATTTCGGCCGGCAGACCGCGACTTTCCGGGCCAAACAGCAGCATATCCCCCGCTTGGTATTCCATTTGCGCGTAGCTGTGACTAGCTTTAGTGGTGAATGCCAATATTCTGTCGGGGCGGATGGCTGTGATACAGTCGTCCAACGAATGATGGCGTTTTAATGTCGCGTATTCGTGGTAGTCCAGGCCGGCGCGGCGCAGGCGCTTGTCATCCAGGTCGAAACCCAGGGGTTCGATCAGGTGCAGGTGGCAGCCGGTGTTGGCGCACAGGCGGATGATGTTGCCGGTATTCGGTGGGATCTCCGGCTGGAACAGGACGACATGGAACATTGATCGGGCTCAGATAGGTCTGTAGCCACCATTCTACAATGCACCTGGCGCGACTCGCCCCATGCAGGGCAAGCGACGGCAGGGCGCAGGGGGACATCGCAGTTGGTGTGGTTCGCAAAAAAAAGAAAGACAGCGGACGGATTACTGGGTATCGAGACCGGCCCCGAGGGCATCGCCCTGGCGCGGGTCCAGCGCATGCCTGGCGAAGCGCCGCGTCTGCTCGACTGCCTGTTCCACCCGGCCGCTCCGGCCGAGCAGCCTGCCGTGCTGAGAAGCCTGGTGGCCGAACGTGGGCTCGCCGGCATGGCGGTCAACCTGGTGCTGCACCCCGCCACCTACCAGATGCTCCTGCTCGATGCCCCCGACGTGCCCGCCGAAGAGCTGCGTGATGCCATGCGCTGGCGGGTCAAGGACCTGATCGCCGAATCCCTGGAGCAGGTGGTGGTGGATGCCTTCACCCTGCCCGACGACGCCTATCGCGGCCGCTCGCGCATGGCCTACTGCGCTGTGCTGGGGCGGGCGCGCATGCAGGCCTGGGGCGATCTGATCGGCCAGGCCGGGCTGGCACTGCGCAGCATCGATGTCACCGAGATGGCCTTCCGCAACCTCGGCCTGCTGGCCGGCGCCGAGGGCATGAATATCGCCCTGCTGCGCCTGCGTTCCAGCGAAGGCCTGATCTGCGTGCAGAACGGCGCCGACCTGTACATGGCGCGGCGTATCGAGCAGGGTCTGGAGAAGGCCAGCGGCGACTACGGCGCCGTGACCCTGGAGATCCAGCGCTCGCTCGACTACTTCGAGAGCCAGCTGGGTAAGGGCTATATCAACCGCCTGCTGCTGCTGCCGGCCAAGCGCAACGGCGCCGCCGCGCTGCAGGCGCTGACCGCCGGCCTGGCGGTCAAGCTGCAGGCGCTGGACCTGCGCGAACTCTTCCCCGGCCAGGCCAGCGCCGAGCTGGATGACTCCCAGCAGGCCTACTGTATGGCCGCGGTCGGCGCCGCCCTGCGCCTGGAGGTTCTCTGATGCAGAACCTCAACCTCTATCAGGTCGAGCGTCAGCGCCGTGCCGGCCCGCAGAAGGCGCAGATGCTGCTCGGCCTCGGCGTGCTGGTGCTGCTCTGCCTGCTGCATGCCGCCTGGCAGGGCTGGCAGCTGCATCGGACCGGGCAGAGCCTGGCCGCCGCCGAGGCGGCGGCCCAGGAGCAGGAGACGCTGCTGGCGGCAGCCAAGTCCAGCTTCGTCGAGCCGAAGATGGACGATCGTCTGCCCGGCGAGCTGGCCGCCAGCGAGACGGGCAATCGTCAGCTGCAGCGCCTGATCGCCTATCTGCAGGTGCTCTCTGAGCAGCAGAGCGCAGGCTTTGTCGCGCCGCTCACGGCGCTGGCCGAACACCACCCGCAGGGTGGGCTGTGGCTGAACGGCATTCATCTGCGGGACGGTGGCCTGCAACTGCGCCTGCAGGGACGCAGTCAGAACCAGCAACTGTTGCCGCAATACCTGGATGCCCTGGGGCGCAGCCCGGTATTCAAGGGGCGCGAGTTCGCGCGCCTGGATGTGCAGCGCGGCGAGGACCAGTTGCTCGACTTCGACCTGTCCTCGCGGCCCGCCGATCAGGAGAAGGACGATGAATAAGTGGCTGCAACGCTGGCAAGGCATGGCCGCCCGCGAGCAATGGCTGACCTATGGCGTCGCTGTGGCGGTGCTGGGCATGCTCTACCTGCTGCTGGTGGGCGATCCGCTGGCGGCGCGGGTGGCCAGTCAGAAGGCGGCGGTCCAGCTCGCCAACGGCCGCGTCGCCGAGGCGCAGAGCGGCATCGCCGACCTGCAGGCCAGGCTCGCCGCCGACCCCAACATCCCCTATCGCAGTGCCCTGCTGGCGGCCTCGGCCAGCCGCGAGGAGCTGATCCGCCAGATCGACACCAGCACCTCCGAGCTGGTGACGCCGGAGAAGATGAAGGCGGTGCTGGAGAGCCTGCTGCAGGCCCAGCAGGGCCTGAGCCTGATGGGCATGCGCAGCTTCAGCGAGCCGGTGCAGCTGCCTGACGCCAGCCAGCCGGTGGCCATCCCCGGGCAGGCCGTCGAGGCTCCGGCGCCGTTGCCGGCCACCCTCTACCGTCACGGCCTGGTGCTGCAGCTGGAGGGCGGTTATTTCGATCTGCTGCAGTACCTGCAGGCGGTGCAGCAGAGCGGCTGGAAGCTGAACTGGGACAGCCTCGACTACGAGGTCGGCGAGGCCGGCCCGAGCCGCGCGCAGATCAGCCTGAAACTCTTCACCTTGAGCCGCAAGGCGGGATGGGTCGGTGTCTAGAGCCTTGTTCCTCAGTTTGCTGCTGGGTTGCGTAGCGGCCCAGGCGGCGGTCGATCCGACCCAGCCGCCGGCCGACCTGCGCCCGGCCAGCAGCGCCGCCGAGGCGCCTGCCGCGCTGGTCCTGCAGGCCATTCTGCGTGGCGCCCAGGGCAGCCGCGCGGTCATCGATGGCCAGAGCCTGCGCGTCGGCGAAGAACGCGCTGGCCTGCGCGTGCTGGCCATCCGCCCGCATTCCGTATTGATCGAGCGCCAGGGGCAGCGTGAAGTGCTGCGCCTGGCCGAACCCGTTATGAAGCCGAGCCGATGATGCCCATGACTCCGATACTGCCGAAACGAGGCCTGCTGCTAGGCCTGGCATGCCTGCTCAGCGCCTGCCAGACCTTCATCGATGGCGACAAGCAGCTCTACGAGCAAAGCGGCAAGCTGCTCGACGAGAGCCTGCAGCAGGCCCAGGGCAAGGTGGCGCCGCCACCTGCCGTGCAGGCCGCCCTGATCCCGCCGCTGACCAGCAGCACCAGCTTCAGCGGCGGCCCGCGTTTCGATGTGGCCGCCAATGACATGCCGGCCCGCGAGTTCTTCCTCAGCCTGATGGAAGGCGCCGGGCAGAACCTGGTGGTGCATCCGGAAGTGACCGGCACCATCACCTTCAGCCTGCGCCGGGTCACCCTGGAAGAAGTCCTGGCCGCCGTGCGCGACAGCTATGGCTATGACTACCGTCGCACCAGCTACGGCTACCAGATCCTGCCGAACAAGGTGGTCACCCGCAGCTATGACCTCAACTACCTCAACCTGCAGCGCCTGGGCGAGTCGGACACCCGGGTCAGCTCCGGCCAGGTGGAGAGTACCGAGAGCGACTCCAGCTCCAGCGACGATGGCGGCAGCTCCAGCAGCGACCGCTCGGTGACCACCCTTAACGCCAGCAAGGTAGTGACCACCAGCAATGTCGACTTCTGGAAGGAAGTCCAGGGCGTGGTGCAGGCCATAGTCGGCGGCGAGGAGGGCAACAGCGTGGTGGTCAACCCGCAGGCCAGCCTGCTGGTGGTACGCGCCAACAGCGCCGACCAGGAAAACGTCGCGCGCTTCCTCGAGCAGGCGCAACGCAACCTGCAGCGCCAGGTGGTGCTGGAGACCAAGATCCTCGAGGTGCAGCTGAACGACGGCTTCCAGGCAGGTATCAGCTGGGAAAAGATCGGCGGTGACGTCAGTGGGGGCATCGATGGCGCCACCATCGACGGCCCGACCGATATCGACGGCGTATTCAGCACGGTACTCAGCTTCGGCGACTTCACCGGACTGATCCAGCTGCTGCAGACCCAGGGAGAGGTGCGTGTGCTGTCCAGCCCGCGCATCTCCACGCTGAACAACCAGAAGGCGGTGATCAAGGTGGGAACCGACGAGTTCTTCGTCACCGAGGTCTCCTCCAGCAGTTCGACGACCACCGCCGCCGGTATCACCGAGCCGACCCAGGACCTGACCCTGACCCCGTTCTTCTCCGGTATCTCGCTGGACGTGACCCCGCAGATCGACCAGAACGACGTGGTCACCCTGCACGTGCGGCCGACCGTGAGCCGCGTGGTCGACCAGAACAAGACCATCGTGCTGGGCGAGGACAATGTGTTCAACCTGCCACTGGCGCTGTCCACCTCGCGCCAGTCCGACTCCATCGTGCGTGCCCGCAGTGGCCAGGTGGTGGTGATCGGCGGCCTGCTGCAGAACAACAACCAGAACACTGACGCCGAAGTGCCGTGGGCCAGCACCCTGCCCATCGTCGGCAACCTGTTCAAGCAGCAGCGCAAGGCTCTGGAAAAGAGCGAGCTGGTGATTCTCATGCGCCCGCAGGTGGTCAGTGACGACGTCTGGCTGGATGAGCTGCGGCGCAGTGCGGAAACCTTCAAGGAGCTGAGGTAAGGCGATGTACGAGGCCTTCTTCGGTCTGCGCGAGAAACCCTTCGCGCTGACGCCCAATACCGGCTTCCTGGTGCAGTTGGCACCCTATCAGGCGTGCCTCAACCTGCTGCGCGTGGCCCTGGGCGAGGGAGAGGGCTTCATCAAGGTGACCGGCGAAGTCGGCACCGGCAAGACGCTGCTGTGCCGTGCTCTGCTCAACGAGCTGGAAGGCGAGCGCTACCAGCTGGCCTACCTGCCCAATCCGGGCATGAGCCCGGTAGGCCTGCGCCAAGCCCTGGCCCGCGAGCTGCTGATCGACGGCGTCGAAGAACTGGACACCCAGGCCGTGCTGGATGCCCTGCATTGCCGGCTGATCCAGCTGGCCGCCGAAGGGCGCAGCACCGTGGTGCTGATCGACGAGGCCCAGGCGCTGCCGACCGCTACCCTGGAGGCCCTGCGCCTGCTGACCAATCTGGAGACCGAGCAGGCCAAGCTGCTGCAGGTGGTGCTGTTCGGCCAGCCGGAACTGGACGCCACGCTGGCCCGCGACGAATTCCGCCAGCTGCGCCAGCGCATCACCTTCTCCTATCAGCTGCGCCCGCTGGACGTGAGGGATTGCACCCGTTACCTCAATGAGCGCCTGGCCGTGGCCGGCTATCGCGGTGAGCCGCTGTTCGGCCCCCGTGCCATCCGCCACCTGGTGCGCGGCAGCGGCGGCATCCCGCGTCTGATCAATATCCTCGCGCACAAGGCGCTGATGGTGGCCTTCGGCGAAGGTCGCCGCCAGGTCGGCGCCGAGCACGTGCGCCGCGCCCAGCTGGATACCGAAGGCGCGCAACCCTTCCTGCGGCGGCGCCCGGCCTGGCTGGGCTGGGGCCTGGCCGCGGTGAGCCTGTCGCTGCTGGCGGCGGTCGGTGCCTGGCCCTGGCTCAGCCAATGGCGGGAGCTGCTGCCATGAGCCTGGTCAACGACATGCTGCGTGATCTCGAAGAGCGCCGCGCCGCGCCCACCGAGCGCCTGGCCCTGGAGGGCCTGCAGGCGGTGGACGAAGCCGGCGCCGCGCGGCGCGAGCGCAGCGAACGACTGCGGCGCGGTTCCATCTGGTTCCTGGCGGTGATGCTGATCGCCGTGCTGATCGGCGTGATGATCGGTCGAGTGGTCAATGGTCAGATTCCCTGGGGCGGGGTGATGCCCAAGCGCGAGGAAGCGCCCGCGGTGGCGGCGGTCGCCGCACCGCGCCTGCTCGAAGTGCTGCCGCAGAACAACGGCCGCAGCCTGACCCTGCAACTGCTGCTGGAACGCTCGGTACCCTACCAGCGCACCGAAGAGAGTGGCGCGGTGAGCCTGCGCCTGCCGGGCGTGCAGCTGGCCGGTGCGGCGCAGTCTGGTCGCGTGCAGCGCGATGGGCGCAGCCTGTCCTGGCGGGTCGAGGCCCAGGGCCAGGATGTACAAGTGCTGCTGGTCGGCCTCGGCGAAGGGCTGCAGGTGAGTGATCGCCTGGAACCGGCCGGTGATCGCTGGCTGCTGTGGATCGAGGTGCCGCTGAGCGAACCCGCCGCTGCGGTGGAGAACGAGGTGGCGCTGGAGCAGCTGCCCGCCGCCGCGCCGGCCAGCGAGGAGCCGATCGAACCGGCACTACCCGACTGGGCCACAGCTCCGGTACCGCCCGCCAATGCTCGCGAGCAGATCGCTGCGCCGCCGCGGGTCGAGCCGCCCAGCGGCCCGCCCGAGGTGAAGATCCAGCCCTACCGGCCGGACGGCCTGGCCAAGGCGCGCCAGGCGATCCAGGCTGGCGACTACGCCAAGGCCATCGCCGAGCTGGAGGAATTGCAGAAGAGCCGCGGGCGCGACCCGGAAGTGCTGCGCTGGCTGGCGCGCGCCTATCTGGCCGACGGTCAGCAGCAGCGCCTGCTCGGCTGGCTGCCGGCACAGCTGGCGCAGATGCCCTACGACAGCGAGCTGCGCCTGTTGCTGGCCCGCGCCCAGTTGCAGGGCGGCGACACCAAGGGCGCCGTGGCGACCCTGGAGCAAAACGCACCGGCGTTGGCCCAGGAACCGACCTATCACGCGCTGCTGGCCGCCAGTTACCAGCAGACCGGGCAATGGCAGGAGAGCGCCGCACTGTATCGGCAAATGGTCGCTCTGCGCCCCAGCCAGTCCACCTGGCAGTTGGGCCTGGCCATCGCCCTGGAACAGCTCGACCAGTCGGCCGAGGCTGCCCGTCACTATCGCCTGGCCCTGCAGGGGCTGGGCCTGGACGAGAGCGCCCGGCGCTTCGCCAGTGAACGCGCCGCGGCGCTGGGAGGTCGGGGATGACTGAAGACGTACGTCAGCGCAAGGTGCGCCTGGGCGACCTGCTGGTGCAGGCCGGCCTGATCAGCGATGCCCAGCTACAACTGGCCCTGCAGGAGCAGAAACGCACCGGCTCCAAGCTCGGCCGCACCGTGGTCGACATGGGCTTCGTCGCCGAAGTGAAGCTGCTTACCGCGCTGTCCGAGCAGCTGAAGATTCCCTTCATCGAACTCAAGCACTTCAAGTTCGACCAGCAATTGGTGCAGACCCTGCCGGAGGCCATGGCCCGGCGCTTCCGCGCCATCGTCCTGTCGCGCGAGGGCGGTGGCGTGCTGGTCGGCATGTCCGACGCGCTCGACCTGTTCGCCCTCGACGAGATGGAGCGCATCCTCAAGACCCGCGTGCACCCGGCCGTGGTGCGCGAGGCGGAGCTGCTGGCCACCCTCGACCTGGTCTACCGACGTACCAGCGAGATCGCCTCGATCGCCGGCGAGCTGGAGGGCGAGCTGCAGGACAGCGATTTCGACCTGTCCAAACTCGGCGCCGACAACGTCAGCGACGCGCCGGTGGTGCGCCTGCTGCAGACCCTGTTCGAAGATGCCGTGCAGATGAAGGCGTCGGACATCCATATCGAACCGGACGAGGGTGTGGTGCGCATCCGCCAGCGCATCGACGGGGTGCTCAACGAGCAGGTGATGAAGGAGCAGCGCATCGCCTCGGCGCTGGTCATGCGCCTGAAGATCATGTCCGGCCTGGACATCTCCGAGAAGCGCCTGCCGCAGGATGGCCGCTTCAATATCCGGGTGAAGAACCGCAACATCGACGTACGGGTGTCGACCATGCCGGTGCAGTTCGGCGAGTCGGTGGTGATGCGCCTGCTCGACCAGAGCGCCGGTATCTCCAACCTGGACGCCGGCGGCATGCCGCCGGACATGCTGGCGCGCTTCCGCCGCCTGCTGCAGCGGCCGTTCGGCCTGGTGCTGGTCACCGGCCCCACCGGTTCCGGCAAGACCACCACGCTGTATGCCGGCCTCGCCGAGCTGAACAGCCCGGAGAAGAAGATCATCACCGTGGAAGACCCGGTGGAATACCGCCTGCCGCGGATCAACCAGGTGCAGGTCAACACCAAGATCGAGCTGACCTTCGCCCGCGTGCTGCGCGCCGCCCTGCGCCAGGACCCGGACATCGTGCTGATCGGCGAGATGCGCGATCAGGAGACCGCCGAGATCGGCCTGCGCGCCGCGCTCACCGGCCACCTGGTGCTGTCCACCCTGCACACCAACGACGCCCTGACCTCGGCCATGCGCCTGATCGACATGGGCGCCGAGCCATTCCTCGTCGCCACCTCGCTGAACGCAGTGCTGGCCCAGCGCCTGGTGCGCCGTGTGTGCGAGAACTGCATGGAAGACCACCAGCCGCAGCCGCAGCAACTGGCCTGGCTGGAACACCTGTACAACGGCTCACTGGCCGGGCGTACCTTCAAGCACGGTGCCGGCTGCCACCAGTGCCACAACACCGGCTACTCCGGGCGCCTGGGCGTCTACGAGCTGCTGGAGATGGACGAGTCGATGGTCGCCGCGCTACGGCGCAACGACCCCCAGGGCTTTGCCGAGGCGGCGCGCAACAGCGACAACTACCGTCCGCTGGCCGCCTGTGCGCTGGACTATGCACTGGCCGGCGTCACCAGCGTGGAGGAGGTGCTCAAGGTCTGTGCCACCCTCACCGACGAGGTGCTGGCGTGACGAGGGCTGAGGCGTGAGCCAGTTCCGCTACACCGGGCGTGATGCCCAGGGTGGCAAGGTCGTTGGCACCCTGCAGGGCGCCAGCAGCGACAGCGTGGCCAGCGATCTGCTGGCGCAGAAGATCACGCCGCTGACCATCGAGGAACAGGCCGAGCAGACGGGCGAGGATGTGCTCGCCACCCTGCGCGAGAAGCTGCGGCGCAAGCGCGTCGACCTCGAGGAACTGATCATCTTCTGCCGCCAGATGTACAGCCTGAGCAAGGCCGGCGTGCCGATCATCCGCGCGATCGGTGGCCTGGCCGAGTCGCACCGCAACCAGTACTTCCGCGAGGTGCTGCAGGCGGTGCGCGCCGACCTGGAAGGCGGCATGAGCATGGCCATGGCCCTGCATACCCATCCCAAGGTATTCAACACTCTGTTCATCAGCATGATCAGCGTCGGCGAGAACACCGGCCAGCTCGACCAGGCCTTCCGCCAGCTGTCCAGCTATCTGGAGCTGGAGCGCGAGACGCGCAAGCGCATCAAGCAGGCGACCCGCTATCCGCTGTTCGTGCTCGCCGCCATGGGCGTGGCCCTGGTGGTGATCAACCTGTTCGTGATCCCGGCCTTCGCCAAGGTATTCGAGCAATTCAAGGCCGACTTGCCCTGGCCGACCCGGGTGCTGATCGGCACTTCGCAGTTCTTCCAGGACTTCTGGTGGCTGCTGGCGATCCTGTTCGGCGGCGCGCTCTACGCCTTCTTCAAGTGGATCGAGACCGATGACGGTGCACTGCGCTGGGACCGCATCAAGCTGCGTCTGCCCATCGTCGGCGGCATCTTCGAGCGCATCGCCCTGGCCCGTTTCACTCGCACCTTCGCCATGATGTACAAGGCCGGCGTACCGCTGCTGCAGACCCTGTCGATCAACAGCGCGAGCGTCGGCAACCGGCATATCGGCCAGGCCATCCTCGGCATGCGCGAGGGCGTCGAGCGCGGCGAGGCGCTGACCCGCACGGCATCGGCCAGCGGCCTGTTCACCCCGCTGGTGCTGCAGATGATGGCGGTCGGCGAGGAGACCGGCGCGCTGGACGACCTGTTCGTCGAGGTGGCGGATTTCTATGAACAGGAAGTGGACTACGACCTCAAACAATTAGCCTCGGCCATCGAACCGATCCTGATCGTGGCCATGGGTGTGATGGTGCTGATCCTGGCGCTGGGCGTGTTCCTGCCCATGTGGGAGCTGGCGTCGGTGGCCAAGGGCGGCGCATGAGCCCGGACTACGAGGCCGACTATTGGGTGCGGCGCTCGCGGCTGTTCGGTTGGGGGCTGGCGCTGGTCATGCTGCTGAGCGTGGTACTGGCACTGGGCTGGAAGATCGCCGAGGTCAGCGAGGAGCGGGCCATGCAGGCCACTCGGGAATACCTGGCCGCCAGCCTGAGCAGCCTGGCGGCGGAACAGATGGCGAAGAACCGGGTGCTGGACGAGGTCTGGAAGAAAAGGAATCCGTTCGTGCTGCTGCGCTGGCAGCAGGACAACTACTGCGGCGAACTGGCCGCAGACGGCGAGCCGCTGAGCGGCTGCTGGTACTGGCTGCAGAACCAGGCCTGGGTGCTGTATCGACCCAGGTTCGCCGACGGATGGACAAGGGAGGGGAGTGAGGTGCGCGCCTGGAGGTTGTTGGCAGTTCCCGAAGGAATGCCGACTGCGTCACAATCCGGTCGAGGCGCCTTTGCCCTGGAGCTTGAAGCGGTCCCTGCCGTGGAATTGGCCGCGCAAGGGTTTTGAGTCGCAGAGGAATAAGATGAAGAACAGCAAAGGTTTTACTCTGATCGAACTGATCGTGGTGATCGTCATTCTCGGCATCCTCGCCGCAGTGGCGCTGCCGCGTTTTATGAACGCATCCCGTGATGCTCACCGTGCGGCCCTCAATGGCGCCTCCGGAGGTCTGGCCTCGGCTGTCACGCTGGTGCGCGCGCAGCACGAGGTAAACCGCAACGGTGGTGTACAGGGATGCGCGGGAAACAACTGCTTCATCAACGTGGCAGGCTTTGGTGCCGGCACCGTCGACGTGAACGCTAACTTCTGGCCCGCCGGCACTGGCCTGGCCGGCAACCCGCCGGCGGTAGCCACCCCGAGCGTGGCTGAGTGCCAGAACCTGTGGGCAGCCCTGCTGCAGGGCTCTGCCCCGACAGTGACCGGTGCCAACCCGGACTATGTGGCCACTGCCGCACCGGCCAACAGCTGCACATATACCTATCAGCGTGATGGTGCCAACGACACCATCATCTACAACGTCTCCACCGGCGTGGTCACGCCGACCTTCAATTGATCCAACCAGGAAGCAGCGCTATGAAAAAGCAGCAAAGTGGCTTCACCCTGATCGAACTGATCATGGTTATCGTGATTCTGGGCATTCTGGCGGCGTTTGCGTTGCCCAGGTTTGCTGATTTGGGGGGCGATGCTCGTGTTGCCTCACTCAATGGTCTGGCTGGAGCGCTTAAGTCAGCAGCAGCTATCGCGCGTTCGAGCCAACTGGCCAAGGGGAACACGTTAGGCACATCGGTAAACCTGGACGGTACAACCGTTACTATGGTCAATGGCTATCCAACGGCTGACGCAGCTGGTATTACCCGAGCCGCGAGCGTCGATAGCTCTTACACGCCTTCTGGTGGTGGCACTGCGGGTGGCTCGGTTATCACCTACACCATTCGTGCTAGCTGTTTCGTGACTTATACGGCTGCGACTGCTGCTACTGATAACACCGCGCCTATTACCGCGCCTCCGCAGGTCCAGGTCACTAGTAGTGGCTGCAATTAATGGTGCGCGGCTTCACCCTGGTCGAGTTGGTGATGGTGATTGTCATCATCGGCATTCTCGCCGCTGTGGTGGGGCCGCGTTTCTTCGATAGGCAAGTGTTCGACGAGCGACTGTTCTATGAAGAGTCTCTGGCTGCCGTGCGCTACGGGCAGAAGCTGGCATTGGCCGGCGGCTGCCTGGTTCAGGTCAGCCTGAATGGTGGCGGCTACCGCTTGCGCCGTGCCGACAATTGCACCAGCGGTGCCTATGGCACCGAAGTGCAAGGGCCGGACGGCCAGATTCCTTTTGCCGGTACCGTGCCCAGTGGCGTGAGCGTTTCGGCGAGCACCTTTCCCGTGGTGTTCGACTCGCTGGGTCGGCCCTCGGCCGCGGTGAGTGCCACTATAGGCGCCTTTACCATCCGCGTAATTGCGGACACCGGCCTGGTGCAATGATCCGCCAGGCCGGCATGACCCTGGTCGAGCTGGTGATCACCATCGTGATCGTCGGCATCGCTGCTGCCGCGCTCTATAGCGCGCAGGCGGCAATCGTCGGGCGCTCGGCCGACCCGCTGTTGCACCAGCAGAGTCTGGCAATCGCGGAGGCCTATCTGGAAGAGATCCTCCTCCAACCTTTTCTCGACCCGGGGGGCTCGATATGCCCGGCCGCTCCGGCCAGTCGTGCCAGTTATGACAACGTATGCGATTACAACGGCCTGAGTGACAGCGGTGCCCGGAACTCTCTCGGGCAGGCCATAGCCGGGCTGTCGAGCTATAGCGTGCGTGTGGCCGTGACCCCGCAGACCTGGTCCGGACTCCCAGTGAACCGTACGCTCTACGTCGAGGTGACGGTAACTGATCCTGCGGGCCAACTCCTGCGGCTCGGCGCCTACCGCACCTGCTATGACGGCACCGACCAGAACGGCAACAGCCTATGCCCATGAGAGCCAGCCCGCGGGGCTTCACCCTAGTCGAACTGGTGATGGTCATCGCTCTCGCCGGCCTGGTGGGCGTTATGATTACCACCGTGCTGTCACGTCCGCTGGAGGGTTTCGCGGGGCAGAGTCGGCGGGCGCTGCTGGTTGATCAGGCCGCCGGAGCCCTGAATCGTATGAGCCGGGATGTACGCCTGGCGGTGCCGAACTCCCTGCGCGTTGCGGCCGGCGGCCAGGCGCTGGAGCTGTTATCTATCCACAGCGCTGGGCGTTATCGGCCCAATCGTATTGGTGAAGAAGGGCTGCGTTTTTCCAGCTCGGGCACCTGTAACAGCTCTACCGCCGGAGGGCGTTGCGACAGTGTGCAGCTATTGGACGCGAGCCTGAATCCGTCGGGGGCCAACTGGATGGTGCTGTACAACATCGGCGCTGAGTCCGGCGGTGCTCCGACTCCCGGTAGCAATGTCTGGGCGCCGGCCAACCCAGGAGTGATCACCCCGACTGGGACCAGCTTCGGTCTGATCGCGGGCGCCCCGGCGGGGGAGAGCCATATCTCCCTGGGTAACCTGCCCGCCGGAGGTTTCACCTTCGCCTTCGCTTCTCCGCAGCGGCGACTGTATCTGGCTCAGGCCGTGGTGGGATATCGCTGCCAGGCGGGCCAGCTGGTGCGCTACAGCTACAGCAACCAGCTGCCGCTGAACATTCCTGCTGCTCCTCCTGCGGGGTCGAATCCACAGCCGGTCGCAGGCAATGTCGCCAGCTGCAATTTCGCCTATCAACCCGGCAACACCCAGCGCGCGGGGCTGCTTACTATCACGCTGGGGCTCAGCCAGGCTGGCGAGAGCCTGCAGCTGCTACAACAGGTGCATGTCGATAATGCGCCCTGAGCCGAGCCTGCTCCGGCATGCCTCAGGCTTCGGCCTGGTGGCGGCGATGTTTCTGATCATAGTCGTCGCGCTGGTGGTGATCGTCATGGCGCGCCTGGCCGTGACCCAGCATGGCACCAGCAGTCTGACCATCCAGCAGGCGCGTGCCTATCAGGCGGCGCGCTCGGGGCTCGAGTGGGGAATCACTCAGGCTTTTCATACTCGCAGCTGTGCCGCTGGTACTCCCAGCATGGCCGGCAGCAGTTTGGCTGACTTTGCGGTGGTCGTGACTTGCAGCAGCAACGATTACCTCGATGACGACGGAACCGCCGTACGTATATTCCGCTTTACTGCCACGGCACAGAACGGAACGCCCGCGGCCCGCCCCGACTATGCCTATCGCCAGCTCACCGCCGTTGTGGAGCGCTGAATGAGACTGTTGCAGTACCTGTTGTTGCTTCTCGCGAGCCTCTTTAGCCCCTGGTTGCTGGCAGCGACTTGCCAGTCGGTATTTCCTGGCACCATCATCGGAAATAGCCCGAACCAGCTCAACCTGAGCGGCATTGCCTGGCAGAACTCGCCAACGTTGGGCGCGATTAACCGCAGTCTGGGGGCGGGTGATTACTATTTCGGCGGTGGCAACTCGGGCAATAACTGGACCCTGAGCACTACCGGGGGCGCCAGTACTCGGGTATTCGTCAACGGCGGCTTGAGCCTGGCCAACGGTAGCCAGCTGAATGCCGGCGGAAACCCGCAGGATCTGGTCCTGGTGGTGAATGGCAGTCTGGCGCTAGGCAACAACGTCACCATCCGCGGTTTCGTCTACGCCACCGGGGGCATCAGCTTCGGCAACAACCTCACGCTCAACGGTGCGATCACTTCTGCCGGTGCGGCCGGTTCCCCAACCGGTAGCAGCCTGACTTACAACGGCAGCGCCATCGATCAGGCCGACTTTGCCAATCTCTGCGAAGAGTCGACGCAGCTGCGGCTGAGCTGGGCGCTCGACGAGGCCAGTTGGACCGGCACTGCCGGTGAGGTACTGGACGCTTCCGGCAATGCCCTGCACGGCACGGTCTTCAATGGCGCCAGCACCGCCAATACCGCGCCAGCGCTGCCCCAGGTCAATGCCCTGGGTACTTGCGGCTATGGCGGTTTCAACAGTGCCTCCAGCCAGTACGTGCAGCGTGCCGACAGCAATCTGCTGGATCTGCAAAGCAGCTTCACCATAGGACTCTGGGTCAAGCCCCGTTCTCTTCCCGCATCCGGGCTGATGAGCATCCTCTCCAAGGACGAGAACTACGAGTTCCACCTCAACCCCAGCGGCACCATCAACTGGTGGTGGCAGACCACCGGCCCCAGCGCCACACGCGAATTCAACAGCACCACGGCGCTGACGGTGGGGCAGTGGAGCCACGTGCTGATCCGCTATGCGCCGGGTGATCAGCGCATCTATATCAACGGCAGCCTCGCCGGGCAGGCCAGTTTCGGCGGTACGCCAGTGGTCAATGGTGATCCGCTGCAGCTCGGGGCCGATCAGGGGACTGCCGGGCGTTACTTCGACGGTCAGCTGGATGAGCTGCGCATCTACAGCGGTGCATTGTCCGATGCGCAGATCAGCGCATTGGTCGCCGAGCGGCATCAATGTGCCCTGCGTCTGCAGTGCTTCAACGATGACTTTAACGACGGCAGTCTGGATAGCGACTGGGCGGTGGCCAGCCGTGGCGCCACGGCATTCACTCCGACTGTCAGCAGCCAGCGCATGCGCCTGACCAGCAACCAAGGCAACGTGGCGACTTCATCCACCCTGCAGCGGTTGTTTCCCGCCGCCGGCAACTACATTCAGGTGCAGTTCAAGCACTATGCCTACAACGGTAGCGGTGCCGACGGCGTGGCCGTCGTGCTCTCTGATGCCACAGTCACGCCGCAGCCGGGAGCCTTTGGCGGTCCGCTGGGCTACGGCACGCGGGGGGATGCCGCCAACCCTGGGTTTGCTGGTGGCTGGCTCGGGGTCGGCATCGACGAGTTCGGCAATTTCTCCACCGAGGGTGGTCCTGGTGGGCCGGGACAGCGTGCCGATTCGGTGGCGATACGTGGTTCCGGAGGTACCGGCTGGACCAGCGGCTATCGCTATATCGCCGGCACGACGGCCAACCTCAACCCGGGTATCGACAGCGCCGCCAGTACCGCCGCCGCTCCCGGGCATACCTACCGCATCACTATGGATGGACGTTTCAGCAACGAGGCGCGGGTGACGGTGGAACGCGACAGCGGCAGCGGCTTCGTCGTGTTGCCCAACCTGAATGCGGTCAATGTGCTGGCGGCGGCCAACAGCCAGGCAGCCCTGCCGGGCAATTTCTACCTGTCGCTGACCGGCTCCACCGGTGGCTCGACCAATATCCACGAGCTGGACGACCTGCAGGTCTGCGCCACTACCATCAACCCGATTGGCCAGCAGATCGACCACTTCGAGTTCATCTATACCGGCTCGGCGCTGACCTGCAATCCGCAGCCGGTGACCATCAGGGCTTGTCTCAACAGTAGCTGCAGCAGCCTCTACACCAACCCTGTCAGCGTCACCTTGAGCCCGGCCAACTACTGGACGACCACCGCGCCGGCAACGGTCAGTGGCAATGTCATCAGCTTCAGCGGTGGTACGGCAGTGGCTCAACTCAGGGTGCCCACAGCCGGGACAGTGAGCCTCAAGGCCGATGCCTCGGTACCGGCCACCAAGCCGAACAGCCAGACGGTCTGCTCCACCGCGGGCTGCCAGATCAGCTACGCCGCCAGCGGCCTGCTGCTGCAGGTGCCGGACATGTTGGCGGCCAAGCCAACTCCAGCAAGCATTAGCGCGGTGCGCAGCTCGGACAACGCCCTGCAATGCGTGCCGGCCTTCGCCAATGTTACCCGCAGCGTCAGCTTCACTTCTGCCTACAGCAACCCGACAAGCGGAACTCAGCCTGTGGTAGTCAATGGCGTCAATGTTGGCTCCACTCCGGTCGGTCTCAATCTCGCGTTCGATGCGAACGGCACGGCACCTCTGACGGTCCGCTACGACGACGCGGGGCTGATGACCCTGAACGCCAGCTACACCGGCAGCGTGGCCAATGGCGATGAGGGGCTGGTGATGGCCGGCGCCGACAATTTCATCGCCCGCCCGGTCGGGCTCTGTCTGTACAGCGATACGCCCAACAGCGATTGCGCGGCAGGCGATGCCAGTTGCTCGAAGTTTGTCGTGGCAGGTGACCCTTTCCGTCTGCGCGTGGGTGGTGTCGCTTGGCAAGCAGATATCGACAACAACCTGTGCAGCGGCAATCTGCGGACGCCGAACTATCAACAGAGCGGCATCACCCTCGCCAGCGCGCTGGTGGCACCTGCTGGCGGCAGTAGCGGCAGCCTGGGCGTGAGCCCGGTCGACATAGCCGCCGCGGATAGCGGCGAGAAGATAATCACCAACCAGAGCATTTCCGAGGTCGGTGTGTTCACCATCACCGCCACGCCGCCGGCCAGCTATCTCGGTGGACCGGGCGTGGGCAACAGCGACGGCTCGGTTGACAACTCGCGCGAAGTTATCAGTACCAGCGCCAATCTCGGTCGTTTCTATCCGGCCAGCTTCCAGTTTGTTGATCCAATCCTGACGCCGGCTTGCAATGGCTCTACCTATGCCGGGCTGGCCGCTCAGGCTGGGCCACCGGCCCAGCCACTCAAGGCCGGGCAGGCGTTCGTTTTCGAGGGCTCGCTCTCGGCACGCAACCGCAGTGGTGGTGTGACCCAGAACTATATCGGCAGTTTCGCCAAGCTGACGGCGAGTGACCTCGTATATACCGATTCGGGCCTCGTCGGCACGGTCAGCACTGCGGGCTCGACCCTGACCGTGCCCGGCACGAACGGAGCCGGCCATGTGAATTACCGCGCTACGACCCCCAGCTTCCTCTTCAACCTGCCGCGCGCGCCCTACGCGCTGGCGATCACCAGCACTGCGACCGATAGCGACGGCGTGACCGGCAGTGTGGTTGATACGGCTACGCCCCTACCCGATTTCCGCCTTGGCCAAGCCCGCATCGGCAACGCCTATGGCTCGGAATTGCAGAGCCTGTTGTTACCGTTCACCGCCGCCTTCTTCAATGGCAGCGGCTACGCGCCTAACCCGTTGGACAGCTGTACCTCGTTCTCGCCGGCGAACCTGGATTCCGCCAGTTACCTGGGCAACCTGGCCAATGGCGAGACACTGTTGAGCTATCGCAATGCCACTGGCGGTGGCACCGCGCCCTTCGTCGTCAGTGCCGGCAGCAGCGGCGCCGGTGGATACCTGCTATCCGCCCCCGGAGCCGGCAACGATGGCAGCGTGCGGGTGGCTTTCCCCACGCCGACCTGGCTGCGCTTCGACTGGGACGGCAACGGCTCCCTGGACCATGCCAGTGGCCTGGCCACCTTCGGCATATACAAGGGTGCGGCTCCGCTGATCTTCCGGCGGGAGGTGTACCGCTGAGCCGGCCATGACCAGCATCGGTGCGGTCTGCACCAGAACTGAACGTACCGTCAGGAAGCGAGTCGGCAATGGCCTCGTGGACTCAGTGCTGCGCTGTCACCCTCCTGAAGCCCTCCAGGCCCGGAAACAGAGCCTCGGAAAGCAAAAAGGCCGCCTCTGGGGCGGCCTTTTTGCCTGGGGTGTAAAAGAGGGGATTCCCCGGCCTGCCTGTACCAAGGTCCCCAAAACTGGAGTTACCTGATACTAAGCATGAGGTGTGCCAGTTTTATTACGGCGCGCATTTGGCTGGTTTCCCTGCTGTCAGAGCCCCTCAGCAAGGCCCGGAATTGGTGAGCGGCGCACAGCAGAGGGGCATGCAGGGAGCGGGTTGTGAGCGCGGGCACGCCTGCTGCCCGACGGTCGCGCGGGTGGGCGGGGAGATGGCTAGTCTTAGAGGGTTCCTCGTAGTCGGAAGTCGGGCATGAGTCGATTCCCTGGTATCGCGTTGCTGGTCGCCCTGCTCCTGGGAGAGCCGGCGGTGGCCGAGCACTTGCGCCTAACCGGCGACTCCTGGCCTCCCTTCACCGATCAGCGCCTGCCCAACAATGGCCTGGCTGCCGACCTGGTGAGCACGGCGCTGCAGCGCGCCGGGCATACCACCGAGTATGTCGAGGTGCCCTGGGCGCGGGTGTTGCGGGGTCTGCAACAGGGCGACTACGACGTGATAGTGGCCGCCTGGTACAGCGCCGAGCGCACCCAGTTCGGGCTGTTCTCCGATCCCTACCTGGTCAACCGCATCCGCTTCCTGCGTCGCGCCGGCATGCCCATCGAATACAGCGGGCTGGATAGCCTGCAGCCGCACAGCATCGCCGTGGTGCGTGGCTACAGCTACGACGCGGCCTTCGATGCCGCCCAGGGGCTGAGCAAGGTGCCGGTGCTGGAGTTCGCCATGGGCGCGCGCATGTTGGCGGCTGGGCGGGTGCAGCTGACCCTGGAGGACGAGCTGGTGGCGCAGTACCACCTCAATCGCGACCTGCGCGAGGTGCGCGATTCAATAGAGTTCGTCGAGGTGCCGTTGAGCGAGAACGGCCTGCACATTCTGGTGCGCCGCAGCCATCCGCTGCACCAGCAGATCGTCCGCGAGTTCAACGCCAACATCGCGGCGATGCGTGCGGACGGCGGCTACCGGCGCATCTTCCAGCGCCATGGTCTGGCCAGCGGCGATTAGCGAGCGATTCCCTCTCCCTTCGGGATAGGGTGCCCAGAGGGCGGGTGAGGGAATGGAGTGTAGATGGATCACCCGCCCTCGGCGTTGGCATCCTGTGTCGACTTAGCTCCCTCACCTGCGCGGGCCGCCCCAACCCCCTCCCGGAGGGAGAGGGGGGCAGGACCTAGAGCATCCGCACGCGCACCGCGCGGCCTTTGATCTTGCCGCTCTGCAGGCGCTGCATGGCCTGCTTGGCGACATTACGGTCGACCGCGACATAGGCCTGGTAATCGAAGATGGCGATCTTGCCGACCTTGTCGCCGGGGATGCCCGCATCGCCGGTCAGCGCACCGAGGATGTCGCCGGGGCGCAGCTTGTCCTTGCGTCCGGCGGCCAGACACAGGCTGTGCATCGGCGGCAGCAGCGGCTCGCCCTTGTCCTTCAGCTCGCCGAGCAGCTGCCAGGTCAGCGGGCTGCCCTGCAGCTCCTCGATGGCCTGGGCGCGGCTGGCCTCGCTGGGGGCTACCAGGCTCACGGCCAGGCCCTTCTCGCCGGCGCGGCCGCTGCGGCCGATGCGGTGGATATGCACCTGGGCATCACGGGCCAGCTCGACGTTGATCACCAGCTCCAGGCCGACGATGTCCAGGCCGCGGGCGGCCACGTCGGTGGCCACCAGCACGCTGAGGCTGCGGTTGGCGAACAGGGTCAGCACCTGGTCGCGGTCGCGCTGCTCCAGGTCGCCGTGCAGGGCGGCGGCGGAAATCTTCTCCGCCTCGAGAATCGCCGCCAGCTCGTCGCACTGCTGGCGGGTGGCGCAGAAGGCCACCGCCGGCTGCTTGCGGAAGTGGCGCAGCAGGCGGATCACCGCCTCCATGCGCTGCTTGCCGTCGATCTCGTAGAAGCGCTGCTCGATCTGCCCGTCATCGTGCAGGGCCTCCACCTGCACCCGCTCCGGATCGCGCAGGAAGCGCGCGGCCAGCTGCTCGATGCCGGCCGGGTAGGTGGCGGAGAACAGCAGGGTCTGGCGGCGCGCCGGAGTCTGCTCGATGACTTCGGCGATGCTGTCGAAGAAGCCCATGTCGAGCATGCGGTCGGCCTCGTCCAGCACCAGGGTGTTGAGGCCGTCGAGCTTCAGGGTGCCCTTGCGCAGGTGCTCCTGGATGCGCCCCGGGGTGCCGACGACCACGTGGGCGCCGTGCTCCAGCGAGCCGATCTGCGGGCCGAAGGGCACGCCGCCGCAGAGGGTCAGGATCTTGATGTTGTCCGCCGCGCGGGCCAGGCGGCGCAGCTCCTTGGCCACCTGGTCGGCCAGCTCGCGGGTCGGGCACAGCACCAGCGCCTGGCAGCCGAAGAAGCGCGGATTGAGCGGGTGCAGCAGGCCGATGCCGAAGGCCGCGGTCTTGCCGCTGCCGGTCTTGGCCTGGGCGATCAGGTCGCGGCCCTTGAGGATCAGCGGCAGGCTGGCGGCCTGGATCGGCGTCATCTCGGCGTAGCCGAGGGCGGTGAGGTTGTCGCGCATGGCGGCGGACAGCGACAGGGAGGCGAAGGCGGTGGTCACGGGGCGAACCTGGCGGGGAGGGCGGGCGCGAAGTGTAACAGGCCGCGCCGTCGCGCTCCCGCCGTGCCGATCAGACGCTGCGCTTGAGCTCGGTGATGTGCGCGTCCTTGTCCTGCCACAGCTGGCTGACCCAGGCCTGCACGTACTGGCGGAATTCCGGATCGTTCTCGTAGTCGCCGGCCCACAGCGCGGGGTCCAGCTCGCGGGTCTGGATATCCATGATCACCCGCGGCACCTGGCCGCTGATCAGCTTCCAGAAGCCTGGCGGGCGCTGGCCTGGGTAGACCAGGGTGACATCGAGCAGGGCGTCGAGCTGCGGGCCCAGGGCCGCCAGAGTAAAGGCCACGCCGCCGGCCTTGGGCTTGAGCAGGTGCTGGTAGGGCGAGCCCTGCTGGGCCTGCTTGACCGGGGTGCAGCGGGTGCCCTCCAGGTAGTTGACCACCGTCACCGGCAGGTCCTTGAAACGCTCGCAGGCGCGCCTGGTGATCTCCAGGTCCTTGCCGGCCATCTCCGGGCGCTTGGCCAGGAAGGCCTTGGAGTAGCGCTTCATGAAGGGGTAGTCGAGTGCCCAGAAGGCCAGGCCCAGGAAGGGCACCCAGATCAGCTCCTGCTTGAGGAAGAACTTGAAGTAGGGCGTCTTGCGGTTGAAGGCCTGGACCAGTGCGGGGATGTCCACCCAGGACTGGTGGTTGCTGATCACCAGGTAGGAGCGGTCGCGGCGCAGGCCCTCGCCGCCGCGGATGTCCCACACGGTGGGGGTGAGCAGGGCGAAGATCAGCTTGTCGATCTCCGCCCAGGTCTCCGCCACCCACATCACCCCGCGCGAACAGGCGTTGCGCAGGCGCTTGCCCGGCAGCACCAGCTTGAGCAGGGCGATCAGCAGCAGCGGACCGATCAGGACCAGGGTGTTGAGCAGCAGTAGCAGGACCACGCTGCAGGCGGTGAGCAGTCGACGCATGGGGACTCCTTGTCGCGAAGTGCAGTCATGATAACTGGCGGGTTGCGCCCGCGAGCAATGCCAGCGCCGGTAAAAATGCCTTGATGGCAATGTGCCTTGCAGCAACCTGGCGTATTCTTCAGTTCAACAAGAACGCATCCCTCCGGTCTTTCATCGTGCTCAAACGTATCGCTGTCGCCGAGCTGCGCATCGGCATGTATATCCACGAGTTCTGCGGTTCATGGATGGACCATCCGTTCTGGAAGGGGCGCTTCCTGCTCGACAACGAGCGTGACCTGCAGCGCGTGCGCGACAGCGACGTGCACGAGGTGTGGATCGACGTCAGCAAGGGCCGCGATGTGGCGCCGGGTCAGGCCAGCCAGAGCGTCGCCGAAGTCGAGGCGGAGACCGAGGCGCAGCTGCTCGCCGCCGACACTCGCACCCCGCCGGCCCGCACCAGCCTCGACCAGGAAGTGCAGCGCGCGCTCAAGCTGTGCTCGCAGGCCAAGTCAGCGGTGATGCAGATGTTCAGCGACGCGCGCATGGGCCAGGCCGTGGCCCTGGAGAATGTCGGCGAGCTGGTGCAGGAAATCTCCGACTCGGTGCTGCGTCACCCCAACGCGCTGATCAGCCTGGCGCGCCTGAAGACCTCCGACGAATACACCTACATGCACTCGGTGGCGGTCTGTGCGCTGATGATCGCCCTGGCTCGCCAGCTGGAAATGACCGAGGAGCAGGTGCGCGAGGCGGGCGAGGCGGGCCTGTTGCATGACATCGGCAAGATGGCCATTCCCGACGCCATTCTCAACAAGCCGGACAAGCTCACCGATGCCGAATTCGGCACCATGCGCCTGCATCCCGAGGCCGGCGCCAAGATGCTGCTGGACTGCCGGCAGATCAGCGCCCTGGTGCTCGACGTGTGCCTGCACCACCACGAGAAGTTCGACGGTTCGGGCTACCCGCACCGCCTGGTTGGCGAGCAGATCAGCCTGTTCGCGCGGATGGGCGCGGTGTGCGACGTGTACGACGCGATCACCTCGGACCGTCCGTACAAGAAGGGCTGGGACCCGGCCGAGGCGATCCGCAAGATGGCCGAGTGGAAGGGGCACTTCGATCCGCAGATCTTCCAGGCCTTCGTCAAATCGGTGGGCATCTACCCGGTCGGCGCCCTGGTGCGCCTGGAGAGCGGCCGCCTCGGCGTGGTCCTGGAGCAGCACGAGAAGTCGCTGCTCACGCCGCGGGTCAAGGTGTTCTTCTCCGCCCGCTCCAAGCTGCCGATCCCCCAGGAAGTGCTCGACCTGGCCAAGCTGGCCGGGCGCGACAAGATAGTCGCGCGCGAGTCAGCCGAGGACTGGGGCTTCAAGAACATCGAGGAACTCTGGTCCGGCATTCCGGCCAGCAAGGGCTCGATCTTCGGCTGACCCCGCGCCTTCGGCACACGCAGGCGCATCAACTATCCCTCTGTCCCGTGGTGGTGGCCAACGCTACCGCCCGTCGCCTGTGCGCGCCTGCACGCCCAGGCGAACGAACGGCGAACGCTGACCGCGCAGAGTGCCGGCGTGTCCCCGAGGCGCCGCCTTGCCGAGGGGGCACGGCTGGCCACCAGCGCGGAAGTCGGTGGCGCAATCCTTCAGGAACGAGGAACACACCATGCATCAGATATCGCTCGCCACATTGCTGGCCCTGCTCTGCTCCGTCACTTTGCTGGCCGCCGGACCCAGCCACGCCAATACCGATGCGGAGCGTTCGACCGCCGGGGAACGGGCGCCGGGCAAGCCGCACCAGCCGACCTCGATCAACGCGCCGCGGCAGCCCTAGGAGCCCTCATGTCGAGCAGATTGTCCGTACTGCTGGGCGCACTGCCGCTGTTGGCCTGGGCCTCGCTGGCCCAGGCCGGCGACGGCGCCCGGATGTTCGAAGGCGCGCCCTTCTATGCCCAGTACATCGTCGACTACTGGCGCCAGCCGTCGACGGCCGTCTCGGCCAATCCGTCGCTCCAGGCGCCGGGCCGGACCGTGGAAAAGACCCACACTGGTGGCGGCCCGACCCAGGGACCCGGGGTGGTGGAGCTGCGCGCCAAGCTGGCACGCCTGCAGGGCGAGCTGCTGCGCCACCCGTTGCTGCGCGATCCACGAGGTTTCAGCATGACCGCCAGCGGCTCCATGGGGCCGGTGCGCGGCGGGCCGATGCCGGTGCCGGCCACCGGCGGCGTGGGTGTCGGCGCCTATCCGCTGAACCTCGATGACACGGCCACCCGGCGTGGTGCCGATGGCCGCTACCACACGCCCGGCGAGGCGTCGTTCCTCGAAGTGCGGGCCAACGAACTGGACGACCTGGACGGCCGCCAGCCGGTCGGGCGCTGGAACGACATCGCCCTGGTCAATCGCGGCGACGGCTACATGCTGGTGCTGAACAACAGCGGTCGGCCGCTGTTCCTGGCCAACCCGCCTTATGGCTACCAGGTCAACCCGCAGTTGCTCGATCCCAGTCGGCCGGCGGGGGAGATCCAGTTCCTCACTGCCCGTGTATCCAGTCAGTGGCGCGGCGTACCGCAGAAGCAGATGGACCCGGCCGGCACCATCGGACGGATGATCGGCGTGCTGTTCCTCACCGACTGGAAGGCCCTGCTGCGGGAAATCGAGCCCTCCGCCCGCTAGCGAACGCTGCGCGAACGATGCGCTGGAGAATGGGCGTGGCAGGCGGTGCTTCCGTGTCGGGAAGCTGGAATCAGGGGAGCGCCGCCTGCTCTTTTGAGTCGATGGAAACGGTGACAAGGATGAAAGACTTGCAGTATCAGGCCTGGCCCGTCAGCTCCGCGCTGACTGCCCGGCTGCTCGCGGCGGAGCCCGAGTTCATAGGTCTGGAACGTATTGCCGGGCCGGCCGGCGATGGCTACCTGCGGGTAACCGCGGTGAGCGCCGACGGCCTGCACGTGGTCGGCATGCTGGCCGATCCGGCGGATGCGCTGAGCCTGCGCGCGTTCGTCTGGACCCGCGCCGGCGGCCTGCACAAGCTCAATGGTCTCAACGGTGGCCGCTACTGTGCGGCCGAGGCGATCAGCGCCTACGGTCGAGTGGTGGTGGGTACCGCCGAGGATGGCGATGCCGAGGGCGCCGACCGCGCCTTCCGCTGGACCCGCCAGGGCGGCATGCACAACCTCGGCGCGCTCAACTACGGACGCTACTCCCAGGCTTACGCCTGCAGCGCCGACGGTCTGGTGGTGGTCGGCGATGCCGCCGACGGCGCCATCGGCCATGCCTGCCGCGGCTTCTACTGGACCTTCGCCACGGGCATGCGCAGCCTGGGCACCCTGAGTGGCGGTCTCAGCAGCCACGCCTGTGCGGTCAGCGCCAACGGCCGGGTGATCGCCGGCTACGCCGACGACGGCGCCCGCGACAACGCCCGTCGCGCCGTGCGCTGGACCGAGCAGGATGGCCTGCGCAGCCTGGGCACGCTGAACGGCGGCCACTACTCGATGGCCACGGCGATCAGCGCCGACGGCAGCACCATAGTCGGGGTGGCCGCCGACGGTCATGCCGGCGAGGCCCTGCGCGCCTTCGTCTGGCACGAGGAGACCGGCATGCGCAGCCTCGGCGGGCTGAACGGCGGCCTGGTCTCACGCGCCAACGCGGTCAGTGCCGACGGCGCGGTGATCGTCGGGGTGGCCAGCGACGGCAGCGCCGACGATGGCGAGCGCGGCTTCGTCTGGACCGCCAGCGGCGGCATGCGCACGGTCGAGGCCTGGCTCTACGAAAATTCCCTGGCCGCCGCCGCGATGCCGGTGGTGCAGGCCACCGGCATCAGCGCCGATGGCCAGCTGCTGGTTGGCCAGCTGGAGGGCGAGCGCGCCTTTATCGCCAGCGTGCGCCCGCGCTGGCCCCAGCTCTGAGTTCGGGCGCCAGGGACGGCGCCTACCCATTTCGACTGTTGTCACGGGCAGACAGGGATGTCGCCCACCCTATTCCAGGAGTTCGCCATGTACGAGTGGTTGATCGCCGGCGGCCTGCTGCTGGTGTACCTCAGCGGCCTGTACGTCGCCGGGCCGGTCCGGCGCGATTGACGCCATGCGCGGCATGCGGCACCGTGCCCGGCAGTCACCGCCAGCCCCGCACGGAAGCCATGCCGCACATCCTTATCGTCGAAGACGAAGCCGCCATCGCCGACACCCTGGTGTTCGCCCTGCAGGGCGAAGGCTTCACCACCACCTGGCTGAACCTGGCCGAGGCGGCCCTGGAGTTCCAGCAGCGCACGCCTGCCGACCTGCTGATTCTCGACGTCGGCCTGCCCGACATCAGCGGCTTCGAGGCCTGCAAGCGGCTGCGCCGTTTCTCCGAGGTGCCGGTGATCTTCCTCACCGCCCGCGATGCGGAGATCGACCGGGTGGTGGGCCTGGAAATCGGCGCCGACGACTACGTGGTCAAGCCGTTCAGCCCGCGGGAGGTGGCGGCGCGGGTCAAGGCCATCCTCAAGCGCATGGCGCCGCGTGCCAGCGAGCCGGCCGTTGCCGATGGCGGGCTGTTTCGCGTGGATGCCGAGCGGGTGCAGATCCACTACCGCGAGCAGCTGCTGGTGCTGACCCGGCACGAGTTCCGCCTGCTGCAGGCGCTGCTGGCGCAGCCGGAGCGGGTGTTCGCCCGCGAGCAACTGCTCGATGCCCTGGGCGTGCCGGCCGACGCCGGCTACGAGCGCAACATCGACAGCCATATCAAGAGCCTGCGCGCCAAGCTGCGCCAGGTGGCTCCCGACGCCGAGCCGATCCAGACCCACCGCGGCCTGGGCTACAGCTACAGCCCGCGCAGCGCCTAACCGGCGAGCAGCGCCTCGGCGTCCAGGCGGTCCTGCGGGTCGGCGCTCGCGATCTGCTCGGCCAGCAGTTCAGCCAACGCCGCGCGGTGCGCCACCGTCGGCAGCCAGCGCAGGCGCGTCATCGCCAGGCGCAGGTGCCAGGCGTCGGCGCCCAGGTAGGCGGCCAGTTCATCGGCCTGCGCCAGCAGCGGCGCCACCTCATCCTCGCGACCCAGCGCCAGCAGGGCCTCGACCCGCAGGCGCAGCAGCTCCGGCATCAGGTAGCGATCGGCGCGGCGCGCGGCGATCTCGCCCAGGCGTTCGGCCTCGCGCACCAGCTCGGCATGCCGGCCGAGGCGCAGCAGGGCGTCGAGCTGCAGAGTGCCGAGCGTGACCTCGATGCTCGACATGGACTGCCGATTGCCAGCCACGCCGCGCTCGATATCCGCCATGCCGCCGGCATCGCCTTGGGCCACGCGGGCCCAGCCTGCCATCACATCGGCGATGTCGTGCCACACCTGCAGGCCGTTGCGCTGGCACAGCTCGATGGTTTCCGCGGCCATCGCCGCGACCTGCTGCGGGTCACGGCGCAGGAAGTGCAGCATCGAGGTGAACACCAGCGAATAGCAGATGGCGTTGGCGAAGCCGCCGGCGTGGGCGTCCTCCAGCAGCTCGTGGCAGACCGTCTGCGCGCGCTCGGCCTGGCCAGCGATCCACAGGCCGAGCAGCAGATAGTTGCGCGCGTTGATCAGCGGGTCCTCGCCGTAGTCGTGCAGGCACTCCAGGCGCACCTCGGGCTTGCAGTTGGCGATCATCGCCTCGGCCAGCGCGCGGGTCTCGCGCAGCGGGCGGCCCCAGAAGGAGCCGACCAGGCAGCAGTTCTGGCCGATCAGCAGGTGCACCGGACGCCCGGTACGCTGCGCCGCTTCCAGTACCTGCAGGCCCAGCTCCAGCACGCGGTCGTGGGTCTGCTCGGATCCGGCGCCGCCCCAGATGCCGAACAGGGTGCGGAAGCGCAGCTCGGGATCCTCGACCTGGGCGCCGAGCGCATGGGCGCGGGCGAAGGCCGCCAGGGTGGCGCTCGCGCCATAGCCCTCGGCGGAGTTGAGCACGGTGCCGAGGGCCAGTTGCAGCTCCAGCTCCAGGCGGTCGCGGCTGGCCTCGGCCGGCAGCTCGGCCAGACATTCGAGGGCGCGCTGCAGGCATTCGGCGGCCTCGCGGTTGGCCGAGATGCGCCGCGCGTTGTTGCTCGCCTGCTGCCAATAGGCGATGGCCTCGGTGTGCTGGCCGGCCTCGCCGAGGTGGTGGGCAACCTGCGCCGGGACATGCTGGGCGCGGGCTGGGAAGCGTTGCAGCAGCACCTCGACGATGCGCCCGTGGGTGCGCCGGCGCTGGGCCCTGGGCTGCGACAGGTAGGCGGCCTGGTGGATCAGCGCGTGCTTGAACTGGTACAGGGTCTGCTGGCTGCCGGGGTTGACCAGGCCGCTGCGCAGCAGCTCCTGGAGCTGTTCGTGCAGCTGCGCCGCAGCGCCGTCGTGCAATGCTTCGAGCAGCTCGATATGGAATTCGCGACCGATGCTGGCCGCCAGTTGGGCGACGGCTCGGGCCGGACCGAGGCGGTCGATGCGCGCCATCAGCAGGTCGTTGAGGGTCAGCGGAATGCTCTGCAGGCGGTCGTCGCGCGCGCCCCACTGCACCAGCTCCTCGATGAACAGCGGCACGCCGTCGGCCAGGGCGAGCACGCGTTGCAGGTCGCCCTGGCCGATGTCGACCTGCAGGCGCGAGGCCATGCTGCGGGCCAGGTCCTGGCTCAGGTGCGGCAGCGTCAGCTGCTGGGCGCCGGCCTCGCGCCAGGGCAGGCCGGGGAACTCGGGGCGCGCGGTCATGAGGATCAGCAGCGGACGCCGCTCCGGCTCGCGCAGCAGGCGATCGAGCAGCTGCAGGGTCGAGGAGTCGGCCCAGTGGGCGTCTTCCAGCACCAGCAGCAACGGCTGGCGCGGGTTGGCGCGGACGATGGTCAGGAGGATCTCTTGCATGCGCTCGCGCCACACCTCGCCGGGCATCGCCGCCACTGGCGAGCCTTCCGGCAGCGGCAGGCCGAGCAGGTCTGCGACCAGGTCGTGGCTCTGCGGCTCGAGGCCGAACACCCGCAGCACTTCGCACAGGTGCGTGTAGCGCTGCGCGGGGCTGGTGCCGGGCACGAAGCTGGCCAGGCTGCGGATCAGCTCGGCACAGGGAAACAGCGGGTCGCTGCGGTGCTGCTCCAGACAGCGCAGTTCCACCTGGCGGCCGGGCAGGGTGGCCGGCAGCCGCTTGCTCAGCTCGTGTACCAAGCGCGACTTGCCGACGCCGGGGTCGCCGCTGAGTAGCAGGCCCTGGCCGCGTCCTTCGTCGTGTACCTGCTGCCACAGGTCGAGCAGGCGCTGCAGCTCTTGGTCGCGCCCCACCAGCGGGGTGAGTTGCGGCTGCACGGCGAGACGGTGACGGGCGCCGCTGACCACCTCGGCGCGGTACAGGGTGCCGGTGCTGGCGCCCGGGCCGGCCAGGCCGCGGTGCAGCGGCAGGCAGCGGAAATAGCCCTCGACCAGGCGATGGGTGACGCCGCTGAGGACCACCTGCTGGTAGTCGGCGTGCTGGCGCACCTGCACGGCGATGTCCGAAGTGAAGCCGGTGGCATCGGGAATCTGCTGGCCCGGCGCGGTGACAATCTGCCCGGTATGCAGGCCGCAGCGCACCTGGGCCGGCTCGCAGGCGGCGGCCAGCGACAGGGCGGCGAGCACGGCCATGCGCGCGGCGTCTTCGCGGGCATGCGGGTAGCCGAAATAGGCCAGCAGGCCGCCGCCATGGGCCTGCACCACATGGCCGCCGTGGGCGCGGATCACCTGCATGCATTGGGCCTGCGGTGCGCCGAGCAGGGCCAGGGCCTCCTCGGGGTCGGCGCAGCCGGCGACGGATATCTCGCAATACAGCACGGTGACCTGGCGCAGCTCGGCCGGCGGTGGCGGCACCGCCACGGCGCGGGTTTCCGGCGCCGGCGCCGCGGGTTGCAGCTTGCCGTCGCGGATGCGTTGCTGCAGCTCCTGGCAGTCCTTGCTCGGGTGCACGCCCAGCTCCTTCCACAGCTGGTTGCGGAAGCTCTCGTACTGCGACAGCGCCGCCGCGCTCTGGCCGTTGCGTGCCAGCAGGCGCATCAGACGCAGCTGGCCGCTTTCCTGCCAGGGGTCCAGCTCCACCAGGCGGCGGGCGTGGGGCAGGGCGCGCTGCAGTTCGCCGCGCTGCTCGAACAGGTTGCTCAGGTGCTCCAGCAGGGCCAGGGCGTGGCAGCGCAGGGACTCGCGCTGCAGCAGCAGCCAGTCCTCGAAGTCCGGGCAGTCCGGCAGGTCGAGGCCGGCGAGGAAGTCGCCGCGATAGAGCGCCGCCGCTTCCTCCAGCTCGGCGATGCAGCTCGGGCACTGCTGGCAGGCCGGGTGGCTGGCGCAGCGCTGGGGTTCGCGGCGAAAGCGCAGCACGTCGATGTGGCCGTCGGGGAGGAAGCGCAGGCTGTTCTTGCTGGCGTCGAACAGTTCCAGGCCGGTGGGGGTTTCCAGCACCCGGCGCAGGTCCGACAGGGTGCGCCGCAGGTTGCCGCGCCAGGTCTCGCTGGGGCTGGATTCCCAGAGCAGGGCGGCGAGCGTCTCGCGGCTGTGTTCGCGATGGTGCTCCAGGCTCAGGTAGGCGAGCAGGGCGCGCATCTTGTCGTAGTTGAAGCCTTCCAGCGGCTGTTCGTGCCAGGAGGCGGCAAAGCTGCCGAGCAGGTTCAGGGCGAACGGCTGGGTAGGGCTGGCGACGTTCATGTCAAAGCTTTCCCGGCCAGGGCGGCGCGGGCTCGGTGGCGAGTGGGGCAGATCCGGTTCGGTTGTGCGGTATGCTGGCCTTGTCGTTCGAGTGTGCCGATGCCTGCGGGCAATGGTCGGCCATGACCGCGGCATCATTCTGCCATCTAAGCCCACGGCCGCCCAGCCTAGCTGACCGTTCGGCCAACCTCGCACAGGGACGTCACCATGCACCACAGCCCCAAGCCACAGCCGGGAGGGCGGCCATGCCGCTAGGCGTTCGCATCTTCCTGGTGTACTTCCTGTTCGTCGGCCTGGCCGGCTGGTTCGTGCTCAGCACGGTGATGGACGAGATCCGCCCCGGCGTGCGCCAGTCCACCGAGGAAACCCTGGTGGACACCGCCAACCTGCTGGCCGAGATCCTGCGCGACGAGGTGAAGAGCGGCCAGCTGGCCCAGGGCCGTCTGCCGGAGCTGCTCAAGGCCTACGGCCTGCGCCAGCCGCAGGCGCAGATCTGGGGCGTGGAGAAGAGTGCGGTGAGCCACCGCATCTACGTCACCGACGCCAGGGGCATCGTCCTGCTCGACTCCAGCGGCGTCGCCGTCGGCCAGGACTATTCGCGCTGGAACGACGTGCTGCTGACCCTGCGCGGCGAGTACGGCGCGCGCTCGACCCGCGAGGACCCGGCCGACGAGAACAGCTCGGTGATGTACGTGGCGGCGCCGATCAAAGATGGCGCGCAGATCATCGGCGTGGTCTCGGTGGCCAAGCCGAATCAGTCGCTGCAGCCCTATATCGAGCGCTCCCAGCGTCGCCTGGGCTGGCTCGGCGCCGGGCTGATCGTGCTCGGCCTGCTGATCGGCGGGGTGCTGTCCTGGTGGCTCAGCGGCTCGCTGCGCAAGCTGACCCGCTATGCCCAGGCGGTCAGCCAGGGCCAGCGCGCCGAGCTGCCGGCCCTGCGCGGCGGCGAGCTGACCCAGCTGGCCCAGGCGGTGCAGAAGATGCGCACCGAGCTGGAGGGCAAGGACTACGTCGAGCAGTACGTGCACACCCTGACCCATGAGCTGAAGAGCCCGCTAGCGGCGATCCGCGGCGCCGCCGAGCTGCTGGAGAGCGACATGCCCGCCGAGCAGCGCCAGCGTTTCGTGGCCAATATCGCCAGCGAGGGCGCGCGCCTGCAGCAGCTGATCGAGCGCCTGCTCAACCTGGCCCTGGTGGAACAGCGCCAGGGCCTGGAGGAGCGGGTGGAGGTGGAGATGCATAATCTCGCCGACGGCCTGCTGCAGTCCCAGGCCGCGCGCATCCAGGCCGCCGGCCTGAGGGTCGAGAACCATATCGCCGCCGGCCTGGTGGTGCCCGGCGAGCGCTTCCTGCTGCGCCAGGCGCTGGCCAACCTGCTGGACAACGCCCTCGACTTCACCCCGCCGGGTGGCGAGCTGCGCTTCAGCGCCGAGGTCGCCGACGGGCATGTGGAGCTGGCGCTGTTCAACCAGGGCGAGGCGATTCCCGACTACGCCCTGCCGCGCCTGACCGAGCGCTTCTATTCACTGCCGCGCCCCGCCAGCGGGCGCAAGAGCACCGGCCTGGGGCTCAACTTCGTGCAGGAGGTGGCGGCGCTGCACGGTGGCGAACTGGCCCTGGCCAACGTACCCGGCGGCGTGCGCGCCAGCCTGCGCCTGCCGCTGGCCTGAACGATTCGCGAACGCTGCACCGCCAAGCTGCGGTTCCCCGACTGCAGCGGCCCTGGCCGCTGCGCCATTCCAGGAGCCGCACCGATGATTCGTCCACTGTTCGCCACACTCACTCTCGCCTGCCTGCTGAGCGGTTGCACCGGCTCCGGGCAGAACGCCCTGCTCGGCGATGTGCTCAGCCGCGCCATGCAGGAAACCTCCCTCAGCGGGACCGACCAGGGCTTGGCGGTCAAGGCCGTGCAGGTGGCGGCGCAGAGCGCCGGCAACCGCGAGCAGAGCAGCGCCGCCCAGGGCGGCGCCCCGACGTCCAGCGCCGAGCCGGCCGCCAAAGACGCGGAGGTCTGGTAGCCATGCCCGGCCTGCGCTTGCTGTGTCTGCTGCTGGGCCTGGGCGGCAGCGCTTTGGCTCTTGCCGATGGTCTGAGCAGCGCCCGCGGCTCGGTCGCCCCGGTGGGGTTCGATATTCAGGGCAGCCCGCTGCCCCAGGCCCAGGTGCCGCAATTGCGCGCGCGCCTGGACGGTCTGCTGGCGCTGTTGCGCCAGACCGGGGCACTGGCGCCGCTGCAGGGCTTCGCCATCGACCAGAGCATGCGCCTGTTCGAGCAGCCGGCCGCACTGAGCGGTGCCCCGGCCGGTGGCTGGGCGCACCTGCTGGTACGCCGGGTCGACCCGGCGCGCAGCGCCAAGGACCCGGCCAGCGGCGGTCTGCGCGGCTACGGCGAGGGCCCGGCGATCGAGATGCGGGTCAACGACCAGGGCGCGCTGTTCGGCTATCCGGTGGGCCAGGATGCGCAGGGCGATTACTTCCAGCTGCTGGTCAAGCCGCGCCGGCTGCAGGGCATGCCGGTGCTGCAGGTCGGCAGCAAGGACGTGGTGGTGGTGCACAAGGCCGGGCGCAAGCCCTTCGCCCATATCAGCCGCCAGCGTTATCTGGAGGGGCTGCTGGCCGGTGAGCGCGAGCATATCGCCAGCCTGCAGCAGCAACTGGCCGAGGCCACGGATGCCGAGAGTCGTCATCAGCTGGAGCAGTTCATTCGCCAGTGGCAGGGCACGGCGGCGCAGAAGCAGGCCACGCTCGATGCCATGTCCGATGCCGAACGGCGCTCGCCGACCTGCCAGAGCAGCAGTAGCCGCGGCCTGTTCGCCCCCTGCAGCGATCCGGGCGCGGTGTACTACGTGGCCTTCGAGCCGGGCTACTTCCAGCCGGGCCTGCCGCCGAGCAGCGTGCAGCTGCTGACCATCAGCGTGGTCAACAAGGGCTTTCTCAACGACAACGAGCTGGGCCTGAAGGTGCGCCAGGCGGTCGCCCAGCTCGACCTGGCGGCCTTGCAGAGGAGCCTCGACTGAGCTGGGCTATGCTTCGTCACAGGTCGAGCCAGCACTGCGGCTGGCAGAGATCCTGCTTGGCGGAGAACAACAAACAGCCCGGGGAGGCGATGCATGAAGACCGTTGCGGAACTGCTCAGAACCAAGCCCAGCGCTTACGTCCACCACATCGCGCCGGAGGCCTCGGTGCTGGATGCGGTCAAGCTGCTGGCCGAGAAGAAGATCGGCGCGTTGCTGGTGCTGGCCGGCGGGCGCCTGGCGGGCATAGTCAGCGAGCGCGACTACGTGCGCAAGCTGGCCGAACTGGAGCGTGGCGCCTTCGAGGCCAAGGTCAGCGAGATCATGACCGCCGAGGTGATCACCGTCGGCCCGCGTGACAGCGTGCAGCACTGCCTGCAGCTGATGACCGACCACCGCCTGCGCCACCTGCCGGTGGTGGCCGAGGGCGAGCTGATCGGCATGCTGTCGATCGGCGACCTGGTCAAGCAGACCATTGCCGACCAGGCCAGTCTGATCCAGCAGCTGGAGCAGTACATCCGCGGCGAGTGACAGCGGGCCGTGCGTCGGTCAGGCGTCGTTGAAGCGGGCCTCAGGATGCTCATTTACTCGCTGTAAACTCTGCTCCTTCGGCCCGCTGACTCGCGGTGCTCGCCCTGCGGACCAGCCTTCGGCTGTTACTCCCGTTGGTCGTTGCGCCTAGCCTGGCTCTAGCACACCCCGCTGTCAGACCCACACAAACTCCACACGCTCTCCACAATCCCCGCACGGCGCCACCATCGGCGCCGTCGAGACTCTCCCCACGGTCCAACCCAAGGAGAGTTTCCCCATGAATCGCAACCTGCTGATCAAGCTCGGCGCCATCGCCGCGCTGATCATTCTGCTGATGATCCCGATCATCATGATCGACGGCATGATCGAGGAGCGTCAGGAGCTGCGCGACGGCGTGCTGGAAGACATCGCGCGCAGCTCCAGCCACAGCCAGAAAATCACCGGCCCGCTGCTGGTGGTGCCGTACCGCAAGACCGTGCGCGAGTGGAAGACCCACGACAAGACCGGCGAGCGCTATCTGGAAGAGAGCGAAGTCAGCGGCCGCGTGTACTTCCTGCCGGAACGCCTGGCCGTCGGCGGCGAGATCGGCACCGAGCTTCGCGCTCGCGGCATCTACCAGGCGCGCCTGTTCCACAGCAACAGCCGCCTCTCCGGCCACTTCGAGGTGCCGGCCAACTTCGGCGTGACCGAGGATCTCGGCGACTTCCGCTTCGGCGAGCCATTCGTCAGCGTCGGCATCAGCGACATCCGCGGCATCAAGAACAACCTGGTGCTGGAGCAGGGCGAGCGCAAGCTGGCCTTCCAGCCGGGCAGTGCCGACCAGCTGCTGGGCGCCGGCGTGCATGCGCCGCTGCCGATGGCGGTGGCGGACACCCATCAGGCGCAGCGCCTGGACTTCGCCTTCGACCTGCTGCTGCAGGGCACCGGCGAGCTGAGCATCGCCCCGGTGGGCCGCGAGACCCAGGTCGACCTGAGCGCCGACTGGCCGCACCCGAGCTTTATCGGCGAGTACCTGCCGAGCGAGCGCGAGATCACCGCCAAGGGCTTCAGCGCGCGCTGGCAGACCAGCTTCTTCGCCACCAACATGGAGGAGGCCCTCAACGATTGCGCCAATGCCGGCGACTGCAACGCCTTCCTCGGCCGCCAGTTCGGCGTCAGCTTCGTCGACCCGGTGGATCAGTACCTGAAGAGTGACCGCGCGCTGAAGTACGCCCTGCTGTTCATCGCCCTGACCTTTGCCGGCTTCTTCCTCTTCGAGGTGCTCAAGCGCCTGTCCGTGCACCCCGTGCAGTACGGCCTGGTCGGCCTGTCGCTGGCGATGTTCTACCTGCTGCTGCTGTCGCTGGCCGAGCACATGGCCTTCGCCCAGGCCTATGCCCTGGCGGCCTCCGCCTGCGTGCTGCTGATCGGCTTCTACGTCAGCCACGTGCTGCACAGCTGGCTACGCGGGGCCGGCTTCACCGCCGCCCTGGCCGGGCTCTACGCGATGCTCTACGCCCTGCTCAGCGCCGAGGATTACGCCCTGCTGATGGGCTCGCTGCTGGTGTTCGGCCTGCTCGCCGCGGTGATGGTGCTGACCCGCAAGCTCGACTGGTACGGCATCGCCAAGCCGACCACCACCCTCGCCTGATCGATACGGGCGCGGTGGTGGCCGCGCCCCCTGAGGAGATCGCCATGATTCGTCTACTGATGCAGTTTTCCGCCTGTTTCGCCCTCGGCCTGGTGGTGGCCGGGATGCTCCTGGTCGGCCTGATGTTCTTCGGCCAGTTCGACCTGATCCACGGCCTCAACCTCAGCGGCCGACCGCTGGCCAGCGTCGCCCTGGCGCTGCTGCCGGGCGGCTTCTGGGATGGTCTGACCGGCGTGTCCGATGCCGCTGACAACGCCCACGTGCAGTCCTTCCTGCAGCTGTGCGTGGCCCTGGCCCAGGTCGCCCTGCTGCTGGCCGCCGGCTTTTTCCGCCTGTGGTACCGGGCATGAGCGGCCGTGTCGGTCTGCGCGAGGAGGCGCGCCTGGGACATCTGCTGGCGCGGCGCATTGCACGTTTGTTCGTGCCCCTGCAGCCGTTGCAGCCAACCCGGTGCCAGGAGCCCAGGAAATGTCGCTAGCCCGCTGGCATGCCTGGGATCTGCTGGTCGGCGTGATGAGTGGCAGCACGCTGGCTTACCTGTTGGCCGTGCTGATCGGCCTGTTGCTGCCCTCCTGGCCATTCAATGGCTTCTTCACTTCCCTGGCGCTGGCCAGCCTGGCCCTGCAGTGGCCGGCCTGGGAAATCGCCGACCCCGATCGTGCCGCCAGCCTGCGGCGTGGCTTGCAGGTTGGCGCGGTGGTGGTGCTGGGCCTGTGGCTGTTCTATTTCCTGGCCTGAGGTGGCGATGAGAGCTTGGGTAAGAACGCTGGGGCGCTGGCTGCATCGTGTCGTATTGCTGAACTGCTGGGCGTTGCTGTGCCTGTACCTGATGTTCAAACTGTTCGAGCGCTCGCACTTCATCGACGCGCTGCCGGCGGCCATCGAGCCGGGCGGCGTGGTGCTGATCAGCGGCGAGAGCGGCTTTCGCGAGGGCTGTGGCGTGGCGGTGTTTCGCCTGTCAGGAGAGACCCGCGATGCGTTGAACAACTCGGGGCTGGCCGCGCTGGGCGAGGCCCGCCAGGCGCGTGGTTACGCCGACGACTACTACCACTTCGAGGCCTGGCAGAGCACACCGGTTCTGGCGGGGGAAATCAGCGAAGGCTGGCCGCCACTGGCCTGCGCCGATGCGGATGAAGACCTGGAGCGCCGCATCCTGCTGGCCATGCAGAGCCCGGGTTCTTTCCATGCACGCAAGCACGAGGCGCTGCTGCTGGTGCTGCCGGCCGAGGGGCTGATCGTGTTCGGCTACTTCGGTTGAGTGGCCTGCATCGACGGCCGCTGGCCGACATCGGCATACCAGGCGGCCAGGCCCGGAAAGCGCTTCTGCCAGCCCAGCTGCGGCTGGCGAAAATCGAGATAACCCAGGGCGCAGGCCAGGCCGATGGCGGCGATATCGAAGCGGCTGGCGAGCTCGGCCAGACACTCGCTTTCGAAGTACGCCAGGGCCCGTTCGATCTTCTCCTGCTGGGCCGCCTGCCACTGGTCCCAGCGCTTGTCCTCGGGACGCAGGAAGGTCTCGTAGCGCAGCAGCACGGCGGCATCGAGGATGGCGTCGGCCAGCGAGGCCAGGGTCAGGCGCCGCCAGCGCGCGCCGCCGGTGGGAATCAGCGGCTCGCCGACATGCTGGCTGTCGAGGTAGTCGAGGATCACCCGGCTGTCGTGCAGCACCGTGCCGTCGGCCAGGCGCAGGGCGGGAATCTTGCCGGCCGGGTTGTCGTGCAGCACATCGGTGCTGGGCGTCACCGGCGTCAACTGCACCGAATGCAGGGCCACCCGCTCGGTCTGTCCGGTCTCGTGGAGCAACACCAGCACCTTGTGCACGAAGGGCGAGGCGGGGGAGTGGTACAGGGTCATGGTGCTCATGCTGGCTCCTCGTTCGGTTGGCTGACGCAGCCTATCAGCCGTTCGGCTCCAGGGTGAAGGCCTCGGCCGGCCAGCGTCGGGTCTGCCACCAGTAGGCCAGGGTGCTGGCGGGCCACAGGGTGGTGTTGCGCCCGTGGGCGTCGAGGTACCAGCTGCGGCAACCGCTGGTCCACACCGAGTTGGCCATGCGCTGCTGCAGCTGCGTGTTGAATGCCAGCTGCGCCTCGACGCTCACCTCGATGCTGCGCAGGTCGTCGCCGCGCAGGCGCTGGATGGCCTGCAGGATAAAGCCCAGCTGGGCCTCGATCATGAAGATCATCGAGCTGTGGCCGAGTCCGGTGTTGGGGCCGGTGAGCATGAAGAGGTTGGGGAAGCCGGCGCAGGCGATGCCCAGGTAGGCCTCGCCGCCATCGCGCCAGGCCTCGCGCAGGCTCAGGCCCTGGCGCCCGCGGATTTCCACATTGTGCAGGTATTCGGTGGCGCGGAAGCCGGTGGCGAAGATCAGCGCGTCCACCGCGTGGCGCTGGCCATCGCGGGTATCGATATGGTCGGCGCCGATCCGGGCGATGGCGCTGCGTACCAGCTGCACATTGGTGCGTTGCAGGGCCGGGTAGTAGTCGTTGGCGATCAGGATGCGCTTGCAGCCGATGCGGTAGTCCGGCGCCAGCGCCTTGCGCAGCTCGGGGTCGCGCACCTGGCGGCGCAGGTGGTGCAGGGCCATGCGCTCGGCCGGCTTGAGCAGCCAGTCGCTGCGTCGGGCGAAGCCGGGCACCCGCGATTCGTTGATCCAGTAGATCAGTGCGCGGTATAGCCACTGCAATGGGCGCAGGCGCAGCAGGCGTTTCTCCGCGGGGCTGAAGGTGCGGTCGGCCTTGGGCAGTATCCATGGCGGGGTGCGCTGGAACAGCAGCAACTGGCCGGCCTGCTCGGCGAGCGGCGGTACGAACTGGATGGCGCTGGCACCCGTGCCAATTACCGCCACCCGCTTGCCGCTCAGGTCCTGCGCGTGGTCCCACTGCGCGGAGTGAAAACGTACGCCGCGGAAGTCGGCTAGGCCTGGCAGCGCGGGAATCGCCGGTTCGCTGAGCGCGCCGACCGCGCTGATCAGCACCCGTGTGCGTAGCAGTTCGCCGCTCGCCAGCTGCACGCTCCAGAGGCCACTTGCTTCGTCATAGCGGGCCGCCGTCATGCTCGCGTCGCAGCGAATATGCGGCGTCAGGCCGTAGCGGCGCACGCAGTGCTGCAGGTAGTCGAGAATTTCCGCTTGCCCGGAATACTTGCGCGACCAGTCGGCACGCGGCTCGAAGGAGAAGGAGTACAGGTGCGATTCCACATCGCAGGCGGCGCCCGGGTAATGGTTGTCGCGCCAGGTGCCGCCGATCTCGGCGGCCCGTTCGAGGATCAGGAAATCCTCGATGCCGGCCTGGCGCAGGCGAATGCCCATGCCGATGCCGGAGAAGCCGGCGCCGATCACCAGCACCGCCAATACGGTCGGTTCGCCCTGCATCAGCGAGTCATCTTCTTCACGAACACCACCACGAACAGGGCCATGGTGAAGCTGCCGGCGAAGGCCTCGAAGGCGGCGATCGGCCGCGCCAGGCCGTGGGGCGTGATATCGCCGTAGCCCAGGGTGGTGAAGGTGACCACGCTGTAATAGAGGCAGTCCAGCAGGTCGCGCAGGTTGGCTGCCAGGCCGCGCTCCAGGGCCAGGCCCAGGGGCAGGTCGCCGTGGCGCACGCCGACCAGGAAGTACAGCAGGCCGCAGGCGACGATCAGGCCGAGGGAGAACAGCACCACATTGAGCGGCTTCTCGCCGTAGCCGGAGAACAGGTCGACCAGCCAGGAGAACAGGCGCCGGCTCGACAGCCGCGGCATCTGCAGGCGGCGCATGACCATCTCGCGGTGGAAGAACTGCCCGGCCTGCTCGAACAGCCCGGCCTTCTCCAGGCGCAGACGCAGGTTGCGGTAGGTCTCCTCGGCCTCCTCGAAGTCCTGCCGCGCGCCTTCCGCATCGCCTTCCCGCTGGCGCTCGCGGCCGCGGCGCTCCTGGATCAGCTGGCGATCCCACAGCACGTTGTCCAGTCGCGCGCCCTCCAGGCGCACGCCCAGCAGATTGCAGTCACGCAGATCGGCGCAGTGCAGGTTGGCGCCACGCAGGTCGGCCTTCATCAGCGAGGCGCCACGCAGGTTGAGGGCGAACAGGTGGGCGTTCTGCAGATCGGCGCGGTACAGGTCGGCCTCGCGCAGGTCGTAGCCCTCGCGGCTGCCATGATGCACCAGGTCGACTCCGGCGAGACTGGCGTACTTGAGGCGAAAGCCGCGCATGGACTCGCCGCTGCGCGCCCGCACCTCCAGCGCCGCGCCCAGCCCCTCGGCCTGGCGCCGATCCTGATCGGGGGCCAGCCAGTTGATGTCGCTGGGCGCGTCATCGTTCATGGGGCAGAACTCGCAGAGGGATAGGGCAAGCCTAGCCTGCGCATTCCGCTCTAGCCCTTCAGGTTCTTCTCCACCCAGGCCGCGTAGGCGTCGATGAACTTCTGCAGGAAGCCCTTGATGCCGTCGTTCGGTTTGCCGCTGTCGTCGAAGAAGCTGCCGGCGCCGCCCAAGTAAGCCTCGGGCTGCTGCAGCACGGGCACGTCGAGGAACACCAGGCACTGGCGCAGGTGGTGGTTGGCGCCGAAGCCGCCGACCGCGCCAGGCGAGGCGCTGAGCACGGCGCCGGGCTTGCCGCCGAATGCGCTCTGGCCATAGGGACGCGAGCCGACGTCGATGGCGTTCTTCATGGGCGCCGGGATCGAGCGGTTGTATTCCGGGGTGACGAACAGCAGCGCGTCGGCGCTCTTCACCTCATCGCGGAAGCGGGTGTAGGCCTGCGGTGCAGGGCTGACGTCGATGTCCTCGTTATACAACGGCAACTCGCCGATCTCGACGATCTGTAGCTGCAGCGATGGCGGCGCCAGCTCCGCCAATGCCAGGGCCAGCTTGCGATTGATCGAGGCCTTGCGCAGGCTGCCGACGATGACCGCGACCTTGTAAACCTTGCTCATGGTGACTCCTGGGGGCGAGTGGGTGAACGGACTGAAGGCTTGAGAGGAAACTATAGTGCGCCGCGCCGAATACGCCGCCGCTCTGGCACGCAGCTTAGCCGGCTGCGACATTTCGCCGGCTTGCTCGCAAAGGCATTTGCGCAGAAATTGATCAGCGGCGGCGAAACCGCCGGCACGCCGGTGGGTCATAGCCTGCATGCGTGTCACCAACCGGCGGCACGCTTGCCGAACAAGAACAATCCCCCGATGCCCGTCACTGCCCTACTGTGCCTGCGCATACCGCGCCGGCCATTCGTGAGGAATTGGTTATGGATAGGTTCAGCCTTTTCGACCCGCGTTACCAACTCGAAGCCGAGGATTTCGCCGCTGCAGCCTCCGCGGCACATGCGTCGCGCTCGCTTCACCACGGCATCCACCAAGCCCTGCAGGCACTCGACGTCCTCGCCGAGCGCCTGCGCCAGCGGGATCACGCGGGGCGGTCACCGCGCCACTGAGCCTTGGTCAGCAAAGCTTGCCAGCAGGTCTTCACTGAAGGCCTGCTGCGCCTCGCTGGGCTGGCGCCCGCGGTGCTGGGCCAGGCGGAATTCGACGCTGAAGCTCAGCTGCTGCGGTTGCAGGGCGCGCAGCTGGCCACGGGCGACCCAGGGCGCGGCAATGTGTTGCGGCAGGTAGCCGATGTGCGCTCCGGAGAGGATGAAGGCCAGGCTGCCTTCCACCTGTTCGCAGCGCGCGCTGCTGCTGCCGGATTGCCAGGGTTCGTCGGCGGCGATGAAACGGTAGGGGTGCAGCACCCGGTCACAGGCGTCCAGATCGTCCGGGCTGATGCGCGTGCGGCCGAACAGTGGGTGGCCCTGGCCGCAATACAGGTGTTGCGGCTCGCTGAACAGCGGGCGGTAGTCGAGGGTGGTCTGGCTGCCGGAGAAATAGCCGATGGCCAGTTGCAGCTGGCCCTGCAGCAGGCGCCGCTCCAGCTCGGCCGGGGTGGCGCTGAGCAATTCGATCTGCACCGCCTGGTTGCGCCGGCGAAACCGCCCGATGGCCGCGCCGACCCGCTCCAGCACCTCGTCGGCAAGGGCCTCGGAGAGACCGACGTGCAGCTCGCCGAGCAGCTTGTCGGCCATGCCCTGGGCCTCGCCCTTGAAGGTCTCGATGGCGCCGAACAGCTTGCGGGTGGCGACCAGCACCTGCTCGCCCTTGGGCGTCAGGCGGAAGCCCGCCTTGCCGCGCTCGCACAGGCGAAAGCCCAGGCGTGTCTCCAGCTTGGCCATCTGCGTGCTGATGGTCGACTGGCCGATGCCCAGCTCGCCCTGGGCGGCGCTGAAGCCGCCGTTCTCCACCACGCTGACGAACAGGCGCAGCAGCTGCAGGTCGAGGTCACGCAGTTGGCTGAGCATCGTGGCTCCATACATTGATAGATATCGATGCCAGAGTAGATCACTTCGTATTTATCGGAAGCAAACCGCGGCGCAGGATGGCTCCACTCCAGAGCCCCCAGCAGAGGGGCGCGGGCTACCGAATCTGCCGAGGAATCCGCTCATGCGCCTTGTCGCCAGCTTGCTTGTGTTCGCCTTCGCCCTGCCGCTGCAGGCCGAGGAAAAAGTCCTCAACCTCTACAACTGGGCCGACTACGTACCGGCGCAGGCGCTGCAGCGCTTCCAGGCCGAGACCGGGATCAAGGTCAAGTACGACACCTTCGACAGCGCCGAGGTGCTGGAGAGCAAGCTGCTCACTGGCGGCAGCGGCTATGACGTGGTGGTGCCGTCGTCCAGCGTGCTGGCCCGCACCATCGGCGCCAAGGCGCTGCAGCCGCTGGGCGAGCTGGCTGGCAAGGGCAATCTCGATCCCGAGCTGCTGGCCAAGCTGGCCGGCGTCGACCCCGGCAACGCCTACGGCGTGCCATACACCTGGGGCACCATCGGCCTGGGCATCAACAAGGAAGCGGTGGAGCAGCGCCTGCCCGGTGTGGCGCTGGACAGCCTCGACCTGCTGTTCAAGCCCGAGTACGCCAGCAAGCTTAAGGACTGCGGCATCAGCGTGCTCGACTCGCCGCAGGAGGTGATCGCGGTGGTCCTCAACTACCTGGGCAAGGACCCCTACAGCACCGCCGAGGCTGATCGCGAGGCGGCCAAGGAGCTGCTCGCGCAACTGCAGCCGAACCTGCGCTACGTCGGCCAGAGCCGGCAGATCGACGACCTGGCCAAGGGTGAGACCTGCCTGGCACTGACCTACACCGGCGACGCCGGCATGGCCACCGCCCGCGCCATCGAAGCCAAGCAGCCGTTCTCGGTGGTCTACCGGATTCCCAAGGAAGGCACGTTGATCTGGTTCGACACCCTGGCCATCCCGGTGGATGCCCCGCACCCCGAGGCCGCGCGCGCCTTCATCGACTACATGCTAAAGCCCGAGGCCATCGCCGAGCTGACCAACTCGCTGTACTTCGCCAACGCCAACCGCGCGGCCACGCCGCTGCTCGACGAGGCGGTGAGCGGTGATCCGGACATTTACCCGGCCGCGGACATGCGCGCCAAGTTGTTCGCCGAGCAGAGCCTGCCGCTGCGCGAAATGCGCCAGCGCACTCGGCTGTGGACGGCGTTCCGCACCCAGTACTGATTGCCGTATGGCCACTCCGGCACTGAGTGGCCCGTTCTGCAGATATCGAGCATCCGACCATGGAACAAGCCTTCGACAACGATCAGGCCATCACCCGCGACAGCCTCTACGGCACCGCGGCCGAGCCGACCTACGCCGGCATCACCAGCTTCATGCGCCGCCGCTACACCCGCGATCTGCGTGGGGTGGATCTGGTGGTCAGCGGCGTGCCGTTCGACACCGCCACCACCAACCGCCCAGGTAGCCGCTTCGGCCCACGCGCCATCCGTGCCGCCTCGATCCAGTCGGCCTGGGCCCGGCACTTCCCCTGGGAGTTCGATCCGTTCGACCTGCTGGCCTGCATCGACTACGGCGACTGCTACTTCGACCACGGCACGCCGCAGGACACCCCGGCGGCCATCGAGGCCCACGCCGATAGGATCCTCGACGCCGGCTGCGCCATGCTCACCCTGGGCGGCGATCACTTCATCAGCTACCCGCTGCTCAAGGCCCACGCCAAGAAGCACGGCACCCTGTCGCTGATCCACTTCGACGCACACAGCGACACCTGGCCGGACGAGGAGGGCGCGCGCATCGACCACGGCACCATGTTCTACCACGCCGCCAAGGACGGCCTGGTCGACCCGGCGCGTTCGGTGCAGGTCGGCCTGCGCACCACCAACGACGACGTGATGGGCTTCCAGGTGCTGGATGCGCGGCAGGTCAATCGCAGCACGCCGGAGCAGATCGCCGAGCTGATCCGCGCCCGCGTCGGCGACAACCCGGTGTACCTGACCTTCGATATCGACTGTCTCGACCCGGCCTTTGCTCCGGGTACCGGGACCCCGGTGTGTGGCGGGCTCTCCAGCCACCAGGCCCTGGAAATCCTGCGTGGCCTGCGCGGGATCAACCTGGTCGGCATGGACGTGGTCGAGGTGGCGCCGCCCTACGACAACTCGGAGATCACCGCCCTGGCCGGTGCCACCCTGGCGATGGAGATGGTCTGCCTGTACGCTGCGCGGCATAAGTTCTGACGCGAGCCGGCGCTAGATCAGCGGTGGGATATGGCTGGCGCCGTCCTGCGCGAGGATCACCCTCTGCAACTCGGCCGCACCTGGCGACAGGCTGTGGCCGGCGCGGCTGACGATGCCGTAGGCGGAGCGCTGCGCCGGCATGCCGGTGTGCAGCGGCAGCACGGCCAGGCGCCCGGCCGCCACGTCTTGGGCGATCACGTCCCAGGGCGACATGCTCAGCACATGGCTGGCCGAGACCAGCTCCTTGAGCACCATGAAATTGTCGCACTCGACGCTCAGCGGGCTGGCCTCCCGGCCGCTCAGACTCTGTAGGGCGCTGGCCACTTCCTGTGGCAACTGGGTGCCTGCCAGCGGGTAATCCAGCAGGTCTTTCACCGTCAGGTGCGAGCGCGCCAGCAGTGGATGCTGCGGATGGCAGAACAGCACGGCCGGGTGCGGGCGCAGCGCCTCGATCTGCAGGCGCGGATCGTCCTGGAACTCGCGGATATCGGCGACGAACAGCTCGATCTGGTTGTCCAGCAGGCGCGTGCGCAGCTGCTGCCAGCTGTCGATGGTCAGCTGCAGGCGCACCCGCGGGAAGCGTTCGGCAAAGGCGCCCATGGCCTGCGGCACCAGGCGCGCCGCCGGGTAGGGCCCGGCGCCCAGGCGTACCTCACCGCTGCCCAGGTTACCCAGTTGGCTCACCGCATTGCTCAGCGCCTGGCTGCCGGCCAGCAGGCGGCGCGCATGCTCCAGCACCAGCTCGCCATGGGCGGTCAGGCTGATGCCGCGGCTGTGGCGGTCCACCAGGTTGCAGCCCAGGCTGCTTTCCAGCGCTTGAATGCTGCGGCTCAGCGCCGGCTGGCTGAGATGCACGGCCTCGGCGGCGCGGGCGAAATGGCCGTGGTCGGCGAGGGCGACGAAGTGGCGGAGCTGGCGAAGATCGTTCATGCGCGGTCTGCATCAATGCTTGATTTGAAATGCATTGGAATTATTGGGCCCGCCTCGGCAGTCTGCCAAGAGTCGATAGCCCTAAAAATACGAGGTCGCCCGATGCGCACCCTGTCCCACTTCAGTGGCCTGCTGCTGGCTGCTGCCCTGCCGTTCACTGCGAATGCCGAACTGCCCGCCGAGAAGATCGAGCCCTCGATCAACGCCGAGCTGGCCGAGCACACCAAACACTTCAACGAGAAGGTCTACCCGATCGCCGACAACGTCTGGTCGGCGGTGGGTTGGAACCTGGCCAACAGCGTGATGATCGAGGCGCCCGAGGGGCTGATCATCGTCGACACCGGCGAGTCGGCCGAGCAGTCGCGCAAGGTGCTCGCCGAGTTCCGCAAGATCAGCAGCAAGCCGATCAAGGCCATCGTCTACACCCACTTCCACCCCGACCACATCAACGGGGTGAAGGGCTTCGTCAGCGAAGAACAGGTGAAGAGTGGCGAGGTGCAGATCTACGCCCAGGAAACCCTGCTGGAAAACGTGGTGACCCAGGGTGCGCTGGTCGGCCCGATCCTCGGCATGCGCTCCGGCTACAGCTTCGGCGCCGCGCTGTCGGATGCCGACAAGAAAGACATGAACGCCGGCCTCGGCCCGCTGGCCCATGAGGGGCAATCGACCTTCATCGCGCCGACCATCACCTTCAAGGACAAGCTCGACACCACCATCGCCGGCCTGCCGGTGCAGTTCCTTCACGCCCCCAGCGAGGCACCGGACGAGATCGTCCTGTTCCTGCCGAACAACCGTGTGCTGATCAGCGCCGAAGTCACCCAGGGGCCGACCCTGCCCAACGTGCACACCCTGCGCGGCACCAAGTTCCGCGACCCGGTGTTGTGGGTGAAGAGCCTCGACGCCCTGCGCGCCTTCCAGGCCGACTACATGGTGCCGCTGCACGGCCAGCCGGTGAGCGGCAAGGACAAGGTCGAGGAAGTGCTGCGCATGACCCGCGACGCCATCGCCTATATCCACGACCAGACCGTGCGCTGGATGAACAAGGGCCTGACCCCCGACGAACTGGTCGAGAAGGTCAAGCTGCCGCCGCACCTGGCCGGCTACACGCCCTACCTGCGCGAGTACTACGGCACGGTGAAACACAGCGTGCGACAGATCTACAACGGCTACCTGGGCTGGTTCCAGGGTGACCCGGTGGACCTCGACCCGATCCCGCCGGTGGAAAAAGCCAAGCGCCTGATCGAGCTGATGGGTGGCCGCGACAAGGTGCTGCTGGCCGCCGGCGACGCCTACCTCAAGGGCGACTACCAATGGGCCGCCGAGCTGGCCAGCTACTCGATCCGCGTCGATCACGGCGACACCCTGGCACGCGACATCAAGGCACGCAGCTTCCGCAAGCTCGGCTACGCCAGCATGAACATCAACTGGCGCAACTGGTACCTGATGAGCGCCATGGAGCTGGAGGGCAAGTTCGACAACGGCGGCGCCGAGGAAATGGGCAAGCGCATCCGTGGCGCCTTCCTCTCGGCGGACATGCTGAAGAACCTGCCGGCGCGCATCTTCCTGCAGAACTGGGTGACCCGCGTCGACCCGCAGAATAGCGCCGATGTGAACCTGACCCTGGGCTTCGTCTTCCCCGATATCGGCGAGGAGTGGGCCCTGGAAGTACGCCGCGGCGTGGTCGAACTGCACAAGGGCATCCCGGCCGACACCACGCTCAAGCTGACCCTCGACAAGACCTATCTGGACACCGTGATCAATGGCGAGAACGGCCTGCTCAAGGGCGCCCTGCTGGGCGACGTGAAGGTCGACGGCAACCTGCTCGATATCAAGACCTTCCTCGGCTGCTTCGACTTCGAAGACGCCCCCATCGCCCTGACCGTGCGCTGAGCACCCGGTCATCCGCCATGTGCCGCTGCCGGTTCGCCGGCAGCGGCTGACCATCCCGCGTCCGGAGGAGTAGCGTCATGCAGCGTCGCGAACTGTTGAAGAAGGCGGCCGCGCTGTCCGCCGCCGGCCTGGCGGCTCCGGTATTCGGCCAGCAGTCCGCCCCGGCGCTGGTGCGGCCCGCCGGGCGCAAGCCGAACATCCTGCTGATCGTCACCGACCAGCAGCGCGCCCACCAGGACCTGCCCAGCGCCGTGCCATTGCCCGGCCACGAGCGCCTGCTGCAGCGCGCGGCGAGCCTGGGCAATTTTCACGTCAACACCACGCCCTGCTCGCCATCGCGTTCGGTGCTGTTCACCGGCCAGCACACGCAGAAGACCCTGATCACTGCCAACGTCGGCCTGCCGCCGTTTCGCGAGCTGTCGCCGCAGATTCCCACCCTCGGCCATATGCTGCGCGAGCAGGGCTACCTGACCGCCTACAAGGGCAAATGGCACCTGTCGCACATCGAGCAGTCGAGCAACCTGACCTACGGCGTGGTGCAGCCGAGCACCGATGCGCTGCTGCCCTACGGCTTCGCCGACTACAACCTGAATGGCGACCCGCATGGCTCTCTGATGACCGGCTTCATCTACGACAAGGTCACCGCCAGCGACTCGGTGGCCTGGCTGCAGCAGCACCGCAGCGACGAGCAGCCGTGGTTCCTCGCGGTCAACTTCGTCAACCCGCACGACATCATGTTCTACAGCTCGGGGATCAGGCAGGAACAGAGCCGCCTGCGGCGCAACTTCCTCGGCCCGATCTCGCCTGGGCCGAGCACCGGGCTGTACGAGAAACACTGGGACCTGCCACTACCGAAGAGCTTCTATGCCGAGGACCTGAGCCGCAAACCCTGGGCCCAGCGCGCCGACGTCGAGCTGTGCAACAACATCTACGGCCACCTCGACCCCAAGGACGAGCAGGCCTGGCAGGGCCTGCAGAGCTACTACCTGAACTGCGTGCGCGACGTCGACCAGTCCATCGAGCAGGTGCTGCTGGCGCTGGAGAACAGCGGCCTGGCCGAAGACACCATCGTCATCCTCACCGCCGACCACGGCGAGATGGCGGGCGCCCACCAGCTACGGCAGAAGGGCCCGCACATGTACAAGGAGAACACCCGGGTCAACTTCATCGTGCGTCATCCGGACATCCAGCAGGGCTTCACCAGCCAGGCGCTGGGCTCCACCGTCGACATCGTGCCGACCGTGCTGGAACTGGCCGGGCTGGATGCGGCGGGGCAGGCCGAGCGCTATCAGCAGCTGGCCGGGGTCAGCCTGGTCGAGAGCATCGGCGGGGCCAGTCGGCGCTCCGTGCGCGATGAGCGCGGCCACCTATACGACTACGGCGTGGTCATGTACCTCGATCCGGAATTCACCGAGGCGGTGATGCGCGACCATGATCAGGTCACGCCCTGGGCGATCATCCAGGAGTCGCTGGCGCAAATGCAGCTCGGCCCATCGATGAAGAACCGCGCGCTGTTCCGCGGCATCCACGACGGCCGCTACAAGTTCGCCCGCTACTTCGCCGCCGAGGATCACCATATCCCGGCCAGTTTCGACGATCTGCTGGCGCGCAACGACCTGGAGCTGTACGACACCCAGACCGATCCGGAAGAATTGCACAACCTGGCCGCCGACCCGCAGGCGCAACGCGCCCTGATCGAGCGTCTGAGCGGCCGGCTCAACGAACTGCTGGCCCTGGAAGTCGGTGTCGACGACGGCCGCGAACACCCGGGCCCGAGCTTTCTCTACAGCTGAAGGAATCATCCATGCTGAAAATCGCCAAAGGCGCAGTGGCCGTGTTCTGGCTGCTGGCGCTGATCAACCTGCTACACCCCTTTGCCGGCCCCTACATGACCTGGGCCGCGGCGCTGATGCTGCTGGTGCACGTGCTGGAGATCGTCCTGTTGCACGGCCGCCTGCAACGCCAGGCCCAGCCTTGGCAGGATCGTCTGCAGGTGCTGCTGTTCGGCGTGCTGCACGTGCGTGGCTTGAGCGCCTGAGCGAATCTGCCTGAACCGTGCTGCGCGTGCTGGGGTCTGTGCTAGTGCGGCGACATCGCCGCCATGGACCTCAAGGAGTAGCGCATGGACCTCGTCCGTATCCTCATCGCCATCCTGCTGCCGCCACTGGGCGTGTTCCTGCAGGTTGGCTTCGGCGGAGCCTTCTGGCTGAACATCCTGCTGACCCTGCTCGGCTACATCCCGGGCATCGTGCACGCGGTGTACATCATCGCCAAACGCTGAAGGACAGAAACGAAAAAGCCGCGCAATTGCGCGGCTTTTCATTTGGTGGGCCCACACGGACTCGAACCGTGGACCAAAGGATTATGAGTCCTCTGCTCTAACCGACTGAGCTATAGGCCCTCAGAAGGAGCGGCGGATTATACCGGCGCCTTTTCCGCGCTGCCAATCGGCAATGGGCCGAGGAAATTGGCGGCGAAGGACTCGGCGGAGAGCGGGCGGCTGATCACGTAGCCCTGGATCTGCTCGCAGCCTTCGCTGGTGAGGAAGAGCTCCTGGGCCTTGGTCTCCACGCCCTCGGCGATCACCGTCATCTGCAGGCTGCGCCCCAGGGCGATGATGGCGCGGGTGATGGCGGCATCGTCCGGGTCGCCGGGCAGACCGCGGACGAAGGATTTGTCGATCTTCAGGATGTCCAGCGGCAGGCGCTTGAGGTAGCTGAGCGAGGAGTAGCCGGTGCCGAAGTCATCGATGGCCAGCTGCAGGCCGAGCTTCTTCAGCTCATGCAGGATCAGCAGGGCTTCCTCGGCCTGGGTCATGATGAAGCTCTCGGTGATCTCCAGTTGCAGGCTGCTGGCGGCCAGGCCGAAGTCGCTGAGGGTGCCGGCGATGCGCTCGACCAGTTGCGTCTGGCGCAGCTGGCTGCCGGACAGGTTGACCGACAGCGGGCCGAAGGGCGCGTGACTGTCCTGCCATTCGCGCATCTGCCGGCAGGCCTCCTGCAGCACCCAGTCGCCGAGCTGGAGGATCATGCCGTTGTCTTCGGCCAGCGGGATGAAGCGATCCGGCGGAATCTCGCCGAACACCGGGTGGTTCCAGCGGATCAGCGCCTCGGCGCCGACCAGCTGCCCGCTGTGCAGGCATAGCTTGGGCTGGTAGTGCAGGCTCAGCTCGTCGCGCTCGATGGCGCGGCGCAGCTCCAGCTCCAGGGTCATGCGCTCGGTGGCCTGGAAGGTCAGATTACGGGTGTAGAACTCGATGCGGTTGCGACCCTTGGCCTTGGAGCTGTACATGGCCGCGTCGGCGTTCTTCACCAGGGTGGCGACGTCGTTGCCGTCCTCTGGGAACAGGCTGATGCCGATGCTGGAGCTGATGAAGAACTCGTGGCCGTCGGCCTGGAACGGCGCGTTGAAGCAGGTCAGCAGCTTGGTGGCGACCCGTTCGGCATCGCGTGGCTGGTGCAGGCCGGGCAGCAGCACGATGAACTCGTCGCCGCCCAGGCGGGCTACCGTGTCGACGTCGCGCAGCTGCTCGCGCAGGCGCTGGGCGATGCTCTTGAGCAGCAGGTCACCGACCGGATGGCCGAGACTGTCGTTGATGTGCTTGAAGCGGTCGAGGTCGAGGAACAGCACGGCGCCACGGCTGTGGTCGGTGCGCGCGTCGTTCAGCGCGTTGTCCAGGCGGCTCTCGAACAGCATGCGGTTGGGCAGGCCGGTGAGCGGGTCATGGTGGGCCTGGTAGTCGAGTCGGGCTTGGGCATGCTTGAGCGAGCTGATGTCGGCGAACACGCCGACGAAGTGGGTGATCAGCCCGCTCTGGTCGCGCACCGCGCTGATGGTCAGCCACTCCGGGAACAGCTCGCCATCCTTGCGCCGGTTCCAGATTTCGCCCTGCCAGTGGCCCTCGGCGGCCAGCTGGTGCCACATGGCGGCGTAGAAGGCGCTGTCGTGTCTGCCCGAGGCCAGCAGGCGTGGGCTTTGGCCCAGGGCCTCGGCTTCGCTGTAGCCGGTGATGGTGGTGAAGGCGCGATTGACGGCGGTGATGCGTTGATCGAGGTCGGTGATCATCACGCCCTCGGCCGTGCTCTCGAACACGGTGGCGGCCTGGTGCAGGCGCTCCTGCATCTGTTCGCGTTCGGTGATGTCGCGGGCGATGATCAGCATGCAGGGCTCGCCCTCGATCATGATCGGCTGCACCGCCAGATCGCCCAGGCGACGCTGACCGTTGCTGGTGTTGATCCAGGCGCGGAAATCGTTGATCGAGCCATTGGCGCGGATCTGCTCGATCATGCTGTCGCGGTCCTGCAGGTCGGCCCACAGGCCGATCTCCAAAGTGGTATGCCCCACTGCCTGGTGGCTGTCGTGGCCGGTGATGCGGAAGAAGCCGTCGTTGGCCTCGACGATCATGCCGTCACGCACGCGGGTGATCAGCAGGCCGTCCGGTGAGGCATGGAAGGCCTTGGCGAATTTCTCTTCGGATAGCTGCAGCTGCTGCTGGGTGCGTTTCACCTCGGTGATGTCGCGTACCGCTATTACCAGCGCCGGCTGGCCGTCCATCTCGATGTGCTGGGCGGAGATCAGGCCGGTGAACTGCTCGCCGCTGCGGCGGCGGAAGGGCATCTCGATATTGTTCAGGATCCTTTGCTGCAGGCGGTCGAGCAGCACCGGACCGATACTGGGCAGGCCCCAGATATCCAGCTCGGTGGCGGTCTTGCCAATGGCTTCCTGGGCGCTGATGCCCAGCTGCTGCTCGAACGTGCGGTTGACCGTCAGCAGCACGCCATCCAGGCGCCGGGCAATGACCAGGATGTCCGGGCAGTTGTGGAACACCAGCTCGAATTTTTCTTCCGACAGGCGCTGGGCCTGCTCGACCCGCTTGGCCTCGCTGATATCGATCATCAGCCCGCGCAGTAGCGTGCCGTCGCTGCTGGGGATCAGGGTGATTATGTCGCGAATCCACACGGTACTGCCGTCGGCCGCCAGCATCCGGTAATCCAGGCTGTGGTCGCGGCCCGCCTGGCTCTCTGTCAGGCAGTACTGCTTGGCTCGGGCCGCATCGTCCGGGTGCAGAGCGCGTTGCCAGAAGCCAGGCTCCAGCCACTCCGCTAAGGGGTGGCCGAGCAGCTTCTCGGCATGCGGCGAGACGTAGGTGAAGCGCAGGTCTTCCATGCGCATCTGCCAGGCCACGGCGTTGAGGCTCTCGACCAGGCCACGGTAATGCTGTTCGCTGTCGCGCAGGCGCTCTTCCAGCTCCTTGCGCCCGCGCATTTCCTGACGCAGGCGCCGGTTGATGCGCAGCACCATGGCCAGCACCAGCAGGGCCAGCAGCAGCGCCGGCACGCCATACAGCAGCAGGGTGCGTTGCCAGGCGTCGCGCTCGTCCAGCACGCCGCCGACCCAGGGCTCCTGCAGGGCGGCGATTTCTTCTGGCGTTAGTTCGGCGAAGACCTTGTCGAGGATGCCGATCAGTGGGCTGTGGCCGTGCGGCGCGGCCATGGCCAGCTGGTAGCGATAGGGCGTCTCGCCGCTCACCAGCAGGCCTTCCAGCTTGAGCTGGCGCAGGCTCCAGACGCTGGAGGCGAGGTCGCCGATCATCGCGTCGGCCTGGCCGGTGGCCAGCGCCTGCAGGGCGGCGTTGACGCTGGGCAGTGGCAGCAGGTTGAGGTCCGGATGGCGGCTGCGCAGCAGTTCGTGCGGTGCATAGTCCTGCACCACGGCGATCTTCAGGCCGTACAGCTGATCGAGCCGGCGCGGCTGCGGGCCGCTGCTATGGGCCAGGATGACGATGGGGAAGTCGAGATAGGGGCGGGTGAAAACCAGATCGCGCTGGCGTTCGGGGGTGGACATGATGCCGGGCAGCAGGTCCAGCTCACCGCTTTTGGCGCCGGCCAGCACTTCGCTCCAGCTGCGCGGCTCCACCGGCAGTACGCGGATTTTCAGACGCTCTTCGATCAGTTCGACATAGCTGGCACTGAGGCCGCTGTAGCGGCCCTGCTCATCGCGAAACTCGAAGGGCGGCCAGGAGGCGTCGATGCCCAGGCGCAGTTGCGGATGCTCGGTCAGCCAGGCCTGTTCCTCCGGGCTGAGGGTCAGGGCGGCCGCCGGCAACGCCCAGAACGCCAGACACGACAGGAGAATGGCCAGCGGACGCGACATGCGGGCGGTTCCGGAAACGCGGTAGATGGTTTCAGTGTAGCTGGGCGTGTCTGCCGGCATAAACAAAAACCCCGGCATTCGCCGGGGTTCTGTCATCACTCGTCGAGGAACGAGCGCAGGTGTTCGCTGCGGGTCGGGTGGCGCAGCTTGCGCAACGCCTTGGCCTCGATCTGACGGATACGCTCACGGGTGACATCGAACTGCTTGCCGACTTCCTCGAGGGTGTGGTCGGTGTTCATGTCGATGCCGAAGCGCATGCGCAGGACCTTGGCTTCGCGGGCGGTGAGCCCGGCCAGGACTTCGCGGGTGGCTTCCTTGAGGCTTTCCACGGTAGCCACCTCGATCGGCGACTGCATGGTGGAGTCCTCGATGAAGTCGCCCAGGTGCGAATCTTCGTCGTCACCGATCGGCGTTTCCATGGAGATCGGCTCTTTGGCGATCTTCAGGACCTTGCGGATCTTGTCCTCGGGCATCTCCATGCGCTCGCCCAGCTCTTCCGGAGTCGGCTCGCGGCCCATCTCCTGCAGCATCTGGCGGGAGATGCGGTTGAGCTTGTTGATCGTCTCGATCATATGCACCGGGATACGGATGGTGCGCGCCTGGTCGGCGATCGAGCGGGTGATGGCCTGACGGATCCACCAGGTGGCGTAAGTCGAGAACTTGTAGCCGCGACGGTATTCGAACTTGTCCACCGCCTTCATCAGGCCGATGTTGCCTTCCTGGATCAGGTCGAGGAACTGCAGGCCGCGGTTGGTGTACTTCTTGGCGATGGAGATCACCAGACGCAGGTTGGCCTCGACCATCTCTTTCTTCGCCCGGCGAGCTTTCGCTTCGCCGATGGACATGCGGCGGTTGATGTCCTTGATCTCGGCGATCACCAGGCCGGCATCGGCCTCGATGGCAACCATCTTCTCCTGGCAGCGCTGGATGTCGGCCTGCAGGTTGCCGATGGCTTCGGCGTACTTGGCCTTGCCCTTGGCCAGGCCGGCGGCCCAGTCGGTGGCGACTTCGTTGCCGGGGAACAGCTTGAGGAAATCGGCACGCGGCATGCGGGCGTCACGCACGCACAGCTGCATGATGGCGCGTTCCTGGCTGCGCACCTGGTCCAGCGAACCACGTACGCGCTCGACCAGGGCGTCGAACTGCTTGGGCACCAGCTTGATCGGCATGAACAGCTCGGCCAGGAGCGCCTGCTCCTTCTCCGCCTGCTTGCTGCCGCGGCCATGCTTCTTCAGGGCCTTGCGGGTCTTCTCCAGCTGCTCGGCAACGGCGCCGAAACGACGGGCGGCTTCTTCCGGGTCCGGACCGCCATCGCCTTCGTCGTCGGAATCGCTGTCGCCTTCTTCTTCCTCGTCCTCGTCGTCCTTGGCCTCGGCAGTGGCTTCCTTCAGCTCGGGCTCGACTTCCTCGGCCGGCAGGTTGCCGTCATCCGGGTCGATGTAGCCGCTGAGCACGTCGGAGAGACGGCCGCCTTCGGTGGTGACGCGCTGGTATTCGGCGAGGATGCTGTCGACGGTGCCCGGGAACAGGGAGATGGCGCCCATGACTTCACGGATGCCTTCCTCGATGCGCTTGGCGATCTCGATCTCGCCTTCGCGGGTCAGCAGCTCCACGGTGCCCATTTCGCGCATGTACATGCGCACCGGGTCGGTGGTGCGGCCGATGTCGGTCTCTACCGCGGCCAGCGCTGCGGCGGCTTCTTCAGCGGCGGCTTCGTCGGTGTCGGCTTCGGCCAGCAACAGGGCATCCGCATCCGGGGCGCTCTCGAATACGTTGATCCCCATGTCGTTGATCATGCGGATGATGTCTTCCACCTGTTCCGGATCGGAAATATCCTCCGGCAGGTGGTCGTTGACCTCCGCGTAAGTCAGGTAGCCCTGCTCACGACCACGGCTGATCAACTCTTTCAAACGAGACTGCTGTTGCGCTTTTCCGGACATAGCACCCTATCCACTGAAGGTCTTGGCGGGCTGAAAATAAGCTGAGCATTATAGCCGAGCATTGACCTCACGCGCCAGCTGAGGTCGGGGAGACGGGAGATGCGCTGCGGCTGAGCAGGTCGCGCAGCTGCTCTTTTTCCTCTGCGCTTAGTTCACTTTGACGGGCCTTGCGGAGCAGTTGTTCCAGGCTGCGCTCACGTTGGCGGCCTACAAGGCTAGTTATAGTGTCGAAAAACTGTTGTTCAAGGTTGTCCGCCGAAATCAGCCATTCCTTTTCCGCCAGGGCGCGCAGCAGACGGCCCTGTTCGGTGCCGTGCCAGCGGGCGATCAGCTGCAGCGAGCGCAGCTTGGGGTTCTTCTGCAGGGTGCCGACCAGGGCGACCAGCAACTGGGCATAGGTGTCGTCTTCGTGGGCGAAGTGACTGACGTCCTCGACCTTCTGGGCCAGCTGCGGATGGTGCAGCAGGGTGCGCAGGGCGGTCAGGGTCGGCGTCTCCACATGCACCGGTTTGCGTGGCGGGGCGTTATCGCGAGAGCCTTTCTTCCAGTCGCCACCCTTTTTCCACTCGCCGTCCTTCTTCCAGGCCTTGCCCTCGCCTTTCTGCCAGGGTTTCTTCTGCTCATAGGCCTCGGCCGGTGGCTCGATATGGTTGGCGTAGTCGGCGATGTCGCCGTATTCCGGCTGGGCGTCGTAGTAGTTTCCGTGGTCCGCCGGCGGCTCGTGGCTGCTGGCGGCTGTCGCAGGGGCGGGTGGCGCGCTCTGGGCGACCTGGCTGAGCATCTCGCCTGAGAGGCCGGTGATCTCGCTCAGACGCTGGCGCATCAGTGCGCGCAGGTGGTTGCCGGGTATCTTGTCGATCAGCGGTGCGGCCAGGGTGACCAGGTGCGCCTTGCCTTCCAGCGAGCGCGGATCGGCTTCCTCGGACAGCTGCTGGAAGAAGTAGTCGGCCAGCGGCTGGGCGTGCTGGTTGATGCGCGCGCGGAATGCGTCGGTGCCTTCGCTGCGCACCAGGGTGTCCGGGTCCTCGCCCTCGGGCAGGAACAGGAAGCGCGCGCGGCGGCCGTCCTGCAGGTTCGGCAGGGTGGCTTCCAGGGCGCGCCAGGCGGCCTTGCGCCCGGCGCCGTCGCCGTCGAAGCAGAACAGCACGCTGGGCACCAGGCGGAACAGGCGCTTGAGGTGCTCCTCGCTGGTCGCCGTGCCGAGGGTTGCCACCGCGTTGCGCAGGCCTTGCTGGGCCAGGGCGATGACGTCCATGTAGCCCTCGACCACCATGACCTCGTCGAGATCGCGATTGCTCTTGCGCGCCTCGTACAGGCCGTAGAGTTCCTGGCCCTTGTGGAATACCGGGGTCTCGGGGGAGTTCAGGTATTTCGGCTTGTCGTCGCCGAGTACGCGGCCGCCGAAGGCGATGATGCGCCCGCGGCTGTCACGTATGGGGAACATCACCCGGTCGCGGAAGCGGTCGTAGCGCTTGCCGCTCTCGGCGTTCTCGATCAGCAGGCCGGCGTCGATCATTGCCTTCTGCTGCAGGCTGTCGCCGCCCAGGTGCTTGAGCAGGTTGTCCCAGCCGGGCGGGGCGAAGCCGAGGCCGAAGTCGCGGGCGATCTCGCCGGTCAGGCCGCGGCCCTTGAGGTACTCCACCGCCGACTTGCGCGTCGGATGGCTCTTCAGGGCCTGGCGGTAGTAGTCGGCGGCGGCGGTCAGCAGCGGGTAGAGCGGCGAGTCGGTGGGCTGGCGCGGCGTGCGGCCGCGGCCGCCTTCCTCGCGCGGGATGTCCATGCCGGCGCGTTTGGCCAGATCCTCGACTGCCTGGAGGAAGTCCAGACTGTCGTGGTCCATGACGAAGCCGAGGGCGTTGCCGCCAGCGCCGCAACCGAAGCAGTAGTAGAACTGCTTGTCCGGGCTGACGCTGAAGGAGGGGGTCTTCTCCTTGTGGAATGGGCAGCAGGCCGTGTAGTTCTTGCCGGCCTTCTTCAGCTGGATGCGCGAGCTCACCACCTCGACAATGTCGGTGCGGTTGAGCAGGTCATCAATGAAGGATTGCGGAATCAGGCCGGCCATGGAGTCGTCAGCGTGCGGTTGCCGAAGGCGGGAGCATAAACGAAAAAACTCCGGTCATTCGCCGGTCGGCGAAGCGGAGTCGATGGAGCTTGAGGCGAGCTGCAGCCTGAAAATGCAAAGCCCGGCATAAGCCGGGCATTGCGGAAGCCTTAGCGGCGCGACTGATAACTCAGTACAGACGCTCGCGGCGACGCTGCTCGCGCTGCACTTTCTTGGCATGGCGCTTAACAGCGGCAGCGGCTTTGCGCTTACGCTCGGTGGTGGGCTTCTCGTAGAACTCGCGGCTACGAACTTCGGCCAGGACACCGGCCTTCTCGCAGGAGCGCTTGAAACGACGCAGAGCTACGTCGAAGGGTTCGTTCTCTTTAACTTTGACGGCTGGCATCCAGGTCGTACCTTCACTGTTTTACCGAATGGACGACGCGATCCGGCTAGGGCACGGGAATACGTCGGTTTTCAAGGGTTGCGGATATTAACGCCTCGCGCCGTGGAATGCAAAGCCTCTGATCGAAAAGCGCTGGCCGGTGCCGGGGGCGGCGATTATCATGCGCGCCTCCTTATTTAGCCCAGTTTTTGAAGGTTCGAACCCATGCTAGTGCTGGGACTGGAAACCTCCTGCGACGAAACCGGCGTCGCCCTCTACGACAGCGAGCGCGGCCTGCTGGCCGAGGCGCTGTTCAGCCAGATCGACCTGCATCGCGTCTATGGTGGCGTGGTGCCGGAGCTGGCCTCGCGCGACCACGTCAAACGCATGCTGCCGCTGATTCGCCAGGTGCTGGGCGAGGCGGGCGTCGAGGCCACGCAGATCGAGGCCATCGCCTATACCTCCGGCCCCGGTCTGGTCGGGGCGCTGCTGGTGGGCGCCTCCTGTGCCCAGGCCCTGGCGTTCGCCTGGGGCATTCCGGCGGTGGGCGTGCACCATATGGAAGGTCATCTGCTGGCGCCGATGCTGGAAGAGCAGCCGCCGGCGTTTCCGTTCGTCGCCTTGCTCGTCTCCGGTGGGCATACCCAGCTGGTGCGGGTCGATGGCATCGGTCGCTATCAGCTGCTCGGGGAGTCGGTGGACGACGCCGCCGGCGAGGCCTTCGACAAGACCGCCAAGCTGATGGGCCTGAATTATCCGGGCGGTCCGGAAATCGCCCGTCTGGCGGAAAGCGGCACGCCGGGGCGTTTCACCTTCCCGCGGCCGATGACCGACCGGCCCGGCCTGGACTTCAGCTTCAGCGGCCTGAAGACCTTCACCCTCAACACCTGGCAGCAGTGCCGCGACGCCGGCGATGCCAGCGAGCAGACCCGCGCCGATGTGTCCCTGGCGTTCCAGGAAGCGGTGGTCGATACGCTGACCATCAAGTGCAAGCGCGCGCTCAAGCAGACCGGGCTGAACAGCCTGGTGATCGCCGGCGGCGTGAGTGCCAACCAGGCCCTGCGCAGGTCCCTGGAACACATGCTGGCCGGACTGAAGGGCAAGGTGTTCTACGCCCGTCCGCGCTTCTGCACCGACAATGGCGCGATGATCGCCTATGCCGGCTGCCAGCGCCTGCTGGCCGGCCAGCACGAGGGGCCGGAGATCAAGGTGCAGGCACGTTGGCCGATGGAGCACCTGCCGGCCATATGAGCCGATAAATTAGCAAGAGTCTGCTCCGGTGCTGGCGAGCTAGAGCGGAACAAGGCAAAAGTCGCCGAGGAAGCGCAGTTTACGTGGGTAAATGAGCATTCCGAGACGCCGCGTCCCGGGCGGCTTTTAACGCAGTTCAGCCGACGCGCAGCCAGTACCAGAGCGGGCTCTTAGAAATGCCGTTCGCGTCCGGCCATGAGGTCGCGTAGATTGCCGCGATGGCGCCAGACGATCAGCCCGGTCAGCACGCACATCGGCAGCAGCGCTGCCGGTTGCTGCCAAGCCAGCAGGGGCAGGGTCAGCGGCGTGGCGATCAGCGAGGCCAGCGAGCTGGTGCGGGTGAGATAGAAGGTCAGCGCCCAGGCGGCGAGGGCCAGCAGGGCGGCCGGCGGATACAGGCCGAGCAGCATGCCGGCGGCGGTGGCCACGCCCTTGCCGCCCTTGAAGCGGAAGTACAGCGGGTAGAGGTGGCCGACCACGGCGGCCAGGCCGATCCAGGCCTGTTGCTGGATGTCGAGGCCGAGCAGGTAGGCGACCAGCACCGGCAGCAGGCCCTTGAGCAGATCGCCGAGCAGCGTGAGTACGGCCAGTTTCTTGCCGGCCACCCGCAGCATGTTGGTGGCGCCGGGGTTGCCCGAGCCGCTGGCGCGTGGGTCCGGCCCGCCGCTCAGGCGGCTGAGCAGGATGGCGAAGGACAGCGAGCCGAGCAGATAGGCGAGCAGTGCCAGCAGCCAGAGCATGGTATCCATTCCGGGGCGAGGGAGCCCCGATTCTAGCGGCGGGACAAGGGTCTTGTCGTGCAGCGGAGACGAGGTTTGGACAAGGTTTTCATCGAAGGTCTGGAAGTCGACACCCTGATCGGGGCCTACGACTGGGAGCGCGGCATTCGCCAATGCCTGCTGCTGGACCTGACGTTCGCCTGGGATATTCGCCCGGCCGCCTCCACCGACGATCTGAGCAAGGCCCTCGACTACGCCGCGGTCCACCAGCATGTGCAGGCGTTCGCCGCTACCGCCCAGTTCGAACTGGTGGAGACCTTCGCCGAGCGCCTGGCCGAGAGCCTGTTGGCGCAGTTCGGCTCGCCCTGGCTGCGCCTCAAGGTGACCAAGCCCGGCGCCAACCCCGCCGCCCGCGCGGTGGGCGTGGAAATCGAGCGTAGCCGCGCATGACTCAAGTCTTTCTGGGCCTCGGCAGCAACATCGATCGCGAGCGCCTGCTCACGGCCGGACTGGATGCCCTGAGCGAGCTGCTCGGCGAACTACGCTGCTCGCCGGTGTTCGAGAGTCGCCCGGTGGGGATCAAGAGCGGCAACTTCTACAACCTGGTGGTCAGCGCGAACACCGACTTGCCGCTGCACGAGCTGGATCGCCGGCTCAAGTTCATCGAGGCCGACAACGGTCGCTATGCCCCCGAGCGCAAGGGGCTGCCGCTGGACATCGACGTGCTGCTGTACGACGGCCTGGCGGGCAACTTCGACGGCCTGATACTGCCGCGGGCGGAGATCCTGAAGAACGCCTTCGTGCTCTGGCCGCTGGCCCTGCTGGCGCCGCAGGAAATTCATCCCGTGGTTGGCCGGCCGCTGGTCGAGCTGTGGGGCGAGGCGCAGATCGACCAGCAGCTATGGCCGGTGTCCTTCCGGTGGCGTGGCGCCGAGCTGACCCCGGCCGCGTTGATTCGAGCCAATCCCGCGCCGATTTAAGCGCCGGCTCCTGCCTTGTAGGCCTTGAGTGCCTTCAGGCGTTCGCCCTTGAGCGCCTCGCCCAGCTCCGCACCCTTGAACCCTCGTTCCACCAGCGGCTGTACTGCCACCGCGCGGGCGGCCTGCATGGCGCCGCGCAGGTAGGCGGATTGCGGATAGTCGCGCTGCTCCAGGCCCAGGCGGCCGCGGGCGTCCATCTCACAGGCGGCGAGGAACTCCTCGAAGCGTTGCGGCCGGCGATACACATCGAAGCTCTGCAGCAGCTCCAGCAGGGTACTGGCGCGTAGCTCCAGGGCGCGGTGGCAGTGGGTGTGGTATTCGCCGACCAAGAGGGCCAGCTCGGCGCAGTCCTTGGGCACCTTGCAGCGCCGGTTCACCGCGTCGATCAGCTTGAGCCCGCGATGCTCGTGGGCGATATGTCGCGGCCATTCCTCTGGCGGCGTACGGCCCTTACCCAGGTCATGCAGCAGGCAGGCCCAGCGCACGGTCAGCGGCTGTTCGTGCTGGGCGCATTGCTGCAGCACCATCAGGCAATGCACGCCGGTATCCACTTCCGGGTGGTGCGCCTCGGGCTGCGGCACGCCGAACAGCGCGTCGACCTCTGGCAGCAGTTCGGCCAGGGCGCCGCAGTCGCGCAGCACCTGGATGAACACGTCCGGCCGCGGCTCCATCAATGCGCGGGATATTTCTTTCCAGCTGCGCTCGGGCGTCAGCGCCTTGAGCTCACCGGATTCGGCCAGCTGGCGCATCAGTGCCTGGGTCTCGTCGGCCACCCGGAAGCCCAGTGGTGCATAGCGAGCGGCGAAGCGCGCGACGCGCAGCACCCGCAGCGGGTCTTCGGCGAAGGCCGGAGAGACATGGCGCAGCAGGCGATCTTGGAGATCCTGCAGGCCGCCATAGGGGTCGATCACCTGGCCGTCATCGTCCTCGGCCATGGCATTGATGGTCAGGTCGCGACGGGTCAGGTCTTCTTCGAGGGTGATGTCCGGGCTGGCGTGGAAGGTGAAGCCACCGTAGCCCTGGCCGGATTTGCGCTCGGTGCGGGCGAGGGCGTATTCCTCGCCGGTCTGCGGGTGGAGGAATACCGGGAAGTCGGCGCCCACCGGGCGAAAGCCCTGGGCCTGCATGGCCTCGGCAGTGGCACCCACCACCACCCAGTCGATGTCGCTGACGTCGCGGCCGAGCAGGCGGTCGCGCACTGCGCCGCCAACCTTGTAGATCTGCATGTCGATTCCTCCGTTGCGGCGGAGGATAAGCGAAAGTGTCGGCTGGCGCTTCCTCGTCTCCTGCGCTCAAAGGAGTCAGATGGGCGGGATCACCAAGTCGAGGCGCGGGTATTCGTTGTCGTCACTCGATTCGCCCCTGGGGGGGACGTGCTGCACGCCGACCACCTGATCGCCGCGCATGCTCTCCAGGTGAATGTCGAAGCCCCACAGGCGGTGCAGGTGCTTGAGTACCTCCTGGGTAGAGTCGCCCAGTGGCTTGCGGTCGTGTTGCTGGTGGCGCAGGGTCAGTGAGCGATCGCCGCGACGGTCGACGCTGAAGATCTGCACATTGGGCTCGCGGTTGCCCAGGTTGTACTGGGCGGCCAGGGTCTCGCGGATCTGCCGGTAGCCCGGCTCGTCGTGGATGGCCGGGATCAGCAGGTCTTCCTGCTGGTCGTCGTCGAGCACGCTGAACAGCTTGAGGTCGCGGATCACCTTGGGCGAGAGGAACTGCAGGATGAAGCTCTCGTCCTTGAAGTTGGCCATGGCGAACTTGAGGGTGGACAGCCAGTCGCTGCCGGCGATGTCCGGGAACCAGCGCTTGTCCTCCTCGGTAGGCTTTTCGCAGATGCGGCGGATGTCGCAGTAGATGGCGAAGCCCAGGGTGTAGGGGTTGATGCCGCTGTAGTAGGGGCTGTCGAAGCCGGGCTGGTAGATCACCCCGGTGTGCGACTGGAGGAACTCCATCATGAAGCCTTCGGTGACCAGCCCCTCATCGTACAGGTCGTTCATCAGGGTGTAGTGCCAGAAGGTGGCCCAGCCTTCGTTCATCACCTGGGTCTGGCGCTGCGGGTAGAAGTACTGGGCGATCTTGCGCACGATGCGCACCACCTCGCGCTGCCAGGGCTCCAGCAGCGGCGCGTGCTTCTCGAGGAAGTACAGGATGTTCTCCTGCGGCTCGTCCGGCCAGCGCTTGCTGTCGTGATCGTGGCCCTTGCGCGAGCTCTTGGGAATGGTGCGCCAGAGATCGTTGATCTGCTTCTGCAGGTGCTCTTCGCGGTCCTTCTGCCGGCGCCGTTCTTCTTCGGCGGAGATCGGATAGGGGCGCTTGTAGCGGTCCACGCCGTAGTTCATCAGGGCGTGGCAGGAGTCGAGCAGCTCCTCCACCGCGTCGATGCCGTGGCGCTCCTCGCACTGCATGATGTACTGCTTGGCGAACACCAGGTAATCGATGATCGAGCTGGCGTCGGTCCAGGTGCGGAACAGGTAGTTGCCCTTGAAGAAGCTGTTGTGGCCGTAGCAGGCGTGGGCGATCACCAGTGTCTGCATGCACATGGTGTTCTCTTCCATCAGATAGGCGATGCACGGATCGGAATTGATCACGATCTCGTAGGCCAGGCCCATCTGCCCGCGCGAGTAACCCTTCTCGGTGGCCAGGAAGTGCTTGCCGTAGGACCAGTGGTGGTAGCCCAGCGGCATGCCGACGGAGGCGTAGGCATCCATCATCTGCTCGGCGGTGATCACCTCGATCTGGTTGGGGTAGGTGTCCAGCGCATAGCGCTCGGCGATGCGCGCGATCTCGCGGTCGTAGGCGCGGATCAGCTCGAAGGTCCATTCCGAGCCGGTGGACAGCGGCTGGCGTCTTTTCTCGGCTGCGCTCATGGGGCGGCCCTCAGGTGACCATGCGGCGCTGGAACAGCTCGCGGAACACCGGGTAGATGTCCGCGGCGGAAACCAGCTGCTGCTGGGCGAACGAATTGGCGAAGGTCTCGCTGACCTGTTCGTACTCGTACCACAGCGCCTGGTGTTCGCGCGGGGTGATCTCGACGTAGGTGAAGTACTGCATGAACGGCATGATCTGGTTGATCAGGATGTCGCGGCACACCGGCGAGTCGTCGTTCCAGTTGTCCCCATCCGAGGCCTGGGCGCCGTAGATGTTCCACTCGTTGGTCGGGTAGCGCTCGACCATGATCTCCTGCATCAGCTTTAGGGCGCTGGAGACGATGGTGCCGCCGGTTTCCCGTGAATAGAAGAATTCCTCTTCATCCACCTCTTTCGCGCTGGTGTGATGGCGGATGAACACCACCTCGATGCGCTCGTAGTTCCGCTTTAAGAACAGGTACAGGAGGATGAAGAAGCGCTTGGCGATGTCCTTGGTCGCCTGGGTCATGGAGCCGGACACGTCCATCAGGCAGAACATCACTGCCTTGGAGCTGGGGTTGGGCTGCTTGACCAGCAGGTTGTACTTGAGGTCGAAGGTGTCCAGGAACGGGATGCGGTGAATGCGCGCGCTGAGGCGCTCGATCTCCGCCTCGATTTCCTGGATGTCGCCGAAGTTGTCCGGCTCCTCGCGCCTGAGCCGCTCCAGCTCGGCCTTGGCCTCGCGCAGCTTGCCGCGGCTGGATCCGGACAGGGCGATGCGCCGGGCATGGGCCGAGCGCAGGGTGCGGACGATATTGATGCGCGAGGGATTGCCCTCGTTGCTGATGCCGGCGCGCACCGTCTTGAAGGTGTCGGTGCCGGTCAGGTGGCGCTTGATCAGGTTGGGCAGCTCCAGGTCCTCGAACATGAAATCGAGGAATTCCTCCTGGGTGATCTGGAACACGAACTCGTCCATGCCTTCGCCGGAGTTGCTCGCCTTGCCCGGCCCGCGTCCGCCACCGCCGCCAGAGGGGCGTGGCACATGGTCGCCGGCGCTGAACTCCTTGTTGCCCGGGTGCACGACGTTCTGCCGGCCGCCACGGCCGTGGTGCAGCACCGGCTCGTCGATGTCGCGGCCGGGAATGCTGATCTGCTCGCCGTGCTCCATGTCGGTGATGGAGCGCCGACTGACCGCCTCCTCGACGGCCTTCTTGATGTGCTCACGGTAACGCCGCAGGAAGCGCTGGCGGTTCACCGTGCTCTTGTTCTTGCCGTTCAGGCGCCGGTCGATCACGTAGCTCATGACGTCTCCTTAGCGCGTGCTCCCAAGGGCGCACGGCAGTCGGCGCCGCCTGGGGCGGCGCGCCGACGGCGGGTTACTGCGACTTGCGAACCCGCAGGTACCACTCGGACAGCAGGCGCACCTGCTTCTCGGTGTAGCCACGTTCGACCATACGAGTGACGAAGTCGTTGTGCTTCTGTTGGTCCTCCTTACTGGCCTTGGCGTTGAAGCTGATGACCGGCAGCAGATCCTCGGTGTTGGAGAACATCTTCTTCTCGATCACCACGCGCAGCTTCTCGTAGCTGAGCCAGGTGGGGTTCTTGCCGTTGTTGTTGGCGCGGGCACGCAGCACGAAGTTGACGATCTCGTTGCGGAAGTCCTTCGGGTTGCTGATGCCGGCCGGCTTCTCGATTTTCTCCAGCTCCTCGTTGAGGGCCACGCGGTTGAGGATCTCGCCGGTCTCCGGGTCGCGGTATTCCTGATCCTGGATCCAGAAGTCGGCGTACAGCACATAGCGGTCGAAGATGTTCTGGCCGTACTCGCTGTAGGACTCCAGGTACGCGGTCTGGATCTCCTTGCCGATGAATTCGATGTAGCGCGGCGCCAGGTATTCCTTGATGTAGCGCAGGTACCTCTCCCGTGTTTCGGCGGGGAACTGTTCCTGCTCGATCTGCTGCTCCAGCACATAGAGCAGGTGTACCGGGTTGGCGGCGATCTCGTGCGGGTCGAAGTTGAAGACCTTGGACAGGATCTTGAAGGCGAAGCGGGTCGACAGCCCGGCCATGCCTTCGTCGACGCCGGCGGAGTCGCGGTATTCCTGGATCGACTTGGCCTTGGGGTCGGTGTCCTTGAGGTTCTCGCCGTCGTACACGCGCATCTTCGAGTAGATGTTGGAGTTCTCCGGTTCCTTCAGGCGCGACAGGGTGGAGAACTGGGCGAGCATCTTCAGGGTGTCCGGCGCGCAGTGGGCGTTGGCCAGGGAGCTGTTGATCAGCAGCTTGTCGTAGATGCGCACCTCGTCGGTGACGCGCAGGCAGTACGGCACCTTGACGATGTAGATGCGGTCGATGAACGCCTCGTTGTTCTTGTTGTTGCGGAAGCTGTGCCACTCGGACTCGTTGGAGTGGGCCAGGATGATGCCGCTGTAGGGCAGCCCGCCGAGGCCCTCGGTGCTGTTGTAGTTGCCCTCCTGGGTGGCGGTCAGCAGCGGGTGCAGCACCTTGATCGGTGCCTTGAACATCTCGACGAATTCCATCAGGCCCTGGTTGGCCCGGCACAGGGCGCCCGAGTAGCTGTAGGCGTCGGCGTCGTTCTGCGGGAATTCCTCGAGTTTGCGGATATCCACCTTGCCCACCAGGGCGGAGATGTCCTGGTTGTTCTCGTCACCCGGCTCGGTCTTGGCGATGGCGATCTGGTTGAGGATCGAGGGATGCAGCTTGACCACGCGGAACTTGCTGATGTCGCCGCCGAATTCGTTGAGGCGCTTGCTGGCCCAGGGCGAGATCACGGTGCGCAGGTAACGCTGCGGGATGCCGTATTCCTCTTCGAGGATCTTGCCGTCCTCGTCCGGGTTGAACAGGCCGAGCGGCGACTCGAACACCGGCGAGCCCTTGATGGCGTAGAAGGGGATGTGTTCCATCAGCTGCTTGAGCTTCTCGGCCAGCGACGACTTGCCGCCGCCTACCGGACCCAGCAGATAGAGGATCTGCTTCTTCTCCTCCAGGCCCTGAGCGGCATGGCGGAAGTAGGAGACGATCTGGTCGATGCACTCTTCCATGCCGTGGAAGTCGGCGAAGGCCGGGTAACGGCGGATCACCTTGTTGGAAAAGATCCGCGACAGCCGCGGGTCGACCGAGGTGTCCAGCAGCTCGGGCGAGCCAATCGCCATCAGCATGCGTTCGGCAGCGGTGGCATAGGCGCTGCGGTCCGTTTTGCACAGCTCCAGATATTCCTGCAGGGAATATTCTTCCTGCCGAGTCGCCTCGAATCGTTGCTGGAAGTGGCTGAAAATACTCATGACTGCACCTCGCTCGCTTGCGTGGAGCCGGGGCGGGTCATTCGGGCGGGTGCACGGGTGGACGGCTACTCAGCCGTTGGAAATCCCCCTGACACCATAAAGACGCTACCGATGGCCCGGAACCGGTTTGCCGGCTCTTCCTTCTGGATGGCCTCGCCCTAAGCGTAGTTCGGTTTCGGCGGCGTCAAGCGTGTAGAGATGGTGACAAGACGTAACCGCTCGTCGGTAAGTAGCCTGCAGGCAGCGGCTGGCGCGACTTTGCGCCGCGCAGAAAAATTTACTCGGTGTCGCCGCTGGAGACCTGATCCGGATACTGGCTGCGCCACAGTTCGAACCCGCCATCCAGGCTGTACACCTCGGCGAAGCCCTGGTGCGCCAGGTAGGCGGCGGCGCTCTGGCTGGAGTTGCCGTGGTAGCAGGAGACGATCAGCGGTGCATCGAAGTCGGCCTTGGCGATGAAGTCCGCTAGGCTGTGGTTGTCGAGATGCCGGGAGCCGCTGATATGACCATTGGCGAAGCTCTGCGGGTCGCGAATGTCCACCACCACGGCGCCTTGCTCGCGCAGGGCCTGGGCCTGCTCCGGGGGGATGCGTTTGAAGTCGCTCATGCGGGAGTCTCCTTGCAGTCGCAGCGGAATTTCTCGCCGCTGTCGATGTTCATCAGGGTCATGGCGCCGCCCCACACGCAGCCACTGTCGAGGGCGAACAGGCCGGGTTCGTCGCAGTTGCCTTCCAGCGCCGCCCAGTGGCCGAAGATGATCTTCTGCCCACGTGCCTTGCGCTCGGGCCAGGCGAACCAGGGCGCGTAGCCGGGCGGGGCGGTGCCCACGCCTTCCTTGCTCTTCAGATCGAGGGTGCCGTCCTCGGTGCAGAAGCGCATGCGGGTGAAGTAGTTGGTGATCACCCGCAGGCGGGTGACGCCGTGCAGATCGCTGTCCCACTTGGCCGGCTCGTTGCCGTACATGCCGTCGAGGAACAGCGGCAGGCGGGCATCGTCGAGCAGCACTTCTTCGACTTCGGCGGCGCGCTTGAGTGCCTTCTTCAGCGTCCACTGCGGCGGGATGCCGGCGTGCACCATGACGATGTCGCGCTGCTCGTCATGGTGCATCAGCTTCTGCCGGCGCAGCCATTCGAGCAGGTCCCCCCGGTCCGGGGCGTCGAGGATTTCCTGCAGGGTGTCGTTCTTCTTCAGGCGCTCGACGTTGTGCGCCGCGGCCAGCAGATGCAGGTCGTGGTTGCCGAGTACGCAGACCAACGCATCGCGGATCGAATAAAGAAAACGCAGGGTCTCCAGCGACTCCGGGCCGCGGTTGACCAGGTCGCCGACCAGCCACAACTTGTCTTGGGCTGGGTCGAAGGCGACCCGCTGCAACAGGCACTTCAGCGGTTGCAGGCAGCCCTGCAGGTCGCCCACCGCATAAGTGGCCATCAGTGCAGGGCCCCCGGCATGGCCAGGCGGAATGGGGCGATGGGCGCATCGAAGCGTTTGCCGTCGTCGGTGACCATCTGGTAGCTGCCATGCATGTTGCCGACCTTGGTCGCCATCACCGTGCCGCTGCTATAGGTGTGGCTCTGGCCTGGCTCCAGGCGGGGCTGCTGGCCGATCACGCCGGCGCCGCGGACTTCCTGCACACGGCCGTCGCCGTCGGTGATGATCCAGTGGCGGCTGAGCAGCTTGGCCGCCTCGGTGCCGCCGTTGTGCAGGGTCACGGTGTAGGCGAAGGCATAGCGGTTCTGCTCCGGAGTCGATTGCTCCGGGAGGTAGCGGGTCTCGACGCTGACGTCGATCTGGTAACGCGGGTCGGCCATCTGAACAAACTCGACAGGCTGAAAGGGCAGTTTAGTCCGCTTGGCCGCTGGCCTGGCGGTCGGCCAGCTGATCGGCCAGGCGCACGAAGGCGGCCAGGTCCAGCTGTTCCGGGCGCAGGCCCCCGTCCACGCCGGCGGCCTCGATGGCCTCGTTCGGCAGCAGTTGCTTGAGGGTGTTGCGCAGGGTCTTGCGGCGCATGTTGAAGGCCTCGCGCACCACCCGCTCGAGCAGGCGATGGTCCTTGGCCGGGTGCGGCAGGGTTTCATGCGGCACCAGGCGGACGATGGCCGAGTCGACCTTGGGCGGCGGGTTGAAGGCCCCCGGGCCGACGTTGAACAGGTGCTCCACCCGGCAGTGGTACTGGACCATGATCGACAGGCGGCCCCAGTCGCCACCACCCGGCTCGGCGGCCAGGCGCTCGACCACTTCCTTCTGCAGCATGAAGTGCATGTCGCGAATCAGCGGGGCGTTGTCCAGCAGGTGGAAGATTAGCGGGGTGGAGATGTTGTACGGCAGGTTGCCGACCACGCGCAGGCTGTGGGGGGCGGCGTCCAGGCGGGCGAAGTCGAACTTCAGCGCGTCGCCCTGGTTCAGCTTGAAGCGCGGGTTGTCGCCGAACTTGCTCTGCAGGATGGGGATCAGGTCGAGGTCCAGCTCGATCACGTCGAGCTGCGCACCGCTGCCCAGCAGGCCTTCGGTCAGCGCGCCCTGGCCCGGGCCGATCTCCAGCAGGCGCTCGCCCTCTTTGGCGTGAATGGCGCGCAGGATGCGGTGGATCACGCCGGCATCGTGCAGGAAGTTCTGGCCGAAGCGCTTGCGCGCGCGGTGTTGGTATTCGGACATCGGTACGGCTCCAAGCTTCAAGCACAAGCTCAAAGCGCAATGCAAAGAGCGGCAGTTTAGCAGCCGCGGGCTCAGGCTCTAAGCGCGGCGTGCGCTGGCCATCTGGTAGGCGGTCTCCAGCGCGACCCGTAGGCTGCCGGTATCGACCTTGCCGCTGCCGGCCAGATCCAGCGCGGTGCCGTGGTCGACCGAGGTGCGGATGATCGGCAGGCCCAGGGTGACGTTGACCGCCGCGCCGAAGCCCTTGTACTTGAGCACCGGCAGGCCCTGGTCGTGGTACATGGCCAGTACCGCGTCGCAACGGTCGAGGTGCTTGGGCGTGAACAGGGTATCGGCCGGCAGCGGGCCGATCAGATTCAGGCCTTCACTGCGCAACAACTCCAGGGTCGGCTCGATCACCTCGATCTCCTCGCGACCCAGATGGCCACCCTCTCCTGCATGCGGATTGAGGCCGCAGACCAGGATGCGCGGGTTGGCGATACCGAACTTCTCCACTAGGTCGGCGTGCAGGATGCGAGTTACGCGGGCCAGGCGTTCGTCGGTGATCGCGGCGGCTACGTCCTTGAGCGGCAGGTGAGTGGTCACCAGGGCCACGCGCAGGCCGCGGGTCGCCAGCATCATCACCACCTGCTCGGTGGCGGTCAGTTCGGCGAGGAATTCGGTGTGGCCGGAGAAGGGAATGCCGGCCTCGTTGATCACGCCCTTGTGCACGGGGGCGGTGATCATCCCGGCGAAAGTGCCGTCGATGCAGCCCTGGCCGGCGCGGGTCAGGGTATTCAGTACATAGGCGGCGTTGGCCTTGTCCAGTTCGCCGGCCACTACCGGAGCCGCCAGGGGCGTATCCCAGATATACAGGCTGCTAGCCGGAGCCGGGGCGCTCGGCCATTGGCCGGGACCGACGCCGATCAGCTCGATGCTCAGTCGCAACTGCTGCGCGCGCTCGGACAGCAGGTCGCGGCTGGCGATGGCCACCAGCGCCTCGGGCTGCACCTCGCGCGCCAGCAGCAGACACAGGTCCGGGCCGATGCCGGCGGGCTCGCCGGGAGTCAGGGCAAACAGGCGGGAAGTGGTCATGGCGGCCTCGTGGGAATACCGGGTCGGAGAGGAATACTGTACGCGCAAAGGCGCGAGGCGAAAAAAAGCCCGGCGGAACCGGGCTCTTTCACTGCGATCAGGCGATCAGAGCTTGATCTCGACGTAGGCTTCGTCGCGGATCTGGCGCAGCCAGGCCTGCAGCTCTTCGTCGTACTTGCGGTTGCGCAGGACGTTCATCGCCTGCTGCTCGCGGTACTGCTCGCTGCTGTCGGTGGCGCGTCGGCCGAGGACTTCCAGCACGTGCCAGCCGTAGGGGCTCTTGAATGGCTCGGACAGCTGGCCACTCGGAGTCTTGGCCATCACTTCGCGGAACTCCGGGACCAGGGTGTTGGGGTCGATCCAGTTGAGATCGCCGCCATTCAGCGCCGAACCCGGGTCTTCGGAGAAGCTCTTGGCCAGGGTGGTGAAGTCCTCGCCGGCGACAATGCGCTGGTACAGGCGCTCCACCAGGCGGCGGGTCTCTTCTTCGCTGCGTACTTCGTTGGGCTTGATCAGGATGTGGCGCACGTGAACCTCATCGCGTACCAGGGTGTCGCCGCCGCGCTTGTCCAGCAGCTTGACGATCATGAAGCCGCCAGGAGTGCGAACCGGCTCGGTGATATCGCCGACCGACAGGGCGCGAATCATCTCGGCGAACGCCGGTGGCAGCTGGGCGGCCTTGCGCCAGCCGATCTCGCCGCCTTCCAGGGCGTTCTCGCTGGCGGAGCTGGACATCGCCGTCTGGGCGAAGTCGGCGCCATTGCGCAGGCTGTCGTAGACCTCGGAGGTCTTCTGTGCGGCTGCGCGGATCTCGTCCGGAGAGGCCGCTTCCTGAACCGGGATCAGGATATTGGCCAGGCGGAATTCTTCCGACAGCTGCATCTCGCCCAGGTCCGAGGACAGGAAGTTCTGCACTTCCTGATCGGTCACCTGGATACGCTCCGCCACACGACGCTGGCGCACGCGGCTGATGACCATCTCGCGACGGATCTGCTCGCGGGCCTCGTCGTAGGACAGGCCGTCACGGGCCAGGGCGGCGCGGAACTGGTCCAGGTTCAGGCGGTTGCGCTGGGCAATACCTTCCATGGCCTGGTTCAGTTCTTCGTCGGTGATACGGATGCCGGAGCGATCACCAATCTGCAGCTGCAGGTTCTCGACGATCAGGCGCTCCAGCACCTGCTGTTGCAGCACATCCTGCGGCGGCAGCTGGCCGCCGCGCTTGCCGATGGTCTGCTCGACCTCGCGCAGGCGCTGGTCCAGCTGGCTATACATGATCACGTCGTTGTCGACGATGGCGACTACACGGTCGATGGACTGGAGCTGCGCCTGTGCGGCGGAAGCGAGGAAAACTGCGCCCAGCAACAGCGGGCGCAGGCAATCAGAAAGCTTGTTCTTCACGTTCACGGTAACCTTGAATGCCTTTATCGAGGAAACTCTCAGTCTTGCCGCCCAGCACGTTGCCGAGGCCCTTGAGGACGATCTGCAGGAAGATGCCGCGATCCGGCTCCTCGTTTACGTCCGGATTGAGACTGGTTTCTTCGTAGTCGATCCAGTAGCGGTTGATCAGGCGCAGCTTCCAGCAGCAACTGTCGTATTCGAAGCCGCCGAAGGCTTCGAGTGTGCGATTGCGGGCGTAGTCATGCTGCCAGCGGGCGATCACGTTCCATTGCGACACGATCGGCCAGATGACCGAGAAGTCGTGCTGCTGAATCTTGTAATAGTCCTCGATGAAGTTCGGCTGCCCCTCGACTCCGAAGTCGCTACCAAAGGTCCAGTTGCCGCTGGCCTGGTCGTAGCGGATGGTGTCGTCGCGATAGCGGTAGCCGGCGTTGATCACCTTGTTCGGATTGTCTTCCGGCTGATAGTGGAACATCAGGCTGCCGGAGCGGGTGCGGTGGGCCTCGCCGTCCCAGTTGAAGTCCGAGGTCAGGCGCCAGTCGCGGTTGAAGCGGTACATGTACTCCAGCGCGTAGGGCGAGAGATCGGACGTAGCGTCGTCACGGGTGCGATAGTCAATGTCAGGCATCTGCACTTTGCGGTCGGCGAAGTGGATAGCCTGGCCAATGCTGAAGCGCTGGCGCTCGAAGCCATTGGTCTCGATCCAGCGAGTGGTCACACCCAGCGACAGCTTGTTCTCGTCGCCGATGCGGTCGTGGCCAGAGAAGCGGTTGTCGCGGAACAGCGATGCATAGTTGAAGCGGTACTCGCCGGTATCGAACACCGGAATTTCGTCCTGATCTTCTTCCGGCACGTACAGGTAATAGGCGCGCGGTTCCAGGGTCTGGCGATAATTGGTACCGAACCACTGGGTATTGCGATCGAAGTACAGGCCGCTGTCGATGCTGGCGATCGGCACGCTGCGATCCGGAGAATCCTCGAAGTCGCCGCCGACCTGGGCCTTGCCGATGGAGTCAAGGTCCAGATCGTACTGGGTATAGGCGTACTTCAGGCTTGGCTTGATATAGCCCCAGGTCCAGTCGAGTGGCAGGCTGACGCCAGGCTCGAGATGGATGCGCTCGCCGGTGGAGCGAGCCAGGCCACGGACGTTGTTGTCGTACCAGGGCTCCGGATTACCATCTTCGTCGATGAAATTGCCGCTACGCAGGTCGCGGTCGAAGCGTACGTACTCGGTGCCGTAAGTGAAGTTCAGGCCGCCCGGCTGAAATGGCAGCATGCCATCCAGAGTCAGCTGAGGCAGGCGCTCGTATGGGGTGACGTCGACGACGCTGGTCGGCTCATAGGCGTGGGCATTGAGGCGGGCAGTGAAGGAGTCGCCGCGCCAGCTCAGCGTGCCGCGCTGATTGAGGAAGTCCGGAGTCTCGAGATTTTCCAGGTCGCTTTCCAGATCCTGGAAGTAATAGGGATCGCTGATATCGGTGTAGTCGATCTCGGCCAGCAGACGTTCATCCAGGCCCTGCTTGTGCTGCCAGTTGTACATCCAGCGCTGGTCTTCGTACTCCGACTGCAGCTCGCGCTCGTCTTCCTGGTCGTCCAGGTAAGCACCACCGACCTGGCCTTCGCTGCCCTTGGTCAGGTAGCGGAACTCGCCTTCCATCATCAGGCCGCGATTGGCCATGTAGGTCGGATAGAGGGTGGCGTCGTAGTTCGGTGCGATGTTGAAGTAGTACGGCGTCGACAGGGTGAAGCCGTTGTCGCTCGACGAGCTGATGCCCGGCGCAAGGAAACCGGACTGGCGACGATCGTCGATCGGGAAATAGATGTACGGGGTGTAGAAGACCGGAATGTCCTTCACCCGCAGGGTCACGTTGGTCGCGGTACCGAAGCCGGTGGCCGGGTCCAGCTTGATGTTGTTGCCCTTCAGGTGCCAGGCGTTGTTGCCCGGCTCGCAACGGGTGTAGGTACCGTCCTTGAGGCGGACGACGGCGCTTTCTTCGCGTTTTGCGTAGAGCGCATTGCCGCGGACGTGGCCCTTGTGGATCACGTATTCCGCGTTCTCGACCTTGGCTTCGCCATTGTCCAGCTGGATCTCGGCGCGGTCGCCGACCACCAGCATGCCGTTGTCGCGAATGCGCACGTTGCCTTTCAGCTCGCCACGGTTTTCGGCCTGGTGCAGGGTGGCCTCTTCGGCCTCGATCTGCATGCTCGACTGGCGCAGGACCACGTCACCGGCGAGGGTGGCGGCTTCCTTCTCCTGCTCGTAGCGCGAAGCCTTGGCCGAGACGAACAGCGGCGCCTCGTCCATCGGCGTGTCGTCGCTCATGCCCGGGCGCAGCGGCTCGACGTAGGAGCCTTCGCAGTACGGGCCGACTTCCGCCAGTTGCGCGGCGCTCAGTTTGTCGCGCGGGACCCAGTCCAGGTGGCTGTAGTCGGCGCTGCGGCTGCTCAGGGCGCGGCCTTTGCTCTCGGTGACCAGTACCGCCTGCTCACCCTGCGCCTGGCCATCGGCCGACTGGGCGGCACCGGTGCCGGCAACGGAGCTGACGGCGGTGGCGCTGTGCTGCGGGCGCGGCAGTGCGGCAGCGGCATTGCTCTTCGGCGAGCAGGCCCAGCCGCCGGAGGCGGAGGCGGAGCAGTCGTACTGCTCGGCGGCAATAGCGAAAGGCGAGGCCAGAGGTTGCAGAGCCAGCAGGCTGCCGGTCACCAGCAACGGGAATTTTTTACGGAACAGGGGGAGTTTTACTGCCATCTTGTTTTTCCGGGCTTCCTGCGCGCCTTCGACCCGCGGGGGCCGCACGCCTCTCGATGGGCTGAAAAAGATGCTGGATAATAAAGCATGACCCGCGCAACGGCTAGCGCCGTCGGAGACCCCTGTAATGCCCGATCAAGATGTGCGTCTCCAGCTCCTGCAGAGCTGGCTGCAAGACTGTCTACCCGCCCTGTTTCAAGGCGAAGGCTGGGGCGAAGTACCCTCCGCGAGCCTGGCTCCGGCCAGCAGCGACGCCAGTTTCCGCCGCTATTTCCGCTGGCAGGCCGAGGGCCGCAGCCTGATCCTGATGGACGCACCGCCACCCCAGGAAGACTGCCGGCCCTTCGTCAAGGTCGCCGCCATGCTGGCCGAGGCGGGCGTGCATGTGCCGCGCATCCTGGCCCAGGATCTGGAACGTGGCTTCCTGGTGCTGGACGACCTGGGCTCGCAAACCTGGCTCGAGGTGCTGAACGCGGACAACGCCGATGCGTTGTTCGACAAGGCCTTGCAGGCCCTGGTGGCCTTCCAGAAACTGCCGGTCGAGGGTCAGCTGCCGCCCTATGACGATGCCCTGCTGCGCCGCGAGCTGCAGCTGTTCCCCGACTGGTACCTGCAGCGTCATCTCGGCGTGGAACTGAACGAAGCGCAGCGCGGCCAGTGGCAGCAGGTCTGCGATCTGCTGGTGGGCAGCGCCCTGGCCCAGTCGCGGGTATTCGTCCATCGCGACTACATGCCGCGCAACCTGATGCTGAGCCAGCCCAACCCCGGCATCCTCGATTTCCAGGACGCGGTGCACGGCCCGATCAGCTATGACGTCACCAGCCTGTTCAAGGACGCCTTCCTCAGCTGGCCCGAGGAAAGGGTGATCGGTTGGCTGCAGCGCTACTGGCACCTGGCGCGTGATGCCGGCCTCGCGGTACCGGCCCAGTTCGCCGAGTTCCACCGCGCCAGTGACCTGATGGGCGTGCAGCGCCACCTCAAGGTGATCGGCATCTTCGCCCGCATCTGCCATCGCGACGGCAAACCCAAGTACCTGAACGATGTGCCGCGCTTCTTCTCCTATATAGAGGCGGTGCTGGCGCGGCGCCCCGAACTGGCCGTGCTCGGTGAACTGCTGGCCAGCCTGCCACAGCGGGAGAAGCAACCGGCATGAAGGCGATGATTCTCGCGGCGGGCAAGGGCGAACGCCTGCGGCCGCTGACCCTGCACACGCCCAAGCCCCTGGTGCGTGCCGGCGGCATTCCACTGATCGAGTTCCATGTGCGTGCCCTGGCCGCCGCCGGTTTCAGCGAGCTGGTGATCAATCACGCCTGGCTCGGCCAGCAGATCGAGGACTACCTGGGCGACGGCAGCCGCTTCGGTCTGCGCATCGTCTATTCGGCCGAGGGCGAGCCGCTGGAAACCGGCGGCGGCATCTTCAAGGCCCTGCCGCTGCTGGGCGAGGAGCCGTTCCTGGTGGTCAATGGCGATATCTGGACCGACTACGACTTCGCCGCCCTGCGCCGTCCGTTGCAGGGTCTGGCCCATCTGGTGCTGGTGGATAACCCCGTCCACCACCCGAGCGGCGACTTCCGCCTGCAGAGCGGTCGCGTGGCGGATGCCGCCGACGGGGAGGCCAGCTTCACCTACAGCGGCATGGCCGTGTTGCATCCACGCCTGTTCGTTGGCTGCCAGCCGGGGGCCTTCAAGCTGGCGCCGCTGCTGCGCGCCGCCATGGCCGACGGTCAGGTCAGCGGCGAGCACTTCGCCGGTCGCTGGGTCGACGTCGGCACCCACGAGCGCCTGGCGGACGTCGAGCGCCTGCTGGCGGCGGAAGCCTGACATGCTCTGGCCGGCGACACTGATCGGCGCGGCGGCGGGGCTGGCGATCGCCAGCATCCCCGGCGCGTTGCTCGGCGGTCTGCTCGGCCAGGTGCTGGATCGCCGTCTGCGCCTGCAGTCCCTCGATCATCTGCGCGAGTTGCTCGGTGCCAAGCGCCCGCCGCCGCTGGACGACGAGGACCTGCTGTTCATGCTGGTCGGTCGGCTGGCCAAGAGCGACGGCCGGGTGCTCGACAGTCATATCCAGGCGGCGCGCAACGAGATGCAGCGCCTGGGCCTGGATGAGCCGGGCCGGCGGCGCGCCATGCAGGCCTTCAACCGCGGCAAGCAGGTCGACGACAAGGAGTTGCGCGCCGCGCTGCGTGCGCTGCACGAGCGCCCGGAACGGGGTGAAACGCTGCTGCGCACCTGCTGGCGCATGGCCTGGGCCGATGGCCGGGTGAGCGAGGCGGAGTCCCGGCTGATCCAGCAGTGGGGGCTCTGGCTGGAGTGGAAGCGCGAGGCGCTGAAGACCCTGGCCGCCGAGTACGAGCCGGCGCGCCAAGTGCCGCAGGTGAAGTCCAGCGATTACCAGGCGGCCCTGCGCCTGCTCGGCGTGCAGATGGATAGCGAGCCGGCGGTGATCAAGCGCGCCTACCGCCGCCTGATCAGTCGCCACCACCCGGACAAGCTGGCCGGCTCCGGCGCCACCGCGGCGCAGTTGCGTACGGCGACCGACAAGACCCGCGAGCTGCAGATCGCCTACGAGCTGGTGCGCCAGCGCCACGGCTTCCGCTAGCGGCCCGCACCTGCGGTCTACTGTTTCTCCAGCCAGCCGCGCACCCGGCGGAACAGCTGCTCCTGCTCGGCTTCCAGGTTGCCCGGCAGGGCCTTGAGGGCGATCTGCGTGTAGCCGTCATGGGCCAGGCGCTTGCTGGCCTGCTTGCGCCGTACCGCGCTGCCGCGATCGGCGGCCAGGTCCTTGTAGAAGAAATCGCTGGTGGCCAGCTTGAGGCCGGGAATCAGCTCGTCCAGCGCCGGGGTCTGCCCGCCGGGCAGCTGCGGTGCGACCACCACCAGCTGCTTGATCTGCTCGGGCTTGCGCTCCCTGAGATAGAGCGCGGCCCAGTAGGCGCCGTCGCCATGGCCGAGCAGCACGATGTTCTTGGCGTCCTGCTGTTCGGCGAAGGCGATGCCGGCCTGGATGCGCGCGAAGATGCGCTCGGCCGGGTCGACCGCAGGCGGCGCGGGTGTGGCGGCGGGCGGCGCGGCCTCGGCGGGGGCACCGCTGGTCGCGCCTTCGGTCGCCGGGTCTGGCGCGGCACCCTCGGCCGGCGCGGTGGCGGTATCGACGGTCACCGGTTCCGGCGCGCGCGGCAGCACCGCTTCCGGCAGTGGCGCGGCCTTGCTGTCCGGCAGGCTCAGGCTGAGCGTGCTCCATTCGACATCCGGCAGCTTCAGGCGCAGCGGTTTGATCGCCTGAGGCCAGTCGGCGCTCTCGTCGGCGCCCGGCACCAGGATCACCACGCCCTTGGACTCCGGTGCGTTGGCCGGCTTCCACAGGGCGAGGAATTTCTCCTCGCCAGCCTGCAGGGTCTGCTGTTCGTCCCTGGGCAGCTGGCGCTCGAGCCCTGCGGCGTTGTCCTCGACGCGCTCTTCCAGCGGCTGGCGTGGCGCCTCGGCAGGCGCGGCGCCCTCGCTGGGGGCTTCGCCGGCAGGCGTTTCGGCGGGAGTCGGGGCTTCTTCCTCGGCATGCACGGGCAGGGCGAGGGTCAGGCACAGGGCCAGGAGTGTCGGCAGGACTGGACGGCGCATCTCAGCACTTCGGTAGCGGGAGGTTCTAGCAGCCTAAGCGCTTCACCGCGGTTTGTCAGGTAAGGTAGAAAGCGGACCCGAGATGATGTGGATCGACGCTGTGCGCATGATTCGACTGCTGTGCTGGCTGCTGTTGCTGTTTCCCCTGCTGGGCCAGGCGGTCGAGCTGGATGCGGCGCAGCGTGCCTGGCTGGCCGAGCATCCGCGGCTGCGCGCCGGCGTGGTGCTGCAGGCGCCTTATGCCGAGTACCAGCGCCGCCAGCAGCAACTCAGCGGGCTGAATGTCGAGCTGAGCGAGGCGCTGGCCAAGTCCCTCGGCGTCGAGCTGAGCTGGCTCGGCTATGCCGACCAGGCGGCGCTGGACCAGGCCCTGCGTGCCGGGCGCGTCGATTTTGCCCCGGGACTGACCCAGACCCCCGCCGGCCTGCGCCTGTGGCAGTTCTCCGATCCCTACCTGCGCGTTCCCCATCTGCTGGTGGGCGAGCGCCTGGGCGAACTGGGTGTGGAGCTGGAGAACCTCGGCGAGCGCGAGCCGCTGGCCGTGCGCGAGCCCAGCGTGGTGGCCGACTACCTGCGCGGCAACTACTTCAACCTGCGCCTGCAGGCCCAGCCCTCCGACCGCGAGGCGCTGCGCGCGGTACTGGCGCAGCGGGCGCGCTATGCGGTGATCGACCAGGCGCAGCTCAGCCGCCTCAGTCAGGAGAGCGAGTTCGTCGGCCTCACCGTGATTGCCGACGTTGGCCTGCCGCAGCTGCTGCGCCTCGGTACCCGTCGCGACTGGCCCGAGCTGGCGACCATCCTCGACACCGGCCTGCGCCAGTTGCCGGCCGAGCAGCTGGAGCAATTGCAGCAGCGCTGGCTGACGGCCCGCACGCCGAGCCTCGGCGAGTCGCCGCTGTTCTGGCGCAACCTGAGCCTGCTGCTCGGCCTGCTGTTGCTGGTCAGCCTGGCCCTGCTCGGCGTGCTGCGCCGCCAGCGCGGCGGCCTGGAGAAGCGCCTGCTGGAGGCGCGCGCGACCCTGGCCCGGCGCGAGGTGGCCGAAGAGGCGCTGCGCCTGGCGCAGTTCTCCCTCGACCACAGCACGGTCGGCATCCTCTGGGTCAACTGGGACAGCCGCGTGCGCTACGCCAACCAGGCGGTGGCCGAGATGCTCGGCTACGACAGCCACGCCATGGTCGATAGGCCGCTGCAGGATTTCGAGCCGAACCTGGGCATGGACCGCTGGCTCGGCCTGTGGAAGCGCGTGCGCCAGCACGAGGAGGGCGCGCTGAGCTTCGAGAGCAACTGCATCCGCGCCGATGGCAGCTGGATGCCGGCGGACGTGACCCTGGGTTTCCTGCGTTTTCGCGAGGCCGAGTACCTGGTGGTCTACCTCACCGATGTCACTGAACGGCGCCGTGCCCACGCCGCCCTGGAGGAGAGCGAGGCGCGGCTCAAGGGCATCGCCGGCAACGTGCCGGGCCTGGTGTTCCGCCTGGAGCGCCCATTGCCCGGTGCGCCGGTGGACTTCGCCTTTATCAGCGAGGGCAGCGAGCAGCTGGTCGGCTACCCGCCGGCGACCATCATGGCGGTGGACTTCGGCATCCGCAGCCTGGTCCACCCCGAGGACCGCACCGCCTACCACGCCACTCAGGACGCTGCCATCGAGGCCGCCAGCGACTGGCAGTGGCAGGGCCGCATCCTCACCCGCGACGGTCGCGTGCGCTGGGCCGATATCAAGGCCAGCGCCCGCCAGCTCAGCGCCGAGCACGTGGTATGGGACGGCGTGGTGTGGGACATCAGCGACAACAAGGCCATCGAGCTGGAGCTGGCCGAGTCGCGCGCCCAGCTGCGCGAGCTGTCGGCGCACCTGGAGAGCGTGCGTGAGGAGGAGAAGGCGCGCATCGCCCGCGAGGTGCACGACGAGCTGGGCCAGGTGCTCACCGTGCTCAAGCTGGAGACCTCCATGTGCGAACTGGCCTACGCCGGCCTCGACGCCGGCCTGCAGGCGCGCCTGGACAGCATGAAGAAGCTGATCGCCAACCTGTTCCAGCTGGTGCGCGACGTGGCCACGGCGCTGCGTCCGCCGATCCTCGATGCCGGCATCGCCTCGGCCATCGAATGGCAGGCCCGGCGCTTCGAGGCGCGCAGCGCCATTCCCTGCCTGGTGCGGGTGCCGGAGCAGGTGCCGGCGCTGGCGGACGCCAAGGCCATCGGCCTGTTCCGCGTGCTGCAGGAGGCGCTGACCAACGTGCTGCGGCATGCCCAGGCGCACACGGTGGAGATCGACCTGGAGGTGCAGGGCGGCGAGCTGTGCCTGCGGGTGAGTGACGATGGTCGGGGTTTCGACACGGCCGCCCAGCGCGCACAATCCTTCGGCCTGGTCGGCATGCGCGAGCGCGTGCTGATGCTCGGCGGTAGCCTGGACATCGACAGCGCGCCGGGGGAGGGCACCACCCTGAGCGTGCGTGTGGCACTGGATGAAGAGGTCGTAGCGTGATTCGAGTACTGGTGGCCGAAGACCACACCATCGTCCGCGAGGGCATCAAGCAGCTGATCGGCCTGGCCAAGGATCTCGTCGTCGCCGGCGAGGCCTGCAATGGCGAGCAGCTGCTGGAGACCCTGCGCCATACCCCCTGCGAGGTGGTGCTGCTGGATATCTCCATGCCCGGCGTCAACGGCCTGGAAGCGATTCCGCGCATCCGTGCGCTGAGCGAGCCGCCGGCGGTGCTGGTGCTGTCCATGCACGACGAGGCGCAGATGGCCGCCCGCGCCCTGAAGATCGGCGCCGCCGGCTACGCCACCAAGGACAGCGACCCGGCGCTGCTGCTCACCGCCATCCGCAAGGTGGCCGCCGGTGGCCGCTATATCGACCCGGAGCTGGCCGACCGCATGGTCTTCGAGGTCGGCCTGACCGACTCGCGACCGCCGCATGCGCTGCTGTCCGAGCGCGAGTTTTCGGTGTTCGAACGCCTGGTGCGCGGCGAGGGGGTCAACGAGATCGCCCAGCAGCTGTCGGTCAGCAGCAAGACCATCAGCACCCACAAGGCGCGCCTGATGCAGAAGCTCAATCTGCACTCGGTGGCCGATCTGGTGAAGTACGCGGTCGAGCACAAGTTGATCTGAGACAAGTTCCTCGTTTGCACCTCTTTACATTGCAGTCGCTTCGTGGCTGATTGGTCACCTTTCGCGGCGACCGCTCTGGCGCAAGCCTTTCGCCCGTTTCCAGGGCATCGATGCAATGGGGAACAAGATGTACAAGAAGTACCTTGCAGGCAGCCTTCTGGCGGCCGCGCTGCCGGCCCACGCCGACTACGTGACGGTGATTTCCTTCGGCGGGGCCAACAAGGAGGCGCAGCGCACCGCTTTCTACGACCCGTTCAAGAAGTCCACCGGGACCAGCGTGGTGCATGGGTCCTACAACGGCGACCTGAGCAAGTTGCGCAAAATGGCGCAGATGAGCCACGTGTCCTGGGACGTGGTCGAGGTGGAGGCCCCGGAGCTGGCACGCGGCTGCGAGGACGGCCTGTTCGAGAAGTTCGATCCCAAGCTGCTCGGTGATGCCGCCGACTACCTGCCTGGCGCGGTGCAGCCCTGTGGCGTCGGCATCTTCGTCTGGTCCACGGTGCTGGCCTACAACGGAACCAAGGTGAAAGGCGCGCCCCAGGGCTGGGCCGACTTCTGGGACACCAAGCGCTTCCCCGGCAAGCGCGCCCTGCGCTGGGGTGCCAAGTACAACCTGGAGTTCGCCCTGATGGCCGACGGTGTGCCGGCCAAGGACGTATACCGGGTGCTGGCCAGCGCCGAGGGCCAGGATCGTGCCTTCCGCAAGCTGGACGAGCTCAAGCCGCAGCTGCACTGGTGGAAGACCGGCGTGGAGCCGATCCGCCTGCTCGGCGACGGCCGCGTGGTGATGAGTTCGGCCTACAACGGCCGGATCGCCGCCGCCCAGGCCGAGCAGCCGCAACTGGCCCTGAGCTGGAACGGCGGCATCTACGACTTCGACTACTGGGCGCTGCCCAAGGGTCTCGGCAAGGCCGACCAGGCGCGCCGTTTCGTCGCCTTCGCCAGCCAGCCGGAGCCGCAGCGGCGCTTCGCCGAGAACATCGCCTACGGCCCGGTGAACCGCCACGCCATTGCCGCGCTGGACCCCAAGGTCCGCGCCAACCTGCCCACCGCCCCGGCCAATCTGGCCGGCGGCGTGGGCATGGATGCGACCTTCTGGGCCGCCAACGGCGCCGCCCTGGAGGAGCGTTTCGCCCGCTGGGCCGAGCGCTGATCGCAAGTGTTGGTGCTGTAGGGCAATCCCTACAGCGCCTCCTCCTTCCGCCTTATAGCAATCTCTCATACCGCCCGATTTGCGCCGGCTGCAGGGCTTTCTAGTCTTACAGCACGGCAACAAGAACAAAGGTGTGTGATGGCCGAGAATGCTTCCAGCGACGTGCTCGTCAGCTTCAAGGGCGTGCAGAAGAGCTACGACGGCGAAAGCCTGATCGTCAAAGACCTCAATCTGGATATCCGCAAGGGCGAGTTCCTCACCCTGCTCGGGCCGTCCGGTTCCGGCAAGACCACCAGCCTGATGATGCTGGCCGGTTTCGAGACGCCCACCGCCGGCGAGATCCTCCTGGCCGGGCGCGCCATCAACAACGTGCCGCCGCACAAGCGCGACATTGGCATGGTGTTCCAGAACTACGCGCTGTTCCCGCACATGACGGTGGCCGAGAACCTGGCCTTCCCGCTCATCGTGCGCGGCATGAACAAGACCGACATCACCGAGCGGGTCAAGCGCGCGCTGTCCATGGTGCAGCTCGACAACTTCCGCCACCGCTACCCGGCGCAGCTTTCCGGCGGCCAGCAGCAGCGCGTGGCGTTGGCCCGCGCGCTGGTGTTCGAGCCGCAGCTGGTGCTGATGGATGAGCCGCTCGGCGCGCTGGACAAGCAGCTGCGCGAGCACATGCAGATGGAGATCAAGCACATCCACCAGCGCCTGGGCGTGACCGTGGTCTACGTGACCCACGATCAGGGCGAGGCGCTGACCATGTCCGACCGGGTGGCGGTGTTCCACCAGGGCGAGATCCAGCAGATCGCCCCGCCGCGCGACCTCTACGAGGCGCCGCGCAACACCTTCGTCGCCCAGTTCATCGGCGAGAACAATCGCCTGGCCGGCGAGCTGGTCAGCCGTGATGGCGAGCGCTGCACCGTGCGCACCGCCCGTGGCGAGCAGGTACAGGCGCTGGCGGTGAATGTCGGCGCGCCGGGCGCACCGGTGAGCCTGTCGATCCGTCCCGAGCGGGTGCGCATCAACAGCGCCAGCGAGAGCTGCGCCAACCGTTTCAGCGGCCGGGTGGCCGAGTTCATCTACCTGGGCGACCACGTGCGCATCCGCATGGAGGTGTGTGGCAACCCCAGCTTCTTCGTCAAACAGCCGATCGCCGAGCTCGACCCCGCCCTGGGCGTGGGCGACGTGGTGCCGCTCGGCTGGCATGTGGAGCACGTAAGGGCGCTAGACCCTCTGATCGTCGAGTGACGGCGCCAGGCATTACCAACCCTGCACAGTGGAGAAAACAACAATGAGCAATATCCGCAGCATCTTCCGTCGCCATGGTTTCAGCAGCGGGGCCCTGGCCCTCGGCCTGCTCGGCGCGAGCCAGGCGATGGCCGCCGACCTGACGGTGATCTCCTTCGGTGGCGCCAACAAGGACGCCCAGACCAAGGCCTTCTACCAGCCGTGGGAAGCGGCCGGCAAAGGCAAGGTGATCGCCGGCGAGTACAACGGCGAGATGGCCAAGGTCAAAGCCATGGTCGACACCAGCAGCGTGTCCTGGCACCTGGTGGAAGTGGAGTCGCCCGAGCTGTCCCGTGGTTGCGACGAGGGCCTGTTCGAGGAACTGGACCCGGCTCTGTTCGGCAGTGCCGACGACTTCATCGAAGGTGCCATCCAGCCGTGCGGCGTGGGCTTCTTCGTGTGGTCCACCGTACTCGCCTATAACGCCGACAAGCTCTCCGCTGCCCCGAGCAGCTGGGCCGATTTCTGGGACGTGGCCAAGTTCCCGGGCAAGCGCGGCCTGCGCAAGGGCGCCAAGTACACCCTGGAATTCGCCCTGATGGCCGACGGCGTGGCGCCGAAAGACGTCTACAGCGTGCTCGCCACCCAAGAAGGCCAGGATCGCGCCTTCAAGAAACTCGACCAGATCAAGCCGCACATCCAGTGGTGGGAAGCCGGCGCCCAGCCGCCACAGTTCCTTGCCTCCGGCGACGTGGTCATGAGCTCCGCCTACAACGGCCGCATCGCCGCCGTGCAGAAGGAGAGCAACCTGAAGGTGGTGTGGAACGGCGGCATCTACGACTTCGACTCCTGGGCCATCCCGAAAGGTGCCAAGGATGCCGACGCCGCCAAGGCCTTCGCCGCGTTCAGCGTGCAGCCGGAGCAGCAGAAGGTGTACTCGTCGAACATCGCCTACGGCCCGGCCAACAAGAAGGCCGTCGAGCTGCTCGACCCGGCGCTGCTCAAGGACATGCCGACCACGCCGGAAAATATCGCCAACCAGGTGGCCATGAACGTGACCTTCTGGGCCGACTACGGCGAGCAGCTGGAGCAGCGTTTCAACGCCTGGGCGGCCAAGTAAGTATCCCGTGCAGTGCCCCTTCCTGGTGAAGGGGAGTTGGTTGGAGGGACGCTCCCCCGTCCCTCCTGACCCTCGCCCGCTGTTGGGCGAGGGCGCTTTGTCCCGGTGTTTCTGGAGCCCGCGATGGCCACTACCGTATCCCTCACCGAGTTCGCCGGTCTGACGCTGAAGCAGAAGCTGGCCCGCGCCGAGCGCATCAACCGGCTCAAGGCTCAGGGCCTGATCCTGCCGTTGCTGGTGTTCCTCTTCGTGGTGTTCCTGCTGCCGATCGGCATCCTGCTGTACAAGAGCGTGGAGAACCCCGAGGTGGTCGGCAGCCTGCCGCGCACCGTCGAGGCGATCGGTACCTGGGATGGTCGCGGCCTGCCCGAGGAGCCGGTGTACCAGGCCCTGGCTCTTGACCTGGCCGAGGCACGGAAGAACCAGACCATCGGCGATCTTTCCAAACGCCTGAACATGGAGCTGGCCGGCTACCGCAGCCTGCTGGCCAAGACCGGTCGCGCCCTGCCGTTCAAGCAGGAGCCGGCTTCCTATAAAGATGCGCTGGAGAACCTCGACGAGCGCTGGGGCGACCCGGCCTACTGGCAGGTGATTCGTCGCAACGACAGTGGTGTCACCCCCTATTTCCTGCTGGCGTCCCTCGACCATCGCATCGATGATCTGGGCGAGCTGGCGTCCGCCACCCCGGACCAGGCCATCTATCTGGATATCTTCGCCCGCACCTTCTGGATGGGCCTGGTAATCACCGCCATCTGCCTGGTGCTGGCCTACCCCCTGGCCTACCTGTTGGCCAACCTGCCGACCCGTACCAGCAACCTGCTGATGATCCTGGTGCTGCTGCCGTTCTGGACCTCGATCCTGGTCCGCGTGGCGGCGTGGATCGTGCTGCTGCAGTCGGGCGGCCTGATCAACAGCGCGCTGATCGCCATGGGCGTGATCGATGCGCCGCTGCAGCTGGTGTTCAACCGCACCGGCGTGTACGTGGCCATGGTGCACATCATGCTGCCGTTCATGATCCTGCCGATCTTCAGCGTGATGAAGGGCATCTCGCCGAGCTACATGCGCGCCGCCATCTCGCTCGGCTGCCATCCCTTCGCCAGCTTCTGGCGGGTGTACTTCCCGCAGACCCTGGCCGGCGTCGGCGCCGGCTGCCTGCTGGTGTTCATCCTGTCCATCGGCTACTACATCACCCCGGCGCTGCTGGGCAGCCCGGGCGACCAGATGATCAGCTACTTCGTCGCCTTCTATACCAACAGCACCATCAACTGGGGCATGGCCACGGCGCTGGGCGGCCTGCTGCTGTTGGCGACCATGCTGCTCTACGTGGTGTACAGCTGGCTGGTGGGCGCGAGCCGCCTGCGCTTGGGATAAAAGCCTGCCTAGCAGGCCAACTGATGACCCTCGCCCCTTGGGGAGAGGGTGCCCGCAGAGCGGGAGAGGGGCGAAAGCCCCGCTAGAGATTGATTGGAGAATGCAGATGCTGAGCCCCTACAAGTCCCCCGTCGAGCGCGCCTGGTTCTGGACCCACCGTGGCCTGTGCGCGTTGGTGCTGCTGTTCCTGATCCTGCCGGTGCTGGTGATCATCCCGCTGTCGTTCAACTCCGGCAGCTTCCTGGTCTACCCGCTGCAGGGCTTCTCCCTGCGCTGGTACGAGTCGTTCTTCACTTCGGCCGAGTGGATGCGCTCGCTGAAGAACAGCATGATCGTGGCACCGGCCGCCACGGTGCTGGCGATGGTCTTCGGCACCCTGGCGTCGATCGGCCTGACCCGTGGCGAGTTCCGCGGCAAGGCGCTGGTGATGAGCCTGCTGATCTCGCCGATGGTCGCCCCGGTGGTCATAGTTGGTGTGGCCAGCTACCTGTTCTTCGCCCCGCTGGGCCTGGGCAACAGCTACACCTCGCTGATCCTGGTGCACGCCGTGCTCGGTGTGCCCTTCGTGATCATCACCGTGTCCGCGACGTTGCAGGGCTTCAACTACAACCTGGTGCGCGCCGCCGCCAGCCTGGGCGCCTCGCCGATCACCGCGTTCCGCCGGGTGACCCTGCCGCTGATCGCCCCCGGGGTGATCTCCGGTGCGCTGTTCGCCTTCGCCACCTCGTTCGACGAAGTGGTGGTGACCCTGTTCCTCGCCGGCCCCGAGCAGGCCACCCTGCCACGGCAGATGTTCAGCGGCATCCGCGAGAACCTGTCGCCGACCATCGCCGCCGCCGCCACCCTGCTGATCGCCTTCTCGGTGGTCATGCTGCTGACCCTGGAATGGCTGCGCGGGCGCAGTGAGAAACTGCGTACCGCCATGCCCGAGTGACGCGGCTGCAGCGCCTGCGGCGGAAGTCGCAGGCGTTCACTGACGTGTGACAACAGCCTTCGCGACCGACTCAGGCTACAATCGCGCCACCGTGATTCATGCCTGAGGTTCGCATGCAGCCCTTCGCCATCGCCCCGTCGATCCTGTCCGCCGATTTCGCCCGCCTGGGTGAGGAGGTCGACAAGGTGCTCGCCGCCGGCGCCGACATCGTCCACTTCGACGTGATGGACAACCACTACGTGCCCAACCTGACCATCGGCCCGATGGTCTGCTCGGCGCTGCGCAAGTACGGCATCACCGCACCGATCGACGCGCACCTGATGGTGTCGCCGGTCGACCGCATCATCGGCGACTTCATCGACGCCGGCGCCACCTACGTGACCTTCCACCCGGAAGCCACCCAGCACATCGACCGCTCGCTGCAGCTGATCCGCGACGGCGGCGCCAAGTCTGGCCTGGTGTTCAACCCGGCTACCTCGCTGGACTGCCTGAAGTACGTGATGGACAAGGTCGACATGATCCTGCTGATGAGCGTCAACCCCGGCTTCGGCGGGCAAAAGTTCATCCCCGCCACCCTCGACAAGCTGCGCGAGGCCCGCGCCCTGATCGACGCTTCTGGCTACGACATCCGTCTGGAGATCGACGGCGGGGTCAACGTGAAGAACATCCGCGAGATCGCCGAGGCGGGCGCCGACACCTTCGTCGCCGGCTCGGCCATCTTCAACCAGCCCGACTACAAGGCGGTGATCGACGCCATGCGTGCCGAACTGGCCCAGGTGCGCGCGTGATCCACGAGTTGTTCGAAGGGAACCTGCCGCGCCTGGTGATGTTCGATCTGGACGGCACCCTGGTGGATTCGGTGCCCGACCTGGCTGCCGCCATCGACCGCATGCTGGTGCAGCTCGGTCGCCCTGCGGCCGGCGTCGAGCGGGTGCGCGACTGGGTCGGCAACGGTGCCCGCGTGCTGGTGCGCCGCGCCCTGGCCGGTGCCATCGAGCACACCGAGATCAGCGACGCCGACACCGAGCAGGCCCTGGAGCTGTTCAACGAGGCCTACTCCGGCAGCCATGCGCTGAGCACCGTCTACCCGGGCGTCACCTCTACCCTCAAGTGGCTGAAGAAGCAGGGCGTGGAGCTGGCGCTGATCACCAACAAGCCGGAGCGCTTCGTTGCCCCGCTGCTGGACGAGATGAAGCTGGGCCGCTACTTCCGCTGGATCATCGGTGGCGACACCCTGCCGCAGCAGAAGCCCGACCCGGCGGCGCTGCTGTTCGTCATGCGCCTGGCCAACGTCGAGCCCGAGCGCGCCCTGTTCATCGGCGACTCGCGCAACGACGTGCTGGCCGCCCGCGCCGCCAGCGTGCCCTGCGTGGCCCTGAGCTACGGCTACAACCACGGCCGGCCGATCGCCGAGGAGAACCCGGCTCGGGTGCTCGACGATCTGCGCCAGCTGCTGCCCGGTTGCGCGGCCGATGACGCTGCGCTAATGTCGCCGGACTCTTCCGATTACCCGCCTCATCGAGACAGCATCGTGGTAGTTGCCAGCAAACAATGGATGAAAGTCATCAAGGCCCTGGCCCGTTGGCGCTGGCGCGCCTGATTTTCTCCTGGCCGGCTGGTTCCGGCGCGTTTGCCCAACATCCGTTTCACCTCCTCATACCACGAGGCAGAGCATGACCCGCGAAGAATTCCTGCGTTTGGCCGCCGACGGCTACAACCGCATTCCGCTTGCATTCGAAACCCTGGCCGACTTCGACACCCCGCTGTCGATCTACCTCAAGCTGGCCGACACTCCCAACTCCTACCTGCTGGAATCCGTGCAGGGCGGCGAGAAGTGGGGCCGCTACTCGATCATCGGCCTGCCGGCGCGTACTGTGCTGCGCGTGCATGGTCACCAGATCAGCGTGCGTGTCGACGGCGTCGAGGTGGAGAGCCTGGAAAGCGAAGACCCGCTGGCCTTCGTCGAGCAGTTCAAGGCGCGCTACAAGGTGCCGACCATTGCCGGTCTGCCGCGCTTCAACGGCGGCCTGGTCGGCTACTTCGGCTACGACAGCGTGCGCTACGTCGAGAAGAAGCTGGCGCAGTGCCCGAACCCCGATCCGCTGGGCACTCCGGACATCCTGTTGATGGTCTCTGACGCCGTGGTGGTGTTCGACAACCTGGCCGGCAAGATGCACGCCATCGTCCTCGCCGACCCGGCCCAGGCCGACGCCTACGAACAAGGCCAGGCCCAGCTACGTGAGCTGCTCAACAAGCTGCGCAGGCCTATCACCCCGCGCCTGGGTGTGGACCTGAGCAAGCCGGCCGGCAAGGAACCGGACTTCGTCTCCAGCTTCAAGCGTGACGACTACGAGGCCGCGGTCGGCGCGATCAAGGAATACATCCTCGCCGGCGACTGCATGCAGGTGGTGATTTCCCAGCGCATGTCGATCCCGTTCCAGGCCGCACCGATCGACCTGTACCGCGCGCTGCGCTGCATCAACCCGACGCCCTACATGTACTTCTTCAACTTCGGCGACTTCCACGTGGTGGGCAGCTCGCCGGAGGTGCTGGTGCGGGTCGAGGACAACCTGGTCACCGTACGGCCGATCGCCGGCACCCGTCCGCGCGGCGCCACCGAGGAAGCCGACATCGAGCTGGAGAAGGACCTGCTGTCCGACGCCAAGGAGATCGCCGAGCACCTGATGCTGATTGACCTCGGCCGCAACGACGTCGGCCGCGTCTCCAGCACCGGCACGGTGAAGGTCACCGAGCAGATGGTCATCGAGCGCTATTCCAACGTGATGCACATCGTCTCCAACGTCACCGGCCATCTGAAGGAAGGCCTGAGCGCGATGGACGCCCTGCGCGCCATCCTGCCGGCCGGCACCCTGTCCGGTGCGCCGAAGGTGCGGGCGATGGAGATCATCGACGAGCTGGAGCCGGTCAAGCGTGGGGTCTACGGCGGCGCCGTGGGTTATCTCGCCTGGAACGGCAACATGGACACCGCCATCGCCATCCGTACCGCGGTGATCAAGGACGGTGAGCTGCACGTGCAGGCCGGCGCCGGCATCGTCGCCGACTCGCAGCCGTCCCTGGAGTGGGAAGAAACCCTGAACAAGCGCCGCGCCATGTTCCGCGCGGTCAGCCTCGCCGAACAGTCCGTAGAGTAAGGGGCCCAACCATGCTGCTGATGATCGACAACTACGACTCCTTTACCTACAACGTGGTGCAGTACCTGGGCGAGCTGGGTGCCGATGTCCACGTGATCCGCAACGACGAGCTGAGCATTGCCGAGATCGAGGCACTGAAGCCCGAGCGCATCGTGGTCTCGCCCGGCCCGTGCACGCCGACCGAGGCTGGCGTGTCGCTGGAAGTGATCAAGCACTTCGCCGGCAAGCTGCCGATCCTCGGCGTGTGCCTGGGCCACCAGAGCATCGGCCAGGCCTTCGGCGGCGACGTGGTGCGTGCGCGCCAGGTGATGCACGGCAAGACCAGCCCGGTGTTCCACGAAGACAAGGGCGCCTTCGCCGGCCTCAACATGCCGCTCACCGTGACCCGCTACCATTCCCTGGTGGTCAAGCTGGAAACCCTGCCGGAGTGCCTGGAAGTCACCGCCTGGACCCAGCATGCGGACGGCTCGGTGGACGAGATCATGGGCCTGCGCCACAAGACCCTGAACATCGAGGGCGTGCAGTTCCACCCGGAATCCATCCTTACCGAGCAGGGTCACGAACTGTTCGCCAACTTCCTCAAACAACAAGGTGGAGTGCGCTGATGGATATCAAGGAAGCCCTCAACCGGGTGGTCAACCAGCTGGACCTGTCCACCGCCGAGATGCAGGACGTGATGCGCCTGATCATGACCGGCCAGTGCACCGACGCGCAGATCGGCGCCTTCCTCATGGGCATGCGCATGAAGAGCGAGACCATCGACGAGATCGTCGGGGCCGCCACCGTCATGCGCGAGCTGGCCGCGCCGGTGCAGATCAACGCCGAGCGCCTGGTCGACACCTGCGGCACCGGTGGCGACGGCATGAACGTGTTCAACGTCTCCACCGCCGCCGCCTTCGTGGTTGCCGCAGCCGGCGGCCGCGTGGCCAAGCACGGCAACCGTGCCGTGTCCGGCAAGAGCGGCAGCGCCGACCTGCTGGAAGCCGCCGGCGTGTACCTGAACCTCAAGCCCGAGCAGGTGGCGCGCTGTGTTGAGTCCGTGGGAGTCGGCTTCATGTTCGCCCCGGCCCATCACGGCGCCATGAAGCACGCCATCGGCCCGCGTCGCGAGCTGGGCCTGCGCACCATCTTCAACATGCTCGGCCCGATGACCAATCCGGCCGGGGTCAAGCACCAGGTGATCGGCGTGTTCAGCCAGGCCCTGTGCCGGCCCATGGCCGAAGTGCTGCAGCGCCTGGGCAGCAAGCATGTGCTGGTGGTGCACGCGCAGGATGGCCTGGACGAGATCAGCCTGGCCGCGCCGACCCATGTCGCCGAACTGAAGGACGGCGTGGTCAGCGAGTACCGCATCCAGCCCGAGGACTTCGGGATCAAGAGCCAGACCCTGATGGGCCTGACCGTGGAAGACGCCCAGGGCTCGCTGGCGCTGATCCGCGACGCCCTCGGCCGGCGCAAGACCGAACATGGCCAGAAGGCCGCCGACATGATCGTGCTGAATGCCGGTGCCGCGCTCTACGCTGCCGATCTGGCGACTAGTCTGAAGGAAGGCGTACAGCTGGCGCAGGACGCCCTGCACACCGGCCTGGCCTGGGAGAAGCTGGACGAGCTGGTGTCCTTTACCGCGGTATTTCGTGTGGAGAACGAAGGGTGAGCATTCCAACCGTGCTGGAGAAGATCCTCGCCCGCAAGGCCGAGGAAGTGGCCGAGCGCCGCGCCCGCGTCAGCTTCGCCGAGGTCGAGGCGCAGGCGCGTGGCGCCGACCCGGTGCGCGGCTTCGCCCGCGCCCTGCAGGAGCGGGTGGCGCAGAAGCAGGCCGCGGTGATCGCCGAAGTGAAGAAGGCTTCGCCGAGCAAGGGCGTGCTGCGCGAGAACTTCGTCCCGGCCGAGATCGCCAAGAGCTACGAGGCCGGCGGCGCGGCCTGCCTGTCGGTACTCACCGACATCGACTTCTTCCAGGGTGCCGACGAGTACCTGCAGCAGGCCCGCGCCGCCTGCTCGCTGCCGGTGATCCGCAAGGACTTCATGATCGACCCGTACCAGATCGTCGAGGCGCGTGCCCTGGGCGCCGACTGCGTGCTGCTGATCGTCTCGGCGCTGGATGACGTGCGCATGGCCGAGCTGGCCTCCACCGCCAAGGACGTCGGCCTCGACGTACTGGTTGAAGTGCACGACGGTGACGAGCTGGAGCGTGCGCTGAACACCCTGGACACGCCGCTGGTGGGTATCAACAACCGCAACCTGCACAGCTTCGAAGTCAGCCTAGAGACCACCCTCGACCTGCTGCCGCGCATTCCGCGCGATCGCCTGGTGATCACCGAGAGCGGCATCCTCACCCGCGCCGACGTGGAGCTGATGGAGATCAACGAGGTGTACTCGTTCCTGGTCGGCGAGGCCTTTATGCGCGCCGAGGAGCCGGGCACCGAGCTCAAACGCCTGTTCTTCGCCGGTAGCCGCGTGGTGCCGGGCGTCGACCCGGACTGATCTGGCCTGCATAAAAAAGCCCGCCGATTGGCGGGCTTTTTCATTTGTCGAGACTGGCGAGCTAGAGCGAGGCTAGGAGCAAGCTGCTGAGGGAGCGGAGTTTACATGCAGTAAATGAGCATCCCGAAGCAGCTTGCGACAACGACTCGCCGACGCGCAGCAGCCCGATCAGCGGGTGCCGAACACCACCATGGTCTTGCCTTTCACATGCACCAGGCCCTGTTCCTCCAGGGACTTGAGCACGCGGCCGACCATCTCGCGGGAGCAGCCGACGATGCGGCCGATTTCCTGACGGGTGATCTTGATCTGCATGCCGTCCGGATGCGTCATGGCGTCCGGCTGCTTGCACAGGTCGAGCAGGGTGCGGGCCACGCGGCCGGTGACATCGAGGAAGGCCAGGTCGCCTACCTTGCGCGTGGTGTTGCGCAGGCGGTCGGCCATCTGGCTGCCCAGGGCGTAGAGAATCTCCGGGTCCTGTTGGGTCAGCTCGCGGAACTTGGCGTAGCTCAGCTCCGCCACCTCGCACTCGGTCTTGGCGCGGACCCAGGCGCTGCGTTCTTTCTCGGTGCCTTCCTTCTCGAACAGCCCCATCTCGCCGAAGAAGTCGCCGGGGTTGAGGTAGGCGATGATCATCTCGCGGCCGTCGTCATCCTCGATGAGAATGGTGACCGAACCTTTGATGATGAAGAACAGGGTTTCGCAACGATCCCCCGCATAGATGATGGTGCTCTTTGCCGTATAGCGACGGCGGTGACAGTGCGCGAGCAGCTTGTCGATGTTCTTGATCTTTGGTGTAAGGGTAATAGCTACCATGCCCGAGTCCCGAAATTTGAGTAAGCCTTTGTCCAGCAGGCGAATTTCTTATTAGTTATCCGAACAAGTGTGCCAGTTATCCGTCGCCAGCTTAACAGACACGCAGGGGCCAGCAACGCGAATTTGCGACGCAGTCATCACTGGTAATGGCCCATTGCCCGTAAATGCGACGGCCGGGTGAAATAAGACGCTGTGATAAGCTACGCGCCTTTTTCGGGCAGTGGAGTCCAGGCGATGAAAGCGCGCATTCAATGGGCCGGCGAGGCCATGTTCCTCGGCGAATCCGGCAGCGGCCATGTAGTGGTGATGGACGGCCCGCCCGAGGCCGGCGGTCGCAACCTCGGTGTGCGTCCCATGGAGATGGTGCTGATCGGCCTGGGCGGCTGCAGCAACTTCGACGTGGTCAGCATCCTGAAGAAGGCGCGCCAGCCGGTGGAGAGCTGCGAGGCCTTCCTCGAGGCCGAACGCGCGGGCGAGGATCCCAAGGTGTTCACCAAGATCCACCTGCACTTCGTGGTCAAGGGCCGCGGCCTGAAGGAGTCGCAGGTCAAGCGTGCGGTGGAGCTATCGGCGGAGAAGTACTGCTCGGCCTCGATCATGCTCGGCCGCGCCGGCGTGGAAATCACCCACGACTACGAGATAGTCGAGCTCGGCGCCTGACGGTCATCCGGCCATCATAAAGCGGGCGCAGACTCTGGCCGCCACGGCCGTCGATCTGCATAATGCGCGGCCCTTTTCGGGGCCTGCGCCCCAACCAAAACCAATCGCCATCGCGAAGAGGTGTTAACCGTCCTACGCAGCTGAGCCATTCGCAGCTGACGGGCATGCTCGATCACGCGGCAGAGCCGCACCAACCAAGAGAATCTCCAACGGTGAAAAGCAAACTCAAGCTCCACGGGTTCAACAACCTGACGAAGACCTTGAGCTTCAACATCTATGACATCTGCTACGCGGAAACGCCGGAAGACCAGCAGGCTTACGTCCAGTACATCAACACCGAGTACGACGCCGAGCGGCTGACGCAGATCCTCACCGATGTTGTCGACATCATCGGCGCCAATATCCTGAACATCGCCCGTCAGGACTACGACCCGCAAGGCGCCAGCGTGACCATCCTGATCTCCGAGCAACCGGTGGAACCCACCGCCAGCCAGATCGAGGAATCCCCGGGGCCGCTGCCGGATACCATCCTGGCGCACCTGGACAAGAGTCACATCACCGTGCACACCTACCCGGAGATCCATCCGGTCGAGGGCATCGCGACCTTCCGAGTGGACATCGACGTGTCGACCTGCGGCGTGATCTCGCCGCTGAAGGCGCTCAACTACCTGATCCACCAGTTCGACTCGGACATCGTCACCGTCGACTACCGCGTGCGCGGCTTCACCCGCGACGTGGAAGGCAAGAAGCACTTCATCGACCACGAGATCAACTCGATCCAGAACTACCTCTCCGAGGATACCCAGGACGCGTACCAGATGACGGACGTGAACGTGTACCAGGAGAACCTGTTCCACACCAAGATGCTGCTCAAGAACTTCGAGCTGGACAACTACCTGTTCGGCGACGCCACCCGCAACCTGACCGCCGAGCAGCGCCAGCAGGTGGAAGAGCGGGTGCGTCACGAGATGCTGGAGATCTTCTACGCGCGCAATATGCCGCGCTGATTCTCCCGCAACGAAAAAGGGCGCCGATCGGCGCCCTTTTTCATGTCTACCGCTTTATATCCTGTACGTGCTCTTGGTCATCACTTTCGACAGCAGGCTCATGCCGAACTTCACCGGCGCCGGGAAGCGCAGGCCGCCGGCGTCGATGGCGCTGGTGGCGTGCTGTTCCTCGTCATCGCGCATCTGCTCGAGGATGGCGCGGGTCTTGGCATCGTCCTGCGGGATCTGCTCCAGGTGCTCGTCGAGGTGCTTGACCACCTGATCCTCGGTGGCGGCGACGAAGCCCAAGCTGACCCGGTCGCTGATCAGTCCGGCAACCGCGCCAACGCCAAAGGACAGGCCATAAAACAGAGGGTTGAGCACGCTCGGGTGGCTGCCCAGTTCGCGGATGCGCTGCTCGCACCAGGCCAGGTGGTCGACTTCCTCGTCGGCGGCATGCTCCATGGCCTTGCGCACTTCCGGCAGCTTGGCGGTCAGTGCCTGGCCCTGGTACAGCGCCTGGGCGCACACCTCGCCGGTGTGGTTGATGCGCATCAGCCCGGCGACGTGGCGAGCGTCTTCGTCGCTCAGATCGGACTCGTTCTGCAGGATGGCCGGCGACGGCCGCGCCGGTGCACCGCTGAACGGCAGCAGGGTGCGCATGGCGGCATCGGCCTGGATCAACAGACGGTCGACGGGGGAAAACTGGCGTTCGTTGCTCATGGCCATCTCCACGGAAAGCATGCCGGCAGTTTACCTGAAGGTCTGGACAGATTTTTGACCGGCGACAATGGGTCGCTGCCGCTCAGCCTGGTGGCCAGTGCATCTGCCGCTGGCCGAGCACGTGCATATGGATGTGGTGCACGGTCTGGCCGCCCAGGTCGTTGCAGTTCATCACCACGCGGAAGCCTTCGGCGCAGCCCTGTTCGGCGGCCAGGCGCTGGGCGGTATAGAGGATATGCCCGGCTAGCGGACGGTCCGCCTCGCTCAGCTCGTTGAGGGTGGCGATATGGCGCTTGGGGATCACCAGGAAATGCACCGGCGCCTGCGGGCCTATGTCGTGGAAGGCCAGTACCTGGTCGTCCTCGTAGAGCTTGCGGGCGGGAATGGTGCCGTCGATTATCTTGCAGAACAGGCAGTCCACGCGCTTTCCTCCGGCGGCTTTGGGTATCCTGCGAGTTTAATAGTGTCGGCAGACAGCACAAGGAGTGCGTGTTGAAGAACGATGTCCACGATCTGGGCCTGGTCCTGGAGTCCCGCGTCAAACTGGTGGTGATCGAGTCCTGGGACGAGCCGCGGGTGCTGGAGACCCTCACCTCGCTGGCGATCAAGCGCGGCCTCGGCATTTACACCTGGGCGGTGACCGAGGGCCTGCAGCGCCTGGCCTTCGGCGGCGAGCCGGTGGGTGAGCTGGACAGCCGCGAGCCGGAGCAGGCGCTGCGCCTGATCAAGGCCGATCCGACGCCGAACATCTATGTGCTGTGCGACCTGCACCCGTTCCTGGTCGACAATCCCAAGCTGGTGCGTCTGCTCAAGGAGATCGCCATGAGCGAGGCGCCGCACAAGCCGACCCTGGTGCTGGTCTCGCACGCGCTCAAGCTGCCGGCCGAGGTGCAGCGCTATGCCGCGCGCTTCAGCCTGGCGCTGCCGACCGAGGAAGAGCTGCTGGCCCTGGTGCGTGAAGAGGCCACGCGCTGGAGCGAACGCAACCGTGGCGCGCGTGTACGCAGCGACAACCGCACCCTGCAGCAGGTGGTGAAGAACCTGCGCGGCATGAGCCACGCCGAGGCGCGGGCGCTGGCGCGCAACGTGATCTGCGATGACGGTGCCATTACCCAGGAAGACCTGCCGGAGCTCAACAAGGCCAAGTTCCAGCTCCTCGATCTGGAAGGCGTGCTCAGCTTCGAGTACGACACCGCGCGCTTCGCCGAGGTCGGTGGGCTGAACAACCTCAAGCGCTGGCTGGGTGAGCGCCAGGATATTTTCCTCAACGGCAAGGGCGCCGATATCCCGCGCGGCATGTTGCTGGTGGGCGTGCAGGGCGGTGGCAAGAGCCTGGCGGCCAAGGCGGTGGCCGGTCTCTGGGGCCTGCCGTTGCTGCGCCTGGACTTCGCCGCCCTGTACAACAAGTTTTTCGGCGAGACTGAGCGCAACCTGCGCGAGGCGCTCAAGCTGGCCGGGCAGATGGCGCCCTGCGTGTTGTGGATGGACGAGATCGAGAAAGGCCTGGCCACCGGTAGCAACGACGACGGCGTCAGCCAGCGCGTGCTCGGCACCCTGCTGACCTGGATGGCCGAGCGCAAGTCGCCGGTGTTCATGGTCGCCACCGCCAACGCCATCGACCGCCTGCCGCCGGAACTGGTGCGCAAGGGGCGCTTCGACGAGCTGTTCTTCGTCGACCTGCCGAGCGCCGAGGTACGCGCGGAGATCTTCGCCATCCATCTGCGCCGCCGTGAGCTGCTGCCGGAGCAGTTCGATCTGCAGGCACTGGCGCAGGCCAGCGAAGGGTTCGCCGGTGCGGAGATCGAGCAGGTGGTGGTCAGCGCCCTGTATGCCGCCCAGGCCCGCCAGCAGTCGGTGGATCAGGCGCTGTTGCTGAGCAACATTCAGGGGACGGCGCCACTGTCGGTGGTCATGGCCGAGCGCCTGACGGAGCTGCGGGCCTGGGCCGACGGGCGCACGGTGAGCGCCGACTAGGGTTGCTCGGCGCGAGTGCGTGGCAGCAGCGGGCGCACCATCTTCATCGCCACGTGGCGCACCAGCGCCCGCGGCGTCAGGCGCAGCAGTTGCGGCACCAGGCGATGGCGCCAGCCGGGGATGATGATGGCGCTGTTGCGGTCCAGGCCGCGCAAGGCGACCAGGGCGATCTCCTCGGGGCTGGCCAGTTGCTGCTGGCGCTCCAGTCCACCGCTGTACAATTCGGCGCGACGGAAGAAGGCGGTGGCCACCGGACCTGGGCAGAGCACCGAGACTTTTACCCCGAACGGCGCCAGCTCGCTGCGTAGCGCCTCGGAGAAGTGCAGCACATAAGCCTTGCTGGCGAAGTAGCTGCTCATCAGCGGGCCCGGTTGGAAAGCGGCCAGGGAGGCCACGTTGAGAATCTGCCCGGCACCGCGCCGCTTCATCTCCAGGCCCAGGGCATGGCACAGCCGGCTGAGTGCCAGGATATTGAGCTCGATCAGCTCCTGCTCGCGTCCCCAGTCCTGCTCGACGAACAGGCCGGCGCTGCCGATACCGGCATTGTTCACCAGCAGGTCGATGTGCCGCTCGCCTTGCTCCAGCTCCTGAATCAGGCCGGTGAGCTGCAGCGGCTCGGTCAGGTCGCAGACGCGAAACAGGGCCTCGATACCGAAGCGCTGGCTGAGCTCGCATGCGATGCTTTCCAACGCGTCACGCTGGCGCGCCACCAGGATCAGGTTACGCCCACGCCGGGCCAGAGCCTCGGCCAGGGCCAGGCCGAGGCCGCTGGAGGCGCCGGTAATCAGGGCGTAACCGCTCAAGGTCTACTCCTCGCCTTCCGGGGCGTACTGCAGCTGTTGTTCTTGCTGAGCCTGCTCGGCACGGTCGACATATTCCTGATAGGCCGGGATCGAGATGGCCGCGAGAATGCCCAGTATCGGTACCAGCAGCAGCGACCAGGCCAGGGCGATCACGCCGCCGCTGTTTGGCGGTGGCGGTGGGCCATAGCGGTTGGCACCTTGGGTGCCCGGGATGACCAGCATCAGCAGGGCAAACACGCTGCCCACCACCGGTACGAAGTTGAGCAGCCAGAGCCAGCCGGACCAGCCGATATCGTGCAAGCGCTGCACGCCGATCATCACGCTGACCACCACGCCGCCTATCACCAGCGGAATCATCAGGATGCCACCGACTATGGGCGAAACGGCCATAGCGCCGGCTGCAATGCCGTAGCCCAGCAGGGCGATCAGCATCAATGCCATCGACCAGCCAAGGTAGCGCACGCGGCCGATCCGGCCATTCACCGTAAATACTTTCAGCTCGCCATACTCCGGCATCGCTTCGCCGACTTCAGATTTCGGTGTGCTATAGGGCGAGGCGCTTTCCATTGCAGCAGGCGCCGGAGTTACCGGCAGCGTTGCCTGGCGGGCCAGGTACTTCTCGACGATGATGCCGCAGGCCGAGCACTCGGTGGCCTTGGCCTGCTCATGGCCGCATTTCGGGCAGCTCATGGTTTCGCTGCTGATGGCAGGCTCTGGCTCCCTGTGGTCATCGGTATCGACCAGGCTGAGGCCCGCGGCCAGATCCGTTTCCTTGCGCACCAGTGCTCCAGCCTGGCGCAGCGCGGCCAAGTACTTGTCCGCCTCCGCCTCCGCCAGGTCACGCTTGAGTGCTACCGGCGAGCCGCTGAACAGGGCGTCGATCTTGCTCTGGTCGCTCTTGAACAGGCGGGCCAGGTTGTCTTTCACCGTGTCGAGTGTCATCTCCGGCATCAGCTGGCCGTCGAAGACGATCTTGTAGCGAGTATCCGTCATGCGTGCATCCCTGTTACGTCATTGAGAAGTGGCTAGAGCCTAGGGGCTTTGCCGGGCGCGAACAAGCGACCTGCTGCGCAGTTTTCTGCTCAGCGCGGCCAGCGTTGCGTCAGTTGCCCGGCCTGGCCCTGGGCAGCACGGTATTCGGCATCCAGGCGGGCGATCAGCTCGGCTACCGTCGGCAGGTCGTCGATGCCGCCGACGCCCTGACCAGCCGACCAGACGGTCTTCCAGGCCTTGGCTTCGTCGTTGATCGGCTTGAGCTTCTCGCCGTAGTTGATGTCGCCCTTGTTCTGCAGGCGCTGCAGGTCGTAGCCGGCCTTTTCCAGGCTCTGGCGCATGAAACTGGCCGGCACACCGGACACCGCCGGGGTGTGCACGATATCGGCAGCGCGGGCGTCGAGGATCATCTGCTTGTAGTCGCCGTCGGCATTGCTCTCGCGGGTAGCGATGAAACGCGTGCCCATGTAGGCCAGATCGGCGCCCAGCAACTGGGCGGCGAGAATCTCGTGGCCGTGGTTGAGGCAGCCGGAGAGCAGCAGGGTCTTGTCGAAGAACTGGCGGATCTCGGCGATCAGGGCGAACGGGCTCCAGGTGCCGGCATGGCCACCGGCGCCGGCGGCCACCGCGATCAAGCCATCCACGCCGGCCTCGGCGGCCTTTTCCGCGTGGCGGCGGGTAGTCACGTCATGGAACACCAGGCCGCCATAGCTGTGCACGGCGTCGACCACTTCCTTCACCGCGCCGAGGCTGGTGATCACCACCGGCACCTTGTGCTCCACGCAGATGGCCAGGTCCGCCTGCAGACGCGGGTTGCTGCCGTGCACGATCAGGTTGACCGCATAGGGTGCCGAGTCCGGCTTCAATCCTGCTTCGATCTCTTCCAGCCACGCCTTGAAGCCGGCGCTCTCGCGCTGGTTCAGGGCCGGGAAGCTGCCGACCACGCCGCTGTGACAGGTGGCCAGCACCAGGGGTGGGGTGGACACCAGGAACATCGGAGCGGCCACCACCGGCAGGCGCAGGCGTTGATCGAGCAGGGCGGGCAGTGACATGGGCGTTCCTCTTGTTCTCAGAAGGGTTTGACCACCACCAGAATCACGATCGCCAGCAGGAACAGCACCGGCACCTCGTTGAACCAGCGGTAGAACATATGGCCGCGAACGTTCTCGCCGCGGGCGAAGCGCTTGAGTTGCGCACCACAGACATGGTGATAAGCGACCAACAGTACCACCAGCAGCAGCTTGGCGTGCAGCCAGCCCTGCTGCAGCCAGGCCGGGCTGAGGTAGAGCAGCCAGCCGCCGAAGACCAGGGTGGCGATCATCGAGGGGTTCATGATGCCGCGGTACAGCTTGCGCTCCATCACGCAGAAGCGCTCCTGGCTGGGCACGTCGTCGGCCGAGGCGTGGTAGACGAACAGGCGCGGCAGGTAGAACAGCCCGGCAAACCAGCAGACCATGGCGATGATGTGGAGGGCCTTGACCCAGAGATAGAGCATTAGCGACTTCCAGCGGGATATTTGTCGCCGATAGTAGAGAAAGCCGTGGTCGCGCGTCACCCTTGAGGTTGGCCGCCGGGGCCATGGGCTTTATCATCGGCAGCCTTTCTTATCGGTCTCTCTGCGGGGGTTATGCAATGGTCAAGGTCGGAATCGTCGGCGGCACGGGTTACACCGGAGTGGAGCTGCTGCGTCTGCTGGCCCAGCATCCGCAGGCCGAAGTGGCGGTGATCACCTCGCGTTCCGAGGCCGGGGTCAAGGTTGCCGACATGTACCCCAACCTGCGCGGCCACTACGATAATCTGGCCTTCAGCGTGCCGGACGTGGCCACCCTCGGTGCCTGCGACGTGGTGTTCTTCGCCACCCCGCACGGCGTGGCCCATGCCCTGGCCGGCGAGCTGCTGGCCGCCGGCACCAAGGTGATCGACCTGTCCGCCGACTTCCGTCTGCAGGACGCCGAGGAGTGGGCCAAGTGGTACGGCCAGCCGCACGGCGCGCCGGAGCTGCTGCCGGAAGCGGTCTACGGCTTGCCGGAAGTGAATCGCGAGGCCATCAAGGGCGCGCGCCTGATCGCCGTGCCCGGCTGCTACCCGACCGCCACCCAGCTCGGCCTGCTTCCGCTGCTGGAGGCCGGCCTGGCCGATAACAGCCGCCTGATCGCCAACTGTGCCTCCGGCGTCAGCGGCGCCGGTCGCGGTGCCAAGGTCGGCTCGCTGCTGTGCGAGGCCAGCGAGAGCATGATGGCCTACTCGGTCAAGGGCCACCGTCACCTGCCGGAGATCAGTCAGGGCCTGCGTCGCGCCGCCAACGGCCCGGTCGGCCTGACCTTCGTGCCGCACCTGGCGCCGATGATCCGTGGCATCCATGCCACCCTGTACGCCACCGTCGCCGATCGCGGCGTCGACCTGCAGGCGCTGTTCGAGAAGCGCTACGCCAACGAACCTTTCGTCGACGTGATGCCTGCGGGCAGCCATCCGGAGACCCGCAGCGTGCGTGGTGCCAATGTTTGCCGCATCGCTGTGCACCGTCCGCAGGGCGGCGAGCTGGTGGTGGTGCTGTCGGCCATCGACAACCTGGTCAAGGGCGCGTCCGGCCAGGCGGTGCAGAACCTGAACATCCTCTTCGGCCTGGACGAGCGCCTGGGCCTGTCCCACGCCGCGTTGCTGCCCTGATCGAGGTTGCGCCTGCGACGACTTGAATTCGTCGCAGGCGCGCCAATCTAAGAAGCAGGAGCTTCGCTCCTGTCATCGCGCAATAATTGACCAATTTGCTCGGGTAAGCGGATAATCGCCGCCCGTGCAGTACGTAACATGGCGCCTGGCGCCGGGAGAGCAGCAAGATGAGCGTCGAGACCTTCACTCCAACCCCCCTGATTTTCACCCAGGGCGCGGCGAACAAGGTGAAGAGCCTGGTCGATGAAGAGGGCAATCCGCGCCTGAAGCTGCGTGTGTTCGTCACCGGCGGTGGTTGCTCGGGTTTCCAGTACGGCTTTACCTTCGATGAGGATGTGGCCGATGACGACACCATCGTCGAGCGCGAGGGTGTCAGCCTGGTGGTCGACCCGATGAGCTTCCAGTACCTGGCCGGCGCCGAGGTGGATTATCAGGAAGGCCTGGAAGGTTCGCGCTTCGTGATCAACAACCCGAATGCTTCCACCACCTGCGGCTGCGGTTCGTCCTTCTCGATCTGAGCCATTCGCATGAAAAAAGCCGCGCATCTGCGCGGCTTTTTCGTTTATGGAACTGGCCTGATCAGGCCGGGTAGATCGCCCCGAGCACTCGTGGTCCCTTCGCTCCACTGACGCTGGGGCGGTTGGCCGGGATGCGCTCCAGGCAGCAGTGCGCCAGCCAGGCGAAGGCCATGGCCTCGACCCAGTCCGGAGGCACGCCGCGCTCGGCGGTGCTGGCTACCTCGCAGCTCGGCAACAGTTCCTGTAGGCGCTGCATCAATGCAGCGTTGTGTGCGCCGCCGCCGCACACCAGCAACTCGGCGGTGTCCTGCTGAGCCTGCTGCAGCGAGTCGACGATGCTGCGTGCGGTGAGCTCCAGCAGGGTGCGCTGAATATCGGCGGGCGACGCTGCGGGGAACTCGGCCAGGTGGTTTTCCAGCCAGGGCAGATTGAACAGCTCGCGCCCGGTGCTCTTCGGGCCGCGCGTGGCGAAATAGGGGTCGCTCAGCAGCGCTTGCAGCAGCGCCGCATTGGGCTGGCCACTGGCCGCCCAGGCGCCGTCGCGATCAAACGCATCGCCACGCACCTTGCCGATCCAGGCATCCAGCAGCACGTTGCCCGGTCCGCAGTCGAAACCGCGCACGGCCTGGCCCGGCTCGATCAGGCTGAGATTGCTGAAGCCGCCGACATTGAGCACGGCCTTGGGTTGCTCGTCACTGTCGAACAGCGCTTCGTGGAAGGCCGGAACCAGCGGCGCCCCCTGGCCGCCTGCGGCCACGTCGCGACGGCGGAAGTCGGCGACTATGTCGATGCCGGTCAGCTCGGCCAGCAGGGCCGGATTGCCGATCTGCACGGTAAAGCCGCGGGCGGGTTCGTGGCGCACCGTCTGGCCATGACTGCCGATGGCGCGGATATCGCTCGCGCTCAGCCCTTCGCGTTGCAACAGCGCATTGATGCCGGCGGCCGCCAGCTCTACCCAGCACTGCTCGGCAATGGCGGAGCGTGCCAGCTCGTCCGGGCCCGAGGTGCATAGTCCCAGCAGCTCGGCGCGCAAGGCGTCGGGCATGGGGATGTAGTGATGGGCGAGGAGCGTGGGGCGGGTATCTTGCTGGATCAGGGCGATGTCCAGTCCGTCGAGGCTGGTGCCGGACATTACCCCCAGGTAGCGCGGCATATCAGGGCTGCTTGTTGGCGGCCAGCATGGTGGCCTTTTCCTGGTCCATGCGCGCCATCAGCGGCTTGCTCAGCTGCAGGAAGCGCTGCTTCTCGTTGCGAGCGATGGGGTCGGCCATCGGCAGTTTCTGGCTGAGCGGATCGACATGACGACCGTTGACCTGGAACTCATAGTGCAGGTGCGGTCCGGTCGACAGGCCGGTGGTACCGATGTAGCCGATGATCTGCCCCTGCTTGACGGTACTGCCGGTGCGCACGCCCTTGGCGAAGCCTTGCATATGCCCGTACAGGGTGCGGTAGCTGTTGCCATGCTGGATGACCACGGCATTGCCGTAGCCGCCCTTGCGTCCGGCCAGCAGCACGCGGCCATCGCCGGCGGCCTTGATCGGCGTGCCGCGAGGTGCAGCGTAATCGACGCCCTTGTGCGCGCGGATCTTGTTCAGGATCGGGTGGCGACGGCCCATGGAGAATTTCGAGCTGATGCGGGCGAAATCCACCGGGGTACGGATGAACGCCTTGCGCATGCTCATGCCGTCGGCGTTGTAGTAGCTGGTCACGCCCTGCTTGCTGGTGTAGCGCACGGCGGTGTAGGTCTTGCCGCGGTTGGTGAAGCGTGCGGAGAGGATGTTGCCGTTGCCGACCTGCTTGTTGTTGACCACGTGCTCTTCGTAGATCAGCTCGAATTCGTCGCCTTCGCGGATGTCCTGGGCGAAGTCGATGTCGTAGCCGAAGACGTTGGCCAGGTCCATGGTCAGGCTGTGCGACAGCCCGGCACGCTTGGCGGAGAGGAACAGCGAGCTGTTGATCACACCATGGGCATACGAGGTGCGCACATCCGGCTTGACCAGTTCGCGCTTGAAGGAGAAGCCCTTGTCGCTGCGCGTCAGGGAGATGCTCTCCAGGTCGTTCAGCTTGCTGCCCATGCGCTCCAGCTTGCCGTCAGGCGTGAGCTTGAAGTCCAGCACCTGACCCACGTGCAGACGGCTGAAGCGCTTGGCGTCCTTGCTGCTGCCAATGGCTTCGTGCAGGGCATTGGCATCCAGGCCGACGCGAGAAAATACGGTTGACAGCGTATCGCCGTTGGCGACGGTGACGCTCTTCTGCAGCGGATCGGTGGGTTGGGTGAGCTGTGCTTCTTCGTTCTTCTTATTCGCGTCTGCTTTGGCGCTGTTCTTGTTATCGGCGAAAGGCGATTCCGCGGCGGCTTGATCGGGTCGGAGATCATCCTTCTCTTGCACGATCTGCTCGGAGCCGTTGTCCAGCTCCAGGCTCAGGTAGGTCTTCTTGGCTTCGACTTCGCGCGACGGGAACACCAGCAAGGCCAGGCTCAGCAGCGCCGCAATACCGCTGGCTGCCAGCAAGTGGCTCCGCGGATAGGACGTGGCTTTGGGTACAGAATGCGTCATGGCTCAGGGTGTTTCTTGGAAGAGTGCATTAACTGTCTAAAATATAATCAAATTTCACTATAGGCAACCCTGCAGGCCATGCATCGGCCCAGCGGCACACCCCTGGCGTAGAGCTTGTAATTGGTCAGTGATCTTGTATGGTTGGTTCCCTTTTTGGTTTGCGGGTAGCACGGGTCCTGTCATGAAGTCGGTTGAAGAGCAGCTGGCGCTGATCAAGCGCGGTGCAGAAGAAGTTCTGGTCGAGTCCGAACTGGTCGAGAAGCTCAAGCGTGGCGAGCCGCTGCGGATCAAGGCCGGTTTCGATCCGACCGCGCCCGATCTGCATCTGGGGCACACCGTGCTTATTAATAAGCTGCGCCAGTTCCAGGATCTGGGGCACCAGGTGGTCTTCCTTATAGGTGACTTCACCGGAATGATCGGCGACCCCAGTGGCAAGAGCGCGACTCGCCCACCGCTGACCCGCGAGCAGGTGCTGGATAACGCCGAGACCTACAAGAACCAGGCATTCAAGATCCTCGATCCGGCCAAGACCGAGGTGGCGTTCAACTCCACCTGGATGGACAAGCTCACTCCGGCCGACTTCATTCGCCTGGCTTCGCAGTACACCGTGGCGCGCATGCTCGAGCGTGACGACTTCCAGAAGCGCTACGAAGGCAATCAGCCGATCGCCATCCACGAATTCCTCTATCCGCTGGTGCAAGGCTACGACTCGGTGGCGCTGCGTGCAGATGTCGAGCTCGGTGGCACCGATCAGAAGTTCAACCTGTTGATGGGGCGCGAGTTGCAGCGTTCCTACGGTCAGCCGTCCCAGTGCATCGTCACCATGCCGCTGCTCGAGGGGCTGGATGGCGTGAAGAAGATGTCCAAATCGCTGGGCAACTATATAGGTATCCAGGAAGCGCCTGGAGTCATGTACAGCAAGCTGGTGTCGATGCCTGACTCGCTGATGTGGCGGTACTTCGAGCTGCTGAGCTTCCGCTCCATGGAAGAGATCGAGCAGTTCAAGGTCGATGTGGCCAATGGCGCCAATCCGCGTGACATCAAGATCAAGCTGGCCGAAGAGATAGTGGCTCGCTTCCATGGTGAAGAGGCTGCCGCCAGTGCGCACCGTTCTGCGGGCAATCGCCTGAAGGATGGCGAGCTGCCGGACGACCTGCCGGAAGTCGAGCTGCTCTCTATAGAAGAGATGCCGATCTCCTCCGCCCTTAATAAGGCAGGCCTGGTGAAGAATGCCGCCGCCGCTCGCGACCTGTTGAATGCTGGCAGCGTGAAGGTGGATGGCGAGGTGGTTGATCGCAGCTTCATGTTCAAACTGGGCTCCAGTCATGTGTGTCAGGCCGGCAAGAAGGCCTTCGCGCGCATCTCTTTGAAGGCAGAGTGAAAATCTTTGCATAAAGGAGTTGACGGTTAGATTTGGTCCCCTATAATGCGCACCACTTCCGGCGCAGTTCTCTCGGAAAACTCCTTGAAATTCAAAGAGTTGGATGAAAAAAAGAGATTGACCGG
>NZ_SCOM01000006.1 GCF_005508865.1 Pseudomonas sp. F(2018)
CCGGTCAATCTCTTTTTTTCATCCAACTCTTTGAATTTCAAGGAGTTTTCCGAGAGAACTGCGCCGGAAGTGGTGCGCATTATAGGGGACCAAATCTAACCGTCAACTCCTTTGTGCAAAGTTTTTGTCATCTTCTCGTGAAGGGCCGGCAAGGCGCTCGCCACACCCGGCAGACGCAAGAGCATCAGAGCGCCGCCGCATGCGGCATAGGCCAGCCACTCACCTATGTCGGAGCGCACTACCCACAGCATGTGCAGCAACGCCAGGCCGAGAATCGGGTATACCAATCTATGCAGCTGCCGCCAACGCGCGCCCAGGCGGCGCTGACTGTAACGATTGGAAGTCAGCGCGAGCGGCAGCAGGCCAAATAGCGCCAGCGCACCGACAATGATGTAAGGGCGTTCGCTGATATCCACCAGCAAACGATCAAAGCGCAGGCCGAGAATGAACAGCAGATAGCCGCAGAGGTGCAGCACTATATATGAGAAGCACCACAGCCCCAGCTGACGCCGCACCGCCAACCAGCCACCCCAGGCGGTCATGCGGCGAAGCGGGGTCATGCTCAGCGTCAGCAGCAATAAGATCAGCCCGCCCTGCCCCAAGTTATCCACCAGCACCTTGCCGGGATCGGGGCCGGTCAGTCGCTGCAATCCTTCGTACAGCCAATACGCGGGAAATGACAAGGCCACGAGAAACACCAACCCACGCCAGATCGGGAAGCGCATCAGTAATGCTTCCGCAGATCGAGACCGGCATAGAGGCTGGCCACTTCGTCATAGCCGTTGAACAGCCTGGTATCGACGACATTGGGACTGAACAGACTATTGGGTAGACGGCGCTCGGTCGCCTGGCTCCAACGCGGATGGTCGACGCCTGGGTTCACATTGGCGTAGAAACCATATTCGTCTGGCGCCAGACTTTCCCAGGTAGTTTTCGGCTGCTCCGCAACCAGACTGATGCGCACGATGGATTTGATGCTCTTGAAGCCGTACTTCCACGGCACCACCAGGCGCAGCGGCGCGCCATTCTGATTGGGCAGAACGCGTCCGTAGAGACCCACCGCCATGATCGCCAAGGGATGCATGGCCTCATCCATGCGCAGCCCCTCTACATAGGGCCAGTCGATCAGCGAGAATCCGGAGCGCACACCCGCCATCTGCTCTGGCGCCACCTTGGTTTCGAAACGGACGAACTTGGCATTGCCGGTCGGCTCGGCGCGTTTGAGCAAATCGGCCAGCGGGAAGCCGAGCCAAGGGATGACCATGGACCAGGCTTCGACGCAGCGCAGACGATAGATGCGCTCCTCCAGCCGATGCGGCTGGACCAGTTGTTCGAGCGATACCGGGCCAGGCTTGGCCACCTCGCCATCGATCATCACCGACCAGGGCTCGACCTCGAGCTTGCCGGCGTGGCGCGCAGGATCGCCCTTGTTAGTGCCGAACTCGTAGAAGTTGTTGTACTGCGTGACATCCGGATAGGGCGTCAGCGCCTCTTCACCCGCCGTTACCGCTTGCCAGCGCACATCGGGCAGCTTCTCGGCAAACCAGCCGGGCATTGAACCGGGCTCGACATGCGTGTACCGAGTGGCATCCGCTTGCGCTGGCAACACACTCAACGCCATGGCTCCGCCAGCAGCGGCCATGAAACGGCGCCGGGAGAGGTAAACGGCTTCGGGGGTGATATCGCATTCGCGCTCTGCGGATGCGGGAGGGGTCTTGATCAGCATGGCGGGCTCCACAGCCTGGACATCGAATGCGCCAGTAGACTGCGGAGCCGCGAGGAAATTACATCACTCGGCCGCTTTGCGCCGACGCAGTTGCAACAAATATTGCACAGGACCGGACGCCGCGTAGGCGAGGAAGATCAGCAGCAGGATGCGGGGCGGATCGCTGAACACCACGGCGAACACCAGCACCACGATCAGAATGGCCACGAAAGGCACACGCCCCTTGAGATCCAGGTCCTTGAAGCTGTGGTATTTGATGTTGCTGACCATCAGCGTCCCGGCGGCAGCCACCAACAGGGCGACCACGAAGGCCATGTTCGAGCCCTTGATGCCGAAGTCGCTGAAGGCCCACACGGTACCGGCCACCAATGCTGCAGCAGCGGGGCTGGCCAGGCCGATGAAGTAGCGCTTGTCGGCCTTGCCGACCATGGTATTGAAACGCGCCAGACGCAGCGCAGCACCGGCCACATAGATGAAGGCGACCATCCAGCCGACTTTGCCCAGGCTACCGAGAGCCCACTCGAAGGCGACCAGTGCCGGCGCGACGCCAAAGGCGACCATGTCGGACAGCGAGTCATACTCCGCGCCGAAGGCGCTTTGGGTGTTGGTCAGGCGAGCCACGCGGCCGTCGAGGCCGTCGAGCACCATGGCAACGAAGATGGCGATGGCGGCGTGATCGAACTGGCCGTTCATGCCGTTGACGATGGCGTAGAAGCCGGAAAACAGCGCCGCCGTGGTGAACAAGTTGGGCAACAGATAGATGCCACGGTGGCGGACCTTGCGGCCCTCGGCATCCTGGCCTTCCTCCACGTGTTCATCGATGGGCAGCAGGCTCTCCGGTTCGGGGGCCTTGCCGGAGTCCTCGGGACGTTCGTTCATGAACAATACCTTGCAGCGATTGGATGAGACTTCGACCGATACCACCGACGCAGGTTCGCCGGCGGCACGGCTAAACGAGTGGGCTTTATACCAGAAGCCCGCTACGCGCATAAAAAAACGCGGCCGAAGCCGCGTTCTTTTTCGAACATCGAAGACTCAGTTCTTGGTCTTGTCGACGATCTTGTTGGCGGAGATCCACGGCATCATCGCACGCAGCTTCTCGCCGACCACTTCGATGCCGTGAGCGGCATTGTTGCGGCGGTAGGCAGTCATGGACGGGTAGTTAGCCGCGCCTTCGCTGATGAACATCTTGGCGTATTCGCCGTCCTGGATGCGCTTCAGGGCGTTGCGCATGGCCTGACGGGATTCGGCGTTGATGACTTCCGGACCGGTCACGTACTCGCCGTACTCGGCGTTGTTGGAGATCGAGTAGTTCATGTTGGCGATGCCGCCTTCGAACATCAGGTCGACGATCAGCTTCAGCTCGTGCAGGCACTCGAAGTAGGCCATTTCCGGCGCGTAGCCGGCTTCGACCAGGGTATCGAAACCGGCCTTGACCAGCTCGACGCAGCCGCCGCAGAGAACGGCCTGCTCACCGAACAGGTCGGTTTCGGTCTCGTCCTTGAAGGTGGTCTCGATGATGCCGGTACGACCGCCGCCGACGCCGGCGGCGTAGGACAGGGCGACGTTCTTGGCATTGCCGGAAGCGTCCTGGTAGATGGCGATCAGGTCAGGGATGCCGCCGCCTTTGACGAACTCGGAACGCACGGTGTGGCCCGGGGCCTTCGGCGCGATCATGATCACGTCGAGGTCGGCACGCGGCACGACCTGGTTATAGTGGATCGAGAAGCCGTGGGAGAAGGCCAGGGTGGCGCCTTTCTTGATGTTCGGCTCGATCTCGTCCTTGTACAGGCGGCCCTGGAACTCGTCCGGGGTCAGGATCATGACCAGGTCGGCGTTGGCTACGGCGGTGGCCACGTCGGTCACTTTCAGGCCATGAGCCTCGGCCTTGGCGACGGTAGCGGAGCCCTTGCGCAGACCGATGGTGACATCAACACCGGAGTCTTTCAGGTTGCACGCCTGGGCGTGGCCCTGGGAGCCGTAGCCGATAACGGCGACTTTCTTGCCCTGGATGATGGAGAGGTCGCAGTCTTTGTCGTAGAAAACTTTCATGTTCTTGGCTCTTCTGGATCGAATAAAGGGGGTGCTCAGCACCGCTACGGAGGCACCTTAAGCCATCCTCTCCATTGCGTAAAATGATATATTTGCAATACAACATGCCGATATATGAAACGGATATGGACAGCCACGCACTCAAGCTTTTTCTTTCTTTGGCAGACAACCTGCACTTCGGCAAGACCAGCCGTGAACAGCACGTCAGTCCTTCCGCTCTTAGCCGCAGCATCAAGCAACTCGAAGATGAACTTGGCGCCCCGCTATTTCTGCGCGACAACCGCTCGGTGCGACTGACCCGCGAGGGCCAGCAGTTTCGCGAGTACGCCCAGGAAGTGATGAACGGCTGGCAGGCCATTCGTCAGACTTTCAAGCAGGACCAACTAATCCTGCACGGCGAGCTCTCCCTGTATTGCTCGGTCACGGCCAGCTACAGCTTTCTGTACGACATCCTCAGCAGCTTCCGGCAGAACTACCCGCGCATCGAAATGAAGCTGCACACCGGCGACCCTGCCAAGGCCGTCGAGCGCGTGCAGCAGGAACTGGAAGACCTGGCCATCGGCGCTCGCCCGGACAACCTGCCGGCCGACGTCGAGTTTCAGCCCATCGCCCGTTCCGAGCTGCGCTTCATCGGTCCACAGTCGTCACAGCTACTCAGCGACGAGCAACTGAAACACCCCAGCGCGGAAAGCTGGAAAGACGTACCGATGATCCTCTCGGAAGAGGGACTGGCGCGAACCCGCACCGACCGCTGGCTGAAGAGCCACAACATCAAGCCGCGCATCTACGCCCAGGTGAGCGGCAACGAGGCCATCGTCAGCATGGTGAGCCTGGGGTTCGGCATCGGCGTGGTGCCACAGATCGTCCTGGACAACAGCCCGCTGACCGCGCGCATCCGCATCTACGATATCCAGCCGCCGCTGACCGCCTACGACATCGGCCTGTTCGCCCTGCAGAGGCGCCTCAAGGACCCGCTGATCGCCGCCTTCTGGAACCGCCAGAAATAAAAAGCCCCGCACTGGGCAGGGCTCTTTCGCAACATGACGATCAGATACTCAGGACTTTATCGCCACGCGCAATACCGGTGACACCGCTGCGCACGGTCTCCAGGATCGACGCGGTGCCGATGGCCTGGATGAAGCTGTCCAGCTTGTCGCTGGTACCGGTCAGCTGGATGGTATAGACGCTGCTGGTCACGTCGACGATCTGCCCGCGGAAGATGTCGGTGGTGCGCTTGACCTCGGCGCGCTGGGCGCCGGTGGCCTTCACTTTCACCAGCATCAGCTCGCGCTCGATGTGCGCGCTTTCCGACAGGTTCACCAGCTTGACCACTTCGATCAGCTTGTTGAGGTTCTTGGTGATCTGCTCGATCACATCGTCATGCCCCACGGTGGTCAGCGTCAGACGCGACAGGGTCGGGTCTTCGGTCGGCGCCACGGTCAGGCTTTCGATGTTGTAGTTGCGCTGGGAGAACAGGCCAACCACGCGCGACAGGGCACCGGGTTCGTTTTCCAGCAACAGGGAGATGATATGGCGCATGTTCAGGTCCGCTCCGTCTTGCTCAGCCACATGTCACGCATGGCACCGCCGCGAATCTGCATCGGGTACACGTGCTCGCTGGTATCGACGGCGATGTCGAGGAACACCAGGCGGTTCTTCATGGCGAAGGCTTCTTCCATCTTCGGCTTGAGGTCTTTCAGGTCGGTGATGCGCATGCCCACGTGACCATAGGCCTCGGCCAGCTTGACGAAGTCAGGCAGCGATTCCATGTAGGAGTGCGAATAACGGCTGCTGTACTGCATGTCCTGCCACTGGCGAACCATGCCCAGAGCACCGTTGTTCAGGTTGATGATCTTCACCGGCAGGTCGTACTGCAGGCAGGTCGACAGCTCCTGGATGTTCATCTGGATGCTGCCCTCGCCGGTGACGCAGGCCACGTCGGCTTCCGGGAAGTTCAGCTTGACGCCCATGGCGGCCGGGAAGCCGAAGCCCATGGTGCCCAGGCCACCGGAGTTGATCCAGCGATTGGGCTTATTGAAGCGGTAGTACTGCGCCGCGAACATCTGGTGCTGGCCCACGTCGGAAGTGACGTAGGCGTCGCCACGGGTCACTTCGCTGAGGGTCTCGATCACCGCCTGCGGCTTGATGATGCTGCCGTCACCCTCGTTGTAGGGGAACAGGCGGCCGCTACCACGCCACTCGTCGATCTGCTTCCACCAGTTGGCGACGGTTTCCTTGTTCGGGGTCTCGCCGATTTCCTTGAGGATGGCGACCATCTCGGTCAGCACGCTGTCCACCGGACCAACGATCGGGATGTCGGCCTTGACGGTCTTGGAGATCGAGGCCGGGTCGATGTCGATGTGAATGATCTTGGCGTTCGGGCAGAACTTGGCCGCAGTCTCGCCATTGATCACGCGATCATCGAAACGCGCACCGACGGCCAGGATCACGTCGGCGTGGTGCATGGCCAGGTTGGCGGTGTAGCTGCCGTGCATGCCGAGCATGCCGACGAACTGGCGATCGGTGCCCGGGAAGGCGCCAAGCCCCATGAGGGTGTTGGTCACCGGGATATTGAGCATGCGCGCCAGCTCGGTCAGCGGCTCGGAAGCGCCGCCCATGACCACGCCGCCACCGGAGTACATGACCGGACGCTTGGCGGCCAGAATCATCTCGGCGGCCTTGCGGATCTGCCCGGAATGACCACGGGCAGCCGGGCTGTAGGAGCGCAGCTTGACCTTCTTCGGGTAGCTGTACTCGAACTTCTGCGACGGATCGCCCATGTCTTTGGGAATGTCCACGACCACCGGGCCGGGACGGCCGGACTGGGCGAGGTAGAAAGCCTTTTTGATCACTTCGGGGATTTCCGAAGGATGCTTGATGATGAAGCTGTGCTTCACGATCGGACGCGAGATACCGACCATGTCGGTTTCCTGGAAGGCGTCGGTACCGACCACGGTGCTGGGCACCTGACCGGAGATGATCACCATCGGGATCGAGTCCATGTAGGCGGTGGCAATGCCGGTAATGGCATTGGTCGCCCCCGGGCCAGAAGTCACCAGCACCACACCGGCCTTGCCGGTGGCACGGGCGTAGCCGTCGGCCATGTGAGTGGCGGCCTGCTCGTGACGAACCAGGATGTGGGTAACTTCCGGTTCCTTGAACAGGGCATCGTAGATGTGCAGGAGGGCACCGCCCGGGTACCCATAGATGTACTTAACGCCTTCGTCACGCAACGAGCGGACGACCATTTCAGCGCCGGATAAAAGCTCCACGTTGTTCACCTCTAGAACGCCAGATCACCACCCGACAACGAGTGGTCCTTTGAGTAGGTCTTACTGGTCAGCGGACGGGCGCGACTGTGGTCGCTGATAATGCAGGGGTCTGCCTGACGAGTAGCGGAACGGCCCAATCTTGCGGAGCCCTTCCTTCCCAGCGCGAGGTAACGCGTTGCGGGTGTAACGGGGGTCGGCACGGGTAGCGCCTTTTTCCACTGAGCTGAGGGACGCTTGCGGCGGACCTCACAACAGCAGGAGGGACCGATTGTTCGGATTAGCGAACGCCAAGTCAAGTTATACGTCACAGTTTCTTGCGCTGCCGGCTTGTGACATGGCGCAGGATGAAGATTCGCGGGTTTTGGTTATAGTAACGGGCAGGTTTTGCTGCCGATAAAAGGAAACGACATGCGTCGCATGATTCTCGCGTGCAGTGTGCTGCTCGCCCTGAGCACTGGTGCCACTGCCGGCCAGATTTACAAGTGGGTGGATGGCCAAGGTAATGTTCACTTTGGCTCGCAGCCGCCGGAGGGGCAGGAAGCCGCGTCGGTAAATCCGAACATTTCCCAACCCAAGGTCGCCCCTCCTCAACCGAAAGCCGCTGCCGAATCAGGCGACAAGCAGCAGGAGACAGTCGACGAGAAGGTCAAGCAAGACGTTGCCAAGCAAGAGGCAGAGCGCAAGAAATACTGCGAAGATGTCCGCACGGACCTAGCACAACTGCGCAACAACCCTCGGATACGCGTGGAAGAGAAGGGAGAATTGCGCCGCTTGAATGAAGAGGAGCGTCAAGCCAGAATCGCCGAAAGCGAAAAGGCGATTGCGGAACATTGCAAATAGAAGAAACCCGGAGCGCTCAATGAGCGCTCCCAATCAACCGATCGAACTCCCCCAGCGCCGCCAGCAACCCTCGCGTTTGAGCCTCACTGCCAGGCCAGCTCATTTCTGCCATCTCACGAATACCGGAAACCGACGGCAATGGCCCATCGGACTCCAGCAGCTGCTTCATCCGTGGCAGAAAAATCCACTGCAGCCAGGCCCCGAAGTCCAAGGTATCGACGCAGAACGGCTGTTGGCTGGCCAGCGCCTCGGCAGACGGCGACTCGGCCGACCACATGCCCAGCACACGCAACTCTCGCTCGATCAGCAGAAGCTGATCGGCCAACGCCGAGAAGCGCGAGTCCATCAGAGATTGACCCGCGCCCGCTCACGGGCCTGGGCGGCGCCAGCGGGGTCGCCCTGACGCTCACGAGCCTGGCCGATCAGGCCCCATAGGCCGGCCTGCAGGGCCGGGCGACCACTGGCGAAGCTCAGACCACGGCGCGCCAGCTGTTCGGCCTGGGCCGCATCCCCTTGGGCCAGACGCACCTCGGCCAGGCGATAGAGCACCTGCGGCTCCCGCGGGGCGATGCGCTGGGCACGCTCCAGGCTGGACGAAGCGCCTTCCAGATCACCACTGCCCTGTTGCTGCTGGGCACTGGTGAGCAGCGCTAGCACCGGACCATCCAGCTGCTCATCACCGGCCAGGCTACCGCCAGTGGGAATGCCACTGGGCGCGCTAGGCTGCTGATAGGCACCCGCGCTGGAAATCGGACCACTGCTCAGCGGCGCCGAACCGTAGGTAGCCGGCGTCGCGCTGCTGCCATCCGGATAGGTTTCCAGCGGCGCGGACGTCACGCCGCCCGGCACCATTACCACCACGCCGGAATCCTCCGGCAGGCTCTGGGGCTGCGCCTGTTGCGGCTGGGCACTCGTTGCGCCGCGGCCGGCGAAGGCGCCCTGCTCGTCTTCCATCAGGCGACCTGAGGAGTCCTGCACCGGAATCGCCCCCCTGGGCACACTGGCACATCCGGACAGAACCGCCGACGCCAGCATCACGCAAACCCACCACTTAGCCATGCATTTTTCTCACTTCAGCGAATTCAGTTGAGCCAACCACGCACCCAGTCCATCACGTTGTCCGCCGGCGCCTCCAGCAGGCCGCAAGGCTGACCGGGAGCCGGCTCGCTGCCACGGATATAGGGTATTTCCACGGCATTCGGGCAGCCAGCGGCGGAGCCCTGGCCGCTATAAGCGTCCACCCAGGCCGGCGTGACATTGTCCGGCATCGGCATGTCCAGCGGCAGCGGGTCGGCCTTTTTCATGAAACCGGTCCAGACCTGCAGAGCGCCGGTGGCGCCGGTCAGCGGTGTCGTGCCGTTGTCGTCGCGGCCCATCCATACCACTGCCAGCAGATCCTGACTGAAGCCGGCGAACCAGCTGTCACGCGAGTCGTTGCTGGTACCGGTCTTGCCAGCCAGATTCAGCGACGCCGGTAGCTGACTGTACACCGAGCGCCCGGTGCCTTCGCGCATCACTCGTTGCATGGCGTTCTGCACCAGGTAGATGGCACCCGGATCGAAACGCTGCTGGATCTGGAAGGGGTAGCGCTTGAGCGGCTCGCCCTCGGCGGCCAGCACACTGCGAATACCGCGCAACGGCGTATTGAAGCCGCCGTTGGCCAGGGTCTGGTACATGGTGGCCACTTCCATCGGGCTCAGCGCGCCAGCGCCCAGCAGCATCGACGGATAGGCCGGCCACTCGCGCTCGACGCCCAGGCGCTCGAGGGTTTTGAGCACATTCGGCACGCCCAGTTCCAGGCCCAGCTTGGCAGTCGACAGGTTGTAGGAGTTGGCCAGGCCCTGATAGAGATAGATGGAACCGTGGGCCTTGCCGTCGTAGTTCTTCGGCCGCCAGACCTGGCCATCCTGGCCCTTCACCGAGAACGGCGTGTCCTCCAGCCAGCTAGTCAGGGTGTACTGGCTCGGACGCTCAAGGGCGGTGAGATACACGGCCGGCTTGATCAGCGAGCCGATCGGTCGATTGGCGTCCAGCACCCGGTTGAAACCGGCGAAGCGCGGCTGGCGACTGCCGATCAGCGCCTGTATTTCGCCAGTCTCCGGATTGGTCACCACCATGGCCGCTTCCACTTCGTCCACACCCTTGCGCCCGGACAAGCGCTTGAGGGTCTCGCCCAGCGCCGACTCGGCCTTGAGCTGCAGGATCGGATCGAAGCTGGTGAAGATGCGCAGGCCTTCTTCGGTCAGGTCTTCCTCGCGGTAGTCCTCGCGCAGTTGGCGCTTGACCAGATCGAGGAAGCCGGGGAACGAGCTGTCGGCCAGGCTACCGCGCTTGGTCACGCCCAGCGGCTTCTGCTTGGCTGCCTCGGCCACTTCGGCGGTGACCACGCCCTGCTCCGCCAGCAGATCGAGCACCAGGTTGCGGCGCTTGAGCGCCAGCTCCGGGTTGCGCCGCGGATTGTATACGGTCGGCCCCTTGACCATGCCGACCAGCAGGGCCACCTGCTCTAGCTTCAGCTCGCCGAGCGGCTGACTGAAGAAGTACTGGCTGGCCAGACCGAAACCATGCACAGCGCGCTGGCCGTCCTGACCGAGGAACACCTCGTTGAGGTAGGCCTCGAGGATCTCCTTCTTGTCGTAGTGCAGCTCCAGCAGCACCGCCATCATGGCTTCGGTCAGCTTGCGGGTCAGGCTGCGCTCGCTGGTGAGGTAGAAGTTCTTCACCAACTGCTGGGTCAGGGTACTGCCGCCCTGGCGCAGCTGGCCGGCCGTGGCGTTGATCCACACGGCGCGGGCGATGCCCTTGGGCGACACACCAAAGTGATTGAAGAACTCGCGATCCTCCACCGCCACCAGGGTTTCGACCAGGTAGGGCGGCACCTGATCCAGCTTGATCAGGATTCGATCTTCATGGTGCGCCGGGTACAGGCCGCCGATCAGCAGCGGCTCCATGCGCGCCACCGCCAGCTTGGCGCCACTGCCCTGATTGAGGCCGGCCACGTAATCGCCGGAGAACTTCACCCGCACCCGCTGGGCCGGCTCGTTACCTTCGTAGAACTGGAAGCCGCGGGTATGCAGGTCGACCAGATTGCCGTTCACCGCCGCCGCACCCGGGCCGTTGGCGGCGCCTTCGCGACGATAGCCGAGGGCATCCAGCTCGGTAAGGAAGTCTTCCTTGCTGAGCTTCTGGCCAACGAACAGCTCCAGCGGCCGCGCATAGACCTTGGCCGGCACCGTCCAGCGCTTGCCGGAGAATTTCTCCTGCACCACGGCGTCCAGGTAAACGGCGAAACCGGCCAGCAGCACCAGGCCGACCAGCGACAGTTTGAACAGCCAGCCCAGCCAGGAACGGCTGCTGGCGCGGCGCTTGGCGCCTTTGCGGGGGGTACGGGAACGAGTCATGGCGCGGCATTATACGCACTTTGCCAGGGGCCGACAGGCGCGCCCCGGCGGTTTGCAGAGCGCCTCACAGCGGCCATAATGCCGCCTCTTATCGATGCCAGAAGCACAAGGAAAGACCGTGAGCCAAGCCCTGATCGCCGCCCTGCAGAACCCGGCCCTCTACCCCCATCCGGTGGAAGGATTCCAGGTCATCGAGACGCACATCTCCTGGGTGCTGCTCACTGGTCCCTACGCCTACAAGATCAAGAAGCCGGTCAACTTCGGCTTTCTCGACTTCACCGACCTGAGCAAGCGCCAGCACTTCTGCGGCGAAGAGCTGCGCCTCAACCAGCGCCTGACCGAGGGCCTGTACCTGGACGTGCTGCCGATCACCGGCAGCGAGAATGCCCCGCAACTGGGCGGTGAAGGCGCGGCCATCGAGTACGTGCTGAAGATGCGCCAGTTCCCGCAGACCCGACTGCTCAGCGCGGTGCAGTCGCGCGGCGAGCTGACCCCGGCGCATATTGACGCCTTGGCCCAGCAGATCGCCGACTTCCACGGCCGTACCCCGGCCGTGGCTGTCGATCACCCGCTGTGCGAGCCACAGGCCATCGTCGCGCCGATGCGGCAGAACTTCGTACAGATCCGCCCGCTGCTGTCCGACGCCGCCGACCTGCGCCAACTCGAGGCCCTGGAAGGTTGGGTGGAAACCAGCATCGCCCGCCTGGAACCTCTGCTGGCCCGGCGCGCCGAGGCCGGCGCGATCCGCGAGTGCCATGGCGATATCCACCTGGGCAACGCCACCCTGCTCGACGGCAAGGTCGTGCTGTTCGACTGCATCGAATTCAACGAGGAATTCCGCCTGATCGACACCGCCCTGGACGCCGCCTTCCTCGCCATGGACCTGGAAGACCGCGGCCTCAAAGCCTTGTCGCGACGTTTCGTCAGCGCCTGGCTGGAACGCAGCGGCGACTACGACGCCCTGGAGCTGTTCAACCTCTACAAGGCCCACCGCGCCCTGGTGCGAGCCAAGGTCGCGCTGTTCAGCCTGGCCCACCAGAGCGACGCGGTGCAGAAGGCCGCCACCCTGCGCCAGTACCGCAACTACGCCAACCTGGCGGAAAGCTACAGCGCCATTCCCACGCCGTTCCTGGCCATCACCAGCGGCGTCTCCGCCGTCGGCAAGAGCCAGGTAGCGCTGCGCCTGGTCGAAGCCCTGGGCGCGATTCGCCTGCGTTCGGACGTGGAACGCAAGCGCCTGTTCGGCGAGCAGCCGGATGCCGCCAAAGGCGGCTTGAACGACGGCATCTACAGCGCCGAAGCCAGCACCGCGACCTATGCCCGGCTGCATCAACTGGCGGAAAGCGCCCTGCACGCCGGTTTCCCGGTGGTTCTGGACGCCGCCTACCTCAAGCACGACCAGCGCGCCGCCGCCTGGCAGGTCGCCGAGCAGAATGGCGCGCCGTTCCTGATCCTCGACTGCCAGGCTCCGCAGGACGTGATCGCCGCCTGGCTGCAGCAACGCCAGGCCGAGGGCAACGACCCGTCCGATGCCACCCTCGAAGTGATCCAGGCCCAGCAGGCCAGCCGCGACGAACTGAATGCGGACGAGCAGGCCCACAGCCGCCGCGTCGACACCCACCAGGCGGCTAGCCTGGACGGCCTGATCGACAGCATTCGCCAACGCCTGCCCGGGCTCTGAGTCGCGTCCCTCGGGGACTGTCTATACTGCCGACAGGCCCTGAATGGAGGCACCCCATGAGCCAGCCCCGCCAATTGGATAACCCGCTCTACCGCCTGCTGCGTGACGAGAAGGTTGCCGACTTCAACAAGCAGAAACCCAAGGACGGCCCCGTCGACCTGCGCGGCGCCGATCTGCGCGGTCTCGACCTGCGTCTGCTGGAAGCCAGCCGCATCGACTTCACCGACGCCTATTTCCGTGGCGCCGACCTGCGCGGCCTGGACCTGCGCGAGGCCAACCTGGAAGGCGCCAGCATCGCTCACGCGCAGATCTCCGGCGCCTACTTCCCGGCCCAGCTGTGCGCCGACGAGATTCTCCTGTCCATGCAGTTCGGCACCCGCATGCGCTATCGCCCCCTCTGACGCCGAGGCTCCATGAGCGAGATCACCCGCCTGTTCGGCAATCGTGCCGACGCCTATGCCAGCTTCCGCCCGCAATACCCCGACAGCCTGTTTACCTGGCTGGCCGCCAACAGCCCCGGCCAGGAACGCGCGCTGGACATCGCCTGCGGCAACGGCCAGGCCAGCCGCCCGCTGCTGCAACACTTCGACCAGGTGCTGGCCTGCGACGGCAGCCCCGAGCAACTGCGCGCCGCCCCCGACCTGCAAGGCGTCGACTGCTTCGCCGCGGACGCCAGCGCCCAGCCGCTGGCCGATGCCAGCCTCGACCTGATCGTGGTGGCCCAGGCCCTGCACTGGTTCGCCACGCCGGCGTTCTTCGCCGAGACCCGCCGCCTGCTCAGGCCGGACGGGCTGTTCTGCGCCTGGTGCTATAGCCTGCTGCGCATCGACGCTGCGCTGGACACGATGCTCGACGACTTCTACTGGAACACCCTGGGCGGTTACTGGCCCAGCGGTCGCGCCAGCGTCGATGCCGGCTACCGCGATATCCAGCCGCCGTTTGCGCGCATCCAGGTGCCGGCCTTCGCCATCGAGCTGGAGTGGGACCTGCAGCAGCTGATGGGCTACCTCGGCACCTGGTCCGCCGTGCAGAAGCTGGAGCAGGCCAGCGGCCGCGATCCCCTGCCGGAGCTGCTGCCCAGGCTGCGCCAGGCCTGGGGCGACGGGCAGCAAAAGCGTTTTGTGCGTTGGCCGCTACACTTTCTCGCAGGCCTCCCGACCCGGCCTCATTCGTGACTGCGCAAGAGAGGCAAGGAGGCGCCATGAACGATGAACTGCAACACCTGAAGAACCTGGGCAAGACCTCGGCACAGTGGCTGCACGCGGTAGGCATTCACAGCGCCAACGACCTGCGCCGCCTGGGCGCGGTGGACGCCTACCGGGCGGTGCGCGCCCGCGGCTTCCGCGCCTCCAAGGTCCTGCTCTATGCGATCGAAGGCGCCTTGCTCGACGTCCACTGGAACGATCTGCCCCCCGGGCTCAAGGCCAGACTCAACGGCCAGCTGGACGAACCTGGGGCAAGCAACAAGAGCTAGCTCACAACCTCCGAGCGGCGGGATTTACCTGTACCACGTCGCCACCTATTGTTGCGGACACCCGCGTGCCTTATCGTCAGCGCAGCCAGTTCAAGGAATTACCTTTATGTACCTACTCGGGGAGCAACCGGCCTACGCCGACCAGCTGATCCAACGCCTGCAGAGCATTCCCACGCAGTTGCTCGACGGGCTGCAGCCCAGCGGTGCCTCCCTGCGTCTGGAACAGGTCGATGACCTGGCGAAGATCCTGCCCGGCAACCAGCTGTACATCATCGAGAACGGCCTGCTGCACGCCCAGGTCGATGAGCGCCCGCTGTTCTATCTGCAGGAAGGCGACCTGGTCGGCCTGCGCCAGGGCATCGACCTGCCCAGCTGCCGTTACAGCAGCGAAGAGCAGCTGAGCCTGGTGCCCTATGCGCGCAACGAGGTGTTCAAGCACATCTACGGCAGCGAGCAGCGCCAGGAGCTGTTCATCCAGTACCTGATCGGCCACACCGCCCTGCTCTCCGACGCCCTGGCTCGCCTCAAGCAGCCGGAAATCCGCCCGGCCACCGGTTTCCAACACTTCGCCGCCGGCGAAGAGCTGATCCACCAGGGTGATGACGCCGACCACGTGTTCGTGATCATCGAGGGCCACGCCGAGGCCCATGTCGATGGGCAGAAGGTCGGCGACGTGCAGAAGGACGAGATCTTCGGCGCCATGGCCGTGTTCACCCGCGAGAAGCGCAGCGCCACGGTGATCGCCAGCGAGCCCTGCACCGTGATGGTGATCCCCAAGGACCAGTTCCTCAGCCTGATGCAGAGCAACCCGCGCATCGCCCACAGCCTGATCGAGAGCATGGCACGGCGCATCGACCTGCTGAACAAGGAAGTCACCCAGCTGCGTACCCAGCTGCAGCCCACCTGAGTCCAGCACTGACGCGCCAGACCCCGGCCCAGGCCGGGGTTTGTTTTTCCGGGCTTTTGCCAACCAGTCGAAAATAATTCTCATCCGAGTGTTGACTGCAAAATGAGAATTGTTATTATTACCGCAACTGGTCGCGAGATCAGCCGATAAGCTCAAGAGACCACGCAGTCGGACTCTTCAGATTATCTCCTCATCAGGCTAATCACGGTTATTGACCCGGCACTTTGCCGGGTCTTTTTTTGCCTGCGATTCGCGCGCGTGCCAGCATGGAGAGGACTTCCGCCAGCGGAACACACTCATGGACCGGGCCACCGCGCACCACCTGCAGTCGCTGCACCAGCAGGGCTTCGCGCTGCTGCGCGGCGTGCTGGATAGCCGCCAGCTCGCCGAGCTGCGTGCCGCCACCGACGCATTGCAGCCGCAGCACTGGGACTACACCGGCCTGGTCGATCACTACAAGTGCGTGTTCAACCGCGACCCGCTGTGGCTGCCCTATCTGGACCTGCCGGGCGTGATCGAACTGGCGGAGGCGGCGCTCGGTGCCGACTGTCATGTGATCGGCCAGACCGCCTGGCGCTGCCATCCCGGCTTCATCGGCGCCGGGCTGCATCTCGACTACCTGGCGATGCAGCTGCCGAGCAGCCTGCTGAACGATCCGACCTTCGAGCTACCGATGCAGATCTGCACGGCGCAGCTGTACCTGAGCGATATCGACGAGGACCTGTGCCCGACCCTGGTGATTCCCGGCAGCCACCGCGCCGGTCGGCCGCCGACAGAGGGCGAGCAGGATTGGCGCGGCCACGGACCGCAACCGGTGCTGTGTCGCGCCGGCGACGTGCTGTTCCTGCGCAGCGAGCTGTGGCACGCCGGCAGCCGAAACCGCACATCCGAGCGCAGCCGCTACCTGCTGCAGGTGCATTACGGCCGACGCATGGTGACGCAGAAGTTCTCGCCCTATCTGCAGTGGCGCTTCAATCCGCAGGTGTTGGCCGCCTGTACGCCGCGCCAGCTCAGGCTGCTGGGCGACCACGCAGAGGCGGAGTACGACTGAGCGGCTTACCAGCCCACGCCCAAGCCGATCATGTAGCGGCGCTCGTTGGTGTCGCCATGCTCGCTGGCGACCTTGTCCCACTCGGCCTTGAGGCTCAGCGCCGCCCAGCTGTTGAGCTTGTAGCGCACGCCGGCCTCGGTATCGATGACGTAGTCGATCTCGTCGGTGAAGGGCGCGCCCAGTTCGCCCTGGGTGTACAGCTCGAGATTCTTGCCGTGCAGGTAGCGCTTGTAGTCCCACTCCATGGCGGCGGAGTTGAAGTGCTCGCTGCTGCCATCGGCGAACACGTAGTCGTTGCGGTTGAGCAGACCGGCGATGGAGAAGGCGCCCAGTTCGTTGTCCCAGAACTGGTAACCGGGGCCGGTACCGATGGTGCGCTGGGTCTCCAGGTCCTCGATGCGGTCGTGGCTGTACTTCAGCTGGCCCTGCCAGAAGAACTTCTGGGTGAGGAAGCGATCGAGGTCGTACTCCAGCTCAACGCGGTCGGTCTTGCGCTCGTCGTCCTTGGTCTCGTGGTCGTACTCGGCGGCGATACCATGCCGCCAGGCGCCGTGGCGCGCCTTGGTATCGAGGTCGATGTCATAGTCCTTGATGTCGTTCTCGGCCTGCTTGTAGTCGGCGGAGAAGTCCAGCGTGCCATCCCAGGTCAGGTCCTGCACCAGCGGCTTGGGCGGCAGCATCTGGCTGATCGACGCCAGTTCCACCACGCGCGGCGCCGTGCCGTTGACCAGCTCGACCTGGCCCTGCCCGGCCGGCTTGAGCGACTTGGCATGTTCGCCGACGAAATCGTTCTGCTTCACCAGCAGCGCGCGGTCGCTTTCCAGGGTGGCGATCTTCTTCACATCCAGGGTGATGCTGCCGGCGTATTCGGTCTGCAACAGCAGCTTGCCGCTATCGAACAGCCGGATGGTACCGGTGAGTTTGTCGCCGTTCTTCAGCCAGACGGTGTCGGCGAGCAGCGAGGTGGGAACGGCGGCGAGCGCCAGGCAGAGCAGGGAGCGGGACGGCTTCATGGGCATCGACAACAGGCTGGTCCTGGAAAAAGGCGCGCATTATCCGGATGCACACCGCGTGAGCAAGCACAGACCGAAGAATGACAGCCTAAGTTCAGCCGATTCGCTTACCAACCGACCCCGAGACCGATCAGGTAATGCCGGTCGGACACCGTGGTGCCCAGCCCGCGCAGCTGGTTCAGCTCGTACAGCAGCGACAGCCGCGCCCAGTCGTTGAGGCGATAGCGCAGCCCCGCCTCGCCATCGAACACATAGTCGATCTCGTCGATCTGCGGCACCTGCAACTCGGCCGTGCTGTAGAACTCCAGACGCGAGCCCCACAGCAGGCGCTTGTAGTCCCATTCCATGGACCAGGTGTCGAACGACAGATCGCCATAGGGCGAGTCCAGGCGCACCCGATTGACCTGACCGACCAGGTCGAGACGGCCCAGCTCGTTGTCCCAGAAGCGATAACCCGGCCCGGTGCCGAGGATGCGCTGGCGGGTGATACCTTCGAACTGGTCCTCCTGCTGCTCGTAGCCGCTGCGCCAGAACCAGTGATCGGTGAAGAAGCGGTCGAGGTCGTACTCCAACTCCCAGTTGTCCTCGGTCTTCTCACCGTTCTCCGTCTCGTTCTCCAGCTCACCGCGCAACACGTGGCGCCAGCGCCCGTGCTCCACGCGGGTGTCGCCCTTGAGCTTCCACTCGTCGGTGCGGTCCTCGTTGCGCTCCATGTCCAGCTTGGCATCCAGGTTGCCCTCCCAGACCCGGTCCTTGAGCAGCGGACGCGGCGGCACCAACCGAGTGATGCTGGCCAGCGCCACCGTTTCGCTACGGCCATTGACCACCTGTACCTTGCCCTTGTCGGCCGCCTTGAGCTGGTGCCCGATCTCGCTGTCCAGACCCTCGCGGCGCAGCATCAGGGGTTTGTCCGAGGCCAGGGTGTCGATATCCTTCCAGTCGATCAGCACGCGGCCGGCATACTTGGTCTTCAGCGCCAGCTTGCCGCCATCGAGCAACAGGATCTCGCCACTCAGGCGGTCGCCGTTGTTCAGCCACACGGTATCCGCGGCGACAGGCCAAGCCAGGCTCAGCAACAGACAGGACAGCAGGACGCGCGACATGGCCAGACCACCGAAGAAGGAACGAGGCGACAAGGCAGAACATGCCCCAGCCCTGGAGCCCACGGCAAGTGCCGAAGGACGCCGTGCGGCGCTGTATCTGGTGATGGCGCAGATTCCCGAGGGCAAGGTGATCAGCTATGGCGAACTGGCCGCCCTGGCCGGCCTCGGCCGCGCCGCGCGCTGGGTCGGCCGTACCCTCAGCCAGTTGCCCGGGGACACCCGCCTGCCCTGGCATCGCGTGCTCGGCGCCGGCGGCCGTCTCAGCCTGGCGGCCGGCACGCCTTCCGGCGAGGAACAGCGCGCACGCCTGCGCGCCGAGGGCCTGACCATCCGCAACGATCGCGTCGACATGCGCCGCCACGGCTGGCGCCCGATGGAGGCGAACGGTTAGAGTGCGCCCTTTGCCCGAGCCCTCGTCCGAACACGCCCATGCCCCGTAGAACCTGGCGCGCCGCCCTCGCCACCTATGCCCATCCGGCCACCCTGGCCCTGCTGCTGCTGGGCTTCGCCGCCGGCCTGCCGTACATGCTGGTGTTCTCCACCCTCTCGGTGTGGCTGCGCGAGGCAGGGGTGACCCACCAGACCATCGGCTACGCCAGCCTGATCGGCCTGGCCTACGCGTTCAAGTGGGTGTGGGCACCGATGCTCGACCAGTGGCGCCTGCCGCTGCTCAGCCGCCTCGGCCGCCGCCGCTCCTGGCTGGTGTTGTCCCAGGGCCTGGTGGCCTTCGGCCTGATCGGCATGGCCCTGTGCGATCCGCAGCAGCACCTGTCCTGGCTGATCGGCGTGGCCGTGGTGGTGGCCTTCGCCTCCGCCACCCAGGATATCGCGGTGGACGCCTACCGCCTGGAGATCGTCGACGACACCCGCCAGGCCGCCCTGGCCGCCAGCTACATGGCCGGCTACCGGGTCGCCGCCCTGCTGGCCACCGCCGGCGCGCTGTACTTCGCCGGCTGGTTCGGCAACCCGGGCGCCGGCTACCAGCACGGCGCCTGGGCCAGCACCTACCTGCTGTTCGCCATGCTGATGCTGCCGGGGGTGATCACCACCCTGTGGATGCGCGAACCGCCGGTGCCGCTGCAGACGCAGATGGCGGCCGCGCGCTACGGTCTGTATCGCCAGCTGGCCTCGGTACTGGTGCTGATCGTGCTGCTGGTGTCGGTGCCGGCCATGTTCACCCAGTTCTTCCGCAGCGACATCGTCCTGCTGTTCGGCGGCGAGATCGACCTCGGCGAGCTGCTGCGCGAAGACCGCGCCACCCTGCGCTTCCTGCTCTACACCATTCTCACCGCCGTGTGCCTGTCACGCATGGGCCGTCGCGGCCTGGCGCCGGTGCTGACGCCGGTCAACGACTTCATCCTGCGCTACCGCTGGCAGGCCCTGCTGCTGCTCGGCCTGATCGCCACCTATCGCATGTCCGATACCGTGATGGGGGTGATGGCCAACGTCTTCTACATCGACATGGGCTTCGCCAAGAGCCAGATCGCCAGTGTCAGCAAGCTGTTCGGCCTGATCATGACCCTGCTCGGCGCGGCCCTCGGCGGCCTGCTGATCGTGCGCTTCGGCATCCTGCCGATCCTGCTGCTGGGCGGCGCGGCCTCGGCCGGCACCAACCTGCTGTTCGCCACGCTTTCCGGCCTCGGTGTGATAACGGACCCGACCAGCTATGGCCAGCAGACGGTCGGCCACCTGTTGCAGGTATTGGACCCGCACATGCTGATGCTGGTGCTCACCATCACCCTCGACAACCTCAGCTCGGGCCTGGCCACGGCGGCCTTCGTCGCCTACCTGTCGAGCCTGACCAACCTGAAGTTCTCCGCCACCCAGTACGCCCTGCTCAGCTCGATCATGCTGCTGCTGCCGCGCCTGGTCGGCGGCTACTCGGGCGTGATGGTGGAGAAGGCCGGCTACGCCCAGTTCTTCCTCGCCACCGCACTACTGGGCATTCCCACCCTGCTGCTGATCATCCTGCAGTGGCGCCAGCAGGGCAGCCAGCCGCTGCCCGCGCCGAGCACGCCGGCGCCACGCAGCGAACCCTGATCAGGCCGGCGTAGCGGCCTTGATGGTCCGCGCCAGCAGTCCCGGCACGGCGATATCCACGCCGACCTGGCGCAGGCGGTCGCGGATCTCCTCGTTGAATTTGAAGGTCACCGGCCAGTAGTCCGAGTTGGCCGTCCACACCCGCAGCGACAGGGTGATGGCGGTCTCGCCGAGGCCCGCGACCACCACCGCCGGCGCCGGATCCTTGAGCACCCGCGGATCCTCCGCCATCTCGCGCAGCACCTGTTGGGCCTGTTGCAGGTCGCTGTCGTAGTCGACCTTGACGTCGAACACTATCTGCCGGGTCGCCTGGCGCGAGGTGTTGACGATGGCGCCGTTGGACAGCGCGCCGTTGGGCAGGATCACCGTCCGGTTGTCACCGGTGCGTAGCACGGTGTGGAAGATCTGGATGCTGTCCACGGTACCGGACTGGCCCTGGGCCTCGATCCAGTCGCCGATGCGAAATGGGCGGAACAGCAGGATCAGCACGCCGCCGGCGAAGTTGGCCAGGCTGCCCTGCAGGGCCAGGCCGATGGCCAGGCCGGCGGCACCGATGGCGGCGATGAAGGAAGCGGTAGAGATGCCGATCATGGTCGCCACGCTGACCATCAGCAGCACCTTGAGCAGGATATTGGCCAGGCTGCCGATGAAGCCGGTCAGTGCCCGGTCCACCTTGCGCCCTTCCATCAGCAGCTGCAGGCGCCCGGTCACACGGTTGATCAGCCACCAGCCGAGCACCAGGGTGACCAGTGCCAGGGTCAGCTTGCCGCTGTACTCCAGCACCACCGGCAGCCAGGCCTGGGACAGCCGCACCAGTTCGTCGTATGAGAATTGCATCAGCGCACTCCTGTTCGGACGGCAGAAACGACACCGCCATGGCTGGCCATGGCGGTGAGGGGTGTACTGCTTGGGACGTGCGCGCGGCGCCGGAGGTTCCCGGCAGATCAGTCGCGGAAGTTGTTGTACTGCAGCGGCATGCCGAATTCCTTGGCGCGCAGGGCGGCAATCGCCTCCTGCAGGTCGTCGCGCTTCTTGCCGGTGATGCGCACCTGCTCGCCCTGGATGGCGGCCTGGACCTTGAGCTTGCTGTCCTTGATATGGGCGACGATCTTCTTCGCCAGCTCCTTGTCGATGCCTTCGCGGAAGGTCACCTCCTGCTTCATCACCTTGCCCGATGCATAGGCATCCTTGGCCTCCATGCACTGGCAGTCGATCTTGCGCTTGATCAGGCTGGCGCGCACGATATCGAGGACCTGCTCGAGCATGAACTCGGCCTCGGCGGTCAGCGTGATGGTCTTGTCCTTGCTCTCGATGCTGCACTTGCCGCGCAGATCGAAGCGGCGGTCGAGTTCCTTGACGGCGTTGTCGACCGCGTTGGTGAGTTCGTGCTTGTCCAGTTCCGACACCACGTCGAACGAAGGCATGGGCTTGCTCCTGATGGACGGCGCGATCCCCCTCACGGACTGAGCGCGCCTGACTTGACGATAAAATTGGCGCGCCCATTATAACCAGTCTGATCCACGCCGCTCAGCCAACCTGCGGCGGCCACCTTTCCTGCCAGTGAGCCCCTCAATGCCCAACCCCCATCTCAGCATCCTGGTGGTGGACGACGCCAAGTTTTCCAGCGCCATGATCGGCCGCGCCCTGAGTCAGGCCGGTTACCAGGATGTGCGCTTCGCCAACAGTGCCGCGGAAGCCCTGCGCCTGCTGGAAAAACGTCCCGCCAGCGTGCTGCTGGCCGACTGGCTGATGCCGGAGATGGACGGCCTCGAGCTGACCGGGCGGGTGCGCCAGCTGGACGAGACGGCCGAGCACTACACCTACGTCATCCTGCTCACCGGCAAGGAAGGCGAGAACGTGCTGGTGGAGGCCTTCGACCGTGGCGTCGACGACTTCATCAGCAAGGCGGCGATGAACGAACAGCTGGTGCCGCGCGTGTATGCCGCCGACCGCCTGTGCAACACCCTGCAGCGCCTGCTCAATGAAAACCGCATGCTGACCCAGAACATCTCCAGCCTGGAGCAGCGCAACCTGGTCGACTCGCTGACCGGCCTGGGCAATCCGCGCTATCTGCAGCAGAAGCTCAACGACTGCCTGCGTCAGGTCGAGTCCCGCGGTGGCGCCCTGTGCTATCTGCTGATCGGCCTGCAGGAAGGCGAAGCCCTGCGCCGTCAGTACGGCAACGGCTTCTGGAACGAAGTGCTGCACGGCGTGGCGCGGCGCCTGCAGCAACTGGTGCGTCCGCTGGACGTGCTGACCCGGGTGGATGACACCCACTTCGGCATGATCGCCATGCTCGACGACCTGCACGAATGCTCGCCGAGCAGCTTCAAGCGCCTGCACGAAGGCCTCAACCTCAAGGCGTTCAAGACCAGCGAAGGCTTCATCAGCCTCAAGGCCGGCATCTCCCTGGTCGGCCTGGATGCCAAGTCGCTGCCCGTCGAGCCGCACTACCTGTTCGCCGAGGCCAGCCGCGTCCTGCCGGAGTCCTACGCCAGCGGCCGGGTCAGCGCACTGCGCCTGCCGCTGCCACAGTGAGCTGGCACGTACTCGGTGCCGGCAGCCTGGGCGGCCTGTGGGCCGCGCGCCTGGCCCGCGCCGGGGTACCGGTAAAACTGATCCTGCGTGACCAGGCCAGCCTGACCCGCTACCGCGCCGCCGGCGGCCTGACCCTGGTGGAAGATGGCCAGGCCAACCTGCATCCCATCGCTGCGGAAACGCCGAGCCACGGCGCGCCGATCCGCCGCCTGCTGGTGGCCTGCAAGGCCTATGACGCCGAGGAGGCCACCGCCGCCCTGGCGCCGCGCCTGGCCCCGGGCGCCGAGATCATCCTGCTGCAGAACGGCCTGGGCAGCCAAGAGGCGGTAGCCACGCGCCTGCCACGAGCGCGCTGCGTGTTCGCCTCCAGCACCGAGGGCGCCTTCCGCGAGGGCGATTTCCGCGTGGTCTACGCCGGCCGCGGCCATACCTGGCTCGGCGTGCAGGGCGAGCGGCGGACTCCGGAGTGGCTGGACGACTTGGATACCGCCGATATTCCCCACCAGTGGACCCACGACATCCTCGCCAAGCTGTGGCGCAAGCTGGCGCTGAACTGCGCGATCAACCCGCTGACCGTGCTGCACGACTGCCGCAACGGCGGCCTGCGTGACTGGCCGCAGGAGGTGGCCGGGCTGTGCACCGAGCTGGCCGAGCTGCTGCGCCAGGCCGGCCAGCCAGACGCCGCCGAGGACCTGCACGCCGAGGTCCTGCGGGTGATCGACGGCACCGCGGCCAACTATTCCTCGATGTACCAGGACGTGGCCCAGGGCCGGCGCACCGAGATCGCCTACCTACTGGGCCATGCCTGCACCCAGGCCGAGCGCCTGCAACTGAAGCTGCCACACCTGGACGATCTGCTGCAGCGCCTGCGCGAGCACCTCACCGCCCGCGGATTGCCCGTGACGTGAACGAGCGTTACCCTGCCCCTCCAGCCTCAATGGAAGCCGCGCCCTTGACCCGTCTGCGCCAGCGCCTCGACAACCTGCCGGTCGGCCGCAAGCTGCTCTTCGCGCTGCTAATCCTGCTGGCCGCGGTCATGCTGGTGGCCAACCTGGCATTCATCAGCGCGGCCTACTGGATCTCCCAGGAAAGCGTCGCGCCCCAGGCCCTGCAGACCATCGGCAAACTGATCGCCACCCCCGAGCTGAGCCGGCACGCCCTGGCGACGCCCGAGGCCGCGCAGAAGCTGCTGGAGCGCCTGGAGAACTACGCCCCGCTGCGCGCCGCCGCCCTGTACAACGGCACCGGCGTGCGCCTGGCCGAGCTGCAGCTGGGCGCCGAGCTGCAGCTGCCGTCGCGCAGCGACGAACTGGAGCACTGGCGCCTGCGCGAATTCCGCTCCACCCAGGTGATTCCCCTGCCGCAAGCGGGCCAGCCGCCCGGCTACCTGCTGCTGGTGGCCTCCAGCGAGCTGCCCGGGGCCTTCTACACCGGCACCCTGACCGCCAGCCTGGCGATCCTCGCCATCAGCGTGGTGCTCTGGGCGCTGATCGCCCGCCAGGTGCGCAGGCTGATCACCCGGCCGATCCGCCGCCTGGAGGAGTTGTCGCGCCAGGTCACCCGCGAGGAGAACTACTCGCTGCGCGCCGCCCGCGGCAACCGCGACGAGATCGGCAGCCTGGCCGATGCCTTCAACACCATGCTCGGCCGCATCGAGGCCCGCGAGCAGCAGCTCAAGCGCGCCCGCGACGACGCCGAGAGCGCCTTCAGCCAGGCCCAGAGCCTGGCCGAGGAGACCCGCCACTCCAACCGCAAGCTGGAGCTGGAAGTGCAGGTGCGCAGCAAGATCGAGAAGAAGCTCACCGGCTTCCAGAACTACCTGAACAACATCATCGACTCCATGCCCTCGGCGCTGATCGCCCTCGACGACCAGCTCTACGTCACCCAGTGGAACCAGGAGGCCAGCGCCCTCTCCGGCACGCCGCTGGACGAGGCGCTGAACCAGCCGGTGTTCCTCGCCTTCCCGCCGCTCAAGCCGTTCCTTGCCCAGCTCAAGCGCACCGCCGAACAGCACAAGGTGGAGAAGATCGAGCGCGTCACCTGGCGCAAGGACGAGGATGCCCACCACTACGCCCTGACCTTCTACCCGCTGATGGGCGCTGGCGGCCGTGGCGTGGTGATCCGTATCGACGACATCACCCAGCGCCTGTCGCTGGAGGAGATGATGGTGCAGTCGGAGAAGATGCTCTCCGTGGGTGGCCTGGCCGCCGGCATGGCCCACGAGATCAACAACCCGCTGGGCGCCATCCTGCACAACGTGCAGAACATCCGCCGGCGCCTGTCGCCGGAACTGGCGAAGAACCAGGACCTGGCCGTGGAAGCGGGCATCGCCCTGGATGACGTCAACGCCTACCTGCACAGCCGCGAGATTCCCCAGTTGCTCGACGGCATCGCCCAGGCCGGCTCCCGGGCGGCCAAAATCGTCAGCCACATGCTCGCCTTCAGCCGCCGCAGCAACCGCCAGTTGGCGCCCTGCCAGCTGCCGGTGCTGATCGATCAGGCGCTGGAGATCGCCGGCAACGACTTCGACCTGACCGAGAGCTTCGACTTCCGCGGCATCGCCATCGAACGCGACTTCGACCCCAAACTGGGCCCGGTCCCCGCCACCGCCAACGAGATGGAACAGGTGCTGCTCAACCTGCTGAAGAACGCCGCCCAGGCCATCCACCTGCGCGACGATGAGGACGAGCCGGGACGCATCGTCCTGCGTACCCGCTGCAACCCGCCGTGGGCGGAGATCCAGGTGGAAGACAACGGCATCGGCATGCCCGAGCTGGTGCGCAAGCGCATCTTCGAGCCGTTCTTTACCACCAAGGAAGTTGGCCAGGGCACCGGCCTTGGCCTGTCCGTGTCCTATTTCATCGTCACCAACAACCACAAGGGGCAGCTGGAAGTGCAATCCACCCAGGGCCAGGGCACCTGCTTCACCCTGCGCCTGCCGCTGGCCGCCCCCACCGAAAGCACGAGCGTCTGATGGGCCATCGACTGAGCAAGATCTACACGAAGACCGGCGACAAGGGCGAGACCGGCCTGGCCGATGGCCGCCGCGTGGCCAAGGATCACCCGCGGGTGGAAGCCATGGGCGAGCTGGATACGCTGAACAGCCAGCTCGGCCTGCTGCTGGCGGACCTGAATGAACAGGCAACCACATGTCCCGGACTGGGCGAGATCATCGCGGTCCTGGCGCCCTGCCAGCACCGTCTGTTCGACCTCGGCGGCGAGCTGGCGATGCCGGACTACCAGGCTCTGCAGGAAAACGAGGTGGCGCGCCTGGAGGCGGCCATCGACCGCTGGAACGAGGAACTCGGCCCGCTGCAGAACTTCATCTTGCCGGGCGGCTCGCGCCTGGTGGCCCAGGCCCATGTCTGCCGCAGCCTGGCGCGCACTGCCGAACGGCGCTGCCAGCGGCTAAACGCCGATGAGCCGCTGCGCCCGGTGGGCATGGCCTACGTCAACCGACTGTCCGACCTGCTGTTCGTCGCCGCCCGGCTGATCGCCCGCCGCCAGGGCATCGACGAGGTGCTGTGGCAGGCGGCGGAGAAACCGCAGCAAGGCTGAAGGATGGCGATGCCCGGGGGCATCGCCTATTTCATTGCGGCCAGAATGCGCGGATACCGGCCACGCCCTGGGCCCCCGCCTGCCAGGCGCGCTGGCGATCCTGCGGGCCGACGCCACCGAGCAGGAAGGCCGGCAGGTTGCTGCCGCGCAGCAGCTCGGCGGCGGCATCCCAGCCCAACGGCGTGGCCTCGGGATGGGTCTGGGTGGCCTGCACCGGCGACAGGGTGACGAAGTCCACGCCCATGCGCGCGGCCAGCGCCAGCTCCTCGGCACTGTGGCAGGAAGCGGCCAGCCAGCGCTGACCGGGGAACGGCCGGCCGTTGGGCGCGTACTTGCGCAGCTGCTCGGCGGTCAGGTGCCAGCCGGCGGCGGGGAAATCCCCCAGCCACTCCAGCGGCCCCTTGAGCATCAGCTGCGCCTTGCCGGCGCACAGGCCCTGGATATCCACCGCCAGATCGCGGTACTGCGGATCGAACATGTTCGGTGCACGCAGCTGGATCAGCCTGGCGCCGGCCGCCAGGGCGGCGCGCACGCCACGCAGCAGCTCGGCCGGTTCCAGGCCCTCCGGGGTGATCAGGTAGGTGTCCGGCAGGCGCGCCGCCGAAACTATCGGCTGGTTGGCGGCGGGGAACTCGTAGTCGAGCAGCTCGCGCTCGGTGGCCCAGGCCAACGCCTGGCCCTCGGCGCCATGGGGCTCGCCGGTGAAGGCGGAGACTTCCCAGACATCCAGCAGCACCTGCTTGTCCGGGTAGTCGTGATGCACCTGGATCAGCGGGCGGGCGGCGCCGACGTGGATGCCCAGCTCCTCTTCCAGCTCGCGGGCCAGGGCCAGCTCCACCGCCTCGCCTTCCTCCACCTTGCCGCCGGGAAACTCCCACAGGCCGCCCTGGTGCTTGTCCTGCGGGCGCTTGGCGAGCAGCACTCGACCATCGGCGCCACGGATCACCGCGGCGGCCACATGAATCCGTTTCAAGCCCTGGTCTCCTGCAGCGCGGCCTGGTACCAGCGCTGGAACGCCGGCCACTGGTAGACGGTGTCGACGTAGGCGGCGGCCTCGGTCGGCAGCGCCACGCGATAGCTGCGCAGGCGCGCCGCCACCGGGGCGAAGAAGGCATCGGCGATGCTGGCGTGGCCGAACAGGAACGGACCGTCCTGACCGAAGCGCTGGCGGCAGTCCGCCCACAGCTTGCACACGCGGTCGATGTCGGTCTGGACCTCGGCGGGAATCTCGGCCAGGGCCTGGTCGCGCGCCAGGTCCATGGACATGTGGCTGCGCAGGGCCATGAAGCCGCTATGCATCTCGGCGCACACGCTGCGCGCCAGGGCACGGGCGTACTGGCCACGCGGCCACAGGTGCGCCTCGGGGAAACGCTCGGCCAGGTATTCGGCGATGGCCAGCGAATCCCACACCGGGCCGTCCTCGGTGTGCAGCACCGGCACCTTGCCGGTCGGCGCATGCGTCAACAGCTGAGTGCGGCTGTCCGGCCGGTACAGATGCACGAGGATCTCCTCGTAGGGCGCGCCGGTCAGGTCCATGGCCAGGGCCGCGCGCAGCGACCAGGAGGAATAGTTCTTGTCGCCGATCACCAGCTTGAGGGACATGTTCGCTCTCCTAGAAAGGTTGTACACGGAGCGTACGCGGCCTCGGCGGCCGCGGACAATTCCGCTTGCGCATGCCCCTATGAGTGCGGGGAATGGCAGCACATAGCCGGGGGCTGCGAGTCGCCCGCAACAACCTCACCCCTACCCCCTCTCCCAACGGGAGAGGGGAAGTTCATGGCTCAGGTGCGGTATTCGGCGTTGATCTTCACGTACTCGTGGGACAGATCGGTGGTCCAGATGGTTTCGCTGCAGGCACCACGGCCCAGCTCGATGCGGATGCCGATCTCGGCGCGGGCCATGACCGCGGCGCCCTGGTCCTCGGTGTAGGCCGCGTCGCGGCCACCCTGACTGGCGATGCGCACTTCACCCTGCAGCGCGTCGCCGAGGAACACGTCGATCTTGCTCACGTCCAGGTTCGGCACGCCGGCATAGCCGACGGCGGCGAGGATCCGGCCCCAGTTGGGATCGGAGGCGAACAGCGCGGTCTTGATCAGCGGCGAGTGGGCCACGGCGTAGGCCACGTCCAGGCACTCCTGGTGATTGCCACCGCCGTTGACTTGCACGGTGACGAACTTGGTGGCGCCCTCGCCGTCACGGACGATGGCCTGGGCCACTTCCATGAACACCTCCAGCACCGCCTGCTTGAGCTTGGCGAACAGCTCGCCGCTGGCGGAAGTGATCTCCGGCAGCGCGGCCTGGCCGGTGGCGATCAGCATGCAGCAGTCATTGGTCGAAGTGTCGCCATCAATGGTGATGCGGTTGAACGACTTGTTCGCCGCGTCGCGCACCAGGTCCTGCAGCACGCCGCGGGCGACCTTGGCGTCGGTGGCGATGTAGCCGAGCATGGTGGCCATGTTCGGGCGGATCATGCCGGCGCCCTTGCTGATGCCGGTCACGGTGACGGTCACGCCATCGTGCTGGAACTGGCGGCTGGCGCCCTTGGGCAGGGTGTCGGTGGTCATGATGCCGGTGGCGGCCTCGGCCCAGTGGTTCTCGTCGAGATCGTCCAGGGCGGCCTGCAGGGCGCCCTCGATCTTCGCCACCGGCAACGGCTCGCCGATCACCCCGGTGGAGAACGGCAGCACCGCTTCCTCGGCAACGCCGGTCAGCGCGGCCAGCGCGGCGCAGGTGCGGCGCGCGTTGGTCAGGCCGTCCGGACCGGTGCCGGCGTTGGCGTTGCCGGTGTTGGTCAGCAGGTAGCGCACATCGCCGGCCACGCGCTCACGGGTGACGAGCACCGGGGCGGCGCAGAAGGCGTTGGTGGTGGTCACACCGGCCACCCGCGAGCCTTCGGCGCAGCGCATCACCACCACGTCCTTGCGCCCCGGGCGCTTGATGCCGGCGGAGGAAATGCCGAGTTCGAAACCGGGAACCGGGTGCAGTGTGGGCAGGGGACCGAGACCAACGGCCATAGCAGCGCTCCTTACTTGGACAGTGACACAGAAATTGGAAAAACGCCGCGAGCGGCAGAGAGCCGGTCGCGGCGTTGTCTGTATAGCAGGCTAGGTGCGGTTTAGCCGACCTGGCCGTGGCAGTGCTTGTACTTCTTGCCGGAACCGCAGGGGCACGGCTCATTGCGGCCGATCTTCGGATCGCTGCGCACCGGCGTGGCAACCGCCAGCTCACCTTCAGCTTCCTCGCCCTCAGCAGCCGGCATCGCCGAGGCCTCGGCATGCTGGAACTGCATGCGCTCGGCCATGGCCTCGGCCTCGCGACGCAGGCGCGCCTCTTCCTCGACCGGGTCTTCGCGGCGCACCTGGACATGGGACAGCACGCGGATGGTGTCGCGCTTGATCGAGTCGAGCAGGTCCTGGAACAGGGTGAAGGACTCGCGCTTGTATTCCTGCTTGGGATTCTTCTGCGCATAGCCGCGCAGATGGATACCGTGACGCAGGTGGTCCATGGTGGCCAGGTGGTCCTTCCACAGGTCGTCCAGCACGCGCAGCAGCATCTGCTTCTCGAAGGTGCGCAGGGCCTCGGCGCCGGCCAGCTCTTCCTTCTCGGCGTAGGCGGCGAGCAGCTCGGCGAGGATCTTCTCGCGCAGGGTTTCCTCGTACAGTTTCTCGTCGTCGTCCAGCCATTGCTGGATCGGCAGACGCACGCCGAAGTCGCTGTACAGTGCCATTTCCAGACCGGTGATATCCCACTGCTCGGGCAGCGACTGCGGCGGAAGGTGGCTATTGATGGTGGCGGCCAGCACTTCCTCGCGGAATTCGATGATGGTCTCGCCGATGTTGTCGGCGGCCAGCAGGCTGTTGCGCATGTGGTAGATCACCTTGCGCTGCTCGTTGGCCACGTCGTCGTATTCGAGCAGCTGTTTACGCATGTCGAAGTTGCGACCTTCGACCTTGCGCTGGGCCTTCTCGATGGCGTTGGTCACCATGCTGTGCTCGATGGCCTCGCCGGCTTGCATGCCCAAGGCTTTCATGAAGTTCTTCACCCGATCGGAGGCGAAGATGCGCATCAGGCTGTCCTCCAGGGACAGGTAGAAACGGCTGGAGCCCGGGTCACCCTGGCGGCCGGCACGGCCGCGCAGCTGGTTGTCGATACGGCGGGATTCGTGGCGCTCGGAGGCGATCACGTGCAGGCCGCCGGCCTCGATCACCTGCTGGTGACGCTTCTGCCAGTCGGCCTTGATCTGCGCGACCTGCTCGTCGCTCGGCGCTTCCAGGGCGGCCACTTCGGCCTCCCAGTTGCCGCCCAGCAGAATGTCGGTACCACGGCCGGCCATGTTGGTGGCCAGGGTCACGGCGCCCGGACGACCGGCCTGGGCGATGATCTCGGCTTCCTTCTCGTGGTACTTGGCGTTGAGCACCTTGTGCTCGATGCCGGCCTGCTCGAGCAGCTTGGAGACGTACTCGGAAGTCTCGATCGAGGCGGTACCGACCAGGATCGGACGGCCCTGGGCCTGGCAATCGCGGATGTCGGTGATGATCGCCTGGTACTTCTCTTCCTGGGTCAGGTAGACCAGGTCGTTGTAGTCCTTGCGCGCCACCGGGCGGTGGGTGGGAATGACCACCACGTCGAGGCCGTAGATCTGGCGGAACTCGAAGGCCTCGGTGTCGGCGGTGCCGGTCATGCCGGAGAGCTTCTTGTACAGGCGGAAGTAGTTCTGGAAGGTGGTCGAGGCCAGGGTCTGGCTCTCGGCCTGGATGTTCACACCCTCCTTGGCCTCGATGGCCTGGTGCAGGCCCTCGGACAGGCGGCGGCCCTGCATGGTACGGCCGGTGTGCTCGTCGATCAGGATGACCTGGCCGTTCTGCACGATGTATTCGACGTTGCGGTGGAACAGCTTGTGCGCGCGCAGGCCGGCGTAGACGTGGGTGAGCAGGCCGAGGTTGTGCGCGGCGTAGAGACTCTCGTTCTCTGCCAGCAGACCGGCGGCGCTGAGCATCTCTTCGACGTACTGGTGGCCGGCCTCGTTGAGTTCGACCTGGCGGGTCTTCTCGTCGACCTTGTAGTGGCCTTCCTGAGTGACCACGCCTTCCTCTTCCTCGATGTGCTGCTTGAGGCGCGGGATCAGCTGGTTGATCTGCATGTACAGCTTGGAGCTGTCTTCGGCCTGACCGGAGATGATCAGCGGGGTACGGGCTTCGTCGATGAGGATGGAGTCGACTTCGTCGATCACGGCGAAGTTGAGTTCGCGCTGGAACTTCTCTTCCAGGGCGAAGGCCATGTTGTCGCGCAGGTAGTCGAAACCGAATTCGTTGTTGGTGCCGTAGGTGATGTCGGCGGCGTAGGCGGCGCGCTTCTCTTCCGGCGGCATGAAGGGGATCACCACGCCGACGGACAGACCGAGGAATTCGTACAGCGGACGCATCCAGTTGGCGTCGCGGCGGGCCAGGTAGTCGTTCACCGTGACCACGTGCACGCCCTTACCGGACAGCGCGTTGAGATACACCGCCAGGGTGCCCACCAGGGTCTTGCCCTCGCCGGTGCGCATCTCGGCGATCTTGCCCTCGTGCAGGGTCATGCCGCCGATCAGCTGCACGTCGAAGTGACGCATGCCCATCACCCGCTTGCCAGCCTCACGGGCCACGGCGAAAGCTTCGGGAAGAATCTGGTCGAGGCTCTCGCCCTTGGCCACACGCGCCTTGAACTCTTCGGTCTTGGCCTTGAGCTGCTCGTCGGAGAGCGCCAGCATCTGCTCTTCCAGGGCGTTGATCGCGGTCACTGTCTTGAGCATGCGTTTGACTTCACGCTCGTTCTTGCTTCCAAAGAGTTTCTTCAACAGTGGCGCAAACATATCGGCAGATTCTTCCACTCTGGGGGATGGGGGGCGGCGCAGAAGGCCAGCCCGGCAGCCAGCTCGGCTGCGTGCAAAGGGGGCATTCTACTCGGAAACGTTGGCGAGAAAAGGGTGAACTCCTGCGAGTCTGCCGGATACGCCAAGCATGCCCGCAGGCACGCCGTGCACCTTATATGGGGACGATGACCGACAGCTGCAAGGGCCTTTGCTAACATGGGCGCACCAGCCCACGAATCCGCCGCCATGAGCCTTCGCCCACCACCCGCCAAGACTGCCGACGCCCTGCTGCGCGAGCACAAGCCGCTGCGCGCGCTGTTCAGCGCCGCCCAGCGCCTGGGCAAGCTGCAGACCCTGGTGGAGGCGCAGCTGGAGCCAGCAGCGCGCGAGCACTGCCAGGTGGCCAGCTGGCACGACGGCTGCCTATTGCTGCTGACCAGCAACGGCCACTGGGCCACTCGCCTGCACTATCAGCAGCGTCGTCTGCAGCGCCTGCTGCAGGTACTGCCGGAGTTCGCCGGGCTGCAGAAGATCCAGGTCAAGGTGCGCCCGCCGAACACCCACGCCACCTATCAGACGAACAAGACCGAGCTGTCCGAGGCCGCGGCCGACAGCCTGTGCAGCGCCGCCGAAGGCATCGGCGATCCGAAGCTGCGCGCCGCCCTCGAGCGCCTGGCGCGCAACGCCAAGCGCGACTGAGCTTTCGCTGTGCCGGATAATCGCCAGAAAAAAACAGGCCACCCGAGGGTGGCCTGAATACAACAGAAGGGAGGGGTATTGCTTACACGGCCGCAACCGGGCGCATGTAGGAGATCGGCGCGGTGCTGGCATCGTCGAAGATCACCACTTCCCAAGCATCTTTCTGCTCGATCAGGGTGCGCAGCAGACGATTGTTCAGCGCGTGTCCGGACTTGAAGCCCTTGAACTCGCCGATCAGGCTGTTGCCCAGCAAGTAGAGGTCGCCGATGGCGTCGAGGATCTTGTGCTTGACGAATTCGTCCTCGTAACGGAGGCCGTCTTCGTTGAGCACGCGGAACTCATCGACCACGATGGCGTTTTCCACGCTGCCGCCGAGTGCCAGGTTCTGCGAACGCAGGAACTCGATGTCGCGCATGAACCCGAAGGTACGGGCGCGGCTCACTTCCTTGACGAAGGAAGTGCTGGAGAAGTCGACGCTGGCGGTCTGGGTGCGACCACGGAACACCGGATGATCGAAATCGATCTCGAAGCTCACCTTGAAGCCGTCGAAGGGCAGGAAGGTGGCGCGCTTGTCGCCCTCCTCCACTGTCACTTCGCGCAGCACGCGGATGAACTTCTTCGGTGCTTCCTGCTCTTCCAGGCCAGCAGACTGAATCAGGAATACAAAGGGACCGGCACTGCCGTCCATGATCGGGACTTCTGACGCCGACAGCTCGACGTAGGCGTTGTCGATACCCAGGCCTGCCATGGCCGAAAGCAAGTGCTCGACGGTGTCCACCTTGACCTCACCATTGACCAGAGTGGTCGACATGGTGGTCTCACCGACATTCTCGGCGCGGGCGGGGATTTCCACGACCGGATCCAGATCGGTGCGACGGAACACGATACCGGTATCCACCGGGGCCGGCTTGAGGGTCAGGTAAACCTTCTCCCCCGAGTGCAGGCCAACGCCGGTGGCTCGGATGATGTTCTTCAGGGTGCGTTGTCTGATCATGGTTTTGGCTGCGCTTGTTGCGAACTGTTTTCAACAATGGGCGGCGATGATAGCAGAACCGCCCTTTGCTGAACACCAATCACCGATATACTCCTGATAGATACCATCAATCAGCCTGACGACGCAGGAAGGCCGGGATGTCCAGATAGTCCAGGTCGTCCTGAGTGTTCAGCTTGGCCGCGGCGGCACTGCCGGCGAGGCTTTGGCGCTGAACGGTCGGGCGCTCGTAGTCCTTGTAGTTGACAGCCGGTTGCTCGGCAGCGCGAGGAGCGGCGCTGATGGTGGCAGCCGGAACGGCAACGGCGGCAGCCGCGATGGTGTTGTCGACCACCTTGACCGGCTTCTCGATGCGCGCGCCCAGGCCGGTAGCGACCACGGTCACGTGCAGCTCGTCGCGCATGTCAGGATCGATCACCGCGCCGACCTTGACGGTGGCGTGCTCGGAGGCGAAGGCCTCGATGATCTCGCCGACCGCGGCGTACTCGCCCAGGGACAGATCCAGACCGGCGGTGATGTTGACCAGGATACCGCGGGCGCCCTGCAGGTTGACGTCTTCCAGCAGCGGGTTGCGGATGGCGGCCTCGGTGGCCTCGCGAGCACGGTTCGGACCGCTGGCGCAGCCGGTACCCATCATGGCCATGCCCATTTCGCCCATCACGGTCTTCACGTCGGCGAAGTCGACGTTCATCAGGCCCGGACGCTGCATGATGTCGGAGATGCCGCGCACGGCGCCGGACAGCACGTCGTCAGCCTTGGCGAAGGCGGACAGCAGGCTGGCGTCCTTGCCGAGGATGGTCAGCAGCTTCTCGTTGGGGATGGTGATCAGCGAGTCGACCACGTCGGACAGGGCACGGATGCCCTCGTCGGCGACCTGCATGCGCTTGCGGCCTTCGAACGGGAACGGACGGGTCACCACGGCAACGGTGAGGATACCCATTTCCTTCGCCACTTCGGCGATGATCGGCGCCGCACCGGTACCGGTACCGCCACCCATGCCGGTGGTGATGAAGACCATGTCGGCGCCGCTCAGCACTTCGGCGATGCGCTCACGATCTTCCATGGCGGCCTGACGACCGATTTCCGGGTTGGTGCCGGCACCCAGCCCCTTGGTCACGCCCGGGCCGAGTTGCAGCACGGTGCGCGCGCCGACGTTCTTCAACGCCTGGGCATCGGTGTTGGCGCAGATGAATTCCACGCCTTCGATGTTGTTCTTGATCATGTGGTTGACGGCGTTACCGCCGCCGCCGCCCACGCCGATGACTTTGATAACTGCGCTTTGTGGAGCGTTATCTACTAGTTCGAACATTTCCCCTCTCCTTCTTTTTAGTTATCGCCTACAGCTACCGCGGGTTTCACATCAGAAATTGCCCTGGACCCAGCGTTTCAGCCGTTCCAGTACCGGTGTTTTGGGCTCATCGCCATACTGAATCCCAGGCGCGTGGAAGCCGTCGGACTGCTTCCGCAGCCCGTACATCAGCAGGCCCACGCCTGTGGAATAAATTGGATTACGCACGACGTCGGTCAGTCCCTTGACGCTGTGGGGTACGCCCAAACGCACCGGCATGTGAAAGATCTCTTCGGCCAGTTCGACGGCGCCTTCCATCTTGGCGGTGCCGCCGGTGAGGACAATCCCGGCCGGGATCATGTCCTCGTAGCCGCTGCGCCGCAGCTCGGCCTGGATGAGGGTGAAGAGCTCGTCGTAACGGGGCTCGACAACCTCGGCCAGAGCTTGACGGGACAGCTCCCGCGGTGGCCGGTCTCCCACACTGGGAACCTTGATGGTTTCCCCTGGACCCGCCAGTTTGGCTAGGGCGCAAGCATACCGAATCTTGATTTCCTCGGCATACTGGGTCGGGGTGCGTAATGCCATTGCAATATCATTGGTGACCTGATCGCCGGCGATCGGAATCACCGCCGTGTGACGTATCGCACCATCGGCGAAGATGGCGATGTCGGTGGTACCGCCACCGATGTCGACCAGGCACACACCCAGCTCCTTCTCGTCCTCGGTCAGCACCGAGTAGGCGGAAGCCAGCTGTTCCAGAATGATGTCGTCCACTTCCAGACCGCAGCGGCGCACGCACTTCTCGACGTTCTGCGCGGCGTTGGTGGCGCAGGTGACCACGTGCACCTTGGCCTCCAGGCGTACGCCGGACATGCCGAGCGGCTCGCGCACGCCCTCCTGGTTATCGATCACGTAGTCCTGCGGCAGGGTGTGCAGCACGCGCTGATCGGCCGGGATGGCTACGGCCTGGGCGGCATCGAGCACGCGCTCCAGGTCGGCCGGGCTCACTTCGCGGTCGCGGATGGCGACGATGCCGTGGCTGTTCAGGCTGCGGATATGGTTGCCGGCGATGCCGACGAAGGCCGAGTGGATGCGGCAGCCGGCCATCAGCTGCGCCTCTTCGATGGCGCGCTGGATCGACTGCACGGTGGATTCGATGTTCACCACCACGCCCTTCTTCAGGCCGCGCGACGGGCTGGTGCCGATACCGACGATATCCAGCTCGCCATCGGCCGTCACCTCGCCCACCAGCGCCACCACCTTGGAGGTGCCGATGTCCAGGCCGACGATCATCTTGCCGCTCTGCACGCTTGCCATGGTCTCTATTGTTCTCCTCGATTCACTGGACGGCGACCGTCGCTTCGGTTGCCGTCGGCGGCACCGGCTCACGCCAGGCCACGGCCAGGCCGTTGGCATAGCGCAGGTCGATACGCGCGATATTCGCTATCTGCTGCTTGAGCACCTTGTCGTGGATGCCGGCGAACCGGCGCATCTTGTCGACCAGGTGATCCCGGCCCAGGAGGATGTCCACGCCCTGGGCGGTACTGATGAACCAGCTGCCGTGCTCGCGCAGCTCCAGGCTGCTGATGGTGAAACCCATCGGCCGCAACAGCTGGCTGAGCACCTGGTATTGCTGCATCACCTGCTGCTGGGCGCGTTGCGGCCCGGACAGCATCGGCAGGTGTTCGTAATTGGCCGCCTCGCGCGGGGCGAAGGCGCGGCCCTGATTGTTGAGCAGCGCCTCGTTGCCCCAGCGGGCCACCGGCAGCTGCTCTTCCAGGGTGATAGAGACCTGGTCCGGCCACACCCGGCGCACTTCGGCGTGGGCGATCCACGGCATCTGCTCCAGCTCGGCGCGCATGCCGGCCAGGTTGATGGTGAAGAAGCTGGCCGAGACATAGGGCGCGATGCGCTCCTGCACGGCCTGCTGGCTGATGTAGCTCAGCTCGCCCTGCACGCTGACCCGGGCAATCGGCCGGTCGGCATACGGCAGCAGGCGCTGGGCACCCTCGTAGGTACCCAGGCCCAGGGCCACCAGCAACAGCGGCCAGCCCAGGCGCTTGAGGCCGCGGCCGACGCCACCGAAATCCGCCTTCGGCAGGCGCGCGGACAACGGTTCCTTGGCCACCATCCGGCTCGCGCCGCGCGCAGCGATAGGCTGACGCCGGGTGGCGCCTCCTATGGGCTGCGGGTGACGGAGGGTGGCGACCATGGTTTAGCCCCTCGCCTCTACGCTGTCGGCCAGGATCGCCAGCACCAAATGCTGGAAATCCAGACCGGCGGCGCGTGCGGCCATCGGCACCAGGCTGTGATCGGTCATGCCCGGCACGGTGTTCACTTCCAGCAGCCAGAACTTGCCGCTGGCGTCCTGCATCACGTCGGCGCGCGCCCAACCCTGGGTGCCCACGGCCTCGCAGGCACGCGCGGTCAGTTCCTTCAGCTCGGCTTCCTTGTCGGCCGACAGGCCACAGGGAATGCGGTACTGGGTGTCATTGGCCAGGTACTTGGCGTCGTAGTCGTAGAAGGTGTGCGGAGTGCCCAGGCCGATGGGCGGCAGCACCTGGCCGCGCAGCATGGCGACGGTGTACTCGGGGCCATCGATCATCTGCTCGACCAGCACCTGCGAGTCGTAGCGACTGGCATCTTTCCAGGCCGCGATCAGCGCCTCGACATCGGTGACCTTGGCCATGCCGATGCTGGAGCCCTCGTGGGCCGGCTTGACGAACAGCGGGAAGCCCAGCTCGGCAGCCGCAGCACGGCAGTCCTCTTCACTGGCCAAGGCAGCGTGGTTCGGCGTCGGCAGACCCAGGCTCAGCCACACGCGCTTGGTGCGCAGCTTATCCATGGCCAGGGCGGAAGCGAGGATGCCGCTGCCGGTGTAGGGGATGCCGGCACATTCAAGCAGACCCTGCATGGAACCGTCTTCGCCGCCACGGCCGTGCAGCACGATGAAGGCGCGGTCGATCTTCTCGGCGACCAGGCGCTGCAGGAAGTCGTCACCGACGTCGATGCCGAAGGCGTCCACACCGGCCGCCTGCAGGGCTGCCAGCACGGCAGCGCCGGACTTCAGCGACACCGCGCGCTCGGCGCTCTTGCCGCCGAACAGCACGGCGACGCGGCCGAAGGCCTTGGGATCGAGGGTGGAATGCAGGCTCATTTCAACTCACCTTGGACAGCGAACAGCGGGTGCTTGATCAGTTGTGGGGCCACGCCGCCGATATCGCCGGCGCCCTGGCACAGCAGGATGTCGCCGGCACGCAGCAGCGGCTTGATGATCGGGGCCAGTTCGGTGCCACGCTCGACGTAGATCGGGTCGAGCTGGCCGCGTTGGCGAATGCTGTGGCACAGGTGGCGGCTGTCGGCACCGGGAATCGGTTCCTCACCGGCCGGGTAGACCTCCAGCAGCAGCAGGACCTTGGCGTCGCCAAGCACCTGAACGAAGTCGTCATATAGGTCGCGAGTACGGCTGTAACGGTGCGGCTGGTAGACCATCACCAGGCGGCGCTCCGGCCAGCCACCGCGTACGGCCTTGATCACCGCAGCGACTTCGCGCGGGTGGTGACCGTAGTCGTCGACCAGCATCACGCTGCCGCCGTCCACTGGTAGTTCGCCGTACACCTGGAAGCGCCGGCCGACACCCTGGAAGCCGGACAGACCGGCGACGATGGCGGCATCGTCGATGCCCTCGTCGGTGGCGATGGCGATGGTGGCCAGGGAATTCAGCACGTTGTGGTTGCCCGGCATATTCACCGACACATCGAGCGGCTCGCGGTCGCGGCGCAGCACGGTGAAGAAGGTACGCATGCCTTCCTGGCGCACGTTGATGGCGCGCACGTCGGCGTCCTCGGCGAAGCCGTAGGTCACGGTCGGACGGGCCACCTGCGGCAGCAGCTCGCGCACCACCGGGTCGTCCACGCAGAGCACGGCCAGACCGTAGAACGGCAGGTTGTGCAGGAATTCGATGAAGGTCTTCTTCAGAACGTTGAAGTCGCCGCCATAGGTGCTCATGTGGTCGGCGTCGATGTTGGTGACCACCGAGACCATTGGCTGCAGGTGCAGGAAGCTGGCGTCGCTCTCGTCCGCCTCGGCGATCAGGTAGCGGCTACTGCCGAGCTGGGCGTTGGTGCCGGCGGCATTCAGGCGGCCGCCGATGACGAAGGTCGGGTCCAGGCCGCCGGCGGCGAACACCGAGGCCAGCAGGCTGGTGGTGGTGGTCTTGCCGTGGGTACCGGCGACGGCGATGCCGTGACGGTAGCGCATCAGCTCGGCGAGCATCTCGGCGCGCGGCACCACCGGGATGCGGCGCTCCAGGGCGGTGGCGACTTCCGGGTTGCTGGTGTTCACCGCGCTGGACACCACCAGCACGTCGGCCTGCTCGGCATTCTCGGCGCGGTGGCCGATGAAGATGATCGCGCCGAAACTCTCCAGGCGCTCGGTCACGGCCGAGGCCTTGAGGTCGGAGCCGGACACTTCGTAGCCCAGGTTGAGCAGCACCTCGGCGATGCCACACATGCCGGCGCCGCCGATGCCGACGAAGTGGATGCGGCGGATGCGGCGCATGCGGCGGATTTCCGAACGGGCAGCAGCGGGAGACTTAGCCACGGGCCACCTCCAGGCAGATTTCGACCACCGTGCGGGTGGCGTCCGGTTTGGCCAGGCTGCGCGCGGTGCGGCCCATGGCCTTGAGTTTTTCGGGATGCATCAGAACCTCGGTCAACTGCGCGGCGAGCTTGTCCGCGTCAGTGGCATGTTGCGGCAGAAGGAAGGCGGCGCCCTCCTTGGCCAGATATTCGGCATTGCGGGTCTGGTGGTCGTCGATCGCGTGCGGCAGCGGCACGAGGAAAGACGGCAGGCCGGCGGCGGCCAGTTCGCTGACGGTCAGCGCGCCGGCGCGGCAGATCACCAGGTCGGCCCAGGCATAGGCACCGGCCATGTCCTTGATGAAGGGCGCGACCTCGGCTTCGACCGCGGCTTCGCGATAACGCTCCGCGGTGACTTGATCATGTTGCTTGCCGGCCTGGTGGAACACCTGCGGGCGCAGCTCGCCGGCCACTTTGGCCAGGGCCGCGGGCAGCAGCTTGTTCAGTGGTTCGGCGCCCAGGCTGCCGCCCAGCACCAGCAGGCGCGGCCGGCGCTTGCCCAGGGCATCGCGCGGGGTCTCGAGGAACAGCTCCTCACGCACCGGGTTGCCGGTGGTGCGCAGCTTGTCGCTCTTGCCGAAGGTGTTCGGGAAGGCCTCGCACACGCGACTGGCGAACGGCGCCAGGCTGCGGTTGGCGGTGCCGGCCACGGCGTTCTGTTCGTGGATCACCAGCGGCGCGCCGTTCATCCGCGCGGCCAGGCCGCCCGGACCGGTGACATAGCCACCCATGCCCAGCACGCAGACCGGCTGCAGCTCGCGCATCACCTTGCGCGCCTGCAGCAGCGCGCGGATCAGCTGGAACGGCGCCTTGAGCAGGGACAGCTTGCCCTTGCCGCGCAGGCCGGAGACCTGGATCAGGTGCAGCGGCAGCTCGGCCGCCGGCACCAGCTCGTTCTCGATGCCGCGCGGAGTGCCCAGCCAGTGCACGGCATAACCGCGCGCCTTGAACTCGCGGGCACAGGCCAGGGCCGGGAACACGTGGCCGCCGGTGCCGCCGGCCATGATCAGGACATTACCGCGCATGGCCGACCTCCTCGCTGTCGAAGAAGTCCGACTCGGTGAATTCCACTTCCTCGCTGCCCAGCTGGGTGCGACGTTCCCACTCGATGCGCAGGAGCATGGCCAGGCAGACGCAGCAGATGATCAGCGAGCTGCCGCCGTAGCTGAGGAACGGCAGGGTCAGGCCCTTGGTCGGCAGCAGGCCGACGTTCACGCCGATGTTGATCAGCACCTGGCCGATCCACTGCATGGCGATACCGTAGGCGACGTAGGCGGAGAACAGCTGCTTGGCCTTCTCCGCCCACAGGCCGATGTACAGGGCGCGCACGGCGACGAAGACGAACAGGCCGACGGTGGCCAAGGCGCCGACCATGCCCAGCTCCTCGGCCAGCACGGCGAAGACGAAGTCGGTGTGCGCTTCCGGCAGATAGAACTGCTTCTGGATGCTGTTGCCCAGACCGACGCCGAGCCATTCGCCGCGACCGAAGGCGATCAGCGCCTGGCTCAGTTGGTAGCCGGCGCCGTACTGGTCGGCCCAAGGGTCGACGAAGTTGGTCAGGCGCTCCAGGCGATAGGCCTGGCTGGTCATCACCAGCACGCCGAGGCCGAGCACCACGCCGGCCAGCGGAATGAAGCGCACCAGGTTGATGCCGCCGAGGAACAGCATGGCGATGCAGGAACCGAACAACACCACGGTGGCACCGAAGTCCGGCTCGGCCAGCAGCAGCACGGCCATCGGGCCGAGCACCAGCATCGGCTTGAGGAAGCCGGAGAGCTTCTCGCGCACTTCTTCCTGACGACGCACCAGGTAGCCGGCGATGAACACCACGGTGAACAGCTTGGCCAGCTCGGACGGCTGCAGGTTGAACAGGCCGAAGCCGATCCAGCGCTTGGCGCCGTTCACTTCGCGGCCGATGCCCGGCAGCAGCACCAGCACCAGCAGGACGAAGGCCACGATCAGCAGGCTGCCGCCGAAGCGCTGCCACATCGACATGGGGATCAGCAAGGTGAGCAGCGCGGCGGAGATGCCCAGGCCGAGGTAAATCAGGTGGCGGATCATGTGGTACAGCGGGTTGCCGGACATGGCCGCGGCCACTTCCGAGCTGGCCGAGGTGATCATCACCAGGCCCAGGCCGAGCAGCGCCAGGCAACCGGCCAGCAGCGGGAAGTCGAGGTCGATGCCGCGACGGGTACGCAGCGGCGACGGGGCGGCGAGCAGGCGGGCCAGCAGGGTCATTGCAGGCCCTCCGCCGCCTGGGCGAACAGGCGCCCACGCTCTTCGAAGTTCTTGAACATGTCCAGGCTGGCGCAGGCCGGCGACAGCAGCACGGCGTCGCCCGACTGGGCCAGCTCGGCAGCGCGCTGCACGGCCTCGTCCAGGGTCTTCACCCGCACCAGCGGCGCGGCATCGCCCAGGGCAGTGGCGAGCAGTTCGGCATCGCGGCCGAGCAGCACCACGGCGCGGCAGAACTTGGCGACCGGCGCCTTCAAGGCAGAGAAATCGGCGCCCTTGCCATCGCCACCGGCGATCAGCACCAGTTTGCCGGCGATATCGGCACCCAAGCCTTCGATGGCGGCCAGGGCGGCGCCGACGTTGGTGGCCTTGGAGTCATCGTAGTAACCCACGCCGCGCAGCTCACGCACCCACTGGCAACGGTGCGGCAGGCCGGCGAAGTTGCGCAGGGTCTGCAGCATGGCCTCGAACGGCAGGCCGACGGCGTGGCCGAGAGCCAGGGCCGCGAGGGCGTTGGATTGGTTGTGGGCGCCGCGGATCTTCAGTTCGGCGGTCGGCATCAGCGTCTCGAACTGGAAGGCCAGCAGCTTCTCGCCGTTCTCTTCGATCAGGCCGAAGCGCTTGAAGTCGGGCTTGCCCAGGCCGAAGTTCCAGCACGGCACCTGGTCGGCGATCAGCGGACGGGACAGGGCGTCGTCGCGATTCACCACCACCTGGCGCGCTCCACGGAAGATGCGGTGCTTGGCCAAGTGGTAGTGCTGCATGCCGTCGTAGCGATCCATGTGGTCTTCGCTAACGTTCAGGCAGGTGGCCACTTCGGCATTGAGGCGCTCGGTGGTCTCCAGCTGGAAGCTGGACAGCTCCAGTACGTACAGCTCGACGTCATCGTTGAGCAGGTCCAGCGCCGGCGTACCGATATTGCCGCCGACGGCGACCCTGCGCCCGGCCGCCGCCGCCATCTCACCGACCAGGGTGGTGACGGTGCTCTTGGCGTTGGAGCCGGTGATGGCGACGATCGACGCCTTGGCATGGCGGGTGAACAGGTCGATATCGCCGGACATCTTCACGCCACGGGCCGCCGCCTCGCGCAGCGCCGGGGTGGCCAGGGCCAGGCCGGGGCTCACGTACAGCTCCGAGGCGCGGCACAGGAAGTCCACGTCCAGCTCGCCGCAGCGCACTTCCACCTGCGGGTAGTCGCGTTGCAGGGTCGCCAGCTCCGGCGGGTTCGCGCGTGTGTCGGCCACGGCGAAGCGCACGCCCTGCTGCGCGAGGAAGCGCACCAGGGACATGCCGCTCTTGCCGAGGCCGACAACGATGCGGAACTGGTCGGAAGCGATCAGCGACACTCTCTATTACCTCAGTTTCAACGTGGCCAGGCCGATCAGCACCAGGATCACGGTGATGATCCAGAAACGCACGATCACGCGCGGCTCCGGCCAGCCTTTGAGTTCGAAGTGGTGATGGATCGGCGCCATGCGGAACACGCGCTTGCCGGTCAGCTTGAAGCTGGCGACCTGGATCATCACCGACAGGGTTTCCATGACGAACACGCCACCCATGATGAACAGCACGATTTCCTGGCGGACGATCACGGCGATGGTGCCCAGTGCGGCGCCCAGCGCGAGGGCTCCCACGTCGCCCATAAAGACCTGGGCCGGATAGGTGTTGAACCACAGGAAGCCGAGGCCGGCACCGACCAGCGCGGCGCAGAACACGATCAGCTCACCGGCGCCCGGCACGTAGGGGATCAGCAGGTATTCGGCGAATTTGATGTTGCCCGACAGGTAGCAGAAGATCGCCAGCGCGCCGGCCACCATCACGGTGGGCAGGATGGCCAGGCCGTCGAGGCCGTCGGTCAGGTTGACCGCGTTGCTGGTGCCGACGATGACGAAGTAGGTCAGCACCACGAAGCCCACGCCCAGGGGGATCGCCACGTCCTTGAGCACCGGCACGATCAGGGTGGTTTCCACCGGGCTCTGCGCGGTCATATAGAGGAAGACGGCGGCGGCCAGGCCGAACACCGACTGCCAGAAATATTTCCAGCGGCTCGGCAGGCCGCGCGAGTTCTTCTCGATCACCTTGCGGTAGTCGTCGACCCAGCCGATGGCGCCGAACAGCAGGGTCACGGCCAGCACGGTCCACACGTAGCGGTTGGTCAGGTCGGCCCAGAGCAGGGTGCTGACGGCAATGGCGGTGAGGATCAGCGCGCCGCCCATGGTCGGCGTGCCCTTCTTCGACAGGTGCGACTGCGGACCGTCGTTGCGCACGGCCTGGCCGATCTGGCGGATCTGCAGGGTGCGGATCATCCACGGGCCCAGCCACAGCGACATGGCCAGCGCGGTGAGCACGCCGAGAATCCCGCGCAGGGTCAGGTACTGGACCACCCCGAAGCCGGTGTAGAACTGTTGCAGGTACTCGGCCAGCAGCAGCAGCATGATTAGTGAGCCTCCCCCGATGCCCGTTGCAGCAACGCGTCGACGATTCGTTCCATCGCCGCGCTGCGCGAGCCTTTAATTAGAATGGTGGTGTCACCCGACTCGACGCGAAGCGCTTCGATCAGGCTGGCTTGATCGGCGAAATGGCGGCCATTGGCACCGAAGGCTGCGACGGCATGCGCCATCAGCGGACCCACGGCATAGAGCGCATCGACCTTGCCGGCGGCATGGGCGCCGACGTCGCGATGGCCCCGCTCGGCCCATTCGCCCAACTCGCCCATATCTCCCAGCACCAGGACGGTGCGGCCGGAGAAGGCGGCGAGTATATCCACTGCCGCACACATGGACAGCGGGTTGGCGTTGTAGCTGTCGTCGATCACCCGCACGCCATTCGGCGCCAGGTCAGCCACGGCGCGGCCCTTGACCGGTTGCAGCGCTTCCAGGCCCTGCTTGATCCCGACCAGCGGCACGCCGAGGGCATGCGCGGCGGCAGCGGCAGCCAGGGCGTTGGCCACGCTGTGTTCACCCAGCAGATTGAGCTGGATACGCGCCGCACCGGCAATACCGGCCAGGGCGAAGCCGGCGCAGCCGCGGGCGTCGCGCCACAGTTCGGTGGCGTGCACATCGGCCGCCTGGTCGCGCAGGGCGAAGCTCAGCACCTGGCGACCCTTGGCGCGGGTCTGCCAGGTGGCGAAGGCTTTGTCGTCACGGTTGAGCACGGCCACACCGTCGGCAGCCAGGCCTTCGAGAATCTCGCCCTTGGCTTCGACTATCTTCTCCGGCCCGCCGAACTCGCCGACATGGGCCAGCCCGGCGTTGGTGATAATGGCTACTTGCGGCTTGGTCAGGCCGACGGTGTAGGCGATCTCGCCGACATGGTTGGCGCCCAGCTCGATCACCGCGCCGACGTGCTCGGGAGCCAACTCCAGCAGGGTCAGCGGCGCGCCGAGGTCGTTGTTCAGGTTGCCACGGGTGGCCAGCACCGGGCCGTTCAGGCCGGCGCGCAGAATGCTGGCGAGCATCTCCTTGACCGTGGTCTTGCCGCTCGAGCCGGTGACGGCGGCCAGCGGCTTGGCGAAGGCGGCGCGATTCAGCGCGCCGAGCTGGCCCAAAGCGATGCGGGTGTCATTGACCACCAGCTGCGGCAGCGGCGCATCGGCCACTTCGCGCTGCACCAGGGCGGCGACGGCGCCCTTGGCAGCGACCTCGGCCAGGTAGTTGTGGCCGTCGAAATTCGGCCCGACCAGGGCGATGAACAGCTGGCCGGCCTCGATCTTGCGGCTGTCGGTGGAGACGGCGGAGAACGCCAGGTCGGCGCCCGCCACGTAGCCATCCAGCGCCGGGGCCACTTCGCTCAGCAGCAGCGGCTTAAGCATGGGCAGCCTCCCAGGCCTGCAGGGCCTTGGTGGTTTCATCCAGGTCGGAGAAGGCATGGCGCATGCCGGCGATCTCCTGATAATCCTCGTGGCCCTTGCCGGCCAGCACCACCACATCGCCGACCTGCGCGGCGGCGATCAGACGAGCGATGGCATCGCCACGACCATGGACGAACTCGACGGCCTCGGGTTTTGCGAAGCCGGCGCGAATGTCGGCGAGGATCTGCGCCGGGTCTTCGCTGCGCGGGTTGTCGTCGGTCACCAGCACCGCATCAGCCAGGCGCTCGGCCACGGCGGCCATCAGCGGGCGCTTGCCGCGATCGCGGTCGCCGCCACAGCCGAACAGGCACAGCAGGCGGCCACTCACGTGGGGACGCAGGGCCTCCAGCACTTTTTCCAGGGCATCCGGGGTGTGGGCGTAGTCGACCACCACCAGCGGCAGCTGCTGACCACCGAAGCGCTGCATACGCCCGACCGGGCCCTGCAGCTGCGGCAGCACATGGAGGATTTCGTCCAGGCCATAGTTCAGGCCGAGCAACGCGCCGACTACGGCCAGCAGATTGCTCAGGTTGAAGCGACCGAGCAGCGGGCTGCGCAGATGGCCTTCGCCCTGTGGGGTAATCAGGCTCGCCTGCACGCCGTGATCGTCGAAGCGGGCTTCGCGGCAGAACAGGTAGGCGGAGGCATCGCTCAGGCTGTAGCCGATCAGACGCGATTCATGCTCCTCGCTCGCCAGCTGGCGGCCGAACTCGTCGTCCAGGTTGATCACCCGGCACTTCAGTTCCGGCCAGGCGAACAACTTGGCCTTGGCTGCGCCGTAGGCCTCCATCGAGCCGTGGTAATCCAGATGATCGCGGGACAGGTTGGTGTACACCGCCACGTCGAAGTCCAGGGCGGCCACGCGGCCCTGATCCAGGCCGTGGGACGACACCTCCATGGCCACGGCGCGAGCGCCGGCCTGCTTGAGGTCGGCCAGGGTGGCCTGCACGGCAATCGGGTCCGGCGTGGTGTGGCGACCGCTCTGCAGCGCATCGAAGAAGCCGGTGCCGAGGGTGCCGACGATGCCGCAGCGCTCGCCCAGCAGATCGAGGGCCTGAGCCAGCAGCTGGCTGACGCTGGTCTTGCCGTTGGTACCGGTGACACCGACCAGGCGCACGCCACGGCTCGGCTCGCCATAGAAGCGTCCGGCGATGGCCGACAGCTGGCCGGCCAGGCCCTTGATCGGCACCAGCTCGGCGCTGCTCGCGCTCATGGGGGAAGCGCCTTCGGCCTCATAGGCCACAGCGGTGGCGCCGCGGGCGATGGCATCAGCGATATGGGCGCGACCGTCCTGGGCCAGGCCGGGCACGGCGAGGAACAGGTCGCCTGGGCGCACCTTGCGGCTATCCAGGGTCAGTTCACGGATCAGGGTGGCGCCGCTTGCCTGCGGCAGCAGTTGATTGAGGGGCATGGGCATCAGATTCGCCCTCCCGGGTTGGCGGCCGCGTCGGCAGTCTGCGGCTGCGGCGCCGCAGCCGGATCGACTGGCGGCGGCAGGTTGTCTGGAGTGATGTTCATCAGGCGCAGGGAGCCGGCCATCACCTTGCTGAACACCGGCGCTGAGACCAGGCCGCCGAAGTAGCCGGCTTTGCTCGGCTCATCGATCACCACCATCATGGCGATGCGCGGATTGGAGCTGGGCGCGAAGCCGGCGAACATCGAGCGGTAGGCGTTGGCGGTATAACCCTTGGTGCCGACGCTGGCCTTACGCGCGGTGCCGCTCTTGCCGGACACGTGGTAGCCCGGCACCTGGGCGCGGAACACGCCGCGCGGCGCCTCGATCACCTGCTGCAGCATGCCTTGCAGGGTCTTGGCCACATCTTCCGGCACCACCTGGGCACCGATCGGCTTGTGGTCCACACGGGTCATCGACAACGGCAGCACCTGACCGTTGTTGGCCAGGGTGGCATAGGCATGGGCCATCTGGATGGCGGTCACCGACACTCCGTAGCCGTAGGACAGCGTCGCGGTCTCGGCCTTGCGCCACTCACGATGGCTGGGCAGCTCGCCGACACGCTCGCCGGGGAAGCCCAGGCCGGTGTCCTGGCCGAAGCCCACCTTGCTCATCATGTCGTGAATGGTCTCGCCGCCGATATCGAAGGCGACCTTGCTCATGCCGACGTTGGACGAGTTGATCAGGATGCCGGTCAGGTCGAGCACCGGGCCCTGGGTCTTGGACACGTCCTTGATGGTGTAGCGACCGATCTGCAGCGAGCCGGGGTAGACCTCGACCTTGTTTTCCGGCTTCCAGCGCCCGGTCTGTAGGGCGGCGGCCATGGAAATCGGCTTGACGGTCGAACCCGGCTCGAACACGTCGATCATGGCGCGGTTGCGCATGGCGGCCGGCTGCAGGTTGCGACGGTTGTTCGGGTTGTAGGACGGCTGATTGACCATGGCCAGCACTTCGCCGGTCTTCACGTCGATCATCACCAGGCTGCCGGCCTTGGCGCCCTGCTCGACCAGCGCATTGCGCAGCTCGCGGTGGGCCAGGTACTGCAGACGCAGGTCGATGGACAGCGCCAGGGCCTTGCCGGCCTTGGCGTTCTGCGCCACCTGCACGTCCTTGATCAGGCGACCACGACGGTCCTTGAGCACCTGGCGCTTGCCCGGCACGCCGGCCAGCCAGTCCTCGAAGGCCAGCTCCACACCCTCGCGACCACGGTCATCGACGTCGGTGAAGCCGACCACATGGGCGGTCACTTCGCCGGCCGGGTAGAAGCGGCGGAACTCTTCCAGGCCGTACACGCCCGGCACCTTGAGATCGAGGATGCGCTGGCCCTGCTCGGGGGTCAGGCCGCGCACCAAGTACATGAACTCGCGTTCCTTGGCCTGCTCCAGACGCTGGGCGAAGGCCTTCGGCTCCTGACCCAGGGCGGCGGCCAGGTCGCTCCAGCGCTGTGGCGCCTTGGCCAGCTCCTTGCCGTTGGCCCACAGGGTGGTCACCGGAGTACTCACGGCCAGCGGCTCTCCATTGCGGTCGGTGATCAGGCCGCGGTGCGCCGGAATCGGGATATGCCGCACGCTGCGAGCGTCGCCGTGGGCCTGCAGGAAGTCGTGATCGATCACGTGCAGGTCGACGATGCGCCAGACGATGGCGCCGACCATCAGCGCCAGCAGGGCCAGCACCAGGCGGAAGCGCCAGGGATAGAGAGCGCCTTCGAGGCCGATCATGGCGCCACCATCTGCACTTCGGCGGGCTCGGGAATGCGCATCTTCAGCTGGCCGGCGGCCAGGGTCTCGATGCGGCTGTGCGCGGTCCAGGTACTCTGCTCCAGGATCAGGCGGCCCCACTCGGCCTGCACCTTGTCGCGCACGCTGAGCTCGGTATAGAGGGCATTGAGCAGCTGGCGATTCCAGTGCGCGCTGTAGGACACGGCGATAGCCGACAGCAGCACGGCGCCGAACAGCAGGGCCAGCAGCAGGCTGCCGGGCGGCAGGGGTTTGGCGTACAGGCGGCTCAACGCAGCTTCTCCGCCACGCGCATCACCGCGCTGCGCGAGCGCGGGTTGGCCTTGAGCTCGGCTTCGCCGGCGTAGATCGGCTTGCCCAGCAGTTTGAGGCGCGGCTCGAAGGCCTTGGGAATGATCGGCAGGTCGCGCGGCAGGTTGTCCGCTTCGCCCTTAGCCTGGCGCTTCATGAACTGTTTGACGATGCGGTCTTCCAGCGAGTGGAAGCTGATCACCACCAGACGCCCACCCACGGCCAGGGTCTCCAGCGCGGCATCGAGACCACGCTCGAGATCGCCCAGCTCGTTGTTGACGTGAATGCGCAGGCCCTGGAAAGCGCGGGTCGCCGGATTCTTGCCCTTTTCCCAGGCCGGATTGGCCTCGGTCAGCACGGCAGCCAGGTCGGCGGTGCGCTCGAACGGCTTCTGTTCGCGGCGCTCGACCACGGCGCGGGCCATGCGCTTGGCGAAACGCTCCTCGCCGTATTCCTTGAACACCCGGGCGATCTCGTCGGCGCTGGCGCTGGCAATGAACTGGGCGGCGCTGACGCCGGCATCCGGGTTCATGCGCATGTCCAGCGGACCGTCGTTGAGGAAGCTGAAGCCGCGCTCGGCATCGTCCAGCTGCGGCGAGGACACGCCGAGGTCGAGCAGCAGGCCGTCGACCTTGCCGACCAGGCCGTGCGCGGCCGCCTCTTCGCCGAGGTCGGCGAAGCTGCGCTGTACAACGACGAAGCGGCCGTCTTCGGCCGCCAGTGCATTTCCGCTTGCGATTGCCAGTGGGTCCTTGTCGAACCCGAGCAACCGGCCCTCTGGCCCGAGCCTTTCGAGGATCAGCCGGCTGTGCCCGCCCCTCCCGAAAGTGCCGTCCAGGTAGCAGCCATCCGCGCGCACGGCGAGAGCCTCGACGGCCTCGTCGAGCAGCACGGTGATGTGGCGGAAGCTGCTGGTCATGGTCACAGGATCAGGTCGCGCAGGTCGTCCGGCAGAGCGCCGGGTTGTTTGATGGCGGCCAGGTCGGCGTCGGCAAGCGCGTTCCAGGCATCCTCGTTCCACAGTTGGAATTTGTTCAGTTGGCCAACCAGCATCGCGTGCTTGTCCAGACCCGCGTGCGCGCGCAGACGCGGCGGCACGAGGAAGCGGCCACTGCCGTCCAGCTCGATATCCACGGCGTTGCCGATCAGCAGGCGCTGCAGGCGGCGGGTTTCTTCACGCAGGGAAGGCAGGTCGCGGAGCTTGGCTTCGATCAGCTCCCACTCCGGCAGGGGATAAACGCACAGGCAGGGGTCTACAGCATCGATGGTGACGATGAGCTGGCCAGCACAACGCGAAACGAGCTCGTCGCGATACCGGCTCGGCATCGCGAGTCGCCCTTTGGCGTCGAGACTGATGGCGTTAGCTCCACGAAACAAGGCTGCGCTTCCCCACTGTTATTAGCTTTCCATGCCCTTATGACCCACTTTTTTCCACTTTGTGCCACTTCGGCACACTATAGGAATGCGCGCCCCCTAGCGTCAAGGCGCGAAAACTAGGAAAAATCCTTATGGGACGGTGATTTAGCGAACTAAGCGGGGCTTTTTCAGCAGCAAAACAGAGGTTTTTTGGGGGCGAATTTCTTCAAGTTCATGAAGCTAATCTTCGAACTTAAAGTAATTTCTTAAGAGTAAGAATTTTTCGGTATTGGAAGACGAAGCGGATAGAAGAAAGGAGGAGAGTCGATCTGTAAGCCGGGTTCTGTCGAGGACAGTCATTCCTCTACGACGTACATCACTGCACGCCTCTAGCAACCTACCCGGTTCCAGCGCGGGCCACGCCGATGGAACCCTATTTGGTCTTGCTCCGAGTGGGGTTTGCCTAGCCACGGACTGTTACCAGCCGTGCGGTGCGCTCTTACCGCACCTTTTCACCCTTACCGGCGCCGAAACGCTTAGGCGGTTATTTTCTGTGGCACTTTCCGTAGGCTCGCGCCTCCCAGGCGTTACCTGGCACTCCGCCCTATGGAGCCCGGACTTTCCTCCCCCTCCCATAAGGAAGGCGGCGACTGTCCGATCGACTCTCCGCCGCCAAGGGTAGCGATCCAGGCGACTCAGGACAAGCTCAAGCGTCTTTCTGCCGATCGAGGGCGACCTGGTACAGCAGGTTCTTGCGCACCCCGGTGATCTCCGCCGCCAGCGCCGCCGCGCGCTTGAGCGGCAGTTCGGCCAGCAACAGATCGAGCACACGTAGGGCCTCGCCACTCACCGCCTCGTCACCCTCCGGCGCCTGCCAGCCAGCGACCAGGATCACGCACTCGCCGCGCTGCTGGTTGCTGTCGGCCGCCACCCAGTCGTGCAGCTCGCCCAGCGGCAGCCCCTTGAGGGTCTCGAAGGTCTTGGTCAGCTCGCGCCCCAGCACGGCCAGTCGGTCCGCACCGAAGATGTCACGCATATCGGCGAGGGATTCAAGCAGGCGATGCGGCGCCTCGTAATAGATGAGGGTGCGCGCATCTTCCCTGACCTGCTCAAGTCGCCCACGGCGCCCGACCGTCTTGGCCGGCAGGAAACCCTCGAAACTGAAACGATCGGACGGCAGCCCCGCCGCCGACAACGCGGCGATCAGCGCGCAGGCGCCCGGCACCGGCACCACGCGAATGCCGGCCGCACGCGCGGCGCGCACCAGATGAAAGCCGGGGTCGGAGATCAGTGGCGTGCCCGCGTCGGAGATCAGCGCCACGTCCTCACCGGCCTGCAGGCGGGCAAGGAAACGCCCGCCCTGGTCGCGCTCGTTGTGTTCGTGACAAGCCGCCAGCGGCGTGGCGATGCCGAAGTGCTGCAGCAGGCGTACCGAATGCCGGGTGTCCTCGGCGGCGATCAGCGCCACCTGACCGAGGATGCGCAGCGCCCGCGCGCTGATATCGTCCAGATTACCGATCGGCGTGGCGACCACATACAGCGTGCCGACGGCGGCGGGAACAGCGGAAGCACTCACGGGCGCACCTCGATTGCGGAAAGCGCGCATTGTAGCCCGTTTCCAGGCACCGACATCGCGCCTGCGGCGGGGCTTGGGTACAATCCCGCCTTCTTTCTGATCAATACCAGGAACGTATTAGATGATCGCCTGCCTGCGCCCGCTCTCCGCCCTCTGCCTTGCCGGCCTCCTGGCCGCCTGTGCCGGTTCGCCCTCGTCCAGCCTGGGCGAGCTGCCGCGCACCCCTCAGGCCAGCATCGACCAGTTGCTGCAGCAAGCCAGCACCAGCGAGCCGGAGCAAGCCGCCCTGCTGCGCCTTTCGGCCGCCGACCAGGCCTACCGCCAGCAAGACATCGGCCGCGCCACGCGCATCCTCGACGAAATCTCGCTGGACGGCCTGAAACCGGCTCAGCAGGTGTTCGCCGCCACCCTCGATGCCGAGCTGGCCATGGCCCGCAACAAGCCGAAGAGCGCCCTCAAGACCTTGCAGCACCCGAGCCTGGAGCGCCTGGGCGAGCTGCCGGTGGAGCAGCAGATCCGCACCCAGCTGGTCCAGGCCCGCTCCCTCGAGGCCGACGGCCAGACCCTGGCCGCCGCCCGCGAGCGCGTGTTCATTGCACCGCTGCTGTCCGGCGAAGCCGCCAACGCCAACCATGAGGCGATCTGGAGCCTGGTCTCCAGCCTGCCGCAGAGCCAGCTGATCAGCTCCGGCGACAGCGACCTGGACGGCTGGCTGAGCCTGGCCCTGGCCACCAAGAGTGCCGGCACCCCGGACCAGCAACTGGCCGCCATTGATGGCTGGAAGAATCAGCACCCGCAGCACCCGGCCGCCGAGCAACTGCCGCAGGCCCTGGGCAAGCTGAAGGAACTGGCCGGCCAGCCCCTGCAAAAGATCGCCCTGCTGCTGCCGCAAGATGGCCAACTGGCCTCGGTGGCCCGCGCCCTGCGCGACGGCTTCCTCGCCGCCCACTACCAGGCCCAGCAGGCCGGACAGAATCCGCCGGAAATCCTGCTGTACGACAGCTCGCGCCTGTCCTCGCTGGACGACTTCTACCGCCAGGCCCAGGCCGACGGCGCGCAACTGGTGGTCGGCCCGCTTGAGAAGCCGCTGGTCAAGCAACTCAGCGAACGCCCGCAGCTGCCGCTGACCACCCTGGCCCTGAACTACAGCGACGCCGGTCGCGAGGCACCTGCCCAGCTGTTCCAGTTCGGCCTGGCCGCCGAAGACGAGGCGCGCGAAGTGGCCCGCCGCGCCTGGGCCGATGGCATGCGCAGCGCCGTGGCCCTGGTGCCGCGGGGTGAGTGGGGCAACCGCGTACTGGCCGCCTTCCAGCAGAGCTGGCAGGCCGCCGGCGGCAATCTGATCGCCGCCGAGCATGTCGACCAGCCGGTGGAACTGGCCCAGCAGATCGCCGATCTGCTCCAGCTGCGCCAGAGCGAGGCGCGCGCCAAGCGCCTGCAGAGCACCCTGGGCACCCAGTTGGCCGCCCTGCCGGCACGCCGCCAGGACATCGACTTCATCTTCCTCGCCGCCACCCCGCAGCAGGCCCAGCAGATCAAGCCGACCCTGGCCTTCCAGTACGCCGGCGACCTGCCGGTATACGCCACCTCGCACCTCTACACCGGCGGGCAGAACCCGGCGCAGTACCAGGACCTGGAAGGCATCCGCTTCTGCGAGACGCCCTGGCTGCTGGACAGCAACGACGCCCTGCGTCAGCAGGTCGACCAGCAATGGCCGCAGGCCGCCGGCAGCCTGGGCCGCCTGTACGCCATGGGCGTCGATGCGTTCCGCCTGGCCCCGCGCCTGAGCCAGCTCAAGGCCCTGCCGGACAGCCAGGTCGAAGGCCTTTCCGGCAACCTGAGCCTGAACCAGGCCCAGCGCGTCGAGCGCCAGCTGCCCTGGGCCGAGTTCCGCAACGGCCAGGTCCAGCGCCTGCCGGATAGCCTCAATTAATTCGCGCCAGGACAGCGGTCGCGCCGCCGAGAGCCTGGCGCGCGACCACCTGCAGCAACAGGGCCTGCGCCTGCTGGCGCAGAACTGGAGCTGCCGCGGCGGCGAGCTCGATCTGGTCATGCTCGACGGCGATACAGTAGTATTCGTCGAGGTTCGCTACCGTAAGCACGCCGCCTGGGGTGGCGCGCTGGAAAGCGTCGACGCCCGCAAGCGCCAGCGCCTGATTCTCGCCGCCGAGCTGTTCCTGCAGCGCGAGAATCGCTGGGGCAAGCAGCCCTGCCGCTTCGACGTGGTGGCAATAGGGCCAGGCGATTCCGGACTGAACTGGCTACGCAACGCTTTCGAAACGTGAATAGGCCCGATCAAGAATTTCAAGTCGACCCGCGGCGCCGTCTTCGGGTACAACCCCGCTCATCACGCGCCACGGCGACTTTCGTCATTTCCGGCTGTCTCAGCCAGCACACCTAAGGTTCCATTCCATGGATATGCAAAACCGCATTCGCCAGATGTTCCAGGCCAGCATCGATACCAAACAGCAGGCCATGGAAGTGCTGGTACCCTTCATCGAGCACGGCAGCCAGGTCATGGTTCATTCGCTGCTCAACGAGGGCAAGATCCTCACCTGCGGCAACGGCGGCTCGGCCGGCGATGCCCAGCACTTCTCCTCCGAGCTGCTCAACCGCTTCGAGCGCGAGCGCCCCAGCCTGCCGGCCATCGCCCTGACCACCGACAGCTCGACCATCACCTCGATTGCCAACGACTACAGCTACAACGAGGTGTTCTCCAAGCAGATCCGCGCCCTCGGCCAGCCCGGCGACGTGCTGCTGGCGATCTCCACCAGCGGCAACTCGGCCAACGTGATCCAGGCCATCCAGGCCGCCCATGACCGCGAAATGGTAGTGGTCGCCCTGACCGGCCGCGACGGTGGCGGCATGGCCTCGCTGCTACTGCCGGAGGACGTCGAAATCCGCGTGCCCTCCAAGGTCACCGCGCGCATCCAGGAAGTGCACCTGCTCGCCATCCATTGCCTGTGCGACCTGATTGATCGTCAACTGTTCGGGAGTGAAGAATGACCCGCAATGCCCTGATCCTCGCCACCCTCGCCCTGGGCCTGGCCCTCGGCGGCTGCAGCAACCGCAGCATCGGCAACAAGATCGACGACCAGTTCCTCGAGCCGAACGTGGCCAGTGCCGTGTCGCGCTCGCACCCGGACCTGACCGGCCCGACTTCGCACATCGTGGTCACCAGCTACAACGGCGTGATCCTGCTGGCCGGCCAGACTCCGCGTGACGACCTGAAGCAGAAGGCCGGGCAGATCGCCAACGGCGTGCAGGGCGTGAAGAAGCTGCATAACGAAATCCAGGTACTGCAGCCCACCAGCGCCCTGGCTCGCAGTAACGATGCGCTGATCACCAGCAAGATCAAGACGATGATGCTGGCTGACAGCAAGGTGCCGAGCGCCAAGGTCAAGGTGGTGACCGAGAACGGCATCGTCTACCTGCTCGGCCTGGTGACCCGCGCCGAAGGCGCCGCCGCCACCAACGTGGTGTCGGGCGTGTCCGGCGTGCAGAAGATCGTCACCCTGTACCAGTACACCAACTGAGCCGACGCGGGGGCACCCCTGCGGCGGACATGAAAAAGGCGATCCTCGGATCGCCTTTTTTATTGCTACTTGACCACCTTCAGGCTGGGCCGCCCGCTGGGTCGTGGCGGCTCGCCGCCGGACGGTCCGTCATCATCGGGCTCCGGTCCTTCCTCGTCATCGTCGACCGGCGGCTCCAGCTCGAAGACCATGCCCTGGCCGTTCTCCCGCGCATAGATCGCCAGCATGGCGCCGGACGGCACGAACAGCGAATGCGCCACGCCACCGAAACGCCCCTCGAAGCTGACCGCCTCGTTATCCATGTGCAGGTTGCGCACAGCGCTGGGCGACACGTTGAGGACGATCTGCCCGTCGTTGGCGTAGCCGGCCGGCACGCGCACGCCGGGGAACTCGGCATTCACCAGCAGGTGCGGCGTGCAGTCGTTGTCGACGATCCACTCGTACAGGGCACGTACCAGGTAGGGGCGACTGGAGTTCATCTCGGCCTCCTCGGCTCAGCGCATGTCGCGCTCGACGGTGGATAGACTGGCCTGGAAGGCCTCGCTGGCGAACACCCGCTCCATGTAGTCCAGCAGCGGCTTGGCCGGGCGCGGCAGCTCGATACCCAGCCTCGGCAGACGCCAGAGGATCGGCAGCAGGCAGCAGTCCACCAGGCTCAGCTCGTCACTGAGGAAGAACGGCTTGTCGGCGAACAGCGGCGAGACGCCGGTCAGGCTCTCGCGCAGCTCCTTGCGCGCCACGGCACGATCCGCCTCCTTGGTGCGCGAGTCGAGAATCTGGTCGACCAGCTTGCACCAGTCGCGCTGGATACGATGCATCAGCAGGCGGCTCTTGGCCCGGTCCACCGGATACACCGGCAGCAGCGGCGGATGCGGGTAGCGCTCGTCGAGATACTCCATCACCACGGTGGATTCGTACAGGGCCAGGTCACGATCGACCAGGGTCGGTACACCGCCATAGGGATTGGCCTCGGCCAGCTTGGGCGGACAGCGCCCGGCCTGGACATCGATGATCTCGGCGCTGACGCCCTTCTCGGCCAGCACCAGCCGCACGCGATGGGAATAGTGGTCGGCAGGGTCGGAATAACAGGCCAGCTTATTGGTCGCGGCCATGGCGCCCCTCACTTTTCGAAATGGCAGAAACAGAAAAACGCACGCGCCCTTGAGGGGCGCGTGCGTTTACAACGGTGACGCAGTGTATCAGTGCACGTCCTTCCAGTATTCGCGCTTCAGCAGATAGGCAAACACGAAGAAGAAGGCCAGGTACAGCAGGACATAGGTACCGATGCGCTGGCTTTCCAGCTTGACCGGGTTGGCCGAGTAGGCGAGGAAGGTCACCAGGTTGTGCACCTTCTCGTCGAACTCAGCCTCGGTCAGCGTGCCGGTCTTCGGCACGATGGTCAGCTGGTCGCAGGCCTCGTGGGTGATCGGCGCGCCGGTCAGCGGGTCGTACTGCTTCTTGCCTTCCTCGACCACCTGAACCTGCTTGCAGCCGACGACCTGGCGACCCTGCAGGCCGACCAGCACGTTGGGCATGCCGACGTTCGGGAACACCTTGTTGTTGGCACCCAGCGGACGAGTCGGATCCTCGTAGAAGGTGCGCAGGTAGGTGTACAGCCAGTCGGCGCCGCGTACGCGGGCTACCAGGGTCAGGTCGGGCGGCGCAGCGCCGAACCAGGCCTTGGCATCTTCCGGCTTCATGCCGATCTTCATGTGATCGCCGATCTTGGCACCGGTGAACACCAGGTTCTCCAGCATCAGTTCGTGCGGGATGCCGATGTCATCGGCAACGCGCTCGTAGCGCTGGAACTTGGCGCTGTGGCAGCCCATGCAGTAGTTGGCGAAGGTACGCGCGCCATCTTGCAGAGCAGCCTTGTCGGTCAGGTCGAGGTCGACCTTATCCAGCTCGACGCCATGGCCGCCAGCGGCAAAGGAGAAGGCCGGCAGTGCAGCGATAACAAATGCAGCAAATAGCTTTTTCATCAGCCAGTCACCCTTTCCGGAACCGGTTTAGTCTTCTCCATCCGGGTGTAGAACGGCATCAGGATGAAGTAGGCGAAATACAGCGCGGTGCAGATCTGCGACAGCAGGGTACGGCCCGGAGTCGGTGCCAGTACGCCCAGCACGCCGAGGATCACGAAGGACACGCAGAACACCAGCAGCCAGACCTTGCTCAGCCAGCCCTTGTAGCGCATCGACTTGACCGGGCTACGGTCGAGCCACGGCAGGACGAACAGCACGGCAATGGCGGCGCCCATGGCGATCACGCCCAGCAGCTTGTCCGGCACGGCGCGCAGGATGGCGTAGAAGGGGGTGAAGTACCACACCGGAGCGATGTGCTCGGGGGTCTTGAACGGGTTGGCCTGTTCGAAGTTCGGCTTCTCGAGGAAGTAACCACCCATCTCCGGGAAGAAGAACACGATGGCGCAGAAGACGAACAGGAAGACCACCACGCCGACGATGTCTTTCACGGTGTAGTAGGGATGGAACGCGATGCCGTCGATCGGCACGCCGTTCTCGTCCTTGTTCTTCTTGATGTCGACGCCGTCCGGGTTGTTCGAGCCGACTTCGTGCAGCGCCAGGATGTGCAGCACGACCAGGCCGAGCAGGACGATCGGCAGAGCGATCACGTGCAGGGCGAAGAAGCGGTTCAGCGTGATGCCGGAGATCAGGTAGTCACCACGGATCCACTGGGTCAGGTCATCGCCGATCACCGGGATGGCACCGAACAGCGAGATGATCACCTGGGCGCCCCAGTAGGACATCTGGCCCCACGGCAGCAGATAGCCCATGAAGGCCTCGGCCATCAGGCACAGGTAGATCAGCATGCCGAAGATCCACACCAGCTCGCGCGGCTTCTGGTAGGAGCCGTAGAGCAGACCGCGGAACATGTGCAGGTAGACCACCACGAAGAACGCGGAGGCACCGGTGGAGTGCAGGTAGCGGATGATCCAGCCGAACTCCACGTCGCGCATGATGTACTCGACGGAAGCGAAGGCTTCCTCGGCGGACGGGGTGAAGCTCATGGTCAGCCAGATGCCGGTGAGGATCTGGTTGACCAGCACCAGCAGTGCCAGCGAGCCAAAGAAATAGAAGAAGTTGAAGTTCTTCGGAGCGTAATACTTGCTCAGATGGTCTTCCCACATCTTGGTCGCGGGGAAGCGCGCATCGACCCAGGCCATGAATTTTTCCATCATGCTTTCTCCTGGTCCACGCCGATGACGATGACTTCATCGGACTCGTAGGAATGCGGCGGAACCGGTAGGTTCAGCGGCGCGGGCTGGGCCTTGTAGACGCGACCGGCGAGGTCGTAGCGCGAACCGTGGCAGGGGCAGAAGTAACCGCCGACCCACTCCGGGCCGAGGTCGGCCGGGGCCACTTCCGGGCGGAAGGACGGCGAGCAGCCCAGGTGGGTGCACAGACCGACCAGCACCAGGATTTCCGGCTTGATCGCGCGAGTCTTCTTGTCGACGTATTCCGGCTGCACGGAGGCGGCGGATTCCGGGTCGGCAACGTTGCCGTCGATCTTGGTCAGGTTGGCCAGGATCTCCTCGGTACGACGCACGATGAATACCGGCTGACCGCGCCATTCGGCGATCATCTGCTGGCCGGGTTCGACCTTGGCGATATTCACTTTCACCGGTGCACCGGCCGCTTTGGCCTTGGCACTGGGGAACCATGACCCCACAAACGGAGTCGCAGCACCCACCGCTCCGGCAGCACCTACCACCGAAGTGGCCGCCACCAGGAAGCGACGCCGGCCTGCATTCACGCCGTCATTGCTCATTCAGTCGTCTCCCATCAGCTTTGTGGCCTGTGGTCAGGCCTCTACTAAGTAATAAATCGGGCCGCACAAAATTTGCCGAATGGTAAAGAAAAGCCCCTTTTCTGACAAGGTAATTACCGGATACAAATTGGTCGCAGGCCTTGCAGACCGGGCTTTCCACCAATGCGACAGGTTGTCGCAGAGTAAAAACCGGCAGCAATAAAAAACGCCCAGCTCCGAAGAGGCTGGGCGTCTTTGAACGTAGCAGCGAATTAACGCTTCGAGTACTGCGGACGCTTACGCGCTTTACGCAGACCGACTTTCTTACGCTCTACTTCACGGGCATCGCGAGTCACGAAGCCAGCTTTGCGCAGGGCAGGACGCAGGCCTTCGTCGTAGTCCATCAGGGCACGGGTGATGCCGTGACGGATCGCACCCGCTTGACCGCTGACACCACCACCGAGAACGGTGACGTAGATGTCGAACTTCTCGGTGGTCTCGGTCAGCTCAAGCGGCTGACGCACGACCATGCGAGCGGTCTCGCGGCCGAAGAAATTATCCAGGCTGCGGTTGTTGATGGAGATCTTGCCAGTGCCCGGACGCAGGAATACGCGTGCGGTAGCGGTCTTGCGACGGCCAGTGCCGTAATTTTGAGTCGCCGACATAATGAACTATTCCGTTAAATCTTCAGTTCTTGGGGCTGCTGAGCGGTGTGCGGGTGAACGGCACCCTTGTACACCTTCAGCTTGCGATACATGTCGCGACCCAGCGGATTCTTCGGCAGCATGCCCTTGACCGCGGTCTCGATCACGCGCTCGGGGGCCTTGGCGATCAGCTTCTCGAAGCTGATTTCCTTGATGCCACCCGGAAAACCGGAGTGCGAGTAGTACATCTTGTCGGAGGTCTTGGCGCCAGTTACACGCACCTGCTCGGCATTGATCACGACGATGTAGTCGCCGGTATCAACGTGCGGGGTGTATTCCGGCTTGTGCTTGCCGCGCAGACGGCTCGCGATTTCGGTGGCCAGACGACCCAGGGTCTGACCTGCAGCGTCGACGACGTACCAGTCGCGCTTAACAGTTTCCGGTTTTGCAGTAAAAGTCTTCATTCGCTATAGCCTCAGGGGCCGCCCTGAAAATAAGACGGCGGATCTTACTGAATAGTGCTTGCTTTGACAAGGTCAAAGACAGCCGGAAACAGACGCTGTCGGGGGCTCGGGTCAGCGCGTCCGCTACGGCGGGGTTTCGGTGGGCTAGGCATCCCCACCTTCCTTCTCGTACGGGCTAGGCATCCCCGCCGAGAAAGCCGCGGAATTATGCCGATTGCTGCGAAAATAGCAACCTGCTTTATGCTTGGCGCTCCCGCTTGAATCAAGGAAATGCACATGGAATACCGTCAACTGGGCCGCAGCGACCTGAGCGTCAGCGCCCTGTGCCTGGGCAGCATGACCTGGGGTGAGCAGAACAGCGAGGCCGAAGGCTTCGCCCAGATCGACCGCGCCCGTGCCGCGGGGATAAACTTCCTCGACACCGCCGAGATGTACCCGGTGCCGCCGCGCGGCGATACCTACGGCGCCACGGAGCGCATCATCGGCAACTACTTCAAGGCCCGCGGCAACCGCGCCGAGTGGATCCTGGCCAGCAAGGTGGCCGCCCCCGGCAATGGCATCGATTACATCCGCGGCGGCCAGCTCAAGCACAACCGCGCGCATATCAGCGCCGCCGTCGACGAGAGCCTGAAGCGCCTGCAGACCGACTGGATCGATCTGTACCAGCTGCACTGGCCGGAGCGCAGCACCAACTTCTTCGGCCAGCTCGGCTACCGCCATCAGGAGCAGGACTTCACCCCGCTGCAAGAGATCCTCGAAGCCCTCGGCGAGCAGATCGCGGCCGGCAAGATCCGCCATATCGGCCTGTCCAACGAAACGCCCTGGGGCACCATGAAGTTCCTGCAGCTGGCAGACAGCCTGGGCCTGGCCCGCGCGGTGTCGATCCAGAACCCCTACAACCTGCTCAACCGCAGCTTCGAGGTGGGCCTGGCAGAAGTGGCGATCCGCGAGCAATGTGGTCTGCTGGCTTACTCGCCGCTGGCGTTCGGCATGCTGTCCGGCAAGTACGCCAACGGCGCCCGGCCAGCCAATGCGCGGATCACCCTGTTCAGCCGCTTCTCGCGCTACACCAACCCACAGTCACTGGCCGCCTGCGACCGGTACGTGCAGCTGGCCCGAGAGCACGGCCTGGACCCGGCGCAGATGGCGCTGGCCTTCGTCACCCGCCAGCCCTTCGTCACCAGTAACATCATCGGCGCCACCAGCCTGGAACAGCTGGAGAGCAACCTGGGCAGCACCGATCTCCGGCTCTCGGCAGAAGTTCTGGAGGGCATCGAGGCCATCCATCGCGAACAGCCCAACCCGGCGCCCTGAGGCTCAGCCGAACAGATCCGGCGTGCCCGCCTGGGGCGCCGGCATCTCGCCGCGGCGCGAAGCCAGCCGATCCGCCAGACGGGTCGGCTCGGGCAGGCGATAGCCACGGCAGCAGGCCAGCACCAGCTCCACCGCAGTGCCCATGCTCACACGGTGCCCGGGCGAGACGATCAGCGGCTTGACCTTGTCCTTGCTGCGCAGCATCCAGCCGACCTGCTCACCCGCATGCCTGAGCGGCACGCGGGAGCCCTTCTCCTGCGGCAACTCCGCATGGGTACCAACCAGGATGCTCTTGGCCACGCCAATGGTCGGCAACCCGGTCACCACACCCAAGTGCGAGGCGATGCCGAGCCGGCGCGGATGGGCGATGCCCAGGCCATCGCAATAGATCAAATCCGGTATCTGCGGCAGATCGCGCAACGCCTGGAGCAAGGCCGGCAGCTCGCGGAAGGACAGCAGGCCCGGCACATAGGGCATGCTGGTGGGAATGCGCGCCACGCTATGAGCCATCAACTGCAAGGTATCGGCATTGAGCAGCACGGCGGCCGCCAGAGTGATGCTGCCCTGCTCCTCGAAGCCGACATCCACACCGGCGATCACCCGCGGCGGCACGAAGTCGTCCTCCAGCACCACTCGCTCGGCCAACGTGCCCTGTAGCACGCGCGCCTGTTGCGCGGTCCCGTCCCAATCGGCGAAGGGTGATGTATGCATCGGCAACTCCAATCCCGCAATGGATCGGTAGACCGACATGGGCAGAGGCTGGTTCGCCCGCGACGACCGCAGGCGAACCAGGAGAGGCTTACAGCGAGCGGGAGATGATCTCTTTCATGATCTCGTTGGTGCCGGCATAGATGCGCTGCACCCGCGAGTCGGCCCAGGCGCGGGCGATCGGGTATTCCCACATGTAGCCGTAGCCGCCGTGCAGCTGCACGCACTCGTCGATCACCTTGCACTGCAGGTCGGTACCCCAGTACTTGAGCATCGCCGCGGTCGGCACATCCAGCTTGCCCTGCAGGTGCAGCTCCAGGCAGCGGTCGACGAACACCCGACCGATCTGCGCCTCGGTGGTCATCTCGGCCAGCTTGAAGCGGGTGTTCTGGAAGTCCGACACGGACTTGCCGAAGGCCTTGCGCTCACGGGTGTAGTCCAGAGTCCACTTGATCGCCGCCTCGGCCGAGGCGATGGCGCCCACGCCCACGGTCAGGCGCTCCTGGGGCAGCTCCTGCATCAGGTAGACGAAGCCCATGCCTTCCTTGCCGAGCAGGTTGTCCTTGGGAATGCGCACGTCCTGGAAGAACAGCTCGGAGGTGTCCTGGGCCTTCATGCCGACCTTCTCCAGGCGCTTGCCCTTGGAGAAGCCCGGGGTGTTGGCATCCACCAGGAACAGGCTGATGCCCTTGGCGCCGCCCTTGGGATCGGTCTTGGCCACGACTATCACCATGTCGGCCAGCCAGCCATTGGTGATGAAGGTCTTGGAGCCGTTGATCACATAGTGATCGCCATCCAGGACGGCGGTGGTTTTCACGCCCTGCAGGTCGGAGCCGGTGCCCGGCTCGGTCATGGCGATGGCGGTGACCACTTCGCCGGTCACCATCTTCGGCAGGTAGTGCTGCTTCTGCGCTTCGCTGCCGTAGTGAAGAATGTAGGGCGCGACGATGTCCGAGTGCAGCGAGAAGCCGACGCCGGACAGGCCGAGGCGCGACTGCTCCTCGATCACCACGGCGCTGTAGAGGAAGTCGGCGCTCATGCCGCCGTATTCCTCGGGAATGTGCGAGCAGAGCATGCCGGCATCCCCGGCCTTGTTCCACAGGGCGCGGTCGATGTGACCGTCCTTTTCCCACTGGGCGTGGAAAGGCGCCGCCTCCTGCTCGAAGAACTTGCGCACGGACTCGCGGAACAGCTCGTGCTCGGAGCTGAACAGGGTTCTTGGAATCATTGTTACACCTGCTTCTGAGTGATCGTTGGGTGCCCACACTCTAGGCCAGCACCGTTATCGGGGGCACTGGACACATGCGACAAAAAATAAGACGATCCAGCCACCTGATGACCGTTTAATCACCAACAAGAACAACAAACATGTCGCCCACACGCATCGCCATACTCGCCACCGACGGCGTCTTCGCGGCCACCCTGATGCAGGCCCGGGACTTCTTCCACATGGCCGGACTGCGCCACGGCAAGCAGCAGGGCCTGGGCCCCACCTCGGCGTTCCAGATCCGCGTGGTCAGCCCGGACGGCCAGGCCGTGACCAGCTTCAGCGAGGCGGTGATCCCGGTGGATGGCAGCCTGGGCGAGGCCGAGGTGGTGATCCTGCCGGCGTTCTGGGGCGACTTCGACGCCCTCTGCCAGCGCTGCCCCGAGGTCCTCCCCTGGCTGCGCGAACGGCACGCCGCCGGCAGCGCCATCTGCGGCGAGGCCACCGGCGTGTTCTGGATGGCCCAGGCCGGCCTACTCGACGGCAAGGAGGCGACCACCTACTGGCGTTTCTTCCGCGAGTTCGCCGAGCGCTTCCCCAAGGTATTGCTGAACCAGGACAAGCACCTGTCGGACGCCGACAACCTGTACTGCGCCGGCGGCGTCACCTCGGCCTGCGACCTCTACATCTACCTGATCGAGCGCTACTGCGGCGCCGGCATCGCCCAGGGCGTATCGCGCGACATCCTCTACGAGACCCAGCGCAGCTACAGCCCGGGGCGCATCGGCTTCGGCGGACAGAAGCTGCACCAGGACGTGGCCATCCTGCAGGTACAGCAGTGGCTGGAAGAGCACTTCGCCGAGAAATTCCGCATCGAGGACGTGGCGCGCCAGCACGGCATGAGCATTCGCAACTTCATGCGGCGCTTCCAGGCGGCGACCGGCGACAAACCCCTGCACTACCTGCAGCGCCTGCGCATCGAAACGGCCAAGGGCCTGCTCAGCGCCACTCGCAAGAGCATCAAGACCATCAGCTACGAAGTGGGCTACGACGACGCCAGCTTCTTCGCCCGCCTGTTCCGCCAGCATGCCGAGCTGTCACCCAATCAGTACCGCCGGCAGTTCCAGCACAAGGACAGCGCCTGAGCGCAGGCCGCCTTACGCAGGCCGCAGAAACGCAGAAGGGCCACCCATGGGCAGCCCTTCTCGCTGAAGCGTGTCGCCGTTACGGCTTGTGCGGCCGCGACAGGAACTCGTGGGACTGCATCTCCAGCAGGCGGCTGAGGGTGCGCTGGAACTCGAAGCTCAGGCGGCCGCCGGTATACAGGTCCTTCAACTCCACCTCGGCGGAGATGATCAGCTTGACGTTGCGGTCGTAGAACTCGTCCACCAGGTTGATGAAGCGCCGCGCCATGTCGTCCTTGGCCACGCCCATCTGCTCGACGTTGGCCAGGATCACCGCGTGGAAGATCTTGCCCAGCTCGATGTAGTCGTTCTGGCTGCGCGGGCCGTCGCACAGCTCGCGGAACTCGAACCAGGCCACGTCGTCGCCTTCCTTGCGCGCCATGATCGGACGATTCTCGATCATCAGCGCCTTGTTCTCTTCCACCTTGCAGTGCTCGGGCAGCAGGCTATTGAAGCTCTTCTCCAGGCTGATCTCGGCCTCGGCATCCAGCGGCCAGTGGAACAGCTCGGCCTGCTCAAGGGCACGCAGGCGATAGTCCACGCCGCTGTCGACGTTGACCACCTCGGTGTACTGCTTGACCAGGGCTATGGCCGGCAGGAAGCGCGCGCGCTGCAGGCCGTCCTTGTACAGGCCGTCCGGCACGATGTTGGAGGTGGCCACCAGGCTCACGCCGTTCTTGAACAGCTCCTCCAGCAGGGTGGCGAGGATCATGGCGTCGGTGATATCGCTGACGAAGAACTCGTCGAAGCAGATCACCCGCGCCTCGTCGGCGAAGCGCTTGCCGATGATGGTCAGCGGGTTCTTCTCACCCTTGAGGGTGCGCATTTCCTCGTGCACACGCTTCATGAAGCGGTGGAAGTGGGTGCGCATCTTCTGCTCGAACGGCAGCGCATCGAAGAAGGTATCGACCAGGTAGGTCTTGCCGCGGCCGACGCCACCCCAGAAGTAGATGCCCTTGACCGGCTCCTGGCGTTTCTTGCCGAACAGCTTGCCGAACAGCCCGGAGGAAGCCTGGGAGTCGGCCACCAGATCGTCGTACAGACGCTGCAGGTGGCGCACGGCGTTTTCCTGCGCGGCGTCGTGGAAGAAGTCCGGCCGCTTCAGATCGGCCTGATAACGCTCAAGAGGAGTCATGCTGGGAACTTCGGTAACAAAAACGGGGCGGTCACTTTAGCGACGGCCCCGTTGCTTGGCAATCACGCCGTGTCTCACTCCTGCGGGGCGAGAGCCTCGCGCAGGCGGGCGATGGCGACATCCACGGCGGCGGCGTCAGCAAAGGCCGGACTATTGCCGACCGACTCGCCATCCAGCCACACGGAGAAGGCCTGGCCCTCGGCGCGCACATCCAGCGCCTCGCCGGACTGCAGGCGCCTGCTGGCCTGGCCGGCAGCCTTGCCGTCGGCGAAGGACTTTGACAGCAGCAGCTGCTCGCCGGCGGCGTCCAGCAGGCGGAAGCGGAAGCTACCGTCCTCGTCACGGAAACTGACGAAGCGCGCGCTCTTGGCCGCTTTCTTCTTCTCGCCACCGAGGGTCTGCACCTGCTCGCGGAACGAGCGCAGGCCCACCGCCTCGCGCAGCTCGCCGAGGAACGGGGTGGCGATCTTGCGCGCCTTGGCGGCACCCGCCAGGAGAATGTCTTCCAGGTCGGCCGGCTTGGTGATCAGCGCGTTGTAGCGCTCGCGGGCCTCGCCCAGCTCGGCGTCGAGCAGCTGGAACAGGCGGTTCTTCGCCTCGCCCCAGGCCAGGCCGCCTTCCAGCTCGGCGCGGAACTCGGCCTGCTGGGCGGGGGTGGCAAAGGCCTGGTACAGGGTGAACAGGTGCGAGCCGTCGGCATCCTTGGGTTCGCCCGGCAGCCTGGAGTCGGTGACGATGCGCGCGATCGCCTCCTTCAGCTGCTTGGCAGTGCCAAACAGCGGGATGGTGTTGTCGTAGCTCTTGCTCATCTTGCGACCGTCGAGGCCGGGCAGGGTCGCCACTTCCTCCTCGATCACCGCCTCGGGCAGGGTGAACAGCTCCTTGCCCTGACCGAACAGGTGGTTGAAGCGCTGGCCGATATCACGGGCCATCTCCACGTGCTGGATCTGGTCGCGGCCGACCGGCACCTTGTGCGCGTTGAACATCAGGATGTCCGCCGCCATCAGCACCGGGTAGCTGAACAGCCCCATGGTGATACCGGCATCCGGGTCTTCACCCTGCTCGACGTTCTTGTCCACCGAGGCCTTGTAGGCGTGGGCGCGGTTGAGCAGGCCCTTGCCCGCGACGCAGGTGAGCAGCCAGCACAGCTCGGGAATCTCGGGAATGTCGGACTGGCGATAGAAGGTCGCCTTGTTCACGTCCAGCCCAAGAGCCAGCCAGGTGGCGGCGATCTCCAGGCGCGAACGCTGGATACGCGCCGGCTCGTCGCACTTGATCAGCGCGTGGTAGTCGGCGAGGAAGTAGAAGGAGTCGGCGTCGGCGGCGCGGCTGGCGACGATGGCCGGGCGGATGGCGCCGGCGTAGTTGCCCAGGTGCGGGGTGCCGGTGGTGGTGATGCCGGTGAGGATACGGGTGGTCATAGTGGTTTCGCTTATTGGATACGCGGCTGAACCAGGTCTTTCAGCTCAGGCAACTTGCCGTGAAAAAAGTGGCCGCATTCTGCCACCTTCAGCAGCTCATGGGCACGGGGAAGCGCTGCCGACCAGGCGTAGACCGCCGCGGGCTCCACCACCTCGTCCTGCTCCGGCTGTATTACCACCAGCTCGCCGCCTTGCGGCAGGTGCTCGGGCGCCTGCAGGCGATGCACGGCGGGCGCGACCATGAACAGTTTCTCGGTCGCCACACCCTGGTCTTCCAGACGCCCGGCCACAGCGCCGGCGACGAAGCCACCGAAGGAGAAGCCGAGCAGGGTCAACGGCAGTTCGGGGTATTGGCCACGCAACCAGTGGGCGACTGCCTCGGCGTCATCCACCTCGCCGCTGCCCATGTCGTGGTTGCCGGCACTGGCACCGACGCCGCGGTAGTTGAAGCGCAAGGTGTGATAGCCCATGTCGCGCACCGCGCGCTGCAGGGTGGAGACCACCTTGTTGAGCATGGTGCCGCCCTGCACCGGGTTGGGGTGGCAGATCAGGGCAACGCCGCGGGCGTCCGGCACTTCACAGAACAGGGCTTCGAGCTGGCCGCAGGGACCGTCGAGCAGCAGAGGGGTTTCGCGGATCAACAGCAGGAACTCCGTGACCCCGGACAGGGTCGACACGTCTTGGTTAGGCACATCGCACAACAGGGCTTTGCCGCGGTATACAGCGCCGGCGAGAGCCGCTACCGTAAAACAAAGCCGCTTTCAGAGGAAGGACTCGTGGAACAATCGCTCACCCCCTGGCTGCTGCCCGCCATCGCCCTGCTGGTTGGCGTCGCCATCGGCTTCCTGGCGGCACGCCTGCTGCCCAACGCCGCACCCAGCCGCACCCAGCGCCAGCTGGACGAAATGCAGCAGCGCTTCGACAGCTACCAGAGCGAAGTGGTGACCCATTTCAACACCACCGCCAGCCTGGTGAAGAAGCTCACCCAGAGCTACCAGGACGTGCAGGAGCACCTGTCCCACGGCGCCAACCGCCTGGCCGCCGACGAGCTGACCCGTCAGCGCCTGCTGGCCGCCCTCAACACCGACGACGGCAAGGCCCCGCGCGAGCGCCTGACCCCGCCGAAGAGCAACGAGGCACCCAAGGACTACGCGCCGAAGGAGCCGGACAGCCCCGGCACTCTGGACGAGACTTTCGGCCTCAAGCGCTGAAGCCGGCCCAACCCAAAGGCCCCGCCAATGCGGGGCTTTTTTATGCGTCCGCGGGGCAGGTTAAGCCCGCCAATTATCCGTAGGGTGCACCATGCGCACCCGCCGTGGCCTGTCTTGGTGCGCACAGCGCACCCTACGGAGCCGTTAAAACAAAAAGCCCCGCACTAGGCAGGGCTTTTCTTACCGACGTCGCGATCAGATCGCGCCGCGAGCACGCAACAGGTCGAGCACCTGCTTGACGCCCTCTTCCACCGATACCGACTGGGTGTCGATCACCAGATCGGCATTCAGCGGCACGTCGTAGGCGAAGGACTCGCCCGGAATGTTATCGCCGCCGGCGGCGTACAGGCCCTGCGGATCACGCTCGGCACAGGCCTGCGGCGAAGCCTGGACGTAGACGGTGATCAGACGGTCATTGCCGATCAGCGCCTTGGCCTGCTCGCGGCCCTCGGCATCCGGGGCGACGAACGCGGCCAGGGTCAACAGGCCGGCTTCGTTGAACTGGCGCGCCACGTGAGCAGCACGGCGCCAGTTCTCGGTACGCCCGGCGCGGTCCTGCGGCAAACCCTTGTTCAGGTCATGACGCAGGTTCTGGCCATCCAGCACATACACGGCACGACCCATGTCGAACAGCTTGCGCTCGACGGCATAGGCCAGGGTGCTCTTGCCGGCGCCGGACAGGCCGCTGAACAGCACGGTGGCCGGCTGCTGGCCGAAGCGCACGGCGCGCTCTTCGGTCGACACGTGGGCCAGTTCACCGTGGTGAGTGCCGCCACCCGCGCCGACAGCATCGGCGATGATCATGCCGGCACCGACGGTGCCGTTGGTCAGGCGGTCGATGACGATGAAGGCGCCAGTGGTGCGGTTGTGCGCGTAGCCGTCGAGGGCGATCGGCGCATCCAGGGCGACCTTGACCTTGCCGATCTCGTTGAGCTGCAGGCTGCTCGCCGCGCCCTCTTCCAGGGTGTTCACATCGACGCGGTGGGCGATGCTGGCGATCGAGCCCGGCACGTAGCTGGTGGCACGCTTGATGTCGTATTTCTTGCCCGGCAGCATCGGCTCTTCGGCCATCCACACCAGCATGGCGTCGAAGCTGTCGACCACCTGCGGGCGGTTATCGGCATGCACCAGCATGTCGCCGCGGGACACGTCGATCTCGTCTTCCAGGGTCAGGGTGATCGCCTGGCCCGGACCGGCCTGCTCCAGCTCGCCTTCGAAGGTGACGATGGACTTGACCTTGCTGCCCTTGCCCGACGGCAGGGCGATGACTTCGTCGCCCTTGCGCACGATGCCGCTGGCCAGGGTGCCGGCGAAACCGCGGAAGTTCAGGTTCGGGCGATTGACGTACTGCACCGGGAAACGCAGGTCGTCGAAGTTGCGATCGCCGGCAACTTCCACGGTCTCGAGGATTTCCATCAGCGACTGGCCGGTGTACCAGGGCGACTGCTCGCTCTTGTTCACCACGTTGTCGCCCTTCAGCGCCGACATCGGCACGAAGTGCAGCGAAGTTGGCTTGAGCGAGATGCCCTCGGCGAACTTCAGGTAGTCGGCCTTGATTTGCTCGAACACGCCCTGATCGAAGCCCTTGAGGTCCATCTTGTTGATGGCCACGACGATGTGCTTGATGCCCAGCAGCGAGGCGATAAAGCTGTGGCGCTTGGTCTGGGTCTGCACACCGTAGCGCGCGTCGATCAGGATGATCGCCAGGTCGCAGGTGGAGGCCCCGGTGGCCATGTTGCGCGTGTACTGCTCATGGCCGGGGGTGTCGGCGATGATGAACTTGCGCTTGGCGGTGCTGAAATAGCGGTACGCCACGTCGATGGTGATGCCCTGCTCGCGCTCGGCCTGCAGGCCGTCAACCAGCAGCGCCAGGTCGACATCATCGCCGGTGGTGCCGACCTTCTTGGAATCCTTGGTGATGGCTTCTAGATGGTCTTCGTAGATCATCTTGGTGTCGTGCAGCAGGCGCCCGATCAGGGTGCTCTTGCCATCGTCGACGTTGCCGCAGGTGAGGAAGCGCAGCAGTTCTTTGCGTTCGTGCTGGGCCAGGTACGCAACGATGTCCTGGCTGATCAGATCGGATTGGTGGCTCATGGTACGGAATCCTTAGAAGTAGCCCTGACGTTTCTTTTCTTCCATCGAGCCAGCCTGATCGTGGTCGATCACACGGCCCTGACGCTCGGAAGTACGGGTCAGAAGCATTTCCTGGATGATGTCGGTCAGCGTGGTCGCCGTAGACTCCACCGCACCGGTCAGCGGGTAGCAGCCGAGGGTGCGGAAACGCACCATCTTCTTCTGGATACGGGCTTTCTCTTCGTCCGAAAGGTGTTCGAGGATGCGCTCGTCGTCGATCATGATCAGCGTGCCATTCTTCTCGATCACTTCGCGCTCGGCAGCGAAGTACAGCGGCACGATCGGGATCTGCTCCAGATAGATGTATTGCCAGATGTCCAGCTCGGTCCAGTTGGACAGCGGGAAGACGCGGATCGACTCGCCCTTCTTGACCTTGCCGTTGTAAACGTTCCACAGCTCGGGACGCTGGTTCTTCGGGTCCCAGCGATGCTTGCTGTCGCGGAAGGAATACACGCGCTCCTTGGCACGGGACTTTTCTTCGTCACGGCGCGCGCCACCGAAAGCGGCGTCGAAACCGTACTTGTCCAGCGCCTGCTTGAGCCCCTCGGTCTTCATCACGTCGGTGTGCTTGGCACTGCCGTAGGTGAAGGGGTTCATGTCCTGCGCCACACCATCCGGATTGATGTGGGTGATCAGGTCCAGCCCGTACTCTTTGACCATCTTCTCGCGGAAGCGATACATCTCCTGGAACTTCCAGCGAGTGTCCACGTGCATGACCGGGAACGGCAGCTTACCGGGGAAGAACGCCTTGCGCGCCAGATGCAGCATCACGGCGGAATCTTTACCGATGGAATACAGCATCACCGGGTTGTCGAATTCGGCGGCCACTTCACGAATGATGTGGATACTTTCCGCCTCGAGCTGTTTCAGGTGCGTCAGTTTGTCGAGCATGGCTTATCACGGAATCAGGGATGGACGGCCGGCGGGCCGTGGACGAGCGCGCACTCTAGCACAGCGCCCTATTCTATTCAGGCAGCCTGTTAGATCGAAACGATCTAGGTATATGCCCGGTTTTCAGACCGGATTGGGGCAATCGATGAACAGGTGTTCGACGGCAAAACGCCGCGCCAGATAGTCGCCCAAGGCCTGCACGCCATAGCGTTCGGTGGCGTGATGGCCGGCGGCGATGAAGCCGATGCCATTCTCGCGAGCGCTGTGGAACGTCTGTTCCGAAGCCTCGCCGGTCAGGTACAGGTCGACGCCGGCGGCGATGGCGTTGTCGATGTAGCCCTGGCCGCCACCGGTGCACCAGCCGACCTTGCGTACCATGCCCGCGCCCTCTACCAGCAGCGGCTCGCGCCCCAGCACTTCCTGCACGCGGCGGGCGAAGTCACGGGCGCTCAGCGGCTCGGCCAGGGAGCCGAGCAGGCCGACAATCTTCGGATTATCCGGATCGAGCGGACCTTCGATGGTGATATCGAGCTGGCGCGCCAGCTGCACGTTGTTGCCCACCTCGGCATGCACATCCAGCGGCAGGTGGTAGGCCAGCAGGCTGATGTCATGGCCCAGCAGGGTCTGCAGGCGGCGGCGCTTCATGCCGGTGATGCAGGCGTCCTCGCCCTTCCAGAAGTAGCCATGATGGACCAGCACCACGTCGGCCTCGGCCTCCACGGCAGCATCCAGCAGCACCTGGCTGGCGGTCACGCCGCTGACGATGCGCCGTACCTGTGGCCGGCCCTCGACCTGCAGGCCGTTGGGGCAGTAGTCGCTGATGCGCGCGGCGCCGAGAAAGCGGTCGGCTTCCTCGACCAGGGTGGTCAGGGCGATGGCCATGGAATTTCCTCATCAAACTGTCGCGGACGCTGCCCTTCCCGGCTGCGGCGCCTCTATAATGCCGCCACCTTAAGGGCCGCTCCAGGCTCTCGCAACCCTCAGGATTTCACTCAGATGCTCAAGGCCCTGCGCTTCCTTGGCTGGCCCCTGCTGGTCGGTCTGTTGCTGGCTCTGCTGCTGATCCAGCGCTACCCGCAATGGGTCGGCCTGCCCAGCAACGAGGTGCATCTGCAGCAGGCGCCGCGCTACGGAATCGCCCAGGAAGGCCCGGTGTCCTATGCCGACGCGGTGAGCCGTGCAGCGCCGGCGGTAGCCAACCTGTACACCACCAAGATGGTCAACAAGTCGTCCACTCATCCACTGCTGGACGATCCGGTGTTCCGCCGTTTCTTCGGCGACAACCTGCCCAAGCAGCGGCGCATGGAGTCGAGCCTGGGATCGGCGGTGATCATGAGCGCCGAAGGCTATCTGCTGACCAACAACCATGTGGTCAGTGGCGCCGACCAGATAGTGGTAGCTCTCAAGGACGGTCGCGAAACCCTGGCCCGACTGATCGGCAGTGACCCGGAAACCGACCTGGCGGTACTCAAGATCGATCTGCAGAACCTGCCACCCATGACCCTCGGCCGCTCCGACCAGATCCAGATCGGCGACGTCACCCTGGCCATCGGCAACCCCTTCGGCGTCGGCCAGACCGTGACCATGGGCATCATCAGCGCCACCGGACGCAACCAGCTGGGCCTCAACACCTACGAAGACTTCATCCAGACCGATGCGGCGATCAACCCGGGCAACTCCGGCGGCGCCCTGGTCGATGCACACGGCAACCTGATCGGCATCAACACGGCGATCTTCTCCAAGTCCGGCGGTTCCCAGGGCATCGGCTTCGCCATCCCGGTCAAGCTGGCCCGCGAGGTAATGAAGGCCATCATCGAGCAGGGCCAGGTGATCCGCGGCTGGCTGGGCATCGAGGTGCAACCGCTGACCCCGGAGCTGGCCGAGTCCTTCGGCCTGCAGGGCCGCGCCGGAATCCTGGTCGCCGGGATCTACCGCGGTGGCCCGGCACAGAAGGCCGGTCTGCAACCGGGCGACCTGATCCTGAAGATCGGCGACGAGGCCGCGGTGGACGGCCGCCGCTCGATGAACCAGGTGGCGCGCACGCAACCCGGCGAGAAGGTGGCGATCACTGTGCTGCGTGGCGGCGAAGCACTGGAGCTGACCGCCGAGATCGGCGTGCGGCCGCCGGCCGAGGTGCAGCAGCCGCAACAACCATAGAAAGCCCCATGAAAAAAGGCGCCCCGCGGGGCGCCTTTTTCGTTGCGGTCTCTGGTTAGAGGACGTGTTCCAAGGCATCCAGCAACGCCAGGTTCTGCTCCGGGTTGCCGATGGTGATGCGCAGGAACTGGGCGATGCGCTGCTGCTTGAAGTGGCGCACGATCACGCCGTGCTCGCGCAGCGCCGCGGCCAGCTCGCCGGCGTCCTTCTGCGGATGGCGAGCGAAGACGAAGTTGGCCGCCGATGGCAGCACCTCGAAGCCCAGGCCGGAGAGCGCGGCCACCACCTGCTCGCGACTGTCGATCACCCGCTGGCAAGTCTCGCGGAAGTAGTCCTCGTCCTCGAAGGCCGCCGCCGCACCGACGATCGCCATGCGATCCAGCGGGTAGGAGTTGAAGCTGTTCTTGATCCGCTCCAGCGCCTCGATCAGGTCCGGGTGGCCGACCGCGATGCCGACCCGCAGGCCGGCCAGCGAGCGCGACTTGGATAGGGTCTGGGTCACCAGCAGGTTCGGGTAGCGGTCGACCAGCTTGATCGCCGTCTCGCCACCGAAGTCGATATAGGCCTCGTCCACCACCACCACGCTGTCCGGGCTACCCTGCAGCAGGCGCTCGACGGCCTCCAGCGGCAGCAGGCAACCGGTCGGTGCATTGGGGTTGGGGAAGATGATCCCGCCATTGGGTCGCGCATAGTCCTCGGTGCGGATCTGGAACTGCTCGTCCAGGGCCAGCGCCTCATAGGGAATGCCGTACAGGCCGCAATAGACCGGGTAGAAACTGTAGGTCACGTCGGGGAACAGCAGCGGCTTGCCGTGCTGGAACAGGCCGTGGAAGGCATGCGCCAGCACCTCGTCGGAGCCATTGCCGACGAACACCTGGGCGGTGCTCACACCGTAGTAGTCGGCCACAGCCTGCTTGAGGCGGTCGCTGTTCGGGTCCGGGTACAGGCGCAGGTTGTCGCCCAGCTCGGCCTGCATGGCCGCGACCGCCCTGGGCGACGGGCCGTAGGGGTTCTCGTTGGTGTTGAGCTTGACCAGCTTGGCCAATTTCGGCTGCTCACCCGGCACGTAGGGCACCAGGTCCTTGACGAAGGGGCTCCAGAATTTGCTCATCTGCCCTTCTCTCCTCGATTCGATGTTCAGTGAGGCGCGCACGGCGCGCCTGCGCGATTCAGTTCTTGATGCGGTACTCGGCGCTGCGCGCGTGGGCAGTCAGCGACTCTCCACGGGCCAGCACGGAGGCGACCTTGCCCAGCTCGGAGGCACCTTCGGCCGAGCAATGGATGATCGACGAGCGCTTCTGGAAGTCGTACACGCCCAGCGGCGAGGAGAAGCGCGCGGTCCCGGAAGTCGGCAGCACGTGGTTGGGCCCGGCGCAGTAGTCGCCCAGGGCCTCCGCGGTATAACGGCCCATGAAGATGGCGCCGGCATGGCGAATCTGCGGCAGGTACTGCTCGGGGTTCTCCACCGACAGTTCCAGGTGCTCCGGCGCGATGCGGTTGGCCACTTCGATGGCCTGAGCCATGTCGGCGACCTGGATCAGCGCGCCGCGACCCTCCATGGAGGTGCGGGCGATGGTCTCGCGCTCCAGGGTCGGCAGCAGCCTGGCGATGCTCGCGGCCACGCGATCGAGGAAGGCGGCGTCCGGGCTGACCAGGATGGCCTGGGCGTCCTCGTCGTGTTCGGCCTGGGAGAACAGGTCCATGGCGATCCAGTCCGGGTCGGTCTGGCCGTCGCAGACCACCAGAATCTCCGACGGGCCGGCGATCATGTCGATGCCGACCTTGCCGAACACGTGACGCTTGGCAGTGGCCACATAGATGTTGCCCGGCCCGACGATCTTGTCCACCGGCGGCACGCTCTCGGTGCCGTAGGCCAGCGCAGCCACGGCCTGGGCGCCACCGATGGTGAACACCCGGTCGACGCCAGCAATGCAGGCGGCGGCCAGGACGATCTCGTTGATCTCGCCACGCGGGGTCGGCACCACCATGACCACTTCCGGCACGCCGGCGACCTTGGCCGGGATGGCGTTCATCAGCACCGAGGATGGGTAGGACGCCTTGCCGCCCGGCACGTACAGGCCGGCGCGGTCCAGCGGGGTGACCTTCTGCCCCAGCACCGTGCCGTCGGCCTCGGTGTAGGTCCAGGAGTCCTGTTTCTGCCGCTCGTGGTACAGGCGCACGCGCTCGGCGGCCTTCTCCAGGGCAGCACGCTGCTCGGCGCTGATGCGGGTCAGGGCCAGCTCCAGGCGCTCGCGCGGCAGGATCAGGTCGGCCATGGCGGCGACCTGCAAGCCGTCGAACTTCTCGGTGAACTCGACCAGGGCGGCATCGCCGCGCTCGCGCACGGCCTTGATGATGTCGAGCACACGCTGGTTGACCGCGTCATCCGACACGCTTTCCCAGCTCAGCAGATGATCCAGGTGTCGCGCGAAGTCCTGGTCAGCGGCATTGAGTCGGCGGATGGCGGTAGGAGCGGTCATAGCGGGCCTCTTGATTGGCTATTGCTCAGGCGCCCGTAGAGTACCAGCCGCTCCGTGCGGGCACCTGAGAATTCTGGCTATGACACGGATAGGCGGACGCGACCGATGGTCGCGTCGGAGTGGTATCAGCTTTGGTGTCGCGCCTCGACGGCGCCACGCAGGGTCTCGATCAGCGCCTGGATGCGGCCATGCTGCATCTTCATCGAGGCCTTGTTGACGATCAGTCGCGAGCTGATGTGGGCAATCAGCTCCTGGGGCTCCAGACCGTTGGCACGCAGGGTGTTTCCGGTGTCGACCACGTCGATGATCTTGTCGGCCAGGCCGACTAGCGGGGCCAGCTCCATGGAGCCGTACAGCTTGATCACGTCGACCTGACGGCCCTGCTCGGCGTAGTAACGCTTGGCCACGTTGACGAACTTGGTGGCCACGCGCAGGCGACCTTTCGGCTCCGGCGCGCCGACCTTGCCGGCGGTCATCAGCTTGCAGTTGGCGATCTGCAGGTCAAGCGGCTCGTACAGGCCCTGGCCGCCGTACTCCATCAGCACGTCCTTGCCGGCCACGCCGAGGTCGGCGGCGCCATGCTCGACATAGGTCGGCACGTCGGTGGCGCGCACGATCAGCAGCTGCACGTCATCCTGAGTGGTCGGGATGATCAGCTTGCGGCTCTTTTCCGGATTCTCGGTCGGCTCGATGCCTGCCGCGGCGAGCAGCGGCAGGGTGTCGTCGAGGATGCGGCCCTTGGACAGCGCGATGGTCAGCATGAAATGCCCTTACTAGCCCGGCACGCGGCGGATCTTGGCGCCGAGCAACTGCAGTTTTTCCTCGATGCACTCGTAACCACGGTCGATGTGGTAGATGCGGTCGATCAGGGTTTCGCCCTCGGCGACCAGCGCAGCGATCACCAGGCTGGCAGAGGCGCGCAGGTCGGTAGCCATGACCGGAGCGCCCTTGAGCGCCGGCACGCCGGTGACGATGGCGGTGTTGCCTTCGACCAGGATCTGCGCGCCCATGCGGTTCATCTCGTAGACGTGCATGAAGCGGTTCTCGAACACGGTCTCGATGACGGTACCGGTGCCCTCGGCGATGGCGTTGAGGGAGATGAACTGGGCCTGCATGTCGGTCGGGAAGGCCGGGTACGGCGCGGTGCGCACGTTGACGGCCTTCGGACGCTTGCCCTTCATGTCAAGCTCGATCCAGTCCTTGCCGGTGGTGATCTCGGCGCCAGCTTCCTGCAGCTTGGCCAGTACGGCCTCAAGGATGGTCGGATCGGTGTCCTTGAGCTTGACGCGGCCACCGGTAGCCGCTGCAGCCACCAGGTAGGTGCCGGTTTCGATACGGTCGGGCATCACGCTGTAGCGACCGCCACCGAGGCGCTCGACGCCGTCGATGACGATGGTGTCGGTGCCGGCACCGCTGACCTTGCCGCCCATGGCGTTGATGAAGTTGGCCAGGTCGACCACTTCCGGCTCACGCGCGGCGTTTTCCAGCACGGTACGGCCCTTGGCCAGGGCCGCGGCCATCATGATGTTCTCGGTACCGGTCACGCTGACGATATCGAAGAAGAAGTGCGCGCCACGCAGGCCGCCTTCCGGCGCCTTGGCCTTGATGTAGCCGCCTTCGACGTCGATCTTCGCGCCCATGGCTTCCAGACCGCGGATGTGCAGGTCGACCGGACGCGAACCGATGGCGCAACCGCCGGGCAGCGCGACTTCGGCTTCACCGAAACGGGCAACCATCGGGCCGAGCACCAGGATCGAGGCGCGCATGGTCTTCACCAGCTCGTACGGCGCGACCAGGGTCTTGATGCTGCTGGCGTCGACTTCGACGCTGAGCTTCTCGTCGATGATCGGCTGCACGCCCATGCGGCCGAACAGCTCGATCATGGTGGTGATGTCGTGCAGGTGCGGCAGGTTGCACACGGTGACCGGGGTGTCGGCCAGCAGGGTGGCAGCCAGGATCGGCAGGGCGGAGTTCTTCGCACCGGAGATACGGATTTCGCCATCGAGGCGGATACCGCCGGTAATAATCAGTTTGTCCATTCGGATCTCGATCTCGTTGCCCGCAGGCTCAGGAACGCTCGGCCCAGGCGGCCTGGCTGAAGAATTTCATGGTCACGGCATGGATGGCGCCACTGGCGATCCACTCGTTGAGATGGGCGTAGATCTGCTGCTGGCGCTTGACCGGGCTGAGCGCGGCCAGCTCATCGCTGATCAGGTTCAGCTGGAAGTTGCAGCCTTCGCCCTCCACCTCGACGCGGGTGTTGGGCAGCTTGGCCTCCAGGAGGTTCTTAACTTCTACGGCCTGCATGCTCAACCTCGATCGGCGCAAAAGGATTCTGGCGGGCCCAAGGCTCGCGGGGTCGGCAATGATACAAAAAAGCCCCCCGCCTGCGAAGCCCGGCAGACGGAGGGCTCTGGTGGGCTATCAGGCCGACAGGCCGAGCAGCTGCTGCAGACCAGAGACCCGAGCGATGCCCTGCATGTCCTGCGGCAGGCCACGCACGCTCAGATTCTTGCCGGCCGCCTTGGCGTCGCGCATGAAGGCCAGCAGCAGGGACAGGCCGACGCTGCTGGATTTCGCCACCGCCGCGCAGTCCAGCACCAGCTCGCGGGCCGGACTGGCGGCGATCAGCTGACGCCCGCTCTCGCGCAGGGCCGGGCCGCTGCGATAGTCGAGCACGCCGGAGAGCAGCAGCTCGCCGCCGGCACCCTGACGGATGGCGGCTTCGCTCATTGCTGGCCGCTCGCCTGCTGGCCTTCGGCGCTGTCCTTGGCCTTGGCCACCACTTCGGCCCAGCCGTCGATGGTCTTGTCCAGGTCGTTGCCATTGCGTTGCATGCTGTCGGCGAACTGGTCGCGGAACAGCTTGCCGACGTTGATGCCGTTGATGATCACGTTGCGCAGCTTCCACTGCCCGTCGATCAGCACCATGGTGTAGGAAACCGGATAGACGGTGCCCTTCTTGTCGGTGACTTCCATGCCGACGCTGGCGCGGTCGGCGCCTTCGGCCTTGGCCGGCAGCACGCGGATGCCTTGGTTGTCGTATTCCAGCAGGGCGTTGCCGTAGAACTGCATCAGGCTGCGCTTGAAGTTATCCTCGAAACGCTGCAACTGCGCATCGCTGGCGCCGCGCGAGTACTTCACGGTCATGATGCTGCGCGAGATGCCTTCGCTATCCACCACCGGGCCGAGAATGCGATCCAGGGTGTCGTAGAAGGACTGCGGATTCTGTTTGTAGGCGGCCTTGTTGGCCTCGAGGTCACCGAGCAGCTCGTCGGTGGTGCCCTTCACCACATCATGGGCGCTGGGCGCGGCCATGGCCGCCAGCGGCAGACTCGCCAGCAGGACCAGCAGGCCGCGGCGCAGGATCTTCAACATGTTCATTTGCTTTCCTTATTCACCGAGTTCATCAGGAACTTGCCGATCAGGTCTTCCAGCACCAGCGCCGACTGGGTGTCGTGGATGGTGCTGCCATCCTTGAGCAGATCCTCCTCGCCACCGACGCTGATGCCAATGTACTTCTCGCCCAGCAGACCGGCGGTGAGGATGGAGGCGGTGGAGTCCAGCGGCAAGTTGTCGACCCGCTTCTCGAGTTCCATGGTCACGCGACCGGTATAGCTGTCGCGATCTAGGTCGATGGCGGTGACCTTGCCGATGGTCACGCCGGCCATGGTCACCTTGGCCCTAACGGTAAGACCGGCGATGTTGTCGAAGTTCGCATACAGCTTGTAGGTATCACCCGAGCTGGCGGCGGACAGGCCGCTGACCCGCAGGGCGAGCAGCAGCAGCGCCAGCAGTCCAGCCAGCAGGAACAGGCCGACGCCGATTTCCAGGGAGCGGCTTTGCATCAGAGATCTCCAAACATCAGGGCGGTCAGAATAAAGTCGAGGCCGAGCACGGCGAGGGAGGCATACACCACGGTCTTGGTGGTGGCGCGGCTGATGCCTTCCGAGGTCGGCTCGCAGTCATAGCCCTGGAACACGGCGATCCAGGTCACGACGAAGGCGAATACCATGCTCTTGATCACGCCGTTGAGCACGTCTTCGGTGAATTCCACGCTGTTCTGCATGTTCGACCAGAACGAGCCTTCGTACACACCCAGCCAGTCCACCGCGACCATGGCGCCACCCCAGATGCCGACCACGCTGAAGATGGCGGCCAGCAGCGGCATGGAGATGAAACCGGCCCACAGGCGCGGGGCGATGATGTATTTGAGCGGGTCGACGCCTATCATTTCCAGGCTGGACAGCTGCTCGGTGGACTTCATGTTGCCGATCTCGGCGGTCAGCGCCGAACCGGCACGACCGGCGAACAGCAGACCGGTGACCACCGGACCCAACTCGCGCAGCAGGGTCAGAGCGACCATCTGCCCCACCGCCTGCTCGGAGCCATAGCTGGTGAGGATGTTGTAGCCCTGCAGGGCCAGCACCATGCCGATGAACAGGCCGGCGACCACGATGATCGGCAGCGACAGCACGCCCACCGAGTAGAGCTGGCGAATCAGCAACTGGCCGCCATTGCGCAGGCCACTGCGGCCGAACAGCGAGCTGAGCAGGAACAGGGTCGAACGGCCCATGGCCTCGACCACGTCGATGCCGGCGCGCCCGAGCAGGGCGATGCGTTCGAGAGGGGACTTCCTACGCATCAGCGCGCTCCCAGCAAATCATCGAGATAATCCGGCGCCGGATAGTGGAAAGGCACCGGACCGTCCGGAATGCCTTTCATGAACTGCTGGATACGCGGGTTATCGGAATTCATCAGTTCGGCCGGCGTGCCCTGCCCCAGCACCTGACCATCGCCCACCACATAGATGTAGTCGGCGATACTGGCGGTCTCGGCCAGGTCATGGGAAACCACGATGCTGGTGATGCCGAGAGCGTCGTTGAGCAAACGGATCAGGCGCACCAGCACGCCCATGGCGATGGGGTCCTGACCGACGAACGGCTCGTCGTACATGAGAATCTGCGGATCCAGGGCGATGGCCCGGGCCAGCGCCACACGGCGCTTCATGCCACCCGACAGCTCGTCCGGCATCAGCTCGACGGCGCCACGCAGGCCAACGGCCTGCAGCTTCATCAGCACGATGTCGCGGATCATCTCGTCGGACAGTTGGGTATGCACGCGCAGCGGGAAGGCGACGTTCTCGAACACGTCCAGGTCGGTGAACAGCGCACCACTCTGGAACAGGACACCAAACTGCTTGCGCATGTCGAACAGGTCGCTGCGCGACAGGGTCGGCAGGTTCTGTCCATTGACCCAGACTTCACCACTGGCCGGCTTGAGCTGGGCGGCGATCAGGCGCAGCAGGGTGGTCTTGCCGCAGCCGGACGGCCCCATGATCCCGGTGACCTTGCCACGCGGGATGCGGATATCGACATTATCGAAGATGTTGCGCGCGCCACGCTTGAAGGTCAGACCCTTCAACTCGACGGCATAGGCATTCTCGGCGCTCATCCAAACTCCTTGTGATGCGGCCCTTCCATGGACAGACGCAAGTTCCCACGACAGGGACACCTCGCGCCGCGGTCAGGCCGAACAGGGCGCGGAATATAGCATTGGCGGCTATTGCAGCCCAAGCCGCTGCAACTTTTTCACAACAATTGGTCACAAGATGCACCGAGCGTGCCGAGTGCCAGGTGAGGCCGACCGCCTTTGTCGGTATACTCCCTGCCTTTTATGCCGAGCACCGCGAAGATCTCATGAGCCAGACCAGCGACCTGATCCAGTCCGCGCAGCGCACCATCCGCCTCGAAGCCGAGGCCGTGGAGAGCCTGCTGAGCCGCATCGACGCCGACTTCGTGCGCGCCTGCGAGATGATCCTGAACTGCAGCGGGCGCGTGGTCGTGGTCGGCATGGGCAAGTCCGGCCATATCGGCAACAAGATCGCCGCCACCCTGGCCAGCACCGGCACCCCGGCGTTCTTCGTGCACCCGGCCGAGGCCAGCCATGGCGACATGGGCATGATCACCAAGGACGACGTGGTTCTGGCGCTGTCCAACTCTGGCTCCACTGCCGAGATCGTCACCCTGCTGCCGCTGATCAAGCGCCTGGGCATCCAGCTGATCAGCATGACCGGCAATCCCGAATCTGCGCTGGCCAAGGCCGCCGAAGTCAATCTGGACGCCCGCGTGGCCCAGGAAGCCTGCCCGCTGAATCTGGCGCCGACCTCCTCCACCACCGTTTCCCTGGTGATCGGCGACGCCCTGGCCATCGCCCTGCTGGAAGCCCGCGGCTTCACCGCCGAAGATTTCGCCTTCTCCCATCCGGGTGGCGCCCTCGGCCGTCGCCTGCTGCTCAAGGTGGAGAACGTGATGCATGCCGGTGAGCGCCTGCCGCTGGTACAGCGCGGCACCTCGCTGCGCGAGGCGCTGCTGGAAATGACCCGCAAGGGCCTGGGCATGACCGTGATCGTCGAGGCCGATGGCAAGCTGGCCGGGATCTTCACCGACGGTGACCTGCGCCGCACCCTGGACAAGGGCATAGACGTGCGCGAGGCGAGCATCGACCAGGTGATGACCGTTCACGGCAAGACCGCCCGCGCCGAGATGCTCGCCGCCGAGGCCCTGAAAATCATGGAAGACCACAAGATCAACGCACTGGTCGTGGTGGATGACGAGGACAAGCCGGTTGGCGCCCTCAACATGCACGACCTGCTGCGCGCCGGAGTGATGTAAATGAGCAACGAACTGCTGCAACGCACCAAGGCCATCAAGCTCGCCATCTTCGACGTTGACGGCGTGCTCACCGACGGCAAGCTGTACTTCCTCGTCGACGGCAGCGAGTTCAAGACCTTCAATACCCTGGACGGCCACGGCATCAAGATGCTGATCAACTCCGGAGTGCGCACCGCCATCATCAGCGGACGCAAGACCCCGGTGGTCGAGCGCCGCGCGCAGAACCTCGGCATCCAGCACCTGTACCAGGGCCGCGAGGACAAGCTGGTAGTGCTGGATGAGCTGCTCGGCGAGCTGGGTCTGAGCTACGAACAGGTCGCCTACCTGGGCGACGACCTGCCCGACCTGCCAGTGATCCGCCGCGTCGGTCTGGGCATGGCCGTGGCCAGCGCCGACGGCTTCGTCCGCCAGCACGCCCACGGCGTGACCAGCGCCCGCGGCGGCGAAGGCGCGGCGCGCGAGTTCTGCGAGCTGATCATGCGCGGCCAGGGCACGCTCGAAGCCGCCCAGGCCGCCTACCTTTAGGATCTGTCCATGAACGGCAAACTGCGCAACTACGTGCTCGGCCTACTGGCAGTCGCCCTGATCGGCGCACTCGGCTACTGGAACATTCGCCCCGAGAGCTTCATGGAGCGCCGGGCGGCCGCCGAGGCCGACAACGCCATCGACTTCTACGTGGTCGGCGCCAGTACCCAGCAGTTCCAGGAAGACGGCAAGCTGCAGTACGAGATGACCGCCGCCAAGCTGGAACACATCAAGGCCAGCGACATCACCCTGCTGGACAAGCCTGACCTGCAACTGTACCGCGGCACCCAGTTCCCCTGGCACGTGCGCAGCGACAAGGGCGAGGTGGCGCCGGAGGGCAAGCAGGTCGAGCTGATCGACAACGTGCGCATCGCCCGCACCGATGCCAAGAGCCGCCCGACCGTGATCACCAGCAGCCGGGTCACCGTATTCCCCGACGAGGAATATGCGCAGACCCAGCAAGCCGTTAGAATCGAGGCCGCCAATGGGGTGACCACGGCACAGGGAATGAAAGCGTACATGAACGACGGCAAGATCAACTTGCTGTCCAACGTAAGAGGCCAGCATGAGGTTCGTTAAAACCTTCCCCCTACTGCTCAGCCTGAGCGCCGCGCTCGGAAGCGCCAGCGCCTGGGCCCTGCCCAGCGACCGCGAGCAACCGATCCGGGTCCAGGCAGACAGCGCAGAACTGGATGACAAGCAAGGTGTGGCCGTGTATCGCGGCGGCGTGGTGATCACCCAGGGCACCATGAAGATCACCGGCGACACCGTGACCATCACTCAGGATGCCAACGGCGAGATCGAGGTCTTCACCTCGGTGGGCAAACCGGCCTACTACGAGCAGAAGCCATCGGTCGACAAGGACATCGTCAAGGCCTATGGCCTGACCATCCAGTACTACGCGAGCAACGAGCGCATCGTACTGATCGACCAGGCCAAGGTGATCCAGCAGGGCAATACCTTCGAAGGCGAGAAGATCGTCTACGACACCCAGCGTCAGATCGTCAACGCCGGCCGCGCCACGGGCAGCGATGTCTCCACGCCGCGTCCGCGCATCGACATGATCCTGCAGCCACGCAAGAAGAACGGCCAGCCGGAGCAGGCGCAGTAATGGCGACTCTCAAAGCCCAGCACCTGGCCAAGAGCTACAAGGGCCGCCAGGTGGTCCGCGACGTCAGCCTGTCCATCGACAGCGGCCAGATCGTCGGTCTGCTCGGCCCCAACGGCGCCGGCAAGACCACCTGCTTCTACATGATCGTCGGCCTGGTCCAGGCCGATCAGGGCCGCGTGCTGATCGACAGCCAGGACATTAGCCACCAGCCCATGCACGGTCGCGCCCGTTCCGGCATCGGCTATCTGCCGCAGGAAGCCTCGATCTTCCGCAAGCTGTCGGTGGCCGACAACATTATGGCGATCCTAGAGACCCGCAAGGACCTCGACCGCGCCGGCCGCCAGGAGGCGCTGGAAGCCCTGCTGCAGGAATTCCACATCAACCACATCCGCGACAGTCTCGGCATGAGCCTGTCCGGCGGCGAACGGCGCCGCGTGGAGATCGCCCGCGCCCTGGCCACCGAGCCGAAGTTCATCCTGCTCGACGAACCCTTCGCCGGCGTGGACCCGATCTCGGTCGGCGACATCAAGCAGATCATCCATCACCTCAAGGCCAAGGGTATCGGTGTGCTGATCACCGATCACAACGTGCGCGAGACCCTGGATATCTGCGAGACCGCCTATATCGTCAACGATGGCCAGCTGATCGCCGAAGGCGATGCCGAGACCATCCTGGCCAACCAGCTGGTCAAGGAAGTCTACCTGGGCCACGAATTCCGTCTCTGAGCCGAGCCCCGTGCGGGGCTTGCGCAAAGGGCTAGAATCATTCAAGGTCAGGCATATAATTTGCTTCCTAGGGCGGTTCGCCGCCTTGCAGTGGATGGCGCCGCGCGCCGGCAAGTGAACAAGGTACCCAGCCCCACACCATGAAACCGTCGCTAGTCCTCAAGATGGGCCAGCAGCTGACGATGACTCCGCAGCTGCAACAGGCCATCCGTCTCCTCCAGCTCTCCACCCTGGACCTGCAGCAGGAAATCCAGGAGGCCCTGGAATCCAACCCCATGTTGGAACGTCAGGAGGAAGGCGAAGACTTCGACAACTCCGACCCGATGGCCGACAACGCCGAGCAGAACAGCCCTGCCCAGCAGGACAGCTCGAGCTTCCAGGACAGCACCGTCGCGGTGAACAACAACGAGAGCGCCGAAGACGGCGAATGGCACGACCGCATTCCCAGCGAGCTGCCGGTCGACACCGCCTGGGAAGACGTCTACCAGACCAGCGCCAGCAGCCTGCCGAGCAACGATGACGACGAGTGGGACTTCACCACCCGCACCTCCGCCGGAGAGAGCCTGCAGAGCCACCTGCTGTGGCAGCTCAACCTGGTGCCGATGTCCGATACCGACAAGCTGATCGGCGTCACCATCATCGACTGCATCAACAACCAGGGCTACCTGGAAGAATCCATCGACGAGATCGTCGAGTCCTTCGATCCGGAACTGGAGATCGAAGCCGACGAGGTCGAAGCCGTCCTGCACCGCATCCAGCACTTCGAGCCCGCCGGCATCGGCGCCCGTGACCTGCGCGAGTGCCTGCTCCTGCAGCTGCGCCAGCTGCCAACCAGCACGCCCTGGCTGGCCGAGGCGCAGCGCCTGGCCGGCGACCACCTCGACGTGCTCGGCAGCCGCGACTACAGCCAGCTGATGCGCCGCATGAAGCTGAAAGAGGACGAGCTGCGCCAGGTCATCGAGCTGATCCAGAGCCTCAACCCGCGCCCGGGCTCGCAGATCGAGGCCAGCGAGCCGGAATACGTGGTGCCGGACGTGATAGTGCGCAAGCACAACGAACGCTGGCTGGTGGAGCTCAACCAGGAAGCGGTACCGCGCCTGCGGGTCAACCCGCAATACGCCGGCTTCGTCAAACGCGCCGACTCCAGCGCCGACAACACCTTCATGCGCAATCAGCTGCAGGAGGCGCGCTGGTTCATCAAGAGCCTGCAGAGCCGCAACGAGACGCTGATGAAGGTCGCCACGCAGATCGTCGAGCACCAGCGCGGCTTCCTCGAATATGGTGACGAGGCCATGAAGCCCCTGGTCCTGCATGACATCGCCGAGGCGGTGGGCATGCACGAGTCGACCATCTCGCGCGTCACCACGCAGAAATTCATGCACACCCCGCGCGGTATCTACGAGCTGAAGTACTTCTTCTCCAGCCACGTCAGCACCTCCGAGGGCGGCGAATGCTCGTCCACCGCGATCCGCGCCATCATCAAGAAACTGGTGGCCGCGGAAAACGCGAAAAAGCCGTTGAGCGACAGCAAGATCGCTGGTTTACTGGAAGCACAGGGCATTCAGGTAGCCCGCCGCACTGTCGCCAAGTACCGCGAATCGCTCGGCATAGCGCCATCCAGCGAACGCAAGCGACTGATGTAAGCGGCCCTGAGCGGAAGGCTTCTGCACCACCGTACCGAGCGCCAGATACCCTGCATGGGGGGACCATGGCCCGCAGTGCACCAGCCCTTTCAGCCAACGTGTTACGGCGGCAGGCAAGCTAGTCTGTCTCTTACACCAGGCAACAAGGAGAAGCGGTATGCAAGTCAACATCAGTGGACATCAACTGGATGTGACCGACGCTCTGCGTGACTATGTCGGCGAGAAGTTGAGCCGGCTGGAACGCCATTTCGACAAGATCACCAATGTGCAGGTCATCATGGAGGTCGAGAAGCTGAAGCAGAAGATCGAAGCGACCCTGCACATTGCCGGCGGCGAAATCGTCGCCAACGCCGAACACGAAGACATGTATGCGGCCATCGACCTGCTGACCGACAAACTCGACCGACAACTGATCAAGCACAAGGAAAAGCAGCTGGGTCGCCTGCAAGGCGCCACGGCTCGCTGACAGCCCCTCCCAGATGATCCGACTCGAAACCATCCTGACTCCCGCACGTTCCCTGGTGAACGTGCCGGGAGGCAGCAAGAAACGTGTACTCGAACAGATTGCCAACCTGGTCGCCCGCGATCTCACCGATCTGGACGCCCAGGACATCTTCGAAAACCTGATCGCTCGCGAGAAGCTCGGCTCCACCGGCTTCGGCAATGGCATCGCCATTCCCCACTGCCGCCTGCCCGGCTGCAGCGCACCGATCAGCGCCGTGCTGCACCTGGACTCGGCGGTGGACTTCGACGCCATCGACGGTGCACCGGTAGACCTGCTGTTCGTCCTGCTGGTGCCGGAAGCGGCCACCGACGAGCACCTGGAGCTGCTGCGCCAGATCGCCAGCATGCTCGACCGTAGTGAGGTGCGCGAGCGCCTGCGCCAGGCGCAGAGCAACGAGAGCCTGTACCAGGTCGTGGTCGACGTTCAGAGCGGCCACTGAGCACGGGAGGCGGCATGCGTCTGATCATCGTCAGCGGACGTTCCGGCTCGGGCAAGAGCACCGCCCTCGACGTACTGGAAGACAACGGCTTCTACTGCATCGACAACCTGCCCGCCGGCCTGCTGCCGGACCTGGCCGAGCGCGCCCTGCTGCAGACCGAGCTGCTGCACCCGCAGGTCGCCGTGTCGGTGGACGCACGCAACCTGCCCAGCCAACTCAAGCGCTTCCCCGAACTGCTCGATGAAGTACGCAGCCGCCATATCCAATGCGACGTGCTGTATCTCGATGCCGATGAGGACACCCTGCTCAAGCGCTTCTCCGAGACCCGGCGGCGTCATCCGCTGACCAACGAGGATCGTGCCCTGGGCGAGGCCATTCGTGACGAGGCGCAGCTGCTGGCGCCGATCATCGACCTGGCCGACCTGAAGATCGACACCACCCACCTGAACCTCTACCAACTGCGCGACACCCTAAAGCTGCGCCTGCTGAACAAGCCGGAGCCGGGCACCGCCTTCCTGGTCGAATCGTTCGGCTTCAAGCGCGGCATGCCGGTGGACGCCGACCTGGTGTTCGACGTGCGCTGCCTGCCCAACCCCTACTGGAAGCCGGACCTGCGCGACATGTCCGGCCTGGAGGCCCCGGTAGCCGAGTACCTGGCGGCGCAGCCGGACGTGGAGGAGATGTACCAGGACATCCAGGCCTACCTGCACAAGTGGCTGCCGCGCTTCGCCGCCAGCAACCGCTCCTACGTCACCATCGCCATCGGCTGCACCGGTGGCCACCATCGCTCGGTGTACCTGGCCAACCGCCTGGGCGAAGCCCTGAAACCCGTACTGAAGAACGTCCAGGTCCGCCACCGCGACCTCGGCTAAGGATTGCAATGCCCACCCGCGAAATCACCATCATCAACAAGCTCGGCCTACACGCCCGCGCCGCCGCCAAGTTCGTCGGCGTGGCCAGTGGCTTCCCCTGCCAGGTCCGCGTCGGCCGCTCGGCGGAGAGCCAGGTGGACGGCAAGAGCATCATGGCGGTGATGATGCTGGCTGCCGGCAAGGGCACCAACCTGCACCTGTTCAGCGAAGGCGAACGCGAAGACGAGGCGCTGGACGCGCTGGTCGAGCTGATCAACAACAAGTTCGACGAAGGCGAGTAAACACCGACGCATGAAAAAGGGGCCCGAGGGCCCCCTTTTTTTGTAGCCGCGAAAGACTCAGCTGCCTGCGACGGTCATCCGCTCGATCAGCACCGAGCCGGTGCGGATATTGCCCCGCAGTTCCAGGTCGCTGCCCACCGCGACTATCTGGCTGAACATGTCACGCAGGTTGCCGGCGATGGTGACTTCCTGCACCGGGAACTGGATCTCGCCGTTCTCTACCCAGAAACCGGCGGCGCCGCGCGAGTAGTCGCCGGTGACCAGATTGAGACCCTGCCCCATCAGCTCGGTGACCAGCAGGCCACGCCCCATGCGTTTGAGCAGCGCCTGCTGATCCTCGTCGCCATGGCTGACGAACAGGTTGTGCACGCCACCGGAGTTGGCCGTGCTCGGCATGCCCAGCTTGCGCCCGGAGTAGGTGCCGAGGATGTAGGACACCAGCTCGCCGCCGGCCACGAACGGCTTGGCGTAGGTGGCCAGACCGTCACCGTCGAAGGTGGCGCTGCCCATGGCGCGCGGAATGTGCGGGCGCTCGTCGAGACTCAGCCATTCGGGGAACAGGCGCTGGCCCAGCGCGCCTTCGAGGAACGAGGAGTGGCGATAGAGGTTGCCGCCGGAAACGGCGGCGAGGAAGTGGCCGAACAGCCCGGTGGCCAGCTCCGGCGCGAACAGCACCGGCACCTCGCAGGTCGGCACGGGGCGCGCACCGAGACGCGCCACGCTGCGCTCGGCGGCCAGGCGGCCGATCTTCGCCGGGTCGGCCAGCAGCTCGCCCTGGCGATTGACGTCGTACCAGTAGTCACGCTGCATCTGCCCGTCGCCCTCGGCGATCATCACGCAGCTCAGGCTATGGCGGGTGCTGGCATAGCCGCCGACGAAGCCATGGCTATTGCCATAGACCCGACAACCCTGATGAGTACTGAGGCTGGTGCCGTCGGCGTTGCTGATGCGCTTGTCGGTGGCGAAGGCCGCCGCCTCGCAGACCAGGGCCAGCTCCACCGCCTGTTCCGGTGCAATGGCCCAGGGGTGGTAGAGGTCCAGCTCGGGCAGCTCACGAGCCATCAGCGCGGCGTCGGCAAGGCCGGCGCAATCGTCTTCCGAGGCATGCTTGGCGATGGCCAGGGCGGCGGCCACCGTCTCCCGTATCGCTGCCTCGCCACTGGCCGAGGTACTGGCCGAGCCCTTGCGCTGGCCGACATACAGGGTGATGCCGAAGCCCTGGTCGCGGTTGAACTCGACCGTCTCCACCTCGCCCTGGCGCACCGTGGTGGACAGGCCCTGCTCCATCGACACCGCCACCTCACAGGCGCTGGCGCCCTGGCGGCGCGCCTCGGCGATGATCTGCTCGACCTGCGCCTGCAGATCCGGCAGGGCCTGCGGGCCCACTGCTTGTGCTGAACTCATGTTGCACTCCAACGACGGGCGGCCGGTCCGCTGCGGACAGGCCCTCCCTGACTGGTTATCATGGCGGCGTTTCCATCCGGACCGCCCCCATGGCTGATTCATACGACGAAGACTTCTCCGGCGAGAAGAGCAAGACCCAGATCAAGCGCGAGCTGCACGCCCTGCAGGATCTCGGCGCGCGCCTGACCACCCTCAAGCCCGACCTGATCGCCAAGCTGCCGATCACCGACGGCCTGCGCAAGGCCCTGGCCGAGTCGCCGAAACACACGGCCAATGCCGCCAAGAAGCGCCACGTCCAGTTCATCGGCAAGCTCATGCGCGACCAGGACATCGAGGGCATCCTCGCCCTGATCGACCAGGTCGACAGCTCCACCCGCGAGTACAACGAACGCTTCCACGCCCTGGAGCGCTGGCGCGATCGTCTGGTCGCAGGTGACGACACCACCCTGGAGAGCTTCGTCGTCGACTACCCGGAGGCCGACCGCCAGCACCTGCGCAGCCTGATCCGTCATGCCCAGCACGAGGCGGCGCGGAACAAACCGCCAGCCGCCGCACGCAAAATCTTCAAGTACATCCGCGACCTGGACGAGGTCCAGCGCGGCCTGCGTTAAACCTCCCGCCGCCCCGGATCACCGGGCGTGTCCCGCGCCGGCGCCTCAGGCGCCGGTGCCACCCACGGTGATCGCGTCGATCTTCAGGGTCGGCTGGCCGACGCCCACCGGCACCGACTGACCGTCCTTGCCGCACGTGCCCACACCGCTGTCCAGGGCCAGGTCGTTGCCGACCATGGAAACCTTGCTCATGGCCTCAGGACCGTTGCCGATCAGGGTCGCGCCCTTCACCGGCGCAGTGATTCTGCCGTCCTCGATCAGGTAGGCCTCGCTGGTGGAGAACACGAACTTGCCGCTGGTGATGTCCACCTGGCCGCCGCCGAGGTTGGCGCAGTAGATGCCGCGCTTCACCGAGCGGATGATCTCTTCCGGGTCGCTCTCGCCGGCCAGCATGTAGGTGTTGGTCATGCGCGGCATCGGCAGGTGCGCGTAGGACTCGCGACGGCCGTTGCCGGTCGGCGCCACGCCCATCAGGCGGGCGTTCAGCTTGTCCTGCATGTAGCCCTTGAGCACGCCGTTCTCGATCAGCGTGGTGCACTGGGTGCGGGTGCCTTCGTCGTCCAGGCTCAGCGAGCCGCGGCGCCCGGCCAGGGTGCCGTCATCGACGATGGTGCACAGCTTGGACGCCACCGGCTGGCCGACGCGACCGCTGTAGGCCGAGCTGCCCTTGCGGTTGAAGTCGCCTTCCAGGCCATGGCCGACCGCCTCGTGCAGCAGCACGCCGGACCAGCCGGCGCCCATCACCACCGGCAGGGTACCGGCCGGCGCGGGGACCGCCTCCAGGTTGACCAGGGCCTGGCGCAGCGCCTCGCGGGCATAGCCCATGGCGCGCTCTTCGCCGTTGCCGTCCTGCTCGAGGAAGTAGCGGTAGTCGCTGCGCCCGCCGCCGCCATGGCCGCCACGCTCGCGGCGACCGTTCTGCTCGACGATCACGCTGACGTTGAAGCGCACCAGCGGGCGGATGTCGGCGCCCAGACTGCCATCGCTGGCGGCCACCAGCACGTGGTCCCAGACCCCGGCCAGGCTGACGGTGACCTGCTTGATGCGCGGGTCGAGGGTGCGGGTGAACACGTCGATGCGCTTGAGCAGCTCGACCTTCTCGGCGCGCTCCAGCACTTCCAGCGGGTTGTCCTGGCCATACAGGGCGACCACCGCCGGGCTGGCGAAGGCCTGCACGCGGCCCTGCTGGCCGGCGCGGGCGATCGAGCGGGCGGCGCGGGCCGCCTGGCTCAGGGCCTCGGCATGGATGGCGTTGCTGTAGGCGAAACCGGTCTTCTCGCCGGACTGGGCGCGCACGCCCACACCCTGGTCGAGGTTGAAACTGCCTTCCTTGACGATGCCGTCCTCCAGCACCCAGGACTCGGAGACCTGGCTCTGGAAGTACAGGTCGGCCGCGTCGATACCGGGGCCGGCCAGTTCGCCGAGGATCGCCGGCAACTGCTCGATGGTCAGGTTGCCGGGGGCCAGCAGGTGGCCGCTGACGCGGCCGAGGATGTCGCTCATAACTGCTCCGTGGGCGCCGGGCCGGGCTCGGCCGGCGCAATGAATCGTCTGTGTCGCGCCACCGGCATGCGCTGGCGCACAGCCGCCTGCTCGGCGGCATCGCGTTCGGCGAGCAGTACCGCTTCGCCTTCCGTCTGTTCGGCCAGTACCCGGCCCCATGGATCGATGATCGCCGAGTGGCCGAAGGTCTCGCGCCCTCCCGGGTGCGTACCGCCCTGCCCCGCCGCCAGCACGTAGCACTGGGTCTCGATGGCACGGGCGCGGGTCAGCACCTGCCAGTGGGCGGCGCCGGTAACGGCGGTGAAGGCCGCCGGTGCGCTGATCAGTTCGGCGCCGGCCTCGCGCAGCCGGCTGTACAGCTCGGGGAAGCGCAGGTCGTAGCACACGCTCAGGCCCAAGCGCCCCACGGGCGTATCGGCCACCACCACCTGCTCGCCGAAAGCGTAGTCGTCGGACTCGCGGTAGCGGCCACGGCTGTCGGCCACATCCACGTCGAACAGGTGCAGCTTGTCGTAGCGCGCCACCCGCTCGCCGTGCTCGTCGACCAGCAGCGAACAGGCATGGGCCTTGGCCTCGGGTCGAGAGTCCGGCGGCAGCGGGATGGTTCCTGCCACTACCCATAACCCTAGATCACGGGCGGCCTGGCGCAGCCAGGGCAGAATGGGACCGGTGCCCGCGGCCTCGGCCCGGCCGAGGTCGGCCTGGTCGCGGCGGCCCATGGCGGCGAAGTTTTCCGGCAGCACGGCGAGACGCGCACCGCGCTCGGCCGCCTGTTCGAGCAGGCGGCGGGCGGCGGCAAGATTGGCCAGAACATCGTCCTGGCTGACCATCTGGATTACGGCGAGGGACATGAAGGCCTCCTTGCCCGCATGCTACCGCAAGTCGCCCGAACTGGCTTCAACGTGGCTTCTCGAACGGTTTATCGAAGCTGATCTCAGGGTTCTGCCAGGGGCCCTTGACCTTGTACTGCACGCTGGCGAAGCGCGCCACGCGGTCGCCGAGCAGCTTGTCGACCACGAACAGGGCACCGCCGACGGCCGGCGCGCCGACGATCAGCGCAGCCAGCGGCAGGTTGTTGGTCACCGGCAGGGTCACCAGCAGCTTGGCGTCGATCTGGTCACGGGCCATGTCCAGGGTGCCGTCCAGTTCCAGGGTGCTGGACGGGCCGACCACTCGCAGCGGCTCGCGGGTCTGGAACACGCCGTTCTCACCGACCAGCAGGGTCTTGGTGGTGTCGTAGCTGAAGCCCTTGCCGAGCAGGTCGGAGAAGTCCAGGCGGAGGCGGCGGCTGATCGAGTTGAAGTTGAGCAGGCCGAACACGCGCAGGGCCGAGGCCGAGCCCTGCACCTCGACGAACTGGCCCTTGCGCAGGCTGGCGTCGAGACGGCCGGACAGGCGCTTGAGGCCGAACCAGGCCGGCGAACCGGGCCAGTTGGCATCCACATCCAGGCGGAAACGTTCGCTGGTGGCGCTGGGCGCGTAGCCCCAGGCGCTCAGCACATCGGCCAGGTTCTTGCCCTCGATGCGCCCCTTGTACCAGCTGGAGCTGGCCCCCGGCGCGCCCTGCCAGCCGGCGCTGCCACCGAGCTTGAGGCCCTTGAGGTCGAGCGATATATCACTGAAGTCCACGCCCTGGGGCGTCGGCCGCGCCTTGAGTGACCAGGCGCCGACCAGCGCATCGCCCTGCATGACCTTGGCGATGCGCACGTCCAGGGCGGGAATCTGCCGCGGATCGACGGTGGCTAGCAGATCGGGGGCATCCGGCTCGGATGGCTCGTCAGCCTTGCGCGGCTCGGCCGGCGGGAAGCTCAGGCGCGCCAGGTCGATGCCGATCGGCGCGTCCTTGGCATCCGGCAGAGCGACCTGCCCTTCCAGCAGCGCACTGTTCAGACCCAGCTGCCAGCCGGCCTCGGCCCGCGCCAGCTTGACCGCCAGGTTGTCGACCTGGGTACCGAAACCGCTGAAGCGATCGATATTGAGATCGGCGCCACGGAAGAAGCGCAGGGTTTGACCATCCCCGGCCAGACCGGCATGCGGCTTGGCCACGGCCTGCCAGGCGCTCCAGTCCAGTTCGGCGATGCGCCCGCTGACGCGCAGGCCCTGGTCCGATGGCAGGCGGGCCGGCTCACCGCCCAGGCGCAGCTCGCCGCGCCCCTGCAGCGCCGCCCCCGGTGGCGCGGCGAAAGCCAGGCTGGCCACGCTGCCATGGTCCAGCCAGTAGCGCCGCTCATTGCCCTGCAGGGTCATGCGCCAGGTGGTGGGACGCGCATCGGCGGCGGCCTTGGCGAAAGGAGCCGGCAGCTCCACGGCCAGGCCCTTGAGGTCGGACTCGATACGCAGCTGGCTGTCGCCGCCGTCCAGCGCCAGGTTGAGCTTGTAGGGAATCTCGCCCTTGAGCGGCAACGGCTGGGTCACCCCCAGCCAGCCGGTGAGCTGGGCCAGGGGGATCTTGCCGCTGGCCTCGATGCGCGTGCGCGCATTGCCGCGCGCCCCTTCGGCCACGGCCCGGCCGCGCACGGCGTGGCCCAGGGCGTGGGCACGGATATCCGGAGCGCTGAGGCCGGTGGCGGTGTTGAAGCGGAATGCGCCCTTGATCTGGCTCAGCGCCAGCTTGGGCGTGCTGATCTGCAGTTGGGCGCCCTCAGTGGCGAAGTCCACCTGCACCTGGGGCTTCTGACCCTTGGCCAGGGGAATGTCCAGCTTCAGTTTGCCGCTCAGCGGGCCCTGCCCCTGCCAGCCGGCGAAGATCTCGGCGGTGCCGATCGGCGCCTCCTGCAGAATCTTCAGGGCATCGGGCAGGCTGCTGTCCAGCTCGCCGTTCAGCGCCAGGCGCGGCGACTGCCCCGCCGGCGCCCTGGGTACGTTGACCGTCACGTCGCGCACGCGGCTGTCGAGAATGCGAGCCTCGGGCACCCGCACATCGACGCCGTCGTCCTCGATCAGCACCTCGCCGCGGGCCTCGCGCAGCACCGGCCAGCCGGGCTGGAAGGCCAGTTCGGCGCCGTCCACCAGGAAATACAGGCTGATGCTGCGCGAGGCATCCTCGGCGCCCTTGGCCAGGGAGCCCTGGTACTGGAACCAGCCGTCGTCGATATGGCCCTTGCGGATCGACTCGTTCAACCACTGGGCCAGGGCCGGGCTGAGGCCGGGCGAGAGGGTCGGCAGGTACTTCTTGGCCTGCAGGGCATCGCCGTCCTGCAGGCCGACCCGCAGGTCCATGTAGTCCTCCAGGGCCGGGTCCTTCTTCAGGCGCACCAGGAAGTCGCCGGCCACCCGACCCTCGTCGCCGACCACCTGCAGATAGGGGCTCTGCAGGGTCAGCCCCTCGTCGTTGAGCTCCCACAGCAGGCGGGCGCCGGCCTGGCGGTAGCGCCACATCTCGGGGAACAGGTTGGGGAAGTGCAGGCCGAAGTTCTCGCTGGCGGCAAGCCCCTCGCCGCTGCCCAGGTCGCCGCGCACGCTGCCGCTGGCGTTGTCCACCGCCGGCACGCCCTGCCAGGCGCCAATGCCGACGCGCTCCAGATTGCTCGAGAACTGCACGCGCTTGGCGTCGCTCAGCTGCGGCAGGTAGTCCAGCTGCAGGTTGCGCAGCGCGCCACGCGGGCGCAGGGCGCCGACAATCTCCGCGGCCTTGTCCGGCAGCGGCGCCAGGGCCAGTACCACCGGCGTCAGCGGGGTCAGGTCGAGATGATCGGCGCTCAGGCTCCAGCGCTCGACCTGGCCGGCGCTGTCCAGGGTCTGCTTCAGGGCCAGCTGCGCCTCGCCCCAGCGGGTCTCGCCCAGGCTCAGGGCCAGGGCGTCCACCAGCAGGTCGAAGCCATCGGCGCGCCGCTCGAAATAGGCGCTCAGGCCCAGGTCGCTGACCTGCACCGGCTCGCGCCTGGCGTAGGCGCCACGAATCTCCGGCGCATGCAGACGCGCCGCGCCGCGCTGCACCTGCCCTTGCGCCCACTCCAGCCAGAACTCGCCGCCGGCCTGGGCCCTGCTCAATTGCCAGTCGCGGGTCAGGCCCTTGGGCAGCCAGGTCGCCCAGTCGCTCTGCGGCAGGCTGAGGTAGGCATCGGCGCTGCTGGCGCGCCAGTCCTGAGGATCCAGACGCACGCGCAGGTTGAACGCCAGCGGCTGGCCATCGGGCAGGCGCAGGCGGCCATCGAGGCGCTGGCGCACGCTGCCGCTGCGCAGGGTCAGGTCGATGTAGGTGAGGCTCTGCGGCGGCTGTTCGAAGGGTTCGAAGGTCAGCTGGCTGCCGAGCAGGGAGACCTTGCTGAGCATGCCCAGGCCGTCGATCAGCTTCTGCGGGTCCAGCGGCTTGGATGGCTGGCGCTGCGGCAGGCCCTCCACCGCCCAGCGCCCTTCGGCATCCTGGCGCAGGCTCAGTTGCAGGCCCTCGACCTGCAGGTTGGCGATGCGCGGCGCGCGCGCCAGCAGGCTGGCCAATACGTCCGGCACCAGCCGTACCTGATCCAGGCGCACAGCGCTGGCGCCTTCGCCGACCAGCACGTCATGGGCCGTGAGCACCGGCGCCAGGCCACGCCAGCCGCCCTCCAGGCTGCCGATGGCGAGCGGCATGTTCAGCGCGGTGGCGGCCTTGGCCTCGACTTCGTCGCGGTACTCGGCCACCAGCGGCACCAGCTCGCGGCCCAGACTGACGTACAGCGCGGCCAGCACCAGCACCAGCGCGCACAGGCCCAGGCCCCAGCGCAGTAGCCTGTTCAGCAGGCTAGCGAGGAAGTTCATTCAGAGCAGCACCACGTCGTACTGCTCCTGGGAATACATGCTCTCCACCTGGAACTTGATGGGCCGACCGATGAAGGCCTCCAGATCGGCGACATTGCCCGACTCCTCGTCGAGCAGGCGGTCGACCACCTTCTGCTCGGCCAGCACCAGATAGCCCTCGGCCTGGTAGGCGCGGGCCTCACGGAGGATCTCTCGGAAGATCTCGTAGCAGATGGTTTCCGGGGTCTTCAGCTTGCCGCGGCCCTGGCAGCAGCTGCACGGCTCGCACAGCACCTGTTCGAGACTCTCGCGGGTGCGCTTGCGGGTCATCTGCACCAGGCCCAGCTCGGTGATGCCGATGATGTTGGTCTTGGCGTGGTCGCGCTCCAGCTGCTTCTCCAGGGTGCGCAGCACCTGGCGCTGGTGTTCTTCATCTTCCATGTCGATGAAGTCGATGATGATGATCCCGCCCAGGTTGCGCAGGCGCAGCTGGCGAGCGATCGCGGTGGCCGCCTCGAGGTTGGTCTTGAAGATGGTCTCTTCGAGAGTGCGGTGGCCGACGAAGGCGCCGGTATTGACGTCGATGGTGGTCATCGCCTCGGCCGGATCGACGATCAGGTAGCCGCCGGATTTGAGCGGCACCTTGCGCTCCAGGGCGCGCTGGATCTCGTCCTCGACGCCGTACAGGTCGAAGATCGGCCGCTCGCCGGGGTAATGCTCCAGGCGATCGGCGATCTCCGGCATCAGCTCGTCGACGAACTGGGTGATCTTGCCGAAGGTCTCCCGCGAGTCGACGCGGATCTTCTCGATCTTCGGATTGACCAGGTCGCGCAGGGTGCGCAGGGCCAGGGACAGGTCCTCGTAGATCACCGAGGGGGTCGGCGCGGTCTTCATCTGCGCGGCGATCTGCTCCCACAGGCGACGCAGGTAGCGGATGTCGGCGAGGATCTCGTCGGCCCCGGCGCCGTCCGCGGCGGTCCTGAGGATAAAGCCGCCGGCTTCCTCGATGCCCTCGGCGGCGACGCAGTCGGCCACCACCTGCTTGAGGCGCTCGCGCTCGGCCTCGTCCTCGATCTTCAGCGAGATGCCGACATGCGCGGTGCGTGGCATGTAGACCAGATAGCGGGAAGGAATGGACAGGTGAGTGGTCAGGCGCGCGCCCTTGGTACCGATCGGGTCCTTGGTCACCTGCACCACCAGGCTCTGGCCCTCGTGGACCAGCGCGCCGATGGATTCCACCGCGCTGCCTTCGCGGGTGGAAATCTCCGCCGCATGGATGAAGGCGGCGCGCTCCAGACCGATGTCGACGAAGGCCGCCTGCATTCCCGGCAGCACCCGCACCACCTTGCCTTTATAGATATTGCCGACGATGCCACGCTTCTGCGTGCGCTCGACGTGCACTTCCTGCAGCACGCCGTTTTCCACCACCGCCACGCGCGACTCCATCGGCGTGATGTTGATCAGGATCTCTTCGCTCATGCGTCCTACTCTGCGCGTCGCGACTGCTGGCCAGGGGCCGCTGCCACTCTAACTGTTTGGGCCGGCAGGTCAGGCCTGCCAGCACGGAATCCCGAATTCCTCGAGCAGCTGCGCGGTTTCGCACAGCGGCAGGCCGACCACGGCCGAATAGCTACCCTCGATCTGGCTGACGAACACCGCCGCCAGTCCCTGAATACCATAGCTGCCCGCCTTGTCGCACGGCTCGCCGGTGTCCCAATAGGCCTCGGCCTCGCCCGCACGCAGTGGGCGGAAACGCACCCGGCTGGTCACCACCAGCGATTCGATGCGCCCGGCGCTGGCCAGGGCCACGGCGGTCAGCACCTGATGCTCGCGGCCGGACAGCGCCGCCAGGGTGGCCAGCGCCTCGGCGCGGTTCTCCGGCTTGCCGAGAATACGCCCGTCGAGCACCACGCTGGTGTCGGCGCCCAGCACCACAGCCGTCTGCGCCTGTTCCAGCGCAGCCAGACCGGCCTGCGCCTTTTCCCGCGCCAGGCGCTCTACATAGCGCTCGGCGGGTTCATCAGGCAATGCCGTCTCGTCAATCGAGGCGCTCAGCGTGACGAAGGACACACCGATCTGCGCCAGCAGCTCGCGCCGGCGGGGGGAACCCGAGGCCAGGTGCAGCTTGGCCATGCAGACATCTCCCTATCAGGGGTGGGGTGGAGGATGAAGCGGAGCCCGCCCGGAACCAGCCCGGGCCGGACTCAATGGACGGCGAAGCGTTGTTGCAGCCCACGCAGGATGGCGAACACCCAGGGCCAGAGCAAGGCGCTGATCAGCGCAGGCAGGACGAAGGCCAGGGTCGGCGGGCGATTACCGGTCAGCGCGTTGAGCCACAGCTGCACCAGCTGGGCGATGCCGAACACCACCAGCAGCACCAGGCTCTGCTGCCACATGGGGAACATCTGCAGGCGGCGCTGCAGGGACAGCACCAGGAAGATGATCAGGGTCAGGATCAGCGCGTTCTGCCCGAGCAGCGAGCCGAACAGCACGTCCTCCACCAGCCCCATGCACCAGGCGCCGATCATGCCGATGCGGTGCGGCACGGCCAGCACCCAATAGGACAGGAACAGCGCCAGCCACAAGGGGCGGCCGATCTCCATGAACTGCGGCATGGGCGCCACGCTGAGCAGCAGGGCGAGCGCCAGGCTGGCCCAGATGATCCAGCCGTTGCGTGCCTTGACCTGGACCATCACTGACTCTCCCGTTCGACGGCCGGAGCGGCGGGTGCGGTAGGCGCCGGGGCAGCCGCCGGTTGCGCCGGCGCCGTGCCGCTCGGCGCGCCCTGCGGCGGCACGGCGGTCGGCGCCGGCTGTGCCGCGGGCTTGGCCTGGCCATCGGCGGCCTCGCGGTCGGCGGCCTCCTGGGCCTCGGCGGCCTCGGTGGCGCGCTGCTCGGCGGTGCGCCCGTCGGTGAATACCAGCAGCATGTAGCGGCTGCGATTGAGGGCGGCGGTGGGCACGGCGCGGACGATGGCGAAGGGCTGACCGGAGTCGTGCACCACTTCGTTGACCGTGGCCACCGGGTAACCGGCCGGGAAGCGCTGGCCCATGCCGGAGCTGACCAGCAGATCGCCTTCCTTGATATCCGCGGTGTCGGCCACGTGGCGCAGCTCCAAGCGCTCCGGGTTGCCGGTGCCGGCGGCGATGGCACGCAGACCGTTACGATTCACCTGCACCGGAATGCTGTGGTTGGTGTCGGTCAGCAGCAGCACGCGGGCGGTATAGGGCATCACTTCGACCACCTGGCCCATCAGGCCACGGGCATCGAGCACCGGCTGGCCGAGGAATACGCCGTCCTTCTCGCCCTTGTCGATCAGGATGCGGTGGGTGAAGGGGTTGGGGTCGACGCCGATCAGCTCGGTGACCAGCACCCGCTCGTCCACCAGGGCGGCGGAGTTGAGCAGCTCGCGCAGGCGCACGTTCTGCTCGGTGAGGGTGGCCAGCTTCTGCAGGCGGCCCTGCATCAGCAGCGACTCAGCCTTGAGCTTCTCGTTCTCGGCCATCAGCTCGCTGCGGCTGGTGAGCTGCTGGGTCGCATCCTCCCAGAGGGTGACCGGCAGGCGGGCGATGCGATAGGCCGGCTCGGTGATCAGGCCGACCTGGGTGCGCAGCGGCTGCAGCACCTCGAAACGCGCATCCACCACCATCAGCACGGCCGACAGCACGACCAGCACCAGCAGTCGTACGCCCAGCGACGGTCCCTTGGCAAATAGCGGTTTGATGGCAGCTACCCTCGGCTGACGGCTAGAAAACACAAAGCCGGAAGTTTCGCTTCCGGCTTCGGCTCACATCGGGAAAGATCACTCGGTGGACAGCAGGTCCATCGAGTGACGATCCATCATCTCCAGGGCACGACCACCGCCGCGCGCCACGCAGGTCAGCGGGTCTTCGGCGACGATCACCGGCAGGCCGGTTTCCTGGGCCAGCAGCTTGTCCAGGTCGCGCAGCAGGGCGCCACCACCGGTCAGCACCAGGCCGCGTTCGGCGATGTCCGAGGCCAGCTCGGGCGGGGATTGTTCCAGGGCGCTCTTCACGGCCTGAACGATGGTCGCCAGGGACTCCTGCAGAGCCTCCAGCACTTCGTTGGAGTTGAGGGTGAAGCTGCGCGGTACGCCTTCGGCCAGGTTGCGGCCACGCACGTCGACTTCGCGCACATCGCCACCGGCGTAGGCGGTGCCGATTTCCTGCTTGATGCGCTCGGCGGTGGATTCGCCGATCAGCGAGCCGTAGTTGCGGCGCACGTAGGTGATGATGGCTTCGTCGAAGCGGTCGCCACCGACGCGGACGGATTCGGCGTAGACCACGCCATTCAGCGAGATCAGGGCGATTTCGGTGGTGCCGCCGCCGATATCGACGACCATGGAGCCGCGGGCCTCTTCGACCGGCAGGCCGGCGCCGATGGCGGCGGCCATCGGCTCTTCGATCAGGAACACTTCACGAGCACCGGCGCCGAGGGCGGATTCGCGGATGGCGCGGCGCTCGACCTGGGTGGACTTGCACGGCACGCAGATCAGCACGCGCGGCGACGGCTGCAGGAAGCTGTTCTCGTGAACCTTGTTGATGAAGTACTGCAGCATCTTCTCGCAGACGCTGAAGTCGGCGATCACGCCGTCTTTCATCGGGCGGATCGCGGAAATGTTGCCCGGGGTACGGCCGAGCATGCGCTTGGCCTCGGTGCCGACGGCAACCACGGATTTCTGGTTGCCACTGCTACGAATGGCGACCACGGAAGGCTCGTTGAGGACGATGCCACGCTCGCGGACATAGATCAGGGTATTGGCGGTGCCCAGGTCGATCGACAGATCGCTGGAAAACATGCCACGCAGTTTCTTGAACATGAGAAAGAAGCCCTAGCCAGAGCGCGATGAAAACGCTGGGTAAAAAAGTGCGGCAAACTCTATCAATGAGCGACCTTTTGGGCAAGGCGGCGTCTGTGCTAAATTGCCTGCTTTTCCGGGCCTTTAGGGCCCCAAATCGCGGCATCTGACCGCCCCATGCGGCATCCGTTCCCCGCCTGCTTCCGCCCGGTCACCCGCCTGCTTCTTGGAGAATCACGATGGCGCTCGAACGCTCCGACGTGGAAAAAATCGCCCATCTGGCCCGTCTCGGCCTGAGCGAAGGCGAGATTCCACAAACCACCGCGACCCTCAACAACATCCTCGGCCTGATCGACGCCATGCAGGCAGTCGACACCAGCGGCATCGAGCCCCTGGCCCACCCGCTGGAAGCCACCCAGCGCCTGCGCGCCGACGTAGTGACCGAACAGAACCAACGCGACGCCTACCAGGCGGTCGCCCCGGCCGTGGAAAGCGGCCTGTTCCTCGTGCCGAAAGTCATCGAATAAAAGGAAAGGGTTTCCCATGCACCAACTGACCCTGGCCGAGATCGCCCGCGGCCTGAAGGACAAGACCTTCTCCTCCGCCGAGCTGACCGGCGCCCTGCTGGCCCGTATCCAGCAGCTCGACCCGCAACTGAACAGTTTCATCACCGTGACCGCCGACCTGGCGCTGGAGCAGGCCAAGGCCGCCGACGCCCGCCGCGCCAGCGGTGAAGACGGCGCCCTGCTCGGCGCGCCGATCGGCCACAAGGACCTGTTCTGCACCAAGGGCGTGCTGACCAGCTGCGGCTCGAAGATCCTCACCGGCTTCAAGGCGCCCTACGACGCCACCGTGGTCGACAAACTGGCCGCCGCCGGTACCGTGACCCTGGGCAAGCTGAACATGGACGAGTTCGCCATGGGCTCGGCCAACGAATCCAGCCACTACGGCCCGGTGAAGAACCCCTGGGACACTTCCCGCGTGCCGGGCGGCTCCTCCGGCGGCAGCGCCGCCGCCGTGGCCGCGCGCCTGCTGCCGGCCGCCACCGGCACCGATACCGGCGGCTCGATCCGCCAGCCGGCCGCGCTGACCAACCTCACCGGGATCAAGCCCACCTACGGCCGCGTTTCGCGCTGGGGCATGATCGCCTATGCCTCCAGCCTCGATCAGGGCGGCCCGCTGGCCCGCACCGCCGAGGACTGCGCCCTGCTGCTCGGCGCCATCGCCGGGTTCGACCCCAAAGACTCGACCAGCGTCGACCAGCCGGTGGATGACTACCTGGCCGCCCTGACCCAGCCGCTGGCCGGCCTGCGCATCGGCCTGCCCAAGGAATACTTCGGCGCCGGCCTCGACGCCCGCATCGGCGAGAAGGTCATGGCGGTGGTCGAAGAGCTGAAAAAGCTCGGCGCCAGCGTCAAAGAGATTTCCCTGCCGAATATGCAGCACGCCATCCCGGCCTACTACGTGATCGCCCCGGCGGAAGCCAGCTCCAACCTGTCGCGCTTCGACGGCGTGCGCTTCGGCTACCGCTGCGAGAACCCCAAGGACCTGCAGGACCTGTACAAGCGCTCGCGCGGCGAAGGCTTCGGCGCAGAGGTGAAGCGGCGCATCATGGTCGGCACCTACGCCCTCTCCGCCGGCTACTACGACGCCTACTACATCAAGGCCCAGCAGATCCGCCGCCTGATCAAGAACGACTTCGTCGCCGCCTTCAACGAGGTCGACGTGATCCTCGGCCCGACCACGCCGAACCTGGCCTGGAAGATCGGCGCGAAGAACAACGACCCGGTCGCCGAATACCTGGAAGACATCTACACCATCACCGCCAACCTGGCCGGCATCCCCGGCCTGTCGATGCCCGCCGGCTTCGTCGACAGTCTGCCGGTCGGCGTGCAGTTGCTCGGCAACTACTTCCAGGAAGGTCGCCTGCTGAATGTCGCGCACCAGTACCAGCAGGTCAGCGACTGGCACAAACAAGCACCGAGCGGCTTCTGAGGACGATAAAGATGCAATGGGAAACCGTGATCGGGCTTGAGATCCACGCTCAGCTCAGCACCCAATCGAAGATTTTCTCCGGCAGCGCCACCACCTTCGGCGCCGAGCCCAACACCCAGGCCAGCCTGGTCGACCTGGGCATGCCCGGCACCCTGCCGGTGCTGAACGCCGAGGCCGTGCGCATGGCCTGCAAGTTCGGCCTGGCGATCGACGCCGAGATCGCGCCGAAGAACGTCTTCGCCCGTAAGAACTACTTCTACCCGGACCTGCCCAAGGGCTACCAGACCAGCCAGATGGACCACCCCATCGTCGGCAAGGGCTTCCTCGATATCACTCTGGAAGACGGCAGCACCAAGCGCATCGGCATCACCCGCGCGCACCTGGAAGAGGATGCCGGCAAGAGTCTGCACGAAGACTTCCACGGCATGAGCGGTATCGACCTGAACCGCGCCGGCACACCGCTCCTGGAGATCGTCTCCGAGCCGGAAATGCGCAGCGCCAAGGAGGCCGTGGCCTACGCCAAGGCCATCCACGCCCTGGTGCGCTACCTCGGCATCTGCGATGGCAATATGGCCGAAGGCTCGCTGCGCTGCGACTGCAACGTCTCGGTACGGCCCAAGGGCCAGGCCGAGTTCGGCACACGCCGCGAGATCAAGAACGTCAACTCGTTCAAGTTCATCGAGCGCGCCATCAACACCGAGATCGCCTGGCAGATCGACGAGCTGGAGTCCGGGCGCAAGATCGTTCAGGAGACCGTGCTGTACGACGTGGCGGCCAACGAGACGCGCTCCATGCGCAGCAAGGAAGAAGCCAACGACTACCGCTACTTCCCCTGCCCCGACCTGCTGCCGGTGGTGATCGAGCAGAGCTTCCTCGATGAGGTGCGCGCCAGCCTGCCGGAACTGCCGGTGCAGAAGCGCGAGCGCTTCGAGGCGCAGTTCGGCCTGTCCGCCTACGACGCCAGCGTGCTGGCCGCCAGCCGCGAGCTGGCCGATTACTTCGAGCAAGTTCAGCAGACCTGCGGCGACGCCAAGCTGGCCGCCAACTGGGTGATGGGCGAGCTGTCCAGTCTGCTCAACAAGGACAACCTGGAGATCGAGCAGTCGCCAGTCTCCGCCCAGCACCTGGGGGAGATGATCCTGCGCCTGAAGGACGGCACCATCAACGGCAAGGCCGCGAAGACCGTGTTCGCCGCCATGGCCGAAGGTGAAGGCTCGCCAGACGAGATCATCAAGGCCAAGGACCTGGTGCAGAACACCGACAGCGGCGCCGTCGAGAAGCTGCTCGACGAAGTACTGGCCGCCAACGCCGAGCAAGTCGAACAGTACCGCGCCAGCGACGAGGCCAAGCGCGGCAAGATGTTCGGCTTCTTCGTCGGCCAGGCGATGAAGGCCGCCAAGGGCAAGGCCAACCCCGGCCAAGTCAACGAGCTGCTGAAAAAGAAGCTCGAAAACTAAGAGCGCAACGCCGGGGCAACCCGGCGTTCCCTTCTTCGGGAGCCGCCATGCACAAGATCGCGACTTTCATCCTGCCGCTGTTGCTGCTGGCCGGCTGCGTCAGCCAGCCAGCTGTGCAGCAACCCACGCCACCCGCGCCGCCGCCCAAGACTGCTCCGGTGGTCAAGGCACCGACACCGGTCGCCAAACCCAAGGCGGAGCCGAGCTACCAGGCCCAGGGCAAGGCGTCCTACTACGCCTCGCGCCACCAAGGCCGGCGCACCGCCAGCGGCGAGCGCCTGAACAACAACGCCTTCACCGCCGCCCACCGCGAGCTGCCGTTCGGCACGCGGGTCAAGGTTACCAACCTGGCCAACGACCGTTCGGTGGTGGTACGCATCACCGACCGCGGCCCGCATACCCGCGGCCGCCTGATCGACCTGTCGCAGGCCGCCGCCCGCGAGCTGGGCATGCTGCGCGCCGGCGTCGCCCAGGTGCGGGTCGAGAGCGTGGACAACTGATACCCATCCGGCCCCGCAGCACCGGGGCCGCCCAGGAGCAGCCATGAACGACAACGCCAAAGCCGGTGAACAGGTGCGCCGTGAAGTGATGGGCGACGCCTTCGTCGACCGCGCCCTGAACAACGCCACCGAGTTCAGCCAACCGCTGCAGGAGTTCGTCAACGAACACGCCTGGGGCGGGGTCTGGACCCGCGGCGTGCTGGAGCGCAAGACCCGCAGCCTGATCACCCTGGCCGCGCTGACCGCGCTGAAGTGCCCGCAGGAGCTGAAGGGCCATGTGCGCGGCGCGCTGAACAACGGCTGCAGCGTGGAAGAGATCCGCGAGGCGCTGCTGCACTGCGCCATCTACGCCGGCGTGCCGGCGGCCATCGACGCCTTTCGTGCGGCGCAGGAAGTGATCGACACCTGGCAGGCGCCCGACGCCTGAACCGTAGGGCGGGTGCAACCCGCGTGCGATGCGCCATGAGTGGCGCGGGTTTCACCCTCCCTACACGAGCTATCCAACCGCTCAGGGATAGCTGAAGCGCTTCACCAGGGTCAGTTCGCCCGGCGCGCGCATGGGGATGAGGAAGGATTCCTGCTTCTCGTTGGAACTGCCCTCGCCGCTGATCAGCGTCACCTGCGCCGTGGTCAGCACCTGGGCCGGGTCGCCCTCGGAGCCCTGCCCGCCGCCGTAGTAGTTGACGTAGACCAGGTACTCGCCCTTGAGCGGGGTCGGCGAGGCGATCATCTCCGGGCCGAAGCCGCCGGTCACGTCCACGTCCAGCGCCGCACCGTTGGCCAGGGCGCGCTCGCCGTACCAGACGTGACCGCCATCGGGCGTCACCAGGTGCAGGTCGAGGTCGGTGTTGTCGCTGTCCCAGGACAGCACCACCCGCAGCTTGGCCGGTGTCTCGCCGCTGCCGTTGTTGTAGAACTGCACGCGGCGCACCTGTTGGCCATCCGGGCTGCGCACTTCGACATTGTTGCTGCCGGCCGGGAACACGAACGGCCGGTCGAAGCCGCCCCCCTCCTGCACCTTGAGCGGCATGCTCAGGCCATTGACCACCAGGCGCGCCGGCGCGCCGCTGGGCGCCTTGTCGGTAGCGCTGATCTGCCCGCGGATGCGTGCGCTGTCGCCCTGGTCGGGCGCGCTGTTGACTGTCGAGGCCGGGTAGTTGACCTCCTGCATGAAGTGCGCGCCCTCATCGGAGCCGGTGCGCCAGCCGGCGCGCGGGGTGTCTAAAGTGACCCCGGCGAAAGCACCGATGGGCATGGTGCAGGCCAGAAGGACGAAGGGATACAGGCGATGATTCATGGCTGAGCTTCCAGCAGCAGATGACGGGCGAGGCCCTCGATATAGGTTTCATCCTGGCCATTCGGATGGGCGTCGAAGGCCAGGTGCAGGTATTCGTGGGTCAGGTCGAGGCGGTCCTGCAGCGAGTGCAGGCCGCGCACGTAGATACGCCGACGCTCGCGATCAACATGCGGGTTGCCGCTGTACAGGCGGCACACGGCGAACTCGGCGGTCTCGGCATAGCCCGGCTCGCTGTCCAGCAGCTCGCGCCAGCTGCGGCGCTGCTTGTGCAGCCAGTCCTCGGCGGATGGCAGTGGTTGGCAGGCGGCCACCGGCCGGTCCCAACGCCCAAGGCTGGCACGCGGAAAGGCGCGGGCGAGAATGGCGTCGTAACGCAGGCCGGCCTGGGCCTGCTCGACGGCCTGGCTCCAGGCCAGGCGATCCGCGCCGGACTGATCGGCGTGATAGGTGACGGGACTGCCGGCCAGCACCAGGTCGGCGGTCCAGGCGGCGATCTCGCGCGCGGCGGCGCTGGCCGGACGCGGCGCCACCCGCTGCTGGGCGCTGCTGTCGCGGATCGCCATGCACTCGCCACGGCGCTCGCCGTTCTGCAGCAGGTAACTGCGGATGCTCACCGCCAGGGCCTTGGCCGCCTCGGCCGGCTGCGCCGTCGCCTCGCGGTCGAGCACCCGCGCCACGTACTCCTCACGACTCAGGCGCGCCACTAGCTTGGGCTGCTCGCCAGCCAGCAGGAACAGCTCGCCCTGGCTCTCGATCTCCAGGGCGTTGCCGTTGACGAACTCTGCCCGGTAACGCCCACGTAGTGCACCGGACTGGCTGAGCGCCACGCCGTCCGCGCGCACCAGGCTGCGCAGCGGATAACGATCGAACAGCGCTACCTCGACGCAGCCGCCCGGCTCCGCCGGCCAGGGCGCCGGCAGCACCCTGCCGAGAGCTTCGGCATGGCGTTTGAGCACAGCCTGGCTGGTACCGGAACCGCCGGCCCAGAGCGATGTGCCGTCGACCAGCCAGCCGGCGAAGCCACCCTGGCGCGCCTGGGCATCGCCATCGGCCAGCCAGCTCCAGGTCTTCACCCGCAGGCGGCCGCCCAACGGGCCGAGCAGCGCGCCGTCGGCGGAGCTGACCGGCACGTCGAGCAGCACACGGCGCGCCTCGACCTGGGCCGGCAGCGTGGCCAGGCTGTCGAGCAGTTCGCCTACCGCCACCCGGCGCTGGGGCTGCAGGCCGTCGAGGTCGAGCAGCCAGTCCGGCGCACGTCGCGCCTGCCAATAGTCGCGCCACTCGCCGGCCCGCAGGCCGAGACGTTGCGGCGCAAAGTACAGGCCGCAGGAGCGCACCAGCGCCTGGTCGCGGTCGATGCGCTCGCCGGCCTTGCAGCAGTACAGCTCCTCGCGATCCTGGCCGGTGCAGGCGTAGCCCGGATCGGGCAGGCCGCGGTCGACCTGGTAGGCGTAGACGAACAGCTTCCACAGACTGCCCAGCGGCGCCTCCAGGCCCGCCGGCAACGGCTCACGGGACAGTAGCTGCTGCTCGTCCAGACGCAGCAACTCGGCGCCCTGCGGCGTGTGCCAGGCCAGCTGCAGCGGCCCCGGCCCGGCCGACGCCAACAGCGGCGGCAACAGCGCCAGCCAGGCGAACGCGCGCATCCTTACTCGACCTTCAGCTCGGCCAGCGCCGGCTTCTGCTCGAAGGCCTGAGCCTGCGGGTCATACATGCGCGAGTAGCGCGCCGGCGGCAGGTGGAACTCACCCTTCTGCGAGAAGCGCACCAGGTGGCGCAACGTGAGAGTGCCCTGCAGGCTATCCACCGGCACCGCATACAGCAGCTGGCCGGGCTCGTGGCGGGCCTTCTCCAGCGGCGCCGCCTCCTCCGAATCCAGGCCGCTGACCTGCAGGCCCCAGGTCGTGCGCTCGACGTCCGCTCCCGGCGGCAGCGGTACTTCCAGCAGGCCATAACGACGCGGCGTCTCGGCCTCGCTCTCCAAAGTGATCTCGTCCAGATACAGCTGGTCGCCGGAGATCGGGCCGTCACCCACCTCCTCGGCGCTGAAGCTGAACGCCGCCTCGCCCGGCACCAGGCGCAGCAGGCGGCGGCTGACCTTCACCTCCAGCGGACCGCTCGGCGGGGTGGCGGCGCTGTCGTAACTGAGCGCTGCAACCAGTGGGCTGCCCAGCTCGGCCGGCAGTTCCAGGGCGCTCGGCGGCTGGTTGCCCTGCCACTGCCACAGGGTCTCGCCGCTGGCACCCCCGCGGGCCTGCCAGCTGGCGCCCGGCTGCGGTACAGCGACCAGCGGGGCATCGCCCAGGCGACGCTGCAGCCAGGTCAGCGCCAAGGCACGCTCCAGGGTGGCCTGGGCCGGGGTCAGGCGCTGCAACAGGGCATTGATCTGCAGCGGATCGACCGGGCCACGCGACAGGCGCACCGCCTCGGCGAATGGCTGGGTGCTGGCCGCGACGCGCTCGCGGGCGGCGGCCAGGCCGACGGCGAAGCGCGGCGGCAGGCCGACCTTGCTGCCGGCCATGTCGGCGGCCAGTACGCGGGCCAGGTCCAGGCCCAGGCGCGAGTCCGGGTAGGCCATCACCAGGCTGGTCTCGCCGCTGTCGTCCAGTGCCACCTCCTCGCCCTCGGCAGCGTCGGCCAGGTCGTCGAGCAGGCCCTTGAGCAGGGTCTCGGTGGGCAGCCGCATCTCGCGGGCGAAGCCGAGGATCAGCGCGCGCTGCAGCAGCGGCACACTCGGCGCCTGCGCGGCGTAAATATCCAGCACGCGTTGCCAGTGCTCCGGCGGCAGCTGCACGGCCAGGGCGCGGCTGGCGTGCCAGTCGGCGTAGTAGGCGTAGGCGGTGAGGAAGGCATCGGCGTTCTCACCCTCGCCCCACCAGGTGAAGGTCGCTTCCGGCCCGGCCATCTGCACCAGGCGCAGGCGACTGTTCTGCATGATCAGGCGCAGGCGGTCGCCGATACGCGCCTCGCCCTTGGCCAGCGTCGGGTAGGCCAGACTCAGCGGCAACAGGCGGCTGGCGGTCTGCTCGACGCAGCCGTAGGGGTATTCCAGCAGGTCGTCGAGGGCCGAGCGGAACAGCATCTGGCTACTGTCGCCGAGGCGCAGGCGGATATTGCTGGCGTCCGCCGGCAGGCTCAGCGGATTGCTGCCCGGGTTGAGTGCCATGTTCTGCACATGCAGACGCTGCCAGCCTTCGCCGGCGACGCGCAGGCCGACGGCCAGGGCATCGATCGGCTTGCCGTCCTGCACCAGTTCGGCGGTCAACTCACCGGCGGCCAGGGCGGTCGGCGGCAGGGACAGGTAGTTGGCGCCACGGGCCAGCTCCACCTTCTGCCGCTGCTCCTGACCGGCGAAGCGGGTGACCAGCTCGGCCTCGGTTTCCTCCTCACCCTGGTTGAAGGCGAACAGGCCCAGCTGCGGCTTGTCGCCGTCGCGGAACAGGGTCGGCCCGCTCCACTTCAGGTACAGCGGCTTCTCGGAGCGGATGAACTGTTTCTTCTGCCCTACTTCGCCGCCGTCGTTGACCGCGCGCACGGTGATGCGCCAGCGGGTCAGCGAGTCGGGCATGCGGAAGCTGAACTGCGCCTTGCCCTGGGCATCGGTAGTCAGGTCCGGCTGCCAGGCGGCGGTGTCGACTTCCTCGCGGCGCGGCCGCTCCAGCACCTTGACCCCACGCTCGCTGCGGTTGGCCCGCCCCGGTGCGGTGGCGTCGCCCGGCAGGGCCACGTCGTAGCTGATGAACGACAGGCTGGCGCTGGTGCGCACGTTGTTGCGTCGCGGGTGGTAGAAGAACTGATCGATGCCCGGGGCGATCTCCGGCTGCAGGGCATAGATCATCTCGTCCACCACGCTCACCGTCAGGCGGCTGGCGGCCGGCTGGCCCTTGAACTGGGTAGAAAGGTCGACAGTGACCGTCTCGCCCGGCTGGTAGAGCTCCTTGTCGGTGCTCACGGCGATTTCGATCTGCGCCTTGGCCACCTTGATCCCGGCGTTCTGGAAGCTGTAGTCGCCGCCCTTGGTGTAGAGCACCGAGAAGGTCAGGTTGGGGGCGAAGTGGTCGTCCACCGGGATACGCGCGCGGTACTGGGTGTCGTTGAGCTTCTCCAGCTTGAGCCAGTCGCCGCCGGCCGACAGCAGCGCGGTGGCCTCGACCTTGTCACGCTCCAGGGTCAGCAGCGCGTCGCCCACCGCTTCGGGGAAGGTGATCAGCGCCAGCGCCTCGTCACCCGGCTGGTACTGCTCGCGGTCGAACACCACCTCGACGGTGCCGGCCACTGCCTTCAGTCCGCTGCCGCTGACCGAGTGGCCGGTGGCGCCGAGGATCAGGCCGTGTTCGTCCTTGAGGGTGATGTTGTAGGTGCCGGGGTGCTCGAAGCTCAGGCTGAAGCCCTGCTCGTCGTCGCCCAGGCTGGCGCTGTGCTTGCTCTGATCCTCGAGACGCACCCACTCGTAGCTGGCCGGCTTGAGCTCGGTCGGCTGCTCGCTGCGATAGCTGAACTGCACGGCCTCGCCGGCGGCGCTGAAGCGCTGCGGCGCCTCCAGGCGATAGCGCGCGGCGCCACGCTCGATGAGGATCTCCTTGCTGGTCTTGACCCGGTAGGCGGCGCCATCGCTGGCGAACACGGTCAACAGATAGCGGCTGGGCTTGTCGGCGGCCGGCAGCTCGAAGGCAGCGCGGCCCTTGTCGTCGGTGGCCAGCTCGCTGCTGCTGAGCTCGACCGGGAACTGGCCGAGGTACTGCAGCTCGTTGTCGATCATCGACAGCTGCTGGGCACGCAGGCTCAGTTGCAGACGAGCGCTCTTCACCGGCTTGCCGTCCGGGTAGAGCAGCACCAGGTTGCCGGTGACCTTGTCGCCGGTGCGGAAGTCCGGCTTGGCCAGGTCGAGGGCGATCTCGAAGTGCGGCTTGATGTAGTCGGCGACGCGGAAAGCGCTGCTGTACAGCTGGTCGCGGTAGAGGAAGCGCAGCTCGTAGCCGCCAGCCACGGCGTTGTCCGGCAGCTGGAAGCGACCCTGGGTGCCGGCCTTGGCATCCAGGTTCAGGTCCAGGGTCTGCAGGGTGGTGCCATTGGCATCCAGCACCGCCAGCTTGAGCGGCGCCGCCTCGGCGGCCTTGGAATCACGCGCGCTGGTGAACTCGCGGCCGACGATCTTCACCTCGACCCAGTCGCCCGGGCGGTATAGCGGACGGTCGGTGAAGGCGTAGAGCTTGGTATCGTAGATCTCGCTGTCGTAGTAGAAGTTTTCCGAGACGAACACGCCGCCCTCGGCGTCCTCGCCGAGCAGGTAGGAGCGTTCCGGGCTGGCGTGCTCCAGGCGCAGCAGGCCCTGGGCATCGGTACTGCCACTGCGCATCACGCCCAGGCCGTCGGTCCACAACACCTTGGCACCGGCCACCGCATTGCCCTCATGCTTGTGCGCGGTCCACACCAGCAGTTCCTTGCCGGCGATCTTGCTCACCGCCACGGTGTTGGAGACGAACAGCACGGTGGTCGCGCGGAACTTGCCGACCAGCGCCTCGACCAGGTACAGGCCGGGCTTGAGCTTGCCCAGCGGGATGTAGACGTTGCCCGGGTTGACGGTGACGAAGGAACTGGACGAGCCGGCCAGTTCCACACCCTTGGGCGGCTGGATCGGTTTGGCGTCCCACAGCGGGTAGCGGAACTGGGTCACCAGCGGCACGCCCTTCATCGGCGCGTACTGCGGCTGGGCCTCGAAGGGCGTCGGCGCCTTGATCGCGTCGCCCATCTTCAGCTCCGGCGCCTCTTCGGTCACCTGCACTCGCGACTCGTAGGAGAAGGCCCGCTGCATCACCCGACGCGACTTGCGATACCAGTTGTCCCACAGGTAGGCCAGGGTGTTGGACAGCCCCTCACCCTTGTATTGCCCCTCGGCTACCACCCGGTGCAGGTTCTTCTGCCGCTTGAGGAACTCCAGCGGCTGCTCGATGCGGTACACCCGCACGTCCACGCCGCCATAGGGCTCCATCATGTAGCGACGATAGTCGCGGCCCGGCGCCTCCAGGCGTACCTTGGCCACCTCGTCGCTAGCGAAGCTGCTGTCGGCCAGCAGGAAGAACGACTGCCCTGCCACTGGCGAGTAGCCGCTGGGCTCGACGCTGTCCTCGGCCTGGGCGGCCAGCGGCAGCAGCGTGGCCAGCAGGGCCGTGGCGGCGAGGCGCAGCAGGTTCATCGGCCGGCTCTTCATCGACTGAGCCCCTATTACCGACTGAGAAAATGCAGTCGGTAGACGCCAATGAAGTTGGGGTTGGATGCGTCGGGAATCCATCGGGTGTCCTTCCATGTCATCAGTTGCTGCAGGCTCACGGAGCGCATGCCGTTGTCGGTCGGGGTGGTGGTGCCGGTGTGGTAGACGATGTTGCGGCCCATCCAGATCATCAGGTGCTGGTCGTCGCCCTGGTCGAAGAAGACCAGGTCGCCGGAGCGCGCCTGGTTGAGGTCGCGCCCCACCAGGGTGCTGTTGAACTGGATCAGCTTGATCGCGTTGACGTAGGGGCCGAGTTTGCCGCCGCCCTGCTGCCACTGCTGGGCCAGGCCGCGCTGGGACTCGCTCAGCTCCAGCTCCGGCGGCAGGTAGCGGTTGCTCAGGCCGTTGGCGTGCAGCCACTTGGCGTCGTGGACCTTGAGCGCCTCGTTGGCGGCGAAGCGCACCAGGCCAGCGCAGTCCTGCTGGTGCCAGCGCGGGCTGGGGCCCTGGCGCAGCTGCTCCTGGGCGATGCGCACGAACCAGGCACGGAATACCTGGGACTGCTGCACGTCCAGCGTCGGCGCGCTGGGCCATGCCGACTCGCCGAGGGCGAGCAGTAATGCACCGATCAGCAGTCGTTTCACAGAGCGCGCCATTGCAGCGGCAACCACTGCCAGGCTTCGTCGGCAGCGGCGTCGGCCGGAAGGCTCAGTGCGTACTTGCCGTGGCCGGACAGCGAGCGCAGCTTGGGCAGCAGGTTGGCCTGGGCGGCGTTGCGGAACACCGGCTCGATGTCTTCCGGCAGGCTGTCCAGGGTCTCGCGCTCGAGCAGCGCGGCCAGGCTATCCGGCGCCAGATAGGCCGGCACCAGGGAGTTGCCCGGCAGCACTTCGGCCAGCGGCGGGAAGCGCTTGTCGAGGGTCTGCAGGGCCTTATCGAGCAGGCGGTCGTCCAGCGAGAACAGCAGGGTCGAGCCGTGGCGCGCCAGGCTGACGCGGAAGAAGCCGCGCGAGGCCAGGGCGCCCGGCTGCTCGGCCAGGTCCGCCGGGTACTGGCCGAAGTTGGAACCGACCTGGCGTTGCCACTTGTGCAGCTCGCCTTGGACGCTGTCCTGCACCGGGAAAGTGCCGTCGACGGTGTAAGGCTCCAAGGCGCCGATCAGGCTGTCGAACAGCTTGCCCAGCTCGACATCGGTCTGCGCGCCGGGCTTGTCCTTCAGCGTGCCCACCAGCAGTGGCGAGTGCAGACGCGAGTCCGGGTACCAACACAGACCGGCGCTGCCGCTGAGCTGACCGGCCAGTTCGGCGGCGGCCTTGGGTTCGGCACCGACCTTGGTCAGCAGGCGCTCCGGCAGGCCCGGCGCCACCGGCAGCGCCACACAGGCGCTGGCGCCCATGGGCATGGCACTCCACACCGGGGCGAAATCGAAGGCGCCCTGTCCCTCCACTTCGTCCAGGGCCAGGAAGCTGCTCCAGCCCTGGTCGTTCAGCTCGAAGCGCAGGCCGGCGAAGGCCGGCAGGAAGCGCCGGTAGCCCAGGGCGAGGAAGTCCGCACCGAGGGTGACGCGCTGCTGCAGGGCGCCGCGCTCGGCCAGGCCGAAGCGCTCGGGGAAGGGGTGCTGGCCGGCCAGCAGGGCCTCGGCGGCCTCGACCGAGACTTTGGCCAGCGGCGGTCCGACCGGCTCGGCAGTGGCCTCTTCTGCCACCGTCTCATCGGCAGCGACCGCCGCTTCGGGGTCCACGGCGGGCACCTCGACATCATCGCCCGCCGCAGCCTCCTCATCTGTCGGCTCGGGTTCCGGCACTGGGCCGAACAGCATGTCGGCGCTGGACAGCAGCAACAGCTGGTCGCCGTGGGAGGCGAACAGGATCGAGCGGTCGCCGTTGTAGCGCAGGCTGTAGAAAGGCACCGACGCTCCGTCGACGAGGAACTCGCCGGCCTGGCTCAGCTGAGTGTCGTCCAGCGCCACCTTGGCCAGCGGCTCCAGCAGCTTGGCCAGGCCACCGCGCTGGATCAGCACCACGAAGTGGCGCAGGCGACCACCGGCGTCGCGCCACAGGGCTACCTCGGCGGGCTGGTCGAGCAGTTCGTCGAGCAGGTTGTCGCGCAGCTGCAGGTCGTGCTCGTAGATGATACGGCGCAGGCTGCCGGTTAGGCCGAGGCGGTCGGCGTTGCTCTCGTAGTAGAACACCAGGTCCTCGGTGAGGGTGTCGCGCAGCAGCGGCACCTTGAGCACGTCCTTGGGCAGGCGGCCCAGCGAGGCGCTCTCGATCAGCACGTCCGGGCGCGCCAGGTCGAGGCCCAGGTAGTTGGCCTCGACCAGTTGGCGCTCGCCCTGGGGCTCGTACTCGAGCCAGGCGAACAGGCCCGCGGCGGTCACCGGCAGGGCCACGGCCAGGCCCAGCAACAGCGGGCGCCAGCGGCGCGTGCCCGGCGTGGAGGCGGGCTCGACGGGAGTGGTGGTGTCGCTCATAGGTAAAGACTCCGCGGGAGCGTTCAGTAGTTGAAGGACTTCACCGGCAGCAATTCGCCGATGGTGCGCAGCGGCACGACGAAGGTCTCGCGCCGCTCGTTGACGGTGTTCTCGTTGAATACCAGGCTGATCTGCGAGGTGATCACCTCGTTCTGGTTGCTGCCGGCCTGGAAGTTGTAGCCCTGGCTGCCCAGGTTGCCCCAGTAGTTGACGTATACCAGGTAGGTGCCATGCAGCGGCGCGGTCATGCTGAACATCTCCGGGCCGGGGCCGTCGACGCTGTCCACGTCGAGGCCGCCGCCGTTGCTCATCACCGGGTCGGCCCAGAAGGCGTGCTGGCCGTCGGGGGTGATCACGTGCAGGTCGAGCTCGGCCTTGGGGTCGTCCCAGCCGAGGACGATGCGCACCCGCGCCGGAGTCTTCAGGTTGTTGGCTTCATAGAACTGCACGCGGCGCAGCGGTTTGCCGTCGGCGCGTAGTTCGACGCTGTTGGAACCGGCGCCGAAATTGTAGGGGCGGACGAAGCGGCCCTCGGCGTCGGTATATAGAGGGAGGGGATTGCCGTTGACCGCCAGCACATACGGCTGACGCAGACCCTGAGTGCCTTCCAGCTTGCCGACGATCAGGCTGCGGCCGCGCTGGCCGCCGCGATCGATGGGCGGCGTCGGGTAGGCGACGCGGGCATCGGCCGAGCGTTCCAGCAAGCCGTCATGGCGCCAGCCGGCCGTGGGGCCTTCGAGGCTGGCGGAGGGATCTGCCCAGGCAACCGATGCCACTAGCATCAGGCTCGCCGACAACAGCAGGGGGCGCATGATTAATCCTTTAAAGGCGCTAAGTTGCCAAGGCTAGCGATTGACACGACTCCTTACAATCACCAGTCGCCGCAGCCGCCTGGAGTTTGGCAGCCAGTCACATTCACGCCGCTCTCCGCGCGCTTTTACCGCCCCGCGGCGAGCGTGACAGCAATCACAAATCGGCAGAATTCTGTTTCTTCGGCCAGCTCTTCGGTGGAGCCGGAAAGCGCATAATCCGCCCGCCGATTGCCAGTACATTCGGTGCCGCTGGCGCAATGCCCGCACTCACCATCTGCAGGGATGCATATGTTCACCTCGCTCGTAGCGGTGTCCCGCCGCGCTTTCGCGTTTGTCTCTTTTATCGTTCTCGGTGTGCTGCGCCTGGCGCGCTGGCTGCTTTCTGCCCTGGTCGGTAGCTGGCAGCCACCGCTGTGGCTGCGCAAGCTGTGGCAGGGCCTATGCGCCTGCGGCCGCTGGCTATGCGCACGCCCCGGCAAGACTGCCGCAGGCCTGGCCGTGCTGGCCCTGCTCGGTGGCGCCGGCGCCTACGCCTGGCACTGGTACCAGAACCTGCCGGTGCCGCACACCGTGGCCTACTCGGTGCACGCACCGAACCTGACCGGCTACCAGCACGAACCGATCAGCATCGACACCCTACGCGTCGACTTCCACGAATCCGCCGCCCCGCTGGACGCGATCGGCAAGGAGGTCCACGAGGGCATCAGCCTGCAGCCGGCCGTCAAGGGCGCCTGGCACTGGGCCAACGACCGCAGCCTGGTGTTCACCCCGGCCGCCGACTGGCCGATCGACCAGGCTTATCAGGTCACCCTGAATGAAGAGGGCCTGCTGGCCGACGGTGTGCTGCTCGACCGCTATCAATTCGATCTGCGTACCCAGCCGTTCACCGCCAGCATGGCCGGCCACGAGCTGTATCAGGATCCGGTGGTGCCGAGCCTGAAGAAGCTGGTGGCGACCATCAACTTCTCCCACCCGGTCGACGAGGAATCCTTCCGCCAGCGCGTTTCCATCGCCCTGGACCGTGGCCTGGAATATCGCGACAAGGATGTGGCGCCAACCCCGGAAATCAGCTTCGCCAAGAACAAGCTGGCCGCCTACGTGCACTCAGCGCCGCTGGCCACTCCCCTGGAAACCACCGGCGTCAGCCTGCGGGTAGAGAAAGGCATCCAGGCCCGCGACGGTGGCAATGCCAGCGCCCAGCCACTGCAGGCCGCGGTCAGCGTACCGGGGCGATATCGCCTGACCTTCAGCGCCAGCAATATCCAGTTCGTCGACAACGACCGTGGCGAACCGGAGCCGGTGCTGATGTTCAGCAGCTCCAGCGCGGTGAGCGACGAGGCCATCGCCAAGCAGGTGCAGGTCTGGCTGTTGCCCGCGCGCGACAGCCAGGGCAGCGAGTACTGGGACGAGTCGGAAGTCGACGAACAGACCCTGGCCCGCGCCGAGCGCGTGAAGCTGACCCAGGTGCCCAGCGTCGAGCCGCTGAACAGCCTGCACGCCTTCAAGTTCAAGGCCGAACCGGGGCGCTACCTCTATGTGAAGGTGGCAGCCAAGGTCGAGGCGGTCGGTGGCTACCTGGCCAAGGACCCGACCTACAACCTGCTGCAGATGCCCAAGTACCCGCGCGCCCTGGCCTTCCTCTCCGAAGGTGCACTGCTCAGTCTCAATGGTGAGAAGCAGCTGGGCATCCTCGGACGCGGCGTGCCCGGCGCCCAGGTGGAGATCTCGCGCCTGCTGCCCAACCAGCTGCATCACCTGGTGGACCAGAACTACGGCAGTTTCGCCCGCCCCGAAATTTCCAATGGCTACTTCGACCGCCTGGTGGAGCGGATGGAGGTCAAGCTGTCGCTGGACGCCAGCGATCCCTCGAAGACCCAGTACAGCCATGTCGACCTGGCGCCCTACCTGAATGCCGACGGCGGCCGCCGCGGCATCTTCGTGATCAAGCTGAGCTCCGAGGATGACCCGAGCCAGGACACCTTCGATTACTACTACGACGACAACCCGACCCGCGACCTGCGCTTCGTGGTGGTCACCGACCTCGGCATCATCGCCAAACGCAGCAGCGACGGCAGCCACGACTTGTTCGTCCAGTCGATCAGCCAGGGCGGCGCGGTAGCCGGCGCCGAGGTGCAGATCCTCGGCCGCAACGGCCTGCCGGTGGCCAGCGCCTATACCGACGGCAACGGCCAGGCGCACTTCGCCAAGCTCGACGAGCTGCGCCGCGAGAAGACCCCGCTGATGTACGTGGTCAATTACGGCAACGACCAGTCCTTCCTGCCGGTGGCGGCCAGCCAGCACCGCCTCGACCTGTCGCGCTTCGACATCGGAGGGCAGTATGAGAACGGCGAGCCGGACCGCCTCGGCGCCTATCTGTTCAGCGACCGCGGCCTGTATCGCCCGGGCGAGACCGCGCACCTGGGCATGATCGTCCGCACCGCCAACTGGAGCGGCCAGCTGCAGGGCCTGCCGGTGGAACTGGACGTACGCGACCCGCGCGGCCAGAGCGTGCTGCGCCAGCAGCTGAAGCTTTCCGCCAGCGGCTTCGAGAGCATCGATTTCCACAGCAGCGAGGCCGCTCCGGCCGGCACCTACACCGCCACCCTGAGCCTGATCGACGAAGACGAGCAGCGCACCGCGCTGGGCAATGTCGACTTCAAGGTGCGCGACTTCGAGCCAGACCGCATGAAGGTCAGCGCCACCCTGGCCAAGGCCCCGGTGAAGGGCTGGATCGCCCCCGAGCAGGTCGAGGCCAAGATCAAGGCCATGCATCTGTTCGGCGCGCCGGCCTCCGGCCGTCGGGTCACCGCCGAGATGACCCTGTCGCCGGCCTACGCGGCGTTCGAGCAGTACGCCGACTATCGCTTCCGCATCACCAACTCGCTGAACGACAGCAGCACCGAGGAACTGGAGGAAGGCCAGACCGACGACAACGGCGAAACCAGCCCCGACCTGCGCCTGGACCGCTACGCCGCCAGCACCTATCGCCTGAGCCTGCTGGCCAGGGTGTTCGAGGCCGAGGGTGGGCACAACGTCGCCGCCCAGAGCAGCCTGATGGTGTCGTCCGCACCCTGGCTGGCGGGGGTCAAGAGCGTCGACTCGCTGGACTACGTAAGCAAGGGCGCCAAGCGCGAAGTCGAGTGGCTGGCCATCGGCCCCGACCTCAAGCCACTGGCAGTGGACGGCCTGTCCACCGAGCTGGTCGAGCACCGCTACGTGTCGGTGCTGGTCAAGCAGTCCAACGGTACCTACAAGTACCAGTCGCGGATCAAGAACATCCCGCTGGGCAGCCAGCCGCTGAACATTGCCGCCAGCGGTACCAAGCTGACGCTGAACACCAGCGAGCCCGGCGACTTCACCTTGACCCTCAAGGCCGCCGACGGCACGCCGCTGAACCAGGTCGACTACAGCGTCGCCGGCCACGGCAACGCCAGCCGCTCGCTGGAGCGCAACGCCGAGCTGCAGCTGCGCCTGAACCAGGATGCCTACGCCCAGGGCGACGAGGTCGAGATCAGCATCCGCGCGCCCTACACCGGCGCCGGCCTGATCACCATCGAGCGCGACAAGGTCTACGCCCACCAGTGGTTCAAGGCCGACAGCACCAGCAGCGTGCAACGCATCCGCCTGCCCGCAGAGCTGGAAGGCAACGCCTACGTCAACGTGCAGTTCGTCCGCGACAGCGCCTCGCCCGAGGTGTACATGAGTCCGCTGTCCTACGGCGTGGCGCCGCTGCGCATCAAGCTGGACGCGCGGCGCATCCCGCTGCAGGTCAGCGCCGCCGAGCACATCGAGCCGGGCCAGGCGCTGGACATCAAGGTCAGCACCGACCGCCCCGGCCGCGCCGTGGTCTACGCCATCGACGAAGGCATCCTGCAGGTCGCGCGCTACAAGGCGCCGGACCCGCTGGCGCAGTTCTTCCAGAAACGCGCCCTGGAAGTGCAGACCAGCCAGATCCTCGACCTGTTGCTACCCGAGTTCAGCCGCCTGCTCGACGCCTCGGCCGCCGGTGGTGACGGCGAGGACCTGCTCGGCGCCCACCTCAACCCGTTCAAGCGCAAGCGCAAGCCGCCGGTGGCCTACTGGTCCGGCCTAGTCGACCTGCAAGCCGGCGACAACGACTTCCGCTACGACGTGCCGGACTACTTCAACGGCAAGCTGCACTTGTTCGTGGTGGCGGTGGACGACGCCCGTATCGGCGTGGTCGAAGGCGCCACCGAAGTGCGCGGACCGCTGGTGATCACGCCCAACGTGCCCGCCTTCGTCGCCCCCGGTGACCTGTTCAAGGTCAGTGCCGGGGTGTTCAGCAACCTGGAGCAGCCGACCACCGTCAAGGTCAGCGTGGAAACCAGCGCCGGGCTGAAGATGAAATCCATCGACCAGGCCGAGCTGCAGCTGGCTCCGCGCAAGGAAGGCGTGGTGGAAATCGACCTGCTGGCCCAGGAAAACCTGGGCTCGGCGGACATGACCTTCGTCGCCACCCTACCCGACGGCCGCCGCGTGAAGATCGGCGAGACCACCTCGGTACGCCCGCTGGTCGAGCGCCGCGTGGCCCTGACCCTGGGCCGCACGGAAGACGCCAGCGGCGAGGTGCAGGTCAGCCGCGACCTCTACCCGCAGCTGCGTGACGTGCGCTTCGCCGCCGCCGGCTCGCCGCTGGTCTGGGCCAGCGGCCTGCAGAGTTACCTGGACGACTACGGCTACAGCTGCACCGAGCAACTGGTGTCCAAGGCCATGCCAGCGCTGGTCTGGGGCAGCTCGGCCACGGGTGTCGACCCGCAGGCGGTGCCGTCCTTCGACAACGCCGTGCGCATCCTGCGCTCGCGGCAGAACCTGGAAGGCGGCTTCGGCCTGTGGGCGGCCAACCCGCAGGTGGCGCCGTTCGCCAGCCTCTACGCCACCGACTTCCTGATCGAAGCCAAGGAGCGCAACTTCGCGGTGCCGGGCGACCTGCTCAATCGCGCCAACGGCTACCTCTCGCAACTGGCCAACGGCCCCAGCGAAGGTCTGGAGGAGCTGCGCAACCGCGCCTATGCCGCCTACCTGTTGACCCGCCAGGGCGTGGTCACCAGCGGCGCGCTGGCCGATATCCGCGAGCGCTACGAGACCTACCACCGCAAGAACTGGCAGCAGGACATCGGGGCTGCCTATCTGGCCGCCAGCTATAAGCTGCTGAAGCAGGACAAGCAGGCCGACAAGCTGTTCGCCGAACAGGTGTGGCGCAATCTGGAGAAGGGCTGGAGCAGCTACGGCCTGTACTACGACCCGCTGGTGCACGACGCCGAGCACCTGCGCCTGCTGGCCAAGCACTTCCCCGCCGAGCTGGACGAGGTACCAGTGAAGCTGCTCGACGCCCTGGGCCAGCGCCTCAACGAACAGCGCTACAACTCCCTGTCCGCCGCCCTGTTGCTGCGGGCGCTGGACAGCTACGGCGAGCGCGCCGAGAACGGCCTCAACCTGCGCGTCAGCGCCTGGCTGGGCAAGCAGGGCGAACAGCCGCTGCAGCTGAGTGGCAAGCCGCCGGTCAGCGACGTGCCGCAGGCGGCCAAGATGCTGTTGCTGCGCAAAGACGGCGACGCGCCGGTGTTCTACATGCTCAGCGAAGGCGGCTACGACCGCGGCGCACCGGACAAGGTGCTGGCCGATGGCCTGGAGATCAGCCACGAGTACACCGACCTGAACGGCGAGCCGGTCAAGCAGGTCAGCGTCGGCGACGAGTTCCTGGTATGCCTGCGCCTGCGCGCCAAGAACTTCGACCAGGTGCAGCAAGTGGCCGTGGTCGACCTGCTGCCGGGCGGCACCGAGCCGGTGTACAACCAGCCGGCGCCGGTCACCGAGCCCAGCGAGGAAGACGAGTACGCCGAGGAAGAGGCCGAGGAGCCGAGCTGGCAGCCGCCGGTGGGTGAGCCGGGCAAGAGCGACTGGTCGCCCGAGTTCGCCGATGTGCGCGACGACCGCGTGGTGCTTTACGGCACCGTCTATCGCGACGCCGCCACCTTCGTCTACCGCGTGCGCGCCACCAACGCCGGCACCTTCGGCACGCCGCCGGCCTATGCCGAAGGCATGTACGACACCACCCAGCAGGCCCGCGGCAAGGCCGGCCAGCTGACCATCGTCAAACCCTGAACCAGCGGCCCTCCTCCGCGAGGGCCGCTTCCTTTTGAAGCGCCATGTCCCGACTGAAACGCTGTCTGTCCGGCCTCGGCCTGTTCCTCCTGCTGCTCGCGGCGCTGCGCCTGTGGCCGCATGCGCCGCTGCGCGAGGCGGCGCCGCTGTCGCGCATGGTGCTGGCGGAGAACGGCGAACTGCTGCGCATGACCCTGGCCGGCGACGGCCAGTACCGCCTGTGGGTGCCGCTGGAGCGCATCGCCCCGGCCATGGTCGAGGCGCTGCTGCTCAAGGAAGACCGCCACTTCTACCGGCATCCGGGCGTCGATCCCACGGCGCTGGTGCGCGCGGCCATGGCCACCTACGGCGGCGGCATGCGCCAGGGTGGCTCGACCCTGAGCATGCAGCTGGCCAGGCGCCTGTACGACCTCAACTCGCGGCAGATTCCCGGCAAGCTGCAGCAGATCGCCCTGGCCCTGTGGATCGAGGCGCGCCACAGCAAGCACGACATCCTCGAGGCCTACCTCAACCTGGCGCCCATGGGCGGCAACATCGAGGGCGTCGAGGCGGCCAGCCGCATCTACTTCGCCAAGGCGGCGGCGCAGCTGTCGCTCAGCGAGGCCCTGGCCCTGGCCGTGATTCCCCAGCAGCCTGGCCGCGGCCAGTTCGGCCCGGCGCTGCAGCGCGCGCGCCTGCAGCTGATGGCCCAGTGGCGCCGCGAGCATGCCGACGACCCGCGCAACGACGGCCTGCTGGAGCTGCCATTGCAGGCGCGCACCCGGCGCCAGCTGGCGTTCCGCGCGCCGCACCTGAGCGAGCAGCTGCTGGCCAGCCACGAGGGCAGCGAGCTGCACAGCACCCTCGATCCGCGCCTGCAGCAGCGCCTGGAACAACTGGTCGGCCAGTTCGTCGCCGACCGGCGCAAACTGGGCGTGCGCAACGCCACGGCGATCCTGGTGGACAGCCGCGATCAGGCGGTGAAGGCACTGGTGGGCTCGGCCGACTACTTCGATGCCAGCATCCAGGGCCAGGTCAACGGCGTGCAGGCTCGCCGCTCTCCGGGATCGACGCTCAAGCCATTCCTCTACGGCCTGGCCCTGGACCAGGGCGTGATCCAGCCGATGAGCATCCTCAAGGACGCGCCCAGCGCCTTCGGCGCCTTCCAGCCGGAAAACTTCGACGGCAAGTTCGCCGGCCCGCTGACCGCCCAGGACGCGCTGATCCGCAGCCGCAACGTGCCGGCCGTGTGGCTGGCCAGCCAGCTCAGGCAGCCATCGCTGCACGGCCTGCTGCAGCGCGCCGGCATCCAGGGCCTGCGCGAGGAGGAGTTCTACGGCCTGGCCCTGGCTCTGGGCGGCGGCGAGCTGACCCCGGCCGAACTGGCCAGGTTGTATCTAATGCTGGCCGGCGACGGCCGCCTGCGTCCACTGCGCTGGACCCGCGAGGACAAAAGCGAACCGGGCGCCCAGCTGCTGTCGCCGCAGGCGGCCTTCACGGTCCGCGACATGCTGCGCCACAACCCGCGCCCGGACGGCCTGCCCGCCGATGCCCGCGGCCGCGACTGGCCGGTGGCCTGGAAGACCGGCACCTCCTGGGGCTTCCACGATGCCTGGAGCGCCGGCCTGGTCGGGCCCTACGTGCTGGTGGTGTGGGTCGGCAATTTCGACGCCACGCCGAACCCGGCCTTCGTCGGCATCAAGACCGCCGCGCCGCTGTTCTTCCGCATCGCCGATGCCCTGCCGCTGGCCCTGCCGGAGGTGCGCGCACCGGTCGACCGGCCGCCGGCGGGGCTGGCCCGCGTCGAGGTCTGCGCCGCCTCCGGCGAGCTGCCCAACCGCTGGTGCCCGCAGACCCGCAAGACCTGGTATATCCCCGGCGTGTCGCCGATCCGCGTATCCGACCTGCACCGCCCGGTGATGGTCGATCGGCAGACCGGCAAGGCCGCCTGCCCGCCCATCGACCCGGCGACCAGCGAGCTGCAGGTGTTCGAGTTCTGGCCATCCGACCTGCAACGCCTGTTCGTCGACGCCGGTCTGCCCCGGCGCACGCCGCCGGACGCCCAGCGCGACTGCCAGGTGCAGGCCGCCATCGACACCAGCGAGGCGCCGCGCATCACCTCGCCGCTGACCCAGGTGACCTACAGCCTGCGCCTGTCGCAACCGCAGGAAAGCATCAGCCTAGCCGCCCATGCCGCCGCCGATGCCCGCCTGCTGTACTGGTTCGCCGACCACACCCTGGTCGGCCAGGGACCGCCACAGACCGCCCTGCAATGGCGGCCCGAGCGTTCGGGGCAATACCGCATTCGCGTCAGTGACGACCAGGGCCGCAGTGCCAGCCGGGCGCTGCAGGTAGAGTTCCTGCCGTAACCCGGTGGCCTGTAGCCCTGTAGCCCGGATGCAATCCGGGAAAGACGGCGCAGCGCTCGATGACCCCGGATTTCATCCGGGCTACGGTCACACAGGTAAATGGCCCTCTCCCCAGCCCTCTCCCGTAAACGGGAGAGGGAGTAGAGCCGCTGCCGCTCAGATCCAGCCGCCCCACTGCAGCACGAAGAGGCCGATGTTGGTGGTGACCACCGCCACCAGGGTGGTGAGCACGATGATCGCCGCCGCCAGTTCGTGGTTGCCGCCGGCCGCCCTGGCCATGACGAAGCTGGCCGCGGCCGTGGGGCTGGCGAAGTAGAGGAACAGGATGGCCAACTCGGCATTGCGGAAGCCGAGGGCGAAGGCGCCCAGCGTGGCGAGGCTCGGCAGCCAGACCATCTTCATCAGGCTGGCGCCGATGGCCAGGCCGCTGCTGGCGCGCAAGGAGGCCAGCGACAGGGTGCCGCCGATGCAGATCAGCGCCAGCGGCAGGGTCAGCTGGGCCAGGTATTCGCCGGAAGTGGTCAGCCAGGCCGGCAGGCGCACCTGCCAGTAGGCGAAGGGAATCGCCGCGAGCACGCCGAGGATCAGCGGATTGCGCAGGATGCCCTTGAGGATGCTCCAGGGGCTGGCCTTGCTGTTGGGGTTGTACACCTCGAGCACGATCACCGAGAGGGTGTTGTAGCTGAGGATCACCACCCCGCCGAGGATGCCGCCCAGCGACAGACCGTAGTCGCCGTAGAGGCTGGTGGCCAGGGCCAGGCCGATGATGCCGTTGTTGCCACGGAACGAGCCCTGCACGAACACGCCACGTTCGGCCCGCGGCACCCGCAGCAGGGCCCAGCCCCAGGCCAGCAGGAAACCGAGCACGGTGGCCAGCAGGAAGTAGCCGAGCACTGCCGGCTGCAGCGCGGTATTCAGGTCGGCGTGCAGGATCGCGAGGAACAGCATGACCGGCATGCTGACGTTGAACACCAGGGCCGAGGCGGTGTTGATGAAGTGGCCGTCGATCAGGGCCAGGCGCTTGAGCGCCACCCCGAGGAACAGCATGGAGAACACCGGCGCGGTGATGGCGAGCGTCTGCTGGACAACGGCGAGCATGGCAGCCCCGACTACTTGATTAGGCGGCTAATGATAACCGCTGCAGTCGGGGAAAGGCTTTCACCAGGCTTTCAATGGCGCTCGTGCTCCGCGCAGCCATGCGCGGAGCGCGAACAGGAGTGGCTCAGCGGCGTACCGGGCGCTTCTGCAGCTTGCGCTGCAGGGTACGGCGGTGCATGCCGAGGGCGCGAGCGGTGGCGGAGATATTGCCGTCGTGCTCGGCCAGCACGCGCTGGATGTGCTCCCACTGCAGGCGGTCCACCGACATCGGGTTTTCCGGCACCAGGGTATTGAGGTCGGCATGCTCGGAGAGCAGCGCGGTGAGCACGTCGTCGGCGTCGGCCGGCTTGCACAGGTAGTTGGTGGCGCCGCGCTTGATCGCCTCCACGGCGGTGGCGATGCTCGAATAGCCGGTGAGGATCACCACGCGCATCTCCGGGTCCAGCTCCAGCAGCTTGGGCAGCAGCACCAGGCCGGAATCGCCTTCCATCTTCAGGTCGACCACGGCGTAGTCCGGCAGATCTTCCTTGGCCAGGACCAGGCCCTCCTCCGCCGAGTTGGCCACGCTCACGCGCAGGCCGCGGCGGTCCATGGCGCGGGCCATGACGCGGGTGAAGGTGGCGTCGTCGTCCACCAGCAGCAGGTGCGGCTGGTCTTCCTGATCGTGCAGTTGTTCGTCAGACATGCTCATCTCCAAGCCTCGGCAGCAGCAGTTCCGTCAGCGTGCCGCCCTCTTCGTGATTGTAGAGTTTCACCGAACCACCGGCCCGCGTCACGCTGGCCTGGCTGAGGAACAGGCCGAGGCCGAAGCCCTTGCCCTTGGTGGTGAAGAAGGGTTTGCCGATCTGCTCGGCGATGGCCAGCGGCACACCGGCGCCGTGATCGCGAATGCTCAGCTTGATCCAGCTCGCGTCCCAGTCCAGGCGGATGTCGAGCTTGTCCGGGCAGGCATCGGCGGCGTTGTTCAGCAGGTTGAGCAGGGCCTGGGTCAGGTCGGCCGGCGGCAACAGGCGCGGCACCGCACCGCCGCCCAGGCACTGGAAGCGATAGGTGGCCTCGGGGCGCATCAGGTGCCAGCGGTTGAGAGTCGCCTCCAGCCACTGCACGGCGGTCTGCTCGAACACCGCCTGGCGGCGATCGGCCTCGGCGGCGCGCACCAGGTGCTGCAGGGTCTCCTTGCACAGCTTGACCTGTTCCTGCAGCAGGGCCAGGTCGTCCTGCAGGGTCGGCTTGTCGCGGTATTCCTGGCGCAGCTCCTTGAGCAGCACGCTCATGGTCGCCAGCGGCGTGCCCAGCTCGTGGGCGGCGCCGGCGGCCTGGGTGGCCACGGCCAGCAGCTGCTGGTCGCGCATGCCCTCCTCGCGACGCAGCGCCTGCAGCTCGTCCTGGCGGCGCAGGGCGCCGGCCATCTTGACCACGAAGAAGGTGATGAAGGCGGCGGACAGCAGGAAGTTCAGCCACATGCCGAACAGGTGCAGGCTGATCAGCATCGCCTCGTGCTGCACGTTGTTCAGGTGCATCGGGTGGTACCAGATCAGCAGCGCCGTGTAGCCGGTGAGCGCCAACCCCGCGAGGAACATGGAATACAGCCAGGGCAGGGTCGCCGCGGCGATGGTCAGCGGCACCAGGTAGTAGGACACGAAGGGGTTGGTCGAGCCGCCGGAGAAGTACAGCAGCAGGCTGTGGATCACCAGGTCGCAGGCCAACTGCACCGTGTACTCCAGTTCGGTCACCGGCCACGGCCCACGCAGGCGCAGGGCGGTGAGCAGGCACAGGCCGAGGGACACGCCGAGGGTGATGCACAGCGGTAGCCAGGGCAGCGGCAGCAGGTCGGACAGGTAGGCGATGCCCACCGAGCCGGCCTGGGCGGCCAGCACCAGCAGGCGAATCAGGGTCAGGCGCCAGAGGTTCTGGCGGCTGGCGGACAGCAATTGGACGGGTGCGTACATAGAGGCTCCGGGCATGCCGGCGAGTATAACCAGAGGGCTTGGGTGGCCGCTGACCTGCGTCAACCGGACGCAGCGAGGCTCGCCTGCGAGCGAAGCCGCGAACGAGCCGGCAACTGGAAAAAGAAAACCTGCGAACAAGCTTTAACCCGAATAGTCTGACCACTTCGTCAAACACCAGGACAACCACCCGCAAGGAGTCCCCATGCACGCACTCAACCGTCTCGCCGCCACCGTCGCCCTCGGCCTGGCCACCCTCGCCAGCCTGCCGGCCATGGCCGACGAGCCGCGCTACAACCAGGTGTCGCTGCGCGCCGAAGTCAGCCAGGAAGTGGCCCATGACCGCATGTACGTCACCCTCTATACCGAGGCGCAGAGCGACGACCCGGCCGAGCTGGCCGCCGGCGTGACCAAGACCCTCAACGCCGCCATCGACAAGGCACGCAAGGTGCAGGGCGTGAAAGTCAGCCTGGGCAGCCGGCAGAGCTACCCGGTGTACGAGGACGAAGGCAGCAAGATCGGCGCCTGGCGCGAGCGCGCCGAACTGCGCCTGGAGAGCGCCGAGTTCGCCCGCCTGTCGCAGCTGTCAGCCGACCTGCTGGGCGAGCTGAAGATGGCGGAGATGAGCTTCGCCGTGGCCGAGGACAGCCGCAAGGCCAGCGAGGATCAGTTGATCAAGCAGGCGGTGAACGCCTTCAAGGCCCGCGCCCAGCTGGCCACCGAGGCCGTCGGCGGCAAGGGCTACAAGCTGGTCAGCCTGAGCCTCAACGGCAGCGGCTTCCAGCCGGTGATGCCGGTGGGCATCAGATCAGTATCAGGAGGATTCAGCAGCAAGGCGGATGCAGCTCCGCAGATCGAGGCCGGCACCAGCCGCGTGAGCATGAGCGCCGATGGCGTGATCGAGGTGCAGCTGCCCTGATCGGGAGCGATGGGCCACTGTGCGCGCAGTGGCCCATCGCCACATTTCCCGGTGAAATTTGCACAATTGCGACAAAGCATTACAGCTTCGTCACAGCTTCTACACTCATTGGCGTTTCATGCTTGCTCGCGGCATATGCCGTGCATAGCTTCACGCAAGGTGCCCACAAGGCATCCCCTCAAGGAACAAAACCAAAACAAACATGAGGTCAACATGCGTAAGAACGCCGTCATCCAGGCTCTTCTCGCCGCTGGGCTGATCGCCAGCGCCCCCTTCGCCAGCGCCGCCAGCAATCTGGTGTTCTGCTCCGAAGGCAGTCCCGCCGGTTTCGACCCGGGCCAGTACACCACCGGCACCGACTTCGATGCCGCCGCGGAAACCATGTTCAACCGTCTGAGCCAGTTCGAGCGTGGCGGTACCGCCGTGGTGCCGGGCCTGGCCGAGAAGTGGGACGTATCGGCCGACGGCCTGACCTACACCTTCCAGCTGCGCAAGGGCGTGAAGTTCCACACCACCGAGTACTTCAAGCCGACCCGCGAATTCAACGCCGATGACGTGCTGTTCACCTTCAATCGCATGCTCGACAAGGAGCATCCGTTCCGTAAGGCCTACCCCACCGAATTCCCCTACTTCACCGACATGGGCATGGACGCCAATATCGCCAAGCTGGAGAAGCTCGACGACCACAGCGTCAAGTTCACCCTGAATAGTGTGGATGCCGCCTTTATCCAGAACCTGGCGATGAGCTTCGCCTCGATCCAGTCCGCCGAGTACGCCGACCAGCTGCTCAAGGCCGGCAAGGCCGCCGACATCAACCAGAAGCCGATCGGCACCGGCCCGTTCGTGTTCAAGCGCTACCAGAAGGACGCGCAGATCCGCTTCACCGGCAACAAGGACTACTGGCTGCCGGAAGACGTGAAGATCGACAACCTGATCTTCGCCATCAACACCGATGCCTCGGTGCGCATGCAGAAGCTGAAGAAGGGCGAGTGCCAGATCACCCTGTTCCCGCGTCCGGCCGACCTGGAGTCGCTGAAGAAAGATGCCAACCTGAACATGCCGTCGCAGCCGGGCTTCAACCTCGGCTACATCGCCTACAACGTCACCCACAAGCCGTTCGACAAGCTCGAAGTGCGCCAGGCGCTGGACATGGCGGTGAACAAGCAGGCGATCATCGACGCCGTGTACCAGGGCGCCGGCCAGCTGGCGGTCAACGCCATGCCACCGACCCAGTGGTCCTACGACGAGAGCGTCAAGGACCCGGCCTATGATCCCGAGAAGGCCAAGACCCTGCTCAAGGCCGCCGGCATCGCCGAAGGCACCGAGATCACCCTGTGGGCCATGCCGGTGCAGCGCCCGTACAACCCCAACGCCAAGCTGATGGCCGAGATGCTCCAGGCCGACTGGGCGAAGATCGGCATCAAGGCCAAGATCGTCAGCTACGAATGGGGCGAGTACATGAAGCGCGCCAAGGGCGGCGAGCACGACGCCATGCTGATCGGCTGGAGCGGCGACAACGGTGACCCGGACAACTGGCTGGGCACCCTGTACGGCTGCGACGCGGTCGACGGCAACAACTTCTCCAAGTGGTGCTTCGAGGACTACGACAAGCTGGTCAAGGCCGCCAAGGCCACTTCCGACGTGGCCAAGCGTACCGAGCTGTACAAGCAGGCCCAGCACGTGCTCAAGGCCCAGGTGCCGATCACCCCGATCGCCCACTCCACCGTCTACCAACCGATGCGCAAGAACGTGCAGGACTTCAAGATCAGCCCGTTCGCGCTCAACTCCTTCTACGGCGTGGGCGTCGGCAAGTAAGCCGCGTAGGCCGGGCGGGCCTCCCGCCCGGCTTCCACTACAGAAGGATCGAGCATGCGCAGTCTCACCCTGCTCCTGGCGCTGTGCGCCAGCCTGCCGGCATTCGCCCAATCCCTGGTGGTGTGTTCCGAGGCCAGCCCGGAAGGGTTCGACATCGTCCAGTACACCGCTGCCACCACCGCCGACGCCTCGGCCGAGACGGTCTACGAGCGTCTGGTGCAGTTCGCCCCCGGCAGCACCCGCATCATCCCCGCCCTGGCCGAGAGCTGGGAGATCAGCGCCGACGGCCTGGTCTACACCTTCACCCTGCGCAAGGGTGTGCAGTTTCATGAAACGCCCTGGTTCAAGCCGAGCCGCGAGCTGAATGCCGACGACGTGCTGTGGAGCTTCCAGCGCCAGCGCGACCAGGATCACGACTGGCACGAGCTGGCCCCGCGCGGCTTCCCCTATTTCGAGGCCATGGGCTTCGCCGAGCTGATCGACGAGATCGAGGCGCTCGACGAACACCGCGTGCGCTTCACCCTGAAACACCCCGAGGCGCCCTTCCTGGCCGACCTGGCCATGGGCTTCACCTCCATCTATTCCGCCGAGTACGCCGAACAGCTGCTCGACGCCGAGACACCCGAGAAGCTCAACAGCCAGCCGATCGGCACCGGGCCCTTCGTCTTCGAGCGCTACGCCAAGGACGCCCAGGTACGCTTCGCCGGCAACCCGCACTACTGGGGCGGCAAGCCGGCGCTCGATCGCCTGTTGCTGGCCATCACCCCCGATCCGAACACGCGCATCCAGCAGCTCAAGGCCGGCGCCTGCCAGGTGGCCGTGTTCCCGCGGCCGAGCGACGTGCCCAAGCTGCGCGAGAACAAGGACCTGCTGGTGCCGGAGCTGGACTCGCTGCTCACCGCCTACGTGGCCATCAACACCCGGCACAAGCCGCTGGATGACGTGCGCGTGCGCCAGGCCATCAACCTGGCCTTCGACCGCCAGGCCTACCTGCGCGCCCAATACGGCGAGGGCAACGCCACCCTGGCCGCGGCGCCCTATCCGGCCACCCTGCTCGGCTACGACGAACGCCTGCAGCCCTGGCCCAAGGATGTGCAACGCGCCCGCCAGCTGCTGGCCGAGGCCGGTCATGAAAAGGGCCTGAAGCTGTCGATCTGGACCCGCCCCGGCGGCGGCCCGACCAATCCCAACCCGGGTATCGGCGCGCAGATGCTGCAGGCCGACCTGGCCGCCATCGGCATCGCCGCCGATATCCGCGTATTCGAGTGGGGCGAGCTGATCAAGCGCGCCAAGAACGGCGAGCACGACCTGGTGTTCATGGGCTGGGCCGGCGACAACGGCGACCCGGACAACTTCCTCACCCCCAACCTGTCCTGCGCCGCCGCCGAGAGTGGCGAGAATCAGGCCGGCTGGTGTCACAAGGAGTTCGACCAGCTGATCCGCGAGGCCCGCCGGGTCGCCGAGCCGGAGCGCCGCGCCGCGCTGTACCGCGAGGCGCTGGCGATCTTCCACCAGCAGGCGCCGTGGATCGCCCTCGCCCATCCCAAGCAGTTCGCCGTGCTGCGCAAGGATGTCGAGGGCTTCGTGCTCAGCCCGCTGGGCTCCAACAACTTCACCCATGTAAAGCGCAAGCCATAACAGCCGCGCCCCACGAAGGCGCGGGCTCAACCTGATGCGGAGTACCACAACGCAATGCTGTCCTTTATCGCCAGACGCCTGGGGCTGCTGATCCCCACCTTTTTCGGCGTCACCTTGCTGACCTTCGCGCTGATCCGTCTGATCCCCGGCGACCCCGTGGAAGTGATGATGGGCGAGCGCCGCGTCGACCCCGAGATGCACGCCGAGGCCATGCACCGCCTGGGCCTGGACAAGCCGCTGCCGGCCCAGTACCTGGACTACATCAGCAAGCTGGCCCAGGGCGACCTGGGCGAATCGCTGCGCACCCGCGAGGGCGTGTGGGACGAGTTCCTCACCCTGTTCCCGGCGACCCTGGAACTGTCCCTGGCGGCCCTGCTATTTGCCGGCACGCTCGGCGTCATAGCCGGGGTGATCGCCGCCCTCAAGCGCGGCTCGCTGTTCGACCACGGGGTGATGGGCGTGTCGCTGGCCGGCTACTCGATGCCGATCTTCTGGTGGGGCCTGCTGCTGATCATGTTCTTCTCGGTGTACCTGGGCTGGACGCCGGTGTCCGGGCGCATCGACCTGCTCTACGACATCGAGCCGAAGACCGGCTTCATGCTGATCGATACGCTCCTGAGCGAGGAGGAAGGCGCGTTCAAGGACGCCCTGATGCACCTGATCCTGCCGGCCATCGTGCTCGGCACCATTCCCCTGGCGGTGATCGCGCGCATGACCCGCTCGGCGATGCTCGAAGTGCTGCGCGAGGACTACATCCGCACCGCCCGCGCCAAGGGCCTGTCCCCGGCCCGTGTGGTGTTCGTGCATGGCCTGCGCAACGCGCTGATCCCGGTGCTCACCGTGTTCGGCCTGCAGGTCGGCACCCTGCTGGCCGGCGCCGTGCTGACCGAGACCATCTTCTCCTGGCCGGGCATCGGCAAATGGCTGATCGAGGCCATCGGCGCCCGCGACTACCCGGTGGTGCAGAACGGCATCCTGCTGATCGCCTGCCTGGTGATCCTGGTCAACTTCGTCGTGGACATCCTCTACGGCCTGGTTAACCCACGTATCCGCCATCAACGCTAAGGAGGCCCGCACATGACTCAATCCAACGCCGTGCCCGCCACCGAGCAGGCACTGTTCTACCCCTCGCCGCTGAAGGAATTCTGGCAGGCCTTCGCCCACAACAAGGGCGCCGTCGGCGGCCTGCTGTTCATGCTGGTCATCGTGTTCTGCGCGCTGTTTGCACCCTGGGTGGCACCCTTCGATCCCAGCGAGCAGTTCCGCGACGCCCTGCTCACGCCGCCGTCCTGGCTGGAGGGTGGACAGGCGCGCTTCCTGCTCGGCACGGACGAGCTGGGCCGCGACCTGCTCTCGCGGCTGATCCACGGCGCGCGCCTGTCGCTGATGATCGGCCTGGCCTCGGTACTGATGTCGCTGATCCCCGGCATCCTCATGGGCCTGGTCGCCGGCTTCTTCCCGCGCCTGCTCGGCCCCTCGATCATGCGCCTGATGGACATCATGCTGGCCCTGCCCTCGCTGCTGCTGGCCGTGGCCATCGTCGCCATCCTCGGCCCAGGCCTGATCAACACGGTGATCGCCATCGCCATCGTCTCGCTGCCCAGCTACGTGCGCCTGACCCGCGCAGCGGTGATGGGCGAGCTGAACCGCGACTACGTCACCGCCGCGCGCCTGGCCGGCGCCGGCCTGCCGCGACTGATGTTCGTCACCGTGCTGCCCAACTGCATGGCACCGCTGATCGTGCAGGCCACCCTGAGCTTCTCCTCGGCCATCCTAGACGCGGCGGCCCTGGGCTTCCTCGGCCTCGGCGTGCAACCGCCGACGCCCGAGTGGGGCACCATGCTGGCCTCGGCGCGCGACTACATCGAACGCGCCTGGTGGGTGGTGTCGCTGCCGGGGCTGACCATCCTGCTCAGCGTGCTGGCGATTAACCTGATGGGCGACGGGCTGCGCGATGCGCTCGACCCGAAACTGAAGAATGCGCAGTAAGGAGCCCGCCATGACCTTTCATGTAGCCCGGATGCAATCCGGGAATACCTCCGAGCTGGCCCACCCCGGATTGCATCCGGGCTACGAATCGGAGGCAGCCCTATGAGTCTGCTCGACATCCGCAACCTGTCCGTGCGCTTCGGCGCGACCGATGCCATACCGGTGGTCGACGGCCTCGACCTGTCCGTGAACAAGGGCGAAGTACTGGCCATCGTAGGCGAATCCGGCTCCGGCAAATCGGTGACCATGATGGCGCTGATGGGCCTGATCGACGCCCCCGGCATCGTGCGCGCCGACAGCCTGCGCTTCGACGGCCACGACATGCTCACTCTCAGGGGCCGGCAACGCCGCAAGGTGGTGGGCAAGGACCTGGCCATGGTGTTCCAGGACCCGATGACCGCGCTCAATCCCAGCTACACGGTGGGCTTCCAGATCGAGGAAGTGCTGCGCCAGCACCTCGGCCTCAAGGGCAAGGCCGCCCGCCTGCGCGCCCTGCAGCTGCTGGAGCGAGTGGAGATCCCCGGCGCTGCCAGCCGTCTCGACGCCTACCCGCACCAGCTCTCCGGCGGCATGAGTCAGCGCGTGGCGATCGCCATGGCCATCGCCGCCGAACCCAAGCTGCTGATCGCCGACGAGCCGACCACGGCGCTGGACGTGACCATCCAGGCGCAGATCATGGACCTGCTGCTGGACCTGCAACGCAGCGAGGGCATGGGCCTGGTGCTGATCACCCACGACCTGGCCGTGGTCGCCGAAACCGCCCAACGCGTGTGCGTGATGTACGCCGGGCAAGCGGTGGAGATCGGCAGCGTGCCGACCCTGTTCGACGCCCCGACCCACCCCTACACCGAGGCGCTGCTCAAGGCCATTCCCGAGCACAGCCTGGGCGCCGAGCGCCTGGCCACGCTGCCCGGCATAGTCCCCGGCCGCTACGACCGCCCCGTCGGCTGCCTGCTGTCGCCGCGCTGCCCCTACGCCCAGCCACACTGCCGCGAGCAGCGCCCGGCGCTGGAGCCGCATGTGCGCGGCGCGGTGCGCTGCTTCTACCCCCTCAACCTGACCGCGGAGGTGGCCTGATGAGCATCGTCCTCGAGGCCCGCGAGCTAACCCGTCATTACGAGATCTCCCGCGGCCTGTTCAAGCCCAACGCCCTGGTGCGCGCGCTCAACGGCGTGTCCTTCTCGCTGGAGGCCGGCAAGACCCTGGCGGTGGTCGGCGAGTCCGGCTGCGGCAAGTCGACCCTGGCCCGCGCCCTGACCCTGATCGAGGAGCCCAGCGCCGGCAGCCTGCAGATCGCCGGGCAGGAAGTGGCCGGCGCCGACAAGGCCCAGCGCAAGCAGCTGCGCCGCGACGTGCAGATGGTGTTCCAGAATCCCTATGCCTCGCTCAACCCGCGGCAGAAGATCGGCGACCAGTTGGCCGAGCCACTGCTGATCAATACCAGCCTGTCGCGCGCCGAACGCCGCGAGAAAGTGCAGACCATGATGCAGCAGGTGGGCCTGCGCCCCGAGCATTACCAGCGCTACCCGCACATGTTCTCCGGCGGCCAGCGCCAGCGCATTGCTCTGGCCCGAGCGATGATGCTGCAGCCCAAGGTGCTGGTGGCGGACGAGCCGACCTCGGCGCTGGACGTGTCGATCCAGGCCCAGGTGCTCAACCTGTTTATGGACTTACAAGAGCAATATCAGACCGGCTACGTGTTTATCTCGCACAACCTGGCGGTTGTGCAGCACGTGGCCGACGACGTGCTGGTGATGTACCTCGGCCGCCCGGCCGAGATGGGCCCGGCCGCGCTGATCTACGAGCGGCCGCTGCATCCCTACACCCGCGCCCTGCTCTCGGCCACCCCGGCGATCCATCCGGACCCGGCCAAGCCGAAGATCAAGATCGCCGGTGAGCTGCCCAACCCGCTCGACCCGCCGCCCGGCTGCGCCTTCCACCGGCGCTGCCCGCACGCCACCGAGCGTTGCCGCATGGAGGTGCCGGAACTGCGCCTGATAGATGCGCGCCAGGTGGCCTGCCACCACGCCGAGGAGATCGCCGGCTAGCGCCGTCAGGGCTGCTGCAACACCGGCACCGCCCGGCCCTGTTCGATGCGGGTCAGGTAGACCGCGTCCGAGCCCTGGTGGTCCTTGGGCCCGAAGCGGATGCGAAAGCCGCCGAGATCCAGGTCCATGGACTCCAGGGCCTCGACCAGCTGCGCCCGGGTCGGCTGCGGCCCGGTGCGGCGCAGCGCCTCCACCAGCACGGCAGCGCCGATATAGCCCTCCAGCGAGGCGTAACCGAGCGGGCCGCGCATGTCCGCCCGGTAGTCGCGCACCAGCGGCAGCCGCGTGTCGTCGGGCGACGGCACCACCTGGGAGATATATACGCCCTCGGCATCCGTACCGGCCTCGGCGATAAAACTGTCGGTGCCGACGAAGGACACGCTGAAGAAGCGCGCCTGCATGCCGAGGGCGCGGGCCTCGCGGATCGCCGCGGCCAGCTGTTTATAGGTGCCGACGAAGAAGATCGCCTGCGGCTGGCTCGGCAGCAGCTGGCGCACGGCCTCGCCGACCTCCAGCGAGTTGCGCAGGATGCGTGCCTCGCCCTCTACGCGCAGGCCGCGCTTGAGCAGCGCCCCGGCCAGGCCGCCCTTGACCGTTTCGCCGAAGGAGTCGTTCTGCATCAGCAGGGCGACACGGCTCAGCTTCAGCTCCTCGGTCATGTGCGCCGCCAACAATTCGGTTTCGGCGAAGTAGGAGGCGCGCACATTGAATACCCAGCGATGCAGCGGCTCGCGCAACACCTCGGCGCCGGAAAACGGAAACAGATAGGGCACGCCGGCCGCCAGCGTGGCCGGCATCGCGGCACGCGAGGTGGGCGTGCCGACATAGCCGAACAGGGCGAAGACGCGGCGGGAGGCGATCAGCTCTTCGGTCAGGCGAGCGGTACGCGCCGGCTCGTAGCCGTCATCGCGCACCACCAGGCTCAGGCGCCGGCCATGCACACCGCCGACAGCGTTGATCCGCTGAAAATAGGCCTGGGCGCCGGCCAGCATGCCCTTGCCGAGGTCGGCAGCCGGCCCGCTCTGGGCATTGACCATGCCCAGGTGCAGCTCCTTGGCGTCGACGCCCGTCTCGCCCCCCAGCGCAACACCACAGAACAAGGCAGATACAGCTAAACAGCACAACAGCCGTCGCAACATCTTCACGCTCCAGTCCCGTCGTTTCTATCGGCGATTCCAGCGCGCTCAGGCAGCAAGGTCGACGGGCATTTACAGGCGTCAGCTTAGCCTTATTGGCCCGACGGGGCACCCGCCGAAGGTGGGTGCAGCACCTGGAAATGGGCGGATGGCGACCCCTTGAGCGACCTGCACTATGCACGATAGCACCGAGCTAGAGCCGTCGCGCGAACAATCGATAAGGCTGATGCGCAGCATTAACCGCTTCAAGTTCTCTCGGCGAACACCTTCCCGGAACATAGGCTCCGTAGACAACTTCAACCCCTACACCGGAGCACCAAACAATGAAAAAGCAAATCCTCGCCGCCCTGTTCGTGTCCACCTTCGCCGCTAGCGGCATCACCTTCGCAGCCGACGGTTTCGACCGCACCGGCAGCTATATCGCCGAAGATGGCTTCGATCGCACCAGCAGCGCCGTGGCCGCCGATGGCTTCGATCGCACCGGCAGCAACGTCGCCGAAGACGGCTTCAACCGCACTGGCAGCGCCGTGGCCGAAGACGGTTCCGAGCGTGTAGGTGACAAGATCGCCGCCGATGGTTTCGACCGTACTGGCAGCAACGTCGCCGAAGACGGCTTCGACCGCACCGCTAGCAACATCGCCTGAGTAGTCTCTATGGAGTCAGGAGCCAGCAAGCAATGACGTGTGCACAGCTCGAAAGCCAGAAGGCGCCCACCGTGGCGCCTTCGCCTTTTCTACTGCAGGCATTCTGCCGGTGAGCCAGGCGTTTATCGCCAGGCGCAACCAAATCCGCTACGCCCTCTTCGCATCTCTTCGGTAATGCCTCACCGCGCGCAAACAACCTCCACGCAGCAGCCAACCCTCCTCGCTATAGCAGCCTTGTCCCTCTCGCCCAAGACCAATGATCCCGTGCTCACACGCACGAAGCTTCTGTGCGCAGGAACGACTTACGACTCCCAGGGTGATCAAGGGCCGGCAGAACCTGCCCATCAGAACATCGATACGGCTGATAGGACCCGCTGAAAAGCACCAGATCACGCAGCCATAATCAGCCGAAAGCACTGATTTAGAGAGGCTCCAGCAACCATCAACAGCGATGATTTTCAGCATCGACCGCTTCAAGTTCTCTCGATGAACACCTTCCCCGAACATAGGCTCCGTAGACAACTTCAACCCCTACCCCGGAGCACCAAACAATGAAAAAGCAAATCCTCGCCGCCCTGTTCGTGTCCACCTTCGCCGCCAGCGGCATCACCTTCGCGGCCGACGGTTTCGACCGTACCGGCAGCGCCGTAGCCGCCGATGGCTTCGATCGCACCGGCAGCAACGTCGCCGAAGACGGCTTCAACCGCACTGGCAGCGCCGTGGCCGAAGACGGTTCCGAGCGTGTAGGTGACAAGATTGCCGCCGATGGTTTCGATCGCACTGGCAGCAACATCGCCGAAGACGGCTTCGACCGCACCGGTAGCAACATCGCCGCTGATGGCGCCGAGCGTGTAGGTGACAAGATTGCCGCCGACGGTTTCGATCGCACTGGCAGCAACGTCGCCGAAGATGGCTTCGACCGCACCGCTAGCAACATCGCCTGAGTAATCCCCATGGAGTCAGGAGCCGGCAAGCGATGATGTGTGCACAGCTCGAAAGCCAGAAGGCGCCCACCGTGGCGCCTTCGCCTTTTCTGGGCGGTCAGTTGTTGAAGAAGCGATAGAACTCGCGCAATTCGGCCTGGGCGTCGCTGACGCTGACCTGGGTGAAACGCAGTTTCTGTTGCGCCGGGCATTGCGCCAGGCGCCATTGGTCCAGCGGGTGCAGCCAGCCGAGGATGGGATAGCCACCCATGGTCTGGCGATCGGCCTGCAGGATGATCGGCTGTCCATCCGGCGGCACCTGGATGGCGCCACGGGCCACGCCGAGCGACCACTGCCGTTGTGGCGCCGATACCGCCTCACCCTGCAGGCGCGCGCCCATGCGATCGGATTGCGGGCTGAGCTGCCAGCTCTGCTCGAAGAATGTGGCCAGCGCGGCCTCGCTGAACTCCACCGCGTCGCCACCGGTGATCACCCGCAGCAGGGGCGCGGCGCGATAGTCCGGCAGGTAGGGCCAGGGCACGCTGGCGGCGCAGGCGAAATGAGCCGAGCCACAGAGCAGTTCATCCTCGACAGCCAACTTGCCGCCGCGACCATCCAGGCCACCCAGGCCCTCGCGCAACTGGGTGCTGACACTGCCCAGCAGCGGCGCCGCACGAAAACCACCCGCTACCGCCAGATAGGCACGCTGGCCGTTGCGTGCATAACCCAGGCGAATCCGCTGGCCGGCACGCACGGCGAAGCGAGCCCAGCCGGGCAGTGGCTTACCATCGACGCTCAACGGCGTATCGGCGCCGGTCAGGGCCAGCCAGGTATCCACGCGGCTGTGCAGCTCCGCATCGCCCAAGGCGATCTCCAGCAACGGCGTGCCCGGTGGATTGCCCAGCAGTCGGTTGGCCCAGGCGGCCGCATGCAGGTCCTGTGGACCACTGGGCGACACCCCGAGGTGCTGCCAGCCAGCGCGCCCGCCATCCAGCAGCAGGCTCTGCGGCCCCGCACGCACGACGAGCAGGCCGCTCATTGGCGCAGCTCGGCGCGGTAGCGCGCCTGGTCGATGGGCGAGAAGCGCACCCGATCACCGAGCGCCAGCGGGCAAGGCGGCGTGCGGGCCGCGTCAAACAGGGGCGACGGGCTTAGTCCGAGCAAATGCCAGCCTCCGGGCGAGGCCTGCGGGTAGATGGCGGTCTGCCGCTCGGCAATGGCCAGGCTGCCGGCCGGCACCAGAGTGCGTGGCGTGGCCCGGCGCGGCAGAGCCAGGCGCTCGTGCAGCTCGCCCAGATAGGCGAAGCCGGGAGCGAAGCCGATGGCGCCGACCCGGTACTCGGTGGCGCTGTGCAGTTCAATCACCTGCTCCACCGACAGCCGGCAGCTGCGCGCCACGTCGGCCAGGTCCTCGCCGGCATACCACACGGGAATCTCATGCAGGCGCCCTGCATCGCTCACCACAGGCGCCGCCAGCCAGGCATCCAGCAGCGGCGTGAGCCGCTCGGCCAGTTGCAGATGATCGGTGCGCAGCAGGTCGTAGTGCAGCAGCAGGCTGGTCCAGCCGGGCACCAGATCGGTGAGCAGCGGCCCCAGCTCGCGACGAATGCGCTCGGCCAGCGCGGCGATGCGCAGCGGCAGGTCGGGCGTCGGCTGCTCGGCCAGCACCAGCAGCAGGGCTTCGGCGCCGGCCGGCTCGAGGCGGATCACAGGGCGTCCAGCAGGGCTCGCAGCCGACGCAGCACGGCCAGCGACTCGGCGTTGTCGCCGTGCACGCAGAGGCTATCGGCCTGCAGCTGCAAAGGTTTGCCATCGATATCGGTGAAGGCCTCGCCGGCGGCGATGGCCAGCGCCTGCTGGAGGATGCGTTCGGGCTGCTGGTGCACCGCACCGGCCAGGCGCCGCGGCGCCAGCTGGCCGTCGGCGAGATAGGCGCGGTCGGCGAAGGCCTCGAACAGCAGCGGCACGCCCGCCGCCTCGGCCAGGCGGCGCTCGCGCGTATTGTCGGCCAGGGCCAGGACCATCAGCGGCAGGCCTTGGCGGTACGAGGCGCAGGCCGCCAGTACCGCATCGAACAGCGCATCGTCGCGCACCAGGTCGTTGTACAGCGCGCCATGCGGCTTGACGTAGGCGACCTGGGCGCCGGCAGCGCGGCAGAAGGCGTCCAGCGCACCGAGCTGATACAGCACCAGGGCGGTGACCTCGTCCGGCGAGCAATTCAGGTGGCGACGGCCGAAGCCCTGCAGATCGGGATAGGAAGGATGGGCGCCGATGCTCACGCCATGCTGCACGGCCAGGGCCACGCTGCGGCGCATGATCAGCGGATCGCCGGCGTGGAAGCCGCAGGCCAGGTTGGCCTGGTCCACCAGAGGCATGGCGTGCTCGTCGTCGCCCATGCGCCAGGCGCCGTAGCTCTCGCCCATGTCGCAGTTCAGCAGTATTCGGGACATCTGCGCTCCTCCTGGAAGTCGCGCGTTATCGCGTAAATCGCCAGGCCGTGCAACTGAGCCTAGCCCAGCAACGAAAAGGCCCGCACGAGGCGGGCCTTGGCTTTACCACACAGGCTTACAGGTAGAAGGCCTTCAGCGGCGGGAAGCCGTTGAACTCCACGGCGCTGTAGCTGGTGGTGTAGGCGCCGGTGGACAGCCAGTACAGGCGGTCTTCGGCGGCCAGGTTCAGCGGCAGGCCGTACTTGTAGTTCTCGTACATGATGTCGGCGCTGTCGCAGGTTGGGCCGGCGATGATGACTTCTTCCATCTCGCCCTTGCGCTCGGTCCAGATCGGGAACTTGATGGACTCGTCCATGGTTTCGATCAGGCCGCTGAACTTGCCCACGTCGGTGTAGATCCAGCGCTCCACGGCGGTACGCGACTTGCGCGCGATCAGCACCACTTCGCTGACCAGGATACCGGCGTTGGCGATCAGCGAACGGCCCGGCTCGAGGATGATTTCCGGCAGCTCGTCACCGAAGTCTTCCTTGAGGAAGCGGGTGATTTCCTCGGCGTAGGTCTCCAGATCGTTGGTGCGCTGGATGTAGTTGGCCGGGAAGCCGCCACCCATGTTGATCATCTGCAGGGTGATGCCGTCTTCTTCTTTCAGACGCTCGAAGATCACCTTGACCTTGGCGATGGCGGCGTCCCACACGTCGATGTCGCGCTGCTGCGAGCCGACATGGAAGGAGATGCCGTACGGCACCAGGCCCAGCTGCTTGGCCAGGATCAGCAGATCCAGGGCCATGTCCGGGTTGCAGCCGAACTTGCGGGAGAGCGGCCAGTCGGCGCTGGTCGAACCCTCGGTGAGGATACGCACGTAGACCTTGGCGCCCGGCGCGGCCTTGGCGATATTGCGCAGGTCCGCCTCGGAATCCGTGGCGAACAGGCGCACACCCTTCTCGAAGAAGTAGCGAATGTCGCGGGCTTTCTTGATGGTGTTGCCGTAGCTGATGCGCTCCGGGCCGACGCCGGCACTCATGACCTTGTCCAGCTCGTAGATCGAGGCGATGTCGAAGTTGGAGCCCTTGTCACGCAGCAGCTCGGTGATCTCGATGGCCGGGTTGGCCTTCACCGCGTAGTAGATCTTGGCGAAGGGGAAGCAGTTGACCAGCTGATCGTAGGAATTGGAGATGGTCTGCTTGTCGATCACCACGAAGGGGGTTTCTTGCTGATCGGCAAACGCCTTCATGCGCTTGAAAGTTTCGGGTGCGAAATAGTCTTCGACCTTGATCGACATGCTCGGGACTCCAAATGGCAAAACACGTTATTGAAAGAGGGAGTGGCTCTGTATTACGAGCCGCGAACGCCTGATCAGTTTCCCCACTTTGGTTCGCCTACTTCCCAAGGCATGTCGCCGAGTACCCGGAAGGTCTCTCGTCGTCAGTACTTGAGCCGGATGGATCGTTTCCAGCATGAGCGTTCGGGCGCGAACTTTAGGACCATGAGCCCCACAGATCAACCGAAAATTGCCGCGCTTTTGCACCCGGTTGTCGCCTGCCTGATTGACTGTTTTCGATCCTTAACAAAACGTCCGAAATGCTGCACAAATCGCCCTGATCACAAGATGCGGCAGGCAAGACCCGGGACGCGACCCTTGCGGAACCGAATAGCAACCGCAGCCCCTCCGCCGAGATACTCCGCCATGAGCCAAAGCCAGCCCTCCCGACGACTCGGTATCAACCTGCTACCCGCCCGGCCAGTCAGGAGCCCCTCCGGAAATGCAGAACCTCTGCCCGCGCGAAACCTGAATGAGCGGGCATACACCCCCGCTAGAACCCCTGGCGGGACGGCCTCGCCGCCGCTGTCATGACCCGAATAGCGGGGCCCAGCAGCGCTTCTTAGAATTTCACTTCCCAATCAGCCCGCGGGTGAGAAAAGACGATGCTAGGCAGCATGATGGAAGTGCCTCTGAACGTGATCAGCATCATCAGGCACGCCGCATCCAATCACCCCCAGGCCGAGATCGTCAGCCGAGAGCCCAGCAACCAGCTGCACTGCTACACCTATGCCAGCGCTTACCGGCGCATATGCCAGCTGGGCAGGGCCCTGGCCCGTCTGAATCTGCAACAGGGCGATCGCATCGCGACCCTCGCCTGGAACAACTACCGGCACTTTGAGCTGTACTACGCCACCGCTGGCATGGGACTGGTCTGCCATACGATCAATCCACGTCTGCACGCAGCGGATGTCGCCTGGATCGCCAACCACGCCCAGGACCGGGTGCTGTGCTTCGACCGCGCCTTCCTGCCACTGGTCATAGAACTGCTGCCCGAACTGCAAAGCGTCGAGCACTTCATCGTGCTGGACGACTCGGCGACCGACTGGTCGTCCGCCCGGGTGGACCTGCAGGCTTACGAACGCCTGCTGGCCGCCGAATCCGACGGCACCCTCGACTGGCCGACGCTGGATGAAAACAGCCCGTGCGGCCTGTGCTACACCTCCGGCACCACCGGCAAACCCAAAGGGGTGACCTACTCCCACCGCTCGACGGTGCTGCACGCCTATGCCAGCGCCCTACCCGACTCTTTCAGGTTGTCCGCGCGCGAGACCGTCATGCCGATCGTGCCGATGTTCCATGTCAACGCCTGGGGCTTGCCCTACAGTCTGCCGCTGGTGGGCGCCCGCATCGTGTTTCCCGGCGAATACCTGGACGGCCAAAGCCTCTACACCCTCTGCGAACAGCAGCACGTCACCCTGGCGGCGGGCGTGCCAACAGTCTGGCTGGGCATACTCGAGCACGTGAAAAAGTCGGGGCACGGCTTTTCCTCTCTCGAGCGCGCGCTGATCGGCGGCTCAGCCGCCTCGGAAAGCATGCTGCACACCCTGGAGGAGCTTCACGGCGTGGAGGTACTGCACGCCTGGGGCATGACCGAGATCAGCCCGACCGGGGCCGTCAACCAGCCGACCCCAGCCTCTCGACAGCAACCCGTCGAAACCCTGGCCTTCAAGAAGAAACAGGGCCGAGCTATTCCCGGCATCCTGTTCCGGCTTGAGGACGAAGCCGGCGGAGAGCAGCCCTGGGATGACAAGAGCGCTGGCCATCTGCTGGTACGCGGCCCCTGGGTCGTCGACACCTATGCGGGCGGTATCGCCGGCGCACGCCCGGACGGATGGTTCGACACCGGTGATATTGCGACGATCGACCCCCACGGTTTCATGCAGATCGTCGACCGCAGCAAGGACCTCATAAAGTCCGGTGGGGAATGGATCAGCTCGGTGACACTCGAGGATGCCGCTACGGCGCACCCGGATGTTCTAGAGGCCGGCGTCATCGGCATCCCGCATCCGAAATGGGTCGAAAGGCCGCTGCTGGTCTGTGTCATCCGCGATGGCTCCAACCTCGACGCCCAGGCCCTCAGGGCGTTCCTCAGCGAGCGCCTGGCCAAGTGGTGGGTGCCCGATGCCATCGAACTGGTCGCGCAGCTGCCCCATGGCGCCACGGGCAAGTTGCTCAAGACCGAGCTACGCAAACAGTTCGCGCACTACACCCTGGCAACCGCAGCGGCAAATGAACTGGGACAGCCATGACACAGATATTCGGCAGCGAAGTGCTGCAAGGTCAGCACGCGTTTCTCACCGGCGCAGGCAGCGGGATAAACCTGAGCATCGCCAAGCTGTTCGCCAGCCAAGGGGCCAGTGTCTCGATCGTTGGCCGCAACCTGGACAAAGCCCAGGCTGCTGCAGCCGACATCAATGCGGCCGGTGGTAGGGCGGCGGGCTTCTCCGCGGATGTGCGCGACATACAAGCGCTCACCCAGGCCATGGTTGAAGCCTGCCAGCGCTTCGGGCCGATCAACATCTGTGTGGCGGGCGCCGCCGGCAACTTCGTCGCCAAGGCCAATAAACTGTCCGCCAACGGGTTCCGCACCGTGGTGGATATCGACCTGATGGGCACCTTCAACACCTTCCGCACGGCATACGATTTCCTTCGCCGCCCAGCCAGCCTCCTAGCCATTTCCGCCGTCCAGTCCAGCCTGCCCATGTTTGGCCAGGCGCATGTCTGCGCCGCCAAGGCCGGTGTCGAGATGCTGGTCAGGTCACTGAGCGTGGAATGGGCGGCAGAGGGCATACGCTGCAATGCCATTGCTCCCGGCCCGGTCGATCAGACCGAAGGCATGAGTCGGCTGGCACCGGAGGGCGAGCAAAGTTGGGCCCAGCTGCTGCAGGGCATACCGTCCGGGCGGGCCGGGCGGCGCGAGGAGATCGCCAATCTCGCGCTGTTCCTGGCCAGCGGGGCCGCCAGCTACATCAATGGAACGGTGGTCGTCATCGATGGCGGACAGAGCAATCTGGGGTCGTTCACCATGGGCTCGGTGCTGAAAAACACCCTGTAACCCACCCCCGACGCAGCTGGCGGCCGCCACCACCTCGCCATTCGAACAGCGCCCCGCGGCGGCGCTCGGCGAACGGCCGGCCCCCACCTCGCAGGACGCCGCCTCCAGCCCTGTCAAAAACTCAATAACCAGGGGCCTACCTTGCCAACCCTCAGAAGCTTTCGCATCAGTACCCGAGTGGTCATGCTGGTCAGCAGCATGGCCGTATTGATGGTGGTCTTGAGTCTCTGGTTCAGCCGCGTGCTGCACCAGAACCTGTTCGACGAGAAGATGGGCGGCGTGGGGGCGGCGCTTACCACCGCCGCCAATATTCTGGATCACTATGACCGGCAGGTTCAGGCCGGGCATATCGGCCTCGCCGAGGCAAAGCGGCAGGCCGCCGAGGTGATAGGCACCATACGCTACCTGGGCGACAACTATTTATGGATCACTGGCCTCGACTACATCATGGTGATGCACCCCACCGCCCCCGAGCTGAATGCCAAGAACATCTTCGACTTCAAGGACGCCCAGGGCCGACTGTTCGTCCGCGATATCGTCGACGGCGCCCAGAGCCACGGCAGCACCGTGATCGAATATGCGTTTCCGCGCCCGGGGTCCGATACGCCCGAAAGCAAGATCTCGGAAGCAAAACTGTTCGCCCCCTGGGGTTGGGTGCTGGTCAGCGGGATTCACCCTCAGGACGTCCGCGACGTCGTCAATCGGGCCCTCATCGGTCCGGCCATTGCCGCCGGCCTGGCCCTCGCAGCAATCGGTGTGCTTGCCTGGCTCTTCGCTGGCAGCATCATCCGGCCGTTGGCCGATACCGCCAGGGCATTGGCCGGCGCCACCCGAGGCACGACCGACCTCAGCCTGCGCCTGCCGGTCGAAGGCGATGACGAGCTGAGCGGGATGTCCAAAAACTTCAACCATCTGATGCAGGCTGCCCACCAGATAACCTGCAGCATGGCCGACGCCAGCAATCTTATATCGGCAACCAGCGGCACGCTGGAAACGATCACGCTTCACGCCCAGCAGGGAATGCACAGCCAGCACAGCGAGACGGACAGCCTGGCGACGGCCATGAGCGAAATGGTGGCCACGGTACAGGAAGTAGCCCACAACACCTCGACCGCCGCCACGGCCACCCAGCATGCCGAGCGGCAAGCCGCCGATGGACGCGAAGTGGTACAGGCGACGATCAGCTCGATTCAGACGCTTTCCCACGCGCTGGCCGACAGCGCCGTCGTCGTCGAGCAACTGGCGGGGGACTCCGCCAGGGTCGAGAGGGTACTGGACGTCATCACTTCGATCGCTGAGCAGACCAACCTGCTGGCCCTCAACGCAGCCATCGAAGCGGCCAGGGCAGGTGAGCATGGACGGGGCTTCGCCGTGGTGGCCGACGAGGTGCGCACCCTGGCCATGCGGACCCAGGCCTCGACCCTGGAGATCAAGGAAATCATCGAGCGGGTGCAGCAGGGCGCACGCCGTGCGACCGCGCAGATATCTGCCAACGTCGACGCCGCGAAGCGCCCGGTGGAGGACTCGACACGCGCCGGGCAGGCGCTGGAGCAGATCATTTACTCGGTGACAACCGTTAGCCAGATGGCCCTGCAGATCGCCAGCGCGACGGAAGAACAGGCGGCCACGGCGGAGGAGATAAATCGCAGCATCACTCGAATCCACGACACGACCAACCTCGGTGTCGATGCGGCCCAGCAAACCCGCCAGGCCTGCACCGAGCTGCTGGAGCTCGCCAACCGGTTACGCGGCCAGGTCGGCAGACTGAAGGTCTGAAACAAAGAGCCTGCAACGTTAGGCCCGGTCGCGACTGAGCGGCCCGACGCCTGCCGCCCCACTCAGTTGCGCGCAGTGGCGAGACCGAGACAGTTGGCGGACATCGTCAGCAGTTGCTCCTTGAGTTCGCAATGAAAGAAATGCGCGTCGAACAGGATGGAGCGGTGAATCAAGGACTCGACGATGCACTCGACAACATACAGCGCCCGACGAACATTGGCCCCGGACAGCTCCTCGGCGCACCCGTGCAGATGCTCTTCGAGCAAGCTGATCAGCGCGCCGGATACGCGTTCGAAGTGATGAGGCTTGCTGATCCTGCCCAGGTGTTCGATCAGCACCCGCTGCAGGGGAATATTGATCGCGTAACTCTCGTGGATCGAGTCGATGAACACCGCGAGCGCGGCCATCACCTGGCGCTCCTGCATCGCCCGCAGCCGCTGCGCGACATGCTCGAGCATCTGGTCGCAGTGACGCTTGATGAGGTAAGCCAGCAACGAGTCCTTGTTGGAGAAATACTCGTACAACGAGCCTACGCTGACTCCTGCCAGCTCGGCGATCCGGGTCGTGCTGGTCCGTTCGAATCCATCACGGGCAAACAGGGTGGCGGCTGCTTCCAGGATTGCATCGACCGTCATGACTGAACGATGCTGCCGGGGCGTCCGGCGCGACCGGATTTCAGGCTGGGGGCGGCTGAAGGACATGAGCGTATCCGATAGTTTTCTTTCTTATTGTTCGGCCCGGCGAGCGCTCTGCGGCGCGCGTTCCGGTGTTGCGCTGCCACCTTAGCGGGTGAAAAAAAGCAGGGATTGTAATTTTTGATGATGGCCGCCGGATCACCACGCAAGCCGGTGGCGGATGGCACGCTGGCCGTGCCCGCCAGCCGCCGCTATCGTGCGACTCGCATATCGCGAGCGGCCGATCGCTCTTCACCGCCCGCCTCGGGAGGCAACCTGTGATGGACGTTTATCACCAGCACGTCAGGGAAACGCTCATGTACCCCTGGAGCAAGCGCACCCTCTTTCTTGGGCTGTTGTCCGATCCCGTGCGCGTGGCCTATGGCGCCGCCACCCTGGTGGTCAGCCTGGGCAAACCGATTGTCTTCAGCGCCGGAAAACAGGCCACGCGCTGCCACAGCTTCGTGATCCCGGCGGGGCAATCGGTGACGATAGATTCGCGCGGCGAGGTAGTTGCGATCTGCCATCTCGATGTCTTCGGCGAGGATTACCTGCATATCGGCGGCTGCTTGCGCAGCGAGTCCGAGGGCATTGGGGTCGAGCTGCGCGCCGAGGCGGATTTCAAGGAGGAACTGGGCGCCTTGTACAGACAGCCGGCCAGTTCCGACGATGCCTACTATCGGCTGGACCGCCTGCTCGCCTATGGCTACGCGAACGGCGATGGCGTCTCGACCATCGATGGGCGCATCACCCAGGTGGTCGCTTCCATCAAGCAGTCCTTCCAGGAGAACCTGCCGGTGGCGGCGCTGGCGGAAATGGCAGAGCTGTCGGTGCCGCGACTGGTGCAATTGTTCAAGCTGCAGACGGGCGTGCCCATCCGCCGCTACCGTCTCTGGCACCGGCTCTACGAGTCCGTGCTGGCCATCGGACGGGGAGAAAACCTCACGGACGCGGCGCTGAACGCGGGGTTCTCCGACCAGCCCCATTACAGCAACTATTTCTGCTCCATGTGGGGCGTCCCACCCGGCCGCCTGTTCGGCAAGGGCCTCCAGACGCGGATCGTCTTGCCCTCCGCCGCCGCGCGTGCCTGAGCGCCATCTGCCCCGGAACGCTCCATCTGCCAGCCAAACAGAAAGGCCAGCCCTCTTAACAGGGCTGGCCTTGCTATACGCGCGCCGTGTCAGAACGGCTGATAGCAAACAACCATCCAGGTGGTCAGCAGCCCGCAGAGCAGTGCGCCGGTATAGATGTTGCCCGTACGTCGGTAGCAATAGGTCGAGAACACGCTGGTCACGGCGAACAGCGGGAGGAAGCCGTTACCCAGAATGACCATCAGGGTGTCATAGCCCACCTCGCCGATATAAGGCTGCCCCGTGGTGTACAGCGAGCCCATTTGCGCCGCGATGACCAGTGCCACACCCAGGGAGTTGACCACGAACAGCGCCAGCGTCCAGATCAGGTTGTTGCGCAGATCACTGCCGAAGTCCTTCAGGCGCAGCCAGCCAAAGGCCAGCAGGTTGTTGATGAAGAAGATCGCCACGAACGGAATGACATAGGCGAACGCCACGCTGAAACGATGGGCCTCCAGCGGCCGGATCAGCAGCATCCACCAGCGCACGTCGACATGCCAGAAGCCATATATCCAGGCCAGGAGCGTGTAACCGCCGGCGACCGTGATCAGCGCCACGCTCAGCGCCTTGGCCAGGTAGCGCCAGTCGAACTCCATCACTGCAGGGTTAGTGGAGAGCCCGTAGGTCAGCAGCGTCTCGCCACGCCTGCGGCCGATCAGCAGGTGCCAGATACAGAACAGGCAAAGGAAGCCCAACTGGATAGCACCGAAATAGACAATCGAGGTATTGGCGAACAGCAGCGGAAAGGTTTCGCTGACACCCAGCGTGTGCATCGCCCACATCTGCAAAGGCACCAGCAGAAGCGCCGCAGCTGCGACGATCAATACAGCGCAGGCGGCATACACCAGCGGTGACTGCGGCGCCCTGGGGATGGCCGCTTGCGCGACGGCGCTCAGCGGCGCCATTGCCAGCAACTTGATAAATAGGCCCAGCATGAACAGGATCAACCCGACATAGGCAACCAGACTGGCGGCCTCCTTGAACTGCCAGACCTGATCCAAGAGGTCCTTTTGCAGCGGTGCAGGCGACGACCGCTGGAACATGCCCAGAACATTGGCAATGGCGCTGCTGGATTGGTGCACGCCGGCATGCGTCTCGGCCGATTGCGTGGCGATGCGCCCCGTGCCTCTGGCGAAATCACCATATGCCTTGCCCAGCACGACCCTCTCTTCGGTGTTGAACGGATTTTTCAGCCATTTACTGTCAACGAAGTCGACTGCTTTCTTCTGGTCGAAGTAGTTGATCGCCACGAACTCGTCGTACTTGCCGAACTCGACACCGAAGTTGAAACCGGCATCCTCCGATACGCTCGGCGCACCGAGCATGAAGCCGGCCTCGTGCCCTCCCTGCGACGACCCTACCACCACAACGGTTCTCACCAGCTCGCGGTTTTCCAGCGCCGCGGTGACGACAGACCAGCCGCCCATGGAATGCCCAACCAGACCGACATGATCGGGATGGACGAAGGGCAAGGCGTGCACGTAGCGCAGCATGTCGCCCACGCCCCGGCTGCCATCATCGGGAATGACCTGCGACCCGCCATGCCCGGACAGGTCCGGTGCCAGCACCACGTAACCGCGCCGCGCGAACTCGAGACTGAAATTGCTCATGACCTCCTTCTGGTTCACATAACCATGGGCAATGACCACCGCCGGGGCCGGCGTGCTGGCACTAACGCCTTCGGGGACAAACATGAGCGCACTCAGGCGCGCGCCGTTCTTGCCGGCAATCACCACATCGACAACATCGATCGCCCCACTGCCCGACTGGATGCGCGAAGCAGTGAAGCTGCCCAACAGCGCCAGCAACAAGCCGACTATGAGAAGCCTGGAATTTTTCATATGCGATTCACCCAATAACGTCATCGTTGAGCTGCCACCACCCGCCACGGCCTGCCGCCGGGTTAGAAGGCATGGGTGAACTGGACACTGAAGCGGTTGTCGACCTTCGGGCCTTCCTTGACGCGAACGTCCTGCAGGTATTGCACATGCAGGAACTGATTGGGGGCCAGGGCAAAGCGTGTCGTCAGCTGCAAGGCGGTGGAGCTGACGTCTCGATCCAGGGTCACCCCGGAAACCTCGGTCGCTCCACCACGTGAATGGAAGGCATCCAGGGACACCAGCAACGAGGGATTCACGTCATAGCTGAAGTGGGTTTCCACGGCGTAAAGAGGATCGCGCTTCAGGTTCTGGCTACCCACATGATCGTCGTTGTGCGAATAGAACTCGACCGAGGGGATCAGCTCTGCGCGGAAATCGCCGAAGCCCTTGACCAGCCCCACCTGTGCCTTGAACGCCCACTGATTACGGCCCAGGTTGATGATGTTGTCCGCATCGTACTCACCCAGCGGAGCGGTCACCCAGCCGCTGACGCCCAGCCAGGTTTTCGAGGCCTCGTCATGGATCGGCCAGAACCCCACCAGAAAGGAGGGGTCCGCCAGCCCTGAGCTGCGCTTGTACTTCGCGTCGACGGTGGCGACGGCATCGCCGGTGACACTGGCGCGGCCAAACGGAATGATGGCCTCATAAATGGCCGGCATGCCAAACAGGGTCGAGTAGTAGACCGGCATCAGCACGTTGATATCCGAGCTCAGGTCGAAGTCATCCGACACCTTGTGACCACGCGAATAAAGCTCATCGCCGGTACCGTGCAAATGCAGGAACTGGACGACCGATGTGCCATCCGGCAGCGGGATGTAATCCCTGGCCTGCACAGCCTGCGCACTGCCGGAATACGCCATGGAGAACGCAAGTGCCGCCAGGCAAATGCCCTTGAACGCGAATCTGGAAACTGCCGCCATTGTCATGCCCGCCTTTCTTATTATTTCGGTGGAATAGGCCGTGCCGGGTGCCGCGCGCCTGAGCTCGCTGGATCGCCGGGAAGCCCTGTATCCATGCTACGAACACGAAAAATCAGCCGCTATTCGGGTCCGAGTAACGCCCGGCAAGGGCCATGAGAGGTGCATCTACAGGCAGGCAGGTGGCGCCCTTTCAGTTTTGGATCGGTCGGGCGCTGGATGTCGGGCGACGAGCAGGCGCAAGGGCCATGGCGGCCACCGCCGGACGGTCGGCTGGTGTGCAGCCCTCTCCTGGAGCGGCACGAGGACTGAACGGGCTCTATCGGGAATGGGATGACGCCCGGCCTGCCTCGAGGGGCCGGTTGCCGTTATAATCGCGCGCTTTCCTGGCGCCCGGCGCCTTATCACCGCTTTCCCGCAGGCATAGACCATGACCATCCAGGCCGCCGAAGTCGCCAAACGCCGCACGTTCGCGATCATTTCCCACCCCGACGCCGGTAAGACCACCATCACCGAGAAACTGCTGCTGATGGGCAAGGCGATCGAGGTCGCAGGGACCGTGAAGTCGCGTAAGTCCGACCGCCACGCCACCTCCGACTGGATGGAGATGGAGAAGCAGCGCGGTATCTCCATCACCACCTCGGTGATGCAGTTCCCCTACCGGGCGCACATGGTCAACCTGCTCGACACCCCCGGCCACGAAGACTTCTCGGAAGACACCTACCGCACCCTGACCGCGGTGGACAGCGCCCTGATGGTGCTCGACGGCGGTAAGGGCGTAGAGCCGCGCACCATCGCCCTGATGGAAGTCTGCCGCCTGCGCGATACGCCGATCGTCAGCTTCATCAACAAGCTGGACCGCGATATCCGCGACCCCATCGAGCTGCTCGACGAGATCGAGGCGGTACTGAAGATCAAGGCCGCGCCCATCACCTGGCCGATCGGCTGCTACCGCGACTTCAAGGGCGTCTACCACCTGGCCCAGGACAAGATCATCGTCTACACGCCGGGCCACGGCCACGAGCGCACCGAACAGAAGATCATCGACAAGCTGGACTCGGACGAGGCCCGCGCCCACCTGGGTGACCTCTACGAGCGCTTCCTCGACGAGCTGGAGCTGGTCCAGGGCGCCTGCCACGAGTTCGACCAGGCCGCCTTCCTCAAGGGCGAGATGACCCCGGTGTTCTTCGGCACCGCGCTGGGCAACTTCGGCGTCGACCAGGTGCTCGACTGCATCGTCGACTGGGCGCCCAAGCCGCTGTCGCGTGCCGCCCACGAGCGCGTGGTGGAGCCGGTGGAAGAGAAGTTCAGCGGCTTCGTGTTCAAGATCCAGGCGAACATGGACCCGAAACACCGCGACCGCATCGCCTTCATGCGCATCTGCTCCGGCAAGTACGAGAAGGGCATGAAGATGCGCCATGTGCGGATCAAGAAGGACCTGAAGATCGCCGACGCCCTGACCTTCTTCTCCAGTGAGCGCGAGCAGCTGGAAGAGGCCTACGCTGGCGACATCATCGGCCTGCACAACCACGGCACCATCCAGATCGGCGACACCTTCACCGAAGGGGAGGTGCTGGGCTTCACCGGTATCCCGCACTTCGCTCCGGAGCTGTTCCGCCGTGTACGCCTGAAGGACCCACTGAAATCCAAGCAGCTGCGCCAGGGCCTGCAGGAGCTGGCCGAGGAAGGCGCCACCCAGGTGTTCTTCCCCGAGCGCAACAACGACATCATCCTCGGCGCCGTCGGTGTGCTGCAGTTCGATGTGGTCGCCAGCCGCCTGAAGGAGGAATACAAGGTCGAGTGCGCCTACGAGGCGATCACCGTCTGGTCGGCCCGCTGGATCGAGTGCAGCGACGAGAAGAAGCTCAAGGAGTTCAAGGACAAGGCCTTCGAGAACCTGGCCGTGGACGGCGGCGGGCACCTCACCTACCTGGCGCCGACCCGGGTCAACCTCAGCCTGATGGAAGAGCGCTGGCCGGACATCCAGTTCCGCGCCACCCGCGAGCACCACTGACAGACAAAACGCCCCGGCCAAGACCGGGGCGTTTTGTTTACAAGCCGCGATACTTCGATCCGCAATATGCATCTCACTATGCACGAAGCTCCCTCTCCCTTTGGGAGAGGGCAGGGGTGAGGGTGTCATAGGCAACTCCGAGCGGCCTGATAGCCCCTCTCCCCCGGCCCCTCTCCCAGGGGGAGAGGGGAGCTGCTTATGCACTCGCCTTTAGCAGCGTGCGCACCTTGGCCGCCGAAAGCTTCTGCAGGCCGCACAGGTAGCCGTGGTCGGCGCGGATATCGTGGCGCTCCCACAGCAACTCTTGCAGGTGCAGCGTCAGATTGGCCGCCATCTCCGCATCGGCTAGCGCGCGGTGGGCCTGGCCGGTGCTGGGCAGACCGACCCAGCGGTTGAGATTGCCCAGGCTGTGGCTCGGCGCCTCCGGCAGCAGGCGGCGCGACAGCAGCAGCGAACAGGCGAAGTCGCGGCCACGGCGGCGGCCCACCAGGCCCAGCTCGGCCTCCCAGAACTTCGAGTCGAACGCGGCGTTGTGCGCCAGCATAGGGGCATCGCCGACGAACTCGGCGACTTCCGCCATCACCTCGGCTACCGGCGGCGCGCTGCGCACCATGGCGTTGCTGATGCCGGTCAGCTGTTCGATGAAGGGCGGCACCCAGGCGCCGGCATTCATCAGGCTCTGGTAGCGGGCGACGATGCGCCCGTCCTCGATGATGGCCACACCGATCTCGGTCGGTCGCGCGCCCTGGGCCGGCGACATGCCGGTGGTCTCGAAGTCGATCACGGCGATGCGTTCTGGCATCGGTCTTCCTCAGTTCTTCAACAGTTCAGTTTTTCAACAGCAGTGCGCCCTCGACCGGCACGAAGCGGTCGGCGGCGCGAATCAGCGAATGGGCGGTGAGCCCGGCCACGCCATATACAGTACTGGCAACGCCCCGGCGCTCGCGCACCCGCTGCAGCAGCAGGTCGAAGTCGCCATCGCCGGAGGCCAGCACCACCTCGTCCACCCGCTCGGCGGCCTCCATCAGGTCCAGGGTGATGCCGACGTCCCAGTCGCCCTTGGCCGAGCCATCGCTGCGCTGGATATAGGGCTTGAGCAGCACCTCGAAACCGAGGTTGCGCAGGATCTGCTGGAACTGGCGCTGCTTGGCGTCGCCACGGTCGATGGCATAGGCGCGCGCCTCGACTATCTCACCGCCGGCCGCCACCTGGCGCCACAGCTCGGCGTAGTGGAAGTGGCAACCATGGGCCTGGCGCACGGTGTAATAGAGGTTCTGCACATCGGCGAACAGGGCGATTCTTTTCACGAGACTGGGCCGGACGAAAGGAGCGGCATTATGCGCTATTGGCCAGCATGTTCGTCGCCCCCGGCCATCGGCTAAAGTGACTTCATGAAGTACTGCCGTGATGCCTGCCGATGAACCCGCTTACCGTTCTGCGTGACTCCTTCCAGTTCTTCAGCCGCCACCTGGCCAGCATCGCGCCGCTGTGCCTGCCGCTGATCGCCGCCGAATGCCTGGTGCGCGCGCTGGTTTCCGGGCTTACCGACCCCGGCCATGCGCCAGCTTACGAGCTGCTGGTCGGGCTGTTCTTCTACCCGCTGTACAGCGCCGCGCTGATCCTGTTCCTCGACGCCCGCAGCCAGGGCCAGCGCCCGGCGGTGCGCAACCTGCTGGCTGCCGCCCTGCCGCTGTGGCCGGCGTTCGCCGTGCTGGCCGGGCTGAGCACCCTGCTGATCATGCTCAGCGGCGCGCTGTTGCTGCCGCTGGCGCTGTGGGTGATGGTCAAGCTGGCGTTCGCCGAGTACCTGCTGGTGCTGCGCGGGCTGTCGCCGCTGCAGGCGATGCGCGAGAGCTTCCTGCTCAGCATCGGCCACTTCTGGTCACTGCTGGCCTGCGTACTGCTGGTGATAGTGCCGCTGTGGCTGCTGGACGACTGGACCCTGCAGCTGCTCGGCGAGCAGCCCGACGCGGTCGGCAGCCTGCTGCTGGATGTGGTCAACGGCTTCCTCCAGCTGTTCTCCAGCGTGGTGCTGTTCCGCTGCTACATGTTGTGCAGCCAGCGACCGACCGAAGACAGCCACAGTAGCTGACTCGTCCGACAGAAAACCGAGAGATCAGCTGCTAGGCTTGGGGCGTCCGACTTACCAGGGAAGAATCCTCATGTCCGAACAGAACCCCAGCATCCTCTCCCACGTGTCCATCGGCACCAACCAGTTCGACCAGGCCGTGGCCTTCTACGACAAGGTGATGCCCACTCTCGGCTGCAAGCGCGTCCTCGAACACCCCGGCGCCGTCGCCTGGGGCCGCGAGTACCCGGAGTTCTGGGTGCAGACGCCGATAGATGGCCAGCCGGCGAATGTCGGCAACGGCACCCACTTCGGCTTCGTCGCCCCGGACAAGCAGGCGGTGCACGCCTTCTACGAGGCGGCACTGGAAGCCGGCGCCAGCCCGGACGGCCCGCCCGGCCCGCGTCCGCACTATGGCGAGCCCTATTACGGCTGCTTCGTTCGCGATCTGGACGGGCACAAGATCGAGGCGGCCTACTGGGACACGGAGCTGGTCTACGAGCTGTACGTCGAGCCGCACAGCCACTAGAGCCAGTTCAGCGGTACCGCTGAGCGGCACGCTCCATCCAGCCGTCCTGCAGCAGCTGCTGCAGCGTGCGGGACAGCAGCTCGCGCTCCGCCGCGCCACGACCGCCGCGCGCCAGGCCGACGTACAGGCGGGTCTGGGCCGGCGGCAGATAGGCGAGCTTGACCAGCTGGCGGGACAGCATCGGGTCGCGCAGCTGGAAGTCCACCTGGCAGTCGGTGCCGATCATCAGCTCGACTCGCCCGCGCAGCTGCATCTGCAGCAGCTGCTCCTCGTTCTTCACGCCGATCTTGTGCAGCGCCGCATCCGAGTCGAACGGCTCGAAGTAGGCCGACTGCAGCACGTAGCCGATGCGCATGCCGCCCAACTGGGCATAGTCGCCGATGGCCGCCCGCTCCGGGGCGCCATACAGGCGCGGCGCGCAGGCGTGGTAGGTGGGTTCCAGATAGTCGATGTACTGCTCGCGCTCGGGCGTGCGCGCCAGGCCGGTCATCAGGTCGGCCTGGCCACGGCGCATGTCTTCCAGCGCCCGCGCCCAGGGCTGCAGGCGCACCTCGAAACGCAGGCCGGTGCGCCGCTGCAGCTCGTCCAGCAGGTCGATATCCAGCCCTTCCAACCGGCCGCCGGCACCCTGCATGCGGAACGGCGGCCAGTAGTCGGTGACCACGCGCAATGGCTCGCCCGCCTGCTGCGCCGAGACGCAGCCGCTGAACAGCAACAGGACGAGCGCGCGCCGCATCATCTAGCGCACCGACTGGAGCGAGATAGCGCACTCGAACTGCAAGGCGAATGGCTGGTACATATGTTCTCCCATTTCCGTTTGGCATGGTAACTCGGCATGGCGCCGCTGCGCTCAGCATAGCTCGCGAGCCAGCCAGGCCGCGGCCTCGCAAGCCATGCAGACAGTTGTCTCGAGGCGCTGGACAAAGCCTTCGGCTGCCGCCATGCTCGGGGCCAGAACGAACAACAAGACGGCCCCCGAGCCGCGCGGTAGACGATGCGCAGAACCCTCTTCCCTGCCCTGCTGGCATGGCTCTGTTGTGCTGGCGCCCTGGCGCAGAACGCGCCCGATCCGACGGTCACCGTCGGCTTTTACGAATTCCCCCCCTATTCCTGGACCGATGACGACGGCAAGCCGCGCGGCTCGATCCTCGCCCTGACCGAACGCCTGTTGCGCCATGCCGGCTACCGCGGCGAATACCGCTCGCTGCCCGGCGCGCGCCTGTATGCCGGGCTGCAGGATGGCAGCGTGCAACTGTGGGCCGGCGCCGGCGGCAAGACCGAGCTGGTCGGCCATACCTACGAGGCCCGGCACAGCATGGGCGACCTCAGCCTGGCGCTGTACCACCGCCAGGACACACCGCCGCCGCAGATTCCTGAAGGCCTGCGCGGCAAGGGCATCATCGTCATCACCGGCTACAGCTACTGGAAACAGGTCAACGACCTGCTCGCCGATCCGGCCATGGGCATCAGCACCCACCGCACCAGCACCCATGCCTCGGCCCTGGAGATGCTGCTGCGCAAGCGCGGCGACTACCTGCTCGACTACCAGGCTCCGGTGGAGCAGACCCGCAAGGCCCTCGGCCTGTCGCCGCTGCCTTTCACCGTACTGCAGCACATCCAGCTGCGCCTGATCGCCTCGCGCCACGCCGCCGGCGGCCAGCCGTTGCTGGACCAGCTGGATCGCGCCTTCGAAGAGCTACAGGCCGCCGGCGAGAAGATGCAGGTCGACTAGGTGCCGCGCGGCTTGGCCCGCGCCGTGGGCTCGGCCACCAGCGGGTCATCCGGCCAGTAGTGCTTGGGGTAGCGGCCCTTCAGATCCTTCTTCACCTCGGCATAGGTATTGGCCCAGAAGCTGGCCAGGTCCTGGGTCACCTGTACCGGGCGCCGTGCCGGCGACAGCAGGTGCAGCAGCACGCCCTGGCGGCCACCGGCGATGCGCGGGGTGGCGGCCAGGCCGAACAGCTCCTGCAGACGCACCGCCAGCACCGGCGGCGACTCGGAGTAATCGATGGCGATGCGCGAGCCGGACGGCACCTGCAGGTGCCTCGGCGCCAGTTCGTCGAGGCGCTGGGGCAGCGGCCAGGGCAACAGGCCGGCGAGGATGCCCGGCAGGTCGAGATTGGCGAAGTGGCTGAGGCGGCTGACCTTGCCCAGGTACGGCAGCAGCCAGTCTTCCAGCGTCGCCAGCAGCGCGGCGTCACTCAGGTCCGGCCATTCGCTGTCGCCCTTCTGCTGCAGATCCAGACCGCGCAGCAGCGCCACGCGCGCCTGCCACTGGCGCAGTTCGGGCGTGCAGGGCAGCAGCTCCAGGCCCTTGCGCCGTACCAGACCGAGCAGCGCGCGGCCACGGGCGGCCTCGTCCAGGCCGGTCAGCGCTTCGCGGCTGAGCACCAGTTCGCCGACCCGACGCTGGCGCTCGGCGCGCAGCACGCCCTCGCGCTCGTCCCACTCCAGCTCCTCGCGCACGCTCACCTGTTCGGCCAGCACCGAGTCGAACAGCGCCGGGTCGAGGTCGGCGGCCAGGTAGATGCGCTCGTCGCGCTGGCCCTGGCGGCTGCCGAGATCGGCGATCACCAGCCACTCATGCTTCATCAGCGCATCCGGCTCACCGAACAAGGCGGCGCGGCCGTTGGCCAGGCGATAGTCGCCGCCACCCTTGCCGCGCTGGCGGGCGACCCGGTCCGGGTAGGCGAAGGCCAGCAGCGCACCGAGCCAGCGCGGATGCTCAGGATCGGCCACCGCATCAGTGGCCTTGCCGCGTAGATAGCCACGGAACTGCCGGGCCAACTGGCGCGCGCGCTGCACGCCACCACGGGAGCCACCGGCGGGACGCGACTCGCCGGCCAGCAGGCTCATGCGGCTGTGCAGGTCGGCGCCGCCGCCACGCAGGATATCGCGCTCGCCGAGCAGCGCCGCCAGGTCCGCCGCCAGCGCGCCGAGGCCCAGGGCCTGGCCACGCAGCAGCAGGTGGGCAATGCGCGGATGGGCAGGCAGTTCGGCCATGGCCTGGCCGTGGGCATTCAGCGCGCCGCGCTCGTCCAGCGCACCGAGGCGCGCCAGCAGGTCGCGGCCCTGGGCGAAGGCGGCCGCCGGCGGCAGGTCGAGCCAGGCCAGCTCGGCAGGCTCGACGCCCCAGCGCGCCAGTTGCAGGGCCAGGCCGGCCAGGTCGGCCTGGAGGATTTCCGCCGCGCCGTAGGCGGCCAGCTGCTCGTGCTGGGTCTGCGACCACAGGCGATAGCACACGCCCGGCTCCAGGCGCCCGGCGCGGCCGGCACGCTGGGTGGCCGAGGCGCGGGAGATGCGCAGGGTGTCCAGGCGGGTCATGCCGCTGGCCGGATCGAAGCGCGGCACCCGCGCCAGGCCGGCATCCACCACCACACGCACGCCGTCGATGGTCAGGCTGGTCTCGGCGATATTGGTGGCCAGCACCACCTTGCGCTTGCCGGCCGGCGCCGGCTCGATGGCAGCGCGCTGGGCGCTCAGCTCCAGCTCGCCGTGCAGCGGGCACAGCAGCACCTCCGGGCGCTGGCCCAGGCTTTCTTCGAGCTGCTCGTGCACCCGGCGGATCTCGGCCTGACCGGGGAGGAATACCAGCAGGCTGCCCGGACCATCGGCCAGCGCCTGCAGCACCGTCTGCACCACCCGCGGCTCGATGCGCTCGCCCGGCTGCCAGGGCGCGCCCCAGCGCATCTCCACCGGATGCATGCGGCCCTCGCTGGACACCACCGGCGCGTCACCGAGCAGTGCGGAGAGGCGCTCGCCCTCCAGGGTCGCCGACATCAGCAGCACCTTGAGCGGTGGCTCATCGCGCAGCAGCTCGCGGCCGTTGAGGGTCAGCGCCAGGGCCAGGTCGGCATCCAGGCTCCGTTCATGGAACTCATCGAAAATCACCAGGCCGACGCCATCCAGCGCCGGGTCATCCTGCAGGCGGCGGGCGAGAATGCCCTCGGTGACCACCTCGATGCGGGTATTGGGGCCGACCTTGCTGTCCAGGCGAATGCGGTAACCCACCGTCTCGCCGACCTTCTCGCCCAGCTCGCTGGCCAGGCGCTCGGCCGCGGCCCGTGCGGCCAGGCGCCGCGGTTCGAGCATGAGGATGCTCTGCCCGGCCAGCCAGGGCTCATCGAGCAGTGCAAGCGGCACGCGGGTGGTCTTGCCGGCGCCGGGCGGCGCCTCCAGCACGGCCTCGTGGCGCTGGGCCAGGGCGGCGCGCAGGGCAGGCAATACGTCGTCGATGGGCAGGCGGTTCATGGGTTCTCCGAAACAGCCGGCGATTATAGAGGCTGCTGCCGCTTCCTTCGCCAAACGCGTTGCGCCACGCTCCGCCGGCAACGGCTGCGCATGAAGCGGAAACACCTGGTCGAACCGAAGCGCAGTGTCGGGCATCCAACTGCAATGACGGCCTTGGTATAGTGCCGCACCATTTCCAGGAGGTGCCCATGCGCATGCATTCCCGCGTTATCGGCGGCGTTCTCGCCGCGACCCTGCTGACCCAACTGTCCGCCTGCGGCACGCTGTTCTTCCCGGATCGCCGTGGCCAGATCGAAGGTCAGGTCGACCCGATTGTGGTCGGCCTGGATGCCATCGGCATCCTGTTCTACGTGATCCCGGGGCTGATCGCCTTCGGCATCGACTTCGCCACCGGCGCCATCTACCTGCCCAACAACCAGTACTCGGTGGCGCCTGAGAAACTGCGCGAGGCCATCGGCGCGGACGGCAAGGTCGACCAGATCAAGCTCAAGGCCATCCTCCATCGCGAGATCGGCCGCGACCTGCCGCTGGACGACCCGCGCCTGATCCAGCACAACGGCAGCGTCGAGCAACTGGCCGCCTACGGCCTGCGCCCGGCCGCCTGATGCACGGGGCGCCCACCGCTCGGCTGCGGCGCCCTATCCCCTCGCACACACCCACATGACCATCGCGCCACAGCACGCCCGCCTGCTGCGCCAGGCCACGGCCGCAGCCCTGGCCACCGCGCTGCTGCTGGCGTGCGCCAAGGCCGTGGCCTGGTGGCTGAGCGGCTCGATCAGCCTGCTGGCTGGCCTGACCGACTCACTGCTGGACGGCGCCGCCTCGCTGCTCAACCTGATCGCCGTGCACTACGCCCTGCGCCCGGCCGACGAGGATCATCGCTACGGCCACGGCAAGGCCGAGGCCCTGGCCGGTCTGGCCCAGGCGCTGTTCGTCGGCGCCAGCGCCGTGCTGGTGGCGCTGCAGGCCTGGCAGCGCCTGCAGCATCCGGAGCCGCTCGGCGCCCAGGCGCTGGGTATCGCGGTGATGCTGCTGTCGCTGGGCCTGACCTGCGCCCTGCTGCTGTTCCAGCGCCATGTGGTGCGCGTCACCGGCTCCACGGCGATCCGCGCCGACTCGCTGCACTACCGCTCCGACCTGCTGCTCAACGCCGGCATCCTGCTCGCCCTGGTGCTGGCGGCGCTGGGCTGGCACCGGCTGGACCCGCTGTTCGGCCTGGGCATCGCCGCCTACATCTTGTGGAGCGCCATCAGCATCGTACGCGAGGCGGTGGCGGTGCTGATGGATGAGGAGCTGGCGCCGGACGTCAGCGAGCGCATGCACGCGCTGGCCTGCGCCGTGCCCGGCGTACTCGGCGCCCATGACCTGCGCACGCGCATCTCCGGCACCCGCTGGTTCGTTCAACTGCACCTGGAGCTGCCGGGCGAGCTCAGCCTAAGGGAGGCGCACAGCCTCTGCGTGCTGGTGGAGCAGGCGATCCGCGCCGAGTTTCCCCGCGCCGAGGTGCTGGTGCATGCCGACCCGAGCGAAGTCGTCGCCCGCTGACGGCCTGGGAATCAGCGGCGTCAGGCCGAGCAGCAGAAGCAGGCAGATATCGGTGATCACTATGGTCTTGCGCATCGCTATGGCGTCCCTGAACGTGTGGACGCCAGTCTCCCCGATCGCCGCGCCGGGCGGGGTAAAGCCTGGGTAAAGAGCACGCGCAAAGCGGTAAAGAATCGACTAGAGCAATTGCTCTAATTTCTCTAGACTGCCGGCACAACAACAAGACGAGGTGCCGCATGACCCTTTCCCCCTCCGCCATCGCCCTGCTCGGCCTGGTTGCCTGGCCGCTGCTGCTGATGTTCCTGATCATCAACCAGCGCGGCCTGTTCGTGCTCAGCGGCAGGGTGAAGGTCAACGCCTTCGCCCCGGACGGCAGCAATACGCCCAGCGCGTTCGGCCAGCGCCTGGTGCGGGCCCACGCCAACAGCCTGGAGAACCTGCCGCTGCAGGCCGCCGTGCTGCTGTACGCGATGCATGCCGGGCAGACCGCGATCACCGACCCGCTGGCCTGCGTGCTACTCGGCGCGCGCCTGTTCCAGTCGGTCATGCACCTGATCAGCACCAGCGTGCCGTTCGTCTGGTTGCGCTTCGCCGGCCTGTTGGTGCAGATGCTGGTTCTGGCCTGGTGGCTGCTGCAACTGGCCGGCCTGGTCTGAGCCCGCACACAGCCGCTCACGCAGGATCGGCGCGAGCAGCTGTCCCCACGCCCGGTAGCCATCGGCGTTGAGGTGCAGGCCGTCGCCCCGATAGCTGCGCCCATCGAGGACGGCCTGCACATCCAGATACTGCCAGCCCTGCTCCTCTGCCCAGGCGAGCAGCTGCTCGTTCAGGCGGGCGACCTGCTGGTTGAGCGCCTGGTGATGCTTATGCAGCGGCGTCACCCGCAGGGTGGATTGCAGCACTGGCGTCACGCCTGTCTCCCGCAGGCGCCACAGGATTTGCCGATAGTTGGCCAGCAGGCGCTCCTCGCTCACGCCATGGCGCAGGTCGTTGATGCCGATCATCAGCAGCGCCCGCTCGGCGCCGGCGGCCTCCACCAGGCGCAGGTGGCGCAGCAGGTCGTCACTCTGCGCCCCGGACACCGCCAGGTTCAGCGGCGCCATGCAGCCGCGGCCGGCGCTCCAGGCATGGCCGGCGCTGATCGAGTCGCCGAGCAGCACCAGCGGCGCGCGGCGGGTGGATTGGCCCAGAGCGACGAAGGCCGCCTCCACCCGCTCCTCGCGAGTAGTTTTCGCAGGTGGCCGCTCGCCGGCCCGCAGCGCCAGCCAGCAGGCCCACAGCAGGGCGAAGGCCCACAACAGCAGGCCGGCGCGGCGGCGCAGATCATCGCTAAGGTGCATGGGTCGATCTTGCCGCAGCGCAAAGAAAAGGGGGAGGCCTCGCGGCCTCCCCCTAGAACTGCTTGTCCGGCACTGGCAATCGTGTCGCCGCTTTCCTCGCCCGCCTGGTTGAGCGGTGCGGACCCGGGGGCCTGCACGATCCGGTGGGACCGCCGGCGCCGCGGCACCTGATTGGGCGCCGCGGTTGGACATAACGTCCGGGCCATGAAACTGAGGGAAAGCTTAACCAGGGCAACGCGCCAAGGGATTGCGAAAATTGCTCACCATCACATCACTTGCGCAATAATAACTCACTGAGAGATTATTCAGCGCAATCCGAATACAAAGAAGCCGCACAATGAACAAACTGGACCGCTACGATCTGCGCATCCTCGCCGAACTGCAGCGCGACGCGCGCATTTCCAACCAGGAGCTGGCCGAGCGCATCGGCCTGTCACCCTCGCCCTGCTCGCGGCGGGTCAAGCAGCTGGAGGACGACGGCTACATCGCCCGCCAGGTGGCGCTGCTGGACCGCAAGAAGCTCGGCCTGTCGCTGACCGCCTTCGTGCTGATCGGCATGGACCGCCACACCCCGGAGCGCTTCGAGCACTTCCAGTCGGTGATCCGCCAGTGCCCCGAGGTACTGGAGTGCAGCCTGGTGACCGGGATGGACGCAGACTACCAGCTCAAGGTGGTGGTGCCGGACATGGACCACTACCAGAAATTCCTCCTCGGCCAGCTGACCCGCATCGAGGGCGTGACCAGCGTGCGCTCCAGCTTCGTGCTCAACCAGGTGCTGTCCAGCACCGAGCTGCCGCTGGAACACCTGCGCGGCTGAACGCCGCAGGGCCGTCTGGCGTCTACTGCGGACAGCGACGGCGCGCGTATAATCGCCGCCCCGTCGAAGTCCCAGTCATACCCGCGAGGCCAGCATGGAAACCGAACAGTTCGAAGCCCTGATGATGTACGTCCTGGTGGGCGGGCTGATGGTGTTCATGTTCTTCATCATCTGGGACCTGGCGAAGAAGTCCAAGGCCGGTCGCCTCGGCACCGCCATCCTGTTCCTCGGCCTGGGCCTGTGCCTGTTCGCCTTCCTGGCCAAGCCGCTGATCACCTACCTCATCGAGATGAGCCGCGGCATCCACGGCTAAGCGCTCAACCGTAGGGCGGGTGAAACCCGCGTTCCTCGGCACCCCGCTCGCGGGTTTCACCCGCCCTACGCCAGCCGCTGCGACCGCCCCATTAGTTCTACCCGTAACCTTTTACAACTGCGGCGGCAGGTCTTTCCACTCGCCCGGCTGCAGACCCTCCAGGCTCCACGGGCCGATGCGCACCCGCACCAGGCGCAGGGTCGGCAGCCCGACCGCAGCAGTCATGCGCCGCACCTGGCGGTTGCGCCCCTCGCGGATCACCAGCTCCAGCCAGGCGGTCGGCACGCTCTTGCGAAAACGCACCGGCGGATGGCGCTCCCACAGCTGCGGCTCATCCAGCCGACGCGCCTCGGCCGGCAGGGTCGGGCCGTCGTTGAGCTGCACGCCCTCGCGCAGCTGGCGCAGCTGCTCCTCGCTCGGCTCGCCCTCCACCTGCACCCAGTAGGTCTTGGCCAGCTTGTGCTTGGGGTCGGCGATGCGCGCCTGCAGGCGGCCGTCGTTGGTCAGCAGCAGCAGACCTTCGCTGTCGCGATCCAGGCGCCCGGCCGGGTAGACGCCGGGCACGCTGACGAAATCCTTGAGGGTGGCGCGGCCCTGCTCGTCGTTGAACTGGGTGAGCACGTCGAACGGCTTGTTCAACACGATCAGCCGCGGCTCGGTCGGCGGCGCCTTGGCCACCCGCCGTGGCGCGGCTGATCGTGTTGAACAAGCCGTTCGACGTGCTCACCCAGTTCAACGA
>NZ_SCOM01000007.1 GCF_005508865.1 Pseudomonas sp. F(2018)
GGAGAACGGGGCGGGCGCGGCATGCGGGTTCCGGGGCGGTTGCAGAGCGCGCAGTGTAACCGAGCATCATCAGGATCGCTGATGATGGTCCAATCGGCCGCTCGTCGGGCTAAGCTGCTCCCATCGAATCGACTGCAGAGGATGCCGCCATGAGCAACGAACTCGCCACCTTCACCGGCTGGGCCGCCACCGCGCCGGGCGCGCCGCTGGAGCGTCACAGCTACGACCCGGGCCCGCTGGGCGCCGAGGAAGTCGAAGTGGCGGTGGAGTACTGCGGCATCTGCCACTCGGATCAGTCGATGATCGACAACGAGTGGGGCAACGCCCGCTACCCCTTTATCCCCGGCCATGAAGTGGTCGGCACCGTGGTTCGTGTCGGCGACCAAGTGCGCGGCCTCAAGCTTGGCCAGCGCGTGGGCATCGGCTGGTACAAGGGCAGCTGCATGCACTGCGGCTCGTGCATGGAGGGCTCGCACCAGCTGTGCCGCACGGTGAAGCCGACCATCGTCGGCAGCCACGGCGGCTTCGCCGATCGCCTGCGCTCGCACTGGGCCTGGGCCGTGCCGCTGCCGGAAGGTCTCGACCCGGCGCTGGTCGGCCCGCTGTTCTGCGCCGGCTCCACGGTGTTCTCGCCGTTGCTGGACTTCGATGTGAAGCCCACCGACCGCGTCGGCGTGGTCGGCATCGGCGGCCTCGGCCATCTGGCCCTGGGCTTCCTCAACGCCTGGGGTTGCGACGTCACCGCCTTCACCTCGTCTCTGAGCAAGCAGGACGAGGCCAAGCGCCTGGGCGCGCACAAGGTGGTGGCCTCCACCGACAGCGCCGCGATGAAGGCCATCGCCGGCACCCTCGACTTCCTGCTGGTCACCGCCAGCGCCGATCTGGACTGGAACGCCCTGCTCGCCACCCTGCGCGGCAAGGGCCGGCTGCACTTCGTCGGCATAGTGCCGAGCGCCATCCCGGTGCACGTGTTCAGCCTGATTCCGCAGCAGAAGAGCCTGTCCGGCTCGCCGGTGGGCTCGCCGAAGACCATGGCGACCATGCTCGAATTCTGTGCCCGTCATCAGATCCTGCCGCAGGTGGAGCACTTCCCCATGAGCCAGGTGAACGCCGCGCTCGACCACCTGCGCGCCGGCAAGGCGCGCTACCGGGTGGTGCTGGACGCCAGCAAATGACCGACCTGTTTCATTGGCGGCGTAACGCCGCCTGGCACCTGGGCGCGGTGGACGGCACCGACCGTCCGCGCCTGCTGGAAGTGTGGGAGGCGGCGGTACGCGCCACCCACCACTTCCTCGCCGAGGAGGACATCCAGTTCTACCGGCGCATGCTCGGCGAGCAATATTTCGATCTGGTGCGCCTGACCTGCCTGCGCGACGACCAGGGCCGCGTGCAGGGCTTTGCCGGCACCGCCGAGGACCGCCTGGAAATGCTCTTCGTCGACCCGACCGCCCATGGCCGCGGCTTCGGCAAGGCGCTGCTGCACCACGCCATCGACCACGACGGCGTGCGCCTGGTCGACGTCAACGAGCAGAACCCCGGCGCCGTGGCCTTCTACCTCAGCCAGGGCTTCGAGCAGATCGGCCGCTCACCCCTGGACGGCGCCGACCGGCCCTTCCCGCTGCTTCATCTGCGCCTGCGCGAAAGCGTCTAACCGGCACCCTCGTAGGGTGTACTCGCTGCAGGCAGTACACCATGGCGCCCAGAGCAAGCCGGGCGGGCAAGCTCCCATGCATTTATCACCGCATCGGCGCGGGTAGAACCCGCGCGCTCAACCAGCTCGATCAGTTTTGTAGCCCGGATGCAATCCGGGGCTGAGTTGCCTGCCTCCCGGATTGCATCCGGGCTACGACTGACGCGGGTGCAACCCGCGCCTCCACGCTGCTAGCGGAACGGCGGCTCGTCGAAGCTGCGCAGCTTGCGCGAGTGCAGCGAGTCGAGCTGGCAGCGCAACAGATCGAGGGCGGCGATGCCGATCGACAGGTGCTGGCTGACCGCGCGCTGGTAGAAGCCGGTGGCCGAGCCGGGCAGCTTGATCTCGCTGTGCAGCGGTTTGTCCGACACGCACAGCAGGGTGCCGTAGGGCACCCGCAGGCGATAACCCTGGGCGGCGATGGTGCCGCTCTCCATGTCCACCGCCACCGCGCGGGCCAGGTTGATCAGCGGCCGTTCGTGGGCCCAGTGCAGCTCCCAGTTGCGGTCGTCGTAGGTCAGCACGGTGCCGGTGCGCAGACGCTTCTTCAGGGTCTCGCCCTTCTCCCCGGTAACGGTCGCGGCCGCCTCCTGCAGGGCCTGCTGCACCTCGGCCAGGGCCGGGATCGGGATATGCGGCGGCAGCACCCGGTCGAGGATGCCGTCGCGACGCATATAGGCGTGGGCCAGCACGTAGTCGCCGATGGTCTGCGACTGCCGCAGGCCGCCGCAGTGGCCGATCATCAGCCAGCAGTGCGGACGCAGCACGGCCAGGTGGTCGGTGATGTTCTTGGCGTTGGACGGGCCGACGCCGATGTTGACCAGGGTGATACCGTGGCCGTCGTTGGCGATCAGGTGGTAGGCCGGCATCTGGTAGCGGTGCCAGACCACCGCGTCGGCCACGGCCTGGGCATCCTCCTCGGAGGTGCCGCGCTCGATGATCACGTTGCCCGGCAGCACCATGCGCTGGAAGCGCGGGTTGTCGCGCAGCTGTTCCAGGCCGTGGCGGATGAACTGGTCGACGTAGCGGTGGTAGTTGGTCAGCAGGATCCACGGCTGCACATGGCGCCAGTCGCTGCCGGTGTAGTGGTGGATGCGCTTGAGCGAGAAGTCGGTGCGCGCGGCGTCGAACAGCGCCAGCGGCAGGTCGCTGCTGTCGCCCCAGCCATACAGGCCGTCGGCCACCGAGTCGGTGGCGGCGGACAGGTCGGTGCTGGGGAACACCCGCGCCAGTTCGGCGGCGCTGACCCCGGTGCCGGCCAGCTCGTCGCCCTGCTCGACCACGTAGGGATAGGGGATGTTCTGCTGACTGAAGCCCACTTCGACGGTGACCGAGAAGTCCTCCATCAGCGGCCGCAGCTGGTCCAGCAGGTAGCCGCGGAAGGCCTCCGGCTGGGTCACGGTGGCGCGGTAGGTGCCCGGCACCTGGACCTTGGCGTAGGCGCGCACGGTGCTCGGCACTTCGCCCTGGCACAGGTAGGTCAGGCGCAGCTCCGGGTAGCGGAACAGCGCGCGCTCGGCCTGGCTCGGCACGCTGCGCTCCTTGAGGTAGTTCCTCAGCGCCTGGCTCAGCCCGCCGGTGGCCTGGCGATGCAGGTCGGCGAGGCGCTCGACGGCCTCCTCGGCGGTGGCGGCGACGACGAAATCGGTATGCGGCATGGCAGTCACGGGTCAGCTTCCTGGCTGGGATCACCGCCCTATCTTGCGCCTTGCGACGGTCGCCTCGCCAGCCTCGCTTGGTCGACGCCCGGCGGCAGGGCAAGGCCACCGAGAACCATCTAGGCTCTTCTCATCCACCCCGAGGAGAGCCACAGTGCGCGCCCTGTCGATCTGCTGTCTGCTCATCTGCGTAGCCGGCCACAGCCTGGCCGCCGAGCTGGATGGCCTGTACCAGGCCACCGTCGACAACCAGCCCACCGAACTGGTCCTGCGCAGCCAGGGCCAGCAGGTCGAGGGCGAATACCGGGAGGGACCGCACCTGCGCCTCAAGCTCAGCGGCAGCTTCGACGGCCAGGCATTGCAGGCGCAGATCAGCGACCCGACTTCCGGCCAGGCGCTGGCCAACATGAACGGCAACTATGCCAACGGCATGCTCGCCACCAGCCTGGCCGCACGTGACCCGCGCAGCGGCGAGACGCTGGTGCGCGAGGCCATGTTCCAGCGCGTGGGACCGGCGCCCGCGCCGCCCGACCCGAACCAGGACGCCGCCCTGGTCGGCACCTGGATCTACGAGCAGATGACCAACAGCGAGGGCCTGGAATTCGCCTCGATGACCACCGTCACCACCCTGCGCATTCGCGCCGACGGCAGCATCGACCAGTGGCGCCGCAGCGTGGCCGGCGGCAGCGAGTGGAGCTACGACCGCCCCGGCGAGCTGCAGTACAGCGGGCGCTGGCGCAGCGACAAGGGCCTGCTGCTGGTGCAGCTGAAAGGAGCCACCGACTACCAGCCGGCGGCACGCTATCACTTCAGCACGCCGTACCTGGTGACCGAGAGCAACACCGGCAAGATGATCTGGCAGCGCCGCTAGGCGCGCGCCCAAACGACTGCGCCGCCAGCATGGAACCCGCCGCCCCGCGAGATGACGTCAGACCGCTCACGCGCCTCCGGGCGAACACCGCGTCATGCCCGGCATCTGGTCGTGGCGCGACGGCCTGCGCTCCACCCTCCATGCCAAGGACCAATGGCCAGCCTGCGGTGATTTAGGGCATAACTGGGATGACGGCCGGGGGGACGTCGCAGCATGATCAATCAGCTACCACGCTGGGTGGAAATCGGCGGCTTCTGCCTGGCCCTGATTGCCGGCAGCGTCAATGCCATCGCCCTGCTCGGCTTCAACCACCAGGGTGTGTCGCACCTGTCCGGCAGCTCCAGCCTGCTCGGCGTAGAGCTGGCCCAGGGCGCGCCGGGCGAAGCCCTGCACCTGCTGCTGATCCTGCTCAGTTTCGTGCTCGGCGCCGCCATCAGTGGCTGCGTGATCGGCAACCAGTCGCTCAAGCTCGGCCGCCGCTACAGCGTCGCCCTGCTGGCCGAGAGCCTGGCCCTGCTGCTGGCGATGCTGATGCTGGAGCGCGGCAGCGACCTCGGCCACTACCTGGCCTCGGCCGCCTGCGGCCTGCAGAACGCCATGACCAGCACCTACAGCGGCGCAGTGGTGCGCACCACCCACGTCACCGGGTTGTTCACCGACCTCGGCATCATGCTCGGCCTCAAGCTGCGCGGGCAGCCGGCGGACCGCCGACGCATCCTGCTGTACCTGATCCTGATCGCCGGCTTCATCGGCGGTGGCGTGCTCGGCGCCCTCGGTTATGCCGGCTGGCACTACCGCGCCCTGCTCGGCCCGGCGGCGCTGGCCGCACTGCTGGCGCTGATCTATCTGATCTACTGGCGGCGCCAGCAGGCCCGCTGAATCAGGCGGGCAAATCGACCACGGCCATGGTCACGCTGGCCTTGCTGTACAGGCGCCGCTCACCCTTCTCGTAGCCGAACACCTCGGCCTCGACCACCGTGGCCTGGCGCCCGGCCTTGAGCACTTCGGCGCGGCACAGCAGGCGTTCGCTGCGCGCCGGGCGCAGCAGGTTGACCTTGAACTCCAGGGTCAGCACGGTGCTGCCGTCCACCAGCACGGTGGCGGCCGCGCCACCGGCGGCGTGGTCGGCCAGGGTGGTCTGCACCCCGGCGTGGATAAAGCCGTTCTGCTGCAGGTGGCGCGGCAGGATGTCCAGCTCGGCCTCGACCCAGCCCGGGCCACAGTCGAGCAGGCGGATACCCAGGTCCTGGATAAAGTTGGCGGCGGCGAAGCCCTGTTCGACCAGCTCGCGGTAGCGCGGATGGGCCTGCATGGAGGATTCCTTTTCAAGGGACGCCCGCGGCCGGCTGGCCGCGGGGCAATGCACGGTCAGACCAAGTGTGGCGTGCTGCGCGCGACCAGCGCCTCGGCATCGGCGCCACGCGGCAGAGTGCCGTAGACGCGGCCATGGCCACCCAGGCGGCTGGCGATAAAGGCGTCGGAGACGGTGGCATTGCCGGCTTCCAGCAGCAGCTTGGCCTGCAGGGCCACGGCCACGTCCTCGGTCAGCTGGCGAGCGCGGTACTGGATGTCGGCGGTGTCGCGGAAATCCGCCTGCAGCCGCTGGATATGCGCCTTCAGGCGCGCATCGCCGTGGCCGTCGCCCAGCTCGGCGAACAGTGCGTCGAGCACGCCGGCCTCCTTGGACAGGGCGCGCAGCACGTCCAGGCACTGCACGTTGCCCGAGCCTTCCCAGATCGAGTTGACCGGCGCCTCGCGGTACAGCCTTGGGAGGATGGTTTCCTCGACGTAGCCGGCGCCGCCCATGCATTCCTGGGCCTCGTTGATCATCGCGGGGGCGCGTTTGCAGATCCAGTACTTGCCGATGGCGGTGACCAGGCGGGCGAACTTGTCTTCCTGCTCGTCGTGCGGGTTGTCCAGGGCCTTGCCCATGCGCATGGTCAGGGCCAGGGCCGCCTCGCTCTCCAGGGCCAGATCGGCCAGCACGTTCTGCATCAGCGGCTGCTCGGCCAGCACCCGGCCGCCGACCTTGCGGTGCGCACAGTGGTGAGCGGCCTGGGTCAGAGCCTGACGCATCAGGCTGCTGGAGCCGATCATGCAGTCGAAGCGGGTCAGCGAGACCATCTCGATGATGGTCGGCACGCCACGGCCCTCCTCGCCGATCATCCAGGCCAGGGCGCCACGGAACTCCACTTCGCTGGAGGCGTTGGCCCAGTTGCCCAGCTTGTTCTTCAGGCGCTGGATGTAGAACTGGTTGCGCGTGCCGTCCGGGCGGTGGCGCGGCAGCAGGAAGCAGGACAGGCCCTTGTCGGTGTAGGCCAGGGTGAGGAAGGCGTCGCACATCGGCGCCGAGCAGAACCACTTGTGGCCGACCAGCTCGTAGGCCTGACCCGGGCCGGGGATACCGACCGGGTGGGCCTTGGTGGTGTTGGCGCGCACATCCGTACCGCCCTGCTTCTCGGTCATCGCCATGCCGATGGTGGCGCCGGCCTTGTGTTCGATGCCGACGTTGCGCGGGTCGTACTCGGTGGCGAGGATCTTCGGCAGCCAGATCTCGGCCAGCTCCGGTTGCAGCTTGAGCGCCGGCACGGCGGCGTAGGTCATGGTCAGCGGGCAGGCGTTACCCGCCTCCGGCTGGTTGTGCAGGTAGTTGAGCGCGGCGCGGGCCACCTGGGCGCCATCGCGCGGGTCGGTCCAGGGCAGCGACGGGATGCCGTGCTCGACCGCCGTGCGCATCAGCTCGTGGTAGGCCGGGTGGAATTCCACCAGGTCGACGCGGTTGCCGTAGCGGTCATGGCTCTTGAACACCGGTTTGTTCTCGTTGGCCAGGAAGCCGGCCTGCATCAGCGGACCGCCGGCCAGGGCGCCGTAGGTATCCAGGCGATCCTCGGCCCAGCCGCCGCCGAAGCGCCGCGTCCACTCCTGCAACGGCAAGTCGACGCGGTACAGGTTGGCGCCATCCAGCGATGGCACTTGGTTGAACACCTCGTGGGTTTCGGCGAATTCGTGCAGGGACATTTCAGGACTCCGAGGCGCCGACGGCGCGCAGGCAGAAGGTGACCAGGGTTTGGCTGACGGTGGCCAGGTCCGCCGCCGGCAGGCCGGCGTCGCGGGCCGCACGGGCCGGTGGCGAGAGCGGGCCGACCAGGGCCTCGGCGATGGCGCCGACCAGGCAGGCGGCCACCAGGTTGACCTGCGCCACGCGGAACTCGCCGCTGCGCACGCCCTCTTCGAGCAGGTCGACGAACAGCTCGGCGTAGGCCTCGCGGAACAGCAGGCGCTGCTCGTCCACTTCCGGTTCCACCGGCTCGGCGATCAGGGCGAAGGCCAGCTGTCGGCTGTGCCAGGCGCGGGCGGCGAACTGCTCCAGGCCGGCGGCCAGGCGCCGAGTGGCGCTACCGGGGCCGCGCAGGATCTCGGCCAGGGCGTCCACCTCGATGCGGCAGGCATCGCTGAACACTTCCGCGGCCAGTTCGCCCTTGCCGCTGAAATGGCGATAGAGGCTGCCGGTGGCGATGCCCACATCCTCGGCCAGGGCCTGCATGGTCAGGCTGGCGAAACCGCCCTCGGCGACCCGGTCGTGGGCGCAGGCGAGGATGCGTTCGCGCAGTTCCTGGGCGCGGTCGATACGGGCGGCGGTGGTGCGATAGACCATGAGCTGAATCCATGTTCACGAATTCAGATCAGTGAATCACGATTCACTTCTTGAGGAAAACGACGATTCGGCCAAATTACAGCCCTATCGTCGTCAGCGAAGCAGGGTCAGGCGCTCGGCGCGCGGCACAGCACCCAGTCGTGCAGCAGGGCCTGCAGTTCGAGGAACTTCACCGGCTTGGCCATGTAGTCGCTCATGCCGGCGGCCAGGCAGCGCTCGCGGTCGCCGCTGTGGCTGTGGGCGGTGATCGCCAGCACCGGGGTCTCGGCGCAACCGGGCAGGTTGCGCAGCGCGCGGCAGGTGGCGAAGCCGTCCATCATCGGCATCTGGCAGTCGAGCAGCACCGCGTCGATCGGCTCGCTGCGCAGCACTTCCAGGGCCTCCACGCCGTTGTCGGCGGTGCGCACCCGATAGCCGAGCTTAAGCAGCATGCCGCGAGTCACCAGTTGGTTGATCGCGTTGTCCTCGACGATCAGCACGGTGCATTGCTCCGCGCGGCGCTGTGGCTGGCCGCCGACCCGGCGCGGGACCGGCACGACGTCCTGGCGCTGGGCCGGCAGATCGAGCTGCAGGGTGATGGCGAAAGTGCTGCCACGACCGGGTTGCGACTGGTGCTGCAGGCTGCCGCCGAGCAGCTCCACCAGTTGCCGACAGATCGCCAGGCCGATGCCCAGGCCGCCGTACTGGCGGGTCATGGAGCCGTCCAGCTGATGGAAGCGCTGGTAAAGGTTGCCGTCCTGCGGGGCGATGAAGCCGATGCCGGTATCCAGCACCTCCAGGCGCAGCGGCATGCTGCCGGCCAGCGGCCCGGCGGCGCCGATGCGCAGGGTGACTTGGCCCTGGTGGGTGAACTTCACCGCGTTGTCCAGCAGGTAGCCCAGGGCCTGGGCCAGCTTGGCGGCGTCGCCCTCCAGGGTATCGGGCAGGCTGTCTTCCAGCTCGACGGCGAACTGCAGGCCCTTCTCCGCCGCCTTGCCGCCGTACTGGGCACGCAGGCCGTCGACCAGGCCACGCAGGCTGAACGGCTCGCGCCGCGGGTAGAGCTTGCCGGCCTGCAGTTCGGTGAGGGCGAGGATGTCGTTGACCATGCGCATCATGTCGCGCGCCGAGCTGGCGGCGGTGCGCTGGTACTGCTCCAGCTCGACGTCCAGCTTGACCGTCTGCATCAGCTCCAGGGAGCCGATCACCCCGTTCATCGGCGTGCGCAGCTCGTGGGTGACGGTGGCGAGGAACTCGTCCTTCAGGCGGTTGCTGTCGGCCAGCTCGCGGTTGAGCACCTCCAGCTCGCGGCCGGCCTCCTGAAGGATACGCGCACGCTCTTCCTTCATCGCGTTGATGCGGTCGGCCAGGGCCAGGGACAGCAGGCCCACCTCCAGCGCCGAGCCGAACTGGCTGGCGTACATGGTGAAGAAGGTATAGGGCAGATAGCCCAGCACCATCAGGGTGTTGATCACCCCGCCGGCGAGGAAGGCCGACCAGGCGATGATGAAGTAGCGCGCCACGCGCATGCCGCGCAGCCAGGCCAGCACGCCGGCGCTGAAGATCACCACGGTGAAGGCCAGGGCCAGCAGGGTGGCCAGGCGCAGGGCGCTGGCGTAGCTGGTGGTCAGCGCCAGCACCATCACCAGCCCGCCCACCGCCATCAGCAGGCGCAGCAGGCGATCGACCCAGGGGCTGTGGTCCGCGGTGTGCAGGAAACTGCGGGCGAACTGGCAGCCGAACAGCGCCGCCGAGCCGATCAGGAACGGCGTGGAGGCGTTGGCCCACCAGGGATCGTCCGGCCAGAAGTACTGGATGCCGGCGCCGTTGACCGAGACCTGGTACAGGCCGAACGAGGCGATATAGAGGATGTAGTAGAGATAGCTGGTGTCGCGGACGGCGAGGAAGATGAACAGGTTGTAGATCAGCATCACCAACAGCACGCCGTAGATCAGGCCGAAGGTGTAGATGCGCGCCGGCTGCGCCTCGATGAAGGCGTCCGGCGCCCACAGGCCCAGCGGCATCTGCATCGAGCCCTGGCTCTGCGCGCGCAGGTAGACGCGCTTGGGCTGGCCCGGCGTCAGTTCGAGGTTGAACAGGTAGTTGTTCTGCTTGATCTGCCGGGAGGAGAACGGCAGCGAGTCGCCGGTGCGGGCGGCCAGGCGATAGCCGCCCTCGCCATCGGGCAGGTACAGTTCTAGGTGGTCGAGCGGCGGGTAGGCCAGCTCCAGCAGCCAGTTCTTCGGCTTGCTGGACTGCACAGGGTTGTACAGCAGGTCGACCCGCAGCCAGAACACCGAGCGCGAGTAGCCGGCGTTGAGCACCGCCTTGCCGTTGTCGCGGAAGCTGGCGTCCAGCGCGGCGGAGCTGACCTGCTCGATGCTGGCGTCGCCGCGTACGTCCTCGAATACCTGCATCTTCGAGCCGAGCGTCAGGTAGCGGGCGTGCTCGTCGAACTCGACGGCCTGCGCCAGCCAGGACCAGCCCAACAGGAGAAGTAAAACCCAGTAACGCATGCAGCCCCGCATGAACTCGTGCGCAGCCATCCCGGAGCCCTCTCCCCGTTGCGGACGGCGCACAGAGTCCTTGTGATTTATATGGGGCAAAACTCTATCACAGGCGGGTAAAAAACCGCCGCCCCGGACAAGATGTCACGCCCCGGCGATTGGGCCTCCCGCCGCCAGGTGGTAAGCTCGCCGGCCATGAACAGACACAACTCCCGCCCCGTCGTCCTCTGCCTGTCCGGCCACGATCCATCTGGTGGTGCCGGCCTGCAGGCGGACATCGAAGCCCTGCTCGCCCAGGGTTGCCACGCCGCTCCGGCGGTCACCGCGCTGACCGTGCAGGACACGGTCAACGTCAGCGACTTCCGCGTACTCGACCGCGACTGGGTGCTGGCCCAGGCCCACGCCATCATCGCCGACCTGCCGGTGGCCGCCGTCAAGCTGGGCATGCTCGGCTCGGTGGAGATGGTCGACACCGTGGTCGAGATCATGCAGCTGCTCCCCGGCGTGCCCCTGGTCTGCGACCCGGTGCTGCGCGCCGGCGGTGGCGGCTCGCTGGGCAAGGACGATGTCGGTTACGCCATGCGCGAGCGTCTGCTGCCGATCGCCGCAGCCGCCACGCCGAACCTGCCGGAAGCGCGCATCCTCGCCGAACTGCCCGACGGCACGCCGGACGAATGCGCCGAGAAGCTCTCGCCCTTCTGCCAGAACCTGCTGATCACCGGCGGCCACGGCGACGAGGCCGAAGTGCACAACCGCCTCTACGTGCGCGGCGGCGATCGCCACACCTTCACCTGCGCGCGCCTGCCGGGCAGCTACCACGGCTCCGGTTGCACCCTGGCCAGCACCCTGGCCGGCCGCCTGGCCTTGGGCGAGGAAGTGGTCAGCGCCGTGCGCTCGGCGCTGGACTACACTTGGCGCACCCTGCGCGACGCCGAACAGCCCGGCCGCGGCCAGTTCGTGCCGCGCCGCCTGCCGCTGGACTTCTCCCTGTGACGGGCCGCTCGTGACTGCCAAGCTGAGCGGCCTGTATGCCATCACCGACAGTCAGCTGCTGGCTGACGGCAAGTTGCTGCCTTATGTCGAAGCCGCTCTTAAAGGCGGCGCGCGCCTGCTGCAGTACCGCGACAAGTCCGACGACCAGGCCCGCCGCCTGCGCGAGGCCTCGCAACTGGCCGAACTCTGCGCGCGCTATGGCGCTAGCCTGATCATCAACGACGACGCCGAACTGGCGGCCAGGTTGGGTGTAGGCCTGCACCTGGGCCAGGGCGATGGCTCGCTGTCCGCCGCGCGCGCCCTGCTGGGGCGCCAGGCGATCATCGGCGGCACCTGTCACGCCAGCCTTCAGCTGGCCGAGCAGGCTGCCAGCGAAGGCGCCAGCTACATCGCCTTTGGCCGCTTCTTCACTTCGCAGACCAAGCCCGGCGCGCCGAGCGCCACGCCCGAGCTGCTGGAGCAGGCCCGCGCCCGCTTCAGCCTGCCGATCACCGCCATCGGCGGCGTCAGCCTGGACAACGGCGCCGAGCTGATTGCCCGTGGCGCCGACCTGCTGGCGGTGATCCACGCCCTGTTCTCCGCGCCCTCCGCCACCGAGGTGGAGGCTCGCGCCCGCGCCTTCAGCGCGCTGTTCGCCAACTCCTGATTTAGAGAGACCGCCATGTCCCGTTCCGAAGCCCTGTTCGCCAACGCCCAGAAACACATCCCAGGCGGCGTCAACTCGCCGGTACGCGCCTTCCGCAGCGTCGGCGGCACGCCGCTGTTCTTCAAGCATGCCGAAGGCGCCTATGTGGTCGACGAAGACGACAAACGCTACGTCGACTATGTCGGCTCCTGGGGCCCGATGATCCTCGGCCACGCCCACCCGCAGGTGCTGGACGCGGTGCGCAAGCAGCTGGAACACGGCCTGTCCTACGGCGCGCCGACCGCGCTGGAAGTGGAGATGGCCGATCTGGTCTGCTCCATCGTGCCGTCCATGGAGCTGGCGCGCATGGTCAGCTCCGGCACCGAGGCGACCATGAGCGCCATCCGCCTGGCCCGTGGTTATACCGGCCGCGACGCGATCATCAAGTTCGAGGGCTGCTACCACGGCCACTCCGACAGCCTGCTGGTGAAGGCCGGCTCCGGCCTGCTGACCCAGGGCGTACCGAGCTCGGCCGGCGTACCGGCGGACTTCGCCAAGCACACCCTGACCCTGCCCTTCAACGACCTGGCCGCCGTCGAGAAGACCCTGGCCGAGGTCGGTTCGACCGTCGCCTGCATCATCGTCGAGCCGGTGGCCGGCAACATGAACTGCGTGCCGCCGGCGCCGGGCTTCCTCGAAGGCCTGCGCGAGCAGTGCGACAAGCACGGCGTGGTGCTGATCTTCGACGAGGTGATGACCGGTTTCCGCGTCGCCCTCGGCGGCGCCCAGGCCCACTACGGCGTGGTGCCGGACCTGTCGACCTTCGGCAAGATCGTCGGCGGCGGCATGCCGGTCGGCTGCTTCGGCGGCAAGCGCGCGATCATGGAGTGCATCGCCCCGCTCGGCCCGGTCTACCAGGCCGGCACCCTGTCGGGTAACCCGCTGGCCATGGCCGCCGGCCTGACCACCCTCAAGCTGATCAGCCGCCCGGGCTTCCACGCCGAGCTCAGCGAGTTCACCAGCCGCATGCTGGCCGGCCTGCAGGAGCGCGCGGATGCCGCCGGCATCCCCTTCGTCACCACCCAGGCCGGCGCCATGTTCGGCCTGTATTTTAGCGGCGCCGACGATATCGTCACCTTCAGTGATGTGATGGCCAGCGACGCGGCGCGCTTCAACAAGTTCTTCCACCTGATGCTGGAAGGCGGCGTGTACCTGGCCCCGAGCGCCTTCGAGGCCGGCTTCACCTCCATCGCCCACGGCGACAAAGAACTGGAAATCACCTTCGCCGCCGCCGAGCGCGCCTTCGCCAGGCTCAAGTGATGCAATACAGCACCGCGCTCAGCGATGGAGTCCTGGCGCTGGCGTGCCTGGCCAGTATGCTGTGGCTGCGCCCGACCTTTGCCGGCCTACCGGTGCGCCGCGCCTTACTGTTCGGTTTTGGTCTGCCTGCCGTCGCCGCATTCTGCGGCACGGTGCGTTACGGTCTGGCACCAGACTGGGTAGAGATTCATCGTGCATTCAGCCAACTCAGCGGCCTGCTCGGACTGCCACTGCTGGGATTGGCAGCACTGAGCCTTAGCCGAAACCGAACCTGGAGCCCAGGCATCTGGACCGTCTGGGTGGTAGGACTGGTGGCATTGTTGATCGGTGCGGAGCATTTGAAGCTGGGCCAGCCCTATCGGTTAGGACTCAATCTAGTGACCTTACTGCTGATCCTCTACGCCGGCCTGAGCGAGTGGCCCCAGCGTCAACCGGGGCTGATGGCGATCGGAGTTGTTGCACTGTTCCTGGTGGCCGGCCTGGCCGTCGGCACCGAAGGCTTTATCGGGCCGCTACGCCGCGTCGACCTGTATCACGCCCTGCTGACCCTCGCTTACCCGCTGCTGGCCTGGCTGCTGCTGACGCTGCGCATGCCGGCTCGAGAGGAAATCCCGGTAAAGACTTTGTAAGGACGCCCCGGCTTATCACATAATGTGATGGCCGGCGCGTTTCGCCGGCCGGGCATGAGGCCCGTCTGTTTCGCGAGGCGCTTGGATTTCCATGAATCGCACCGGCCGCACCCTTATCCTGGGCTGCCTGTCGCTCGTTGCTCCGCTGCTGGCCAGCGCGGGCGACAACTCCCTGCTGGTGCCCGCCATCGGGCGCTGCTCGCTGAACGCCTCCCCCGAAGAACTGCCCCAGGCCCTCGCCGCCTGCCAGGAAATGGCCAAGCAGGGCGACACCCAGGCGCAGTTCGAACTCGGCGAATTCTTCTACGACGGTCAGCGCACCCCGCGCGACCTGCCCCAGGCCCTGCACTGGTTCGAGCAATCCTCGCTGCAGGGCAACGCCCAGGCCCAGCTGCGCCTGGGCAACATGTTCTTCCATGGCGAAGGCGTCCCGGCCAACAACGTGCAGGCCTACATCGTGCTGAAAATGGCGGCGGTGAATGGCTCGGACGAAGCGATGGACAGCGCCGACCAGGTGGCCGAGCGCATGCAGCGGGAAGAGTTGCAGGCCGCCAGCCAGGTGCTGGGGCAGATATTCCGCAGCTACCTGCTGGAGCTGCAGCACATCGACAGCGGCGCGCCGTCCGGCTTCAGCCCCGCCCCCAGCGCACCGGGCACCAGCATCGGCCCGCAGGCGCCGGCCTTCGCCCCTTAAGACAGCTCGCCTATTTCTCCGGCATCGGCATGGGGAACGGCATCACGTTGCCGCCGCCCCGAGCCTCGCTGATCTTCGGCGTACCCAGACGCTCCACCTCGTCGATGCGCACGATGGAATGCATGGGCACGAAGCTGCGCACCACGCCTTCGAACTGCGCCTTGAGCTTTTCCTCGCTGGGGTCGACCACCACCTGGGTGCGCTCGCCGAAGACAAACTCCTCCACTTCCAGGAAGCCCCACAGATCGCTCTGGTAGATCTGCTTGGCGTACATCTCGTACACCTGGCCCTGGTTGAGGAAAATCACCTTGTAGATGGGTTCGCGCTTGCTCATAGGAAGGAGGATAGAGGACGGCTGGAAATCGGGGGCGCGAATCTTACCAGCGCCCGGACAGGCAACGCTAGGAACGCCGCAGGTCGCCCCCTATAATGCGCGGTCCTATCCGAATACCCGACGCACGCAGATGGCCAAGAAGCTTTATATCGAGACCCACGGTTGCCAGATGAACGAGTACGACAGCTCGCGCATGGTCGACCTGCTGGGTGAACACCAGGCCCTTGAAGTCACGGAGAATCCGGCGGAAGCCGACGTGATCCTGCTCAATACCTGCTCGATTCGCGAAAAAGCCCAGGAAAAGGTGTTTTCCAAGCTGGGCGGCTGGCGCGCCCTGAAGCAGCAGAACCCCAATCTGGTGATCGGCGTCGGCGGCTGTGTGGCCAGCCAGGAAGGCGCCGCCATCCGCGAGCGCGCGCCCTATGTCGACGTGGTGTTCGGCCCGCAGACCCTGCACCGCCTGCCGGAGATGATCGACGCCGCCCGCACGACCAAGAAGGCGCAGATCGACATCAGCTTCCCCGAGATCGAGAAGTTCGACCGCCTGCCCGAGCCGCGTGTCGACGGCCCCAGCGCCTTCGTCTCGGTGATGGAAGGCTGCAGCAAGTACTGCACCTTCTGCGTGGTGCCCTACACCCGCGGCGAGGAAGTCAGCCGCCCGCTCGGCGACGTGCTGCTGGAGATCACCCAGCTGGCCGAGAAAGGCGTCAAGGAAGTCACCCTGCTCGGGCAGAACGTCAACGGCTTCCGCGGTGCGACCCCGGACGGCGACGTGGCCGATTTCGCCGACCTGCTCTACGCGGTGGCGACCATCGACGGCATCGAACGCATCCGCTACACCACCAGCCACCCGCTGGAGTTCTCCGACGCCATCATCCAGGCCCACGCCGATATCCCGCAGCTGGTGAAGTTCCTCCACCTGCCGGTGCAGTCCGGCTCGGACCGCGTGCTGGCGGCAATGAAGCGCAACCACACGGCGCTGGAGTACAAGTCGCGCATCCGCAAGCTGAAGGCGGCGGTGCCGGACATCTGCATCAGCTCGGACTTCATCGTCGGCTTCCCCGGTGAGACCGAGAAGGACTTCGAGCAGACCATGAAGCTGATCGAGGACGTCGGCTTCGACTTCTCTTTCTCCTTCATCTACAGCTCGCGCCCGGGCACCCCGGCGGCGGACCTGGTCGACGACACCCCGGACGAGGTGAAGAAGCAGCGCCTGCAGATTCTCAACGGCCGCCTCAGCCAGCAGGGCTTCGAGATCAGCCGACGGATGGTCGGCACCGTCCAGCGCATCCTCGTCACCGACTACGCCAAGCGCGACCCGGGCCAACTGCAGGGCCGCACCGAGAACAACCGCGTGGTCAACTTCCGCTGCGACAACCCGAGCCTGATCGGCCAGTTCGTCGACGTGGAAATCTACGAGGCACTGCCCAACTCCCTGCGCGGCACCCTTATCGACTAACGCCTAGCCCATTGCCGGGCGCTCGAACTTTCACCCTCGGGCGCCTGGGGTTATCCTTCGACCATCACTCCGCCGCACAACGGCAACCGGACCCCATTGAACGCCTCCATAGAACCGCATCGCTTCACCCTCGAACCCTACGAAGCACGCCGCTTCGCCAACCTCTGCGGGCAATTCGACGAGCACCTGCGCCTGATCGAACAACGCCTGGCCATCGAGATCCGCAACCGCGGCAACCAGTTCGAGCTGGTCGGCCAAGCCAAGCACACCCAGTCCGCCGAGAACCTGCTGCGCCGCCTGTACCGCGAGACCAAGAGCGCCGAATTGTCGCCGGAGATGGTCCACCTGTACCTGCAGGAGTCCGGCCTGGAAGCGCTGGACAGCGGCAAGGCCGACGCCGGCGTGACCCTGCGCACCAAGAAGGGTGCGATCAAGCCGCGCGGCGCCAACCAGCAGCGCTACGTCAAGGCCATTCTCGACAACGACATCAACTTCGGCATCGGCCCGGCCGGTACCGGCAAGACCTACCTGGCCGTGGCCTGCGCAGTGGACGCCCTGGAGCGCGAGCAGGTGCGACGCATCCTTCTGGTGCGCCCGGCGGTCGAGGCCGGCGAGAAGCTCGGCTTCCTCCCCGGCGACCTCGCCCAGAAGATCGACCCCTATCTGCGCCCGCTCTATGACGCGCTGTACGAGATGCTCGGCTTCGACAACGTGGCCAAGCTGATCGAGAAACAGGTGATCGAGATCGCCCCGCTGGCCTACATGCGCGGTCGCACCCTTAACAACAGCTTCATCATCCTCGACGAGAGTCAGAACACCACCCTTGAGCAGATGAAGATGTTCCTCACCCGTATCGGTTTCGGCTCCACCGCCGTGATCACCGGCGACGTCACCCAGGTCGACCTGCCGCGCGGCACCAAGTCCGGCCTGGCCCACGTGATGAACGTGCTGAAGGACGTACCGGGCATCAGCTTCACTCACTTCAAGCCCAAGGACGTGGTGCGCCACCCGCTGGTGCAGCGCATCGTCGAGGCCTACGAGCGCTTCGAGGAGCAGGGCGAGCGCAGGGACGAAGGCAAAGGCCACAGCGATGCTTGAACTGGACCTGCAGAACGCCTCCAGCGCCACCGACCTGCCCAGCGAGGCGCAGCTGCGCCGCTGGTGCGAACTGGCCCTGCGCCAGCGCACGGCCGACTCGGAGATGACCATCCGCCTGGTCGACGAGGCCGAAGGCCGCGAGCTGAACCACACCTGGCGGCACAAGGACTACGCCACCAACGTGCTGTCCTTCCCGGCCGATGTGCCGGACGAATTTCTGGATATACCGCTGCTCGGCGATCTGGTGATCTGTGTGCCGGTGGTCGAGCGCGAAGCCCGTGAACAGGGCAAGACGCCGGAGGCGCACTGGGCGCACCTGGTCATCCACGGCTGCCTGCATCTGCTCGGCTACGATCATCTCGAAGATGAGGAAGCCGAGGAAATGGAAGCACTGGAACGGGAATTGCTGGCCGAACTGGGCCACCCCGATCCATACGCAGCCGACGAATAACTGCCATAGAAGGCCCCGAGAAACACCATGAGCGAAGACCGATCGAGCAACGAGCAGAAGTCCTGGTTCAACAAGCTGACCCAGGCTTTTGCTCATGAGCCGAGAAACCGCCAGGAACTGCTGGAAGTCCTGCGCGAAGCGCACCAGAACAAGCTACTCGACAGCGAAGCCCTGACCATAGTCGAGGGCGCCATCCAGGTCGCCGACCTGCAGGTGCGCGACATCATGGTGCCGCGCTCGCAGATGATCAGCATCAAGGCCAGCCAGAGCCCGGCCGAGTTCCTCCCGGCGATCATCGACTCCGCCCACTCGCGCTACCCGGTGATCGGCGAGAGCGTCGACGAAGTCATCGGCATCCTTCTGGCCAAGGACCTGCTGCCGCTGATCATCAACGGCGACAAACCGTTCAACATCCGGGACCTGCTGCGCCCGGCCACCTTCGTGCCCGAATCCAAGCGCCTCAACGTGTTGCTGCGCGAGTTTCGCGCCAACCACAACCATATGGCCGTGGTCATCGACGAGTACGGCGGCGTCGCCGGCCTGGTGACCATCGAGGACGTGCTGGAGCAGATCGTCGGCGACATCGAGGACGAACATGACGTCGAGGAGGACAGCTACATCAAGCCGCTGCCGTCCGGCGACTTCCTGATCAAGGCACTGACCCCGATCGACAACTTCAACCAGACCTTCGACACCGAGTTCCCCGACAGCGAATTCGACACCGTCGGCGGCCTGGTGATGAACGCTTTCGGCCACCTGCCCAAGCGCAACGAAGTGACCGAGATCGGCGAGTACCGCTTCCGCGTGCTCAACGCCGACAGCCGCCGCGTGCACCTGCTGCGCCTGACGCCGCTGGAGCGCTGAACCCGCAGAACTGGTAGGCCTGCCGCGTTGTTGTGCGGATGAGCAACACGGAACCATACCTCCCCTCTCCTCCCGGGAGAGGGGCAGGGGCGGCCCGCGTAGGGGGTGAGGGTCTTCCAGGCAACTCCACGCCGCACATGGCCCCTCACCCCAGCCCTCTCCCAGAGGGATTGGGAGTTTCTACCCTCCCCAGCTTCCAGTACCCTTGCCCGCCAGAATTCCCGATCAAGGACGCACGATGCGCTGGATCACCCAACCCGGCTGGCCGGGCAATCTGCTGGCCATCGCCGGCGGCGCCTGCACCACCCTGGCCCTGGCCCCCTTCGATATCTGGCCGCTGGCCCTGCTGGCCATCGCCATCTTCTACCTCGGCCTGCGCGAGCTGAATCCGCGCCAGGCCCTGCTGCGCGGTTGGTGCTACGGCCTCGGCCTGTTCCTCGCCGGCACCAGCTGGATCTACGTCAGCATCCACGACTACGGTGCCGCCTCACCGGCCCTGGCCGGTTTCCTCACCTTCGGCTTCTGCGCCGGCGTCGCCCTGTTCTTCGCCCTGCCCGCCTGGCTCTGGGCGCGCTGGCTGCGGCGCAACGATGCGCCGCTGGCCGACACCCTGGCCTTCGCCGCCCTGTGGCTGGCCCAAGAAGCCTTCCGCGGCTGGTTCCTCACCGGCTTCCCCTGGCTGTTCTCCGGCTACAGCCAGCTGCACGGCCCGCTGGCCGGTCTGGCGCCGGTCGGTGGCATGTGGCTGCTGTCGCTGACCCTGGCCCTGAGCGCCGCGCTGCTGGTCAACCTGCCGCGCCTGCTGACCGACAAGCCGCGCCTGGCCGCCGGCCTGGCTCTGCTGCTGGCCCCCTGGATCGCCGGTCTGGCGCTGCAGGACCATGCCTGGACCGCCAGCAAGGGTGAGCCGCTGAAGGTCGCGGCGATCCAGGGCAATGTGCAGCAGAACATGAAGTGGGACCCGGCCCAGCTCGACGCCCAGCTGGCGCTGTACCGCGACATGACCCTGGCCAGCCGACCGGCCGACCTGATCGTCTGGCCGGAAACCGCCGTACCGGTGCTCAAGGAATTCGCCGAGGGCTACCTGAAGGTGATGGGCCGGGTCGCCGTCGACCGTGATGCCGCCCTGATCACCGGCGTGCCGGTGCGCCAGAGCAACGAGCATGGCGAGAAGCGCTACTACAACGCGATCACCGTGACCGGCTGGGGCGAAGGCACCTACCTCAAGCAGAAACTGGTGCCGTTCGGCGAATACGTGCCGCTGCAGGAAGTGCTGCGCGGGCTGATCGCCTTCTTCGACCTGCCCATGTCCGACTTCGCCCGCGGCCCGTCCGACCAGGGTCCACTGCAGGCCAAGGGCCTGAAGATCGCGCCGTTCATCTGTTACGAAGTGGTGTATCCGGAGTTCGCCGCCGGCCTGGCCGCGCAGAGCGACCTGCTGCTGACGGTGAGCAACGACACCTGGTTCGGCACCTCCATCGGCCCGCTGCAGCACCTGCAGATGGCACAGATGCGCGCCCTGGAGGCCGGACGCTGGATGATCCGCGCCACCAACAACGGCGTCACCGCGCTGATCGACCCACAGGGCCGCATCACCACGCAGATCCCGCAGTTCCAGCAGGCCGTTCTTTATGGCGACGTGCAGCCGATGCAGGGCCTCACGCCCTATCTGATCTGGCGCGGCTGGCCGCTAGCCGTACTGTGCAGCCTGCTGCTGGGCTGGGCGTTCGTCAGTCGTCGCCGCGCGAGCCGCGGTATCGCCATGCAGACTGCCTGAACCCATTGGCCCACGGTGTACGCCCGAGGGGGCGTACACCCTACTGGCAAGCCCGCCGTTTCGTAGGGTGGATGCGGAGCGCAGCGACAATCCACCCACTGCGCCTCAGCGATACAGCAGCGGATAGACCGCCAGCCCCATCGCCTCGTTGAGCAACCGAGTGTTCTGCCACAGCGCCTTGCCCTCCGGCAGCCAGCCACCCAGCGGGCGCTCGTTGGGCACACCGAGGAAACCCAACGGCGCCGTTACCACTTCCAGCCCGGCGCGCTCGAAGCACCAGCGCGAGCGCGGCATGTGCGCCGCCTGGGTCACCAGCACCACTCGACTCACGCCCTGAGCCTTGAGCAACTCGGCACTGAACTGGGCGTTCTCCCAGGTGGTGCGGCTGCGCTCCTCCTGCCAGCGGGTCGGCACGGCGAAGTCGCGCTGCAGCACCTCGGCCATCATCGCCGCCTCGCTGGGCAGCTGGCCGTAGTGCAGGCCGCCGCTGATCAGCACCGGCAAGCCGGAGGCCCGATGCAGCCGCGCCGCGTAGCGCAGACGCTCTATGGCCGTGCCACTAGGCTGGTCGCTGCCCCAGGCCGGATCGGCCTCCTCGCGCCCGGAACCCAGCACCACGATCGCCTCGGCGCGCTGCGCCAGCCCGGCCCACTGCGCCTCGGCCAACGCGGGCTCGCGCTCGAGCAGGCGCGCCGACCACTCCATCACCACCGGCAGGCTCAGTAGCCACAACCCGCCCAGGCCGAACAGCAGACACAACGCCGCCAGCCGCGGCCGCCCCGCCCAGGCCCATAGCAGCCAGGCCAGCAGGATCAGCAGCATCAGGCCGCCAGGGGGAAGGATCAGTTGTTTGAGGATAAAGCGCAGTTCCATGGGCACCTCCAGTGCCCGCGAAGACTAGCGGGGTTGCCCCGCCCGGAACAGCTTGGAACCGCAGGAGTTGCACGGCAGCACACCCTCGCCGCGCTGCATCTGGGCGGCGGCACCGCACAGGGCGCAGCAGAGTTGCTGGCGTTTCTTGATCACCGGTTTGCCGCGCGGCAGAGACTTGCTCGCCACCCGTCCCGGCAGCTTGCCGGCCGGCTTGCTGACGCTCGCCGGTTGCTGCTCGATCAGCGCCAGCTCTTCGGCGGCGGCATGCCAGCCGCGCAGCCAGTTGAGATCGCGATCGAGATAGGCGCGGATCAGCTCCAGCTCCGCCGGGGTCAGGCCGCGCAGCTCCAGTTCATCCGGTGGCGCCTCGTGCAGGCGGGTCGCGGTATCCGCTTCCTCCAGGGCCAGCGCCAGGCGCTGTAGCAGCCGCTCATAGAGCCCGCCCCCCACCTCCGCACGCCGCAACTCAGCCATCCATCACCTCGACCGGGCACCAACCTCGCGCCTCTCTCTGCAAAGCTTAGCGCCGGCCGCAGCCGAGGCCGCACGCCGCGACAAACGGCGGAGCGGCCGGGCGAGGCGCGCAATCAGGGTTTCCCTGAATCGAGGGGGGTCATGTATGCTACGGCGTTTCTCGAAAGCCCTCATTTTCAGCGCCGAAAGCCCATGCACGAACAGTATTCGCCCCGTGAAATCGAAGCCGCCGCGCAGTCCCACTGGGACGCGCAGAAATCCTTTGTCGTGAGTGAACAGCCGGGCAAGGAAACCTTCTATTGCCTGTCGATGTTCCCCTACCCGAGCGGCAAGCTGCACATGGGCCACGTGCGCAACTACACCATCGGTGACGTGATCGCCCGCTACCAGCGCATGCAGGGCAAGAACGTGCTGCAACCGATGGGCTGGGACGCCTTCGGCATGCCGGCGGAAAACGCCGCGATGAAGAACCAGGTGGCGCCCGCCAAGTGGACCTACGAAAACATCGCCTACATGAAGAGCCAGCTGCAGAGCCTGGGTCTGGCGGTGGACTGGACCCGCGAAGTCACCACCTGCAAGCCGGACTACTACCGCTGGGAGCAGTGGCTGTTCACCAAGCTGTTCGAGAAGGGCGTGATCTACCGCAAGAACGGCACCGTCAACTGGGACCCGGTGGACCAGACCGTACTGGCCAACGAGCAGGTCATCGACGGCCGCGGCTGGCGTTCCGGCGCGCTAATCGAGAAGCGCGAGATCCCCATGTACTACTTCAAGATCACCGCCTACGCGGATGAGCTGCTGAGTAGCCTGGACGAGCTGACGGGCTGGCCGGAACAGGTCAAGACCATGCAGCGCAACTGGATCGGCAAGAGCTTCGGCGCCGACATCGTGTTCGACTACGACGTCGCCAGCATCGGCATCGACGGCCAGCTCAAGGTCTATTCGACCCGCCCCGACACTCTGATGGGCGCCACCTACGTGGCCGTGGCCGCCGAGCACCCGCTGGCCCAGCGCGCCGCCGAGAGCAATCCGGCCATCGCCGCCTTTATCGCCGAGTGCAAGGCCGGCTCCGTGGCCGAGGCCGATATGGCGACCATGGAGAAGAAGGGCGTGGCCACCGGCCAGTTCGTCCTCCACCCGCTGACCGGCGACAAGCTGCCGGTGTTCGTCGCCAACTACGTGCTGTGGGGCTACGGCGAAGGTGCGGTAATGGCCGTGCCGGCCCATGACGAGCGCGACTTCGAGTTCGCCAACAAGTACGGCCTGCCGATCAAGCAGGTCTACGCCGGCGCGGACAAGGCCTACGACGCCGCCCAATGGCAGGCCTGGTACGGTGACAAGGAAGGCCTGGTCACCATCAATTCCGGCAAGTACGACGGCAAGGGCTTCACCGAGGCCTTCGACGCCATCGTCGGCGACCTGGAAGCCAGCGCCCACGGCGCGCGCAAAACCCAGTTCCGCCTGCGCGACTGGGGCATCAGCCGCCAGCGCTACTGGGGCTGCCCGATCCCGATCATCCACTGCGCCAGCTGTGGCGACGTACCGGTACCGGACGACCAGCTGCCGGTGGTGCTGCCGGAAGACGTGGTGCCGGATGGCGCCGGCTCGCCGCTGGCCAAGATGCCCGAGTTCTACAGCTGCACCTGCCCGAAATGCGGCAGCGCGGCCAAGCGCGAAACCGACACCATGGACACCTTCGTCGAGTCGTCCTGGTACTACGCCCGCTACGCCTCGCCGCAATACACCGGCGGCATGGTCGACCCGGCCGCGGCCAACCACTGGCTGCCGGTCGACCAGTACATCGGCGGCATCGAGCACGCCATCCTGCACCTGCTGTACGCGCGCTTCTTCCACAAGCTGATGCGCGACGAAGGCTTGGTCAGCTCGAACGAGCCGTTCAAGAACCTGCTGACCCAGGGCATGGTGGTCGCCGAGACCTACTACCGCACCCTGGAAAATGGCGGCAAGGACTGGTTCAACCCGGCCGACGTGGAAGTCGAGCGTGACGCCAAGGCCAAGGTCATCGGCGCCAAGCTGAAGTCCGACGGCCTGCCGGTAGAAATCGGCGGCACCGAAAAGATGTCCAAGTCGAAGAACAACGGCGTGGACCCGCAGGCCATGATCGATGCCTACGGCGCCGACACCTGCCGCCTGTTCATGATGTTCGCCTCGCCGCCCGACATGAGCTGCGAGTGGTCCGACGCCGGCATCGAAGGCGCCAACCGCTTCCTGCGCCGCGTCTGGCGCCTGGCCCACAGCCATGTCAGCGCCGGCCTGCCGGGCGAGCTCGACAAGAACAGCCTGAACGACGAGCAGAAAGCCGTGCGCCGCGCCATCCACCTGGCCATCAAGCAGGCCAGCAACGATGTCGGCCTGCACCACAAGTTCAACACCGCCATCGCCCAGGTGATGACCCTGATGAACGTGCTGGAGAAAGCCGCGAGCGCCAGCGCCCAGGACCGCGCCCTGCTGCAGGAAGGCCTGGAGGCCGTGGCCCTGCTGCTGGCACCGATCACCCCGCACATCTGCCATGAACTGTGGCAGCAGCTGGGCAAGAGCGGTTCGATCATCGACGCCCAGTGGCCGCAGGTCGACGAAGCGGCCCTGGTGCAGGACAGCCTGACCCTGGTGATCCAGGTCAACGGCAAGCTGCGCGGCCAGATCGAAGTGCCGGCCAGCGCCAGCCGCGAAGAGGTCGAAGCCGCCGCCCGCGCCAACGAGAACGTGCTGCGCTTCACCGAGGGCGTGACCATTCGCAAGGTCATCGTGGTGCCGGGCAAGCTGGTCAACATCGTGGCCAATTGAAAACGCTCGCCAACTGATTAAGCTCGGCGCCATGCCTGCGTGGCGCCGTGACTCTCCAAGGGGATAGAAGAGAATGATGAAACGGAATCTGGTGGTAATCGGTCTGGCCGTTCTGCTCAGCGCCTGCGGCTTCCAGCTGCGCGGCACCGGCACCGCCGAGTTCGCCCTCAAGGAAATCGACCTGCAGGCACGCAACGCCTACGGCGAAACCGCCAAGCAACTGAAGCAGCTGCTGGAGAACAGCGGCGTGAAGGTGCACAACGGCGCGCCCTACCGCCTGTTCCTGGCCAACGAGCAGGAAACCCAGCGCACCGCCAGCGTCACCAGCAGCGCGCGCAGCGCCGAGTACGAGCTGACCACCCAGCTGAACTACGAGATCCGCGGCGAGAAGAACCTGCTGCTGCTCAGCGACAAGCTGGAAGTGCAGAGCGTCTACGTGCATGACGAGAACAACCTGATCGGTTCCGGCCAGGAATCCGCCCAGCTGCGCCAGGAAATGCGCCGCGAGCTGATCCAGCAGATGTCCCTGCGCCTGCAACTGCTGACCCCGGCCCAGCTGGAACAGCTGCAGCAGGAGGCCGAGGCCCGCGCCCAGGCCGAGGCGGAAGCCGCCGCGGCCGCCCGCCGCGCCGAGCAGGAGTCGGCGCCGCTGCAGTCGCCGATCCAGCTGCCGATCAAGCAGTAACACGAGAGGGCCGGGCAACCGGCCCTTTTCACAAGCGACGACGCCCAGCCTTAGATGAAACTGAATCCCGCGCAACTCGGCAAACACCTGCAAGGCGGCCTGGCCCCGGTCTACGTGGTCAGCGGCGACGAGCCGCTGCTGTGCCAGGAGGCCGAGGACGCCATCCGCGCCGCCACCCGCCAGCAGGGTTTCAGCGAGCGCACGGTGTTTCATGCCGAGGCCAGCTTCGACTGGGGCCAGCTCTATGAGGCCGGCGCCAGCCTGTCGCTGTTCGCCGAGAAGCGCCTGATCGAACTGCGCATCGCCAACGGCAAACCCGGCGACAAGGGCACCGCCGCCATCCTCGAATACCTGGAGCGGCCGCCGGAAGACACCGTGCTGCTGATCAGCCTGCCCAAGCTCGACGGTAGCACGCAGAAGACCAAGTGGGCCAAGGCGCTGATCGAGGGCCAGCACAGCCAGTTCCTGCAGATCTGGCCGATCGAGACCAGCCAGCTACCCAGCTGGATTCGCCAGCGCCTGTCCCAGGCCGGCCTGGCCGCCACCCAGGAAGCGGTGGAGCTGATCGCCGCCCGCGTGGAAGGCAACCTGCTGGCCGCCGCCCAGGAGATCGAGAAGCTCAAGCTGCTGGCCGAAGGCAACCAGATCGACGCCGGCACCGTGCAGGCGGCGGTGGCCGACAGCGCCCGCTACGACGTGTTCGGCCTGATCGACGCCGTACTCAACGGCGAGGCCGCCCACGCCCTGCGCATGCTCGAAGGCCTGCGTGGCGAGGGCGTGGAGTCGCTGTTCATCGTGGTCATGCTGGCCCGCGAGCTGCGCCAGCTGGCCGGTATCGCCCTGCAGTTCAGCCAGGGCATTCCCCTGGAGAAGGCCTTCGCCAGCGCCCGCCCGCCGATCTGGGACAAGCGCCGCCCGCTGATCAGCAAGGCCGTGCAGCGCCACACCGCGGCACGCTGGAACCAGTTGCTGATCGATGCCCAGCGCATCGACGCCCAGGTCAAGGGCCAGGCCGCCGGCGATCCCTGGAGCAGCCTGGCGCGTCTGGCCCTGCTGATGGCCGGCCAGCGCCTGCCACTGAGCGAATAGCCACTCGCGAACGCTCCCGTAGGCTGTACTCGCCGCAGCCAGTACACCAGAGGCCCGCTCGGCAGATCACCCCCGCCCCACATCTCTGGACATTTTTTAACCATCGGCGCATAGTCCGCGCCGCTCGCAATCTCGCGGGCGTACGAGGACCATTCCGATGAGCAAGAAAGCCCCCAAGCGGCCCAACAAGGCCAAGTCCATAGTCGCCCAGCCCCTGTTCCGCAGCCGCCAGGAACAGCCGAAGAAGGGCAAAGGCAGCTACCGCCGCGAAGCCTCCCAATGGGAGGCTTCCTGTTTTATGGCCCCGCATAAATCTGCCGCCTGAGCGCCTTCGCACCCACGCCGAGCGCCCACCAGGGTTCTGAAACCCGCCCGGCATGTTAAGGTCGCGGTCTGTTTGGCAAGACCGAGACACCGCACGATGTTCCACCTCTCCGCCAACGGTCGCCTGAGCTGCCTGCTCGCCGGCGCCGTCCTGTTCCTCGGCGCCTGTGCCGAAACCCCGAATCCCACTCCCGAACTGGTCTCCAGCAAGCCAGGCGCGCAGCCGCAACGCATCGAGCCGAGCAGCGCCCAGGTCCAGGCCGCCGTGCAACCGGCTCCGGCACTGAACTTCGAGGACTGGCGCGACCGCTTCCGCATCAAGGCGCTGCGCGCCGGCATCGACGCCCAGCTGTTCGACCAGGCCTTCGCCGGCATCGCCCCGGACCTGAGCGTGGTCAAGGCAGACGGCGCCCAGCCGGAATTCACCCGGCCGGTGTGGGAATACCTGGACGGCGCCATCTCGCCGGTGCGCGTGCGTAAGGGCCAGGCCCTGCTCGCCGAGCACGCCGCCACCCTGGACGCCATCGAGCAGCGCTACGGCGTCGACCGCGAGACGCTGGTCGCCATCTGGGGCATGGAGAGCAGCTTCGGCCAGTTCATGGGCGAGCAATCGGTGATCCGCTCCCTGGCCACCCTGGCCTACGAGGGGCGTCGCCCGCAGTTCGCCGAAGACCAGTTGCTGGCGGCGCTGCAGATCCTGCAGAGCGGCGATATAAGCGTCGGCGGCCTGCGCGGCTCCTGGGCCGGCGCCATGGGCCAGACCCAGTTCATCCCCACCACCTACCTGACCCACGCGGTGGACTTCGATGGCGACGGCCGCCGCGACATCTGGAACTCCAGCGCCGACGCCCTCGCCTCGGCCGCCCATTACCTGCAGGCGTCCGGCTGGCAGAAGGGCCGCGCCTGGGGCATCCAGGTGGCCCTGCCCAGCGGCTTCGACTACGCCCTGGCCGATACCGAGATCCGCAAGACCTACAGCGAGTGGTACGGCTACGGGGTGAAGGGCACACCGACCAATGTCGACCCGAACGACACCGGCTACCTGCTGCTGCCGGCCGGCCATCGCGGCCCGGCCTTCCTGGTGTTCCGCAACTTCGGCGCCATCCTCAAGTACAACAACTCATCGTCCTATGCCCTGGCCGTGGGCCTGCTCGGCCAGCGCCTGAATGGCGGCGGACCGCTGCTGGCCAACTGGCCGAAGGACGAGCGCCCGCTGGGCCGCAGCGAGCGCATCGAGCTGCAAGAGGGACTGACCGCCAAGGGCTACGAGCCGGGCGTGGCCGACGGCATCATCGGCGCCAACACCCGCCGCGCCGTGCGCGCCTTCCAGCAGAGCCTGGGCCTGCCGGCCGATGGCTATCCGACACCGGCACTGCTGCAACAGCTGCGCTAAATGACAGGCGCGCTTGCTAGCGCGCGGGCCTCGCCGCGCAGCGGCAGCCCGCCTCGCGGCATCTGGATCATTTCCCCGGCATCGCCCATAGATGCGCCGCCACCAGCGCGCGCCAGGGCGCGAAGGGTAGCAACCAGTCGCGCACGAAGGGCTGGCTGAGCTTGTCCTCCGCCCCCAGCAGGCGCTGCAGCTGGCGGCGCACGGCGGCATCGCCATGCAGCGAACCATCCAGGCGGGCGAAGCCGCGCAGCAAGGCGTAGTCCACCGTCCACGGGCCGATGCCCTTCAGTGCCAGCAGACGCTCGCCGATAAGCTCGGCCGGTGCATCCTCCAGCCAGTCCTCCAGCGGCAGGCGCCCCTCGACTATCTCGCGGGCGAGCAACAGCAGGCACTGGGACTTGGCCCGGGAGAAGCCCGAGCGCCCCAGCGTATCCTCGTCCAGCGCCGCCACCGCGGCCGCGTCCGGGTAGCAGATCAGCCCGCAGGAATGCGCTCTACCGGCCAGCTGGACCAGCTTGCGCCGCAGGGAAATCGCCACCGGCAGACTGATCTGCTGGCCGCTGATGGCCCAGCTCAGCGCCTCGAACGGTGAGGCCGACTGCGGCACCCGCAGGCCACGATTGGCGGCGATCAAGCCGCCGAGCAACGGATGTCCGGCCTGGGCCGCCTCGAAAGCGGCCACCGGCTGGGTCAGGCCCAGCATGCGTTCGGCCAGGGTGCGCAGCGGTGCCGGGTCGCCCGCCACCACGCCATCGACTTCCAGCGTCACCCGCACCTGCCCCGCCGCAAAGCGCATGCCCAGGCACGCCGGCGCACCCTGCCAGAGAATGCCCTTGTCCAGACCGGCCTCGCTCACCCGCTCGGCCACGGCCTGCGCATCGCGGCGATGAAAGTTCAGCAGGTCGCCGACGCGATAGTCGGCAGGCAGCGGCAGGGCAAGTTCGATTCGCGACATCGGGGTCTCGCAGAGGAAAAGGAAGGCAGCTGGTCGGAGACTACACTGCGGTGACTGTGGATTTCCTGCTGGCGGTCGATCACTAGAGACGATGTCCCACGCGACCATCAGGTTCTCTGTCCAAAGGTGCCTTGCCGATGTTCAACAACAAGCTGAGAGAAGAAGTGGCGCAGCTACGCGAGGAGCTCGCCAGCATGCGTCAGATCAGGGACTCCATCTACAGCGAGATGCTGGTACTGGAACTCGAGCCCGATGGCCGGGTGCGCTACGCCAACGACAACTTCCTCGGCGAGATGCTCTACCAGCGCGAGGCGCTGATCGGACGCACGCTGGAGTCGCTGATCCCGCCGTCCTTCCACCAGGAGGCCAACTACCCGAAGCTGCAGCAGGCCCTGCGTCACAACGAGCACCTCAGCGGCGCCTACCGCCTGCTGCGCGGCAACGGCGAGGAGGCCTGGCTGCGGGCCATCTGGCAGCCGGTGCTGAACGCCCAGGGCAAGCTGTCGTTCTTCACCCTGTGCGCCAACGACCTGACCCGCACCATCAGCGCGTCCCGCGAGCACGAGGGCCTGATCGACGCCCTGCTGCGCTCCACGGCGGTGATCGAGTTCAACCTGGCCGGCGAGGTGCTGACCGCCAACGAACGCTTCCTCGGCGGCATGGGCTATCGCCTGGAGCAGATCCGGGGCAAGCACCATCGCACCTTCTGCGACCCGGAAGAGTACAACTCCCAGGCCTATCGCGAATTCTGGGCACGCCTGAACCGCGGCGAGTACGTCGCCGGGCGCTTCAAGCGGGTCGACAGCCACGGCCGAGTGGTCTGGCTGGAAGCCTCCTACAACCCGATCCACGACCCCCACGGCAAGCTGTACAAGGTGGTCAAGTTCGCCACCGTGATCACCGACCAGGTCAACCAGGAACAGGCGGTAGCCGAGGCGGCGAACATCGCCTACAGCATTTCCCAGCACACCGACGGCAGCGCGGACAAGGGCGCCGCCGTGGTGCGCCAGACGGTCGAGGTGATGCAGCGCATCGCCCGCCAGATGCAGGAGGCCAGCGATGGCATCGAGGCTCTGGGCAAACAGTCGCAGTTGATCAGCACCATCATGCAGACCATCCGCGGCATCGCCGACCAGACCAACCTGCTGGCGCTCAACGCCGCCATCGAGGCGGCCCGGGCCGGCGATCAGGGCCGCGGTTTCGCCGTGGTCGCCGACGAGGTGCGCCAGCTGGCCGGCCGCACCAGCCAGGCCACCGAGGAAATCGTCGAGGTGGTGCAGAAGAACCAGAACCTGGCGCAGAGCGCCGTGGACAGCATGGCCAGCAGCCGCCAGCAGGCCGAACAGGGGCTGAGCCTGGCCAACGAGGCCGGCGCGGTGATCGTCGAGATCCAGGACGGGGCCAAGCAGGTGGTGCAGGCGGTCGAGCAGTTCGCCAGCCAGCTGAAGACCTGACAACGGCACCGTACTGCGCCGGACCGAGCGGACGATAAAGTCCGTCGCAACTGCTGACTGACAGCTTGTCGTGCACTGGTGCCTTTATGGCCGCAGAGCACGTCGGACAAGGGCCGGAAGCCGCAGGCAAGCCATCCGTGGTAGACTGCCAGCCGGCCAAAAGCCCCGCTACCGAAGCCTCCTACCGGAGCCGAGATCTCGATGTCCGACACCGCCCCGCCCAAGCCCGTATCCAGCGGCGAAAAATTCCGCAACGCCCAGGGAATCACCGCGATCAAGGATGGCCAGAAGCGCCGCGCCTCGGCCGAACCACAGGTCGTCGAGCCCAAGCCGAGCTGGTTGCGGGTCAAGGCTCCGAGCGGCAGCCGCTTCGACGCGGTCAAGCGCAATGTCGGCGAACATCGCCTGAGCACTGTCTGCCAGGAATCCCACTGCCCGAACATGGGCGAATGCTGGTCCAACGGTACCGCCACCATCATGCTGATGGGCTCGGTGTGCACCCGCGCCTGCCGCTTCTGCGCGGTCGACACCGGCAACCCGAACGGCTGGCTGGACCTGGAAGAGCCGCAGAACACCGCCAAGTCGGTGGAGCTGATGGGCCTGCGCTATATCGTGCTGACCTCGGTGGACCGCGATGACCTGGCCGACGGCGGCGCCGCGCACTACGCGGCCTGCGTGCAGGCGATCAAGGCCAATACGCCGCAAGTGGTGGTGGAGGCTCTGACCCCGGACTTCGACGGCGACCACGAGGCCATCGCCCGCGTGGTGGACTCCGGCCTGGAGGTGTTCGCGCAGAACGTCGAGACGGTCAAGCGCCTGACCCATGTGGTGCGCGACCCGCGTGCCGGCTACGAGAAGACCCTGAAGGTGCTGGAGCACGCCAAGCGCCATCGCCCCACCGTCATCACCAAGACCAGCCTGATGCTGGGCCTGGGCGAGACCGACGAGGAAATCATCGAGACCATGGATGACCTGCGCGCCATCGGCGTGGACATCCTGACCCTCGGCCAGTACCTGCAGCCCACGCGCAACCACCTGAAGGTGCAGCGCTGGGTCAGCCCGGAAGAATTCAACCGCTTCCGCGATATCGGCCTGGAGAAGGGCTTCATGGAAGTCGCCGCCGGCCCGCTGGTGCGCTCCAGCTACCGCGCCGACCGGGTGTTCGAGAAGAACAACCTGGGCCTGGCCGCCCCCGTACCGGTGCCCGGCCAGCAGCAGGACGACAGCCTGATTCCGGCGCTCAACCTGAACTGAGCTCCAGCCTGGAAACAGAAAAGGCCCTGAGGCATCCGCCCCAGGGCCTTTTGCTTGGTGTCCATCTCAATCTCAGCGGTAACCCAGGCGCTCGCGCAGGGCGCGCTCCAGGCGCTCGCTCACCTCGTCCAGCGATGGCGGGGTTTCCAGCAGGTCCCTGAGCTGGATCATCTTCAGGCCGGCATAACCGCAAGGGTTGATGCGCTGGAACGGCGACATGTCCATGTCGACGTTCAGAGCAAGGCCGTGGAACGAGCAACCATTGCGCACCCGCAGGCCCAGTGAGGCGATCTTGTCGCCGGCGACGTAGACGCCCGGGGCGTCGGCCTTGGGCGCCGCCTCGATGCCATAGCCGGCCAGCACGTCGACCAGCGCGTTCTCCATGGCGGTGACCAGCTCGCGCACGCCCAGCTTCTGGCGGCGCAGATTGAGCATCAGGTAGGCCACCAGCTGGCCGGGGCCATGGTAGGTGACCTGGCCACCGCGCTCGACCTGAACCACCGGGATATCGCCAGGCGCCAACAGATGCTCGGCCTTGCCGGCCTGCCCCTGGGTGAACACCCGGGGATGCTGCAGCAGCCAGATCTCGTCGGCAGTCTGCTCGTCACGCTCGGCGGTGAAGCTGCGCATGGCTTCCAGGGTCGGCAGGTATTCGGCCAGCCCCAGGTGGCGCACGACGAGCTCTGCCACTAGAGCACCATGTGCACGCGGCCGGTGGCCTTGAGGTCGAGGTGGATCGCCTGCAACTGCTCCACGCCGGTGGCGGTGATCAGCACCTGCACGGAGAGGAAACGGCCGTTGCGGCTGTCGCGCACCACTAGGGTGTCGACGTCGAAGCCCGGCGCGTGGCGCTGGATGATCTCGACCACCAGATCGGAGAAGCCTTCGCCGGCCTCGCCGATCACCTTGATCGGGTAGCGCTCGCAGGGGAATTCGATTTTCGGGGCTTGTACTTCGGTATCGGTCATCGCGGTCACTCCGGGTTGCTCACCCGTGAAATGCGAACGCCCCGATTCCGGGGCGTCCTTGTGAGTCTTCAGCTCCCTAATCTTGGGCTCTGACGGCGGTCTTTCAAGGCCGCCAAGACGACTCTTTAGTTGAACAGTCCGTAGAAGAACAGACGGATGCTATCCCACAGGCGGCGGAAGAAACCACCCTCCTCCACCGGCTCCAGGGCGATCAGGTCGGCGCTGTGCACCACCTCGGCGCCGAGCTTGACCTCGACCTTGCCGATCACGTCGCCGGTCTTGAGCGGAGCCACCAGCTGCGGCTCCAGCACCATGCTGGCTTGCAGCTGCTTCACCTGGCCCTTGGGCAGGGTCAGGCTGAGGTCCTGGGCCAGGCCGGCCTTGACCTGGCGGGTGGTGCCCTTCCAGACCTGGGCCTGGGCCAGCTCCTGGCCCGCCTTGTAGAAGGTCTGGGTCTCGAAGAAGCGGAAGCCGTAGGTCAGCAGCTTCTGGGTCTCGGCGGCGCGGGTCTTCTCGCTGTCGGTACCGAACACCGAAGTGATCATGCGCGCGCCTTCGCGCACGGCGGAGGCCACCAGGCAGAAGCCGGCTTCCTCGGTGTGGCCGGTCTTCAGACCGTCGACGGTGCTGTCACGCCACAGCAGCAGGTTGCGGTTACCCTGCTTGATGTTGTTCCAGTAGAACTCCTTCTGCGAGTAGATCGCGTAGTGCTGCTGGTCTTCGTTGATGATGGCGCGGGCCAGGATGGCCATGTCGTGGGCGCTGGAGTAGTGCTCCGGGTGCGGCAGGCCGGTGGCATTCATGAAGTGCGAGTTTTTCATGCCGAGCTTCTCGGCGGTCTCGTTCATCATGTCGGCGAAGGCGTCTTCGCTGCCGGCGATGTACTCGGCGATGGCGATGCTGGCGTCGTTGCCGGACTGGATGATGATGCCGTGCAGCAGGTCATCCACCTTCACCTGGCTGTTCAGCGGCAGGAACATGGTCGAGCCACCGGAGGCGGCGCCACCGGTGCGCCAGGCGTGTTCGCTGACGGTGACCAGGTCCTGCTCGCCGATCTTGCCCTTGCGGATTTCCAGGGTGGCGATGTAGGCGGTCATCAGCTTGGTCAGGCTGGCCGGCGGCAGGCGCTGGTCGCCGTTGTTCTCCACCAGCACCTTGCCGCTGGCGCCGTCCATCAGCACGTAGGACTTGGCGGCCAGCTGCGGCGGCGAGGGAATGGCCGAGTCGGCGGACGCGACGAGAGGCGCGGCCAGCAGGGTGACGAGCAGGGAAAGGCGTTGGGCAAAGCGGGCGATGTTCATCCGTCTCTCTGAAATAGCTATTCAACAATGGCACAGGCGGGCCGGGGCCCGCCTGCATTCACCGCCGCCCTCGCGGGCGACGCACGAAGTTCTAGTCCGGCTTGACCAGGGCGGGATCGCCTAGGTTGGCCAGGCGCACGCTGTCCTGCAGTTGCAGGGCCTCAGCCTGGGTTTCGACCGGCCCCAGGCGTACCCGGTGCAAGGTCTGCTGGTTGCGCACCACCGAGCTGATAAACACCTTGGCAGGCACCGTTTGGCTCAGCTTGGCCCTGAGGAGCTCCGCAGCGTCCGGATTGGCGAAGGCGGCCACTTGGAGATACAGGCCAGATGCTGCGGGCGAAGCGTTTTTTTTTACGTCGATCTGCACCGGCAGCACGGCGGCTGCATGCTGCGCCGGCGGCGGAGTGTACTGCTCGATCGGCTGGCTCTGGGCCACCGCCACCGGCTCGGCGACGGCCGGAGCGCCCTGGCTGGCCATCTTCGGCTGCGCCAGCACCATCGGCACCGGACGGCCCTGGGCGGCCCACCACTCGTGGGGGTCGATGCCCTCGACCTTGACCCGGGCGGTGCCGCTCTCGGCATAGCCGAGTTTCTTCGCGGCGGCGAAGGACAGGTCGATGATGCGGTCGGAGTAGAACGGGCCACGGTCGTTGACCCGCAGGATCACGGTCTTGCCGTTGTCCAGGTTGGTCACCCGCACGTAGCTCGGCAGCGGCAGGGTCTTGTGCGCCGCGGTCATGCCGTAGAGGTCGTAGGCCTCGCCGTTGGCGGTGGCCTGGCCGTGGAACTTGGTGCCGTACCAGGAGGCGGTGCCGGTGGCCAGGTAACGGCGGCTGTCACGGATCGGGTAGTAGGTCTTGCCCATCACCGTGTAGGGGTTGGCCTTGTAGTTGCCGTAGTGCGGCATCGGCACTGCATCCGGGATGCGCGACACGTCGACGTCCCACCAGGGCGCGCCGTCGCGGTGCGGACGACTGTAGTCGCCTGGCCCGGAGATCGGCTGGGAGCCCGGTGCAACCGGCTGCGGCGCGCGGTTGTTGGAGCAGCTGACCAGCGCCAGCCCGAGGGCGGTGACGGTCAGGGTACGCAGGACGGACTTCAAGGACGACCCCGCTTGGCGACCAGCTCGCCGGACAGTTGATGGACGGCCATGGCGTACATGGCGCTGCGATTGTAGCGGGTGATCACGTAGAAGTTGGGCAGGCCCATCCAGTATTCCTGGCCTTCGGCGCCGTCGAAGCGGAAGGCGGTGACCGGGATGTCGTCGCGCAGCACGTCGGCGCTGGTCCAGCCCAGGGCGCGCAGCTCGCCGACGTTCTTCACCGGATCGAGGCCCTGGGTCAGGCCGCTGTCGGCCTGCTCACCCTTGACCTGGGCGCGGCTGACCACCGGCTCGCCGGTGGTCCAGCCATGGCGCTTGAAGTAGCTGGCGACGCTGCCGATGGCATCCACCGGGTTGGTCCAGATATCGATATGGCCGTCGCCGTCGAAGTCCACGGCGTAGGCGCGGAAGCTGCTCGGCATGAATTGCGGCAGGCCCATCGCCCCTGCGTAGGAGCCCTTGAGGGTGAGCGGATCGACCTGCTGCTCGCGGGCCAGGATGAGGAATTCGCGCAGCTGCTGGCAGAAGAATTCGGCGCGCGGCGGGTAGTCGAAGCACAGGGTGGACAGCGCATCGAGCACGCGCCAGCTGCCGGTGTTGCCGCCGTAGAAGGTTTCCACACCGATGATCGAGACGATCACCTGGGCCGGCACGCCGTACTCCTGCTCGGCACGGGCCAGGGCGTCGGCGTGCTTGTTCCAGAAGTCCACGCCCTTGCTGATGCGCGCCTCGGTGATGAAGATCGGCCGGTATTCCTTCCACGGCTTGACCTTCTCGGCCGGGCGGGAGATGGCGTCGAGGATCGCCTGCTTGCGCTCTACCTGGTCGAACAGCCCGGTCAGCTGTTCGGCGGCGAAGCCGTAGTCGCGGGTCATCTCGCCAATGAACTCGGCGACCTGTGGCGAACCCTGGTATTCCCCGGCGGCCTGGACCTGGCCGGCCACGCCGAGCAGCGCCACCATGGCCACTCCCCAGCTGCGCATTGCTTGCTTCAAATTCTGCACTCTTGTCATGCCTGGGCGATCCACTTGCGGTGTGTCTGGATCGCCATCAAAACCCCAAACCCAGACAGTAGCGTCACCAGATGGGTTCCGCCGTAGCTAATAAAGGGCAGGGGCACCCCCACCACCGGCAACAGGCCACTGACCATGCCGATGTTAACGAATACGTAGACGAAGAACGTCATGGTCAGGCTGCCGGCCAGCAACTTGCCGAACAGCGTCTGCGCCTGTGCGGTGATCACCAGCCCCCGAGCGATCAGCAGCATGTAGACGAACAGCAGGATACACACCCCGACCATGCCGAACTCCTCGCTCAGCACGGCAATGATAAAGTCCGTGTGGCTTTCCGGCAAAAAATCCAGGTGCGACTGAGTGCCGAGCAGCCAGCCCTTGCCGAAGACTCCGCCCGAACCGATGGCGGCCTTGGACTGGATGATGTTCCAGCCGGTACCCAGCGGATCGCTCTCCGGGTCGAGGAAGGTCAACACCCGCTGCTTCTGATACTCGCGCAAGACGAAGAACCACATGGCCACCGCGATCGGCGCCACCGCCGCCACCGCGCCGATGATCCAGCGCCACTGCAGGCCGGCCATGAACAGCACGAAGGCGCCGGAGGCGAGAATCAGCAGAGCGGTGCCCAGGTCCGGCTGTTTCAGAATGAGCACGAACGGCACCAGGATCAGCACCAGGCTGATGGCGATGTGCTTGAGCTTGGGCGGCAGGTTGTGCCGCGCCAGGTACCAGGCGATGGTCGCCGGCATGATGATCTTCATGAATTCCGAAGGCTGGAAGCGGATCACCCCGGGGATGTTGATCCAGCGGGTGGCGCCCATGGCCGTATGGCCCATCACCTCTACCGCGGTGAGCAGGCCGACGCCGGCCAGGTAGGCCAGCGGCACCCAGCGCGCCATGAAGCGAGGCTCGAACTGGGCGATGACGATGGCCGCCACCAGGCCGATGCCGAAGGAGGTACCCTGCTTGATCACCAGATCCCAGTTCTTGCCGCTGGCCGAATAGAGGACGAACAGGCTGCCGGCACACAGCACCAGCAGGATCAGCAGCAGCCAGCCGTCGATATGCAGGCGCTGCAGCAGAGTGGCGCGGCGCTTGAACACGTCCTCATCGGAGATGCTGCGGTCGAATTCCTGGCGTTTCATCGCTGCGCACTGGCCTCTTCGGTTACCGGTACCGGCGGGCGGTACTCGGGTTTGAGCTGGCCGTCCGGGCCGAGCAGCCAGGCATCCATCACCTGCTTGACCACCGGCGCGGCGACGCCGGAGCCGGACTCGCCGTTCTCCACCATCACCGCCACGGCGATCTTCGGCGCCTCGGCCGGGGCGAAGGCAACGAACAGAGCGTGATCGCGGTGGCGCTCGTGGACCTTGCTGCGGTCGTACTTCTCACCCTGCTTGATCGCCACCACCTGGGCCGTACCGCTCTTGCCGGCGATGCGGTAGACGGAAGTGGCGCCGACCTTGGCCGCGGTACCGCGCGGGCCGTGCATCACCGCCTCCATGCCCTGGCGGCCGTAGTCCCAGAACTTGTCGTCGCGCAGCCGGATGTCCGGCGGCGTCTCCACCCCGTCCATGGCGCCATCGGCCATCAGCTGCTGCGGCGTCTGCCCCTCGGCGGTCTTCAGCAGGTGCGGGCGGATCCACTTGCCGCGGGTGGCCATCAGCGAGGTGGCCTGGGCCAACTGCAGCGGCGTGGTCTGCATGTAGCCCTGGCCGATGCCGAGGATCAGCGTCTCGCCCGGGTACCAGGCCTGGCGGTAGCGCGCGCGCTTCCACTCGCGCGAGGGCATCAGCCCGGCGGTCTCCTCGAACATGTCCAGGGCCACCTTCTGGCCCAGGCCGAAGCGCGTCATGTATTCGTGCAGGCGGTCCACGCCCATCTTGCGGGCGAGGTCGTAAAAGTAGGTGTCGTTGGAGCGCATGATGGCGAACTCCATGTTCACCGAGCCGTCACCCAGGCGGTTCCAGTTGCGGTACTTGTGGCTGTGACCCGGCAGCTGGTAGTAGCCGGGGTCGAACACCCGGGTCTGCGGAGTGACCACCCCGGCGTCCAGGCCGGCCACCGCGACCATCGGCTTGATGGTCGAGCCCGGCGGGTACAGGCCGCGCAGCACGCGGTTGTACAGCGGCCGGTCGATCGAGTCGCGCAGCTCGGCATAGGCCTGGAAGCCGATGCCGGTGACGAAGGGGTTGGGGTCGAAGCTCGGCAGGCTGACCATCGCCAGCACGTCGCCGCTGGCCGGCTCGATCGCCACCAGCGCGCCGCGACGGCCTGCCAGGGCCTTTTCGGCGGCCTCCTGCAGGCGCACATCGAGGCTCAGGGTCAGGTCCATGCCCGGGGTCGGGTCGGTACGCTTGAGCACGCGCAGCACACGGCCGCGAGCGTTGGTCTCGACTTCCTCGTAGCCGACCTGGCCGTGCAGCAGGTCCTCGTAGAAGCGCTCGATGCCGGTCTTGCCGATATGGTGGGTGCCGGCGTAGTCGGTGGGGTCGAGCTCCTTGAGCTCCTTCTCGTTGATCCGCCCGACATAGCCGACCGAATGGGCGAAGCGCTCCTTCTGCGGGTAGTGGCGCACCAGCTGAGCGCTGACCTCCACCCCGGGCAGGCGGAACTGGTTCACCGCGATACGGGCGATCTGCTCCTCGGACAGCTCGAACAGCACCGGCACCGGCTCGAACGGTCGCCGCCCCTGGCGCATGCGTTTCTCGAACAGGGCGCGGTCGTCCGCGGTCAGCTCCAGCACTTCGACTATCACGTCCAGGGCCTGCTGCCAGTCGCCGGCGCGCTCGCGGGTCAGGGTCAGGCTGAAGCTGGGACGGTTGTCGGCGATGATCACCCCGTTGCGGTCGAAGATCAGCCCGCGGGTCGGCGGAATCGGCTGCACGTGGATGCGGTTGTTTTCCGCCAGGGTGGTGTGGTGGTCGTACTGGATCACCTGCAGGTAATACATGCGCGCCACCAGCACGCAGGTCAGCAGCAGTACCGCCACGCCGCCCACAACCACGCGCCGACGCACCAGGCGGGCGTCCTTCTCGTGGTCCTTCAGGCGAATGGGTTGCGGCATCGACTACTGCTTACTTGTGATACGGGTGGCCGGACAACACGGTCCAGGCCCGGTAGATCTGCTCGCCGACCAGGATGCGCACCAGCGGGTGCGGCAGGGTCAGCGGCGACAGCGACCAGCGCTGCTCGCTGCGCGCGCACACTTCCGGCGCCAGCCCCTCGGGGCCGCCGACCATCAGGTTGACGTTGCGCGCATCCAGGCGCCAGCGTTCCAGCTCGGCGGCCAGCTGCTCGGTACTCCAGGGCTTGCCTGTGACCTCCAGGGTCACGATGCGTTCACCGGCCTGTACCTTGCTCAGCATGGCCTCGCCCTCCTGACGAATCAGGCGGGTGACGTCGGCGTTCTTGCCGCGGGTGGTCAGCGGAATCTCCACCAGCTCCAGCGGCAGCTCGGATGGCAGGCGCTTGACGTACTCCTGCCAGCCCTCCTCCACCCAGCGCGGCATGCGCGAGCCGACGGCGATCAGCTTGATACGCACGAGGCGGGCTTACTCGGCCGGGTCCTGGTGCTGCGCGCGGCTCTGCTCGGCGCCCTGCCACAGGCGCTCCAGGTCGTAGAACTGGCGGGTGGCGACCTGCATCACGTGGACCACCACGTCGCCCAGGTCGAGCAGGGCCCACTCGCCGCCGTCCAGGCCTTCGTTGCCGATCGGGCGCACGCCCTGCTCCTTGACCTTCTCCAGCACTTCGTTGGCCATCGATTTGACGTGGCGGCTGGAGGTACCGCTGGCGATCACCATGAAATCGGTGACGCTGGTCTTGCCGCGCACATCGATGGTGGTGATGTCGGCGCCTTTCATGTCTTCCAGGGCCGCGACGGCGACCTTGACCAGTTCTTCGTTTTGCATCGTTACCTCATGAATCGTTTTTCGCACGGTACAGATCGTGCGCATGGATATAGGCCAATACGGCGTCGGGCACCAGAAAACGCACCGAACGCCCTTGTGCCAGCAACTGGCGAACCAGGGTGGCAGACACCGCCAAGGGCGTCTGCCAGATGAAACTGATCTGCCCGCCCGGCCCCGAGAGGTCGTGCGGGTCGGTCACGCTGCGCCCGGCGAGCAGGTCGCGCAGCGTCTCGGGCGGCTCGCTGTCGGCATCCGGCCGCTGCAGCACGAGGATGTGGCAATGCCCCAGCAGCTCCTGCCAGCGATGCCAGGTGGGCAACCCGCAGAAGGCATCCCAGCCCAGCAGGAGAAACAGCTGATCGTCCGCCGCCAGCTCGCCCCGCACCGACTCCAGGGTGTCGTAGGTGAACGACGGCTTGTCGCGCTTCAGCTCGCGGTCGTCGACCGTCAGCTTCGGCTCGCCGACCACCGCCAGCTCGACCATGGCCAGACGCTGCTCGGCCGTGGCCTGCGGCGCCTCGCGGTGCGGCGGACGGGCGCTGGGGATCAGCCGCAGCTCGTCCAGGGCCATGAACTCGGCCACTTCCAGCGCCCCGCGCAGGTGGGCGACATGCACCGGGTTGAAGGTGCCGCCCAGGATGCCAATACGTCGCGCCATCAGGTACGGATGTGCCCGTCGCCGAACACCACGTACTTCTCGCTGGTCAGGCCATCCAGGCCGACCGGGCCGCGGGCGTGCAGCTTGTCGGTGGAGATGCCGATCTCCGCGCCCAGACCGTACTCGAAGCCATCGGCGAAACGGGTCGAGGCGTTGACCATCACCGAGGCGGAATCCACCTCGGTGAGGAAGCGCCGGGCATCGCTGAAGTTCTCGGTGATGATCGCGTCGGTATGCTGCGAGCCGTACTGGTTGATGTGCTCGATGGCCGCGTCCAGCGACTCGACGATGCGGATCGCCAGGATCGGCGCGTTGTACTCGGCGTACCAGTCGTCTTCGGTCGCTTCCAGCACATCGCCGCCGAGCAGCGCGCGGGTGGCGGCGTCGCCGCGCAGCTCCACGCCCTTGTCGCGGTAGATGGCAGCCAGCGGCGGCAGCACACGGGCGGCGATGCCGGCATGCACCAGCAGCGTCTCCATGGTGTTGCACGGCGAGTAGCGCTGGGTCTTGGCGTTGTCGCAGACGCGGATGGCCTTGTCGAGGTCGGCGGCACTGTCCACGTAGACGTGGCAGACGCCGTCCAGGTGCTTGATCACCGGCACCTTGGCGTCGCGGCTGATGCGCTCGATCAGGCCCTTGCCGCCGCGCGGCACGATGACGTCGACGAACTCGGGCATGGTGATCAGCGCGCCGACGGCGGCGCGGTCGGTGGTTTCCACCACCTGCACGGCGCTGGCCGGCAGGCCGGCCTCGGCCAGGCCGAGCTGGATGCAGCGGGCAATGGCCTGGTTGGAATGGATGGCCTCGGAGCCGCCACGCAGGATGGTGGCGTTGCCGGACTTCAGGCACAGGCTGGCGGCGTCGATGGTCACGTTGGGACGCGACTCGTAGATGATGCCGATCACACCCAGCGGCACGCGCATCTTGCCGACCTGGATGCCAGACGGCAGGTAACGCATGTCGCGGATCTCGCCGATCGGGTCCGGCAGGGTGGCGACCTGGCGCAGGCCTTCGATCATCGAGTCGATCACTTTCGGCGTCAGCGCCAGGCGGTCGACCATGGCCGGCTCCAGGCCATTGGCGCGGGCGGCGGCCAGGTCCAGCTCGTTGGCGGCGGTCAGCTCGGCGCGGGCGGCGTCGAGGGCATTGGCGGCGGCCTGCAGGGCGCTATTCTTCTGCGCGGTGCTGGCCCGGGCGAGCACCCGCGAGGCGGCGCGCGCGGCGCGGCCCAGGCGGGTCATGTAGTCGAGCACGGACTCGGTCATGGTCGGCGGAGGTCTGGCAGTTGGAAAAAGTGGCTGATTATAGCGGGCGCACCCCGCCGCGCCCAGCACTGCCGGGCGGATGGTGCAACCCGTGCAACATCGCGGAACAAGATTCACGGCCAGTGCCGGCGGGCATTGCTAAGATCGCGCCTTTTCCCACCCCGGATCCGCGATGACCGCCCTGCCCTGGCCCGCAGCCGCCGCGCTGCCCGACAGCTTCTTCGACCGCGACGCCCAGGTCCTGGCCCGCGCGCTGCTGGGCAAGGTCATCCGCCATCGCCACCGGGGCCATTGGCTGGCGGCGCGGATCATCGAGACCGAGGCCTACTACCTGGCCGAGAAGGGCAGCCACGCCTCCCTTGGCTACACCGAGAAGCGCCGCGCGCTGTTCCTCGATGGCGGGCATATCTACATGTACTACGCCCGCGGCGGCGACTCGCTGAACTTCAGCGCCCAGGGCCCCGGCAATGCGGTGCTGATCAAGTCGGCCATGCCCTGGCTGGATCAGCACTGTGCCGATGATGCCCTGCAGCGCATGCAGCACAACAACCCCGCCGCCGGCGGCGACCATCGTCACCCGGAGCGCCTGTGCGCCGGCCAGACCCTGCTGTGCAAGGCCCTCGGCCTGCGGGTGCCGGAGTGGGATGCGCAGCGCTTCGATCCCGAGCGGCTGTTCGTCGAGGACGTCGGCCAGCGCCCGGCGCAGGTGATCCAGACCACCCGCCTGGGCATCCCCAAGGGCCGCGACGAGCAGCTGCCCTACCGTTTCGTCGACGCCGGCTACGCCCGCCACTGCACACGCAACCCATTGCGCCGCGGCCAGGTCGAAGGTCGCGACTACCTTCTGCTGAACCCCGAGGAGCTGTAAGCATGAGCGAATGGTTCGCGACCCTGTCGCACTGGCTGGAGGCCAATCCGGAATGGCTGGGCCTGACCATCTTCCTGGCCGCCTGCCTGGAGTGCCTGGCCGTGGCCGGCATCCTGATTCCCGGCACCGTGCTGCTATTCACCCTCAGCGTGCTGGCCGGCAGCGGCGCCCTGGGCCTGAGCGAGACCCTGCTGCTGGCCTATGCCGGCGGCCTACTCGGCGATGCGATCTCCTACGGCCTGGGTCGGCGCTTCCACCAGGGCATTCGCGGCCTGCCGGTGCTGCGCGACCATCCCGAGTGGCTGGGCGGCGCCGAGCACTACTTCCAGCGCTACGGCGTGGCCAGCCTGCTGGTCGGTCGCTACATCGGCCCGCTGCGGCCGATGCTGCCGCTGGTGGCCGGCATGCTCGACATGCCCGTGGTGCGTTTCTTCCTGGTCAGCATGCTGGCCGCCGCCGGCTGGGCCATCGCCTACATCCTGCCGGGCTGGGCCACCGGCGCCGCCATCCGCCTGCCACTGCCGGAAGGCTTCTGGAGCGCCGCCGGCATAGTCGCCGCCGGCGTCGGCCTGATGCTGGTGGTGCTGATCCTCAGCAGCCTGCGCGAACAGCGCTGGACCGTGCCGGCGGCGGCCGTCTCCAGCGCCGTCCTGCTGCTGGCCCTGCTGATCGGTATTCCGCATCTCGACGCGCTGGACCAGGGCCTGATCGCCCTGGTCCAGGAACACCGCAGCGCCAGCGTCGACGGCCTGGCCATGCTGATCACCGGGCTCGGCGATTTCCGTACCCAGGTGGCGGCCGGCGTGCTGGTGACCCTGCTTCTGCTGCTGTCGCGCAGAGTCCACGCGGCGATATTCCTGGGCAGCTGCACCCTGTTCACCGCCCTGGCCACCACCGGCCTCAAGCAGCTGTTCGCCCGCGCCCGCCCGGACGTGCTGCACCAGCCCCTGGAAACCTTCAGCCTGCCCAGCGGCCACAGTTCGGCGGCCTTCGCCTTCTTCCTCGCCCTGGGCGTGCTGGCCGGCCGCGGCGCCTCGGCACGCACGCGCCTGACCTGGCTGATGGTGGCCAGCCTGCCGGCACTGAGCATCGCCGCCTCGCGGGTCTACCTGGGCGTGCACTGGCCAACCGATATCCTCGCCGGCGCCCTGCTCGCCGGCAGCGTGTGCGCCGCCAGCCTAGCCTGGCTGCAACGCCGCGAGCCGATGCGCCCGCTGGGGGCGCGAGTCTGGTGGCTGGTCCTGCCGGCTACCCTGGCCCTGCTCGGCGGCGTGAGCGCCTGGGCGCTGCCGGAGGCGATCCAGCAGTATCGCTACTAGACGTAGGGTGTACTCGCCGCAGGCAGTAGACCATGTGGCATGGCGTGGTGGATTGTCGCTTCGCTCCGAATCCACCCTACGGGATGTGCCTACGCGGTCATCTCGCCCTGCAGCTGGTCGAGCAGCACCTGGACCTGCCCCAGGCGGCGCAGCGGGTCGTCCAGCTGCAACAGCTGCAGCTTCTGCTCGGTGGCGAACGGCAGCAGGTAGGCCAGCTGATTGGCCAGGGCCTGCTGGCCGGCGACCACGCCGCCCATGGCCAAACCGGCCACCAGCGGGTGTTCGGCCAGCGCCGCCAGCAGCGCGGCCAGGTCGGCGTGCTCGGCCAGCAGTGGCGCATCGTCCGGCTCGTCGAGCCAATCCACTTGGGCCAGGGTCAGCTGGTCCACCTGCACCTCGATCTCACCCACGCGAAAACGCCGACCACCTTCGACGCGGATGCCGAGCAGGCCATTGGAGCGCTGCTGGAAGTCGCGGATCAGCGCCTCGCAGCCCAGCGCCGAGAAGCGGCTGGCCGCCTCGCCGACTTCCTGACCTTCGAGAATGGTGACCACGCCGAAGCCCTCGCCGCGCTTCATGCAGGCGCTGACCATGTCCAGATAGCGCGCCTCGAAGATCTGCAAATCGAGGATGCAGCCGGGAAACAGCACGGTGTTGAGGGGAAACAGCGGATAGTTCATGGGCAACTCCTCAGGCGACCAGGACCACCACCAGCGGCAGCACCACGGCGGTCAGCATACCCATCAGGCTCATGGCCAGGGCGGCGAAGGCGCCACTTTCCTCGCTCTCCTGCAGGGCCCGCGCCGTGCCCACGGCATGCGCGGTGATGCCCAGCGCCATGCCCTGGGCGGCCGGGTGACGCACACCGATGCGGCGCAGCAGCTCCGGCCCGCACATGGCGCCCAGCACACCGGTGATCAGCACGAACACCGCGGCCAGGGCCGCCACGCCGCCGATCTGCTCGGCCACCAGCATGGCGATGGGCGAGGTCACCGACTTCGGCGCCAGGGTCATCAGCATCATGCGCTCGGCGCCGAAGGCCCAGGCCAGCGCCACGCCCAGCGCGGTGGCGAAGGCACCGGCCACCAGCAGGGTGATCAGCGTCGGCCAGAACAGCTGGCGGATGCGCTTGAGGTTGAGAAACAGCGGCACGGCCAGGGCCACGGTAGTCGGGCCGAGCAGCACGCTGAGCAGGAAGGTGCTCTCGCGGTACTCCTGGTAGGTCAGCCCGGCCGCCAGCAGCACGCCGATCAGCACGGTCATCGACACCAGCACCGGCTGCAGGAACACCCAGCGGGTGCGCTCGTAGGCGGCCAGCGCCAGTTGGTACACGGCCAGGGTGATGCCGACGCCGAACAGCGGATGGTGCACCACCGCCTGCAGCGCGCCGTGCCAGTCCAGGCTCATGGGCGCTCCTCGCGGCGCGCCTGGCGCTCGATCAGTTTCTGCATCAGCCAACCGGCGAACAGCATGGAGATCAAGAGGGACAGGCCCAGTGCACCGGCCAGGGCCCAGAAGTCTGCGGCGATCTGCTCGGCATACACCATCACCCCTACTGCCGGCGGCACCAGCAGCAGCGGCAGGTAGCGCAGCAGGCCGGCTGCCGCCTCGGTCATCGGCTCGCCCACCTCGCCGCGCAGCAGGAGGAACCCGAACAGCAGCAGCATGCCGATGATCGGCCCCGGCAACATGGGCAGGAACAGGGCATTGAGGGCGGTGCCGAGCAACTGGAACAGCACCAGCCAGGTCAGGCCGCGAAGCAGCATGCAAGAGACTCCGGCTGCAAAAAGACGGCCATTATAGGCACGCCTGAGGGTGCGCCATAAACCACGACTTTCGGCTTGACCCACCCCCGCAGCCCATGCTGTTCTAGGGCCAGCCTGGTTCATCAAAAACAACAAATAACCGCGCATCCTCAAGGAGGATCTATGCCGCTCGTACCCGTAGCACAACTGCAAGACTATGTAGGCAAGGAACTCGGACGTTCCGAATGGCTGACCATCGATCAGCAACGCATCAACCAGTTCGCCGAATGCACCGGCGACCACCAGTTCATCCACGTCGACCCGGTCAAGGCCAAGCACACCCCGTTTGGCACCACCATCGCCCACGGCTTCCTCAGCCTGTCGCTGATCCCGGTACTGATGGAAAAGCTCATGCTCGCGCCGGAAGGCCTGAAGATGGCGGTCAACTACGGCCTGGACAGCGTGCGCTTCATCCAGCCGGTCAAGGTCGACTCGCGGGTACGCCTGGCCGCCAAGGTGCTCGACATCACCGAGAAGCGTCCCGGCCAGTGGCTGTTCAAGGTAGAGGCCACCCTGGAGATCGAAGGCGAGGAAAAACCCGCCTATATCGCCGAGTCGCTGTCGCTGTGCTTCGTCTGATCTGACCGGCATCGCAGAAACGGGGCGCTCAGGCGCCCCGTTTGCATTGTGCGCTGGCATACTCGGCGCATGCCCCGACCAGGACGTCCGCCATGCTCCGCCGCCTCGCCCCGCTCTCCCTCGCCCTGCTGCTCGCCGCCTGCGGCGATGGCGAACCCCTGCTGCCACCCGATGCCGTGCTGCCCGATGGCGGCCGCTATCGCGGCGAGGTGATCGACGGCCGCCTGCAGGGCGAGGGCCGCATCGACTACGCCAACGGCACCTACTACCAGGGCCGCTTCAAGGATGGCCTGCTCGAAGGCCCCGGCGAATGGCACGGCGCCAGCGGCGAGCGCTACAAGGGCGACTTTCATCTCGGTCTGTTCGAGGGCCAGGGCGAATTCGTCTACGGCGACGGCACCCGTTACCAGGGCGGATTCAAGCAAGGCAACATGCACGGCGAAGGCCACCTGCAGCAGGGCGGCGTCAGCTATCGCGGCGAGTTTCGCGACGATCTCTACCACGGCCTCGGCACCCTCGAATGGCCGGATGGCAGCAGCTACCAGGGCCGCTTCGTGCGCGGCGAGCCGCAGGGCGAGGGCGTGCGCAAGAACGCCGAGGGCCAGTTCAGCGGCACCTTCAAGAACGGCATGCTGCAAGGCGAAGGCAGCTACCAGGGTGAGGACGGCGAGCGCTACAGCGGCGGCTTCCGCAACGACCTGTTCCATGGCAAGGGCCGCTACCAGAACGGCGAAGGCGAAGTCTGGAGCGGGCGCTTCGAGAACGGCGGGCTGACCGGCAAGGGCGAATTCCGCGGCGCCGACGGCCGCCATTACGAGGGCGAGTTCCGCCACTGGCAGTTCCACGGTAAGGGCAAGCTGAGCCTGGCCGACGGCAGTGTCTACCAGGGCCAGTTCGCCAACGGCCAGTACGCCGGCGCGGGCGAGCTGACCGCGCTGGACGGCAGTCGCACCTCGGGCACCTGGCGCGGCGGCGAGCTGATCCGCCAGGCCGATGGCGCGGCCCGACCGGACCCGCTGGAACTCGGTCTGCTGCAGCAGGGTCAATTGTTGCAACAGGCGCTGGATGCCCTGCCCGCCTCCACCCCAGCCGTCGAGCTTTATAGCCTGACCCTGGCCGGCGATGGCAAGCAGAGCGTGTTCCTGCGCGAGGCCGATTACGTCAGCAAGCTGCTGCGCGAGCGCTTCGGCGCCCGCGGCAACGTCACCCTGACCAACCATCGTGACCACCTGGCCGATCGCCCGCTGGCCACCCGCGAGAGCCTGACCCGCGCCGTACAGGCGCTGGCCGAGCGCAGCGGTCCGGAGGACCTGGTGTTCCTCTACCTGACCAGCCATGGCTCGAGCGACCATCAACTGAGCATCGACCAGCCGCGCCTGCAGCTGGCCGATCTACCGGCCAGCGAGTTCGCTGCGCTGCTCGAACCCTTGCGCGACCGCCACAAGGTGGTGGTGATTTCGGCCTGCTACTCCGGTGGCTTCATCCCACCGCTGAAGAATGACAAGACCCTGGTGATGACGGCGGCCAGGGCCGATCGGGTGTCCTTCGGCTGCTCCGAGGAGAACGACTTCACCTATTTCGGCCGCGCCCTGTTCGCCGATGCGCTGAACGAGACCGACGACCTGAGCCGCGCCTTCGAACTGGCCAAGGCCAAGGTCGCCGAACGCGAGGAGGCCGACGACTTCGAGCCTTCCGAGCCGCAGCTATGGGCACCGCAGGCGGTGCTGGAACACTGGAAACGGCTGCGCAAGCAGCAAGCCGAGCAGGCGCTGACCGCAGCGACGAAAGCTCAGTGATTGGCGATCAATTTCAGGACGCTTCTGCCGATTCGCTCTAAGCTGATAAGTAACAGCGGAGGACCAGCATGTACCTGACGCCCCAGCACATACTGCTCGCCGGAGCCACCGGCCTCACCGGCGAACACCTGCTCGACCGCCTGCTCAGCGAGCCGACCATCAGCCGCGTGCTGGCCCCCAGCCGCAGCCCGCTGGCCGAGCATCCGCACCTGGACAACCCGGTCGGCCAGCTGCGCGATCTGCTGCCGCAGCTCGACGGGCAGATCGATGCGGCCTTCTGCTGCCTGGGTACCACCATTCGCCAGGCCGGCTCGCAGGAGGCCTTCCGCGCCGTCGACCAGGAACTGGTGCTGGCCTTCGCCCGCCGCGCCCGCGAGCTGGGCACCCGCCACCTGCTGGTGATCAGCGCCCTGGGCGCCGACCCAAGCTCCTCGGTGTTCTACAACCGGGTCAAGGGCGAGACCGAGGAGGCGCTCAAGGCGATGGACTGGCCGCAGCTGACCATCGTCCGGCCGTCCCTGCTACTCGGCCCACGCCGTGAGTTCCGCCTCGGCGAGCGCCTGGCCGCGCCGTTGCTGCGCTGGATCCCCGGCAAGTATCGCGGCATCGAGGTCGCCGCCCTGGCCCGCGCTTTGTGGCGCCTGGCGCTGGAGGAGAACGACGGCATTCGCATCGTCGAATCCGACGAACTACGGCGCCTCGGGCGCTGATGAAGTTCTACGACGAGAAGATCCTGCCGCGTCTGATCGACTTCGCCTGCGGCATGGGCCAGGTGATGAAGACCCGCGCCCAGGTCGTGCCGCTGGCCGAAGGCCGGGTACTGGAGATCGGCATCGGCACCGGCCTCAACCTGAGCTTCTACGACCGTGCCAAGGTCAGCGCCATAGTCGGCGTCGACCCGGCCGCGCAGATGCAGACCCTGGCCCGCCAGCGCGCCGCAGACATCGGCATCCCGGTGGAGATGGTCGCCCTGGAACTGGGGCAGATCCAGGCCGCCGATGCCAGCTTCGACAGCATCGTCTGCACCTTCACCCTGTGCACCATCCCCGACCCGCTGGCCGCGCTGAAGGAAATGCGCCGGGTGCTCAAGCCCGGCGGCAAGCTGCTGTTCAGCGAACATGGTCGTGCGCCGGATGCCAAGGTGCGTGTGTGGCAGGACCGCATCACCCCGCTGTGGAAACCGCTGGCCGGTGGCTGCCACCTCAACCGCGACATCCCCGCCCTGCTCGCCGCCGGCGGCTTCCACATCAGGGAAGTGCAGAGCAGCTACCTGCCGGGCCCGCGACCGATGACCTGGGTCTGGCGCGGCTGGGCCAGCTGATCAGTTGCCGCCGCTGACGCCGAGCCCAATCCCCAGCTCGGCAGCCACGGCGAAGGGCAGCAGCAGGGTCTCCAGCAACGCGGCGAACGGCAGGTCGATACCGGCGTACTTGGGCGCCTCGGCGCCGAAGCGATCCACCGGGCAGCAACCGCCCCGCAGCGAATACCAGTCCAGACGGGTGCCGGAATAGATGATCGGCGCGCCGGGCTTGGCCGCATCCAGGGTGCGCACGCTGGCGCAGCCGGGCAGCAGCGCGCAGAACAGCAGCACACTGCCGTAGAGATAGGTTTTCATCAATCGTCGCCGCTGATCAGGTGATGCTCGCCCCAGCGCGGCAGCATGTCCTGGGGAATGCCCAGGCAGTTGAGGATGCGCGCGACGACGAAATCGATCAGGTCGTCCAGGGTCTGCGGCTGGTGATAGAAGCCGGGGGACGCGGGCAGTATGGTCACGCCGAGATTGGACAGCTTGAGCATGTTCTCCAGGTGGATGCTGGAGTACGGCGCCTCGCGCGGCACCAGGATCAGCTGGCGACGCTCCTTGAGCACCACGTCGGCGGCGCGTTCGATCAGGTTGTTGCAGGCGCCGGTGGCGATGGCCGACAGGGTGCCGGTGCTGCACGGCACCACCACCATGGCACTCGGCGCACCGGAACCAGACGCCGGCGGGGCCATCCAGTCTTCCTTGCCGTACACGCGGATCTGCCCGGGCGCGGCACCGGTGTATTCGGAGAGGAACTGCTGCATGGCCTGGGGCTTGGCCGGCAGGGTGACGTCGGTCTCGGTGGCCATCACCAGCTGCGCGGCCTTGGAGATCAGGAAGTGCACCTCGCGGTCTTCCTGCACCAGGCAGTCGAGCAGGCGCAGGCCGTACTGGGCGCCGGAGGCGCCGGTCATGGCCAGGGTGATGCGTTCGGGGCCGTTCATGAAGTCTCCTCGGAGTGCATGCTTCCCTTCTCCCCCTGGGAGAGGGAGTCAACCATCTACTCAGCCAGCGCTTCCGCCAGCTTGCCATGCAGGCCGCCGAAGCCGCCATTGCTCATGATCACCACCTGGGTGCCAGGCACCGCGTGCGCCTTCACACCTTCGATGATGGACTCCAGCGAATCGCAGACCTGGGTCGGCACCTTGGAGCCGGCCACGGTAGCGGCTAGGTCCCAACCCAGGTTGGCCGGGGCGTACCAGAACACCTGGTCGGCCTGCACCACGGAATCCGGCAGGCCGTCGCGGTGGGCGCCGAGCTTCATCGAGTTGGAGCGCGGCTCGATCACCGCGATCACCGGCGCGTCGCCGACGCGCTTGCGCAGGCCGTCGAGGGTGGTGGCGATGGCGGTCGGGTGGTGGGCGAAGTCGTCGTAGATGGTCACGCCCTTCACTTCCGCGACCTTCTCCATGCGCCGCTTGACGCTCTTGAAGCTCGACAGGCCGGCGATGCCCAGTTCCGGCACCACGCCGACATGCCGCGCGGCGACCAGGGTGGCCAGGGCGTTGGCCACGTTGTGCTGGCCGGTCAGCTCCCACTCCACGGTGCCTTCGACCTTGCCGTCGAACACCACCTCGAAGCGCGAGCCGTCCTCGCTGAGCAGGCGCGCCTGCCACTGGCCACCGGCACCGGTGGTCTGCACCGGGGTCCAGCAGCCCATCTTGATCACTCGCGCCAGGGCCTCTTCGGCCTGCGGATGGATGATCAGGCCCTCGCCCGGCACGGTGCGTACCAAGTGGTGGAACTGCCGTTCGATGGCGGCCAGGTCGGGGAAGATATCCGCGTGGTCGAACTCCAGGTTATTGAGGATCGCCGTGCGCGGGCGGTAATGGACGAACTTGCTGCGCTTGTCGAAGAAGGCGCTGTCGTACTCGTCGGCCTCGACCACGAAGAACGGCGTGCCGCCCAGGCGCGCCGAGACGCCGAAGTTCTGCGGCACACCACCGATCAAAAAGCCCGGGCTCATGCCGGCATGCTCCAGTACCCAGGCCAGCATGCTGGTGGTGGTGGTCTTGCCGTGGGTGCCGGCCACGCCCAGCACCCAGCGCCCCTGCAGCACATGGTCGGCCAGCCACTGCGGGCCGGAGACGTAGGGCAGGCCCTGGTTCAGCACGTATTCCACCGCCGGGTTGCCGCGGCTCAGGGCGTTGCCGATCACCACCAGGTCGGGGGCCGGCTGCAGGTGCTCGGGCAGATAGCCCTGCATCAGCTCGATACCCTGGGCTTCGAGCTGGGTACTCATGGGTGGATAGACGCTGGCGTCGGAGCCGGTGACGCGGTGCCCCAGCTCCTTGGCCAGCACCGCCAGGGAGCCCATGAAGGTGCCGCAGATACCGAGAATATGGATGTGCATCGATGACCTCGAAAAGAACCGGGAAGCCCCGGCAGAACTGGGCGCAGGGTAGCACAGGGCGGCACCGGACAGGCTGCCGCACCGCCCCGCGAAATCTCGACTAGAGTGTCAGGAGTCTCGGAACACCGGGACGGCATGAGGTTCCTCGTTGTCCATGCCCGCAAGCTGTCAGCGACCGGATGTCCGTCTGCGCTTCGATATCGCCGGGAAACTTTCCCGGCATCCGGGGGAGCAACAAACCCGCCATGCGCGCATGGCTCTCGAGCCCGTCCGGGCTTCTCCTCCGTGCATCCTCCCGCTGTCAGCCGCTGTGCTCCATCCCGTTTCAAGCAAGGCCGCAATTCCTACAAGAACCCGAGCCAACGCGAAATGCAGGAGAGGACCATGAAGCAGCAATCGGGAGTCAGCTACACCACGGTCGACAAGAGTTACTTCGAACAACGCGGCCTGCGCCGCTATGCCGGCGTCTGGTCGCTGTGGGCGCTGGGCGTCGGCGCGGTGATCTCCGGCCATTTCTCCGGCTGGAACTTCGGCCTGGCCAATGGCTGGGGCAGCATGCTGATCGCCGCCATCATCATCGCCATCATGTACCTGGGCCTGACCTTCTCCCTGGCGGAGATGTCACCGGCCCTGCCCCACACGGGCGGCGCCTACTCCTTCGCCCGCAGCGCCATGGGCCCCTGGGGCGGCTTCCTCACCGGCCTGGCGGAGAACGTCGAGTACGTGCTCACCCCGGCGGTGATCGTGTTCTTCATCGGCAGCTACATGGGCAGCATCTTCGGCACGCCCAGCGAGTATCAGCCGCTGTGGTGGATCGGCTTCTACGTGGTGTTCATCTGGCTCAACGTGATCGGCGTGGAGCTGTCGTTCAAGGTCACCCTGGTGGTCACCCTGCTGGCGCTGGCCTGCCTGGTGGTGTTCTGGATCAGCGCCCTGCCGCACATCGACTTCAACCGCTTCGCCATGAACGTCGGCCCGGGCGGCGTCGAGCTGCCGGAAGGCAATGGTCCGTTCCTGCCCAACGGCCTGCTCGGCGTACTGGCGGCCATGCCCTTCGCGGTCTGGCTGTTCCTCGCCATCGAGCAGCTGCCGCTGGCGGCGGAAGAGTCGGTCGACCCGAAACGCGACATGCCCAAGGGCATCATCCTCGGCATGTTCACCCTGATCCTCTCGGCCTTCATGATCCTCTGGCTGAACCCGGCGGTGAGCGGCGTCGGCTCGCACGCCCTGGGCTCCTCCGGCGAGCCGCTGCTGGACGGCTTCAAGGCCATCTACGGTGACGACATCGCCAAGCTGCTGGCCCTGGTGGCGGTGCTCGGCCTGGTGGCCAGCTTCCACACCATCATCTTCGCCATGGGCCGGCAGATCTATTCGCTGAGCCGCGCCGGCTACTTCCTGCCGCAACTGTCGATCACCCACGGCCAGCGCAAGACGCCGCACGTGGCCATGCTGATCGGCAGCCTGATGGCGCTGGCGGTGATGATGACCCTGTGGTTCATCTTCGGTGAGGAAAAGGGCGGCGCGGTGATCGGCGGCACCCTGCTCAACATGGCGGTGTTCGGCGCCATGTTCTCGTACTTCATGCAGGCCCTGTCGTTCATCCTGCTGCGGCGCAAGATGCCCGACATCGAGCGCCCCTACCGCAGCCCGCTGGGCGTGCCCGGCGCGGTGCTGACCATGCTGATCGCCGCCGTGACCTTGTACTTCCAGCTCACCGGCGACCCGGCCTACACCCTCGGCGTGTTCTGGGTGGCCGTGTGGTTCGCCATCGGCATCACCTACTTCGCCATCGTCGGCCGCCATCGCCTGATCCTCTCGCCAGAAGAGGAGTTCGCCATGGAGCAGCGCGAAAAAGACAAGACCAATAACTGATGAGCCCCGGCCGCGCCGGCAGGCGCGGCCACTTTTTCCGGAGACCAACGGATGACTGCCCACCTCACCCTGGCCGGCCTGCGCGAGCTCGCCGTGGCCGGCAAGATCGACACCGTCCTGGCCTGCATGGTCGACATGCAGGGCCGCCTGATCGGCAAGCGCTTCCAGGTCGAGTTCTTCCTCGACAGCGCCTACGAGGAGACCCACGGCTGCGACTACCTGCTGGCCGACGACATCGACATGGAGCCGGTGCCCGGCTACGCCGCCGCCAGCTGGAAGCAGGGCTATGGCGACTTCGTGTTCAAGCCCGACCTGTCCACCATGCGCGTGCTGCCCTGGCTGGAAGGCACGGCTCTGGTGCTGTGCGACGTGCAGGACCATCACCACCACGACCTGCCGCACAGCCCGCGCGGCATCCTCAAGCGGCAGATCGCCCGCCTCACCGAACGCGGCTACAAGGGCATGTTCGCCTCGGAGCTGGAGTTCTACCTGTTCGACCAGAGCTACGAGGACATCCATAGCCAGCACTACCAGAACCCCAAGACCGCGGGTTACTACATCGAGGACTACAGCATCCTGCAGACCATCCGCGAGGAGCCGGTGATGCGCGCCATCCGCAAGCACCTGCAAGCCGCCGGCATCCCGGTGGAGAACTCCAAGGGCGAGTGGGGGCCAGGCCAGGAAGAGATCAACGTGCGCTACGCCGAGGCGCTGGTGATGGCCGACCGGCACAGCATCATCAAGCACGCCTGCAAGGAGATCGCCCTGCTGCAGGGCAAGGCCGTCACCTTCATGGCCAAGTGGAACTACAACCTGGCCGGCTCCAGCAGCCACATCCACAACTCGCTGTTCAGCCTCGACGGCGAACAGGCGCTGTTCCATGACCCGGCCGGCGAGTACGGCATGTCCAAGCTGATGCGCCAGTGGGTGGCCGGCCAGCTCAAGTACGCCAGCGACATCACCTATTTCCTCGCGCCCTACGTCAACTCCTACAAGCGCTTCCAGGCCGGCACCTTCGCCCCGACCCGCGCGGTGTGGAGCTGCGACAACCGCACCGCCGGCTTCCGCCTGTGTGGCGCGGACAGCAAGGGCATCCGCATCGAGTGCCGCATCGGCGGCGCCGATCTGAATCCCTACCTGGCCTATGCCGCACTGATCGCCGCCGGCCTGGCCGGCATCGACGAACAGCTGGAGCTGCCGGCGCCCTTCTCCGGCGACGCCTACGAGAACGACGAACTGCCGGAAGTGGCCAAGACCCTGCGCGGTGCCACCGACGCCCTCGACCGCTCGGAACTGCTGCGCCAGGCCCTGGGCGACGACGTGGTCGAGCACTACCTGCATACCGCGCGCTGGGAGCAGCTGGAATACGACCGTCGGGTGACCGACTGGGAATTGCGCCGCGGCTTCGAGCGCTACTGACAGGGAGAGCAGCAGATGAACAGCATTCGCCTGATTTCACCGGTGGACGGTAGCCTCTACGCCGAACGCGCCATCGCCAGCAGCAGCGCCCTGGAACAGACCCTGACCGCCGCGACCCAGGCCCAGCGCGCCTGGCGCGAGCTCGTCATCGGCCAGCGCGCCGCCTACTGCCTGAAGGCGGTGGACGCCATGCTGGCGATGAAGGACGAGATAGTCCCCGAGCTGGCCTGGCAGATGGGCCGCCCGATCCGCTTCGGCGCCGGCGAGCTGCGCGGCTTCGAGGAACGCGCCCGCTACATGATCGGCATCGCCGAAAGCGCCCTGGCCGACGTGGTGCCCGATGCCAAGGAGGGCTTCCGCCGCTATATCCGTCGCGAGCCGCTGGGCACCGTGCTGGTGGTGGCGCCGTGGAACTACCCCTACCTGACCGCGGTGAACGCGATCATCCCGGCGCTGATGGCCGGCAACGCCGTGCTGCTCAAGCACGCCAGCCAGACCCTGCTGGTCGGCGAACGCTTCGCCGAGGCCTTCAAGCGCGCCGGGCTGCCGGCCGGGCTGTTCCACAACCTGGTGCTGGACCATGGCCAGACCGCCACCCTGATCGCCTCCGGCCAGGTGCAGCAGGTCAATTTCACCGGTTCGGTGGAAGGTGGCCGTCTGATGGAGAGCGCCGCCGCCGGCCACTTCATCGGCGTCGGCCTGGAGCTGGGCGGCAAGGACCCGGCCTACGTGCGCGGCGACGCCGACCTGGCCCACGCGGTGGAGAACCTGGTGGACGGCAGCTTCTTCAACTCCGGGCAGAGCTGCTGCGGCATCGAACGCATCTATGTGGACAAGGCCCTGTATCCGGCCTTCGTCGACGGCTTCGTCGAGCTGACCAGGCAGTACGTGCTGGGCAGCCCGCTGGACGAGGCCACCACCCTCGGCCCCCTGGTGCGCAGCAGCGCCGCCGAATTCGTGCGCGGCCAGATAGCCGAGGCCAAATCCAAGGGCGCCAAGGCACTGATCGACCCTGCCAGCTTCGCCAACGACGCGCCCGGCACCGCCTATCTGGCGCCGCAGGTGCTGACCGGGGTCAACCACGGGATGGCGGTGATGCGCGACGAGAGCTTCGGCCCGGTGGTCGGCATCATGCCGGTGGCCAGCGAGGCCGAGGCCATCGCGCTGATGAACGACAGCCCCTACGGCCTCAGCGCGGCGATCTGGACCGAGGACCTGGACGCCGCCGAACGCATCGGCCAGCAACTGGAAACCGGCACCGTGTTCATGAACCGCTGCGACTACCTGGACCCGGCCCTGGCCTGGACCGGCGTCAAGCACACCGGGCGCGGCGCCACGCTGTCGCGCCTGGGCTACGAGCACCTGACCCGGCCCAAGTCCTTCCACCTGCGCCACCAGCTCTGACCAGGAGTTCGCCATGAGCAAGACCGCCAACTGGAACTACCCGACCTCGGTGCGCTTCGGTGCCGGCCGCATCCAGGAGCTGCCGGAGCTGTGCAAGAGCATCGGCATGCTGCGCCCGCTGCTGGTCACCGACCGCGGACTGGGCAGCGCGCCGATCACCACCGCCGCCCTCGACTCGCTCAAGCAAGCCGGCCTCGGCGCCGCGCTGTTCAGCGACCTCAAACCCAACCCGGTGGAGAGCAACCTCGACGCCGGCCTGGCCGCCTACCGCGCCGGCAAGCACGACGGCGTGGTCGCCTTCGGCGGCGGCAGCGGTCTGGACATGGGCAAGCTGATCGCCTTCATGAGCGGCCAGGCCAGACCCGTGTGGGACTTCGAGGACATCGGTGACTGGTGGACCCGCGCCGATCCGCGCGGCATTGCCCCGGTGATCGCCGTGCCGACCACCGCCGGCACCGGCTCGGAGGTCGGCCGCGCCGGTATCCTCACCGACGAGCGCAGCCACACCAAGCGCATCATCTTCCATCCGCAGATGATGCCACGCATCGTCATCAGCGACCCGGCGCTGTCCGTCGGCATGCCGGCGTTCATCACCGCCGGCACCGGCATGGACGCCTTCTCCCACTGCCTGGAAGCCTACTGCGCGCCGGGCTTCCACCCGCTGGCCGACGGCATCGCCGTGGAGGGCATGCGCCTGGTCAAGGGTGCGCTGGTGCGTGCGGTCAAGCAGCCGGACGACCTCGACGCCCGCGCCGACATGCTCGCCGCCGCAGCCATGGGCGCCACCGCTTTCCAGAAGGGCCTCGGCGGCATGCACGCCCTGGCCCATCCGATCGGCGCGCTGTACGACACCCACCACGGCATGACCAACGCCACGCTGATGCCCTACGTGCTGAAGTTCAACCGCAGCGCCATCGAGGAGCGCATCACCCGCCTGGCCGCCTACCTGCAACTGGCCAACCCGGGCTTCGACAGCTTCCTCAACCTGGTCCTGCAACTGCGTGCCGACACCGGCGTGCCGCACAGCCTGGCCGAGCTCGGCGTCGACGACAGCAAGACCGCGCTGATCGCGCAGATGGCGGTGGTCGACCCTTCCGCGGGAGGAAATCCGCTGCCACTGACCGAGGAGAACGTCACCAAACTGTTCACCGAGGCCCTGCATGGTCGCCTATGAATAATCTCGGGCGGGCCGGCGAGTACCGTCGCAGAGCGGACGGCGCCGCCGGCCCGAGCCCTGGGCATAATCAAACGCTTGCTTGGATTGCGCTTTCCATCCGCTTTCGGCAGCATCGACCCGACCATTGGCACAGTGCCAATTTCACCACTCCATAACGCAGAGGCCCGCCATGCGCATTGTCCAAGCCACCCTGGAGCACCTGGACCTGCTGACCCCGCTGTTCATCAAGTACCGTGAGTTCTATGGCGAGCTGCCGTTCCCGGACTCCTCGCGCAAGTTCCTCGAGACCCGCCTCAAGCGCAAGGAATCGATCATCTACCTGGCCCTGGCCGACGACGAGGACAAGCTGCTCGGCTACTGCCAGCTGTTCCCCAGCTACTCCTCGCTGTCGCTCAAGCGCGTGTGGATCCTCAACGACATCTTTGTTGCCGAGGACGCCCGCCGCATGCTGGTCGCCGACCGTCTGCTGCAGACCGCCAAGCAGATGGCCAAGGAAACCAACGCCGTGCGCATGCGCGTGGCCACCAGCGTGAGCAACGAGGTAGCGCAGAAGACCTACGAGTCCATCGGCTTCCGCGAAGACACCCGCTTCAAGAACTACACCCTGGAACTGGGCGACTGACCGGCCGGCGGACGGGACCGTCCCGTCCGCCGCATCCTCGAGACATCCCATGTGGTCGTTCCGCGCCTGGCGCCGCCAGCGCATCCTCTCCCGCTCGCCTTACACCACCCGCCACTGGCATGAGGCACGCGCACGCCTGCCAATTCTCGACGGCCTGAGCGAGGCCGAGGAACAGCGTCTGTTCCAGCGCGCCATCCTGTTTCTCCATCACAAGCGCCTGACCGCACTGCCCGGCGTCGAACTGGACGAGGTCGACCGCCTGACCCTGGCCGCCCAGGCCGAACTGCCGCTGCTGCACCTGGCCGACCTGGACTGGTACCAGGGCTTCCACGAGATCGTCCTGTACCCGGACGACTTCGTCAGCCCGCAGAGCCATCGCGATGCCAGCGGTATCGAACACGAGTGGGACGATGAGCGCAGCGGCGAGGCCTGGCTACAGGGCCCGGTGATCCTCGCCTGGCCCGGGGTGCAAGCCGGCGGCGGTTGGGATGCCTACAACCTGGTGATCCACGAGCTGTCGCACAAGCTGGACATGCTCAACGGCGACGCCAACGGCCTGCCGCCGCTGCACCGCGACATGCGCATCCAGGCCTGGGCGCAGGCCATGCAGCCCGCCTATGACGGCATGAATGCCCAGCTCGATGCCGACCCTGAGGCGGAAACCGCCATCGATCCCTACGCGGCGGAGAACCCGGCCGAGTTCTTCGCCGTCACCAGCGAGTACTTCTTCACCGCGCCCGACCTGCTGCAGGAGGCCTTCCCGGCCGTCTACGGCCAGCTCGCCGCCTTCTACCGCCAAGACCCGCTGACGCGCCTGCGCACCTTGCAGGAAAGCCATCCGGACTATCGCGACACGACCAACGGATGAGCACGCGGGCGTAGTAACGTCACCGGAATGTGCCTATAATCCGCCCACTTTTTTGGCCCAACCCTGGGGTATCCACCATGAGCTACAGCAAAGTCCCGGCCGGCAAAGACGTGCCGAACGACATCTACGTCGCCATCGAGATTCCGGCCAACCACGCGCCGATCAAATACGAAATCGATCACGACACCGATTGCCTGTTCGTCGACCGCTTCATGGCCACCCCGATGTTCTACCCGGCCAACTACGGTTTCATCCCGCACACCCTGGCCGACGACGGCGACCCCCTCGACGTGCTGGTCGTGACCCCGTATCCGGTAGCCCCGGGTTCGGTCATCCGCTGCCGTCCGGTCGGCGTGCTGAACATGACCGACGAAGCCGGCGGTGACGCCAAGCTGATCGCCGTCCCGCACGACAAGCTGAGCGTGATCTACAAGGACGTGCAGGAATACACCGATCTGCCGGCTCTGCTGCTGGAGCAGATCAAGCACTTCTTCGAGAACTACAAGGATCTCGAGAAGGGCAAGTGGGTCAAGGTCGAAGGCTGGGGCAACGCCGACGAAGCCCGCCAAGCAATTCTGAAGGCGGTAGCGGCTTACCAAAAATAAGCCAGTACCACCCCCTGAAGGCCGGCCACAAGCCGGCCTTTTTATTGCCCGCGATTTGCTCCGCTGGAATCGCGCCCACAAAAAAGGCCGCTCAGAGCGGCCTTTTTCGTGACAGTGGTATCAGGCGAACGGGTGACGCAGAACGATGGTCTCGTTGCGGTCCGGGCCGGTGGAGATGATGTCGATCGGCGCGCCGACCAGCTCTTCCACCCGCTTGATGTAGGCACGAGCGGCCGCGGGCAGCTCTTCCAAGCTCTTGGCACCCAGAGTCGACTCGCTCCAGCCCGGCATTTCCTCGTACACCGGCTGCAGACCGATATAGCTGTCGGCGTCGGTCGGCGCGTCCACCAGCAGATTGCCCTGGGCGTCCTTGTAACCGGTGCAGATGCTGATGCTTTCCAGACCGTCGAGCACGTCCAGCTTGGTCAGGCATAGACCGGAGATGCTGTTGATCTCGATGGCGCGACGCAGGATCACGGCATCGAACCAGCCACAGCGGCGGGCACGGCCGGTTGTCGAACCGAACTCGTGGCCACGCTTGGCCAGGAAGGCGCCGGTCTCGTCGAACAGCTCGGTGGGGAACGGGCCGGAGCCGACACGGGTGGTGTAGGCCTTGGTGATACCGAGGATGTAGTCCAGATACAGCGGGCCGAAACCGGAGCCGGTGGCGGTGCCGCCGGCGGTGGTGTTGGAGCTGGTGACGTACGGGTAGGTGCCATGGTCGATGTCCAGCAGCGAACCCTGGGCACCTTCGAACATGATGTCTTTGCCGGCACGACGCAGCTCGTGCAGGTCAGCGGTGACGTCGGTCATCATCGGGCGCAGCAGCTCGGCGAACGCCATGCACTCGTCCAGGGTGGCCTGGAAGTCGATGGCCGGCTCTTTGTAGTAATTGACCAGCACGAAGTTGTGGTAGTCCAGCAGCTCGCCCAGCTTGGAGGCGAAGCGTTCGCGGTGGAACAGGTCACCGATGCGCAGGCCGCGACGGGCCACCTTGTCTTCGTACGCCGGGCCGATGCCGCGACCGGTGGTGCCGATCTTGGCGTCGCCACGGGCCTTCTCGCGGGCCTGGTCGAGGGCCACGTGGTAGGACAGGATCAGCGGGCAGGACGGGCTGATGCGCAGGCGCTCGCGCACCGGTACGCCCTTCTCTTCCAGCTTGGTGATCTCACGCATCAGGGCGTCGGGGGCGACTACCACGCCGTTGCCGATCAGGCATTGCACGCCTTCGCGCAGGATGCCGGACGGGATCAGGTGCAGCACGGTCTTCTCGCCGTCGATCACCAGCGTGTGGCCGGCGTTGTGACCGCCCTGGTAGCGCACTACCGCGGCAGCCTGCTCGGTCAGCAGATCGACGATCTTGCCCTTGCCCTCATCACCCCACTGGGTGCCCAGGACCACGACATTCTTACCCATAACACTTGTCCTCTTTGGAAGCTCGATGCCGGCCACAGCCGGCGGAAAACCATCAGGACGCCAGCGGCGCCAACTGCCAACGTCCATCGCGCAGCTGCAGCTGGCGGTCACAGCCCGCCTCGCCCGCCGCGCTTACATCCTGCCCAGGCAGAGCCTGGACCACGCGCACGCCTTCGCTGCGCAGGCGCTGTACGGCCTGCCACAGGTACAGATCATGATGATCCGGCGCCCAGACCCCGGCAGCCGGCTCGTCAACACGCATGTCGCCGAGGGTGACCAGGGTCTTCAGATCGGTGGAGAAACCGGTGGCCGGGCGCGCCCGACCGAAATTGCCGCCGACGTCGTCATAGCGACCGCCCTGGGCGATCGATTGGCCGACGCCCGGAACGAACGCGGCGAACACCACACCGGTGTGGTAGTGGTAGCCACGCAGCTCGCCGAGGTCGAAATACAGCGGCAGCTCCGGGTAGCGCAGCTCCAGCTGGTCGGCGATGGCCACCAGCTGATCCAGCGCGGCATGCACTTCGGCCGGCGCCTCGACCAGGCAGGCCTGGGCCAGGTCCAGCACTTCGCGGCCGCCACACAGCTCGACCAGCGCGCGCAGCATGCTGGCCAGATGCGGCTGCAGGGATTCGGTGAGCGCGTCGACTTCATCGACGGCCTTGCGCTGCAGAGCGTCGAACAACTGCTGCTCGGCCTCGCCGGACAGGCCGGCGGCGCGGGCCAGGCCGCGATAGATGCCGACATGACCGAGGTCCATGTGCACATCCGGCACACCGGCCAGGGCCAGGGTGTCGAGCATCAGGCTGATGACTTCCACGTCGCTGGCCGGGCTGGCGTCGCCGTACAGCTCGGCGCCCAGCTGGATCGGGCTACGCGAGGTGGCCAGCGCACGCGGTTTGGCATGCAGCACGCTGCCGGCATAGCACAGGCGGCTCGGGCCTTCGCGACGCAGGGTGTGCGCATCCATCCGCGCCACCTGCGGCGTGATGTCGGCACGGAAGCCCATCTGCCGGCCGGACAGCGGATCGGTCACCTTGAAGGTGCGCAGATCCAGGTCCTGGCCGGCACCGGTGAGCAGGGACTCAAGATATTCGATGTGCGGAGTGACGACGAACTCGTAGCCCCAGCGCTGGAACAGATCCAGCACCTGGCGGCGCGCCGCCTCGATCAGTGCCGCTTCCGGCGGCAGTACTTCTTCGATGCCATCTGGCAGCAGCCAGCGGTCTACCGTTGCCATTTCGCCATTCCCCTCTCGGTACGGGCGGCAGCCTTCAGTGAAGCAGATACAGGAGGGTGGTCCCCAGCAGCATGCTGGCCAGCCCCATGAGACGCAGCTGCCGGTCGGGCAGTTGTGCCAGTTGCGCGATCGTTCCGCGCCAACGCCGCGGATAGAGGAAGGGCAGGATGCCTTCCAGCACCAACATCAGACAAAACGCGATGCCCAGTTCCTGCCACATGATTCCCGCAGACGCAAAAAAGCCGGGCTTTTTCCCGGCTGACCCATGATAACACGTTTTCCACGGAGGTCACCCCGACACGGCCGAACGGCCGCCTCGGGGTGCCTTCGATCAGGGTTTTGGCTGCTGCAGATAGCGGAAGAACTCGCTATCCGGATCCAGCACCAGCACATCGCTCTTGCTCGAGAAGCTGTCACGATAGGCACCCAGGCTGCGGTAGAACGCATAGAACTCGGCGTCCTGGCCGTAGGCTCCGGCGTAGATGGCTGCGGACTTGGCGTCGCCATCACCGCGGATTTCCTCGGCTTCGCGATAGGCTTCGGCGAGGATCACACGCTTCTGCCGGTCGGCGTCGGCACGGATGCCTTCGGCCAACTCGCGACCCTTGGCACGGTGCTCGCGGGCCTCGCGCTCACGCTCCGAGCTCATGCGGTCGAACACGCTGCGATAGACCTCTTTCGGCAGATCGATGGCCTTGACGCGAACGTCCACTACCTCGATGCCCAGTTCCTTCTGCGCCATGCCGTTGAGCGACTTGGTGATGGCCGCCATCAGCGCGTCACGCTCACCGGAGACCACTTCGTGCAGGGTGCGGGTACCGAACTGGTTGGCCAGGGCGGTGATCAGGCGCTGGGACAGGCGATCATCGGCGATCTGGCGGATGCCGGAGGTCGCGGTGTAGTAGCGCTGGGCATCGGCGACACGCCACTTGGCGTAGGCGTCGACCATCACCGCCTTCTTCTCCAGGGTCAGCACGCGCTGGATCGGCGATTCCAGGGTCAGCAGACGCGCATCGAACTTGCGCACCTGGTTCATCACCGGGACTTTGACGTGCAGACCCGGCGGCACGTCGGCCACCTGGATCTTACCGAACTGCAGGAGCACGGCCTTCTCGGTCTGGGTGACGATGTACAGGCTGTTCCATGCCAGAACGACGACCACCACCCCGGCAATCAGGGCAAACAGCGATTTGTTGCTCATCAGCGGCTCTCCCTGGTGCGCAGATCGCCACGCTCGACGTTATTGATGATGCGGGCACCGGCGTCGCCACTGGCGTTCGGCGCGCCCGAGGCATTGGTGCCGGCGCTGCCACGGCTGTCGATCATCTTGTCCAGCGGCAGATAGAGCAGGTTGTTCTGCCCTTCCTTGCCGGTCACCAGCACCTTGCTGGTGCTGCTGAAGACCTGCTGCATGGTGTCCAGATACAGGCGCTGACGAGTCACCTCAGGCGCCTTGCGGTACTCGGCCACCAGCTTGGTGAAGCGATCGGCCTCACCCCGGGAACGCGCCACCACCTCGTCGCGGTAACCGTTGGCATCCTCGATGATGCGCTGGGCCTGACCACGAGCCTCGGGCACCACGCCGTTGGCGTAGGTCTCGGCCTGGTTCTTCTCGCGCTGCTCGTCTTCACGGGCGCGGATCACGTCGTCGAAGGCATCCTTGACCTCGGCCGGAGCCGTGGCGCGCTGGATGTTGACCTGGGTGACGGTGATGCCGGTGCCGTAGTTGTCGAGGAAGTCCTGCAGGCGCTTGCTGACGTCCTGGCCCATCTGCTCGCGACCGAGGGTGATCACCTCGTCCATCGAGGTGGAGCCGGCGACATGGCGCAGGGCGCTCTCGGTGGCGTGCTGCAGGCTGACCTCAGGCGCATCGACGTTGAGCACGAAGTCCTTGAGGTTGCTGATCTTGTACTGGACGGTCAGTGGCACCTCGACGATGTTCTCGTCCTCGGTGAGCATCTGCCCTTCCTTGGAGAAGGAACGCTCGCGGGTCACGTTCTCCTGGAATTTCTTGTCGATCGGCGGGAAGTAGATGTTCAGACCCTGACCGACCGTCTCGTGATACTTGCCGAGACGCAGGATGACGGCCTGCTCCTGGGCATCGACGATGTAGATGGCATTCCACAGCCAGACCGCGAACAGCAGCGCCGCGCCGATCAGGAGAATGCCCCAACCGCCACCTTGGCCATCACTGTCACGTTTTTTACCGCCGAAGATGCCGTTGAGGCTCTCCTGCAGCTTGCGGAAGGCTTCGTCGAGGTCAGGCGGGCCCTGGCGTCCACCGCCTTTGCGGCCGCCCCAGGGGTCCTGGTTGTTCGAGTTGCCACCCGGCTCATTCCAAGCCATAGCGCTCTCCATCAAATAAAGCGAAGACGCGCCCACGGCGCGCCGGCCCATGCTACCGAAAGCCCCCGAGCCGCCGCAAAAACGACGGCGCGGGCTTTATTGCAAAGTGTGTTGCGCGAGGAAATCCTGCGGCTTCAATCCCTCGCGACTGACCAGGCGATTGAGCTCGGCACGCGGCAGACGGATCGCCAGCAGGGTGTCGCCCGCCTCGTCATGCGCCTCGCTCTGTACTGCGTTCAGCGCGAAGAACTGCGCACGCAGGCGCCCCAGGCGCTGCGGCAGGCGCAGGGTGCCGACAAACAGGTCCTCGCCGAGCAACTCGGCGACCGCCTGGCGCAGCAGCTCCAGACCCTTGCCATCGCGCGCCGACAGCCATACCCGCTCGGGCTTGCCGTCGCCATCGCGCTGAATCTGCGGCTCGACGCCTTCGACCAGATCGATCTTGTTGTACACCTCGAGCATCGGCAGCTCGTTGGCGCCGATCTCGCCGAGTACCGCCATGACCTGCTCGATCTGCTGGTCACGCTCCGGCTCGTGGGAGTCGATCACGTGTAGCAGCAGGTCGGAGTTGCTCGACTCTTCCAGCGTGGCGCGGAACGCCTCCACCAGCTTGTGCGGCAGGTGGCGAATGAAGCCCACCGTGTCGGCCAGCACCACCGGGCCCAGATCGTCCAGCTCCAGCCGGCGCAGGGTCGGGTCGAGAGTGGCGAACAACTGGTCGGCGGCGTAGACCTCGGAAGTGGTCAGCGCATTGAACAGGGTGGACTTGCCGGCGTTGGTGTAGCCGACCAGGGAAACGGAAGGAATGTCCGCACGCCGACGGCCACGGCGAGCCTGCTCGCGCTGGCTGCGCACCTTCTCCAGCTTCTGCTTGATCTGGCGAATACGCACGCGCAGCAGGCGGCGGTCGGTTTCCAGCTGGGTCTCACCCGGACCGCGCAGACCGATACCGCCCTTCTGCCGCTCGAGGTGGGTCCAGCCGCGCACCAGGCGCGTGCTCATGTGATCGAGCTGCGCCAGTTCGACCTGCAGCTTGCCCTCGTGGGTACGGGCGCGCTGGGCGAAGATGTCGAGAATCAGCCCGGTACGGTCGAGCACGCGACACTCGAACACGCGCTCGAGGTTGCGCTCCTGACTGGGCGTGAGGGTGTGGTTGAAGATGACCAGCTCGGCCTCTTCGGCCTTGACCAGGTCACGCAGCTCCTCGACCTTGCCGCTGCCGATCAGGAACTTGGCGGTAGGCATGTGCCGCGACACGGTGACCAGAGCCACCATGTCGGCACCCGCCGACAACGCCAGATCCTGAAACTCCTGCGGGTCTTCGGCCGCCTCGGGGTTGCTGCCTTCCAGATGGACAAGGATGGCCCGTTCACCACCGCCGTGACGCTCGAAGAACAAGTCAGGCTCCTATCAGGCGTTGCCCGGCTCGACCTGCTCGCCTTCAGTGGCACTAGGCAGGCGCACCGGACGGCTCGGCACCACGGTGGAAATAGCGTGCTTGTAGACCATCTGGCTGACAGTGTTCTTCAGCAAAATCACGAACTGGTCGAAGGATTCGATCTGGCCCTGCAGCTTGATGCCGTTCACCAGATAGATAGAAACCGGTACGCGTTCCTTACGCAGGGTATTCAGGTAAGGGTCTTGTAGCGAATGCCCTTTTGACATGTGCCGCACTCCTTAAGGGTCAAATGTAGTAAAGCAAAGATGGCTTATGCCGTATAAGCCTCAAAAGCCAAGGATAGACGGCGAATAGACGGGTCTCATCACAATATGGAGACCGCCCTCAGGTATTTCAAGGTACGCATCAGATTGTCACTGGCCAGGCTGTCCAGCCAATGCAGGTTTTCCCAGCCGCGTAGCCAGGTGAACTGGCGCTTGGCCAGCTGACGCGTGGCGATGATCCCCCGCTCCGTCATTTCCTCGCGGCTCAGGCCACCTTCCAGGTAATCCCATACCTGTCGATAGCCCACCGCACGGATCGATGGCAGCCCCGCGTGCAGGTCGCCCCGCTGGCGCAACGCTTCGACCTCTTCGACAAAGCCCTGTTCCAGCATCAGGTGAAATCGGCGGGCGATCCGCTCGTGCAGTACCTGGCGCTGCTCGGGAGCAATGGCGAGTTGCGCGACAGTATAAGGCAATTGCCCTGCGCCAGGCGCCTCTGGACCGCTATTTTGAGCCGTTTGGCGCTCACGGTGCGCGCTCATGCTGAGGCCGCTGACCCGATATACCTCCAGGGCCCGGGTGAGGCGCTGCGGGTCATTGGGATGAATGCGCGCCGCGGACTGCGGATCGACCCGCGCCAGCTCCTGATGCAGCGCCTCCCAACCCTCGGCGGCGGCCCAGGCCTCCAGCTCGGCACGCACCGCCGGATCGGCGCTGGGCATATCTGCCAACCCCTCCAGCAACGCCTTGTAATACAGCATGGTGCCGCCGACCAGCAGCGGAATACGGCCGCGCGCGGTGGCTTGCGCCATGGCGACCAGGGCGTCGGCACGGAATTCGGCTGCGGAGTAGCTCTCGGCCGGATCGCGGATATCCACCAGGCGGTGCGGGTAGCGCTCCAGCGTGGCCTTGTCCGGCTTGGCCGTGCCGATATCCATGTCGCGATAGATCAGCGCCGAATCGACGCTGATCAGCTCGCAGGGCAGCTCGTCGGCGAGCGCCAGGGCCAGATCGGTCTTGCCGGAAGCAGTCGGCCCCATCAGAAAGATGGCGGGAGGCAGGCGCTCGGTCATGACGGAGTCGCGACCTCAGCGGCCGCGCAGGAACAGCTTGTCGAGATCGTCCATGCCCAGCTGCGTCCAGGTCGGGCGACCGTGGTTGCACTGGCCGCTGCGCTCGGTGTGCTCCATGTCGCGCAGCAGGGCGTTCATCTCCGGCAGGGTCAAACGCCGGTTGGCGCGCACGGCGCCATGGCAGGCCATGGTCGCCAGCAACTCGTTGAGATGAGCCTGGATGCGGTCACTGGTGCCGTATTCCAGCAGATCGGCGAGCACATCGCGCACCAGTTGGGTGGCCTCGGCCTGTTTGAGCAGCGCCGGAATCTGGCGGATCGCCAGGCTTTCCTCGCCCAGGCGCTGCAGCTCGAAGCCCAGGCGCTGGAACCACTGGCCATGCTCCTCGGCGCAATCGGCTTCGCGCTGACTCAGGGCAATGGTCTCCGGCACCAGCAACGGCTGACCGCGCAGGCCTTCACTGGCCATGGCGGTCTTCAGCCGCTCGTAGGTGATGCGCTCGTGGGCCGCATGCATGTCCACCAGCACCAGGCCGATGGCGCTCTCGGCGAGGATGTACACGCCCTTGAGCTGCGCCAGCGCATAGCCCAGCGGCGGGATATCGCCCTGGCTCTGCGGCAGGCCAACCGGCGCCTGCGACTCGGGCAACGGCGCGAAGTACTCACGATAAGCGCCCTGAGCCTCGGCCGCCGGCAACGCCGGCTCACTACGCGGCGCCTGGTAACCGGCGCCCGGCGAGCGCCAGACCGACACCTGCGCCACCGGCTGCTCCAGCACCTGGGCCGCCAGGCCCATCTCGCCCTGGGGGCCGAACTCGCCGGCGGCCAGGCCGCTGGGGCGGACGATCTGCTGCACGGCAGCAGGCGCCGCCAGCTGATCTTCCGGGCGCACTTCGCCCAGCGCCCGGTGCAGGGTGCCGTAGAGGAAGTCGTGCACCATGCGGCTGTCGCGGAAGCGTACCTCGTGCTTGGTCGGGTGCACGTTGACGTCGACCACGCCCGGATCGATCTCGAGGAACAGCACGAAGGTCGGGTGACGGCCGTTGAACAGCACGTCGCGGTAGGCCTGGCGCACGGCGTGAGCGACCAGCTTGTCGCGCACCATGCGGCCGTTGACGTAGAAATACTGCAGGTCCGCCTGGCTGCGCGAGAAGGTCGGCAGACCGACCCAGCCCCACAGGCGCAGGCCACTGCGCTCGACCTCGATCGGCAGCGCCTGTTCGAGGAAGGCCGGACCACAGACGCTGGCCACGCGGCGCGCGCGACTGATGGCGTCCGGCGCCTCGTGCAGGGCGAACACCGTCTTGCCGTTGTGGCGCAGGTGGAAGGCCACGTCGAAGCGGGCCAGGGCCAGGCGCTTGATGACCTCCTGCAGGTGATCGAATTCGGTCTTTTCCGCCCGCAGGAACTTGCGCCGCGCGGGGGTATTGAAGAACAGGTCGCGCACTTCCACCGAGGTACCGACCGGGTGGGCCGCGGGCTGCACCCGCGCCTCCATGTCGCGGCCTTCGGTCTCCACCTGCCAGGCCTGCTCGGCGTCGGCGGTGCGCGAAGTCATGGTCAGGCGGGCGACGGAGCTGATCGAGGCCAGGGCTTCGCCGCGGAAGCCGAGACTACACACCGCCTCCAGATCCTCCAGCTCGCGGATCTTGCTGGTGGCGTGGCGCGCCAGGGCCAGCGGCAGGTCGTCGGCGGGAATGCCACCGCCGTCGTCGCGCACGCGCAGCAGCTTGATGCCGCCCTGCTCGATTTCCACGTCGATGCGGCGCGCACCGGCGTCCAGGCTGTTCTCGAGCAGCTCCTTGATCACCGAGGCCGGGCGCTCGACCACCTCACCGGCGGCAATCTGGTTCGCCAGCCGCGGACTCAGCAGCTGGATGCGACGCAGCTCGCTCATGGCTGGGCCGCCAGGGCGGTGGCCGGGATGCTCAGGGTCTGACCGACCTTGATGGTGTCATTCTTCAGCGAATTGGCGCTGCGCAGCGACGCCAGGCTGACCTGATAGCGCTGGGCGATCAGCGCCAGGCTCTCGCCGGAGCTGACCACATGCTCGCGCGGGCCGGCGGCGATCTTGCCGGAGTCGCGCAGCATGGCGATGTAGGTGCCCGGCGGCGGGTTCTGCTGGAAGAACTGCCGCACGCCCGCGGTGATCGAGCGCGCCAGGGCCTGCTGATGGGCCACCGTGGACAGCTTCTTGGCCTCGTTGGGGTTGGAGATGAAACCGGTCTCCACCAGGATCGACGGAATATCCGGCGACTTCAGCACCATGAACCCCGCCTGCTCGACCCGGCGCTTGTGCAGCGAGGTGATGCTGCCCATGTTGCTCAGCACCTTCTGCCCCACGTTGAGACTGGACGACAGCGAGGCGGTCATCGACAGATCGAGCAGCACGCCGGCCAGCACGCGGTCCTTGTCGTCCAGGCTGACGCTGCCGGCGCCGCCGATCAGGTCGGACTGGTTCTCGCTGTCGGCCAGCCAGCGCGCAGTCTCGGAAGTCGCACCACGGTCGGACAGCGCGTACACCGAGGCGCCGAAGGCGGCGGCACGCGGCGCGGCGTCGGCGTGGATGGAGACGAACAGGTCGGCACCCTTCTTGCGGGCGATCTCGGTGCGCTTGCGCAGCGGAATGAAGTAGTCGCCGGTGCGCACCAGCTCGCCACGGAAGCCCTTCTCGGCGTTGATCTGACGCTGCAGCTCCTTGGCGATGGCCAGGGTCACGCTCTTCTCGTATATCTTGCGCCCCGGGCCGAGGGCGCCGGGGTCCTCGCCGCCATGGCCGGCGTCGATGGCGATGACGATATCGCGCTTGCCGCCCGGCACCGGCGGCAGTTTGGCCGGAGCGGCGCCAGGTGCGGCGACCACCGGCGGCGGATTGCTGGCGACGTTCGGCGAGTTGACCTGCGGAGCCTGGGGCACGCTGGGCGCGGCGCCGGCTTCCTGATCGAACAGGTCGACCACCAGGCGATGGCCATACTGCTGGTTGGGCGCCAGGCTGAAGCTCTTCGGCGTCACGGTGGCGGACAGGTCGAGGACCAGGCGCAGATCGGTGGGCGAGCGCTGGGCCGAGCGGATACCGGTGATCGGGGTATTGCTCAGCGACAGCTGCTCCAGCTTGGTGGAGAGCAGGGCGCCGTTGACGTCGATGACGATGCGATTGGGTGCGGCCAGGGTGAACACGCTGTGCTGCACCGGGCCGGACAGGTCGAAGACCAGGCGCGTGTTATCCGGGGCACGCCACAGCCGCACGCTGCGGATTTCCGTGGCGGCCAGTACATCGGCAGCCAGCGCGGCCAGCATTACCCCGATCCCGCCAAACAGCGCACGCATGCGCATAGCCTTCCCCATTTTTATTTACAAACTCTTATAAGGCAGCACACCACGCCTCGGCCCTCGCGCTATGTGGCTGCAACTGCAGCGCGCGGCCGACTCCTTGCGGGCTAATGGTAATGTCCAGGTCCGCCTTTGGCAAAACGCCGGCGCCGCGCTGCGGCCACTCGATCAGGCACAGCGCGTCACCCTCGAAGTAGTCGCGGATGCCGAGAAACTCCAGCTCCTCCGGGTCGGCCAGGCGATAGAGGTCGAAGTGGAACACCCGCAGCTCGCCCAGCTCGTAGGGCTCGACCAGGGTGAAGGTCGGGCTCTTCACCGCCCCGCCGTGGCCCAGGCCACGCAGGATGCCGCGCGACAGGGTGGTCTTGCCGGCGCCGAGATCGCCGTGCAGGTAGATCACGCCGCGACCGCCGGTCGCCTGGGCGATGCGCGCACCCAGCTCGTGCATGGCGTCTTCGCCCTCGGCATAGAGGGTCACTTCTGGCGGGATCGCCTTCGACGGGGTCACCTTAGACACGGTGCATGCTCCTGCAACAACTGACGAATGGTCGGAATCAGATCGCTGGCCGCCAGGCCGCGACCCAGCTCGCCGAGCTGCTGGCCGGCACAGGCGTGCAGCCAGACGCCCAGGCAGGCGGCGTCGAAGGCGTCCAGGCCCTGGCCGCGCAACGCGCCGATCAGCCCGGCCAGCACATCGCCCAGGCCGGCGGTAGCCATGGCCGGATGGCCGCGATCGCACAGGCGCAGGCGGCCGTCTGGCACGGCCACCAGGCTGCCGGCGCCCTTGAGCACCACCACCGCCTGATACTTCTGCGCCAGCGCCAGCGCCGCGGCGGGACGATCGAGCTGCACCTCGGCGGTCGAACGCCCCAGCAGCCGGCCGGCCTCACCCGGATGCGGGGTGATCACGCTGTCGGCCGGCAACGTCACGCCGCCATCCACCAGCAGATTCAGCGCATCGGCATCCCACACCTGCGGCCGCGGGCTGGCCGCCGCCGCGCTGAGCAGGCTGCGCCCCCAGGCGCGCTGACCGAGACCGGGGCCGACCACCAGCACATCGGCGCGCTCGCAAAGGCCGGGCAACTGATAGGTGGATTCGCTGGCCTGGCACATCACTTCCGGCAGGCGCGCCAGGCTGGCCGCCACATGCTCCGGACGGGTCGCCAGGGACACCAGGCCGGCACCGGCGCGCAGCGCGCTCTCGGCACTCAGCAGGGCGGCGCCACCGAAACCACGGTCGCCACCGATGACCAGCACGTGGCCGAACTGGCCCTTGTGCGCGGTACGGGCGCGCGGCGCCGGTTGCGGCAGCGCAGCGCCGGCCAGACGCAGCGCCATGCAGGACTGCCGGGCAACCAGCTGCGGATCGGCCTGCAGATCGTCGAACAGCAACTCGCCCACCCAGTCCGGCGCATCGCCAGTGAGCAGGCCGAGCTTCAGGCCGATAAAGCTGACGGTCAGATCGGCGCGCACCGCCTGCTCGGCCACTCGCCCGGTATCGGCACACAGGCCGGAAGGCAGGTCCAGCGCCAGCACCAGCAGGCCTGAGGCATTGATCGCCTCGATGGCGGCGTCATAGGGCGGACGCAGGTCACCCTTGAAGCCGGTGCCCAGCAGCCCATCGACCAGCACGCCGCGCAGCTCGCTGTCGTCGCTCCAGCCTTCCACGGCGACACCGGCCGCTCGCGCCGCATCACGAGCCGCAGCGGCATCGCCGCTCAGCTTCTCAGGATCAGCGACGGCCAGCACGCGCACGGCCCAGCCGGACTTCTGTGCCAGCTCGGCTACCAAATAGCCGTCGCCGGCATTGTTGCCGGCACCGGCCAGCACGGTGATTTCCCCAGCCTGCGGCCAGCGCTGGCGCAACGCGCGCCAGGCGGCATGGGCGGCGCGCTGCATCAGCTCGAAGCCGGGCGTGCCGGCGGAGATCAGACGGGCATCCAGTTCGCGCACCTGAGCGGCGCTATAGAGAGGAAGGGGCAGGTCGTGACTGACAGGCATGGTTCGGCGATTCGGGCGAGGTCTGGCAGAATTATACCCATCTCCCCTGCCCTGCCGTCCCGTCATGCCCGATTCGACCCTCGACCTTGCTCAACTAGCGCAGTCCATCAAGGACTGGGGACGCGAGCTGGGCTTTCAGCAGGTCGGCATCGCCGATGTCGAGCTGGGCGAGCACGAGCAGCATCTGCAACGCTGGCTGGACGCTGGCTACCAGGGCGAGATGGACTACATGGCCGCCCATGGCAGCAAGCGCTCCCACCCGGACGAACTGGTACCCGGCACCCTGCGCGTGGTGTCGCTGCGCATGGACTACCTACCGGGCGACACACAGATGACCCAGCGCCTGGCGGAGCCGGAGAGTGCCTATGTCTCGCGCTACGCCCTGGGCCGCGACTACCACAAGCTGATCCGCAAGCGCCTGCAGCAGCTGGCCGAGCGCATCCAGGGCGCCGTCGGGCCGTTCGGCCACCGCGCCTTCGTCGACAGCGCGCCGGTGCTGGAAAAGGCCATCGCCGAAAAGGCCGGGCTCGGCTGGATCGGCAAGAACACCCTGGTACTCAACCGCAAGGCTGGTAGCTGGTTCTTCCTCGGCGAACTGTTCGTCGATCTGCCGCTACCGGTGGATGTACCGCACGCCAGCGAGCATTGCGGCCGCTGCAGCGCCTGTCTGGATGTGTGCCCGACCAACGCCTTCGTCGGGCCTTATGTGCTGGACGCGCGGCGCTGCATTTCCTACCTGACCATCGAGCTGAAGGGCCCGATTCCCGAGGAACTGCGCGCGCCGATCGGCAACCGGGTATTCGGCTGCGACGACTGCCAGATCGTCTGCCCATGGAACCGCTTCGCCCGCCCCACCGAGCAGGGCGACTTCCAGCCGCGCCATGGCCTGGACAACAGCGCGCTGGCCGAGCTGTTCCTGTGGAGCGAAGAGGAGTTTCTCAGCCGCACCGAAGGCTCGCCGCTGCGTCGCGCCGGCTACGAGCGCTGGCTGCGCAACCTGGCCGTGGGGCTGGGCAATGCGCCGTCGAGCATCCCGGTGCTGGAAGCGCTCAAGACCCGGAGTGAACACCCCTCGGCGCTGGTACGTGAACATGTCGAATGGGCGCTGGCCCGGCACCATGAAAAAGGCCCGCATTAAGCGGGCCTTTTCGTTTGCGGTCAGACCTTGAGGAAGTGCTGACGATAGTGCTTCAGCTCGGCAATGGACTCGCGGATATCGTCCAGCGCCTGGTGGGTGCCCTGCTTCTGGAACGAGTCCTTGACGTGCGGCGCCCACATGCCGGCAAGGATCTTCAGGGTCGACACATCCAGGTAGCGGTAATGGAAGTAGGCTTCCAGGTTCTGCATGTACTTGTAGAGGAAGCGGCGGTCCTGACCGATGCTGTTGCCACAGATCGGCGACTTGCCCTTCGGCACCCACTGCTCGAGGAAGGCGATGGTCTGCGCCTCGGCCTCGGCCGGGCCGATCTTGCTCTCGCGTACGCGCTTGGTCAGACCGCTCTCGCCATGAGTGCGGGTGTTCCACTCGTCCATGCCGGCCAGTAGCTCGTCGCTCTGGTGCACGGCGATCACCGGGCCCTCGGCAAGGATATTCAGCTCGCTGTCGGTGACGATGGTGGCCATCTCGATGATCACGTCCCGCTCCGGCTCCAGCCCGGTCATTTCCAGGTCGATCCAGATCAGGTTGTTGGGGTTCTGCGGCATGAGTTCGGCTCCTTCTAGATTGGCGCCAGTTTAGCCGCTTAGAAGCTGTTTATGATCTTCTGGATTAGAGCCAGACAAGGCAAAAGCGGCCGAGGAAGCAGAGTGTACAAGTAGTACATGAGCATCCGAGGCCGCTTTTAACGCCGTATGGCCGACAGCCAGAGGATCAGAAACAGCCTCTCACAGATGCCAGAGCAGCAGTCGCGAACTGCGCCAGTCGTTCAGCTCGATGATCTCGCCGGGCGCTACCCCCGGAATATCGAAGCTGTTGCTCACAAGCAGGCTGCCCGGGCGCATCTCGCTGCGCGCCTTGGCCCATAGCTCGGCCATGGGCGCGGGCGAGAGGAAGCAGTACACGGCGTCGTAGGCGGAGAGGTCTTCCTGCCACAGGCTGCGGTAGCGCACCCGGCAGTTGCGATAGGGCAGGCAGCGCAGCCAGGCCAGCAGAAACACCAGCGGCGCCGTCTCCACGCCCATCAGACGTGCCTGCGGGTAGTCGCGCGCCAGCTGCGCCAGGGTGCCACCCAGACCGCAACCCAGGTCGACGAAACGGAAATCCGCCGGCAACCCAGCAAGCCGCTCGCTCAGACGCTGACGGGTGCGCGCGCCACTCAGGTAGAGCGGCACCCGCTCGCGGAAGCTGTTCCAGTTGATCAGCAGCAGCAGGACGAAGGCGACCAGGAACCACCAGGCCGGCCACTCGCGGCTCTGCAGCGCCAGCAAGCCGGAAACGAAGGCCAGGTTCAGTGGCAGCCACCAGCGACGCAGCCCCAGCCAGTGACCCAGGGCGGCCGCCAGCACGCCCTGCCCCAGGGCCGCCTGCCATAGGGTCGGGCGCCAGCCACCCAGTTGCGCCAGGACAAACAGCGCCAGCGCCACGCCGAGCACGGCCAGGAGCTGAGCCAGCAGGGCGAGGGCGGCGGGATAGCGGGAGCGCAGGAGTTCGAGCATGGCGCCTGTTGTACCAGCAGGCCGAAGCCAGGGCCAGCCGGGGCCCGTGCTAAACTCGCCGCCGTTTTCTTATTGATCGGAAAGGCCATGGCCAAACGCCAACTCACCCGCCGGCAGAACTGGCGCATCGACAAGGTCCAGGAAGAACGCGCCGCGCGCGCCGCCAAGCGCGAGTCACGCCTGCTCGAAGAGCTGGAGGGTGGCGACCTGGGCCCGGAACAGACCGGCCTGGTAATCGCCCACTTCGGCGTGCAGGTCGAGGTCGAGGCGCTGGAAGGCGAGCTGGCCGGCCAGGTACAACGCTGCCACCTGCGCGCCAACCTGCCGGCGCTGGTCACCGGCGACCGCGTGGTCTGGCGCCCCGGCAACCAGGGCAACGGGGTGATCGTCGCCCAGCTGCCGCGCACTTCCGAGCTGTGTCGCCCGGACATGCGCGGCGTGCTCAAGCCGGTGGCCGGCAACGTCGACCTGATCGTCATCGTCTTCGCCCCACTGCCGCACGCCCACGCCAACCTGATCGACCGCTACCTGATCGCCGCCGAGCACGCCGGCATCCAGCCGCAGCTGCTGCTGAACAAGGCCGACCTGGTCGATGAGGACAACGCCGAACACCTCAACGGCCTGCTCACCACCTACCGTCAGCTGGGCTATCCGCTGCTGGAGGTTTCGGCCCACGAAGGCGACGGCATGGATCAGCTGCGGGCACGCCTGGACGGGCATGTCAGCGTGTTCGTCGGCCAGTCCGGGGTAGGCAAGTCGTCGCTGGTCAACAGCCTGCTGCCGGGCGTCGACACCCGCGTCGGGCCGCTGTCGGAAGTCACCGGCAAGGGCACCCACACCACCACCACCGCCCGACTGTTCCATTTCCCCGGCGGCGGCGAGCTGATCGACTCGCCCGGCATCCGCGAGTTCGGCCTCGGTCACGTCAGCCGCGACGACGTGGAAGCCGGCTTCATCGAGTTCCGCGACCTGCTCGGCACCTGTCGCTTCCGCGACTGCAAGCACGACCGCGAGCCGGGCTGCGCGCTGCTCAAGGCGCTGGAAGACGGTCGCATCCAGCCACAGCGCATGGCCAGCTACCGGCACATCCTGGCCAGCCTGCCCGAACCCGACTATTGATATTGATAGAGACGTAAAACGAAGAGGCCGCGATGATCGCGGCCTCTTTCATTCCTGGGGTTGGTCGAACTGCAGCGCGCCGTCCTCGAAGATGTTCAGGCGCTGGCGCAGCTCGTCCGCCTGGGCCGGCTCGCCCGGCGCCGCCGGCTCCGAGCCAGGCGCCACCGCCTCGGTGGGCGCCGGCGGCTCGGCGGACTCGGCGGCACCGTCGCCATCCTGCTCGCCCTCGATGGCGCGCTGGGCCTTCTTGGTCAGGACGATGATGTCGATGCGGCGGTTGACCGGGTTGAACGGGTCCTTGCGATCGAACAGCGCCGACGAGGCATACCCCACCACCCGCGCCACCCGCGGCTCCGGATAGCCGCCGGCGACCAGCGTACGCCGCGCGGCGTTGGCGCGGTTGGCGGACAGTTCCCAGTTACCGAACTCGGCCTGGCCGGCGAAGGGCTTGGCGTCGGTATGGCCGCTGACGCTGATCTTGTTCGGCACCGCCTTGATGGTCTCGGCGAGGATCAGCAGGATGTCTTCGAAATAGGGCTGCAGGCGAGCACTGCCGATGTCGAACATCGGCCGGTTCTCGGCATCCATGATCTGGATGCGCAGACCGTCCTGGGTGATCTCGAAGAGGATCTGGTCCTTGAATTTCTGCAGCTGCGGATCTTCGTCGACCTTGGTCTGCAGCTCCTGCAGCAACAGCTCCAGGCGCTCGCGTTCGACCTGCTCGGCCAGCGTCTCGGCCTGGCTGGCGTCCATCTCGGCCTGGTCACTCTTGGCATCGACCGCCGCCTCGGCGGCGTCCGGCGCATCCTTCAGTTCGGGATTGAGGGTGCGGTCGGGCGCGGGGGTCGGCGTGCCGCCCAGGTCGATGACATAGGGGCTGGCGCTTTCGGTAAAGCCGATGGGGTCCTGGAAGTAGCCGGAAATGGCCTTCTTCTGTTCAGGCGTGGCCGAGGACATCAGCCACATCACCATGAAGAACGCCATCATGGCCGTGGCGAAGTCGGCGAAGGCGATCTTCCAGGCACCACCGTGGTGGCCGCCGGCAACCTTCTTGACCCGCTTGACCAGTATCGGCTGGTTGTTCTCCATGGCTCAGCAACCCAACTCAGTTGCCACGCATGGCCTGTTCGAGCTCGCTGAAGCTCGGCCGATGCGCCGGCAACAGCACCTTGCGGCCGAATTCCACGGCCAGCGTCGGCGGCATGCCGGAGGCGGATGCCACCAGGGTGGCCTTGATCGACTCGTACAGGTTCAGCTCTTCCTTGGCGTCATGCGTCAGGGCGTCGGCCAGCGGGGCGAAGAAACCGTAGGAGGCGAGAATACCGAGGAAGGTACCGACCAGCGCCGTACCGACCTTCTCGCCGATCTGCGCGTTGTCGGCGGTGGCGAGGATGGACATGGTGATCACGATACCCAGCACCGCTGCCACGATACCCATGGCCGGCATGCCGTCGGCCACCTTGGATACCGCGTGGGCCGGGTGCTCCAGCTCTTCCTTCAGACTGGAGATCTCCATGTCGAAGAGGTTTTCCAGCTCGTGGGGAGCCATGTTGCCGGAGGACATGATGCGCAGGTAATCGCAGATGAACGCGGTCATCTGCGCATCCTTGAGGATGGCCGGATACTTGCTGAAGATCGGACTGGCGTTGGGGTCCTCGACGTCGGCCTCGATGGCCATCATGCCCTCGCGGCGACTCTTGTTGAGGATCTCGTAGAGCAGCTTCAGCACCTCCAGGTAGAAGGCATGGGTGAAGCGGCTGCTGAACATCGCCAGCGACTTTTTGAACACGGTCATGAAGGCGCTGCCGGGGTTGGCCTGAAGGAAGGCCCCCAGGGCGGCGCCGCCGATGATCATCACCTCGAAGGGGTGCACCAGCGCCATGAACTTGCCGCCGGACAGAATGAAGCCGCCGAAAACGCAGCCGAAAACAACCAGGATGCCGATGATCTTGACCATGGGAATTTAAGCTTGAAGAGTCAGTCGAAAGGGTTCTGTAAAACAACCCTTCTAATTATCGGAAGTATTGCGCCAGACTATAGGCAGTAAAGGCGAAAAGCCAGTTTGGCTCAACCCGCATGCCCACAGACAAGCCCATACCGCGCAGCCTCGACGCCTGGCTCAAACAGCTGGACGAGGTGCGCCTGCCCATCGCCGCCCACCACCACGAGGCGGTGCGCCGCGCCCTGCAGGACAGCCGCAAGTCCCTGCGCGAGATCGCCGAGCAGATGCAGGACAGCCCGGCGATCGCCCTGGCGGTACTGCGCGAGACCAACCGCCATACCGGCAGCCTCGGCGAACCGGCCGAGAGCCTGGAGATGGCGCTCAACCGCCTCGGGCTGAAACGCGCTGAAACGCTTCTCGAGCAGATGCCGGTGCTGGACGAGGCGCAGATCCCTCTGCCCCTGCGCCAGTTGCAGCTGATCAGCCTGCACGCCGCGCAGCAGGCCAACGGCCTGTTCGCCGGGCGCCTGGCTCGCCTGTGGCAGGAAATCCACTGGGGCAGCCTGCTGTTTCTCGCACCGCTGTGGCCGCTGGTGGCCACCCACCCGCAGCTGTTCGAGGCCTGGGAGCGCCGCGTGCTCGGCCGCGGCGAGCCGCCCTGCAAGGTCGAACGCGAGCTGCTCGGCGTGTCGCTGCCGGCCCTGTGCCTGACCCTGGCCCGGCACTGGCGCATGCCGGAGTGGATCGTCCAGGGCTATCGCCTGCTGGTGGAAGACCGCCGCCTGCTGGTCAAGGCCCTGCACATCGCCCGCGACAACGAGCATCCGCTGCACCAGCAGCAGCTGCTCGACGAAGACACCAACCTGCGCCGCTGGCTGACCCAGCCAGCCAACAGCATCCTGCTGGCCAACGGCCTGGCCGTCTCCAGCCACCACAACTGGGCGTGCGAGCATCACCTGCGCTGGCAGCGCCTGACCGGGCTGTACCTGCAGGTCGCCCTGCCGGAGATGCAGCAACTGGTTCACCAGCAGGCCGCACAGAGCGCCCGCCAGTACGAAACGCCTGACCTATGGCACCCGGCAGAGGCACTGCTATGGCCCTGGGATGCCTGCCGTCTGAAGGACCTGCAGGCCCCAGCCCCGGCGGTCAACCCGCAACTGGATTTGTGGAAACAGCACTGCGCCAAGCTCCTGGCCCAACCCTCGCCATTCGCCAACGTGCTGCAACTGACTGACAGCGCCTGCCAGGCCCTGCAGGCCAGCGGCATGCAGCGGGTGCTGATCCTGCTGGCCGACCGCACCCACAGCCGCCTGCAGGCCCAGCAGGTCGCCGGCTTGCCGGACGCGGCGGCGCAGCTACGCCTCGATCCGGCGCAGAGCCAGGTGCTGCGCCGCCTGCTGACCGAACCCGGCCAGCTGCGCCTGAGCCCGGCCAACCTGGCCCAGGTCTCCGCCCTGCTGCCGGGGACGCTCAAGGCCCTGTTCGATGGCGAGCACCTGCTGCTGCGCTCGCTGGCCAGCAATGGCCGGGTGGTGATGCTGCTGGTGGCGGACCAGGGCGGCGGCGAGATCGGCGCCACGCCCCTGCAGGTGTTCGGCAAAACCGTGCAATGCATCGAGCGCGCCCTGGCCACCTTTGCCCGCCGCGGCACCTAGCCTTTCCGCTACAATTCGCCCTTTCCCATTTCCGGAGGCTCCGCATGTCCGCCTTCTCCGGCCTGCCGCTGGTGATCGAGCCGGCCGACCTGGCTACCCGCCTGCAGGCACCCGAGCTGATCCTGGTCGACCTGAGCCCGGCCGCCCGCTATGCCGAGGGGCACATACCCGGCGCCCGCTGGGTCGACAGCAAGCGCACCCAGCTGGGCCAGCCGCCGGCGCCCGGACTGCTGCCGGAGCAGGCGCAGCTGGAAGCCCTGTTCGGCGAACTGGGCCACCACGCCGACGCGCTTTACGTGGTGTACGACGACGAGGGCGGCGGCTGGGCCGGACGCTTCATCTGGCTGCTCGACGTGATCGGCCACGGTCGCTACCACTTCCTCAATGGCGGCCTGCAGGCCTGGCTGGGCGAGGGCCGCGAACTGAGCCAGACGACTCCGCCGGCCGCCATCGGCATTGCCAGCCTGACCCTGCATGACGGCCCCACCGCCAGCCGCGACTATCTGCAGAGCCGCCTGGGCGCAACCGATCTGGCGGTGTGGGACGCCCGCTCGCCAGCCGAATTCAGCGGAGAAAAGGTGCTCGCCGCACGCGGCGGCCACGTGCCCGGCGCGGTCAACTTCGAGTGGACCGCCGGCATGGACCCGCAGCGCGGCCTGCGTATCCGCGCCGACATGGCCGAGGTTCTGGAAGGTCTCGGCATCACCAAGGACAAGGAAGTGATCACCCATTGCCAGACCCATCGCCGCTCCGGCTTCACCTATCTGGTGGCCAAGGCGCTGGGCTATCCGCGAGTCAAGGCCTACGCCGGCTCCTGGTCCGAATGGGGCAACCTGCCCGACACCCCGATCGAACATTGATGCAAGGAATACCGATGAAACAGCGCCTGTTTATCCTCAGCCAGTACCTGCTGCCGCACCACCTGCTGTCACGCCTGATCGGCTTCGCCGCCGAGTGCCGCGCCGTCTGGTTCAAGGATCGCCTGATCGGCTGGTTCGCCAAGCAGTACCAGGTGAACATGGCCGAGGCCCAGGTCGAGGAGCTGACCGCCTACGAACACTTCAACGCCTTCTTCACCCGTGCCCTGAAAGATGGCGCCCGCCCGTTGGACGAAACGCCCGGCGCCATCCTCTGCCCGGCCGACGGCGCAGTCAGCCAGCTCGGTCCGATCGAGCAAGGTCGCTGCTTCCAGGCCAAGGGCCACAGCTTCAGCGTGCAGGAACTACTCGGTGGCGATGCCGAGCGCGCCGCGCCGTTCATGGGTGGTGACTTCGCCACCGTCTACCTGTCGCCCAAGGACTACCACCGCGTGCACATGCCGCTGGCCGGCACGCTGAAGGAGATGGTCTACGTGCCGGGCCGCCTGTTCTCGGTCAACCAGACCACCGCGGAGAACGTGCCCGAGCTGTTCGCCCGCAACGAGCGCGTGGTGTGCCTGTTCGATACCGAGCGCGGCCCGATGGCCGTGGTACTGGTCGGCGCCATGATCGTCGCCAGCGTCGAGACGGTCTGGGCCGGCCTGGTGACTCCGCCCAAGCGCGAACTGAAGACCACCCGTTACGACGAGGCCGCCCGCGCGGCCATCGAGCTGAGCAAGGGCGGCGAACTGGGCCGCTTCAAACTGGGCTCCACCGCCATCGTGCTGTTCGGGCCGCAACAGGTGCAGTGGGCCGAAGGCGTGGTCGCCGGCAGCCCGGTACGCATGGGCCAGGCGCTGGCGCTGCCGCGCAACTGAGCCTTCTCGCCAGGCTTCTGCCAGGGAATCGGCGGCGGCCTCGGCGAAACGACTGAAGGAACATCCCGAGGAGCTCGGAGTCAGAATCGGCAAGACTCCGCAATTGTCCCGAGCAGGGCTGCGGCCCTGCCGCGATGCTGCTAGAGTTCCGAAAAACCCGGTGGCCAGGACGCCGCCCCGCCAGTTACGGACCTCTCCCTGGTATGGATAAACAGAGCCCTCACCTGCTCCTTCGCGTCCCTACTCCTGACAGACAGGGCCTGTCCTTCTGTGATGCCAACCCGCGCGAGCTGAAGCGCTGGATCGCCGCCCTGCCCAAGGCCAACATCGGCGAGACCGCGCGCCAGCTGTACCAGAGCCTGATCGAGCTGAACCAGCTGATCACGCCCAGCGACAACCGCCTGCAACTGCTCGAACTGCTGCGCCCCGAGGTGTACTTCGTCACCAGCCATCTGGAGCGCCACTTCCTCAACCAGTCCATCGTGCTCGATGAGCGCCCGCGCAAGGTGGCCAACCTGTGCCAGGCCCTGCAGAACCACATGGCCATCGGCTACAAGCTGATCATCACCCAGGAGCTGCCGCGCTTCGCCAAGGAGCGCGCGCAACTGCTGACCGTCGCTCTGCAGCGCGCAAGCCACGCCCTCTGCGGCCCGCTGATGCGCGCCAGCCAGTTGTATTGCCCGGTCCCCGAAGGCCTGTGGCTCGAGCTGCACCAGCTGTACCGCATCGCTCGCCTGCATGGTCTGCAGCAGGTGCAGGTGCGCGATAGCCTGGCTCGCAATGGCAAGAGCCTGAGCCAGGAACAGATCTACCTCGGCGCTCTATTGCTAGGCTGCGCGCGCTGCAACCAGATGCGCCAGAGTGGCATCGCCCGCCTGGCCGAGGCCCTGGAAAGCTGGAGCTCGCTGGCCAGCCTGCACCGCGCCGATGATCCGAACAGCCTGTTCGCCATCGCCCCGCAACTGGATGGCCCGCCCCGTTACAAGTCGCTGTTCGGCGATGGCGAGCTGCACAACCTGCTGGGCCTCGATCCGCATGCGCTGGTCGATGCCCTCAAGGAGCATCTCCTGCTGCCGCCGGACAGCAGCGAGCCACGCCGCCTGCAGATACCCGAAGGCATGCCGCCGGACCTACTGCAGCACCTGGCGTCGGCCTGGGGTGACATCGCCGAGCGCACCTTCCAGCGCAACCCGGGACGCGGCAGCCTGACCCTGTGCATCGGCATGTCGGCCGTGCACTTCAATCTGGCCGGCAAGCGCAGCTTCTCCGACGTACTGAAGCACGAGGAGGCGCCGCGCAGCGCTCAGTTCAAGGCCAACAAACTGGGCTCGGGCGGCGGCCCGGATGTCTGGGCAGTCGCCTTCGATGCCCAGCGCGAGAGCCAGTGGGAGCACGGCATCCCCATGGAGGAGATCCAGTACAAGTCCGCGCCCAAGGCCGGGGAGCAACCCGCCGAGGAAGTGGCGGACGCCTACCCCAGCTACGAATTGCCTATCGTCAATCACAGCCCGGGGGGGTATTGCCTGAGCTGGCCCAAGGAAGTCCCGGTGCAGCTGCAGGCCGGCGAATTGCTGGGCACCCAGGACGCTCCCGATCAGGGCTGGAGCGTGGCCGTGGTGCGCTGGATCCGCCAGGTACGCGGCGGCGGCACCCAGATGGGCATCGAACTGATTGCGCCCCATGCCCAGCCTTGCGGCGTGCAGCTGGTGCGCAAGAGCGAACAGAACAGCCAGTACCTGCGCGCCCTGCTGCTGCCGGAGATTCGCGTGATCTCGCGCCCGGCTACGCTGATCACACCCCGCCTGCCCTTCCAGGAGAGCAACAAGGTGGTGATCAACCACAACGGCGACGAGACCCGCGCCGTACTCAGTCGCAAGCAGACCAGCACCGGCAGTTTCAGTCAGTTCGAGTATCGCGCACTGAACGAGACCAAGGCCCCTTCCGGGACCTCCGTCACAGCAGCGAAGGAGCCTGGCAAGGGCGGAGATGAAGACTTTGACTCACTCTGGAAGTCGCTGTAGATTGCCGGAACAGACCATCCGTCGCCTTTTTGCGCCCGCTCTTCGGCGCCTGCCAAGCAAAACCCCATGGCCATCGAAAAAAAAACCATACGGCTGCTGATCCTCGAGGATTCGCAGAACGAGGCCGAGCGCCTGGTCAGCCTGTTCCGCAATGCCGGACGAGCCACCCGCGTTCACCGCGTCACTTCCAGCGACAATCTGGCGGAAGCCCTGCAGCAGAGCTGGGATCTGCTGATCAGCGCGCCGACCAGCGACCACATCGACCCCAACGAAGCGATCACCGCCATCCGCCGTCAGGCCAAGGACATTCCGGTGATCCAGCTGGTGGCCGGCAACGAGTCCGACGCCATCACCGAAGCCCTGATGCTCGGCGCCCAGGATGCCCTGCCGCAAGGCGATGACGAACGCCTGATCCTGGTGGCCAACCGCGAACTGGCCAACCTCGAGGAGCGCCGCGCCCGTCGTGCCGCCGAAGTGGCCCTGCGCGAAGCGGAGAAACGCTGTCAGCTGCTGCTGGACAGTTCGGTGGACGCCATCACCTACGTCCACGACGGCATGCACATCTATGCCAACCGTGCCTACCTCAAGCTGTTCGACTACGAAGACGCGGACGAGCTGGAAGGCATGCCGATGATCGACCTGATCGCCGGCGAGGATCAGACCCGCTTCAAGGACTTCCTGAAGAGCTACGCCAGCGGCGAGGGCAGCGCCGAACTCAGCTGCGGCGGGGTCAAGCCCGATGGCCAGCGCTTCGCGGCACGCATGTCGTTCTCTCCGGCCACCTATGACGGCGAACCGTGCATCCAGGTGGTCATCCGCGCCGAAAACGACAATGCCGAACTGGAAGAGAAACTGCGCGAGATCAGCAGCCAGGACCTGGTGACCGGCCTGTTCAACCGCCCGTACTTCCTCGAACTGATGGACGGTGCCGCCCAGCGCGCAGTGACCGAGGGCCAGGTTGCCAGCCTGGCCTACATCCGCATCGACCGCTACAGCGAAATCATCGGCGAAGTCGGTCTGGCCGGCATCGATCTGCTGCTGACCGACCTGGCCAATATGCTGCGCAACCATTTCGGCGAGACCAGCCAGCTGGCGCGTTTCGGCGACGACGTGTTCACCGCCCTGCTACCAGGCACCGCCCCCCAGCAGAGCCAAGAGCAGCTGGCCGGCCTGCTGAAGAAGGCCGAAGGCCATCTGTTCGACATCGCCGGACGCACCGTGCAGACCAGCCTGTCGATCGGCGTCGCCGGCCTCAGCGAGCAGACCAGCAAGGCTCAGGAAGTTGTCGACCGCGCCCATCGCTGTGCCGACGAGATCGAAGCCAACGGCATCAAGATTTACAACCCGGCCGACGAGCTGGCCGCCGCGGCCAGCCGTGGCAGCCTGGTGGCCATGGTGCAGCAGGCGCTGGATAACAACAGCTTCCGCCTGCTGTTCCAGCCGATCATCAGCCTGCGTGGCGACAGCGACGAGCATTACGAGGTGCTGCTGCGACTGCTCAGCCCGCAGGGCGAAGAAGTGCCGGCGGCGGACTTCCTCGCCGCAGCCAAGGACGCCGGCCTGGCCGAGAAGATCGACCGCTGGGTCGTGCTCAACTCGGTCAAGCTGCTGTCCGAGCACCGCAGCAAGGGCCACAACACCCGCCTGTTCGTGCACCTGTCGGCCAACAGCCTGCAGGACCAGACCCTGCTGCCCTGGCTCAGCGTGGCGCTCAAGGCTGCACGGCTGCCGTCAGACTCGCTGGTGTTCCAGATCAGCGAACCGGACGCCGTGGCCTACCTCAAGCAGGCCAAGGCCCTCACCCAGGGCCTGGCCGAGTTGCATTGCAAGGTCGCCCTCGGCCAGTTCGGCTGCGCCATCAATCCGTTCAACACGCTCAAGCACCTCAGCGTGGACTTCGTGAAGGTCGACGGCTCCTTCTCCCAGGATCTGTCCAGCGCGGAGAACCAGGAGGCGCTGAAGACCCTGCTGGCCAGCCTGCATGCCCAGGCCAAGCTGACCATCGTGCCCTGTGTGGAGAGCGCCACCGTGTTGGCGACCCTCTGGCAAGCCGGAGTCAACTACATCCAGGGCCACTACCTGCAGGGCCCGAGCCAGTCGATGGATTACGACTTCTCCGCCGGCGACGAATGATCCCCGCCCCACAAAAAAGCCCCGCAATCGCGGGGCTTTTTCATTGCCGTTCGTTCAGTCCTGACCGTCGCGATCACGGAAACCGAGCAGGTAGAGAATGCCGTCCAGGCCCAGGGTGGAGATCGCCTGCTTGGCCGACTGCTTGACCAGCGGCTTGGCGCGGAAGGCCACACCGAGGCCGGCCAGGCCGAGCATCGGCAGGTCATTGGCACCGTCGCCCACGGCGATGGTCTGCTCCAGGCGCAGGCCTTCCTTCTCGGCCAGCTCGCGCAGCAGATCAGCCTTGCGCTGGGCATCGACGATCGGCTCGATCGCCACGCCGGTGACCTTGCCATCGACGATCTGCAGCTCGTTGGCAAACACATAGTCGATGCCCAGCTTGGCCTGCAGCTGCTTGGCGAAATAGGTGAAGCCGCCCGAGAGGATGGCGGTCTTGTAGCCCAGACGCTTGAGCTCGGCGAACAGCACCTCGGCGCCCTCGGTCAGGCGCAGCGAGGCGCCAATCTCGGCCAGCACGGTTTCCGGCAGGCCCTGCAGCAGCGCCATGCGCTCCTTGAAGCTGGCGCGGAAATCCAGCTCGCCACGCATGGCGCGCTCGGTAATCTCGGACACCTTGTCGCCGACGCCATGAGCCTTGGCCAGCTCGTCGATGACTTCCGCCTCGATCAGCGTGGAATCCATGTCGAACACCGCCAGGCGACGATTGCGGCGGAACACCGAGTCGCGCTGGAAGGCGATATCGACATCGAGCTCCTGGGCCACGCTGAGGAACTCGGCGCGCAGCGCGTCGACATCGGCCGGCTCGCCACGCACGGAGAACTCGATGCAGCCCTTGCCCTGGTCGGCCGGCATGTCCAGCGGCATGCGCCCGGACAGGCGATCGATATGGTCGATGTTCAGGCCGTACTTGGCGGTGATCGAACTGACCCGCTGCAGCTGCTCGGCGGTGACTTTGCGGGTCAGCAGGGTAACGATGTAGCGGGTCTTGCCCTGGCCGCCGACCCACTGCTGATAGTCCGCCTCGGAGACGGGGGTGAAGCGCACCTGCTGGTCCAGCTTGTAGCCGGTGAACAGCACGTCCTTGAGCACCGAGGAGGCCTGCTCGGTATCCGGGATCTCGACCAGGATGCCGAACGACAGGGTGTCGTGGATCACCGCCTGGCCGATATCGAGGATGTTCACCCCGCCCTGCGCCAGCACGCCGGTGATGGCCGCGGTCAGGCCCGGGCGATCTTCCCCGGTGATGTTGATCAGGACGATTTCGCGCAAGGCGCACACTCCAGCTTGCAAATGGGTCAGCGAAAAGGCGCACATTCTAACCCGTTTCGCCCGGCCCATGGCACGGGCGGCGCTTTGCCCGCCTGGGGGTGGTGGTTATACTGCGCGGCAATTCCAGTCGATAAGAGCCGCGCTCTGTGAACCGGCCCGTTCAGGTCAAGCCCGACAATTTCTTCCTGCTGCTGTTCAATGCCCTGCGCCAGCGCCGCGTGCCGCTCGCCCTGCGCATTGCCAGCCACAGCCTGCTGCTGGTCGCCCTGGCCCTGGTGATCTACGCTTGGGTGATGGGTATGCAGTTCAAGCAGGCCATGCAGCAGCAGGCCGACGCTCTCGGCCAGAGCCTGACCGTGCAGACCGCCGCCTCGGCCACCGAACTGCTGGTGTCCAACGACATCCTCAGCCTCAACGTGCTGCTCAGCAACCTGGCGAAGAACCCTCTGGTGGCCCATGCGGCCATCTACAGCGTGGATAACCGCATCCTCGCCGAGGCCGGCTCGCGCCCGACCCAGAGCATCCTCGGCGAAGCCGACGGGCTCTACTCCACGCCCATCACCTTCCAGGAAGTGATCGCCGGCCAGCTGCGCATCAGCCTGGACATGCAGCAGTTCCAGCAGCCGATGACCATCAGCCTGCAGAGCATGGGCCTGCTCAGCCTGATCCTGCTGGCCCTGGCCATGTCGCTGAGCCTGCGCCTCGGCCGGCATATCTCCACGCCGCTGCTGCAGCTGCGCGTGTGGCTGCGCGACCCGGACGACCCGGCCCCCGGCGCCGGCCGCCAGGACGAGATCGGCGACCTCGCCCGCCAGCTGCAGGCCCGTCTGGTACCGGAGAAGCCGGAGCCCGAGCCGCCGCTCGACGAACACGACGAGTACGCCGACCTCGACCTGCATGACGAGCAGGACTTCCACGAGGACGAGCCGCGCGAGCCGGGCTTCGACATGCCGAATCTGCGTGCCGACAGCGACGCCTACCAGGACGACTTCGCCGAGCCGGCGCCACGCCCTGCCCCGATCGTACGCCACGACGAGGACGATCCGTTCGCCGACCTGCGCGATCTGCATCAGGATATCCAAGGCTCGGAGCCCGAGCCGCTGCCACCACCGGTCGCTGCGTTCGAGCCGCAAGAGCAGGTCAGCAGCGCCGTGCTGGCGATCCAGCTGGGCGCCCAGGAGCAGCTGCGTCACCTGCCGCGCGCACGTCTGATGGAGCTGCTGCAGCGCTATCGCGACTGTCTGGAGCAGGCCGCCGCGCTGTACCAGGGCAAGCTGTTCACCCTCAACGATGGCAGCAGCCTGCTGCTGTTCGACAGCACCCAGAGCGGCGAGGACTACCTGACCCACGCCCTGTGCTGCGGCGAGCTGCTGCGCGCCCTTGGGCACGCCCTGCAGATCGAGGTGGCCGACAGCGGCATCACCCTGCAACTGCAGCTGGGCCTGACCCGTAGCGACGAGGAAATCAGCCCGAGCCAGGCCGAGGTGCTGCTCAGCGAGGCGGCCCAGGATGCCCTGGCCCTGGCCCAGCACAGCCGCAACCTGCTGCTGGTGCAGCGCAGCGTCGCCGATGACCCCTTGCTGCGCCAGCGCGCGCGCATCCGCGCCATCGCCAGTCCCGAGGGCGCCAGCTGCGTCGAGCGCCTGCTCGAGCCCTACCCGTCGCTGCTGGAGCGCCAGCTGGCGCGCATGCACGAACACTCGTGACCACCCTGATCAGCCACCCGCTGCCACTGCTGGCACTGGGTGTCGCCCTCGGCCCGCGCATCGTGCCGCCGCGCCTGCTGCTGGCGGGCCTGCTGTTCACCCTGCTGCCGGATGCCGATGTGCTGGCCTTCAAGTTCGGCATCGCCTATGCCGACGCCTTCGGCCATCGGGGCTTCAGCCATTCGTTGCTGTTCGCCGGATTGACCGGGGTGCTCGGCGCCCTGTGCTGCCGACTGCTCGACTGCGGACCGCTCAGGGCTTTCCTGTGGATCACCCTGGCCACCGCCTCGCACAGCCTGCTGGATGCCGCCACCGATGGCGGCCTGGGCGTGGCCTGGCTGTGGCCCTGGAGCGAGCAGCGCTTCTTCCTGCCCTGGCGACCGATCGAGGTCTCGCCCTTCGTGCACGGTTTCTTCAGCCAGCGTGGGCTGGAAGTGCTGATTTCGGAGGCGCGCTGGGTGTGGCTGCCCTGCCTGGCCCTGGCCGCTACCGGTATCGCCCTGCGCGCGCTGCTACGCCCGCGCCAGCAGGCGCTCTAGCCCGCCGAGCAGGCGCGCCAGAGCGCCCTGATTGGCTCGCATCACCGCCAGCCCCGCCGCCGCTCGTTGCTGCGCCTGCGCCGGATCGGCGAACAGCATGCGCAGCGCCGCATGCAGCTGCGCCGCATCCTCCACCTCCAGCAGATCACCGGCGCCACGCAGCTGGGCGGCTATCTCCAGGAAGTTGAACAAATGCGGGCCACTGAGCAGCGGCTTGCCCAGCGCCGCCGGCTCCAGCAGGTTGTGCCCGCCATTGGCGATCAGGCTGCCACCGACGAAGGCCAGATCGGCCAGGGCATAGAGGAACAGCAGCTCGCCCAGGGTATCGCCGAGCAGCACCTGAACCTCGGCGCCCGGCACCTCTTCGGTGGAACGACGCACCGTGGCGAAGCCTTCGCGGCGACACAGCTCGAACACCTGATCGAAACGCTCGGGATGGCGTGGCACCAGGATCAGCAGCGCCTCGGGGTGCTCGCCGAGCAACTGGCGGTGAGCCTGCAGCATTACCTCGTCCTCGCCGGCATGGGTGCTGGCGGCAATCCACGCCGGCCGCCTGGCCGCGCCCCAACGGTCACGCAGCTCGGCGGCGCGCTGCGGCAGTGCGGCATCGACGCTGAGATCGAACTTGATCGAACCGGTCACCTCGACGCACATCGGGCGGGCGCCCAGCTGGCGGAAGCGTTCGGCCTCGACTTCGGTCTGCGCGGCGATCAGATCCAGCTCGCCCAGCATCGGCGCGGTCAGCCCGGCGAAACGCGCATAGCCGCGCGCCGAGCGCTCGGACAGGCGCGCATTGGCCAGCACCACGGGAATGCCGCGCCCATGGCAGGCGTGGATATGGTTGGGCCACAGCTCGGTCTCCATGATCACCGCCAGCTTCGGTTGCAGGCGATCGAGGAAGCGCGCACAGGCCCAGGGCAGGTCATACGGCAGGTAGCAGTGCTGGATGCGCTCGCCGAACAGCGCCTGGATGCGCTCGGAGCCGGTCGGCGTCATGCAGGTGACGGTGATCGGCAACTCGGGGTGGCGCGCCAGCAGCTCGCGGATCAGCGGGGCGGCGGCGATGCTCTCGCCCAGCGACACGGCGTGGATCCAGATGCCGCCGCCCCTGAAGGCCGGCAGGCCGACGGCAGAACGCTCGCCGATGCGCTTGCCGTAGGCCGGCGCGCGCCAGGCGCGCCACAACAAGCGCAGGAAAATGAACGGCAGGGCCAGATGCAGGATCAGGGTATAGAGGGTTCTGTTCATGGGCGCGCAGCTTAGCAAAGGGGCGTGCCACAATGCGCCCCGTCCCCGAGGAGAAGCCCCATGAGCGGTTATCTGTACCTGGCCATCGCCATCGTCGCCGAAGTCATCGCCACCACCGCGCTCAAGGCCGTGGAGGGCTTCAGCAAGCCGCTGCCGCTGATCCTGGTGGTGGTCGGCTATGGCATCGCCTTCTGGATGCTCAGCCTGGTGATGAAGAGCATCCCGGTGGGCGTCACCTACGCCATCTGGTCGGGGCTGGGCATCGTGCTGATCAGCATCGCCGGCCTGGTGATCTACGGCCAGAAACTCGACCTGGCCGCCCTCGCCGGCATCGGCCTGATCATCGCCGGGGTGCTGGTGATCCAGCTGTTCTCCGGCAGCACCGGGCACTGACGGGCGCGGTTATACTGCGCGCCTGTTCCACAGCGAGCCCCGGCATGTCCCACTCCCTCAGCACCGATATCCTGATCGTCGGCGGCGGTATCGCCGGTCTCTGGCTCAATGCCCGCCTGCGCCGGCTCGGCTACTCCACCCTCCTGGTGGAGCGCGCCAGCCTCGGCGGCGGACAGAGCCTGAAGTCCCAGGGCATCATCCATGGCGGCGCCAAGTACGCCCTGCATGGCGCGCTGACCGGCGCCTCGGAAGCCATCGCCGACATGCCACGGCGCTGGCGCGAGGCCGTGGCCGGCCATGGCGAGCTGGATTTGTCCGGTGTGCGTCTGCTGTCCGAGTCGCACTACCTGTGGTCGCCGGGCAGCCTGGCCGGCAACCTGGCCAGCTTCTTCGCCAGCAAGGCGGTGCGCGGCCGGGTCGACCAGGTCAAGGGCGATCAGCTGCCACCGGCGCTGCAGCACCCCAAGTTCAAGGGCAAGGTCTACCGCCTCGCCGAGCTGGTGCTCGACGTGCCCAGCCTGATCACCCGCCTGGCCGAGCTGGCCGGCGACAGCCTGCTGGCCGCGCGCGAGATCGCACCGCTGCGCGAGAACGGGGAGCTGGCCGGCCTGCAGGTCGACGGCTGCGAGATCCGCGCCCAGCGCATCGTGCTCAGCGCCGGCTCCGGCAATGCCGAGCTGCTCGCCAGCCTTGGCCTGGAGCAACCCAGGCAGCAGCTGCGTCCGCTGCATATGGTGCTGGTCAAGGGCCCGAGCCTGAAGCCGCTGTACGCCCACTGCCTGGGCGGCGGGCCGAAGCCGCGCATCACCGTGACCAGCCACCCGGCCGCCGACGGCCAGTGGGTCTGGTACCTCGGCGGCGACATCGCCGAGGCCGACGGCGTGGCCCGCGACGAGGCTGCGCAGATTCGCACCGCACAGAAGGAACTGGGCGATCTGCTGCCCTGGATCGACCTGTCCAGCGCCCGCTGGGCGACCCTGCGCGTCGACCGCGCCGAGCCGGCGCAATCCGGCCTGGTACGCCCGGACAACGCCTTCCTCGCCGAGCAGGGCCGCCTGCTGGTGGGCTGGCCGACCAAGCTCGCGCTGTCGCCGGACTTCAGCGACCGGGTCGTCGCGGCCCTGCGGCGTGACGGCATCCAGCCCGCGGCCGGCGAGCCGCTGCCCGAGCTGCCACGCCCGCCACTGGCCCGGCCTGTGTGGGAGGAGCTGCTGCCATGAGCCTGCACGACCTGCATCGCCCGCTGGGCGACAGCGGCCTAATCGTCTCGCCGCTGGGCCTGGGCACCGTCAAGCTGGGCCGCGACCAAGGCGTGAAGTACCCCAACGGCTTCACCATTCCCGATGATGCCGCCGCCCGCGCCCTGCTCGACCAGGCGCGTGGCCTGGGCATCAACCTGATCGACACGGCGCCGGCCTACGGTGTCAGCGAGGAGCGCCTCGGCCCGCTGCTGCGTGGCCAGCGCGAGGACTGGGTGATCGTCAGCAAGGTCGGCGAGGAATTCGTCGGCGGCCAGTCCAGCTTCGACTTCTCGCCGCGCCACGCGCGCTATTCCCTGGAGCGCAGCCTCAAACGCCTGGACACCGACCGCATCGACCTGCTGCTGGTCCACTCGGACGGCAACGATGTCGCCATCCTGCGCGACAGCGGTGTGTACGAGACGTTGGCCGAGCTCAAGCGCGAGGGCAAGATCCGCGCCTTCGGGCTGTCCGGCAAGACCGTGGACGGCGGCCTGCTGGCCCTGCAGCAGGGCGACTGCGCCATGGTCACCTATAACCTGGCCGAACAGGGCGAACGCGCCGTGCTCGACCATGCCGCCAGCCACCACAAGGGCATCCTGGTCAAGAAGGCCCTGGCCAGCGGACATGCGGTACTCGCCGGCGAAGACCCGGTGCGCGCCAGCTTCGAGCTGGTCTTCGGCCACCCTGGCGTCACCGCCGCCATCGTCGGCACCATCAACCCGCAACATCTGGCGGCAAACGCGGCCACCGCCGCCGCGGTGATCCGCGGCTAAACTGCAAGGCTCCGGGCGCGGTCTGAACTTCCGTACGCCCCATCCATCCGCCGCAGCCGCACAGGCTGCCGACTGAGGAGCCGATATGTCGAGACTGCTGGCCCGCAAAGCCCCCGGTCATTTCAAGACACTGCCGCTGTATGTCGAGGCCAGCGCGGACGCGCTCAGCTACCGGGGCCTCGGCCTGCCGCTGAACTTCGCCCAGATGCTCGAACGGCGTCGCCCCGTGCAGGTCGCGGACAGCCAGTGCTTCGCCCTGGAGCTGGCCAATCTCGGCGTCTCGGTACGCCTGACCCTGGCCTGGCAGGGCCGCGACTACTGGCTGCTAGTGCGCCAGCAGCGCCCGGATCGCGGCGACGTGGTGCTCAAGCTGATCTCCGGCTACGTGCCGGCCCACGAACTGAACCTGCCGCTGCTCACCGCCATCCAGGAAGTCGCCGAGGAATGCCTGCTCGAAAACGATGGCACCTGGCTAGCCGGCCGCTACGCCGACACCTGGCTGCCGACGCCCTACCAGGGCGCGTTGCGCTACCGCGAGAGCGATCATTTCCGTCTCAGCCCGCTGTCCGGCGCCGCACGCCCGGTGCAATGCGGCAACCTGATGCTGATGGAGCGCCCGCGGGCCTATGTGCACCTGCCCACCGCCTCGCTGCAGCTGGTCTACGACCTGCGCCTGGAGCTGCCGAAGGACTGCCGCCAGCCCAGCCTGTTCCACGTCGATGAGCGCATGGAGGGTGAGGAACTGGTGGCGCGCCTGGAGCGCCGCCGTCCGGATATCTACCTGCTGCCGCTGCAACAGGGCAAACCCGGCGCCGAGCTGTTCACTCTGCGCAAGGGCACACTGCTGCCGACCAGCACGCGCGGCATCTGGCTTTCGGAGAGCTTCGCCGCCCAGGACGGCTGGCTGGTGCGCGAGGAGCGCATCCGCTGGAAGGACTGGCAGGCGCGCCTGAGCCAGGCGGAGAAGGAACCCGGCCGCCTGGCCGGGTAAAGAGAATGCGGCCACCGACGGTGGCCGCGACTGTCACTTGCTGCGGATCTTCTCGACGATGGCGGTGGTCGAGCTGTTCTCCACCAGCCCCAGCACCCGCACCTCGCCGCCATAGGCGCGCACGATATCGGCGCCGACCACTTGGTCGATGCCGTAGTCGCCGCCCTTCACCAGCACATCCGGCTGTACCGCGCGCAGCAGGTTCTCCGGGGTGTCTTCGCTGAAGCTCACCACCCAGTCCACCGCACCGAGGCCGGCGAGCACCGCCATGCGCCGGTCCACCGAGTTGATCGGCCGGCCGGGGCCCTTCAGGCGCGATACCGAGGCGTCGTCGTTGACCGCCAGCACCAGGCGATCGCCCTGGGCGCGGGCCTGCTCCAGGTAGGTCACGTGACCGGCGTGCAGGATGTCGAAGCAGCCGTTGGTGAAGACGATCCTCTCGCCATGGGCGCGGGCATCCTCGATGGCCACCAGCAGTTGCTCCAGGCCCAGCACGCCGCGCTCGGAGCCCTGCTCGCGCTGCACCGCGCGACGCAGTTCCGGGGCGCTGATGGCGGCGGTGCCCAATTTGCCGACCACGATACCCGCAGCCAGGTTGGCCAGGGCCACGGCCTGCGGCAGGTCCTCACCGGCGGCGATGGAGGCCGCCAGGGTGGAGATCACCGTGTCGCCGGCGCCGGTCACGTCGAACACCTCGCGGGCACGGGCCGGCAGGTGCAGCGGCGCGTGGTCCGGGCGCAGCAGGGTCATGCCATGCTCGCCACGGGTCACCAGCAGCGCCCCCAGCTCCAGCTCGCGCATCAGCTTGGCGCCCTTGGCCACCAGCTCGGCCTCGTCGGCGCAGTGGCCGACGATGGTCTCGAACTCGTTGAGGTTGGGTGTGATCAGGCTGGCGCCGCGGTAGATGGAGAAATCCTTGCCCTTGGGGTCGGCCAGCACGGCGATGCCGCGGGCGCGGGCCAGCTGGATCAGCGCCTGATGGTTCTGCAACGCACCCTTGCCGTAATCGGACAGCACCAGCACCTTGACCCCGACGAGCAGCCCGTCGACATCCTTGGCCAGGGCGGCGGCATCGGTGCGGAAGGGTTCCTCGAAGTCCATGCGCAGCAGTTGCTGGTGACGGCTCATGACACGCAGCTTGACGATGGTCGGCTGGTCGTCGATACGTTGGAAGTGCGCCCGTACGCCGGCGGCGTTGAGGCTATCGGCAAGGCTGTTGGCGGCCTCATCCTCACCGGTCACGCCGACCAGCAGCGCGGGCGCACCGAGGGCGGCGATGTTCAGCGCGACGTTTGCCGCGCCGCCCGGACGATCCTCGATCTGCTCGACTTTGACCACCGGCACCGGCGCTTCCGGCGAGATGCGCGACGTACCGCCATGCCAGTAACGGTCGAGCATGACATCGCCCACCACCAGAACGGGGGCTTGATCGTAACGGGGCATGGACAGCTTCATGGACACAGAACTCTCGACGGGGAGCGACAAAATCGCCGCGGATCATAGCATGCGGGGCCCGCCGGCTGGCCGCCGCCCGCCCGGACAGCAGCTAGCCGAAACGGCAATACCGATCATCGGTGCCGTCCACAAGCGGGACGGCACGGGTTATACGGGCTCCTGCTCCAGCGGCTGCTCGCCGCCATCTTCGAACTGCTTGGCATGCAGGCGGGCGTAGTAGCCGTTTTGCGCCAGCAACTCGGCGTGACTGCCGCGCTCGACGATCTCGCCCTGGTCCATCACCAGGATCAGGTCGGCCTTCTCGATGGTGGTCAGGCGATGGGCGATCACCAGCGTGGTACGGCCCTTCATCACCTGATCCAGGGCAGCCTGGATATGGCGCTCGGACTCGGTATCCAGCGCCGAGGTGGCCTCGTCGAGAATCAGCAGCGGAGCGTTCTTCAACAGCGCGCGGGCGATGGCCAGGCGCTGACGCTGGCCGCCGGAGAGCAGCACGCCGTTCTCGCCGACCAGGGTATCGAAGCCCTGTGGCAGTTTGTCGATGAACTCGGCTGCGTAGGCCGCTTCGGATGCCTGGCGCACCTGCTCGAGCGGCGCACCTGCCAGGTCGCCATAGGCGATGTTGTTGGTCACACTGTCGTTGAACAGGGTGACGTGCTGGGTGACCAGGGCGATGTGCTGGCGCAGGTTGCGCAGGCGATATTCCTCGACATCCAGACCATCGATCAGAATCTGCCCCTGCTCATGGTGATAGAAGCGCGGGATCAGGCTGGCAAGGGTCGACTTGCCGCTGCCGGAGCGACCGACCAGGGCAATCATCTGGCCCGGCTCGGCGACGAAGGAGATGTCGCGCAGCACCGGCTTTTCCGCACCCGGATACTGGAAGCTCAGATTGCGTACTTCCAGGCGGCCGCTGACCCGCTCGCGCTCCTGAGTGCCGTGATCGACCTCGGGCTCCTCGTCGAGCTGCTCGAAGATGCTCTCGGCGCCTGCCACACCCTTCTGAATGGTGGAGCTGACTTCCGATAACTGGCGAATTGGCTTGGGTAGCAAAGCCGCCAGACCGACATAAGCCACAAGATCACCTGCTGAGGCATCTCCACGGAGATACAGAACGAAGAACATCAGAACAGCCATGGCACTGTAGATCACCAACTGCAGCGTCGGCGTATAAACCGCAGAGGTCCTGGTCATACCTAGCTGCTTGCGAGCGTTGTTCCGGCTGGCCTCGAAGAAACGAGCCTGCTCGTATGCCTCCCCGCCGAAGCTACGTACGACGCGGTAACCCTGGATCGTTTCAGAGGCGACGTGAGTGACATCGCCCATGGCCACCTGGATCTTCTTGCTTTGCTTGCGGAACTTGCGGCTGGCACTGGTCACCATCACACCAATAACTGGCAGGATGGCCAGCATGACTAGCGTCAGCTTCCAATTCATCAGGAGCATGCTGGCAAAAACAAATACCACCGTCATGCCCTCTCGAATCACCACCTTGATAGCGTCGGTGGCGGCACCGGTGACCATGGTCACGTTGTAGGTGATGCGCGAAATCAGGTGGCCCGAATTGTGGTTATCGAAATACCGATTGGGCAGGGTAAGCAGGTTGTCAAATAACGCCACACGCAGGTCATGCACCAGGCCTAGGGATACCCTCGCGATGAAATAGTTGCCGAGAAACGAACCGATCCCCTGAATCAGTGCGATGACCACGATCAACAGTGGCACGGCATGCAACAAATTCAGCTCTACGAGAAAGCGCCAGTCGGAGAGGTAGGGAACACTGGCGAAGAGACTGGCATCAGGATTGGACAAGCCATCAACGAAATATTTGAGAACGTAGACCTGCATCGGTTGAGTGAGTGCAAAAATCACAAAGCCCAGGATGCTGATAGCGAACAAACCTGAGTAGGGCATTACGTATTTCAGCAGTCGCAGATAAACCTTCAGACTGGATTGCTGGGTAGAATTGGCCATTCGGCGGGCCCCATACGACTGACTAGAGATAAAGATGCGGATTGTAACAGCGAACTTGCTTCAGGACTGGCTAGCGCAGGGAGACGTCCTGGAAAAGGATAGCCGTGGACCTAAGGTGGTCAGCCTGCCCAATGGAACGCTGCTCAAGATATTCCGCAGTCGGCGTCCTTTGCTGGCGCAACTGCGTCCCGAGGCACGGCGTTTCGCCGATCATGCAGAGCGCTTGCAGAAACTTGGCATTCGCACCCCACTGATCAACGACTGCTTCTGGCTGGATCGCCGTCAGGCAGTCAGCGCTTGCCTTTATGCGCCACTGCCAGGCACCTCTCTGGATCACCTGTTCTTTAAGCAACCCGAGATGTTCACTGCGCTCCTTCCTCGACTGGCAGCCTATATCCACCAGCTCCACCAGAGTGGTATCTACTTCCGCTCGCTGCACCTAGGAAACATCCTGCTAACGCCAGATGACGACTTCGGACTGATCGACTTCCTCGACATTCGCTTCAAAAAACGACCACTCAGCCGGATGCTTATCAAGCGCAATTTCCGGCATCTACAAAACTACCTGCAACGTCGGAAGATCCAGAATTTCCCCTGGAGCGAGCTGACAGACCAGTATGATCGGCTGAGCTAGGAGCGCGGTTCGCTTGCGAACTTGCGCTCAGTGGCAACCAACGTCGAGAAATACAGCAGAAGTAGCGGCACCCAGAAGGCAAACCATTCCACCCCGGGGCGGCTCAGCACCATCCGGCCGTTGGTCAACAAGCAGATCGCACCATAAATTAGCCACAGCAGGAAGAAGAGCCCCGACGGCTGGCTAAACGCGCGCCGCAGCAACAGGCCTAGCATAAGCAGAAATAGACCGCCGCCTACGAGGCCACCCTGTCGAAATACTTCGAACAAGAAGGAATGAGAGTGGGTCAATAACTGGCCGTTATCAATCAAGATGCGCGCCTCGTGATCGAACCCAGCCCCCAACAACCAGCTTTCGCGGAATTGCGCCATCGCCTGCAGCCAGATGTCGAGTCGGTAGTTGGGCGCAGCTGCCCGCTCTGCCACAACACTTCCGAGGGATGAAAACAGCAGCGTTGAGGCTGCCAAAAATCCTCCCACACTGACCAGCACGATATCTGTGCGGCTACGCCGGATCAGGGACAGCAGCAGAAGGGTCAAGCACAGTGCAGCGATGGGCCCGCGACTCTTGGTGAAGAACATCAGTCCAAGACACAGCACCATCAACGTTATTAGCACCAGCTGTAGCTGCCAGCGCTGCCGCGCAATCAGCCACCACGCCGCAAGAACTGGTAGCCCGAAAATTACCGCAGTGGTAATAGGATTGCTTCCACCCCAGCCAACCATCGCCCGAAGCGTGAAGCGCTCCGTCAGCAAACGGGCTATCGAGACATCACCTAGTGCGATTGCAATCCAGTAGACCACAGCCGCAAAACCGCCGACGACAACAATGAAGCTCGCTATGAAATCGACAGAGAAGCGCCTAACGGAAGCCTCTGCGGCCAACCCCAGGCAAATTATGTAGAGGGTGAATCGCAGGCCGTCGGACATCGAACCATCGCCGCCCGACCACAAAGCACTGACTGAGAAGAATGTAAAAAACATTAGCAACGATGCCATGGTCCATGGCTCGGCGCGAGACAAGTCCTTGATTCTCACCAGCAGAGCCAGCGAGGGCAGTGCGGCCAAGAGGTAAAAAATCGTTTTTTGTTTGCTTCCATCAAGGAAGAACATGCTGCCTAAGTAAGCCAGAAAGCCAAAAGGTATCCAGGCATGCACCGCCGCCAGAACTATCGATGCGCGCCGCCGCAAAGACTCCATGAACCCCATACCCCTCAAAAAAACACCGTGAGCCTCAGTGCTCACTGATTGTCGCTTGTAGTATCGAGCGCTCTATGTCGCCCGGAAATTCTGCGTCGTGCGCCAACGCCTCAATGACGCTGGCTGTTCTATCCAACCCCTGAAAACCACCGGCCAAGTGAAAAGCGGCGAAGCTCTCAGCGATCTGAGTATGTAATTGATAATCCTGCTCGATGGCGTACACGCGCTGCCTTAACACCTCGACATCTGCTGATGATTCCCCAAAGAACTTTGTCTGATCGAAAATATCCGCTTCCGGCGGTGCGCCGACACAGACAACAGGTCGCCGCGCCAGACCTGCCTCGACTATCGCGTTCGACATGAAGTTGATGACCAGCGACGATTCCGCGAGCGCCTGCTCCAGCGGGGTATTCAGGGGCATCACTGATAGGTTTGGCGCGCTGAGCGCGATCTCACGCCAGAGAGCCGCCTTGCTACGCGGATGACTCTTCACCAACACCCTGTAGTCAGGCGTGCTGGCAGCCCACGCACCCACTGTACGGTATGCCTCCTGATACGCCCGCTCCTTCTCTTTATCAGGACCTACGCCTAACACCAGTGCAGTCTTCCAAGCGGGCAACGCTTGGGGAATATCGAACGCACTGCTGATCATGTGCGATCCACCGAGGACTAGTGTGGAACTGCCGAAGATCAGGTCTCTGCTACGCAGAGCTTGTTCAGAACTCTTACCAAACAACAGGTAGTAGTCGTAGTCGTTCATCCCCAGGCGCCGCGAGCCTTCACCGGTGGTGGCGTGGGCCAGGTGCACGAGCACGCTCTGCCTGGCGTTCAGGGCCAGACGCAGGAAGGGGGAATACAGGCTGCCGTTGCGATCGTTGAGCAACACCCGTGGCTGATAGTGCTCCACCAGCCACTGGGCATGCGCGGCGATACCGAAGTAGCGGGTCGGTACCGGGAATGGCGGGCGCTTGAGCTGACGTTCGCGCAGGAGAACCTTGGGCTCCTGCAGCGCGGTCTCGATCAGGCGATGGCCGCGCGCGCGCAACGCCTCGATCAGCAGCTTCTTGCGCTGCAGCTTGATCACCTTGGGCGACGACTGCAGCAACAGAAGATCGCAGGGTTCTACGGGCCCCGCCTCGGCCAGCCGCGACTTCGCCCGCACGCCGAACCACCAGTCGCTCAGCGCCTCGCGGGCGAAGCGCAGGGCGCTGCCAGCCAGACCATGACGCTCGCGCAGCAGCAGCCAGCGATAGCGATCCAGGGCTCTGGCCTTGGCGGCCCAGGGGTTGGCGACGGCATCCTGCGTCATGGCGTCCTCAGTTCAGCTCGGCAAGTAGCGGCAATGCCCAGAAGCGCTGGCGCACCGCCTGGTCGGAGAAGCACTGCTGCAGCCGCACCAGCATTTCCTGGCGCAGGGTCTGCAGATCCTGGACTTGGGCCTGGCGCACCAGTGCCTCCGCCAGATCGGCCGGCGCACCGAGCGGGAACAGTCCACCCACCCCCTCGATGACCTCGCGACCACCGCCGCAGTCGGTGCCGATCACCGGCACCCCGGCGGCCATGGCTTCCAGCAGGACCATGCCGAACGGCTCGTGGTCGGAGCTCAGGGCGAAGACATCGAAGGCCCGGAAATAGCGGCGCCCATTGGCCACCTGGCCGAGGAAGCGCACGGACTCGGCAACGCCCAGCTCCGCGGCGAGCGCCTTCAACGATGCCTCCAGCCTGCCGCTGCCCATGATCGCCAGCAGGCTGCCGCGCGGCAGCCGCGGCAGGGCCTGGGCGAAGCCGCGGATCAGGGTGGACTGGTCCTTGTCCGGATGCAGGCGCCCCACATTGCCGACCACCCAGGCATCCGCCGACAGGCCAAGATGCTCGCGGGCGGCCTCGCGGGACACCAGCCCGGCACGGGTGGCGTCGACGTCAATGCGGTTGTACAGCGTCTCGATGCGCTCGGCCGGCCAGTTGCCCAGGTGCGCGCGCATCTGGTCGCGTACCGCGTTGGACACGCCGAGCAGGAGCAGGCGGTGGCGGAAGCGATTGACGAACAGTCGGCGACTGAGCCGGCCATAGACGCCAAAGGCGTGGTGCACGCCGATCACCGGCAGCGCGGTGGCCAGCAGCGCCACGTAGATGGGCTTGAAGCGATGGGCGATGCACAGCTTGAAGTCACGCGAGGCCGCGATGCGCCGCAACTCGCGAATGGCCGCGAGCTTGAGGCCGCGCACCTGACGACTGGAGAAGTCGAGAAAGATCACCTCGTCGGAGGCGGAGCCCTGCTCCACCTCGCGGCTCGGCGCACCGGTCAGGTAGACGGTGCAGACCTTGTACGGCGTACCGGCAAACAGCGCGGCGTACTGCCGCGCGCAATCGAGGAAGGGGCCGTCATAACCATGGCAGAACTGCAGAACCCACTGCTCTGGCTGGCTGCGCGTCGGCTGGGCGTCGTTGAGCGCCGCCTCGGAAGCAGCTTGCTGCTGACGCACTTCAGTGCGGCCCCGAAGGGGCGAGCTCTGCGAGCCATGCTCATTTACCACAGTAAACTCCGCTTCCTCGGCGTCCCTCGCCTAGCCCAGCGCTAACTCGCTCAGCCACGCGAAGGCCAGCGACCTCAGATGCTGTCATACCAGTCCTTGCCATCCTTGACCACCAGGATGTCCTGCATGATCAGGTACTGCAGGTCGGATCCGTAGAACATGTTCAGCGCGTCGGTCGGCGAGCAGATCATCGGCTCGCCACGACGGTTGAGCGAGGTATTCAGCGACACGCCGTTGCCCGTGAGCTTCTCCAGTTCCAGCATCAGGTCGTACCAGCGCGGGTTGTACTGGCGCTCCAGCACCTGGGCGCGCGAGGTACCGTCCTCGTGCACCACCTCGCCGACGCGGTTCTTCCACTCGTCGTTGACCTCGAAGGTGAAGGTCATGAACGGGCTCGGATGGTCGACCTTGAGCATCTGCGCGGCAACGGTGTCGAGCATCGACGGGCAGAAGGGTCTCCAGCGCTCGCGGAACTTGATCTGTTCGTTGATCCGGTCGGCCACGCCCGGCACGCTCGGGCAGCCGATGATCGAACGGCCGCCGAGGGCGCGCGGACCGAATTCCATGCGGCCCTGGAACCAGGCCACCGGGTTGGCGTCGACCATGATCTTGGCGATGCGCTGTTCGACGTTGTCGATCTGCTTGAACACCGGCTTGTTCGGATGGCGGGCGCAGGCGGCGATCACGTCCTCGTTGGAGTAGGACGGGCCGAGGTAGACGTGCTCCATCTTCTCCACCGGCACGCCGCGCTGGTGCGAGACGTAGGCGGCGGCGCCCACCGAGGTGCCGGCGTCGCCGGAGGCCGGCTGCACGAACAGCTCCTTCACGTCGTCGCGGGCGATGATTTTCTGGTTCAGCTTGACGTTCAGCGCGCAGCCACCGGCGAAGGCGATCTTGCCGGTTTCCTTGAGGATGTCGCCGAGGTAGTACTCCATCATCTCCAGCGCCAGCTTCTCGAACAGCGCCTGCATGCTGGCGGCGTAGTGGATGTACGGATCGTCGGCGATGTCGCCCTGACGCTTCGGCCCCAGCCACTCGATCAGCTTGGGCGAGAAGTAGTAGCCCTTGCCGTTTTCCTTGTAGCGACGGAAGCCGATGACGTTGGCGTAATCGGTGTTGATGGTCAGCTCGCCATTCTCGAACTTGGCCAGGCGCGAGAAGTCGTACTTGGCCGCGTCGCCGTAGGGCGCCATGCCCATCACCTTGAACTCGCCGTCGAGCATCTCGAAGCCGAGGAATTCGGTGATTGCGCCGTACAGGCCGCCGAGCGAATCAGGATCGTAGAATTCCTTGATCTTGTGGATCTTGCCGTTCTCGCCGTAGCCGAAGAAGGTGGTGGCGTACTCACCCTTGCCGTCGATGCCGAGGATCGCGGTCTTTTCCTTGAAGCCCGAGCAATGGTAGGCGCTGGCGGCGTGGGCCAGGTGATGCTCGACCGGCTCGATCTTGACCTTCTTCAGGTCGAAGCCCAGCTGCTCCAGGCACCACTGAATCTTCTTGTGGTAGCGCTTGTAGCGGCGGTTGCCCATCAGGATCGCGTCGAGCGAGCGGTCCGGCGCGTACCAGTAGCGCTTGGCGTAGTGCCAGCGGGCCTTGCCGAACAAACTGATGGGGGCGAAGGGAATGGCCACCACGTCGACGTCGGCAGGCTTGATCCCGGCCTGTTCCAGGCAGAACTTGGCGGACTCGTAGGGCATGCGATTCTTCGCATGCTTGTCGCGCACGAAGCGCTCTTCCTCGACCGCCGCGATCAACTTGCCGTCGATGTACAGAGCGGCGGACGGGTCATGGCTGAGCGCGCCGGACAGGCCGAGAATGGTCAATGCCACGGGAAAGCCTCTTGCAGCTGCGGGCGGACGAGCCGCCACGGAAGGGTGGAAGGCGAGCATGCGCTCGCCCAAACAAAGCCGGGGATTATAGCCGCTGCACCCGGCCTAGGGTATTCCGCCGGGAAGCTGACCACGCGGTCCACCCGCCGAGGCCTCTAGAGCCGCGGCAGGCGCTGGTCGAGCAGGCGGTACAGGGCCGAATCCTGCGGCCAATTGCGCAGGAAACGCGCACGGTCGCGGGCATAGGCACGGGCGAAACCGGCCTGGCCGTGGTGCTGCTGCATGGCATCCAGGTCGATCAGGCTCCAGCACCCGTCGTCCCAGAACAGGTTGGTGCCCTTGAGGTCGCCATGACTGATGCGCTCGCGCAGCAGCGCGGCGAACAGCCGGTCGAGGGCCTGCAGCTCGGCCTCCGGCGGCACGCCGTCGACATGAGCGGCGAAGCGCGTGAGCAGGTCTTCGCCCGCGCAATGCTCGGTCACCAGGAACGCCTGGGCACGCAACCAGCACCAGCGCCGCTCGAGCACCGCCAGCGGACGCGGCGTGGCGATGCCCAGCAGCTCCAGACGATTGCCCTCGACCCAGCTGTGCCAGGCGCGGCTGGGCCGCCAGAAGCGCTTGAGCCAGTGCCGCCAGTTCTTGATGTTGTAGCGCTTGATCACCAGCGGCCCGCTCTCGCTTTGCACCAGCGCCACCGTGGCGCTACCGCCGTTCTTCAACGCCTGCCCTCGGGCGATTGCCGCATCCGGGTCAGCCAGCAGGCCCTGCAACTGCTCGGCCCGCTCACGCCGGACCACGCGCAAGCCGAAGGCACCGATCTGCGCGGCGAACAGGCTGCAGTCGCGGGCGACCTTCTTCAGGTAGTCGCGCAGGCGCCACTGGCGCACCTTGGCCACCTCGCCAAGCAATGCCTCCAGCGGCAGGGCGTGCTCGGCATTGACCAGCAGGTAGTGCACTAGCAGTTCTTCGGTGAAGGGCTCCAGCTCCGCCGGCAGCTGGGCGAAGAACACCCCGAGGTTGGCCAGCACGCGAGCGCGCGACAGCGGCTGGCCGGCCGCTCCGGCCTGCACACCGCCGCCATCGATCAGATACAGCCGCCCCTGCTGGCGCAACAGGTTGTCCAGGTGCAGATCCGACTGCCATAGCCCCTTGGCATGCAGTTGTCCGATCGCGGTCAGCGCCTCGCCGAGCACGCTTTGCTGAGCGTCGGACAGCAGCGGCTCGCGCTCCACCGCGCGCCAGGCATCCCAAAGGCTCTCGGCGCCGTCCAGGTAGTCGAACAGCAGCCAGCCGCCCTGCTCCGCAGCAAAGCCTTCCGCCAGCAGCTGCGGCGTGGTCAGGCCCTGCTCGGCGAGCAGGCGCGCGCCGGCCAGTTCACGCTGGAAGTGACGCTCGGCCTTGCCACCCACCAGCAACTTGGCCAGCACGGCGCGACCGCGCCAGCGGGCCAGACCGACATAGCGCTGCCCCGGCAACACCCGCAACAGGCGCTCGACGACCAGTTCCTCGCCGGCCAGCTGCAGCGCCAGCGGCAGAACCGGGGCGCGCCCGGACGACGCCAGCTCGGCCAGGTGCATCAGCGCGTTTCCTTGTGCCGCCGGCGCGCGCCGAGGTGCTGGCTCCAGCGCTCGACCTCAGCCTCGCTGCCTAGGTAGGCCGTCAGCAGCTGACGCACCTCGGCCTCGCTCCAGGCGCTGGCGCGGCGCAGCAGCGGCTCCAGGTCCTTGATCCGGTCGCGACGGCCGAACAACAGCGGGCTGGTCTTCTCCAGGTCGATCAACTGTGCGGCGAAGCCGGCGCCCTGCTCGCGCAGGAAAATGTGCTTGGGATAGAAGCAGCCGTGCACCTGCCCGGCATCATGCAGGCGCCCGGCCAGCTCGCCACAGGCCTGCAGGATGGCGCCGCGCTGGGCCGCGGACAGCTGCTGCCAGCGCTGCAGCCAGTGCTCGAGATCCTGCCAGCCATCCAGGGCTCGGGTCAGCAGGATCGCGCGGCGCTCGCCGGGCAAGCGGCGCTCGCCAAAGAAGGCCGCCTGCAGGGCGGGAATGCCCAGGTCGCTGTAGCGCTGGATATTGCGAAACTCGCGGGCGAAGGTCGGCTCGCCGAAGGGGCGGGCCAGGCTGCGGGTCAGGTGATTGCTCTGCCGTTTGAGGTAGTAGGCCGCCTCGCCCAGGTCCAGGCGATAGACGCTGCTCCAGCCACCGCGCTCGGTGTTGGGTTCGTCCACCGCCTCCAGCTTGAGCGCCCACAGCGCATCAAAATCGGCCAGTCCGTGGCGTTCGAGGATCGCGCGATCCTCGGCGGCGATAAAGTCGCTCATTCCCTGCCCTCGAAGAATTTCACTATCTCTCTCACCCGCCGCTTGTCCCCTGCGCTCAGGCGCTCGCGGCCGCGGTACTGCAGGAAGAACCGCAGGCGCTGGCTGCGCGACAGCACCTGGCTGGCGACCTTGTCCAGGCAGGCCAGGTCCTTGACGATGCGGTAGCGCAGGAACGGCCCCCACCAGAAGGTGCCGGTCGGGCAATCGATGAAGAACAGCTCGGCTCGGTCGTTGACCAGCAGGTTGCGCCACTTCAGGTCGTTGTGGGCGAAGTGGTGGTCATGCAGCGCCCGGGTCGCCATCGCCAGCTGGCGGCTGACGCCGTCCACCCACTGCGGATCGCGCAGACGCTCGTCGCGGCGCTTGGCCAGCAGCGCCATGTCCTGAGTATTTTCCAGCTCGCGGGTGATCAGCGCGCCGCGCAGGAAGGCGCCGCCCTTGCGCTCTAGGCCGTAGGCAACGATGGGCGCGGTGGGAATGCCCCACCTGGCGAAGTGCTTGAGGTTCTGCCACTCGGCCTTGACCCGCGGCCGGCCTAGGTAGCGGCGCAGGCCCTTGCCGGCGCCCCAGTAGCGCTTGACGTAGTAACGCACGCCGTCGCGCTCGATCAGGATCACTTCCGACAGCGGATCGCGGGTCAGGCGCTTGCCCTCCAGGGCAAACACTCGCTCCAGGCTGGCCAGCTCGGCCGCCAGTGGCGCGGGCAGTTCGGCATTCAGCCGCCATTCGCTCATCCCTGGGCCCCCGGCGCGTATTTGCGGGCGTAGCGCGCCAGCAGACGGTCCGCCTTGCGCTCCAGCCAGGCCAGCAGCGCCGCCTCGTCGCGCAGGATGTCGCGCAGTGGGCGCTGGAAGTAGGCCTTGAGGAAACGCAACTTGTCGCGGCGGGTCAGGCCGATATTCAGGGCGGAGAAATACAGGCCGGCCAGGTCCTTGTTGCGCCAGCGGGTCGGCGTGGCGCTGCGCACCTGGGCGCGATGCAGGTCGATCAGCGACAGGCGGAAGTCGTCCGCGCTCACCGGCTTGTCGGTGTGCAGCAGGAAGTGGCAGATGTAGCAGTCGCGGTGGTTGACCCCGGCGCGGTGCATGCTGCCGGTCATCTTCGCCACCTCGGCGATCAGCGCGCGCTTGAGGCGCGGCTCGGGCGGCTGCTGCACCCAGTTCAGGGTCAGCTGCTCCAGATCGGTGGTCGGCGCCAGTTCCTCGGTGACGATGAAGGAATGCTGCGCCGCCGGGTTGCTGCCGCGCTCGCCGTAGGCCACGGCGGTCATGGTCGGCACGCCGACCTCGGTGAGGCGCTGGATCGCCGCCCACTCCTGGCCGGCGCCGAGCACCGGCAGCTTGGCGGTGAGCAGGTTCTTGACGATCTCGCCCCAGCCGATGCCGCGGTGGATCTTGACGAAATAGCCGCGCCCGTCGACCTCGGTACGCAGGGTGCGGCGTCCTTCCAGCTCGCGGTAGACCTTGCCCTGCAAGGCCTCCACGGCGGCGAAGGCATCGCGTCCGGCCCACAGCGACTGGAAGGGTTCGGCAAGGATCAGCTTCATGCGCGCTCCGCCAGAATCACATCGGCCGCGCGCTGCGGCATGGAATACAGGTCGGCGCTGGCGGCGAAGGCCAGGCCGTTGGCGCCCCACTTGGCGCGCGCCGCGTCATCACCGAGCATCTCGGCCAGCAGGCGGTTGAAGGTGTCCTGTTGGAAAGGCGCAGGCACCACGAGCCCGGCATCGGCCTCGGCGATGTAATGGGCGTAGCCGCAGACCTCGCTGACCAGCACCGGCAAACCGGAGACCACTGCCTCCAGCAGCACGGTGCCGGTGTTCTCGTTGTAGGCCGGGTGGACCAGCAGGTCGGCACCGAGCAGGAAGCGCGGAATGTCGCTGCGCCCCTTGAGGATCTGCACCTGGTCGGAGAGGCCCAGCGCCTTGACCTGCAGCAGGAAGGGCTTGGGGTCGTCCTGGCCGATGGCGATCAGCCGCGTGCGCTGCTTCAGCTCGCGCGGCAAGGCGGCCAACGCCTTGAGGCTGCGGTCCAGGCCCTTAGTCTTGAAGCCGGAACCGATCTGCACCAGCAGCAGGTCGTCGTCGGCCAGCTTGAACTCGCGGCGAAACTCGGCGCGAATCTCGGCGGCATTGGCCGGCGCGCGGCGGTCCTGGGCGATGCCCGGTGGCAGCAGATGGAAGCGCGCCTCCGGGGTTCGGTAGTGCTTGATGAACAGCGGCTGCTGCACCTCGGAGATCATCAGGATCTCGGTCTTCGACTCGGGGGCGAACACCGCCCGCTCGTAGTCGGCGAAGTGCTTGTAGCGACCCCAGCGCTTGTAGATCGGCGCGCGCAGGGTCTGCGCCTTGTCTTCGTAGCAACCGTCGGCGGCGTAGTACACGTCGAGGCCGGGCATCTTGTTGAAGCCCACCACCCGGTCCACCGGCGCGCGCGCCAGGTCGGCGGCCAGCCAGGCGCTGAACTTCTCGTTGCGATGGTGATTGAACAGCGCCTTGATCGGCGCCACCCGCACATCGAAACCGGCGGGTACCTCACCCTCCCAGATCGGCGTATAGACGCGGATGGCGTGACCACGCGCCTGGCACTCCAGGGCGATGCGCATAAAGTCGCGTTGTAATCCCCCAAATGGGAAGTACTTGTAGAGCACGAAGGCCAGCTGCATCACACCGCCTCCTGCTGCGCCAGCAGCATGGCGTTCAGCGCATCGCCCACGCGCTGGGCGTCGAGCCCGTCGAAGCATGGCTTGCGCCGGTCGCCCAGGCCCGCATCCGGGCCGGTGGCGCACAGGTGCACTTGGCCGCGGCCATAGGCGCCGACCTTGCCCGGCAGGGTAGGGCCGTACAGGGAGATGCTCGGCACATCCAGCGCCGCGGCCAGGTGGCCGAGGCCGGTGTCCACGGCGACGCAGGCGGTAGCGCCGGCGATCACCTTGGCCACGCCCGCCAGGTTCAGCTTGGGCAGCACGGCGGCGTTGTCGATGCCGGCGACGATGCGCTGGGCCCGCTCGCGCTCCACCTCGTTGCCCCAGGGCAGGCGAATCGCCCAACCCTGCGCGGCCATGCGCTCGGCGAGGGCGCGCCAGTCGGCCTCCGGCCAGTGCTTGCTGGCCCAGGTGGTGCCATGCAGGAACAGCAGGTAGGGCTGCGCCGAGGCATCGGCCATGGCGGCGCGATCCAGGCCGTAGTCGCCGATCTGCTGCGGCAGCTCGTAGCCCAGGGCCTGGGCGAACAGCTGGCGGGTGCGTTCCAGCGCGTGCTGCTCCTTGGCCACCGCGTACAGGCGGTCATAGAAGCGACAGGCGATCGGCTCGCGCGCCGAGTCACGATCCAGGCCGGCCACCGGGGCCTTGGCGTAGCGGGTCAGGAAGGCGCTCTTGAACAGGCCCTGGGCATCGATCACCAGGTCGTAGTCGACCTCGCCCAGGCGCTGCTTGAAGCGTTTCCATTCGCCGCTCTTCCAGGTCTGCAGCAGGTGCTTGCGCCAGCGGCGGATGGCCACCGGGATCACCTGGGCCACGGCCGGGTGCCAGGCCGGGATCTCGGCGAAGCCCTCCTCCACCACCCAGTCGAACTGGATGCCGGGAATCGCCCGCGCCGCGTCGGTCAGCGCCGGCAGGGTGTGAATCACATCGCCGAGCGAGGACGTCTTGATCAGCAGTACCCGCAAGCTATTGCACCTCGACCGGATCGGCGACCAGGCGATCCAACGCCTCGAGCACCGGGCGCGGCTTGAGCTCGCGCAGGCAGTTGTAGTGGCCGAAGCGGCAGGTGCGCTCGAAACACGGACTGCAGTCCAGGCCCAGGCGCACGATCTCCACCTGATCCGCCAGCGGCGGGGTGAACTGCGGCGAGGTGGAGCCGTACACCGCCACCAGCGGGCGGTTGAGCGCGGCGGCCACGTGCATCAGGCCGGAGTCGTTGGACACCACGGCGCCGGCGGCCGACATCAGGTCGATGGCCTCGGCCAGCGAGGTCTCGCCGGCCAGATTGACCGCCTCCTCGCGCAGGCCGGGAATCAGGCGATTGCGGATGTCCTCGCAGCCGGGATGATCGTTCTTCGAGCCGAACAGCCACACCTGCCAGCCGGCGCGAATCTTGATCTCGGCGACCTTGGCGTAGTGCTCCACCGGCCAGCGCTTGGCCTCGCCGAACTCGGCGCCGGGGCACAGCGCCAGCACCGGGCGGTCCAGGCCCAGGCCGAACTTGGCCAGGGCAGCGGCGCGACTGGCTTCGTCGATCGCCAGGCGCGGCTGCGGGTAGGGCTTGGGCAGCTCCGCACCGTCCTCATAGGCCAGCGCCATGAAACGCTCGATCATCAGCGGCAGGCGTTCTTTATTCAGCTTGCGGATGTCGTTGAGCAGGCCGTAGCGCATCTCGCCCTTCCAGCCGGTGCGCAGCGGGATATCGGCGAAGAAGGGTACCAGGGCGGACTTGAGCGAGTTGGGCAGCAGGATCGCCTGGTCGTACTGGCCGGCCAGGGACTTGCCGATCTTGCGGCGGGTGGCGATATCCAGCACACCGTGGCCGAGCGGGAAGCTCAGCGCCGCGCGCACTTCGGGCATGCGCTCGAGGATCGGCCGGCTCCACTCGGGCGCCAGCACGTCGATCTCGCAGTCGGGATGGCGCTGCTTGAGGCAGACGAACAGGGTCTGCGCCATCACCATGTCACCGACCCAGCTGGGGCCCACGATCAGTATTCTCATCACGACTCCGGAAATGAGCAGGGAGGCTCTCGCCTCCCCAGTCACTGCCCTGTTATCTCTTTTCGTATGCCCCGAACGAACCAAGGCAGCTCGGAACGGGGCAATCGTGACCAATAGATAAGGTTTTGGTCACGATCTTTCAATGCCTGCGACCGGCCTTACTTGACCAGTGTGCGCCACTCGGCATGGGCGCTGGTCTGGCCGGTGACCAGGTCGAAGTAGGCCTTCTGCAGCTTCTCGGTCACCGGGCCGCGGCTGCCGATGCCGATCTGGCGGCCATCCACTTCGCGAATCGGCGTGACTTCCGCGGCGGTGCCGGTGAAGAAGGCCTCGTCGGCGATGTACACCTCGTCGCGGGTGATGCGCTTCTCCACCACCTCGATGCCCAGCTCCTTGGCCAGGGTGAGGACGGTGGCGCGGGTGATGCCGTTCAGGCACGAGGTCACTTCCGGGGTATACACCACGCCGTTCTTGACCAGGAAGATGTTCTCGCCCGAACCCTCGGCCACGTAGCCCTCGGTGTCCAGCAGCATGGCCTCGTCGGCGCCGCCGGAGATGGCTTCCTGCAGGGCCAGCATCGAGTTGATGTAGTTGCCGTTGGCCTTGGCGCGGGTCATGGAGATGTTGACGTGGTGGCGGGTGAAGGAGCTGGTGCGCACCTTGATGCCCTTCTGCAGCGCCTCGTCGCCCATGTAGGCGCCCCAGTGCCAGGCACCGACTATCACGTGCACCTTCAGGCCGGTGGCGCGCAGGCCCATGGCCTCGCTTCCGTAGAACACCATCGGGCGGATATAGGCGGTTTCCAGGTTGTTCTCGCGCACGGCGGCGCGGGTGGCCTCGTTGATCTCCTCCTTGGTGAAGGGGATCTTCATGCCCATGATATGGGCCGAGTCGAACAGGCGGTCGGTGTGCGCCTGCAGGCGGAAGATGGCGGTGCCCTGCGGGGTATTGTAGGCGCGTACGCCCTCGAACACGCCCATGCCGTAGTGCAGGGTGTGGGTCAGCACGTGGGTGGTCGCTTCGCGCCACTGCACCAGTTCGCCGTCATACCAGATCACGCCATCGCGGTCGGCCATCGACATCGTTGCCACTCCTCAGTGTTCGTCTCGTTCAAATCGTCGGTCAGCTCAGGCCCAGCTCGCGCCACAGGCGCATCACGCTGCGACGTTCGGCGGCAAACTGGTCGCCGCCGACCTTGCCCGGCTGTTTCTGCAACGCCTGCCGGTGGGCGGCGGAGCGGTAGGCCTTATAGGCCTCCTGCAACAGTTCGACGTCTGCGGCGGGCATCAATCCCACGTCGCGCAGGCCATCGAGAATGCGGATGTTATCGGTGTAGCGATGCAGCTCGGGGTGCTGCCGCGACCACGCCAGGGCCGCGTATTGCACCATAAATTCGATATCGACGATACCACCGGCGTCCTGCTTCAGATCGAAGGAAGACGCGGCGTCGAAGGCATTTTGCGCGGTGCCGGCGGCGGTCTCCCGAGTGCCCAGGTTGTCGCGCATCTTGGCGCGCATCTCGCTGACTTCGGCCTGCAGCTTGGGCAGGTCGCGCTCGCGGCCGAGCACCTCGGCACGCACCCGCTCGAAGGCCGCCCCGACCCGCGCGCAGCCGACCAGCACGCGGGCGCGCACCAGCGCCTGGTGCTCCCAGGTCCAGGCCTCGTTTTCCTGGTAGCGCTGGAAGGCGCCGAGGGAACTGACCAGCAGGCCCGCCGCCCCCGAGGGGCGCAGGCGCATGTCGACGTCATACAGCTGGCCGGAAGTGGTCTGGGTGGTCAGCAGGTGAATGATGCGCTGGCCCAGGCGGGCGAAGAACTGCGCGCCGTCGATGGGCTTGGCGCCGTCGGTCTCGGCCTGGGAATCGCCGTCATGGATGAACACCAGGTCCAGGTCCGAGCCGTGGCCGAACTCCAGGCCGCCGACCTTGCCGTAGCCGACGATGATGAAGTCCGGATCGCATAGGCTGCCGTCGGCGCGGCGCGGATTGCCGTACTTGGCCACGGTCTGGCGCCAGGCCAGGGCCAGCACCTGGTCGAGGATCGCCTCGGCCAGCCAGGTCAGGTAGTCGCTGACCTTCATCAGCGGCAGGGTGCCGGCGATTTCCGAGGCGGCCACGCGCAGGCCGTGGGCCAGCTTGAAGTGGCGCAGGGCCTCCATCTGCTGCTCCAGGTCGTCCTCGGGAATCCGCGTCAGGCGCTCGCGCAGCTCGGCGGCCAGCTCCGGCGCCAGCGGCGGCTTGAACAGGCGGCCCTCGTTGAGCAGTTCGTCGAGCAGCAGCGGGAAGCGGGTGATCTGCTCGGCGATCCACGGGCTGGCCGCGCACAGGGTCAGCAGGCGCTTGAGCGCCAGGGGGTTCTCGGTGAGCAGCACCAGGTAGGCGGAACGCCGCGCCACCGCCTCGATCAGCGGCAGCACGCGCTCCAGCACCAGGTCCGGATTGGCGTGCTCGACGGTCTGCGCCAGCAGGCGCGGAATGAAGGCATCCAGGCGCTCGCGACCGAGGCGCTGCATGGTGCGCACCTGGCTGCCGCCGCGCAGGTCGATCAGCCGCTTGAGCGCGGCGGCGGGTTCGCTGAAGCCGGCCTCGGCCAGCTGGCGGCCGGCCATTTCCTCGTCCAGCGCCTCCTCCCACAGCGGCAGCCACTCGCCACCGACGCAGGTCTCGGCCTCGCCACCCTCGTCCTCGTCCGGGTCGGCGATGACCTGGCGGAAGTGCCACTCGATGCGCCCGCGCCACTGCGCCAGGCACTCCAGGAACTGCGCCCAGGAGTCGCAGCCCATGATGCAGGCCACCCGCGCGCGATCGATGTCGTTGTCCGGCAGCATCTGCGTCTGGCGGTCGCCGATGGCCTGCAGGGCATGCTCGGTATAACGCAGGAATTCGTAGCCTTCCTTCATCTCGGCGATGATCGGCGGCGGCAGGTAGCCCTGCCCCTCCAGGGTCGCCAGCACCTTGAGCAGCGGCCGCTGCTGCAGGCTGAGGTCGCGGCCGCCGTGGATCAGCTGGAAGGCCTGGGCGATGAACTCGACCTCGCGGATGCCGCCGGAGCCGAGCTTGACGTTGTCGCTCATGCCCTTGCGCCGCACTTCCTGCTGGATCAGCTGCTTCATGGAACGCAGCGCCTCGATGGCCGAGAAGTCCAGATAGCGGCGGTAGACGAAGGGCCGCAGCATCTCCAGCAGCTGCTTGCCGGCGGCCTGGTCACCACCGACCACCCGCGCCTTGATCATGGCGTAGCGTTCCCAGTCGCGACCCTGGTCCTGGTAGTACTGCTCCAAGGCATTGAAGCTGAGCACCAGCGCGCCGGCCGAGCCATACGGGCGCAGGCGCATATCGACGCGGAACACGAAGCCTTCGACGGTAATGGCATCCAGCGCCTTTATGAGTCTCTGCCCCAGGCGGATAAAGAACTCCTGGTTGTCCAGCGAGCGCTTCACCCCCTCGGTCTCACCGCCTTCCGGGTAGCCGAAGATCAGGTCGATGTCCGAGGACAGGTTGAGTTCGTGGGCGCCGAGCTTGCCCATGCCGAGGATGACCATGTGCTGCACCTGGCCGGAGCGCCGACCGATCGGCGTGCCGAACTGCTCGCAGTGGCGCGGGAACAGCCACTCGTAGGCGCCATCGATGCTGGCATCGGCCAGGTCGGAGAGATCGCGGCAGGTCTCGGCCAGGTCGGCCTGGCGGGTCAGGTCGCGCCAGATGATGCGCACCTGCTGGCGGTTGCGGAAGCGCCGCAGGCGCCGGCCCAGCTCGTCCTCGTCGGCGCAGTCGGCCAGCGCGGCCTGCAGCTGGCCGCGCAGCTCGCCACCCTGCAGGCGCCGCTCCAGCTCGCCGCTGGCGCCCAACTCGGCCAGCAGCTCGGGGGCGCGCACGGCCTGCTCATGGACGAAGTCGCTGAGCGCGCAGACCCGCCGCAGCGCCTCCGCGCGCTCGCCCGACCAGTCGGAAGGCAGCAGCGCGGCAGCGCGTTCGGCGAGGAGCAACAGGGCGGTCGGCAGGGCGGCCAGTGGCGGCAAACTCATGGTCTATCCTTGGGGACGGGCAGTCAGACCCGATCTATCCCAGGCGCTACTGCCCTTCCTGAAACTGTAGTTTTACTACTAAAGAATGTGTCCCGGACTCCACAGGCGCCATCGAAATGTAGTAAAACTACAAAAACGACCATGAACACCCTGGTCGATAACGACTTCCCGTAGCCCGCCCAAAAAGCGTGCACGAGCCCAGGCCTCCGATTCTGGAAGCCTTTCCGCCCTGGAGCAAGCCATGCAAGACCTCGATCCCGTCGAAACCCAGGAATGGCTGGATGCCCTCGAGTCCGTCCTCGACAAAGAAGGTGAAGACCGCGCCCACTACCTGCTGACCCGCATGGGCGAGCTGGCCACCCGCAGCGGTACCCAGCTGCCCTATGCGATCACCACGCCTTACCGCAACAGCATCCCGGTCGGCCACGAGGCACGCATGCCGGGCGACCTGTTCATGGAGCGCCGCATCCGCTCGCTGGTGCGCTGGAACGCGCTGGCCATGGTGATGCGCACCAACCTGCAGGACCCGGACCTGGGCGGTCACATCTCCAGCTTCGCCTCCTCGGCGACCCTGTACGACATCGGCTTCAACTACTTCTTCCAGGCACCGACCGAAGAACACGGCGGCGACCTGATCTTCTATCAGGGCCACGCCTCCCCCGGGATCTATGCCCGCGCCTTCCTCGAAGGGCGCATCAGCGAAGACCAGATGAACAACTTCCGCCAGGAGGTGGATGGCAAGGGCCTGTCCTCCTACCCGCACCCCTGGCTGATGCCGGACTTCTGGCAGTTCCCCACCGTATCCATGGGCCTCGGCCCGATCCAGGCGATCTACCAGGCGCGCTTCATGAAGTACCTGGAGAGCCGCGGCTACATCCCCGCCGGCAAGCAGAAAGTCTGGTGCTTCATGGGCGACGGCGAGTGCGACGAGCCGGAGTCCCTCGGCGCGATCTCCCTGGCCGGCCGCGAGAAGCTGGACAACCTGATCTTCGTGATCAACTGCAACCTGCAGCGCCTCGACGGCCCGGTGCGCGGCAACGGCAAGATCATCCAGGAACTGGAAGGCGTGTTCCGCGGCGCCGAATGGAACGTCAACAAGGTCATCTGGGGCCGCTTCTGGGACCCGCTGCTGGCCAAGGACGTCGATGGCATCCTGCAGCGCCGCATGGACGAGGTAATCGACGGCGAGTACCAGAACTACAAGGCCAAGGACGGGGCCTACGTGCGTGAACACTTCTTCAACACGCCGGAGCTGAAGGAGATGGTCAAGGACCTCTCCGACCAGGAGATCTGGAACCTCAACCGCGGCGGCCACGACCCGTACAAGATGTACGCGGCCTACCACCAGGCGGTGAACCATCAGGGCCAGCCGACCGTGGTCCTGGCCAAGACCATCAAGGGCTACGGCACCGGTGCGGGCGAGGCGAAGAACACCGCGCACAACACCAAGAAAGTCGATATCGACAGCCTGAAGAAATTCCGCGACCGCTTCGACATCCCGGTCAAGGACGACGAGCTGGAGAGCCTGCCCTTCGTCAAGGCCGAGCCGGGCAGCTCAGAGGCCAAATACCTGCACGAACGCCGCGCCAAGCTCGGCGGTTTCGTGCCGCAGCGCCGCACCCAGAGCTTCAGCATCCCGACCCCGCCGCTGGAGACCCTCAAGGCCATCCTCGACGGCACCGGCGACCGCGACATATCCACCACCATGGCCTTCGTGCGCATCCTTTCGCAGCTGGTCAAGGACAAGGACCTGGGCGCGCGCATCGTGCCCATCGTGCCGGACGAGGCACGCACCTTCGGCATGGAAGGCATGTTCCGCCAGCTCGGCATCTATTCCTCGGTCGGCCAGCTCTACGAGCCGGTCGACAAGGACCAGGTGATGTTCTACCGCGAGGACAAGAAGGGCCAGATCCTTGAGGAAGGCATCAACGAGGCCGGCGCCATGTCCAGCTGGATCGCCGCCGGCACCTCGTACTCCACGCACAATCAGCCGATGCTGCCGTTCTACATCTTCTACTCGATGTTCGGCTTCCAGCGCATCGGCGACCTGGCCTGGGCCGCCGGCGACAGCCGCGCCCGCGGCTTCCTGATCGGCGGCACTGCCGGCCGTACCACGCTGAACGGCGAGGGCCTGCAGCACGAGGACGGCCACAGCCACATCATGGCCGCGACCATCCCCAACTGCCGCACCTACGACCCGACCTACGGCTACGAGCTGGCAGTAATCATCCGCCACGGCATCAAGGAGATGATCGAGCAGCAGCAGAACGTCTTCTACTACATCACCGTGATGAACGAGTCCTACCAGCAACCGGCCCTGCCGGCCGGCACCGAGGACGGCATCATCAAGGGCATGTACCTGCTCGAGGAAGACAAGAAGGAAGCCGCCCACCACGTGCAGCTGCTGGGCTCCGGCACCATCCTGCGCGAAGTGCGCGAGGCGGCGAAGATCCTGCGTGACGAGTTCAACATCGGCTCGGACGTGTGGAGCGTCACCAGCTTCAACGAACTGCGCCGCGACGGCCTGGCCGTGGAGCGCTGGAACCGCCTGCACCCCGGGCAGAAGCCCAAGCAGGCGTTCATCCAGGAATGCCTCACCGGGCGCAAGGGCCCGGTGGTGGCCTCCACCGACTACATGAAGCTGTTCGCCGAGCAGGTGCGCCAGTGGGTGCCCAGCAAGGAGTACAAGGTGCTCGGCACCGACGGCTTCGGCCGCAGCGACAGCCGAAAGAAACTGCGCCACTTCTTCGAGGTGGACCGTTACTGGGTGGTCCTGGCCGCGCTGGAAGCGCTGGTCGACCGTGGCGAGATCGAAGCCAAGGTGCTGGCCGATGCCATCGCCAAGTTCGGCATCGACCCCGAAAAAGCCAACCCCCTGGACTGCTGAGGAGACGCACTGTGAGCGAGTTGATTCGCGTACCCGATATCGGCAGCGGCGAAGGTGAAGTGATCGAACTGCTGGTCAAGGTCGGTGATCGCATCGAGGCCGAGCAGAGCCTGCTGACCCTGGAGTCGGACAAGGCCAGCATGGAAATCCCCGCGCCCAGGGCCGGGGTGATCAAGAGCCTGAAGGTCAAGCTGGGCGACAAACTGAAGACCGGCGACGAGCTGCTGGAACTGGAGGTCGAGGGCGCAGCCCCGGCCGCCGAACCGAAATCCGAGCCGGCTGCCGCCCCCGCACCGAGCAAACCGACCCAGGCCGTCGACGAGGCCGAGGCGCCCAGCGTCGCCGCGCCGCAACCGAGTGCCGCTCCGGCTGCCGAGAGCGTGCAGGATGTCCACGTGCCGGACATCGGCACCACCGGCAAGGTCAAGGTCATCGAGGTGCTGGTCAAGGCCGGCGACACTATCGCCGCCGACCAGTCGCTGATCACCCTGGAGTCGGACAAGGCCAGCATGGAGATCCCCTCGCCGGCCGCCGGCGTGGTGGAGTCCGTGCAGGTCAAGCTGGACGCCGAGGTCGGCACCGGCGATCTGATTCTCAAGCTCAAGGTCGCTGGCGCCGCTCCCGCTGCCGCGCCGGCTGCCGCACCGGCCCCGGCAGCCGCTCCGCCCGTGCACAGCACACCGCCCGGCGCGGCACCCGCGGTGGCCGCCGAAGTCGGCGCCATCGCCGCCCTGTCTGCGGCCGCCGCTGCAGTGGCCGCCCCGGTACGCGACGGCAGCAAGGTCCACGCCGGCCCGGCCGTGCGCATGACCGCCCGCGAGTTCGGCATCGACCTGGCCGCCGTGCCGGGTACCGGCCCGAAAGGCCGCATCCTCAAGGAAGACGTGCAGAACTACGTCAAGGCCATGCTGCAGAAGGCCAAGGATGCCCCGGCCGCTGGCACCACCGGCGGTGCCGGCATCCCACCGATCCCGGAAGTGGACTTCAGCAAGTTCGGCGCCATCGAAGAAGTGCCGATGACCCGCCTGATGCAGGTCGGTGCCGCCAACCTTCATCGCAGCTGGCTCAACGTGCCGCACGTGACCCAGTTCGACAGCGCCGACATCACCGAGCTGGAAGCCTTCCGCGTGGCGCAGAAGGCGGTGGCCGAGAAGGCCGGCGTCAAGCTGACCGTGCTGCCGCTGCTGCTCAAGGCCTGCGCCCATCTGCTCAAGGAGCTGCCGGACTTCAACAGTTCGTTGGCGCCGAGCGGGAAGGCGCTGATCCGCAAGAAATACGTGCACATCGGCTTCGCCGTTGACACTCCGGACGGCCTGCTGGTGCCGGTGATCCGCGACGTCGACCAGAAGAGCCTGCTGCAGCTGGCAGGCGAGGCCGCCGAGCTGGCCGAGAAGGCACGCACCAAGAAGCTCTCGCCGGACGCCATGCAGGGCGCCTGCTTCACCATCTCCAGCCTCGGCCATATCGGCGGCACCGGCTTCACGCCGATCGTCAACGCGCCGGAAGTGGCGATCCTCGGGGTGAGCAAGGCGACCATGCAGCCGGTATGGGACGGCAAGGCCTTCCAGCCGCGCCTGATGCTGCCGCTGTCGCTGTCCTACGATCACCGGGTGATCAACGGCGCCGCCGCCGCGCGCTTCACCAAGCGTCTGGGCGACGTGCTGGGCGACATCCGTACCCTGCTGCTGTAACGAACCAAGCTGTGCTTTGGAGGCATCGACGCCTCACTCCTCGGCCCCGCCTCCTGGCGGGGCTTTTTTATGGAGGAGTACAAATGTGGACGCGAGGCTCTTTGCGTCGCCCACTGCTCAGCCGTAGCCCGGATGCAATCCGGGAAGTAGGCAACTCTGCCCCCGGATTACACCCGGGCTACCCACTTTTTATCGCGCAAAGAAAAGCCCCGCCGAAGCGGGGCTTTCTGCACCAGCCTGCGGATCAGTTTTTCTGCAGATTGCGGATCAGGAAGCTGATCGCCTTGGCCAGGTCGGCCGCGCCCTGGTGATCGCGCAGCACGGTGATCCACGGGCTGCCGTCGGCCGGATTGTTCAGCACGCAGGTGATGCCGTTGGTCGGACAGTCGTAATGGATATAGGGGTCGAGACCGAACACCGACAGGCGCTGGTTGCTCACCGCCAGGCTGTTGGTCTGCTCGGCGCGGGTTTCCTGGCGCACCAGCAGCTCGCCCGGGGCGGCGACGCTGAGCTGGTAGCGCAGGTCGCTGCGCTGCGCCGGCGCCTTGCCCAGCTGGTAGCCGGCGCGCAGGGCGTAGGTGTCGAGCAGCGCGTTGCTATGCGCCAGCAGCGCCTTGCGCTCGTCCTTGGTCAGATACAGTCGCTTCAGCTCGGCGAGATAACGCGCCTGCTCCTCACCGCTCAGCTGGGCTTCGCTGGCCTGCGCCGGGGCACCCGCGCCCAGGCTCAGCATCAGCAATAACCCGCTCAGTCTTCTTGTCAGTCCCTGCCGCATGATGCACCCTTGCCCCACTTGGTTGATGTAACAGACCTGTGAACTCGTCTGGCGGCCCCACACACTGGAGCGCCAACAGGTTCCAAGCCTGCCCTGAAGCGGCAGCATAAGGAAGCCAGTCGTTCGATGAAAAGCCATCCCGATGCCGCCAGCCGTCAGGCGGCCGAGGTTGTGACGCAGTTGCCAGTGCCCTCGCGCCTGGGAATGCTGCGCTTCGAGCGTATCAACGAGCCCAGCTGGACCCTGCTGTTCCTCGATCCCGCCTGCGAACGCCAACTCGGCGTCAGCGCCGGCGAACTCTGCGCCCTGCTCGACTGCCCCTACGCCAGCCTGATGGAGCCGGAGTCGCGCTACCAGTTGCACGACGAGATCCAGCTGCAGCTGAGCAAGGCGCCGCACTATTCGGTGCGCTATCGCCTGCACACGCCCAACGGCGCCCTGCACCTGCTGGAGATCGGCGAGTCGTTCCAGCAGCGCGGCCGCCTGCTGCTGCGTGGCTACCTGCTGGTCACCGCCGAGGCCGGCGAGACCCTGGCCGAGCAGCGCATGCAGGAGCTGGAAGAACAGAACAACAAGCTGAGAACCTCCCTGGAGCTGTACCAGCACTCCCAGGAAGAGCACCTGCAGCACCTGATCCGCTCGCGCGCCCAGCAGAGCCTGATCGTGCGCCTGGCGCGGCATCGCTATAGCGCGCTGGACCCGCTCAAGGAAGCCGCCGAGCTGATCACCCAGGCCGCCTGCGAGACCTATGACGTGGCCCGCGCCAGCCTCTGGCACCTGATCGGCGAGACCCTGGAGCCGGTGGCCATGTACCGCCGCGACATCGACGGCCACGAGATGCCGGCGGCCATCGACGCCCGCCTGTTCCCGCGCTATCTGGAGGCGCTGCACAGCGGCCGCGCCATCGACGCGCACAACGCCCAGCGCGACCCGCGCACCAGCGAGCTGGCCCGAGGCTACCTCAAGCCCCTGGGCATCAGCGCCATGCTCGACGCCAGCATCCGCCTCGGCGGCGAGGTGGTCGGCGTGCTGTGCCTGGAGCACATCGGCCCGGCGCGCACCTGGCAGGCCGACGAGATCGCCTTCGCCGGCGAACTGGCCGACCAGTTCGCCCAGGTCATGAGCAACCAGCAGCGCCGCGACGCCACCAGCGCCCTGTTCCTGTTCCAGCGCGCCGTGGAGCAGAGCGCCAGCGCCTTCCTGCTGTTCGACCGCGACGGCCTGGTGCAGTACGTCAACCCCAGCTTCACCTCGATCACCCAATATGGTGCCGAGGAGATCCAGGGCCGGCGCATCTCCCAGCTGCCGGCCCTGGAGAACCTCGGCGACTTGCTGTTCGACGCCCAGGCCGGCCTGGCCGAGCGCAACAGCTGGCAGGGCGAGTTCCGCAGCCGGCGCAAGAACCTCGAGCCTTACTGGGGCCAGCTGTCGATCTCCAAGGTGTACAACGACGACGGCGAGCTGACCCACTACATCGGCATCTACGAAGACATCACCCAGAGCAAGCTGGCCCAGCAGCGCATCGAGCGCCTGGCCTACAGCGACAACCTCACCGGCCTGGGTAATCGCCCCTACTTCATCCGCTGCCTGGAAGAACGCTTCGCCCGCCACGACGGCCAGGCCTTCAGCCTGCTGCTGGTGGACATCGACAACTTCAAGCGGATCAACGACAGCCTCGGCCACCAGACCGGCGACAAGCTGCTGACCAACCTGGCCCGCCGCCTGCGCAACAGCCTGAGCCAGAACACCAGCCTGGCGCGCTTCGCCAGCAACGAGTTCGCCGTGCTGCTGGACGGCGCCGAGCAGGAAGCCGGTCTCAAACTGGCCCAGGAGCTGCTGGCCACCCTGGACAAGCCGCTGTTCGTCGACAACCAGCTGATCAGCGTCACCGGCTCGGTCGGCCTGGCCTGCGCGCCGCTGCACGGCGACGACCCGCACGTGCTGATGAAGCACGCCGGCCTGGCCCTGCACAAGGCCAAGGCCAACGGCAAGCACCAGGTCCAGCTGTTCACCGAGGCGCTGAATGCCGAGGCCAGCTACAAGCTGTTCGTCGAGAACAACCTGCGTCGTGCCCTGACCCAGAACGAGCTGGAGGTCTACTACCAGCCCAAGCTTTGCCTGAAGAGCGGGCAGCTGCTCGGCCTGGAAGCGCTGCTGCGCTGGCAGCACCCGGAGAAGGGCATGATCAGCCCGGACCAGTTCATCAGCGTCGCCGAGGAAACCGGCCTGATCATCCCCATCGGCAAATGGGTGGTGCGCCAGGCCTGCCGCGCCAGCCTGGAGCTGTCAGCCCTGGGCATGGGTGATATCCAGGTGGCGATCAACCTGTCGGCCAAGCAGTTCACCGACCCCGACCTGGTCGGCTCCATCGCCGCCATCCTCGACGAGGAGCAGCTGCCGGCGCACCTGCTGGAAGTGGAGCTGACCGAGAGCCTGCTGCTCGAAGGCAACGACGCCACCCGCCAGCAGGTGGCACGCCTCAAGGCCCTGGGCCTGACCCTGGCGATGGACGACTTCGGCACCGGCTACTCGTCGCTGAGCTACCTGAAGAAATTCCCGATCGACGTGATCAAGATCGACCGCAGCTTCATCAAGGACATCCCCGAGAACCAGGACGACATGGAGATCACCTCCGCGGTGATCGCCATGGCCCACAACCTCAAGCTCAAGGTGGTCGCCGAAGGTATCGAGACCGCCGCCCAGCTCGGCTTCCTGCGCCGCCAGCTGTGCGACGTTGGCCAGGGCTACCTGTTCGACCGGCCGATTCCCGGCCGCGACCTGGTGGGCAGCCTGCGCCGCTATCCCTGCCGCGGCGCCTGAACTTCGCCCAGCCGACCAACGGCAGGCCCGCGCTGTAATCCAGCCCCACGATTCGCGTCTATCCCTCGGCTTCAACCGCCCGCCCAGCGGAGTAAGCTATCCCCAGTCCGTCACAGCACAGGAACAGATCATGGTTCTGCGTTCGCAAATCCTCGCCCACAAACTCGAACTGCCCAGCGCCGAACAGGCCCTGCCCGGCCGCGTCGAGAGCATGGCGGTGCCAGCCGCCCACTACGTCAACGGCAACCCGCTCAAGGCGCCCTTCCCCGCCGGCCTGCAGCAGGCGGTATTCGCCATGGGTTGCTTCTGGGGTGTCGAGCGGCGCTTCTGGCAACAGCCCGGCGTGTGGACCACCGCCGTGGGCTACGCCGGCGGCCATACGCCGAACCCGACCTACGAGGAAGTCTGCTCCGGCCTGACCGGCCATACCGAGGTGGTGCTGGTGGTGTTCGACCCGCAGCAGACCAGCTACGAGCAACTGCTCAAGGTGTTCTGGGAAGCGCACAACCCGACCCAGGGCATGCGCCAGGGCAACGACATCGGCACCCAGTACCGCTCGGCCATCTATTGCCTGGATGCCGCCCAGCGCACCGCCGCCGAAGCCAGCCAGGCGCAGTTCCAGGCCGAACTGGAGAAGGCCGGACTCGGCCCCATCACCACCGAGATCGCCGACGCGCCGGCCTTCTACTACGCCGAGGCCTATCACCAGCAGTACCTGGCGAAGAACCCGGGCGGCTATTGCGGGCTGGGCGGTACTGGGGTGTGCCTGCCGGTCTGAGTGGCGGAACCTTCGCCGCGCTCTACCGGTCGACCCGGTAGAGCCATCTCCGCAGGAGAACCCGCCATGGACCTGAGCAATATCGCCAGCGCCGTTTCCAATGCCAACGCGGCGCAGGCCTCGGCAACCGCCTCGCTGATGCTGCTGAGAAAGTCCCTGGATATTCAGGCCGCCAGCGCCATCGGCCTGATCCAGGCCATTCCGCAGGTCACTCCGCCGAGCAATCCGCCGAATCTGGGTAATGCGGTGGATGTGACGGTCTAGCGCTCACGCCATTGAGATGATCAAGGATGCACGCATCCTGCTCTTCGAAAATGGATCGGCCGGCGGCGCCATTCCTGATGCGCTGCCGATCGCCCTACCGCGGAACTACCCCTCCTGGCCGGCCGGCGCCGGGCTATCGCCTGCCGCCGCGCTCGCCTTCCAGTTCTTCAGTAACCTCGCAATCTTGTAGCCGCGCCAGCCAAGCATGCGGGTCGCCGTCATCACCCCGGCCATCAGCGCGCCGCCGACCCCGGCGGTGACGGTGTCGGCACCGGTCAGGTAGAGGCCCTTGATCGGCGTCTGGCTGTGGATCCAGTGCTGGTCGAAGCGCTGCACCGTGTGGTCGATGCCGTAGATCTCGCCCTGCTCGTTCCACTGGTACCACTCGGTGGACAGCGGCGTGCCCAGCTCGCAGAAGTCCAGGGCGCCGCGCAGTTGCGGCTGATGTTTGTACAGGGTTTCCAGCAGATGTTCGGTGAGCTGAGCCTTGAACGCCTCGTACTCGGCGCCGCGCTTGCCCCAGGTGGTGCCCTTCCACTGGGCGAACCACTGCGGCAGGGTCGGCGCGACAATCTCCACCGTGGCCTTGTGCGGGTAGTGGGCATCCCAGGCCGGGTCCTTGGCCGAGGGGAAGCTGATGTAGATCAGCGGCATCGCCGGGTTCTGCCCGCTCTCGAAACTGCTGACGTTGTAATCGTGATCGAAGGTCGGGTAGACCCAGTAGTTGGTCTTCGGCAGGCCCAGTTCGGCGGCGCTGCCCTTGAAGCCGGCGTACAGGCACAGGGTGGCGGCGGACAGGTCGACCTTCTGCAGCGACGCCAGCAGGCCATGCTCGTTGGCCACCTGCGCATCGAGCAGGCGGGTGTAGGTCGGCACTAGGCCGGCGCAGCTGACGATCTGCGGCGCGCGGATCTCCAGGCCGTCCTTCTGCAGGCGCACGCCCACGGCGCGGCCGTTCTCCACCAGGATCTTGTCGACCCCGGCATAGGTGAAGACATGGCCGCCGGCCGCCTCGATGGTCGGGATGATGGTCTCGGAGATCTTGATCGCGCCGCCCACCGGGTAGTTGCCGCCGGTGATGTAGTGCTTGGCGACCATGGCGTGCATGACGAAGGCCGCCTTGGCCGGCGGCAGTCCATAGTCGCCCCATTGGGCGGTGAGCACGCCGATCAGCTCCTGGTTCTGGGTCAGGCCTTCGAGCACTTCGCGGGTGCTCTTGAAGAAGTAGGCCGGCAGCCACAGCCGGCGCAGCTTGGCGTAGAGCATGCCGAGCGAGCGCGGCAGGGCCTGGCCGGCGAAGAAGCGCGGTACCCGCGCGCTGACGTCGCTGAGCAGTTCCACGTAGCGATCAATGGCCGCCGCTTCGCCGGGGAAGTGCTGCTTCATCTCGGCCTTGAATTCCTCGCGGCCGGCCACGTAGTCGTAGGTCTGGTCGCCGATGACGATGCGGTCATAGCGCGCATCCATCGGCGCCCATTCCAGCTTGCCGTCGCTAATCACATCGAAGATGCGGCGGATCGCCGACCAGGGTTTGTGCACCTCGCCGATGTAGTGCACGCCCACGTCCCACTCGTAACCCTCGCGCTCGTAGCTGTGGGTGTAGCCACCGGCGGTGTAATGCTGCTCCAGCACGCACACGCGCTTGCCGAGCTTGGCCAGCAGCGCGGCGGTGGTCAGGCCGCCGATGCCGGAGCCGATGATGATGGCGTCGTAGTCGTTGCCGAGCAGACGCGCGCGCAAGCGGGTACCGGTGCGTTTCATGGGGGTCTCCTGGGTTATTCTTGTTATGCAACTTTTTGCATACTAAACAGCACCCACCGACCATGCAACTTTTTGCATAATCCGTATACTGCCGCGCATCTCCCAGCCAGCCGGTGAAGCCCGTCCATGTCGCTCAAGCACGCCATCCTCATCCTCCTGGAAAGCGAACCCGGCAGCGGCTACGACCTGCTCAAGCGCTTCAAGGATGGCCTCGGCTATTTCTGGAACGCCAAGCACCAGCAGGTCTACCTGGAACTGAAGAAACTCAACGAGGCCGGCTGGCTGGAGTTCGAGGCGGAGGCGCAGGAGGCCCGCCCGGACAAGAAGATCTATCGCCTCACCCCGGCCGGCCATGCCGAACTGTTGCGCTGGCTGGGCGAACCGGTGCAGCCGAACAAGATCAACGATGCACTGCTGGTGAAGCTGTATGCCGGTGCCCACACCTCGCTGGACAATCTGCGCGAGGAGATGAGCCGCCACGTGGCCGTGCACCGCAAGACCCTGGACAGCCTGCTGAGCATCGAGCGCGACTACCACGCCCTGCCCGCCGAACAGCGCGCCGCGCTGCGCCTGCCTTACCTGACCCTGCGCCGCGGCATCCTCGGCGAACAGTCCTGGCTGGCCTGGGCCGACGAAGTGGCGGCGGAGCTGGGCCGCGCCGACTGAGCCGGCGCAGCCCGCGGGCAAACCGCTAGAGCGCGGCGCCCGCCACGCTGGCTTCCGCCTCGACCGGTACGTGCAGCAGCTGCAGGCGCTCGCTGCTGTAGGCGCGGATGCGGTTGGTCAGCTCGATGTCGTCGTTCAGCTTCTGTCCGTAGGACGGGATGATTTCCTTCAGGCGCGCCTGCCACTCGGGGGTCTGCATCTCTTCCTTGAAAGTGCGTTCCAGCACCGTGAGCATGATCGGCGCGGCGGTCGAGGCGCCCGGCGAGGCACCCAGCAGCGCGGCGATGCTGCCGTCGGCGGCGCTCACCACCTCGGTGCCGAACTGCAGCACGCCGCCCTTCTCCTCATCCTTCTTGATCACCTGCACGCGCTGGCCGGCGGTGATCAGCTCCCAGTCCTCGTCCCGCGCATCGGGGAAGTAGTCGCGCAGGGCCTGCATGCGGTCGTCCTGGTCGAGCATCAGTTGGCCGATCAGGTACTGGCTCAGGTCCATGTTGTCCCAGCCGGCGTGGGTCATGGGCCCGAGGTTGTCGCTGCTCACCGAGGCGAACAGGTCCCACAGCGAACCGTGCTTGAGGAACCTGCTGGAGAAGGTGGCGAAGGGTCCGAACAGCAGCACCTTCTCGCCGTCGATCACCCGGGTGTCCAGGTGCGGCACCGACATCGGCGGCGAGCCGACCGAGGCCAGGCCGTACAGCTTGGCCTGGTGCTGGGCGACCACCTCGGGATTGCGCGTGACCAGGAACTGGCCGCCCACCGGGAAGCCGCCGTAGCTATCCGCCTCGTCGATGCCGGCCTTCTGCAGCAGCGGCAGTGCCGCGCCGCCGGCGCCGATGAAGACGAACTTGGCCTTGACACTGCTTTCCTGCTCGTCGTTGGCCAGGTCGGCGACCACCACCGTCCAGGTGCCGTCGTCGTTGCGCTGCAGGTCGCGCACCTCATGGCGCAGGTGCAACGCCACGCCGTCACGCTGGGTCAGCGCGCCGATCAGCTGCTTGGTGATCTCGCCGAAGTTGACGTCGGTGCCGATCGGCATGCGCGTGGCGGCGATTTTCTCGCCCTCGGGCCGGCCGTTCATCACCAGCGGCACCCACTGGGCGATCTGCGCCGGGTCCTCGGAGTACTGCATGCCGCGGAACAGCGAGCTGTGCTGCAGGGCCGCGTGGCGCTTCTTCAGGTAGGCGACGTTCTTGTCGCCCCAGACGAAGCTCATGTGCGGCACGTTGTTGATGAACGACCTGGGATTCTTGAGCACGCCCTGGTCGATCTGGTGCGCCCAGAACTGCTTGGAGATCTCGAAGGACTCGTTGATCGCCACCGCCTTGCTGATGTCGATGCCGCCGTCCGGCGTCTCCGGCGTGTAGTTCAGCTCGCAGAAGGCAGAGTGACCGGTGCCGGCATTATTCCAGGCGTTGGAGCTCTCGTCGGCGACCTGGTCCATGCGCTCGTAGATGTCGATGGTCCAGCCCGGTTCCAGCTGGCTGATGTAGGTGCCGAGGGTGGCGCTCATCACGCCGCCGATCAGCAGCACGTCGACGGTCTTCTCCGGCGTGGGCGGTTTCGAGCACCCCACCGCCGCGAGGCAGGCGAGGATCAATAGGATTTTCTTCATGGCGATGACCAGTTCCAGTGGAGGGCGTAGACGAGGCGCTGCGAGATGTTCTCCGGCCGCAGCGGCGGGACGCGGAGCACGCGGCACGAGGCCGTTCAGTCGGTTGACCGTCGAACCGCCCCGGCGTTGACGGTTTTTATGCGGCCGAAAGACCAAAGGTCGCTCCCAGAGCAAAACCGATGCCGGATCGCTCGCCCCCTAACGGCGGGCCTTTGCGCCGCCCCCGGCCGTGCAGATGGCCGATTTCCGCCAGCGGCGTGGCGAGATCCCGCCGGCCGGCTACCTCTGCCACCAGCGGCGGGCAGACGCTAGACTGCCATCAAACAGCCAGCAGCCAGCGAGCCCGGCATGCCCGCAACGACCATCTCCATCTCCCCCGAACAGCTGTGCGTGGGCCTCTACGTGCACCTGGACCTGAGCTGGTGGGAACACAACTTCGCCTTCAGCAGTTTCAAGATCAAGGACGAGGGCCAGCTCCAGGCCCTGCGCGACCTGGGCCTGGCCCAGCTGCGCTACGAACCGGCGCGCAGCGACTGCCAGCCCCTGGCGCTGAAAACCGCCGAGCCCCAGGAGCAGGCCGAAGAGCCGCCCAAGCCCAGCCCCGAGGAGCAGGCTCGCCAGGCCCGCGCGGCCAAGCTGGGCGCCCTGCGCAAGCGCCTGGCCGAGGTGGACCGCACCTTCGTGCAGGCCAGCCAGCGGGTGAAGTCGCTCAACCAGGCCCTGCGCAACCAGCCGGAGGACGCCATCAAGCTGGCCGGCGAGTTGGTGCGCGAGCTGGTCGAGGCGCTGCTCGGCGAGGATGGCGCGGCGCTGCACAGCATCAATGGCAAGGCCGCGGACGACGCCTACTTCCACCCGCTCAACGTCACCGTGCTGTCGGTGATGCTCGGCCGCCAGCTCGGCTACGACTCCGAGGCCTGCCACAGCCTGGGCCTCGGCGCCCTGCTGCATGACATGGGCAAGCTGGAAGTGCCGAGCAAGGTGCTGCTCAAGGCCGAGCCGCTGACCCGCCCGGAGCAGCAACTGCTGCAGCTGCACGTGGACTTCGGCGTGCGGCGCGGCCGCGAGCTGATGCTCGACGACGAGGTGCTGCGGATCATCCAGGAGCACCACGAATACTGCGACGGCAGCGGCTATCCCAAGGGCCTACGCGAGGCGGCCATCGGTCGCCTGAGTCGGGTGGTGAGCATCGCCAACGCCTTCGACAACCTGTGCAACCCGCTCAACCCGCGCGACGGCCTGAGCCCCCACGAGGCCCTGGCGCTGATGTTCAAGCAACAGCGCGAACGCTTCGACGAGGTGGCGCTGAAGGCCTTCATCCGCTGCATGGGCGTGTACCCGCCGGGCAGCCTGGTGCAACTGGAGGACGAGCGCTACGCCCTGGTGCTGGCCATGCACCCGAGCCTGCCGCTGAAGCCGACGCTGATCCTCTACGAGCCGAGCGTGCCCAAGGCCGAGGCGCTGATCGTCAACCTGGAGCACGAGCCCAGGCTGGCCATCGCCCGCAGCCTGCGTCCGGCGCAGCTGCCGCTGGAGGCGCTGGAATACCTCAACCCGCGCCAGCAACTCACCTATTACGTCGACCCGCGCCAGCGCGGAAAATAGCGCTTAGGGCGGATGACCGCGCCAGAACAATCGCGCCTAAACTCAGCGAACCGTCGCCGCTGCCGATACAGCGGAGCAGATCGATCGCCGCCAAACAAGAAGTAGACCCGGCCAGCCATGCACAACCCGCGCTTTTCCGACCTCCACGAGATTCCGCCCAAGGCCTTCAGCCCGGCTGCCGTAGCGCTGCAGATATCGCCCTGGCTGCTGGTCGGCCTGGGCGCCTGGGGCGGCCTGCCACTGTGGATCTGCCTGTTCAGCGGGGTGTGCCTGAGCTTCGGCCTGCTGCCCGCGCTGGCCACCGCCACCCATTGGCGCGCGCTGATGCAGCCGCGCGCCGTCGAGCCGCAGGTGCCGGGCTGGGTCGCGCCGCTGGCCGACCAGCTGGAGGCGCAGTGTGCGCAGCAACGCGAGCTGCTCGAACGCCTGCAGCGGGACCTGCAGGCCCGCAACGCCGCCGCCCAGCAGCACTGGCAGACCCAGGACGAACGACTGCAGCAGCAGACCCACTCCGCCCAAGCCCTGCTGGCCGAACTGCCGACAGCGCCGGGCGACGACACCCAGGCGCGCCGGGCGCTCGCCACCCTGCTCGAGCAACAGCGGCAGACCCGCGACCAGGCCGCCGTCCTGGCCGAAGGCATGCGTGGCATCGCCCAGCAGGCCGAGACCGTGCTGCGCGCCACCACCGATATGGACTCCATCGCCAAGCAGACCAATCTGCTCGCGCTGAACGCCGCCATCGAGGCGGCGCGGGCCGGCGACAGCGGCCGCGGCTTTGCTGTGGTGGCCGACGAAGTGCGCGCCCTGTCCAGCCGCTCTACCGACTTCTCCCTGGCCATTCGCGGCACGGTGGGCGAGATGCTGGAGGCCCTGCGCCAGGCCGACGCGCAGACCAACCAGCTGGCCCAGGACGGCACGCAGACCAGCGAAGAGGCGCAACAGCGCATCGCCGATAGCCTGGCCGCACTACGGACGAGCCAGGAGCGCACTCTGGAAATCGCTAGTCAGCTCAGCGAACTGCTGCAGGCAATGAGCGGCCCGCTCGCCACACCGCCGGAAATATCCAGCGACGCCCTGGGCGAACTGCAGCAGCACGACCAGGCGCTGGCCGAACTGGCCGCGCGCCTGCGCGACCAAACCACGCCGCTCTAGCGCCGCGCCAGCGCCTTCGAGCGCGCCGGGCCGTAGGGGTCGTCAGTCGGCGATCAGCCAGTCCAGACGGAAGCTGCCCTGGCTCTGCGCCAGCTTCTCAGCCAGCCACGGCAGCAGTAGCTTCAGCTCGTCTTCCAGGCCCCAGGGCGCGTTGGCGATGGCCAGGCCGGAGCCGGCCAGGCGGTTGGCATCGTCCGGCGCGTGGACGAACAGCTCGACGCGCAGCAGCTTGGGCGCGCTGGATTTCTCCAGGCCCTGATAGAAGCGCTTGAGCTGGCGCTCGTCCTTGATCGGGTACCAGATGGCGACCACGGTCTGGCGCATGCGCCCGATGGCCTCGTCCAGCGCGGTGACGCAGCGCTCCAGCTCGTCGGCCTTCTCGAACGGCGGGTCGATCAGCAGCAGCGCACGCTTCTCCGCCACCGGCAGCAGGGCGCGCGGCACGTGCCAGCCCTCGCCCAGGTGCACGGCCACGCGGCGGTCGCCCTTCATGTTGTCCTTGAGCAGCTGGCCGTCTTCGGGGTGCTTCTCGTTGAGCAGCACGCGGTCCTGCTCGCGGGTCAGCTGGCAGGCCAGCTCCGGCGAGCCGGGGTAGTAGCGCAGCGCACCGTCCGGGTTGAGCGTGCGCAGCACGCCGAAGTAGTCGGCGGTCGCCTCGGGCAGGTCCGGCGCATCCCACAGCCGGCCGATGCCTTCCAGCCACTCGCCGGTGCGGGTAGCCTGGTCGCCCTGCAGGTCATACAGGCCGACGCCGGCATGGCTGTCGAGGTAGGCGAACGGCGCCTCCTTGCGCGACAGCAGGGCGATGATGCGGCTGATGACGAGGTGCTTGAGCACATCGGCGTGGTTGCCGGCATGGAAGGCGTGGCGGTAGTTCATGGGCGCGTTACCTGAAGCAGAACCTGGAGCGGGGCGCGAATTGTAGCCCGAAGGGACGACGCGAACAGTTTCTAGCTCAGCATCAGGCCGATGAATCTTGCTAGGCGGCCTCTATTCACGACTCTAGACTTCAAGAAGATCCCACCGGAGACGATCATGTCCGAGTCCCTGCTCAGTTCCCGCAACCTGGCCTTCGAACTCTACGAAGTGCTGGACGCCGAAGCCCTGACCCAGCGCGAGCGCTTCGCCGACCACAATCGGGAAACCTTCGATGCCGCCATCGGCACCGCGCGCGGTATCGCCGAGGAACTGTTCGCCCCGCACAATCGCAAGAACGACGAGCACGAACCGCAGTACGTGGACGGCGCCGCCGTGCTGATCCCCGAGGTGGCCCCGGCGCTCAAGGCGTTCCACGAGGCTGGCTTCCTCAACGCCACCCGCGACTTCGAGGCCGGCGGCATGCAGCTGCCCAACCTGCTGTCGCAGGCCTGCTTCGCCCACTTCCAGTCGGCCAACTGCGCCACCAGCTCCTACTCGATGCTGACCATGGGCGTGGCCAACCTGATCGAGGCCTTCGGCAGCGCCGAACAGCAAGAGCGCTTCCTGCAGCCGATCATCGACGGCCGCTTCTTCGGCACCATGGGCCTGACCGAGCCGCACGCCGGCTCCTCGCTGTCGGACATCCGCACCAAGGCCGAGCCGCATGCCGATGGCAGCTACCGTATCCGCGGCAACAAGATCTTCATCTCCGGCGGCGACCAGCCGATCTCCGAGAACATCGTGCACATGGTGCTGGCCAAGCTGCCGGACGCCCCGCCCGGGGTGAAGGGCATCAGCCTGTTCATCGTGCCCAAGTTCCTGGTCAACGACGACGGCTCGCTGGGTGCGCGCAACGACGTGACCCTGGCCGGCCTGTTCCACAAGATGGGCTGGCGCGGCACCACCTCCACCGCGCTGAACTTCGGCGATAACGGCGAGTGCGTCGGCTATCTGGTCGGCAAGCCGCACCACGGTCTGAGCTACATGTTCCAGATGATGAACGAGGCGCGCATCGGCGTCGGCATGGGCGCCATCATGCTCGGCTACGCCGGCTACCTGTACTCGCTGGACTACGCGCGCAACCGTCCGCAGGGCCGCCACGCGGATGGCAAGGACCCGAGCAGCCCGCAGATCTCCATCGTCGAGCACGCCGATGTGCGGCGCATGCTGCTGACCCAGAAGGCTTATGTGGAGGGCGCCTTCGACCTGGGCCTGTACGCCGCCCGGCTGTTCGACGACACCCACACCCTGCCCAGCGAGGACGAGCGCAAGAAGGCCCTGGAGCTGCTCGACCTGCTGACCCCGATCGTCAAATCCTGGCCCTCGGAGTTCTGCCTCAAGGCCAACGAGCTGGCCATCCAGGTGCTCGGCGGCCACGGCTATACCCGCGAGTACCCGGTGGAGCAGTACTACCGCGACAACCGTCTGAACCCGATCCACGAGGGCACTCACGGCATCCAGTCGCTCGACCTGCTCGGCCGCAAGGTCTCGATGAACGGCGGCGCCGCGCTCAAGCAGCTGATGGCGCTGATCCAGGACACCTGCCAGCGCGCCGCGGCCTTCGAGTCGCTGAATCGCCTGCGCCAGCCGCTGGAGCAGCTGGTGCAGCGCCTCGGCGGCGTTACCCTGGCCCTGCTCGGCGACCTGCTGACCGGCAAGGTCAACCAGGGCCTGGCCAACTCGGCGCTGTACCTCAAGGCCTTCGGCCACGCGGTGATCGGCTGGCGCTGGCTGGAGCAGGCGATTCGCGCCGAAGAAGGCCTGGCGCGCGGCAACGCCGCCGACGTCAACTTCTACCAGGGCAAGCTGCAGGCCGCGCGTTTCTTCCTGACCTGGGAAGTACCGAGCTGCCAGCACGAGCTGAACATTCTCGAAGCGCGCGACGACACCTGCCTGAACATGCAGGACGCCTGGTTCTGATTTAGCGCTTTACTCTTCCTCGCCCCGCGCACATGCGGGGCTTTTTTTCCTGGAGCACAACACCTCACTGCACACAGCTGGTAGCCCGGACTTCAGTCCGGGAACTGGACGTGCGCCCCCGGACTAAAGTCCGGGCTACCTGGCTGCATGAACATGCAGAGTGCCTGGTTCTGCCCCATGACTACTCCGCGTGGAGCGTCGTCCACCCTTTGCAATAGCAAGCCCGGCCATCAGCAGCTAAACAGCTGATTCAGCTACAAAAGAACGCCCCGCAAATGCGGGGCGTTTCCTTTTGACAGGAGAGCAAAGCGGCGGGTTATTATCCGGCATGATCTCTGCTTAGGATCTGTTGACGACCCCTGCGGCCGCGACCGCACGTGAACAGAACCTGGAGCGTCGCCCCTCGCCTTCTCGCCCGGAGTACGCCCTTGGACGCCAGCGCCATCAATAGCCTGTTCCTGATCGGTGCATTGCTGGTGGGCGCGAGCATCCTGGTCAGCTCGGTATCCTCGCGCCTGGGCATCCCGATCCTGGTGATCATCCTCGCCGTGGGCATGGTCGCCGGCGTCGACGGCCCCGGCGGCATTGGCTTCAGCAACTACCCGATGGCCTACCTGGTGGGCAACCTGGCGCTAGCCATCATCCTCCTCGACGGCGGCCTGCGCACACGGGTGTCGAGCTTCCGCGTGGCCTTGTGGCCGGCACTGTCGCTGGCCACGGTGGGCGTGCTGATCACCACCGGCCTGACCGGCATGGCCGCCGCCTGGCTGTTCGACCTGAACATGATGCAGGGCCTGCTGATCGGCGCCATCGTCGGCTCCACCGATGCCGCCGCAGTGTTCTCCCTGCTCGGCGGCAAGGGCCTCAACGAACGGGTCACGGCGACCCTGGAAATCGAGTCTGGCAGCAACGATCCGATGGCGGTGTTCCTCACCGTGACCCTGATCGACATGCTCGCCAAGGGCCAGAGCGACTTCAGCATCGCCTTCATCGGCCACCTGCTCAGCGAGTTCGGCATCGGCGCCGCGCTCGGCCTTAGCGGCGGCTGGGTGCTGCTGCAGCTGATCAACCGGGTCAGCCTGCCCAACGGCCTGTATCCGCTGCTGGTGGTGAGCGGCGGCCTGCTGGTGTTCGCCCTGACCAACTTCATGCACGGCAGCGGCATCCTCGCCGCCTACCTGTGCGGCCTGGTGCTGGGCAACCGGCCGATCCGCTCGCGCCACAGCATCCTGCACATGCTCGACGGCATGGCCTGGCTGGCGCAGATCGGCATGTTTCTGGTGCTCGGCCTGCTGGTGACGCCGCATGACCTGCTGCCCATCGCCATCCCGGCGCTGGGCCTGGCGCTGTGGATGATCCTGTTCGCCCGCCCGCTATCGGTAGTGATCGGTCTGCTGCCGTTCCGCGCCTTCCACGACCGCGAGAAGATCTTCATCGCCTGGGTCGGCCTGCGCGGCGCGGTGCCGATCATTCTCGCCGTGTTCCCGATGATGGCCGGCCTGGAACACTCGCAGCTGTACTTCAACCTGGCCTTCTTCATCGTCCTGGTATCGCTGCTGCTGCAGGGCGCCAGCCTGCCGCTGGCGGCCAAGCTGCTGCGCGTCACCGTACCGCCGGAGCCGGCGCCGATCTCGCGTGCCGGCTTGGAGATCCATCCGACCAGCGAGTGGGAGCTGTTCATCTATCGCCTGGGCGCGGAGAAGTGGTGCATCGGCGCGCCGCTGCGCGAGTTGAAGATGCCGGAAGGCACCCGCGTCGCCGCGCTGTTCCGCGGCACCGAGCTGCTGCACCCGTCCGGCAGTACGACCCTGGACGCCGGCGACATCCTCTGCGTAGTCGGCCACGAACACGACCTGTCCGCCCTCGGCAAGCTGTTCAGCCAGGCGCCGCAGCGCAGCGCCGACCTGCGCTTCTTCGGCGACTTCGTGCTGGAGGGCGACGCCCAGCTCAGCGCGATCGCCGCCCTGTACGGTCTCAAGCTCGGCGACGAGGATGGCAGTCAGCCGCTGGGCCGCTTCATCGCCCACGAGATCGGCGGCCAGCCGATTCTCGGCGACCAGGTGGAATGGAACGGCCTGACCTGGACCGTGGCCCTGATGGAAGGGAACAAGGTGCGCAAGGTCGGCGTCCGATTCCCCGAAGGTCAGGCCAAGCCCGGGCTCTTCCTCTAGGCCAGGCGAAAGTGATGCGGGCGGCAGCGCCCGCGTTGCGCCTGGCATATCATTAGCCGCATTTCCGTTACGAGCCGCGCCCGCGACCATGTCTCTTCTGCGTCCCCTCTTCGCTACCCTGATTCTTGGCCTGTGCCTGGCCGCCCATCCCGTTGCCGCCGCCGAGCCACCGGCGACCAAGGCCGTGCAGGACAGCCTCGCCGCCCTGGCCGACCGCAAGCTGGCGGAGCCCGAACAGAGCGAGATCAAGGCCCAGCTGGAGCAGACCCTGAGCTTCCTCGCCGCCCGCGACGAGAGCCAGCAGAAGCTCGACGCGCTGAAGGTCCAGCTGCGCGACGCTCCGCGCCTGACCAGCGAGGCCCAGCGCGAGCTGACCCGTCTCAAGGCCGGCCAGCCGGTCAACGTCGCCACCCGCTACGCCCGCGCCAGCGTGGAGCAGCTGGAGCAGCAACTCAGCGAGCGCAGCGTCAAGCTCAGTGGCTGGCAGCAGGAACTGGCCGAGGCCAGCAGCCTGCTGATCACCGCGCAGACCCGCCCCGAACGCGCCCAGGCCGAGATCAGCGCCAACCAGACCCGCGCCATGCAGATCAACAATCTGCTCAAGGTCGGCAAGGAAGCGGGCAAGTCCCTGACCGCCGAGCGCCGCGGTGAACTCAATGCCGAACTGGCCGCCCTCGATGCGCAGACCGCGCTGCGCCGCCAGGAGCTGGCCGGCAACAGCCTGCTGCAGGACCTCGGCAGCGCCCGCCACGAGCTGCTGCAGGAGCGCATCCGCCGCCTGGACCAGGAGAGCCTCGACCTGCAGGCGCTGATCAGCGACAAGCGCCGGGTCAGCTCGGAGAAGACCGTTGCCGAACTCTCCCGCGAGGCCGAGAAGGCCACGCCGGACAGCCTGCTGGCCCAGGAAAGCGCCACCAATCTGAAGATTTCCGATTACCTGCTGCGCGCCACCGAGCGCCTCAACCAGCTGACCCGGATGAACCTGGAGACCAAGCAGCAGCTGGACAGCGTCAGCCAGGCCGCCCAGGCCCTGGACGAACAGGTCAGCGTGCTCAAGGGCAGCCTGCTGCTGGCCAAGATTCTCTACCAGCAGAAGCAGGCTCTGCCCAAGCCGCAGCTGGACCGCAACCTGGCCGACGAGATCGCCGACATCCGCCTGTACCAGTTCGAGCTGAACCAGCAGCGCGACAAGCTGGGCGATCTCAACGCCTATGTCGACGGCCTGCTGGCCAGCCAGCCGAGCGAGCAGGTCACGCCCGAGCTGCGCAAGACCCTCCTGGACCTGGCGACCACCCGCAACGACCTGCTGCAGCACATGAACCGTGAGCTGAACACCCTGCTCAACGAGTCCATCACCCTGCAGCTGAACCAGAAGCAGCTGCAGGAAATGATCGGCACCCTGCGCGCCACGCTGGACGAGCAGATGTTCTGGATTCCCAGCAACAAGCCGCTCGACCTGGCCTGGCTGCAGCAGATGCCGCACCTGCTGGAGCGCCAGCTGAAGACCATGCCCTGGGGCGCCGGCGTGCGCGAGCTGGGCGCCGGCCTGGTCGACCGCCCCTGGCTGTTCATTCCGCTGCTGCTGCTGATCGGCGGGCTGCTGTGGCGGCGCAGCTGGCTGTACGCCAAGTTGCAGGCGCTGCACGAGGACATCGGCCACTACAAGCGCGACAGCCAGATGCACACGCCGATGGCGATCTTCCTCAACGTGCTGCTGGCCCTGCCGGTGACCCTGTTCCTCACCCTGTGCGGCGTGGCCCTGCTGATCGACGCCCGCGGCCAGAACGCCACTCTCGGCAGCGCGCTGATCGACATGGCCCAGGCCTGGCTGGTGTTCTACACCCTGTACCGCATCCTCTCCCCCGGTGGCGTGGCCGAGCTGCACTTCCGCTGGCCGCGGCCGCAGGTAGCACTACTGAGCAAGCAGGTGCGCCGCCTGGGCCTGGTGGTGATGGCGCTGGTGGCGGTGGTGACCGTTGCCGAGCATCAGCCGCAGGCCCTGGCCGAAGACGTGGTCGGCATCCTCGTGGTGCTCACCGGCTACGCGCTGATGACCCTGATCCTCAGCAAGCTGCTGCTGGCCGAGCCGATGCGCGAGCAGACCTCGCCGTTCCGCCTGCTGCTCGGCATCGGCGTCTCCGTGCTGCCGCTGGCGTTCATCGTCGCGGTCGGCTTCGGCTACTACTACACCTCGCTCAAGCTCACCGACCGCCTGATCAACACCCTCTACCTGCTGATCCTCGCGCTGCTGATCGAGGCCGCCTTCGTCCGCGGCCTGGCCGTTGCCGCGCGCCGCCTGGCCTACGCCCGGGTCCTGGCCAAGCGCCAGGCGCAGACCAAGGAGAACGAGGACGGCGATGAGGTAGTGGTCGAAGAACCGGCCATGGACATCGACCAGATCAATCAGCAGTCCCTGCGCCTGATCCGCCTGGCCTTGCTCGGCGGTTTCCTCGCCTGCATGTACCTGGTCTGGGCCGACCTGATCAGCGTGTTCGCCTACCTCGACCAGATCAACCTGTACCAGTACTCCGCCGGCACCGGCGCCACCGCCACGCAGATCCCCATCAGCCTGCTCGACGTACTCGGCGCGCTGATCATCGCCGGCATCACCGCCGCCCTGGCGCGCAACCTGCCCGGCCTGCTGGAGGTGCTGGTGCTGTCCAAGCTGCGCCTGGCCCAGGGCAGCGCCTACGCCACCACCACCCTGCTGTCCTACGCCATCGCCGGCATCGGCTTCGTCACCGCGCTGTCCACCCTCGGGGTCAGCTGGGACAAGCTGCAGTGGCTGGTCGCCGCGCTCTCGGTGGGTATCGGCTTCGGCATGCAGGCGATCTTCGCTAACTTCATCTCCGGCCTGATCCTGCTGTTCGAGCGGCCGATCCGCATCGGCGACCTGGTGACCATCGGCACCGTCACCGGTACGGTCAACCGCATCCGCATCCGCGCCACGCACATCACCGACAGCGACCGCAAGGAAGTGATAGTGCCGAACCAGATCCTCCTCACCAGCCAGCTGATCAACTGGACCCTGACCGACACCGTGACCCGCGTCGTGCTGGTCTACACGGTCAATCGCGGCGCCAACCTGGAGCTGGTGCGCAAGCTGCTGCTACAGGCCGCCCAGGAGAACAGCCGCGTGCTGCGCGACCCGGCGCCCAACGTGCAGCTGAAGACCTACGGCGCGAGCACCCTGGAGCACGAGCTCAAGGTGTACGTGCGCGAACTCGGCGACCGCGGCCTGGCCACCGACGAGCTGAACCGGCGCATCGACCAGCTGTTCCAGGACAACGACATCAACATCGCTTCGACGCCGAAGATGGACGTGGTCTTCAGCCGCCGCTCCGCCGTTCACCCGGAGCCGGCCGACACCGAGGAAACCACTCCGCAACAGCCGCCGCGCTGACACTCAAGCGCCGGGACCACTCATCCCGGCGATTTCCCCGGGGCCCCGCGCCCGTGACAAGCTGAGCCCATGAAGACTCTCGACGCGCTGCAGTTCGACAACCGCTTCGCCCGCCTGGGCGACGCCTTTTCCACCGAGGTGCTGCCCGAGCCGCTGGACGAGCCGCGCCTGGTGGTGGCCAGTCCGGCGGCCATGGCCCTGCTCGATCTCGACCCGGCCGAGGCGGAAACCGAGGTGTTCGCCCAGCTGTTCGCCGGGCACAAGCTGTGGAGCGATGCCGAGCCACGCGCCATGGTCTATTCCGGGCACCAGTTCGGCGTCTACAACCCGCGCCTGGGCGATGGCCGCGGCCTGCTGCTGGGCGAGGTGGTCAACGATGCCGGCGAGCACTGGGACCTGCACCTCAAAGGCGCCGGCCAGACCCCCTACTCGCGCATGGGCGACGGTCGCGCCGTGCTGCGCAGCTCGATCCGCGAATTCCTCGCCAGCGAATACATGCATGCCCTCGGCATCCCGACCTCGCGCGCCCTGTGCGTCACCGGCTCGAGCACGCCGGTATGGCGCGAGCGGCAGGAGACCGGCGCCATGCTGCTGCGCCTGGCGCCCAGCCATGTACGCTTCGGCCACTTCGAGTACTTCTACTACACCAACCAGCACGAGCGCCTGAAGGAGCTGGGTGAGCACGTACTGGCCTGCCATTTCCCCGAGTGCCTGGCGGCGGAGAATCCCTGGGCGGCGATGTTCCGCGAGATCGTCGGGCGCAACGCCGAGCTGATCGCCAAGTGGCAGGCCTACGGCTTCTGCCACGGGGTGATGAACAGCGACAACATGTCGATCCTCGGCATCACCTTCGACTACGGCCCCTACGCCTTCCTCGACGACTTCGACGCCAACCATATCTGCAACCACTCGGACGACTCGGGCCGCTACAGTTTCAGCAACCAGGTGCCCATCGCCCACTGGAACCTCAGCGCCCTGGCCCAGGCCCTCACGCCTTTCGTCGGGGTGGAGCAGCTGCGCGAATCCCTGGGCCTGTTCCTACCGCTGTTCCAGGCCCACTACCAGGACCTGATGCGCCGCCGCCTCGGCCTGACCACCGCCGACGAGCGCGACGCCGCGCTGATCGAGCGCCTGCTGCAGCTGATGCAGACCAGCGCGGTGGACTACAACCTGTTCTTCCGTCGCCTCGGCGAGCAGGCACCGGCCGATGCCATCAAGACCCTGCGCGAAGACTTCGTCGACCTCGCCGGCTTCGATCAGTGGGGCCAGGAATATCAGGCGCGCGCCGTACAGGAAGGTGGCGAGCAGGCCGAGCGCCAGGCACGCATGCACGCGGTCAACCCGCTCTACCTGCTGCGCAACTACCTGGCGCAGAACGCCATCAGCGCCGCCGAGCAAGGCGATTACGCCCCGGTGCGCGAACTGCACGCGGTGCTCTCGCGCCCCTTCGAGGAACAGCCTGGCATGCAGCGCTACACCGAGCGCCCACCGGAATGGGGCAAGCATCTGGAGATCAGCTGCTCGTCCTGAGCCGACCTGCCCCTGACGCGAACTCCCCCGCCCAACGCCCCTCTCCCCCGGGATAGATCGGCAGGACAGACGATGTGGGCAGCGTCAGCTGGCCATAGACCGAGCCACAGGGAGGTGGTGAGTCCAGAGGGCCGGGGTGAGGGTCGTTCAGCTACACAGATGCGCTCCTGCATCTCCACGTAGGGTGTACTCGCCGCAGGCAGTACACCATGCCACTGCGCAACTCCTTGCACACCCGCCTCGCCACGCCCTTCTCAACCACGCCCCAGCGCCCGACTCACGGGCCTCAGGCACCCTGCGCAACCCCCTGCACAGCCCTGCGCCAGATATTGCACAACCTTCCGTGACGCCCCGCACAAGGCGCCTCCCGGATTTCTTCTAGCCGCGCCGCAACCCCCGCCACACCTGGCCCGCAGC
>NZ_SCOM01000008.1 GCF_005508865.1 Pseudomonas sp. F(2018)
ACCCCGTTCTTCAAGGGCTACCGTCCGCAGTTCTACTTCCGTACCACCGACGTAACCGGTTCGTGCGAACTGCCGGAAGGCGTTGAGATGGTAATGCCGGGCGACAACATCAAAATGGTTGTCACCCTGATCAAGCCGATCGCCATGGACGACGGCCTGCGTTTCGCAATTCGCGAAGGCGGCCGTACCGTTGGTGCCGGCGTGGTTGCCAAGGTCATCGAGTAATCGGTTGATCTGTCTCGGTAAGGTCGGCATAATGGTCGGCCTTACTTCGATTTTAGGCCAGTAGCTCAATTGGCAGAGCGGCGGTCTCCAAAACCGCAGGTTGGGGGTTCGATTCCCTCCTGGCCTGCCAGATTCCTGGATAAAAGTGGATCTGGCGTTTCTTTCGACAGGGTTTTCTCATGAATGCCAAAGCTGAAGCTAAAGACTCCCGCTTTGACGCCCTGAAGTGGCTCGTAGTGGCTGCTCTGGTCGTCGCAGGTGTTGTCGGCAATCAGTATTTCTCGGCTGAACCGCTTCTGTATCGCGTATTGGCTCTGCTGGCGCTGGCCGTAGTGGTCGGTTTCGTCGCGCTGCAGACTGCGAAAGGTCAGGCGTTCTTTGCTCTGGCAAAAGAAGCGCGTATCGAGATTCGCAAGGTTGTCTGGCCGACCCGCCAGGAAACCACACAAACCACGCTGATCGTGGTCGCTGTGGTTCTGGTGATGTCGTTGGTCCTGTGGGGCTTGGATAGCCTGCTGGGCTGGCTTGTTTCGTTGATTGTCGGTTAAGGGTGTCCCGTGGCTAAGCGTTGGTACGTTGTGCATGCTTACTCGGGTTACGAGAAGCATGTCATGCGCTCGCTGATCGAGCGCGTCAAGCTGGCTGGCATGGAAGACGAGTTCGGCGAAATTCTGGTCCCCACCGAAGAAGTGGTGGAGATGCGTAATGGCCAGAAGCGCAAGAGCGAGCGGAAGTTCTTCCCTGGCTATGTGCTGGTTCAGATGGAAATGAACGAGGCGACTTGGCACCTGATCAAGGACACGCCTCGCGTGATGGGCTTCATTGGTGGCACTGCCGACAAGCCGGCGCCGATCACCGAGAAAGAAGCCGACGCCATCCTGCGTCGTGTTGCCGATAGCGGCGACAAGCCGAAGCCGAAGACTCTGTTCGAGCCGGGCGAGACCGTTCGTGTTATCGATGGTCCGTTTGCCGACTTCAATGGTGTCGTCGAAGAAGTTAACTACGAGAAGAGCCGGATCCAAGTGGCCGTGCTTATTTTCGGTCGCTCCACGCCGGTGGAGCTGGAGTTCAGTCAGGTCGAGAAGGCATAACTGGACAATGCATCCCGAACCCCGCAGCCGCTGGCTGTGGGGTTTTGTCGTCACTGGGATAAATGCGTACTAACCGGGGAGCCTCAGTGAGGCGTCTGACCCGATATTGGAGTAGCTCATGGCTAAGAAGATTCAGGCTTACATCAAGCTGCAAGTAAAGGCCGGCCAGGCCAACCCGTCGCCACCCGTCGGCCCCGCTCTGGGTCAGCACGGCGTGAACATCATGGAATTCTGCAAGGCGTTCAACGCCAAGACCCAGGGCATGGAGCCTGGTCTGCCGACTCCTGTGATCATCACCGTTTACAGCGACCGCAGCTTCACCTTTGAAACCAAAAGCACCCCGGCTTCGGTTCTGCTGAAGAAGGCTGCCGGCCTGACCAGCGGTTCCGCTCGTCCGAACACCGTCAAAGTTGGCACCGTTACCCGTGCTCAGCTGGAAGAGATCGCCAAGACCAAGCAGGCCGATCTGACCGCCGCTGACCTGGATGCGGCCGTGCGTACCATCGCCGGCTCCGCTCGTAGCATGGGCCTGAACGTGGAGGGTGTGTAATGGCTAAGGTAACCAAGCGTCAGAAGGCTATCGCCGAGAAGATCGAAGCCGGCAAGGCTTACAACTTCGAAGAGGCCGCCAAGCTGCTGGCCGAGCTGTCCACCGTCAAGTTCACCGAGTCCTTCGACGTCTCCGTGAACCTGGGCGTAGACCCGCGTAAATCCGACCAGGTCGTGCGTGGCGCCACCGTGCTGCCGAACGGCACTGGCAAGACCGTCCGCGTTGCCGTGTTCACCCAGGGCCCGGGCGCTGAGGCTGCTCTGGCTGCCGGCGCTGACAAGGTCGGTATGGACGAACTGGCTGCCGAAATGAAAGCCGGCGACCTGAACTACGACGTGGTCATCGCTTCCCCGGACGCCATGCGCGTTGTTGGTCAGCTGGGCCAGGTCCTCGGTCCGCGCGGTCTGATGCCGAACCCGAAAGTCGGCACCGTGACTCCGGACGTGGCTACCGCCGTGAAGAACGCCAAGGCCGGTCAGGTGCGTTTCCGTACCGACAAGAACGGCATCATCCACACCTCTGTTGGCAAGGTCGGCTTCGAAGCCGCCGCGCTGAAGCAGAACGTGGAAGCCCTGCTGTCCGACCTGAAGCGTCTGAAGCCGTCCACCTCCAAAGGTGTGTACGTCAAGCGCGTGACCCTGAGCACCACCATGGGTCCGGGTCTGGTCATCGATCAGGCTTCCCTGGAAGCGTAAGTGATTTGGCCGACGGACTTGTCCGTCGGCCTGAAAGATTGGGGTCCCTGCCTGGCGGGGGCTATCCAAGACCGTAGGCGGCGCAAGCCTTAAACCCGGAGAGCGATCTCCACAAGCCTACGCAGATGGTGCTCCCGGTTCCTTACCGAATCAGACACCAAAACGACACCTGGTTTCGATCAGGTGAAACGGTAACAAGCAGGAGTTTTACCCGTGGCAATTAAACTCGAAGACAAGAAGGCCATCGTCGCTGAAGTCAACGAGGCTGCCAAAGTCGCCCTGTCCGCTGTTGTGGCTGATGCCCGCGGTGTGACTGTTGGCGCTATGACCGGACTCCGTAAAGAGGCTCGTGAAGCTGGTGTGTACGTGAAAGTCGTACGTAACACCCTGCTCAAGCGTGCAGTTGCTGATACTGAGTACAGTATCCTCAACGACGTCTTCGCCGGCCCGACCTTGATCGCTTTCTCCAACGAGCACCCGGGCGCTGCTGCCCGTCTGTTCAAAGAGTTCGCTAAAGGTAACGACAAGTTCGAGATCAAGGCAGCTGCGTTCGAGGGCAAGTTCCTCGCAGCAAACCAGATCGACGTACTGGCAACTCTGCCGACCTACGACGAAGCCATTTCGCAGCTGATGAGCGTGATTCAAGGCGCTACCAGCAAGCTGGCTCGTACTCTGGCGGCCGTTCGCGACCAGAAAGAAGCTGCCGCCGCCTGAGGCGCGGAAGTACCTTTCAAATCATATGTTTAATTTGATGGCTGCGTAGGCTGTCACCCCAATACAGGATTTAAGTCATGTCTCTGACTAACGAGCAAATCATCGAAGCCATCGGCCAGAAAACCGTTCTGGAAGTTGTTGAGCTGATCAAGGCAATGGAAGAGAAGTTCGGCGTTACCGCCGCTGCTGCCACCGTTGCTGCTGCTGGCCCGGCTGCTGCCGCTGCTGAAGAGCAGACCGAGTTCAACGTTGTTCTGGCCGAAGCCGGCGACAAGAAAGTCAACGTGATCAAGGCTGTTCGCGAGCTGACCGGTCTGGGTCTGAAAGAAGCCAAAGAGAAAGTCGACACCGCTCCGCAAGTCATCGCCGAAGGCCTGACCAAGGAAGCTGCTGAAGACGCCAAGAAGAAGCTGGAAGAAGCTGGCGCCAAAGTCGAGCTCAAGTAAGCGACGACCTTGCGTCTACAGCCCGAGCGTTAAGCGAAAGGCTGATGGCTGGTGGCTAATGCCACCGGCCTTTTTCCGTTATGGGCGGAGTTCGAATGAGCTCTGTCCATGGCGTGAAAACCCCGCCCGAGGGCGGCGCAAACCAAGGGTTTGCACGATTTTCTGGTCGTTGCCGTCGGCAGCGGCCAAACAAGCAGGTGACCAAGCTGGGGAACGCTGATGGCTTACTCATACACTGAGAAAAAACGTATCCGCAAGGACTTTAGCAAGTTGCCGGATGTGATGGATGTGCCGTATCTCCTGGCCATCCAGCTGGATTCGTATCGCGAATTCCTGCAGCAAGGAGTGAGCAAGGAGCAGTTCCGCGACGTTGGCCTGCATGCGGCCTTCAAGTCCGTATTCCCGATCATCAGCTACTCCGGCAACGCCGCTCTCGAGTACGTTGGCTACCGCCTGGGCGAGCCCGCGTTCGACGTCAAAGAGTGCGTGCTGCGTGGCGTGACCTTCGCCGTGCCGCTGCGGGTCAAAGTCCGTCTGATCATCTTCGACAAAGAATCGTCGAACAAAGCGATCAAGGACATCAAAGAGCAAGAAGTGTACATGGGCGAAATTCCGCTCATGACCGAGAACGGTACCTTCATCATCAACGGTACCGAGCGTGTGATCGTCTCCCAGCTGCACCGCTCCCCGGGTGTGTTCTTCGACCACGACCGTGGCAAGACCCACAGCTCCGGCAAGCTGCTGTACTCCGCGCGTATCATCCCCTACCGCGGTTCCTGGCTGGACTTCGAGTTCGATCCGAAGGACGCCGTGTTCGTCCGTATCGACCGTCGCCGCAAGCTGCCGGCTTCCGTCCTGCTGCGCGCCTTGGGCTACAGCACCGAGGAAGTGCTGGACACCTTCTATGACACCAACGTCTTCCATGTGAAGGGCGAGACCCTGAACCTGGAACTGGTGCCGCAGCGTCTGCGTGGCGAGATCGCCGCGTTCGACATCAAGGACGAGAAGGGCAAGGTCATCGTTGAGCAGGGCCGCCGTATCACCGCGCGCCACATCAACCAGATCGACAAGGCCGGCATCAAAGAGCTGGAAGTTCCGCTCGACTACCTGCTGGGCCGCACCACCGCCAAGGCCATCGTGCACCCGGCCACCGGCGAGATCGTTGCCGAGTGCAACACCGAGATGACCACCGACCTGCTGGCCAAGATCGTCAAGGCCCAGGTGGTCCGCATCGAGACCCTGTACACCAACGACATCGATTGCGGTCCGTTCATCTCCGACACGCTGAAGATCGACTCCACCGGCAACCAGCTGGAAGCCCTGGTCGAGATCTACCGCATGATGCGTCCTGGCGAGCCGCCAACCAAGGATGCCGCCGAGACCCTGTTCAACAACCTGTTCTTCAGCGCCGAGCGTTACGATCTGTCCGCCGTCGGCCGCATGAAGTTCAACCGTCGTATCGGTCGCACCGAGATCGAAGGCTCCGGCGTTCTCTCCAAGGAAGACATCGTCGACGTTCTGAAGACCCTGGTCGACATCCGTAACGGCAAGGGCATCGTCGACGACATCGATCACCTGGGTAACCGTCGCGTACGTTGCGTCGGCGAGATGGCCGAGAACCAGTTCCGCGTTGGCCTGGTCCGCGTCGAGCGCGCGGTCAAAGAGCGTCTGTCGATGGCCGAAAGCGAAGGCCTGATGCCGCAGGACCTGATCAACGCCAAGCCGGTTGCGGCGGCGGTGAAGGAGTTCTTCGGTTCCAGCCAGCTCTCCCAGTTCATGGACCAGAACAACCCGCTCTCCGAGATCACCCACAAGCGCCGCGTCTCCGCACTCGGCCCGGGCGGTCTGACCCGTGAGCGCGCCGGCTTTGAAGTCCGCGACGTACACCCGACCCACTACGGCCGCGTGTGCCCGATCGAGACCCCTGAAGGTCCGAACATCGGTCTGATCAACTCCCTGGCCGCCTATGCCCGCACCAACCAGTACGGCTTCCTGGAAAGCCCGTACCGCGTGGTGAAGGACACCAAGGTCACCGACGAGATCGTGTTCCTGTCCGCCATCGAAGAGGCCGATCACGTGATCGCCCAGGCTTCGGCGACCATGAACGCCAAGGGCCAGTTGGTCGATGAGCTGGTGGCTGTGCGTCACCTCAACGAGTTCACCGTCAAGGCGCCGGAAGACGTGACCCTGATGGACGTTTCGCCGAAGCAGGTTGTTTCCGTCGCTGCCTCGCTGATTCCGTTCCTCGAGCACGACGACGCCAACCGTGCACTCATGGGCTCTAACATGCAGCGTCAGGCTGTACCGACCCTGCGCGCCGACAAGCCGCTGGTAGGTACCGGTATGGAGCGCAACGTCGCCCGTGACTCCGGCGTCTGCGTCGTGGCCCGTCGCGGTGGTGTGATCGACTCCGTCGACGCCAGCCGCATCGTGGTACGTGTTGCCGATGACGAAGTGGAAACCGGTGAAGCCGGTGTCGACATCTACAACCTGACCAAGTACACCCGCTCCAACCAGAACACCTGCATCAACCAGCGTCCGCTGGTCAGCAAGGGTGACGTGGTGGCGCGTGGCGACATCATGGCCGACGGCCCGTCCACCGACATGGGTGAACTGGCGCTGGGTCAGAACATGCGCGTCGCGTTCATGCCGTGGAACGGCTTCAACTTCGAAGACTCCATCTGCCTGTCCGAGCGCGTGGTCCAGGAAGACCGCTTCACCACGATCCACATCCAGGAACTGACCTGCGTGGCGCGTGACACCAAGCTCGGCCCAGAGGAAATCACCGCGGACATCCCGAACGTGGGTGAGGCTGCGCTGAACAAGCTGGACGAAGCCGGTATCGTTTACGTCGGCGCCGAAGTCATGGCCGGCGACATCCTGGTCGGCAAGGTCACCCCGAAAGGCGAGACCCAGCTGACTCCGGAAGAAAAACTGCTGCGTGCGATCTTCGGTGAGAAGGCCAGCGACGTTAAGGACACCTCCCTGCGCGTGCCGACCGGCACCAAGGGCACCGTCATCGACGTCCAGGTCTTCACCCGTGACGGCGTGGAGCGCGACAGCCGCGCCCTGGCCATCGAGAAGCAGCAGCTCGACGAGATCCGCAAGGACCTCAACGAAGAGTTCCGCATCGTCGAAGGCGCCACCTTCGAGCGTCTGCGTTCCGCCCTGGTCGGTGCCAAGGCCGAAGGCGGCGCTGGCCTGAAGAAAGGCACCGCGATCACCGACGAGTACCTCGACGGTCTGGAGCGTGGCCAGTGGTTCAAGCTGCGCATGGCTGACGACGCTCTGAACGAGCAGCTGGAGAAGGCCCAGGCCTACATCAGCGATCGTCGCCAGATGCTCGACGACAAGTTCGAAGACAAGAAGCGCAAGCTGCAGCAGGGCGACGACCTGGCGCCGGGCGTACTGAAGATCGTCAAGGTCTACCTGGCCATCAAGCGCCGCATCCAGCCGGGCGACAAGATGGCCGGTCGTCACGGTAACAAGGGTGTGGTCTCGGTGATCATGCCGGTCGAAGACATGCCGCACGATGCCAATGGCACCCCGGTCGACATCGTCCTCAACCCGCTGGGCGTACCTTCGCGTATGAACGTCGGTCAGATCCTCGAAACCCACCTGGGCTTGGCGGCCAAGGGCCTGGGCGAGAAGATCAACCGCATGCTCGAAGAGCAGCGCAAGATCGCCGAACTGCGCAAGTTCCTCAACGAGATCTACAACGAGATCGGCGGTCGCCAGGAAAGCCTGAACGAGTTCTCGGACACCGAGATCCTCGAGCTGGCGAAGAACCTGAAGGGCGGCGTTCCGATGGCTACCGCCGTGTTCGACGGTGCCAAGGAAACCGAGATCAAGGCCATGCTGAAGCTGGCCGATCTGCCGGAAAGCGGTCAGATGCGTCTGTTCGACGGTCGTACCGGTAACCAGTTCGAGCGTCCGACCACCGTCGGCTACATGTACATGCTCAAGCTGAACCACCTGGTCGACGACAAGATGCACGCTCGTTCCACCGGTTCCTACAGCCTGGTTACCCAGCAGCCGCTGGGTGGTAAGGCGCAGTTCGGTGGTCAGCGCTTCGGTGAGATGGAGGTCTGGGCACTGGAAGCCTACGGCGCCGCCTACACCCTGCAGGAAATGCTGACCGTGAAGTCGGACGACGTGAACGGCCGAACCAAGATGTACAAGAACATCGTGGACGGCGATCACCGCATGGAGGCCGGCATGCCCGAGTCCTTCAACGTGTTGATCAAAGAGATCCGCTCGCTCGGTATCGACATCGAACTGGAAACCGAATAACACGCCTTGCTGCGGCCGCACCGTCGGCCGCAGCAGGTCCGTGAGGAGGAAAGGCCTTGAAAGACTTGCTGAATCTGTTGAAAAACCAGGGTCAGGTTGAAGAGTTCGATGCGATCCGTATCGGTCTGGCTTCGCCTGAGATGATCCGTTCCTGGTCTTTCGGTGAAGTGAAAAAACCGGAAACCATCAACTACCGTACCTTCAAGCCCGAGCGTGACGGCCTGTTCTGCGCCAAGATCTTTGGCCCGGTCAAGGACTACGAGTGCCTGTGCGGTAAGTACAAGCGCCTCAAGCACCGCGGCGTGATCTGCGAGAAGTGCGGCGTGGAAGTGGCCCTGGCCAAGGTCCGTCGTGAGCGCATGGCGCACATCGAACTGGCCTCGCCGGTCGCCCACATCTGGTTCCTGAAGTCCCTGCCGTCCCGTATCGGCCTGCTGCTGGACATGACCCTGCGTGACATCGAACGCGTGCTCTATTTCGAGAGCTACGTGGTGATCGATCCGGGCATGACCACCCTGGAGAAGGGTCAGCTGCTGAACGACGAGCAGTACTTCGAAGCCCTCGAAGAGTTCGGTGACGACTTCGACGCGCGCATGGGCGCCGAGGCCGTTCGCGAGCTGCTCAACGCCATCGACCTGGATCATGAGATCGGCCGCCTGCGCGAAGAGATTCCGCAGACCAACTCCGAGACCAAGATCAAGAAGCTGTCCAAGCGCCTGAAGCTGATGGAAGCCTTCAAGGACTCCGGCAACCACCCGGAGTGGATGGTCCTGACCGTTCTGCCGGTACTGCCGCCGGACCTGCGTCCGCTGGTCCCGCTGGATGGTGGCCGCTTCGCGACTTCCGATCTCAACGATCTGTATCGCCGCGTGATCAACCGTAACAACCGTCTGAAGCGCCTGCTCGACCTGGCCGCTCCGGACATCATCGTGCGCAACGAAAAGCGCATGCTGCAGGAAGCGGTCGACGCCCTGCTGGACAACGGCCGTCGCGGTCGCGCCATCACCGGCTCGAACAAGCGTCCGCTGAAGTCCCTGGCCGACATGATCAAAGGTAAGCAAGGTCGCTTCCGTCAGAACCTGCTCGGTAAGCGCGTGGACTACTCCGGTCGTTCCGTGATCACCGTGGGCCCGACCCTGCGTCTGCACCAGTGCGGTCTGCCGAAGAAGATGGCCCTCGAGCTGTTCAAGCCGTTCATCTTCGGCAAGCTCGAAGCCCGCGGCATGGCCACCACCATCAAGGCGGCCAAGAAGATGGTCGAGCGCGAACTGCCCGAGGTCTGGGACGTTCTCGCCGAAGTCATCCGCGAACATCCCGTGCTGCTCAACCGCGCACCGACCCTGCACCGTCTGGGCATCCAGGCGTTCGAGCCGGTTCTGATCGAAGGTAAAGCCATCCAGCTGCACCCGCTGGTCTGTGCCGCGTACAACGCTGACTTCGACGGTGACCAGATGGCCGTGCACGTTCCGCTGACCCTCGAGGCCCAGCTGGAAGCCCGCGCGCTGATGATGTCCACCAACAACGTGTTGTCGCCCGCCAACGGCGAGCCGATCATCGTGCCGTCCCAGGACGTGGTTCTGGGTCTGTACTACATGACCCGCGAAGCCGTTAACGCCAAAGGCGAAGGTCGCGTATTCGCCGACCTGCAGGAAGTCGACCGCGTGTTCCGCGCCGGCGAGGCCTCCCTGCACGCCAAGGTCAAGGTGCGCATCAACGAGACCGTCAAGCAGAAGGACGGCAGCCTGGTCAAGAACACCCGCATCGTCGACACCACCGTCGGCCGCGCGCTGCTGTTCCAGATCGTACCGGCCGGCCTGTCCTATGACGTGGTCAACCAGTCGATGAAGAAGAAGGCGATCTCCCGTCTGATCAACCAGTGCTACCGCACCGTGGGTCTGAAGGACACCGTGATCTTCGCCGACCAGCTGATGTACACCGGTTTCGCCTACTCGACCATCTCCGGTGTGTCGATCGGCGTGAACGACTTCGTCATCCCGGACGAGAAGGCGCGCATCATCGACGCCGCCACCGAGGAAGTGAAGGAAATCGAATCGCAGTACGCCTCCGGCCTGGTTACCCAGGGCGAGAAGTACAACAAGGTGATCGACCTCTGGTCCAAGGCCAACGACGAAGTGTCCAAGGCGATGATGGCCAACCTCTCGAAAGAGAAGGTCGTCGACCGCGAAGGCAAGGAAGTCGACCAGGAGTCCTTCAACTCCATGTACATGATGGCGGACTCCGGTGCTCGTGGTAGCGCTGCCCAGATCCGTCAGCTGGCCGGTATGCGTGGTCTGATGGCCAAGCCGGACGGCTCCATCATCGAGACCCCGATCACCGCGAACTTCCGTGAAGGCCTGAACGTACTGCAGTACTTCATCTCCACTCACGGTGCTCGTAAAGGTCTGGCGGATACCGCACTGAAGACCGCGAACTCCGGTTACCTGACCCGTCGCCTGGTCGACGTGGCCCAGGACCTGGTGGTGACCGAAGTCGACTGCGGCACCGAACACGGTCTGCTGATGACTCCGCACATCGAAGGCGGCGACGTGGTCGAGCCGCTCGGTGAGCGCGTACTCGGCCGTGTGATCGCCAAGGACGTGCCTAAGCCGGGCAGCGATGAAATCATCGTTCCGGCCGGTACCCTGGTCGACGAGCAGTGGGTCGAGTTCATCGAGCGCAACAGCATCGACGAAGTGATCGTGCGTTCGCCGATCACCTGCGAAACCCGCTATGGCATCTGCGCCAAGTGCTACGGCCGCGATCTGGCCCGTGGTCACCAGGTCAACATCGGTGAAGCGGTCGGCGTCATCGCCGCCCAGTCCATCGGTGAGCCGGGTACCCAGCTGACCATGCGTACGTTCCACATCGGTGGTGCTGCCAGCCGTACTTCGGCTGCCGACAACGTCCAGGTGAAGAACGGTGGTGCGATCCGCCTGCACAACCTGAAGCACGTCGAGCGTGCCGACGGCAACCTGGTGGCCGTGTCCCGTTCCGGCGAGCTGGCCGTGGCCGACGAATTCGGTCGCGAGCGCGAGCGCTACAAGCTGCCGTACGGTGCCGTGATTTCCGTGAAGGAAGGCGACAAGGTCGACGCTGGCGCCATCGTCGCCAAGTGGGACCCGCATACCCACCCGATCGTGACCGAAATGAAGGGTACCGTGACCTTCGTCGGCATGGAGGAAGGCATCACCATCAAGCGCCAGACCGACGAACTGACCGGTCTGACCAACATCGAAGTCCTCGATCCGAAGGATCGTCCGGCTGCTGGCAAGGACATTCGTCCGGCGATCAAGATGGTCGACGCCAATGGCAAGGAACTGCTGCTGCCGGGTACCGACGTACCGGCCCAGTACTTCCTGCCGGCCAACGCCCTGGTCGGCGTGGCTGACGGTGCGCAGATCGGTGTCGGTGACGTTATCGCCCGTATCCCGCAGGAAACCTCGAAGACCCGCGACATCACCGGTGGTCTGCCGCGCGTTGCCGACCTGTTCGAAGCCCGTCGTCCGAAAGAGGCTTCGATCCTTGCGGAAATCAGCGGCACCATCTCGTTCGGCAAGGAGACCAAGGGCAAGCGCCGTCTGGTCATCACCCCGACCGATGGCAGCGATCCGTACGAGGAGCTGATTCCGAAGTGGCGTCACCTGAACGTCTTCGAAGGCGAACAAGTGAACCGCGGCGAAGTCATCTCCGACGGCCCGAGCGATCCGCACGACATCCTGCGTCTGCTGGGTGTCAGCGCGCTGGCCAAGTACATCGTCAACGAGATCCAGGACGTTTACCGTCTGCAGGGCGTGAAGATCAACGACAAGCACATCGAGACCATTCTGCGTCAGATGCTGCGCAAGGTTGAGATCAGCGAATCCGGCGACTCCAGCTTCATCAAGGGCGACCAGATGGAACTGACCCACGTCCTGGGCGAGAACGAAGTGCTGGCCGGCGAAGACAAGTTCATCGCCAAGTTCGAGCGCGTTCTGCTGGGTATCACCAAGGCTTCGCTGTCCACCGAATCGTTCATCTCCGCGGCTTCCTTCCAGGAAACCACCCGCGTGCTGACCGAAGCGGCCGTGACCGGCAAGCGCGACTACCTGCGCGGCCTGAAGGAGAACGTTGTTGTGGGTCGTCTGATCCCGGCCGGTACCGGCCTGGCCTACCACAGCGAGCGTAAGCGTCGTCGTGACGCCGACAAGCCTCAGCGCGTGAGCGCTAGCGAGGTCGAAGCGGCTCTGACCGAAGCGCTGAACTCCAGCGGCAACTGATCGGATAAGGCCCCGGGCGAGCAATCGCCCGGGGCCTTGTCTTGACTGGGGGCGTGTGTCTCTTTAGACTCATGCACCCCTAAATTTGGCAGGGCGACTAGCTCTGCCATTTTGCTTTAGGGCAATAGCGTCGAAAGACAACAGTGGAGCTTATAGATGGCAACTATCAACCAGCTGGTACGCCAGCCGCGCAAGCGTATCGTCGAGAAGAGCGACGTGCCTGCGCTGCAGAACTGCCCGCAGCGCCGTGGCGTGTGCACTCGCGTGTACACCACCACGCCGAAGAAACCGAACTCCGCACTGCGTAAAGTGTGCCGTGTTCGTCTGACCAACGGTTTTGAAGTCACCTCCTACATCGGCGGTGAAGGTCACAACCTGCAAGAGCACAGCGTCGTGCTGATCCGTGGCGGTCGTGTAAAAGACCTTCCGGGTGTGCGCTACCACACTGTTCGCGGTTCGCTGGACACCACCGGTGTCAAAGACCGTAAGCAGGGTCGCTCGAAGTACGGTACCAAGCGTCCGAAGTAATTCGGTCTGCCATTTTTCTATTTATTGAGTCGATAAGAGTAAGGTCGGGCGTAACCCAATGGTTATTGGTCCCGGGCTAACCTGAAGACCGTTTGAGGGCTTATCATGCCAAGACGTCGTGTAGCAGCTAAGCGTGAGATTTTGGACGATCCGAAATACGGAAGCCTGATTCTCGCCAAGTTCATGAACCACGTGATGGAAAGCGGTAAAAAGGCCGTGGCCGAGCGCATCGTTTACGGTGCTCTGGAAACCGTCAAAACCCGCAAGAACAGCGATCCCCTGGAGATCTTCGAGAAAGCTCTCGACGCCATCGCTCCGCTGGTCGAAGTAAAGTCCCGCCGTGTAGGCGGTGCTACCTACCAGGTTCCGGTCGAAGTTCGTCCGTCCCGTCGTAATGCTCTGGCCATGCGTTGGCTGGTAGAAAGCGCGCGCAAGCGTGGTGAGAAGTCCATGGCCCTGCGCCTGGCTGGTGAGCTGCTGGATGCCTTCGAAGGCAAAGGCGCTGCTGTCAAGAAGCGTGAAGACGTGCACCGTATGGCCGAGGCCAACAAAGCGTTCTCGCACTACCGCTTCTAATTACGGCTTCCATTCTTTTGCGAGGGCTTTATGGCTCGTAACACAGCAATTAACCGCTACCGGAACATTGGTATCTGCGCCCACGTTGACGCGGGCAAGACCACCACTACCGAGCGGATCCTGTTCTACACAGGTCTCAGCCACAAGATGGGTGAGGTGCATGACGGCGCTGCCACTACCGACTGGATGGTGCAGGAGCAGGAGCGTGGTATCACCATTACCTCCGCTGCCATCACCACCTTCTGGGAAGGTTCGCGTGGTCAGTACGACAAGTACCGCGTAAACGTCATCGATACCCCCGGCCACGTAGACTTCACCATTGAAGTTGAGCGCTCTCTGCGCGTGCTGGACGGTGCTGTCGTGGTGTTCTGCGGCACTTCTGGCGTTGAGCCGCAGTCCGAAACCGTATGGCGTCAGGCCAACAAGTACGGCGTTCCGCGTATCGTCTACGTAAACAAGATGGACCGCGCCGGTGCCAACTTCCTGCGCGTCGTCGGTCAGATCAAGCAGCGTCTGGGCCACACTCCGGTCCCGGTTCAGCTGGCCATCGGCGCGGAAGACGACTTCCAGGGCCAGATCGACCTGCTGAAGATGAAGGCGATCTACTGGAACGAAGACGACAAGGGCACCAGCTACCGCGAGGAAGAGATTCCTGCCGAGCTGCTTGACCTGGCCAACGAGTGGCGCTCGAACATGGTTGAGGCTGCCGCCGAAGCCAGCGAAGAGCTGATGAACAAGTACCTGGAGGAGGGCGAGCTGTCGATCGAAGAGATCAAGGCCGGCCTGCGTCAGCGTACCATCGCCTGCGAAATCGTTCCGGCCGTTTGCGGTTCCTCGTTCAAGAACAAGGGCGTGCCCCTGGTTCTCGACGCCGTGATCGACTTCCTGCCTGCTCCGACCGAGATCCCGGCGATCAAGGGTATCCACCCTGACCTGGTCGACACTCCGAAGGAAGAGATCACTGACGCGCAGTACGACGAGCGTCATGCTGACGATGCGGAGCCGTTCTCCGCTCTGGCGTTCAAGATCGCTACCGACCCGTTCGTAGGTACTCTGACCTTCGTTCGCGTCTACTCGGGCGTGCTGAACTCCGGTGACTCGGTGATCAACTCGGTCAAGGGCAAGAAAGAGCGCGTTGGTCGTATGGTGCAGATGCACGCCAACCAGCGTGACGAGATCAAAGAAGTGCGCGCTGGTGACATCGCTGCTCTGATCGGCATGAAGGACGTCACCACTGGTGAAACCCTGTGCGATCCGGACAAGCCGATCATCCTCGAGCGTATGGACTTCCCGGAGCCGGTAATCTCGGTAGCTGTAGAGCCGAAGACCAAGGCTGACCAGGAGAAGATGGGTATCGCTCTGGGCAAGCTGGCCCAGGAAGACCCGTCGTTCCGCGTCAAGACCGACGAAGAAACCGGCCAGACCATCATCTCCGGTATGGGTGAACTGCACCTGGACATCCTGGTCGACCGTATGCGTCGCGAATTCAACGTCGAGGCCAACATCGGTAAGCCGCAGGTTTCCTACCGCGAGAAGATCACCAAGAACTGTGAGATCGAAGGCAAGTTCGTTCGCCAGTCCGGTGGTCGCGGTCAGTTCGGTCACTGCTGGATTCGCTTCGCGCCGGCTGACGAAGGTCAGGAAGGTCTGGTATTCGTCAACGAAGTCGTGGGCGGTGTGGTTCCGAAGGAATACATCCCGGCCATCCAGAAGGGCATCGAAGAGCAGATGAAGAACGGCGTTGTTGCCGGCTATCCGCTGATCGGCCTGAAGGCGACCGTGTTCGATGGTTCCTACCATGACGTCGACTCCAACGAGATGGCGTTCAAGGTGGCCGCCTCCATGGCGACCAAGCAGCTCGCTCAGAAGGGCGGCGGTGTTGTGCTTGAGCCGATCATGAAGGTCGAAGTGGTAACCCCTGAGGACTACATGGGTGACGTGATGGGTGACCTGAACCGTCGTCGTGGTCTGATCCAGGGTATGGAAGACACGGTTTCCGGCAAGGTGATCCGTGCTGAGGTTCCGCTGGGCGAGATGTTCGGTTACGCGACCGACGTGCGTTCCATGTCCCAGGGTCGCGCAAGCTACTCCATGGAATTCTCCAAATACTCCGAAGCTCCGTCGAACATCGTCGAAGCACTGGTTAAAAAACAAGGCTGATTCAGCCCTTTAGGCAAGAGGTTCACTGTCGTGGCTAAAGAAAAATTCGAACGTAACAAACCGCACGTCAACGTTGGCACCATCGGTCACGTTGACCACGGTAAAACCACTCTGACCGCTGCTCTGACCCGCGTCTGCTCCGAAGTATTCGGTTCGGCCAAGGTCGACTTCGACAAGATCGACTCCGCTCCGGAAGAGAAAGCTCGCGGTATCACCATCAACACCGCTCACGTTGAGTACGACTCGGCCGTTCGCCACTACGCGCACGTTGACTGCCCGGGCCACGCCGACTACGTGAAGAACATGATCACCGGTGCTGCCCAGATGGACGGCGCGATCCTGGTTTGCTCGGCCGCCGATGGCCCGATGCCGCAGACCCGCGAGCACATCCTGCTGTCCCGTCAGGTGGGTGTTCCTTACATCGTTGTCTTCCTGAACAAGGCTGACATGGTGGACGACGCCGAGCTGCTGGAGCTGGTCGAGATGGAAGTTCGTGACCTGCTGTCCACCTACGACTTCCCGGGCGACGACACTCCGATCATCATCGGTTCCGCTCTGATGGCTCTGAACGGCCAAGACGACAACGAAATGGGTACCAGCGCTGTTAAGAAGCTGGTCGAGACTCTGGATGCCTACATCCCTGAGCCGGTTCGTGCCATCGACATGCCGTTCCTGATGCCGATCGAAGACGTGTTCTCCATCTCCGGCCGCGGTACCGTGGTAACCGGTCGTGTTGAGCGCGGCATCGTCAAGATCCAGGAAGAAATCGAGATCGTTGGTCTGCGTGACACCACCAAGACCACCTGCACCGGCGTTGAAATGTTCCGCAAGCTGCTCGACGAAGGTCGTGCTGGCGAGAACTGCGGCGTTCTGCTGCGCGGCACCAAGCGTGACGACGTAGAGCGTGGTCAGGTTCTGGCCAAGCCGGGCACCATCAAGCCGCACACCAAGTTCGAAGCTGAAGTGTACGTTCTGTCCAAAGAAGAAGGTGGTCGTCACACCCCGTTCTTCAAGGGCTACCGTCCGCAGTTCTACTTCCGTACCACCGACGTAACCGGTTCGTGCGAACTGCCGGAAGGCGTTGAGATGGTAATGCCGGGCGACAACATCAAGATGGTTGTCACCCTGATCAAGCCGATCGCCATGGACGACGGCCTGCGTTTCGCAATTCGCGAAGGCGGCCGTACCGTTGGTGCCGGCGTGGTTGCCAAAGTCATCGAGTAATCGACGGCTGTTGAGGAAAAGGGCCCTTCGGGGCCCTTTTTTCTTTGTGATTGGTTAAAAGTTGACACCCCCAGGGGGCATCCGTACAATCACGCCTCCTTTTAACGGGCGTAGTCCGTCCGTTGGGGAAAGCAGAGATAGAGTCTGAGGTCAAAATGCAAAACCAACAAATCCGTATTCGGTTGAAGGCTTTTGACCATCGCCTGATCGATCAATCCACCCAGGAAATCGTGGAAACCGCGAAACGTACTGGTGCTCAGGTGCGTGGTCCTATTCCGCTGCCCACTCGCAAGGAGCGTTTCACCGTTCTGATCTCCCCGCACGTCAACAAAGACGCGCGTGATCAGTACGAGATTCGCACTCATAAGCGTGTTCTGGACATCGTCCAGCCGACGGATAAAACCGTCGATGCGCTGATGAAGCTTGACCTTGCTGCTGGCGTGGAAGTGCAGATCAGCCTCGGCTAAAACCTGGCGGTTTTAGTCGTGTAACGCTCTGAAATGGGCGGCCATAGCGGGTGAAAGCCCCGTACACTCATGAGGTTTACAACATGACTATTGGTGTAGTCGGTCGAAAGGCGGGTATGACCCGTATTTTCACCGAAGAAGGTGTCTCCATTCCGGTTACGGTCATTGAGATCGAGCCGAATCGTGTCACTCAGTTCAAATCCGAAGATAGCGATGGCTACCGCGCTGTGCAGGTAACCGTGGGTGAGCGTCGTGCTTCCCGCGTGACCAAGGCTCAGGCTGGTCATTTCGCCAAGGCTAATGTCGCTGCTGGTCGTGGCGTCTGGGAATTCCGTCTGCAGGACGGCGAATACCAGGCTGGCGATCAGATCACTGCCGAACTGTTCCAAGCTGGCCAACTGGTAGACGTTACCGGTGAGTCCAAAGGTAAAGGCTACGCCGGTACCATCAAGCGCTGGAACTTCCGCGGTCAGGACAATACCCACGGTAACTCCGTTTCCCACCGTGCTCCGGGCTCCATCGGCCAGTGCCAGACTCCTGGTCGTGTCTTCAAGGGCAAGAAAATGTCCGGTCATATGGGCGCTGAGCGCGTGACCGTGCAGTCCCTGGAAGTGGTCCGTGTCGACGCCGAGCGTAATCTGCTGCTGGTCAAGGGTGCCGTTCCTGGCGCTACCGGTGGCGACGTGCTGGTTCGTCCGGCTGTCAAAGCTCGCGGTTAATAGGGGAAGCTGAGATGCAACTGAATGTAAATGGCGCTCAGGCTATCGAAGTCAGCGAGCGCACGTTCGGCGGTGAGTTCAACGAGACTCTGGTGCACCAGGCAGTCGTCGCCTACATGGCTGGCGGTCGTCAGGGCTCCCGTGCTCAGAAAACTCGCGCTGAAGTCACCGGTGGTGGCAAAAAGCCGTGGCGTCAGAAGGGCACCGGTCGTGCTCGTTCCGGCTCCAGTGTTGGTCCGATCTGGCGTGGCGGTGGTGTGACCTTCGCGGCCAAGCCGCAGGATCACAGCCAAAAGCTGAACAAGAAGATGTACCGCGCTGCTCTGCGCTCCATCCTCTCCGAGCTGGTCCGTCTGGATCGCCTGGTCGTGGTTGAAGACTTCGCCGTCGACGCCCCGAAGACCAAGGCTCTGCTGGGCAAGCTGGATGGCATGGGTCTGACCGATGTGCTGATCGTTACCGAAGCCGTTGACCAGAATCTGTACCTGGCTGCGCGCAACCTGCCGCACGTTGATGTTCGTGACGTTCAAGGCACCGATCCGGTCAGCCTGATCGCCTTCGACAAAGTGCTGGTAACCGTGTCGGCCGTGAAGAAATTCGAGGAGCTGCTGGCATGAACCAGGAACGCGTATTCAAAGTGCTGGTTGGCCCGCACATCTCCGAGAAAGCCTCCGTGCTGGCAGATGGTAAGAGCCAATTCGTTTTCAAGGTTGCCGTTGATGCAACCAAGCTGGAAATCAAGAAGGCCGTTGAAAGCCTGTTCAGCGTGAAAGTGGACGAGGTCCGCACTGTCAATGTACAGGGCAAGACCAAGCGTACCGCTCGCGGTCTGGGCAAGCGCAACGACTGGAAGAAGGCTTATGTCTCCCTCCAGGCTGGCCAAGATCTCGATTTCACCAGCAGTGCTGAGTAAGGTAGGGGCGCATCATGGCAATCGTTAAATGCAAACCGACTTCCGCTGGCCGCCGTTTCGTGGTCAAAGTGGTCAATCAGGAGCTGCACAAAGGCGCTCCTTATGCTCCGCTGCTCGAGAAGAAGTCGAAAACTGGCGGCCGTAACAACAACGGTCGTATCACCACTCGCCACATCGGCGGTGGCCACAAGCAGCACTACCGTCTGGTCGACTTCCGTCGCAACAAGGATGGCATCCCAGCCGTCGTTGAGCGCGTGGAATACGATCCGAACCGTACCGCCCACATCGCTCTGCTGAAATACGCCGACGGTGAGCGTCGCTACATCATCGCTCCGAAAGGTGTGAGTGCTGGCGATCAACTGGTATCCGGTGCTGCTGCTCCGATCAAGGCCGGTAACAGCCTGCCGCTGCGCAATATCCCTGTTGGTTCGACCATTCATGCGATCGAACTGAAGCCGGGTAAAGGCGCACAGCTGGTTCGCTCCGCTGGTGCTTCCGCCCAGCTGGTAGCTCGTGAAGGTGCCTACGTCACCCTGCGTCTGCGCTCCGGCGAGATGCGCAAGGTTCTCTCCGAGTGCCGTGCGACCCTGGGTGAAGTATCCAACTCCGAGCACAGTCTGCGTTCCCTGGGTAAAGCCGGTGCCACTCGCTGGCGCGGTGTTCGCCCGACCGTTCGTGGTGTTGCCATGAACCCGGTCGACCACCCGCATGGTGGTGGTGAGGGTCGTACCTCTGGTGGTCGTCACCCTGTTTCGCCGTGGGGCTTCCCGACCAAGGGTGCGAAGACCCGTGCGAACAAGCGTACCGACAACATGATCGTTCGCCGCCGTAAGTAATTAGAGGGATACGACAGTGCCGCGTTCTCTGAAAAAAGGTCCTTTTATCGATCTTCACCTACTGAAGAAGATCGAAGTGGCGGTGGAAAAGAACGATCGCAAGCCGGTTAAAACCTGGTCGCGTCGCTCCATCATTCTGCCGCAAATGGTCGGTCTGACCATTGCTGTGCATAACGGTCGTCAACATGTCCCGGTCCTCGTGAACGAAGACATGGTCGGCCACAAACTCGGCGAGTTCGCTGGTACCCGCACTTATCGTGGGCACGCTGCGGACAAGAAAGCCAAGCGTTAAGGGGTAAGGAACGATGGAAGTAGCCGCTAAGCTGTCGGGCGCTCGAATCTCCGCCCAGAAAGCCCGCTTGGTCGCCGACCAGATCCGCGGGAAGAAGGTGGGCGAAGCGCTCAACCTGCTGGCTTTCAGCTCGAAGAAAGCCGCCGAGATCATCAAGAAAGTGCTGGAGTCGGCCGTAGCCAACGCCGAGCACAACGAAGGCGCAGACGTTGATGACCTGAAGGTCAGCACCGTTTTCGTCAACGAGGGGCGTTCGCTGAAGCGCATCATGCCGCGTGCCAAAGGCCGTGCTGATCGCATCGTCAAGCGGTCTTGCCATATCACTGTCAAGGTTGCGGACAAGTAACGGAGTCGATCAGATGGGTCAGAAAGTACATCCCGTTGGCATCCGCCTGGGAATCGTCAAGGAGCACACCTCCGTCTGGTACGCAGACAAGCGTCAATACGCTGATTATCTGTTTGCCGACCTGAAGGTTCGTGAGTACCTCCAAGACAAACTAAAAAGCGCGTCCGTAAGCCGTATCGACATCGCTCGTCCGGCTCAAACCGCACGCATCACCATCCACACCGCTCGTCCCGGCATCGTGATCGGCAAGAAAGGTGAAGATGTTGAGAAGCTGCGTCAGGACCTGACCAAGCAAATGGGTGTGCCTGTGCACATCAACATCGAAGAGATCCGCAAGCCGGAGCTCGACGGTATGCTGGTAGCACAAAGCGTTGCTCAGCAGCTGGAGCGTCGTGTGATGTTCCGCCGCGCCATGAAACGTGCCGTACAAAACGCCATGCGTATTGGTGCCAAGGGCATCAAGATCCAGGTGAGCGGTCGTCTTGGCGGTGCAGAAATCGCCCGTACCGAATGGTATCGCGAAGGTCGTGTGCCTCTGCACACCCTGCGTGCCGATATCGACTACGCCACTTACGAAGCGCACACCACCTACGGTGTGATCGGTGTGAAGGTGTGGATCTTCAAAGGCGAGGTCATCGGTGGCCAGCTGGAAGAGTCCAAACCTGCCGCCCCGGCGCCGCGTAAGAAAGCTGCTAAGTAAGGAGTACGCAACATGCTGCAACCCAAGCGTACAAAATTCCGCAAGCAGATGACCGGCCACAACCGTGGTCTGGCCCATCGCGGTAGCAAGGTCAGCTTCGGCGAGTTCGCCCTGAAAGCTGTTTCCCGTGGTCGCCTGACTGCTCGTCAGATCGAATCGGCCCGTCGTGCTCTGACTCGTCACGTTAAGCGTGGCGGTAAGATCTGGATCCGTGTGTTCCCGGACAAGCCAGTTACCAAAAAGCCCCTCGAAGTTCGTATGGGTAAAGGTAAGGGCGGCGTCGAGTACTGGGTAGCCCAGATCCAGCCGGGCAAGGTGCTGTACGAGATTGAAGGTGTTCCAGAAGAGCTGGCGCGTGAGGCATTCGCCCTGGCTGCTGCAAAGCTGCCCCTCGCCACCTCCTTTGTTAAGCGGACGGTGATGTGATGAAAGCGAATGAACTTCGTGAAAAATCGGTTCAGCAGCTGAACGAGCAACTGCTCGGTCTGCTGCGCGACCAGTTCAATCTGCGTATGCAGAAGGCAACTGGTCAGTTGGGGCAGTCTCACCTGCTCTCGCAAGTGAAGCGCGACATTGCTCGCGTGAAGACTGTGCTCAACCAGCAGGCAGGTAAGTAATCATGGCTGAAGCTGAGAAAACCGTCCGCACGCTGACTGGCCGCGTCGTCAGCGACAAAATGGACAAGACCATCACCGTTCTGATCGAGCGTCGCGTTAAGCACCCGATCTACGGTAAGTACGTTAAGCGCTCGACCAAGCTGCACGCTCACGACGAAACCAACCAGTGCAAGATCGGCGACAAGGTCTCCATTCGCGAGACCCGTCCGCTGGCCAAGACCAAGTGCTGGGCCCTGGTGGAAGTCCTCGAACGTGCCGTGGAAGTCTAAGGACTAAGGGTCGGAGAAAGATATGATTCAGACTCAATCCATGCTCGACGTCGCTGACAACAGCGGTGCTCGTCGCGTTATGTGCATCAAGGTCCTTGGTGGTTCGCACCGTCGTTACGCCGGTATCGGCGACATCATCAAGGTCACCGTGAAGGAAGCGATTCCGCGCGGCAAGGTGAAGAAAGGCCAGGTAATGACCGCTGTTGTGGTCCGTACCCGTCACGGCGTACGCCGTGCCGATGGCTCGATCATCCGCTTCGACGGCAACGCTGCTGTTCTGCTGAACAACAAGCAAGAGCCGATCGGCACCCGTATCTTCGGGCCGGTGACTCGTGAACTGCGTTCCGAGAAGTTCATGAAGATCGTCTCGCTCGCCCCCGAAGTGCTGTAAGGAGAAGCCGTCATGCAAAAGATTCGTCGTGACGACGAGATCATCGTCATCGCCGGCAAAGACAAGGGCAAGCGTGGCAAGGTGCTGAAAGTGCTGGCTGACGATCGTCTGATCGTCGGCGGCATCAACCTCGTCAAGCGTCATACCAAACCGAACCCGATGGCTGGTGTTCAGGGCGGTATTGTCGAGAAAGAGGCGCCCCTGCACGTTTCCAACGTCGCCATCTTCAACAGCGAAACCAGCAAGGCTGACCGCGTTGGTTTCAAGGTCGAAGACGGTAAGAAAATTCGTGTCTTCAAGTCCACCCAAAAGCCGGTTGGCGCTTGAGAATCATAGGTAAAACACCATGGCACGACTGAAAGAGATTTACCGGAAGGAAATCGCGCCCAAGCTGAAGGAAGAACTGAAGCTGGCCAACGTGATGGAAGTTCCGCGCGTTACCAAAATCACCCTGAACATGGGTCTTGGCGAAGCGATCGGTGACAAGAAGATCATCGAAAACGCCGTTGCCGACCTGGAAAAGATCACCGGTCAAAAGCCCGTCGTGACCTTCGCCCGCAAATCCATTGCAGGCTTCAAGGTTCGTGAAGGTTGGCCGATCGGTGTCAAGGTGACTCTGCGTCGCGATCGTATGTACGAATTCCTGGATCGCCTGCTCGCGATCTCCCTGCCGCGCGTGCGTGACTTCCGCGGCCTGAATGCCAAGTCCTTCGATGGCCGTGGCAACTACAGCATGGGCGTCAAAGAGCAGATCATCTTCCCGGAAATCGATTACGACAAGATCGATGCGCTGCGTGGTCTGGACATCACCCTGACCACCACTGCCCGTACGGACGATGAAGGCCGCGCTCTGCTGCGTGCTTTCAAGTTCCCGTTCCGCAACTGATTGGAGTTTGGATCATGGCCAAAACGAGCATGAAGAACCGTGAGCTGAAGCGTCAGCAAACGGTAGCCAAGTACGCCAAGAAGCGTGCCGAGCTGAAAGCTGTCATCGCCAACCCGAACTCCACTCCGGAGCAGCGTTGGGAAGCCCAGGTCGCCCTGCAAAAGCAACCGCGTGACGCCAGCGCCAGCCGCCTGCGTAACCGTTGCCGCATCACTGGTCGTCCGCACGGCGTGTACCGCAAGTTCGGCCTCGGCCGTAACAAGCTGCGCGAAGCTGCGATGCGCGGTGATGTACCGGGTCTGGTGAAAGCCAGCTGGTAACAATAGCGAAGCCGGCCTAGCGCCGGCTTTGTTTTATCGATCAAGCCCCTTTTGGGGCTTGATTCATTTTTGATCGATCTCTAGAATGTCCGGCTCTCCTGAGCCTGGCATTTGCCGAGCTCGTGGATGGTTCCAGCCGAAAGGCTGTTCTTTTTGTATCAGGAGCATCTAGCCCATGAGTATGCAGGACCCGTTAGCGGACATGCTAACTCGTATCCGTAATGCCCAGATGGCTGAAAAGTCGGTAGTAAGCATGCCGTCTTCCAAGCTGAAGGTGGCAGTAGCCAACGTTCTGAAGAATGAAGGTTACATCGCGGGATACCAGGTCAGCAGCGACGCCAAGCCGCAGCTGTCCATCGAGCTGAAGTACTTCGAAGGCCGTCCGGTCATCGAGGAGGTGAAACGTATCAGCCGTCCTGGCCTGCGCCAGTACAAGCCTGCTGATCAGCTGCCGAAAGTTCGCGGCGGTCTGGGCGTTTCCATCGTCTCCACCAACAAAGGTGTGATGACTGATCGCGCTGCACGCGCTGCCGGTGTCGGCGGTGAAGTGCTTTGCACCGTGTTCTAAGGGGGGATAAGCATGTCTCGCGTTGCTAAGAACCCCGTTAAGCTGCCGGCTGGTGTCGAGGTCAAACTCGCAGGCCAACAGCTTTCGATCAAGGGCGCCAAGGGCTCCCTCGAACTGAACGTGCACTCGTCCGTGGAGGTCATCCAGGACGCCGGTGAGCTGCGTTTCGCTGCCCGCAATGGCGATCAGCAGAACCGTGCCATGGCCGGTACCACTCGTGCACTGGTCAACAACATGGTCATTGGCGTGAGCCAAGGCTTCGAGCGCAAGCTGCAACTGGTAGGTGTGGGTTACAAAGCCCAGGCCAAAGGCCAGGTGCTGAACCTCGCTCTGGGCTTCTCCCATCCGATCGACTACGAACTGCCGCAGGGCGTTACTGCCGAGACCCCGAGCCAGACCGATATCCTGATCAAGGGCATCGACAAGCAACTGGTTGGTCAGGTAGCTGCGGAGATCCGCGACTTCCGTCGTCCTGAGCCGTACAAAGGCAAAGGTGTGCGTTATTCCGACGAAGTCGTACGTCGCAAAGAAGCTAAGAAGAAGTAGGGCATAGCAAATGAGCGAAAAGAAAGAAACTCGTCTGCGTCGCGCTCGCAAGGCACGCCTGAAAATGCGCGAGCTGGAAACCGTACGCCTCAGCGTGTACCGCTCTTCCCAGCACATCTACGCCCAGGTCATTTCGGCCGACGGCGCCAAGGTTCTGGCCAGCGCCTCGACCCTGGACAAAGAACTGCGTGACGGCGCCACCGGCAACGTCGACGCGGCCAAGAAAGTCGGCCAACTGGTTGCCGAGCGCGCGAAAGCCGCTGGCGTTACCCAGGTAGCGTTCGATCGTTCTGGCTTCAAGTACCACGGCCGCGTGAAAGCGCTGGCTGATGCTGCTCGTGAAGGCGGGCTGGAGTTCTAAGTTATGGCAAATAACGAGCAAAAGCGCGATCGCGGCAACCGTGACGATGCCCAGAGCGATGGCTACACCGAGAAACTGGTCCAGGTTAACCGTGTTGCCAAGACCGTAAAGGGTGGCCGTATCTTCACCTTCACCGCGCTGACCGTGGTGGGTGATGGCAACGGTCGCGTCGGTTTCGGTCGCGGCAAGTCCCGCGAAGTGCCGGCCGCCATCCAGAAGGCGATGGAAGCTGCACGTCGCAACATGATTCAGGTCGACCTGAACGGCACCACTCTGCAATACCCGATGAAGTCCGTGCATGGCGCGTCCCACGTGTTCATGCAGCCCGCTTCCGAAGGTACCGGCATCATCGCCGGCGGCGCCATGCGTGCTGTTCTGGAAGTGGCTGGCGTGCAGAACGTCCTGGCCAAGTGCTACGGCTCTACCAACCCGGTGAACGTGGTGTACGCCACCTTCAAGGGTCTGAAGGCCATGCAGTCCCCGGCTTCCGTGGCTGCCAAGCGTGGCAAGAGCGTCGAGGAGATTCTCTGATCATGGCTACCGTCAAAGTTACTCTGATCAAGAGCACCAACGGCCGTCTGGCCAACCACAAAGCTTGCGTCAAGGGCCTCGGCCTGCGTCGCATTGGTCACTCCGTGGAAGTTCAGGACACTCCTGAAAACCGCGGCATGATCAACAAGGCTTACTACCTGCTGCGTGTAGAGGGTTAATCCATGCAACTGAACGATCTGCGTTCCGCGCCGGGTGCCCGTCGCGAGAAGCACCGTCCGGGCCGTGGCATCGGTAGCGGCCTGGGCAAGACCGGTGGCCGCGGCCACAAAGGTCAGACCTCCCGTACCGGCGGCTCCATCGCCCCCGGCTTCGAGGGTGGCCAACAGCCCCTGCACCGCCGTCTGCCGAAGTTCGGCTTCGTTTCCCTGAAGGCCATGGATCGCGCAGAAGTGCGTACCTCCGAGTTGGCCAAAGTGGAAGGCGATGTCGTCTCCCTGCAGTCGCTGAAGGATGCCAATCTGATTAACCAGCACGTACAGCGCGTAAAAGTCATGCTGTCCGGCGAGGTTACTCGTGCGGTTACCCTGAAAGGTATCGCCGTCACCAAAGGTGCGCGTGCGGCTATCGAAGCAGCTGGCGGCAAGTTCGAGGACTAAATGGCTAAGCAAGGTGCTCTCTCCGCGCTCAGCAATGGCGGGTTGTCCGAGCTGTGGGCTCGGCTGCGTTTTCTGTTCCTGGCGATCATCGTCTATCGGATCGGTGCGCACATTCCGGTTCCCGGAATAAACCCTGACCGGCTGGCCGACCTGTTCCGACAGAACGAGGGGACCATTCTTAGCCTGTTCAACATGTTTTCCGGCGGCGCGCTGGAGCGGATGAGCATCTTTGCACTGGGGATCATGCCGTACATCTCGGCCTCGATCATCATGCAGCTGATGACCGCCGTCAGCCCGCAGCTGGAGCAGTTGAAGAAGGAAGGGGAAGCTGGCCGTCGCAAGATCAGCCAGTACACCCGCTACGGCACTCTCGTCCTGGCAGTGGTTCAAGCCGTCGGCATGTCCGTCGGTCTGGCCAGTCAGGGCGTGGCCTTCTCGGTTGATTTCGGCTTCCACTTCGTGGCGGTGACGACCTTCGTGGCCGGCGCCATGTTCATGATGTGGCTGGGCGAGCAAATCACCGAGCGGGGTGTCGGCAACGGTATTTCGATGCTGATCTTTGCAGGCATCGTGGCCGGTCTGCCGTCGGCAATCGGGCAGTCTTTCGAGTCTGCTCGCCAGGGTGATATCAACATCTTCGCCCTGATTGCCATCGGCCTGCTGGCGGTAGCGATCATCGGTTTCGTGGTGTTCATCGAGCGTGGTCAGCGTCGCATTGCGGTGCACTACGCCAAGCGTCAGCAGGGCCGCAAGGTCTTCGCTGCGCAGACCAGCCACCTGCCGCTGAAGGTGAACATGGCCGGCGTCATTCCGGCTATCTTCGCCAGCAGCATCCTGCTGTTCCCGGCCTCGCTGGGTACCTGGTTCGGCCAGTCTTCTGGCATGAGCTGGCTGCAGGATCTGTCTCAGGCGATCGCTCCCGGTCAGCCGTTGAACATTCTGCTGTTTAGTGCAGGGATCATCTTCTTCTGCTTCTTCTATACGGCGCTGATGTTCAACCCGAAAGACGTAGCGGAAAACCTGAAGAAGTCCGGTGCCTTTATTCCGGGCATCCGTCCGGGCGAGCAGTCCGCGCGCTATATCGATGGCGTGTTGACCCGCTTGACCATGTTCGGTGCTCTGTACATGACGGCCGTATGTCTGCTCCCGCAGTTCCTGCAGGTGGCAGCCAACGTTCCGTTCTACCTTGGCGGGACCTCGTTGCTGATCGTGGTCGTGGTTGTGATGGATTTTATGTCCCAAGTACAATCGCACCTCGTTTCGCACCAGTACGAATCCCTGATGAAGAAAGCCAACCTGAAGGGCTATGGCGGCGGCATGCTCCGCTGACATGGTTTCCGTAAGGTTCTAGGAGTTACTGATGAAAGTTCGTGCATCGGTCAAGAAGCTGTGCCGCAACTGCAAGATCATCCGCCGCGACGGTGTCGTGCGCGTGATCTGCAGCGCGGAGCCGCGTCACAAACAGCGCCAAGGCTGAGTGTGATTCACGCGTAATGAGCCCGGCAGCTAGTGCGCTGCCGGGTTGATTCTTTGTTATTACAGCGCTAATATCGCGCGCCCTATTTCTTGGCTTCCAGGGCGTGGGTAGCTGTCAATTGGAGTTCCACTGAATGGCCCGTATTGCAGGCGTCAACATTCCGGATAACAAGCACACTGTTATCTCGCTGACCTACATCTACGGTGTTGGTCGCACCACTGCGCAGAAAATCTGTGCAACCACCGGTGTCAATCCGGCGGCAAAGATCAAAGATCTCTCTGACGAGCAGATCGAGCAGCTGCGTGGCGAAGTCGCCAAACTCACCACTGAAGGTGACCTGCGCCGCGAAATCAACATGAAGATCAAGCGTCTGATGGACCTGGGCTGCTATCGCGGTCTGCGTCACCGCCGTGGCCTGCCGGTCCGCGGTCAGCGCACCAAGACCAACGCGCGCACCCGTAAGGGCCCGCGTAAGCCGATCCGCAAGTAATTGCGCCCGCGAATCGACAGGAAATAAGTCATGGCTAAGCCTGCTGCTCGTACTCGTAAGAAAGTCAAAAAGACAGTGGTTGATGGGATCGCCCACATTCACGCGTCTTTCAACAACACCATCGTGACCATTACCGACCGTCAAGGTAACGCCCTGTCCTGGGCTACCTCCGGTGGTTCCGGTTTCCGCGGCTCCCGTAAGTCCACCCCGTTCGCTGCCCAGGTGGCTGCCGAGCGTGCTGGTCAAGCAGCCCTGGAATACGGCCTGAAGAACCTCGACGTGAACGTCAAGGGTCCAGGTCCTGGTCGCGAATCCGCTGTGCGCGCTCTGAACGCCTGCGGCTACAAAATCGCCAGCATCACCGACGTGACGCCAATCCCGCACAACGGGTGCCGTCCGCCGAAGAAGCGTCGCGTGTAATAGGAGACAGTGAAGAATGGCTCGTTACATTGGTCCCAAGTGCAAACTGTCTCGCCGTGAAGGCACCGATCTCTTCCTGAAGAGTGGTGCGCGCGCGCTCGAATCCAAGTGCAACATCGAAGCGGCTCCTGGCCAGCACGGCGCTCGCCGTGGTCGTCAGTCCGACTACGGTACCCAGCTGCGTGAGAAGCAGAAAGTCCGTCGTATCTACGGCGTGCTGGAGCGTCAGTTCAGCAGTTACTACAAGGAAGCTGCCCGTCGCAAGGGCGCTACCGGCGAGAACCTGCTGCAGCTGCTGGAATGCCGTCTGGACAACGTGGTTTACCGCATGGGCTTTGGTGCTACCCGCGCCGAATCTCGTCAGCTGGTATCGCACAAAGCCATCACCGTGAACGGTTCGACCGTGAACGTCCCGTCCTACCAGATCAAAGCTGGTGACGTCGTGGCCGTTCGCGAAAAGGCCAAGAACCAGCTGCGCGTTGCCCAGGCTCTTGACCTGTGCGCCCAGCGTGGTCGCGTTGAGTGGGTCGAAGTAGATGCTGAGAAGAAATCCGGCGTGTTCAAAAGCGTTCCGGTTCGCGGCGATCTGTCCTCCGACATCAACGAAAGCCTGATTGTCGAGCTCTACTCCAAGTAAGGGCTAGAAAATAGGTGCATCCATGCAGATTTCGGTAAATGAGTTCCTGACCCCCCGTCATATCGACGTTCAGGCGGTCAGTTCGACCCGCGCCAAGATCACCCTCGAGCCCCTCGAGCGTGGTTTTGGCCATACCCTGGGCAACGCGCTGCGTCGCATCCTGTTGTCCTCCATGCCTGGCTGTGCAGTGGTCGAGGCCGAGATTGACGGCGTACTCCACGAGTACTCCGCCATCGAAGGTGTGCAGGAAGATGTGATTGAGATCCTGCTCAACCTGAAAGGCCTGGCCATCAAGCTGCACGGCCGTGACGAAGTCACCCTGACTCTGGCCAAAAAAGGCTCGGGTGTGGTCACTGCTGCCGATATCCAGCTGGATCACGACGTCGAGATCGTCAACGGCGATCACGTAATCGCCAACCTGGCGGACAACGGCGCTCTGAACATGAAACTCACCGTGCGTCGTGGCCGTGGCTACGAGCCGGCTGATGCCCGTCAGAGCGATGAAGACGAAAGCCGTAGCATCGGCCGTCTGCAACTGGACTCCTCGTTCAGCCCGGTCCGTCGTGTTGCCTACGTGGTGGAAAACGCCCGCGTCGAGCAGCGTACCAACCTGGACAAGCTGGTCATTGACCTGGAAACCAACGGCACCCTGGATCCTGAAGAGGCCATCCGCCGTGCCGCGACTATCCTCCAGCACCAACTGGCGGCCTTCGTTGATCTGAAGGGCGACAGTGAGCCGGTAGTGGTCGAGCAGGAAGACGAGATCGATCCGATCCTCCTGCGTCCAGTCGACGACCTCGAGCTGACCGTACGTTCGGCCAACTGCCTGAAGGCGGAGAACATCTACTACATCGGTGACCTGATTCAGCGCACCGAAGTAGAGCTGCTCAAGACTCCGAACCTGGGCAAGAAGTCCCTGACCGAGATCAAGGACGTTCTGGCCTCCCGCGGTCTGTCCCTCGGTATGCGCCTCGACAACTGGCCGCCGGCAAGTCTGAAGAAGGACGATAAGGCTACTGCCTGATCGTCCGTAATCACCGAACCGAAAGTTTGGTAAGGAATTAATCATGCGTCATCGTAAAAGTGGCCGTCACCTGAGCCGCACCAGCGCACACCGCAAGGCTATGTTCCAGAACATGGCGGTGTCGCTGTTCGAACACGAACTGATCAAAACCACCCTGCCGAAAGCCAAGGAACTGCGCCGCGTTGCCGAGCCGCTGATCACCCTGGCCAAGGTAGACAGCGTTGCCAACCGTCGTCTGGCCTTCGACCGTACTCGTTCGAAAGCCATCGTCGGCAAGCTGTTCAACGACCTGGGCAAGCGCTACGCCACCCGTCAGGGCGGCTACCTGCGCATCCTGAAGTGCGGCTTCCGTGCTGGCGACAACGCTCCTATGGCGTACGTCGAGCTGGTTGACCGTCAGGTCGCTGGCGAAGCCGTAGAAGCTGCCGAATAAGCTGCTTCTGCTGCACAAAGAACCGGGCCTAGGCCCGGTTTTTTGCTTTCTGGGTGAAGGTTTTTGGGCTCTTTTCTCGCCTCGAGGACTTGGCGATCAGCCGTCTCGTTTTAAGAGATAAAAGCTATCGACTCGTTGTCTTTCATAAATTGGTCCGCCAGGCGAAGCGGGTCTAGTCTCCTTCCATCGTCGGCCGCAATCGCAGGGACCGACCTGATGAGGAGAAGGAGAGAACCATGTCTACTCAAGGTAAATGCCCGTTTCATCATGCTGCGGGCGGGACTACCAACAAGGATTGGTGGCCGAACCAGCTACGCGTCGATCTGCTGAACCAGCACTCGGAAAAATCCAACCCGCTCGGCGAGCAGTTCAACTACGCCGAAGAATTCAAGAAGCTCGACTACAAGGCCCTCAAGGCCGACCTGGTCAAGCTCATGACCGACAGCCAGGATTGGTGGCCGGCGGACTTCGGTCACTATGGCCCGCAGATGATCCGCATGGCCTGGCACTCCGCCGGTACCTATCGCACCACCGACGGCCGCGGCGGTGGCGGACGTGGCCAGCAGCGCTTCGCGCCGCTCAACTCCTGGCCGGACAACGTCAACATCGACAAGTCGCGCCGTCTGCTGTGGCCGATCAAACAGAAGTACGGCCAGCAGATCTCCTGGGCCGACCTGTACATTCTGGCCGGCAACGTGGCGCTGGAATCCATGGGCTTCCGTACCTTCGGCTTCGCCGGCGGTCGCGAGGACGTCTGGGAACCGGACATGGACGTGGCCTGGGGCGCCGAGACCAAGTGGCTGGCTGACGACCAGCGCTTCGAAGGCGACCGCGAGCTGATCAATGGCCTGGGCGCCACCCATATGGGGCTGATCTACGTGAACCCGGAAGGCCCGAATGCCAGCGGTGACTATATGGCCGCAGCCAAGGACATCCGTGCCACCTTCAGTCGCATGGCCATGGACGACGAGGAAACCGTCGCCCTGATCGCCGGGGGCCACACCTTCGGCAAGGCCCACGGTGCCGCGCCCGAGTCGCACAAGGGGCCGGAGCCCGAGGGCGGCACCATCGAGGACCAGGGCCTCGGCTGGACCAGCAGCTTCGGCGGTGGGCACGGCAAGGACACCGTCTCCAGCGGCCTGGAGGTGACCTGGACCAAGACCCCGACCCTGTGGAGCAACAACTTCTTCGAGAACCTGTTCAAGTACGAGTGGGTGCTCACCAAGTCGCCCGCCGGCGCCAAGCAGTGGGAGGCCAAGGACGCACCGGAGATCATTCCGGACGCCCATGTGCCGGGCAAGTTCAACAAGCCGACCATGCTGACCACCGACCTGACCCTGCGCTTCGATCCGGAGTTCGGCAAGATCTCCAAGCGCTTCCTCGAAGATCCTCAGGCCTTCGCCGAGGCCTTCGCCCGCGCCTGGTTCAAGCTGACCCACCGCGACATGGGGCCGAAGGCCCGCTATCTCGGCCCTGAAGTGCCGAAGGAAGACCTGATCTGGCAGGACCCTCTGCCGGCTGCCACGCACAACCCCTCGGCGGCGGATATTGCCGATCTCAAGGCCAAGATCGCGGCGTCGGGTTTGCCGGTCGGCGACCTGGTCTCGGTGGCCTGGGCCTCGGCCTCCACCTACCGCGGTGGCGATAAGCGCGGCGGTGCCAACGGCGCCCGTCTGGCCCTGGCGCCGCAGAAGGACTGGGAGGTCAACCAGCGGGCCGTCAAGGCGCTGCCCAAGCTGGTCGAGATCCAGAAGGCTTCCGGCAAGGCATCGCTGGCCGACGTGATAGTCCTGGCCGGTAACGTCGGCATCGAGCTGGCTGCCAAGGCCGCCGGCGTCAGCGTGGAGGTGCCGTTCGCTGCTGGCCGGGTCGACGCGGCGCAAGACCAGACCGATGTGGAATCCTTCGCCGTGCTCGAGCCTACTGCTGATGGCTTCCGCAACTACCGCAAGGGCAAGGTCGGCGCCACCACCGAGGCCTTGCTGGTCGATCGAGCGCAGCTGCTGACCCTTACCGCACCGGAGCTGACCGCGCTGATTGGCGGCTTGCGTGTGCTCGGCGCCAACCACGATGGCAGCAAACAAGGCGTGCTCACCGACAAGGTCGGCGTGCTCAGCAACGACTTCTTCGTCAACCTGCTGGACATGAACACCCAGTGGAAAGCCGTGGATGCCGACGCCGAAGTGTTCGAGGGCAAGGACCGCAAGACCGGCGCCGTGAAGTACAGCGGCACCCGCAGCGATCTGATCTTCGGCTCCAACTCGATCCTGCGAGCCTACGCCGAGGTCTATGCCAGCACCGACGGCAAGGCGAAGTTCATCAAGGACTTCGTCGCCGCCTGGACCAAGGTGATGAACCTGGATCGTTTCGACCTGGCGGCCTGAGTCGCCCGCAACAAGAAAAAGCCCCGCAGTAGCGGGGCTTTTTCATTCAGGCGCGATCTCTTTCCAGCAAGGGTTTGAGGAAGTGCCCGGTGTGCGACGCCTTGTTCGCCGCCACGTCTTCCGGGGTGCCGGTGGCGATGATCATGCCGCCCTTGGAGCCGCCCTCGGGGCCGAGGTCGACCAGCCAGTCGGCGGTCTTGATCACGTCCAGGTTGTGCTCGATCACCACCACGGTGTTGCCGTGGTCGCGTAGGCGGTGCAGCACGTCGAGCAGTTGCTGGATATCGGCGAAGTGCAGGCCGGTGGTTGGTTCGTCCAGGATGTACAGGGTCTTGCCGGTGTCGCGCTTGCTCAGCTCACGGCTCAGCTTGACCCGCTGGGCCTCGCCACCGGACAGCGTCGTCGCACTCTGGCCCAGCTTGATGTAGGACAGGCCGACATCGACCAGGGTCTGCAGCTTGCGCGCCAGGGCCGGTACGGCATCGAAGAACTCACGCGCCTCCTCGATGGTCATGTCGAGCACCTCGGTGATGCTCTTGCCCTTGTACTTCACTTCCAGGGTTTCGCGGTTGTAGCGCTTGCCCTTGCACACGTCGCACGGCACGTAGATGTCTGGCAGGAAGTGCATCTCCACCTTGATCACGCCGTCGCCCTGGCAGGCCTCGCAGCGGCCGCCCTTGACGTTGAAGCTGAAACGGCCCGGGCCGTAGCCGCGCGAGCGGGCCTCCGGCACGCCGGCGAACAGTTCGCGGATCGGGGTGAACAGGCCGGTGTAGGTCGCCGGGTTGGAGCGCGGCGTGCGGCCGATTGGGCTCTGGTCGATGTCGACCACCTTGTCCAGGTGCTGCAGGCCGTCGAACGAGTCGTGGGCGGCGGCTTCCAGGGTGGTGGCGCCGTTCAGCGCGGTGGCGGCCAGGGGGAACAGTGTGTTGTTGATCAGCGTCGACTTGCCCGAGCCGGACACGCCGGTGACGCAGGTGAGCAGACCGACCGGAATCTCCAGGTCGACATTGCGCAGGTTGTTGCCGCGGGCGCCCTTGAGCTTCAGCGATTTCTTCTTGTCGCGGGCGGTGCGCTGCGCCGGGTAGCGGATCTTCTCGCGGCCGGAGAGGTATTTGCCGGTCAGCGAGTCGGGGTGGTTCATCACCTCGTCCGGGGTGCCTTCCGCGACCACGCGGCCACCATGTACCCCTGCTCCTGGGCCGATATCGACCACGTAGTCGGCCAGACGGATGGCGTCCTCGTCGTGCTCGACCACGATCACCGTGTTGCCCAGGTTGCGCAGGTGGGTGAGGGTGCCCAGCAGGCGCTCGTTGTCGCGCTGGTGCAGGCCGATGGAGGGCTCGTCGAGGATGTACATCACACCCACCAGGCCTGCGCCGATCTGGCTGGCCAGGCGGATGCGCTGGGCCTCGCCGCCGGACAGGGTGTCGGCGCTGCGGTCCAGGGTCAGGTAGTCGAGGCCGACGTTGACCAGGAACTGCAGGCGCTCGCGGATCTCCTTGAGGATCTTCTCGGCGATCTCGCCGCGGCGGCCGGTCAGGTGCATGCCGCCGAAGTAGTCGCAGGCCTCGCCGACCGGCAGGCCGGTGACGGCCGGCAGGGTGCGGTCGCCCACCCACACGTGGCGCGACTCGCGCCGCAGGCGGGTGCCGCGGCAGTCCGGGCAGGGCTGGGTGCTGAGGAACTTGGCCAGCTCCTCGCGCACGGCGGCCGACTCGGTCTCGCGGTAGCGCCGCTCCAGGTTGGGAATGATGCCTTCGAACGGGTGCGAGCGTTTGACGATGTCGCCACGGTCGTTGAGGTACTTGAAGTCGACGTTCTGCGAGCCGCTGCCGAACAGGATGAACTTCTGGTGCTCGGCGGCCAGGTCGTCGAACGGCTCGTCCAGGCTGAAGCCGTAGTGCGCGGCCAGCGAGCCGAGCATCTGGAAGTAGTAGACGTTGCGCCGGTCCCAGCCGCGGATGGCGCCCTCGGCCAGGGTCAGCTCGCCGTTGACCAGGCGCTTGCCGTCGAAGAACTGCTTCACGCCCAGGCCGTCGCAGGTTGGGCAGGCGCCGGCCGGGTTGTTGAAGGAGAACAGCTTGGGTTCCAGCTCGCTGATCGAGTGGCCGCAGTGCGGGCAGGCGAAGCGGGCGGAGAAGATGATCTCGTCGCCGACTTCATCGTCCATGGGCGCGACCAGGGCGATGCCGTCGGCCAGGTTGATGGCGGTCTCGAAGGATTCGGCCAGGCGCTGCTGCAGGTCCTCGCGGACCTTGAAGCGGTCCACCACCACGTCGATGGAGTGTTTCTTCTGCTTGTCCAGCTTGGGCAGCTCGTCCATCTCGTAGATGCGACCGTTGACCCGGGCACGCACAAAGCCCTGGGCGCGCAGTTCGTCGAACACCGCCAGGTGCTCGCCCTTGCGCTCGCGGATCACCGGGGCCAGCAGCATCAGCTTGCGGCCCTCGGGCAGGGCCAGCACCTGGTCGACCATCTGGCTGACGGTCTGCGCCTCCAGCGGCACGTCGTGGTCCGGGCAACGCGGGATGCCGACGCGGGCATAGAGCAGGCGCAGGTAGTCGTAGATCTCGGTAATGGTGCCGACGGTCGAGCGCGGGTTGTGCGAGGTCGACTTCTGTTCGATGGAAATGGCCGGGGAGAGGCCCTCGATGGTGTCGACGTCCGGCTTCTCCATCATCGACAGGAACTGCCGGGCGTAGGCCGACAGGGACTCGACGTAGCGGCGCTGACCCTCGGCATAGAGCGTGTCGAAGGCCAGCGACGACTTGCCGGAGCCGGACAGGCCGGTGATCACGATCAGCTTGTCGCGCGGCAGGGTCAGGTCGACGTTTTTCAGGTTATGAGTGCGGGCGCCACGAATCAGAATCTTGTCCACTTAGGGAACCTCTAAAAGCTACCTGCGTTGCCATCGCTGCGTTAAAAGCACGCTCAGAATGCTCATTTACTACTCGTAAACTGCGCTTCTTCGCCTGCTTTGCCTTGCGCTGGCTGCCTCGCCAACGCTTCTAGAGGCTCCCGACTGCAGCCTCGCAGGTGGCGGGCGGAAACGGCAAAGTATACGGCCGCTGGCTGGCACGCGGCAAAGCACAGCGAAGGTGAAATGGCAGGCCCGCTGCGACGTTTTGCACCTGCACGGTGTGCCGACAAAACGTCTACAGGCCCTGTCATGACTGATAGAATCGCCGGCCTCTTTGTTCAGGGTTTTTCCATGCACGATCCGCACAGCGAACGCATGAGCGCCAGGGAAACGCGCGCCGCCGGTGGTCTGGCCCTGGTGTTCGCCTTCCGCATGCTGGGCATGTTCATGGTCCTGCCGGTACTGGCCACCTACGGCACCGATCTGGCCGGCGCCACCCCGGCGCTGATCGGCCTGGCCATCGGCGCCTACGGCCTGACCCAGGCGGTGCTGCAGATTCCCTTCGGCATCATCTCCGACCGCATCGGCCGTTTGCCGGTGATCTATATCGGCCTGCTGATCTTCGCCGCCGGCGCCGCGCTGGCGGCCTCTGCAGACTCCATCTGGGGCGTGATCGCCGGGCGCGTGCTGCAGGGCGCCGGCGCCATCTCGGCGGCGGTGATGGCGCTGCTCTCCGACCTGACCCGCGAACAACACCGCACCAAGGCCATGGCCATGATCGGCATGAGCATCGGCCTGTCGTTTGCCGTGGCCATGGTGGTCGGTCCGCTGCTGACCCGCGCCTTCGGTCTGTCCGGGCTGTTCTGGGCCACCGCCGGCATGGCCCTGGTCGGTATGCTGATCATCGCCGTCTTCGTACCGCGCGCCTCCAGCGCGTTGCAGCATCGCGAGTCCGGGGTGGCGCGCCAGGCGCTGCTGCCGACCCTGCGCAATGGCGAGCTGCTGCGCCTGAACCTGGGCATCGGCGTGCTGCACGCGATCCTCATGGCCAGCTTCGTGGTGCTGCCGCTGGCGCTGGTGGAGCAGGGCGGGCTGGCCAAGGAAGAACACTGGTGGGTCTACCTCAGTGCGTTGCTGATCGGCTTCTTCGGCATGGTGCCGTTCATCATCTATGGCGAGAAGAAACGCCAGATGAAGCGCGTGCTGAGCGGTGCGGTGCTGGTGCTGGTGCTCTGCGAGCTGTACTTCTGGGCCTTTGGCCACGGGCTCAAGGCGCTGGTGTTCGGCTTCATCCTGTTCTTCACCGCCTTCAACCTGCTGGAGGCCTCGCTGCCCTCGCTGGTGAGCAAGGTGGCGCCGGCCGGCGGCAAGGGCACGGCCATGGGTGTTTACTCCACCAGCCAGTTCCTCGGCGCCGCCGTGGGCGGCATTCTCGGTGGCTGGTTGTACCAGCATGGCGGGCTTGGCCTGGTTTTCGTCGGCTGCGCTGTTCTGGGGCTCCTCTGGCTGGCGGCAGCTGCTACTATGCGCGAGCCGCCTTATGTGACCAGCCTGCGCCGGCCGCTCACGGCCCATGCCGTGGCCGATAGCGCACTGGTGGGGCGACTCCTCGCGATACCCGGCGTCAGCGACGCCATCGTGGTGGCCGAGGAGGCCGCGTTGTACATCAAAGTGGACACCCAACAATTGGACCGCGTGTTGCTCGAGCGAGTGCTCGAAGAGGCCGCGGAGACGCATTCAGCTTAGGAGAACGAAATGGCCCGTGGGGTTAACAAAGTCATTCTGATCGGCAACGTCGGCGGCGACCCGGAAACTCGCTATCTGCCCAATGGCAACGCGGTGACCAACATCACCCTCGCCACCACCGACAGCTGGAAGGACAAGCAGACCGGCCAGCAGCAGGACCGTACCGAATGGCACCGCGTGGTGTTCTTCGGCAAGCTCGCCGAGATCGCTGGCGAATACCTGCGCAAGGGCGGACAGTGCTACGTCGAAGGCCGCCTGCAGACCCGCGAGTGGGAGAAGGACGGCGTCAAGCGCTACACCACCGAGATCGTGGTCGACATGAACGGCACTCTGCAACTGCTCGGCGGCCGCGGTAACAACAGCGAAGGCGGCGGTGAATACGCCCCGCGTCAGCAGCAGTCGCGCCCGGCCCCGCAGCAGGCCGCACCGCGTCCGGCACCGCAACCGGCAGCCCAGCAGCCGGCCCCGGACTACGACAGCTTCGACGACGACATCCCGTTCTGATCGAGCTGCGTCAGCAAGAGCCCGCCTTATGGCGGGCTCTTGCATTTCAGGGGAGAAAATAGTCCGAACCGCCGTTGCGGCTGCCGGGTCGATATTTCTGTAGGGCCGGGGATGGCCTGGCTAGATGGGCGTCGCCCGTTGGCGCGCGCATGACCACGACTGCGAGGAAATCGTCATGACCTTGGGAACCATACTGCTGATCGTCCTGATCCTGCTGTTGATCGGTGCCATTCCGGCCTGGCCACACAGCCGCTCCTGGGGCTACGGCCCGTCCGGCGGCCTCGGCCTGGTGGTGGTGATCCTGCTGATATTGCTGTTGCTGGGATACGTCTAGCCCCGGCGGTGAGCGCCGCCCCGCCCGGGGCGGCGCGCCGCGCAGATACTGATGACGTCGAGGATGGCGCCGACCCCGCACTCGGGATTGCGCTAGAAGCTGCTGGAAATCCTGCAAGCGGCGCCGCTGTTCAGCCTGCCGGGCCGACCAGCTCACGGACCTTGGCGATCACGTAATCCACTTCGAAAGGCTTGTCGAACACATCGGCGAACAGGTCGGGCGTGGCCCGGCCGATGCTGCCGTGGGCGCCGCTCATCAGCAGGATCGGCAGATGCGCCGTACCCGGGCGGCTGCGGATGGCCCGGGCGAATTCGACCCCGTCCATCATCGGCATCATGAAATCGGTGATGACCAGTGAAGGGCGTTCGCGATCGAGTACTTCCAGACCGCGCCGGCCATTGGCGGCCTTGACCACCATGTAGCCTTCATCCTCCAGCGCGTAGCCGAGAATATCCGCAATCAGATATTCGTCATCGACTATCAGGATGGTCGTCATGCTCTGCTCATCTAATCGCGTTCGGTATCGCAGTGCCGGACAGCACCGCAGTCGCATTCCTGAAAGTCTTCTCGAGTCGCAGGCCGCGCTCGCTGATCACCGCCTCCAGCAGGGCCGGGTCGTAGGTGCTGTCTCTCATCTTCAGGGTAGAGAGAACCCGTTTAAGTTCGGAATTGATTTCCACGAAGCGCATCAGCATCAGGTTGTCGACCAGACTGGACAGCTCCGACGCCGGCGCGTTGATCTCGGAACCGAACAGGTCGCGCATCTCCCAGGTGGCCATCACGGTCACGCCACGGCCGCGCAGTTCGTTCATCAGCGCGCTGAAGAACTCGACCAGGCGCGCCTGGTTGGTCGCCACGCGAGCCATGCCGCCCAGGCTGTCGAGCAGCACGCGCTTGATACCCAGGCGCTCGACCGTGTCGAGCAGCTTCAGGCCCAGGCCGTCGAGCAGGCCGGACGTGGTCGGCTGCCAGAGGATGTGCAGGGCGCCACTGTCTTCCAGGGCCTGCAGGTCATGGCCCAGCGCCTGGGCCTTCAGGCGCAGGCGCTGCGGTGTCTCGTAGAAGCCGAAATGCAGGCCTGGCTCCTGCGGCGTGCTCTGGGCCAGGAAGCTCAGGCCGGCGCAGGTCTTGCCGACGCCGGACGGCCCTATCAACAGGGTCACCGAGGATTCCGGCAGGCCGCCGCCGATCAGCGGGTCGAAGCCGCCGATGCCGCTGGATATGCGACGCATGTCGGCGCTGTCCGGCTGCGAAGAGCGCGCGTAGAGGCTCTCCAAACGCGGGTAGATGACCATGCCGTCGTTGGTGATCTCGCACTCGTGCAGGCCGGAGAGGGCGCCACTGCCACGCGTCTTGCGCAGCTGGATGCGGCGCACCGAGCGGCTGCCGTGCAGCTCGTCGCCGACTTCGATCACGCCGTCGACCATGGTGTGTTCCGGGCTGCCGTCGTCCAGGCGAGCGCTAGTGATCAGCAGCACGGTGCAGCCGGCAAAGGCCGCGTGGCCCTGCAGCTCGGAGATGAACTTCTTGGTGTCCAGCTGCGATTCGGCGCGCGAGCGGGCATTGAGCACGCCGTCGACGATCAGCAGGGTGGCCTTCTGCCGGTTGATCTCGCGGCGCAGCAGACGCACCACTTCATCGAGGCCCTCGTTCTGCATGGTGTCGAAGGCGCTGACGAACTGGATCTCGCTGCCGATGCGCTGCGGCTCGAAGAAGCTCAGGGTGGAGAGGAACTGGAACAGTCGATCATGGGATTCGGCCAGCAGCGTGGCCACCAGCACGCGGCCGCCTTCGCGCACATGGTTGAAGGCGATCTGATTGGCCAGGATGGTTTTGCCCGAGCCCGGACGACCTTGAACGATGTAGGACGCGCCGGACACCAGGCCTCCTTTCAACAAGACGTCGAGACCGTCGATGCCGGTTTGAAGGCGTTTTAGCTGTTCCAAGATCCGTCCATCTCTCTGCGAGGAGCGGCGCCAGGATGCGCCGCGAATGCCCTGTACTTTACCGCCAAGGCCGGGTGCCGAACAGGCCGGATTAGAGCGCGGCCGGCAGGCAGATGGTCATGCGGGTGCCTTTGCCCGGCGTGCTTTCCACCCGGACCGCGCCGCCGGCGTTGCGGGCGAATCCGTACACCTGACTGAGACCGAGGCCGGTGCCTTTGCCGAATTGCTTGGTAGTGAAGAATGGCTCGAAGATGCGCTCCTGCAACTCGGGTGCAATGCCGGGGCCGTCGTCACTGACCGAGATCAGCACGAAGTCGCCGTGCAGGTCTTCCCACTCGCCCGCCAGCCGCTGATTCTCGGCGCGCAACAGGATGCGCCCGCCCTGTTGCTCCATGGCATCGCGGGCATTGAACACCAGGTTGAGCAGGGCCATTTCCAGCTGGTTGGCGTCCACCCGCGCCGGGTGCAGGGCGGGGGCTATTTCCAGCTCCAGGCTGAGGCCCTTTGGCAGGGCCTGGGCGAACAGGGCCGAGGAGGCCTGCAGGGTGCTGGCCAGGTCGAGCGCCCAGTCCTGCGGCGTTCGGCGACGAGCGAAGGTCAGCAGGTTCTGGGTCAGTTCGCGCCCACGAACACCGGCCTCGTGGATGTTCTCCAGCAGCAGCTGGATGCGTTCCAGATTGTTGCTGCGCCGGGCCAGATCGCTGGAGCCGATGATCACCGTGAGCAGGTTGTTGAAGTCATGCGCCATGCCGCCGGTGAGCTGGCCGAGCGCCTCCATCTTCTGCGCCTGGAACAGCTGCGCGCGCACCTCGTCCAGGTGCAGTTGCGCCTCGTGACGTTCGGTCATATCGCGGGTGATCTTGGCCAGACCGATCAGGCAGCCGGCCTCGTCGTGGATGGCATCGAGCACGGTCAGCGCCCAAAGGCGCGAGCCGTCCTTGCGCACCCGCCAGCCTTCGTCGTGGGCGCGGCCCTCGCGCAGGGCGGTGGCGATCAGCCGTTGCGCCTTGCCCTGGAGGCGATCTTCCTCCGGAAAGAACATCTCCAGATGCTGGCCGATCACTTCGCTGGCCTTGTAGCCCTTGATCCGTTCGGCGCCGACGTTCCAGGTCATTATCCGGCCTTGCGGATCGAGCATGTAGATCGCGTAGTCGACCACTGCCTGAACCAGCAACTCATAGCTGCGCTCGGTCAGGCCGCTGGGAATCAGTGGTGGTTCATCGGCCATGGCGTTTTTCGATCCGATCCCGAGTGAGCTGGTATGGCTATGCAGTGTAGAAGGATGCCCCACCTGCATCCGCTCAGCCACAACTTCCGCGACAAGCTCTACGCCTTTGCCCCGGTGGGAGCCGCCGCGCACCAGTTGCCTTGCTCCGGCGTGTTCTCGCTCAGCGGCGCCTCCCGCATCAGCGCCAATCTCAAGCTCAGCGCCGGCGTCGACAGCCTGTTCGAATGGTGGGCCAAGTCGACTCTCGACTCCTGAATCAACGGCCCGCCGCGGGGGCGGGGTTCTGTTTGCGGTGTCGTGCATTTTGCACGTCGCTAACAGCATGCCGTGCATTCTGCATCGGGCACGGTGCTATCTGGGTTTTTTAACCTGTTGATTTGTATGTGTATTTTAGTTTGGTTCAAGTTGGCACAGGCGCTGCACTGGCTGGGTACCCGGAACACGACAATAGGGAGTAGAGAGATGCAAATCGCGATCAAGGAATTCTTCGACGCCTTTCCCGAGCACAACGTTTCGATCAAGCCGCGCCCGGACGGCATGCTGTTGCTGACTCTGCGCAAGCCGAACGAAGTGCCGCTGAGCAAGGCCATCGACAGCGCCGCGATCTTCAATCCGGCCAGCGTACGTGAGCTGATCTTCGACGTGACCCTGAGCCTCAAGCTGGCCAACGGCCAGGCCATCGACAAGGACGACGGTGACCGCTGGGGCCTGCGCAATCTGCCTACTTTCACCGGCGGGCCGATTCACGTCACCGCTTCGCGCATGCTGGTGCACAAGCGCAAGCTGGAACTGATGAAGAAGCAGCGCCGCGAGGCGATTGCGGTCTAGCTGCGGCAGGGCGGCCGCCGCTATGGACGGCCGCCTTGGCGCAAGCGCGATGCCATTGAACCACTCTGCCAAGTCAACCGATCTGCCGCCGAGCGTAGTGCTGAAGGAAACTGCTCATACGCTGCAAGCAGGCTCAGGATCGTTGCGAGCCTGACGATCAAATGGCGGTTCAGCGGCCGGTGCGCCCACCGCCATGGCTGTGCTGGCCACCGGTACGGGCGCGCTCGGCACGGTCTCGTTTCACATCGATGCCGGTCGTCTGACCGCCACCTTTGCCGCCCGCCTCGGATACTTTCTGCGGATCGTCGGCGAAGCTGTGTTTGCCGTCTTTACGGGCTGTCATGGTCTGTCTCCTCAATGCCGCTGGCCGCGTTGATCGCTGCTTTCCGCGCGCTGCCGGGTGCGGTTGCCAAGCACGTTGCCGCCGCCCTGGCCGGCGTTCTTGATGCCGGACCTGGGCAGGCTCTCGGGGCCGTGGTGGGCTGTCTGTCTGCCGCCTTTGGATGTGTGCATGCTGCCTCTCGCTCTCGTGGCTCTCTTGAAGGTACGAGTGGGCGCTAAGGGGATGGTTCAGTGTTTGGTGCTCAGTGAAGACGTCGATCGAATTGCAATCGGCAATTCGCTGAAAATGATCATTTAGTGGAGCGATTCGCAATTAGATCCACGTAAGCGTGGTTCTCCAAGGCAGGTAATGGTTAAATGCCACTACCAGATGGCAAGGGAATGCCCTCGTTGCACGCTTTAGGTAGCTGTTTCCCTTGCCCGTCACGAAATGGCGTGCAAAGGACTGCAGATGTTGGACAACCCCCAAGGATCGGGTACCTCGCCCGAGGTCGATACGGGCCTGGCGTGCCTGGTGATGCTGGCGCGCTTTCACAATGTGGCCGCTTCGCCTGAGCAGCTGGCTCATGAGTTCGCCGAGGACGGCCGCCGTTTCGGCCGCGCCGAACTCCTCCTCTCCGCCAAGAAGCTGGGCCTCAAGGCCAAGTCCACGCGCAGCTCCCTTAGTCGTTTAGATACCACGCCGCTGCCGGCCATCGCCGCCGATCACGAAGGCCGCTACTTCATCATCGCCCGCCTAGACGACGGCAAGGCGCTGATCCACGACCCGCGCGCACAGCGCCCGGAGGTATTGACCTTCGAGCAGCTGGAGCAGCGCTGGACCGGCGAGCTGCTGCTGATCCGTTCCGAGGCGTCGCTTGCCGGCGAGCTGTCCAAGTTCGACTTCACCTGGTTCATTCCGGCCATCGTCAAGTATCGCAAGCTGCTCGGCGAAGTGCTGCTGGTGTCCTTCGTGCTGCAGATTTTCGCGTTGCTGACACCGCTGTTCTTCCAGGTGGTGATGGACAAGGTGCTGGTGCACCGCGGCCTGTCGACCCTGGACGTGATCGCCATCGGCCTGCTCGGCATCATGCTCTTCGAGACCCTGCTCAGCGGCCTGCGCAGCTATGTGTTCGCCCACACCGCCAGCCGCATCGACGTGGAGCTGGGCTCACGGCTGTTCCGCCATCTGGTGACCTTGCCGCTGGCCTACTTCCAGGCGCGGCGGGTGGGGGACTCGGTGGCGCGGGTGCGCGAGCTGGAGAACATCCGCAGCTTCCTCACCGGCAACGCCATCACGCTGATCCTCGACGTGCTGTTCTCGGTGGTGTTCATCGCCGTGATGTTCTACTACAGCGGCTGGCTGACCCTGGTGGTGATCCTCTCGCTGCCGCTGTACTTCCTGATCTCCCTGCTGATCACCCCGGTGCTGCGCGCGCGGCTCAACGAGAGTTTCGCGCGCGGTGCGGAGAACCAGGCGTTCCTGGTCGAGACGGTCAACGGCATCGACACCCTTAAGGCCATGGCGGTGGAGCCGCAGATCAACCGCAAGTGGGACAACCAGCTGGCCGGCTATGTGGCTGCCAGCTTCAAGACCCAGACCCTGTCGACCATCGCCAACGAAGGCGTGGGCCTGGTCGGCAAGCTGGTCACCGTGGCCACCCTGTGGCTGGGCGCGCGCCTGGTGATCGAGGGCGATCTCAGCGTCGGTCAACTGATCGCCTTCAATATGCTGGCCGGCCGGGTGTCGCAGCCGATCATGCGCCTGGCCCAGCTGTGGACCAACTTCCAACAGACCGGGGTGTCGGTACAGCGCCTGGGCGACATTCTCAACGCCCGCACTGAGCTATCCCAGGCCACCCGCAGCGCCTTGCCGCCGCTCAAGGGACAGATCGAATTCGACCAGGTGCACTTCCGCTACCGCCCGGACGGCTCGGAGGTGCTGCGTGGAGTCAGTCTGCAGATCAACGCTGGCGAAGTGATCGGTGTGGTCGGTCGCTCCGGCTCCGGCAAGAGCACCCTGACCCGTCTGCTGCAGCGCCTGTATACCCCCGAACGGGGCAGGGTGCTGGTGGACGGCATGGACCTGGCCCTGGCCGACGTGTCCTCGCTGCGCCGGCAGATCGGCGTGGTGCTGCAGGACAACATGCTGTTCGCCCGCAGCATCCGCGAGAACATCGCTCTGACCGATCCCGGTGCACCGCTGGAAGCAGTGATCCAGGCGGCCAAGCTGGCCGGCGCCCACGAGTTCATCCTCGAGCTGCCGGAAGGCTATGACACCGTGGTCGGCGAGCACGGCGCCTCGCTTTCCGGTGGCCAGCGCCAGCGCATCGCCATCGCCCGTGCGCTGATCGGCAACCCACGGGTGCTGATCTTCGACGAGGCCACCAGTGCCCTGGACTACGAGTCAGAGCGGGTGATCCAGCAGAACATGCAGGCCATCTGCAAGGGCCGCACGGTGATCATCATCGCTCACCGCCTTTCCGCCGTGCGCGATGCCAACCGCATCGTGGTCATGGACCGCGGGCAGATCGTCGAGCAAGGCAGCCACGCCGAACTCCTTTCCCACCAGGCCGGCCATTATTCGCGCCTGCACCGACTGCAGCAGGGCTGAGCCATGGGCGCGAAACGTGAATTACTCGATCGCTACCGCAGTGCCTGGCGCCATTCCTGGCAACGGCGCAAGGCCATGGACGCCCCCGCGCGGCTGAACCACGAAGTGCAGTTCCTGCCCGCCGCCCTGGCGTTGCAGGAAGCGCCGGTGCACCCGGCGCCGCGGATCATCCAGTGGACCATCATCGCCTTCGCCGTGCTGGCGCTGATCTGGGCCTGCGTCGGCGAGATCGACGTGGTCGCCACCGCCAGCGGCAAGATCGTGCCCAGCGGTAAGAGCAAGATCATCCAGCCCAGCGAAGTGGCGGTGGTGAAGGCCATCCACGTCTACGACGGCCAGACCGTCAAAGCCGGCGAACTGCTGGTGGAGTTGGATGCGCAGATCACTGGCGCCGATGTCGAGCGCCTGAAGAGCGACCTGCTCGCCGCTCAGGTCGACAGCGCGCGCGCCAGCGCCTTGCTCGAAGCCATCCACAGCAACCAGCCACCGGCCTCGTTGGCCAGCCGCATCCCCCAGGCCACCGCACAACAGCAGGCCTCGGCGCAGACCTGGCTGCAAGGCCAGTACCTCGAGCTCAGAGCCGCCCTGGAGCAGGGCGACGCCGAGATCGCCCAGCGCATGGCCGAGATCCAGGCCGCCCAAGCCTGGGTGGCCAAGCTGCAGGAATCCCTACCCATCACCCGCCAACTGGCCGAGGACTATAAGCGGCTGCTGGACAAGGCCATCATCGGCAAGCACGCCTTCCTCGAACGGGAACAGCGGCGCCTGGACCAAGAGCGCGAACTGGCCATCCAGCAGGCCCGCGTCCTTGAACTCAATGCCGCCAAGCTGGAGGCCGAGCGCCGTCGCCAGGGCGTGATCGCCCAGACCCGCCGCACCATGCTCGATTTGCAGCATGAGTCCGAACAGCGCAGCGCCGCCCTGCAACAGGAGCTGGCCAAGGCCGAGCAGCGCGACCGCCTGACCCGCCTCACCGCCCCGGTGGAGGGCACCGTGCAGCAGCTGGCCATCCACACCCCAGGCGGGGTGGTCACCGAAGCCCAGCCGCTGATGGTCATCGTGCCCAAGGACCAGCCGGTGGAAGTGGAGGCGATGCTGGAGAACAAGGACATCGGCTTTGTGCGCGCCGGGCAGGAAGTCGAGATCAAGGTCGAGACCTTCACCTTCACCAAGTACGGCGTGGTGCACGGCACCGTGCTGAACATCTCCAACGACGCCATCGAGGACGAGAAGCTGGGGCTGGTGTACAGCACGCGCATTCAGCTGAAAGAGAACAGCATCCAGGTCGGCGAGAACAGGATCGAACTGTCGCCGGGCATGGCCGTGCGGGCGGAAGTGAAGACGGATAAGAGAAAAGTGATCGATTACTTCCTTAGTCCGCTCAGGGAGTACCAAGATGAAAGTCTGATGGAACGTTAACTCGATAAAAGGAGCATATATGAGTGTCAATGTAGGTGCAGACGGTTCTATTTCTTTTGAAGATGCCAGCGGTGGAACTGTAGAAATAGGTGCAGATGGCCAACTTTCAATGAAGGATGCATCAGGAAGGAGCGTGGAGATTCCTGTAAATGGCCAAGGTAATTACTCCATAGAAATTGAGACAAAGGCTGGTTCGGCGAGTATTTCTGGGAAGATTGATGCCAACGGAAATGCATCTGTGGATAAGCTAAAAATGACCACGCCAGAGGTGGGTGGTAATTTTGGACCTTTCGGGCTGCTCCACCTTGGCGCTAATGGCTATATGCAATGGACTCCTGCTAAGGGAGTGGAGTTTGGGCTGGAAGGTAATGTTGAAATAGCAGGAAAGTCTCTTGAGGATATCGCCGATGACGCATATGGGTTTGTCGAGGACTCTATGGTCGGTCAAATGATGGGGCGACGTGGTGAATATATTGATGCAGTCGTGAATGGTGAAACTAACCTTTCTTACCTGCAGTGGTTAATGCAGCAAAATGCCCAAATTGACGATGATGTTAATAGTGGATTCGATGCTGCTTTTCGGGCTGTGTATGACCCCTTTGTCTTGGATCTGGATGGCGATGGAATTGAAACCTTCGGAGCCGAAGGGCAGGTATTGTTCGATCACGACGGCGATGGCAGTAAAAGTGGTTCCGGCTGGGTGAAGTCCGACGATGGCCTGCTGGTGATGGACCGCAACGGAAATGGCTCTATCGATAACGGTCGAGAGCTATTTGGCGATAGCACTCTGTTGGCGGATGGCAGCAAAGCTAAAGATGGTTTTGAAGCCATACAAGAGTTGGATGTTAATGCCGATGGCAAGTTGGACGCAGGTGATGCTGCATGGGCCGATTTGCGTGTATGGCGAGACTTGAATGGTGATGGTGTTAGCCAGTCTGGAGAGCTCTTTACCCTGCAAGAAATAGGTATAGAGAGCATCGGCACCACCTCCGATGGAAAGATCAAGAATCTTGGCAACGACAACCATATTGAAGGGTTTGGTACCTTCCAATGGGATACAGTCCATGGTGGTGGTGCTGGTGTCACTGGAAATGTGGGGGTAACGGGTGATGTGTATTTCGAAGACAACCCCTTCTATCGCGAATTTGCAGATCGCATAGAGATTCCCGCGGAACTGGCTGGTGTTGCTGATATGCGGGGCTCCGGCGCAGTGCGTGATCTGCGCGAAGCCGCCGTGACAAGCAGTGAGCTACAAGGTTCTTTGGCTGCATATTCCGCTGCCGGGACTCGTTTGGAGCAGCAGGCACTGTTGAACGGGCTGGTTCGCGCCTGGGCTGATAGCGCTAACTTCCGTACCTTCGATGAGCGCGTTTCCGATCTGGCCGAGGGCAAGGTGTATGACATCGAGTTCTCCTATTCTTGGGAGATCGATAGGCGCCCAGAACTTGCGGGGGGCTCTAATGGCGGTGGAGGCGGCACCGGCGGCGGGTACATAGGAATTCCGGAAGGTGGCCAGCAGGACCCCTCGCCCACCGCTGAACAGCTTAAGAAGAAAGAGTTGTTGGAGATGGTCCGCGTACTGGAAGTCTTCAATGGCCGATACTTCTTCGATTTCAAACCCACGACTGACGATGGCGCTGACGGAGAGGTTGGCATTTCCTTTATTGCCGGCTCGCAAAGGCGCACCGGCAGTGCAGGTGGCGGCTCACTTGCCTTGGGCGCGACTTTCTACCTGACGGAGGAAGATTTCACATTTGCTCCGAACCAAGAGCGCTCCATTCGTGCGGCATATCAGAGCCTGATGGATTCAGTTTACAACGCTCTATTGTTGCAAACCCGCCTCAAACCCTACCTTGATGAGGTGTCTCTTGTTTTGGGCTCGGCTGGTGTGACCCTGCAGTTTGACGGTGTGTTAGACAAGCTGGCTCAGGCACATGGCAGTAGCCCCGTTAACTCAGTGGTGGATGCGCTTGAGCTTGGTTCTGCTATGGCAGGCACTACCGGCTGGGCAGCTAATGACTTTGCGTTTATAGGCGATTGGGTTCGCCAGCTTGATGCAGAGCAGCTTCAGGCTCTTAAGCAACAGCTTGGAGCCGCTAGTAGTGTCATTGTCGACTCGGCGGCCAATGGCAGCCTTGTTGGCGGCGCGCTCTCCGATTTCCTGTTCGGCGAGGGAGGTAACGACTCCCTGACAGGCAATGACGGCGCGGACTTCCTGAGTGGCGGTACGGGAACGGACACTCTCTGGGCGGGCAATGGCAATGACATATTGCTGGGGGGAGAGGGTAACGACAACCTGTACGGCGGCAACGGCAACGATGTGCTGGACGGTGGCCTTGGCAACGACATCCTGAGCGGTGATGTCGGTAGCGATGTATATCGTTTTGCTCGTGGCTGGGGTCAGGACACAATCAGCAACTACGACACCAGTACCGGCAAGGTGGATGCGATCGAGTTCGCGGCGGACATTGCCCCGAGCGATATCATCATCACCCGCTCTGGTAGCAATCTGGTTCTGTCGTTGATGGGTTCGACCGACAAGGTGACGGTGAACAACTACTTCCATCTCGACGGAATCAGCCCTTACAAACTGGAAGAAATTCGCTTCGTCGATGGCACGAGCTGGAGCGTCGACAAGGTCAAGGAGCTGGCGGTGCGTAGCACTGGCGGCGACGACAACCTGACCGGATATGCCAGCGATGATCAGCTCAATGGTGGTGCCGGCAACGACTATCTGTCTGGTGCGGCAGGCAACGACGTGTTGGGTGGTGATGCCGGCAACGACAACCTGAATGGCGAAGAAGGTGACGACAGCCTCAACGGTGGTGATGGCACCGACAGCCTGAGCGGCGGTAACGGTAACGATGTGCTCAATGGTGGTGCGGGCACTGACAACCTGTACGGCGGCAATGGCAACGATGTGCTGGATGGAGGCGTCGGCAATGACACTCTGAGTGGCGATGCCGGCAACGATGTGTATCGCTTCAGCCGCGGTTTGGGCCAGGACACAATCAGCAACTACGACACCAGCGCCGGCAAGGTGGATGCGATCGAGTTCGCGGCGGACATTGCCCCGAGCGATATCATCATCACCCGCTCGGGTAGCAATCTGATCCTGTCGCTGGTGGGTTCGACCGACAAGGTGACGGTGAACAACTACTTCTACCTTGACGGAACCAGCCCTTACAAACTGGAAGAAATTCGCTTCGTCGATGGCACGAGCTGGAGCGTCGACAAGGTCAAGGAGCTGGCGGTGCGTAGCACTGGCGGCGACGACAACCTGACCGGATATGCCAGCGATGATCAGCTCAATGGTGGTGCCGGCAACGACTATCTGTCTGGTGCGGCAGGCAACGACGTGTTGGGTGGTGATGCCGGCAACGACAATTTGTCCGGCGATGACGGCAACGACAGCCTCAACGGTGGTGATGGCACCGACAGCCTGAGCGGCGGCAACGGCAACGACGCACTCAATGGCGGTGCTGGCACCGACAGTCTCAACGGCGGCAACGGCGATGATGTGCTGGATGGTGGTGTTGGCAATGACAGCCTGAACGGCGATGCCGGCAACGACGTGTATCGCTTCAGCCGCGGTTGGGGCCAGGACACGATCAGCAACTACGACACCAGCACCGGCAAGGTGGATGCGATCGAGTTCGCCGCGGACATCGCGCCGAGCGACATCATCATCACCCGCTCGGGTAGCAATCTGATCCTGTCGCTGGTGGGTTCGACCGACAAGGTGACGGTGAGCAACTACTTCCATCTCGACGGAGTCAGCCCTTACAAACTGGAAGAAATTCGCTTCGTCGATGGCACGAGCTGGAGCGTCGACAAGGTCAAGGAGCTGGCGGTGCGTAGCACTGGCGGCGACGACAACCTGACCGGTTATGCCGGAAACGACCAGCTCAATGGTGGTGCGGGTAATGACACGCTATCCGGTGCAGCGGGTAACGATGTCCTGAACGGCGATGCCGGCAACGACAACCTGAACGGCGAAGAAGGTGACGACAGCCTCAATGGTGGTGAGGGCAACGACAACCTGAGCGGTGGCAATGGCAACGACGTGCTCAATGGTGGCGCTGGCACCGACAGTCTCAACGGCGGCAACGGCAATGATGTGCTGGATGGCGGGATCGGCAATGACAGCCTGAACGGCGATGCCGGCAACGATGTGTATCGTTTCAGCCGCGGTTGGGGCCAGGACACGATCATCAACTACGACACCAGCACCGGCAAGGTGGATGCAATCGAGTTCGCCCCAGACATCGCGCCGAGCGACATCATCATCACCCGCTCGGGTAACAACCTGATCCTGTCGCTGGTGGGTTCGACCGACAAGGTGACGGTGAACAACTACTTCTACCTTGACGGAACCAGCGCTTACAAACTGGAAGAAATTCGCTTCGTCGATGGCACCAGCTGGAGCATCGACAAGGTCAAGGAGCTGGCGGTGCGTAGCACTGGCGGCGACGACAACCTGACGGGTTATGTCGGAAACGATCAGCTCAATGGCGGTGCGGGTAATGACACGCTGTCCGGTGCGGCGGGTAACGATGTCCTGAACGGCGATGCCGGCAACGACAACCTGAACGGCGAAGAAGGTGACGACAGCCTCAATGGTGGTGAGGGCAACGACAACCTGAGCGGCGGCAACGGCAACGACGTGCTCAATGGTGGTGCTGGCACCGACAGTCTCAACGGCGGCAACGGCGATGATGTGCTGGACGGTGGCATCGGCAATGACAGCCTGAACGGCGATGCCGGCAACGATGTGTATCGTTTCAGCCGCGGCTGGGGCCAGGACACGGTCAACAACTACGACACCAGCGCTGGCAAGGTGGATGCGATCGAGTTTGCCGCAGACATCGCGCCGAGTGACATCCAGATCACTCGTTCGGGTGACAACTTGATCTTGTCGCTGGTGGGTTCGACCGACAAGGTGACGGTGAGCAACTACTTCAACAATGGAGGTGTGAGCGCTTACAAGCTGGAGGAAATTCGATTCGCCAACGGCACCAGCTGGAGCATCGACAAGGTCAAGGAGCTGGGGGTACGTAGCACTGGCGGCGACGACAACCTGACCGGTTATGCCAGCGATGATCAGCTCAATGGTGGTGCTGGTAACGACTATCTGTCTGGTGCGGCGGGTAACGATGTCCTGAACGGCGATGCCGGCAACGACAACCTGAACGGCGAAGAAGGTGACGACAGCCTGAACGGCGGTGACGGCAACGACAATCTGAGCGGTGGCAACGGCAACGACGTGCTCAATGGTGGTGCTGGCACCGACAGCCTCAACGGCGGCAACGGCGATGATGTGCTGGATGGTGGCGCTGGTAACGACAGCCTGAGCGGTGATGCCGGCAACGACGTGTATCGCTTCAGCCGCGGCTGGGGCCAGGACACAGTCAGCAGCTACGACACCAGCACTGGCAAGGTGGATGCGATCGAGTTCGCCGCAGACATCGCGCCGAGCGACATCATCATCACCCGCACGGGCGACAACCTGATCCTGTCGCTGGTGGGCTCGACTGACAAGGTAACGGTGAGCAACTACTTCAACAACGATGGAGTAAGTGCCTACAAGCTGGAGGAGATCCGCTTCGCTGACGGTACGACCTGGAGTTACTCCCAAATCAAACAGGTAACTGTCTTCGGTACAGACAAAGATGACACCTTGACGGATTGGGGGAATTTGGACGAGCTGCGCGGTGGTGCCGGCAACGACACTCTCGATGGTGGTCGAGGCAGCAATCGCCTATACGGCGAAGCTGGCGATGACGTGCTGAGAACGGACGTCAACTACTCCGATGCCAACCTGCTGGCCGGTGGCACCGGTAACGACACCCTGTATGGCAGTTACAAGAACGACACCTATCTGTTCAATCTGGGAGATGGTGTAGACACCATCGTCGAGACGAGCAGTGTGGCTGGTGCGGTGGATACTCTGCGCTTCGGCGAGGGCATCAAGCTGGAGGACCTGCAGTTCCAGCGCGCCGGTGCTGATCTGGTGCTGGCCCATGCCAATGGTGTCGACAAGGTGGTGTTCAAGAATGCCTTGTCATCCAGCACTGTCTCTGCCAGCTGGAACAGCTCGATGCTCATCGAGAAAATCGAGTTCGCTGATGGCACGAGCGTGACGTGGGCGCAACTGTTCGCGAACGGCTGGCTGCAACAGGGCGGCTCCGGCAATGACACCCTGCTGGGCCATAACGGTATCGACGACCTTCGTGGTGGTGCCGGCAACGACACCCTCGATGGTGGCAACGGTAGCAACCGTCTGTACGGCGAGGCTGGCGATGACGTGCTGAGAACGGACGTCAACTACTCCGATGCCAACCTGCTGGCCGGTGGCACCGGTAACGACACCCTGTATGGCAGTTACAAGAACGACACCTATCTGTTCAATCTGGGAGATGGTGTGGACACCATCGTCGAGACGAGCAGTGTGGCAGGCGCAGTGGATACTCTTCGTTTCGGTAGCGATATCGATGCAGAAGAGCTCTGGCTGAGCCGCTCGGGGAATGACCTCAAGCTCCAGGTGGTTGGTACTGACGATAGTGTCAGCATCAAGAACTGGTATTCGAGCACTTCCTATCAGGTCGAGCAGCTCCAGGTAGCGGATGGGCGTGCTCTGACTGCTAGCCAGGTGCAAAACCTGGTGAACGCCATGGCCAGCTTTGGCGTACCGGCTGGTGGCGAGGGCAACCTGACTGCCGATCAACGTCAGCAACTGGATGTAGTCATCGCCGCCAACTGGCAGTGATAGCTATCTGGTGAAACAGAAGGCCCGGCATCTGCCGGGCCTTCTGCATTCTTGGCTACTGCCTCAGTTGACAGCGGCTATCCAACCGCCGCTCACACGGCCTGCTGCGGCTGCAGCGGGGCGGTGGGGAAGCCGGCGTGCTTGCGCAGGCCGGCGTAGTAGCCCTCGTCCAACTCGCCCCAACCCATCTGCTGGCGCAGCTTGCGCAGGTGGGTCTTCAGCGCGTGTACCTCCAGGTATACCTCGTGGCGCTGGGACTTAATGAAGTCGATGCCGCCGGACAGGTCTGGGTCATCCGTGGCGATCAGCTGCTCGAACTGCCGCGCCTGCTCCGGGCGCTGCAGCTGGTCGCCCAGGTAGCTGGCGATGGCGTGGGCCTCGTTGTCGAACAGCTTGTAGGCGCTGGAGTTGGTTTCCAGGTAGCCGATGCCGAACAGGTTGTGGTGCTGGCGGCTGAAAATCGACAGGTACAGCTGCGGGCGCCCGCCCTTCCATTCGAAGTAGTCGGCGGCGTATTTGCAGCTCCACCTGTAGCCGGTGGCGTACAGCGCCAGGTCGATCTGCTCGCGGCTGCCGTCCTTGAACACTGCATGGTCGCCGTCGAAGTGGTCGAGGTCGGGCTTGGCCTGGATATCGCCGTGCTGCAGGTAATGCAGCAGCTGGGTGTTCAGCAGCGGGTGGCTCTCGAACAGCTTGTGGTCCGGTTTGGGCAGGCCGAAGCGGGTCAGGTCGCCGTTGATTAGGCGCAGGATCAGGCCGAACACCGGTCGCACCAGCCAGATCGGCAGCTGCGGGCCCTTCTCGCTGACCTCGTCGGCGGGCAGGCCGAACAGGTGCTTGGGGATGAAGTGGTAGCCGCGGCGCAGGCTGATAAAGGCCTTCTCCGCATGCGTCGCGGCATCGCAGGCGATGTCCGCGCCGGAGTTGCCGGCGCCGATGATCAGCACGCGCTTGCCGCTGAATTCGGCGGCCTGCTTGAAGGTCACCGAGTGGCGAATCTCGCCGTTGAACTGGCCCTTGATGGCCGGCATGTTCGGGTCCCAGTTGCAGCCGGTGGCGCAGACCACGGCGCGATAGCTGCGTCGTTCGCCGTTGCCGAGGGTGACCAGCCAGCGCCCGTCGTCACGCTTCTGCACCTTGCTCACCGCAGTGCCCAGGCGGATGCCGGCATACAGGTCGAAGGCCTGGGCGAAGGCGCGCACGTACTCGAGGATCTGCCGATGGCTCGGGTAGTCGGGGAAGTGTTTGGGCATCGGAAAGTCGAGGAAGCCGGAGAGCTCGCGCGAGGAGATGAAGTGCGCGGACTCGTACATCGGCGTGCCCGGATTGCTTATGTCCCAGACGCCGCCGACAGCGCTGTGGCGTTCGAACTGCTCGTAGGCCAGGCCCTGGCGCTTCAGCGCGCGGGCCATGCACAGGCCGCCGGGGCCGGCGCCAATGATGCACACGGCATCGCCGCAATCCTGGATGTCGTTGTTCTCTGTGCTCACGGAGGCTGCGCTCATGTGGGGGCGATGCGTTCACGTTAGCAAGGGCTGCGAAGGTCCGCAGGGGCGCGGCGGCCGCAAAAGGGGGCGGAAACGGACAGCCGAAAGGCGCCTTGCATGGCCGTGGGTTTGGCCGTTCTCGTGTTCCTGGCTGGCCGTTTGAGACCTCATACGCCGCGCGACGCTGCTTTAGTGTGATGGCATTGAGATGAACAGTTTGGAGGTAACTATGCAGGCAGGGCAGGGCGGGAGTCTGAGGGCGGCCAATGGCTGGCGCGGTCGGACCGTTGCGCTGGGGCTGTGCGCACTGCTGGGTGGCTGTGGCGAGGAGGCTGGGCCGCAGGCTCCTGCGGGCGCTGCGCAGGCCGTGCCGGCGGACGCGGCGCTGGCGCAGCTGTACGGCGCCAGCTGCCGGCAGTGCCATGCCAACCCTGCCGCCGGCGCGCCGTTGACTGGCGATGCCGTGGCCTGGGCGCCGCGCCTGGCGAAGGGCATGGATGCCCTGCTGGAGCACAGCATCAATGGCTTCCAGGGCATGCCGCCGATGGGCTTGTGCATGCAGTGCACGGAAGCGGAATTCCAAGCGCTGATCGAGTTCATGTCGGCCACGTCGAAGCCGGCAGAGGATCTCTGACATGGGCCAACCGTTCTCCCGCCGTCAACTACTGCAGCGCGCCAGCCTGCTTGGCGCCTGCCTGGCACTGCCGGCCCGATCGCTCTGGGCCGAACCGGCGCGTACGCCGCGCCCCATGCCCTGGCGCAACTGGTCCGGTGCGCAGAGCTGTCTGCCGCTGGAGCGGCTGGCACCGAAGAGCCTTGACGAGCTGGTGCAGGTCATTCGCCAGGCTCCGGGCAAGATCCGCCCAGTCGGCTCGGGGCATTCCTTCAGCGCGCTGGTGCCCACCGACGGCACCCTGCTGTCGCTCAGCCACTTTTCCGGACTGCTGGAGCATGACGCTCAGACCCTGCAGGCCGAGTTCGCCGGTGGCACGCCGATGTCGCTGATGGGCGCGCCGCTCCAGGAGGCCGGCCAGGCGCTGATCAACATGGCCGACATCGATTACCAGACACTGGCCGGGGCGATCGCCACCTCGACCCATGGCACCGGTATCGGTTTCGGCTCCTATTCCTCCCAGGTCTGCGGCCTGCAACTGGTCAGCGCCGCCGGCGATGTGCTCGACTGTAGCCGCGAGAACAATCCCGAGCTTTTCGCCGCCGCGCGTGTGTCGCTTGGCGCGTTGGGCGTGGTGACCCGTGTGCGGATGCAGAACCGCGCCGCCTACCGCTTGCGCGAGCGCCAGTGGATCGCCAGGACCGAGGAGCTGCTGGAGGATGTCGAGAGCCTCAAGCGCGACAATCAGCACTGGGAGATGTTGGTGGTCACCCACTCCGACTATGCCCTGTCGGTGGCGCTGAACGAGACCGAGGACCCCAGCACACCGCCGCTGCCGCCGGACGAGGAGGGCGGCAACGGCTTCATCGGGCTGATCGAGGGACTGGACAAGCACCTGAGCGACCACCCCGATCTGCGCCGCAGCCTGCTGAACAACATGCGCCACCTGGCCAGTTTCGAGGAGCGGGTGGGCAACTCCTACGAGATCTTCGCCAATGTGCGCAACGTGCGCTTCAACGAAATGGAGTACTCGGTGCCGGCCGAGCATGGGCCTGCCTGCCTGCGCGAGATACTCAAGCGCATCGACGACGGCAACCTGCGCACCTGGTTCCCCATCGAGTATCGCTACGTCAAGGCCGACGATATTCCCCTGAGCATGTTCGAGCGGCGCGACAGCTGTGCGATCTCGGTGCACCAGCACTATGCGATGGACCATCACAACTACTTCGCCGCAATCGAGCCGATCTTCTGGAAGTACCAGGGGCGGCCGCACTGGGGCAAGTTGCACAGCCTGGGTGCCCGCCAGCTGGAGGCGTTGTATCCGCGCTGGAAGGAGTTCACCGAGGTGCGTCAGGCGCTGGACCCGCGCGGGCGCTTCGTCAACGCGCACCTGGCCGGCCTGTTCGGTCTCGGTTGAGGAGAAGAGATGAAACGACGCGCTTTCGTAATGGCCGGGCTGGGTGCCGGTGGACTGCTGGCCGCCTGGCTGCGCCCGCGTGATCAGGGCCAGCCGCACGACGGCTATTTCCAGGCGCTGAACCAGGAGCTCAAAGTCAACGGGCCGATGCGCCCGGCGCTGCTGATCGACCTCGACCGGCTCGACCACAATATCGAGATGGTGCGCCAGTTCCTTAGCCGCAGTGGCAAGCAACTGCGCCTGGTGGAAAAGTCGCTGCCGGCGCCCGGTCTGCTGCGCTATATCGGCGAGCGCATCGGCACCCGGAAGCTGATGTCCTTCCACCAGCCCTTCCTCAATCACGATGCACGGCTGTTCCCCGAGGCCGACATCCTGCTCGGCAAGCCGTTACCGGTGCGTTCGGCGCAGCTGTTCTACGAGCAGCACCGCGGCCCCTTCGATCCGGCCAAGCAGCTGCAGTGGCTGATCGATACTCCCGAGCGCCTGCAGCAGTACCTGGCACTGGCCCAGGGGTTGGGCACGCGGCTGCGCATCAACATTGAACTGGATGTGGGCCTGCATCGTGGCGGCGTGGGCGATACGCAGACGCTGGGCCAACTGCTGCAGCTGATTGCGGACAACCCGCAGCAGCTGGAGTTTGCCGGCTTCATGGGTTATGACCCCTTCGTCGGCATGAACCTGCCTTCAGTGCTCGGCAGCCAGGACGAGCTACTGGCCAAGGTCATGGCGCTATACCAGGGCTATGTCGACTTCACCCGCCAGCGCTTCCCGGCGCTGTGGCGCGAGGGTCTGACCCTGAACACCGCGGGCAGCCCCAGCTACCGCGCCCACGAGCAGGAGCGGCTGAGCAGCGAGGTGGCCATTGGCACCGGCCTGCTCAAGCCCAGCCATTACGACCTGCCGTCGCTGGCCGAGCATGAGCCGGCGGTGTACATCGCCACGCCGGTGCTCAAGCGCACGGGGGCGCTGCGCATTCCGGCGCTGGATGAGAAGTCGCGGCTGTTCGCCTGGTGGGACGTCAACCAGCGCGAGACCTTCTTCATCTACGGCGGCAACTGGCAGGCCGATCTGGTCTCTCCGGCCGGGCTGCAGCTGAGCGGCCTGTACGGGCGCAGCTCGAACCAGGAGCTGGTCAACGGCTCGCCCACCGTGAGCCTGGCAGTGGATGATCAGGTGTTCCTGCGGCCGACCCAGAGCGAGTCGGTGCTGTTGCAGTTCGGTGATTTGCTGGCCGTGCGCGGCGGCAAGATTGTCGAGCGCTGGCCGGTGTATCAGGAGTCCTGAGCTGCACTGTGGCAGCGCACCCTGCTAGGACTCCTCGGCGATACGCTGCTTCGCCGTGCGCGGCGTCTCGCCGGTCCAGCGCTTGAAGGCGCGGCGGAAGTTGCGCACGTCGCTGAAGCCGGTGGCGCAGGCTACGTCGATCAGCCGGTTGTCGTGCTGGCCGAGCAGCTGCAGGGCGCGTGCCCGGCGCAGCTCGTCGACTATGCCGTAGTAGCTCAGGCCCGCGTCGCCGATGCGCCGGCGCAGGGTGCGCTCGCTCAGGTTCAACTGGCTGGCCAGTTGGCTCAGCGACGGCGGCTCACCCAGGTTCTTGCGTACCTCGCGCTCGATGGTCTCGATCAGGTCGCTCAGCCCCTGTTCGTGTCGGTTGGTGCCGTCCAGCAACAGGCAGGCCTCGGCGACGACATAGTCGTCGCGGGTCGGCAGCGGTAGTTCCAGCCAGTTGGCCGGGAACTGCATCAGGTTGTGCTCAGCAGCGAAACGCAGCGGGCAACGGAACAGCTCGGTATAGCGCTGTGCGTGTGGCGGGCTGGGGTGCTGCACCTCGACGCGGCTGGCGACGAGGTCCTGTCCGGTGAGGAAGCGCACGATGGCCAGGCTGCTGGAAAACGCCTCCTCCAGATAGAAGATCGCCACCTCATGGTCGAAGAAGCGCGGCGAGGCGTAGATCAGCACCTGGTTGCCGGCGACCTCCATGCGGTAGTCGAGCAGGCTGCCGATATGCCACTGGTAGCGCAGCGCCAGTTGCAGTGCCGTGCCTAGGTCCGGACTGGCCAGCATGGCCAGCCCCACCAGGCCCCAGGACACCGGCGTCTGCCGACTGCCGACCGTCAGGCCCAGGCCGCTGTCGCCCAGCACTTGCCGGGCGCGGCGCACCAGCTGGTAGCTCTGCCGGTAGGACAGGCGGTAATCCGGCCGCTTCAGGTCCTCCGGGGCGAAGCCCAGGCCGCGGCACAGCAGCGCCGGGTCATGGCCGCAGGCGACCGCGTATTGCAGCAGGAAGCGGGAGATCTGCGGTGGCGCCGAGGCCTCCGAATAGCGCGGATCGACTATGGGTTTCAATTTCCTGTGCCCTTACCTGACCGAGCGATGGTCGCCGAGCAGTGTGCCGCAAACACCGGGCGATGAAGTGTTTGCAAATGTGACAGTCCTCTTGAGCCCTCCTTTTTGTCCGTTTTGGCCCCATGCCGGTTTTTTTGTTGCCGTTAATTTCAACCGAACTCAGGAGGTTCATATGTCATACAACAAAAGCAAGATGGCATTGGCAATTGGACTGGCGCTGTGGGGGACGCAGCTGCAGGCTTTCGAGATCGACACGGGTCCCCATCTGACCACCTCGCTGGAGAGCGTCGCCGAGTTCACCTCGGTGTACCGCACCAGCTCGCCCGAGCACATCGAGCGCGGCGGGCAGAACGTCTTCACCAACAACAACGACGGCAGCGAGTACTACGACACCGGGTTCGTTTCCAACGAATTCAAGCTGACTTCCGAGCTGCACGTGCGCACCGAGCAGGACGGCCTGTTCATGCGCGGCACCGCCTGGTACGACACCCAGATCATGGATCACGATCCCAGCGGCGATGGCTTCGAGACCCACAACACCGACAGCGACGAGCGCTACCCCTCGGACCTGGAGAACCGCGCCGGCCACCGCGCGCGCCTGCTCGACGCCTACCTCTACACCAACCGCTACGTCGGCGAGATGCCGTACAGCCTGCGGTTCGGCCGCCAGGTGATCAACTGGGGCGAGGGCATCTACTACTCTGACGGCATCAACGTGATCAACCCGGTGGACATCGGCCGCGTGGTGCTGCCCAACGCCAGCCTCAAGGACGCGCTGCTGCCGACCAATATGATCTCCGGCCAGCTGGGCCTGACCGATGCGCTGAACGTCGAGGCCTTCTACGGCCTGGAGTGGAAGGGCCACGACCTGATCCCCACCGGCGCCTTCCTCAACAACCAGGACTACTTCGGCAAGGGCAGCAACGGTGTGCTGGTGGATCTGCGCGACCAGCTGGATATGCTCGGGCTGCCGGCCGACCTGGTGCCGGGCCTCAACGGCGAGAACGGCATCGTCGCCGGCGCCCGCTACGGCAAGGAGCATGACGCCCGCGACGACGGCCAGTTCGGCGTGGCGCTGCGCTACCTGATGGAGGACTGGAACAACACCGAGTTCAGCCTCTACTACCTCAACTACCACAGCAAGGTGCCCTTCCTGCGCATCCAGAAGGGGCAGTCCTTCGCGTGCAGCGGTGGCGGAGGTGGTGGGCGCTTTACCGACCTATGCGGCTTGGCCGGAATGCTCGGTGACCCGACGCTGTTCGCCTTGGCAGATGGCATGGCTCTGCTCGACAGCACCTACTACGACTTCATCTACCCCGAGGACATCCGCCTGTTCGGCCTCAGCGTGTCCGGCACCATCGGCGACACCAGCGTCGCCGGCGAGCTGACCTACCGGCCCAACGCGCCGCTGGAACCCTCGATGATCTACGAGCTGGAGACCATGGCCGAGGGCGCCCTCGGTGGCGGCGGGGCCAGCGGCGGCAGCATCGACCTCGGTGAGTTCGGCGACGGCTCGGCCAACGACCCGCGGCGCAGCATCGACCTGTACAAGCGCCACGAGCTGTATACCGGCTCGGTCTCGACCATCCACACCTTCGGCCCCACCGCCGGCATGGACGACCTGATCATGCTCGCCGAGGTGGCGTTCAACCATGTGCCGGGCAGCCTGCTGGACACGGTCAACTACGACTACCTGGACTCCTTCGCCTGGGGCTACACGGTGAACTTCTCCGGCCTGCTGCAGGACGTGCAACCCAACTTCGACCTGATGCCGGGGCTGACCTTCCGCCAGGACGTGTCCGGCACCTCGCCGTCGCTCAACGAGAACTTCGTCCAGGGGCGCAAGTCCGCCACCCTCGAGCTGGGTGCCAAGTACGGCCAGAAGCTGGCCGGCAAGCTGGCCTACACCTCGTTCTGGGGCGCGCGCAAGGACAACGCGCTGATCGACCGCGACCACGTCGCCCTCAACGTCTCCTATTCCTTCTGACGGCGGAAATCCCATGACCAGAACAGCATTTACCTCCGTCCTGCTCTCCCTCGGTCTGCTGCTGCCCCTGGCCGCCCAGGCCAAGGTGAGTGCCGAGCAGGCAGCGCAACTAGATGGCGCGCTGACCCCCTTCGGCGGCGAGCGCCAGGGCGATGCGGCCAGGGGCATTCCCGAGTGGGGCACTGCCGTGCAGGCGCCGGCCGGCTACGGCGGACCGGGCAGCTTCCACGTCGATCCCTATGCCGATGAGCAGCCGCTGCGGGTGATCGACGCGCAGAACATGGCCGCCGAAGACGCCAACCTGAGTGCCGGGGTCAAGGCACTGCTCAAGGCCTACCCGCAGACCTTCAAACTGCCGGTCTATCCCAGCCATCGCAGCTTCGTCGCGCCCAGCGAGATCATCGCCAATACCCGGCGCAACGCCGAGCAGGCGACCCTGGCCGAAGGCGGCAACGGCCTGCAGGGCGCCTATGCCGGCATTCCCTTCCCGATCCCGGCGGACGGTCGCGAGGCGATCTGGAACCACATCGCCCGCTGGCAGGGGCGCTACCAGGACGAGGTGTCGGTGACCGCCCAGGTCACCACCAGCGGCAGCTACTCGATCCTGCGCGAGCGCATCCAGCTGCTGTCCAACTACTACAACCCGAAGAAGGACGCCGGCAGCCTCGACAACATCCTGTATTTCTTCGCCAGCGAGCTGCTGCCGCCATCGCGTGACGTGGGCCGTGCGCTGCTGGTGCACGAGACCATCGACCAGGTCGCCGAGCCGCGTTCGGCGTGGATCTACAACCCCGGCCAGCGCCGCGTGCGCCGCGCGCCGACCCTGGCCTACGACACGCCGATCGACGGCATCTACGCCGACGACACCGACATGTACAACGGCGCCACCGATCGCTACGACTGGAAGCTGATCGGCAAGCGCAGCCTGCTGGTGCCCTACCACAACTACGCCATGGAAAAACCGGGGCGCAAGGTGGATGAGCTGGTCAAACCGGGCCACCTGAACAGCGACCTGACCCGCTGGGAAATGCACCGCGTGTGGGTGGTCGAGGCCACGCTGCGCCAGGGCCAGCGCCACGTACATGCCAAGCGTCGCTTCTACCTCGACGAGGACAGCTGGTACGCCCTGATGGTGGAGAACTACGACGCCCGCGGCGAGCTGTGGCACGTCAACCTGGCCTTCAGCAAGAACGCCTACGAGGTGCCCAACATCACCCCGGTGAACCTGGTCTATCACGACCTGATCGCCCGCAGCTACACGGTGATCGGCCTGCGCAACAACGAGAAGGCGCCGCGCCAGTTCCTCCTCACGCCGCCGCCGGAAAACTACTTCACCCCGGCCAGTCTGCGCCGCAAAGGCACGCAGTAACCCGGCATGGGCGAGGGGCGATCGTCAGCCCCTCGTCCTGACCCTCTCCCGCTGCGGAGAGGGCATTCGAACAGCTTTCCACCTTGGGGGTTCGGGCTTGCGGCCTCGCCGCAGGGCGAAGCTTTGCCGCCGCAAAACCGGACGACCGAGAAACCCACCGGCTGAGTTCAAGCCACCGATTGCAGTTCATGCAAGAGCCTTTGGCTCGAGGTGCTGAAACATGAAAACAAGGAGAATCGCCACACTGCTGCTCGCGTTCCTGAGCAGCGTCCTGTCCCTGGCCGTCCAGGCCTACAGCGACAACTACCTGATCGGCGTCGGCAAGTACGACGTCACCGGCGCCGCCGCCGAGGTCGGCATGATGGGCTATGCCGATCCCGCGCAGAAAAGCAGCGGCATCCACAACCGCCAGTACGCCCGCGCCTACATCGTCGCCCAGCCCAATGGCGGGCCCGCTGTGGTGTTCGTCAACGTCGACGCCGGCGCGCTGTTCCAGTCGGTCAACCAGGCGGTGATCGAACGTCTGCGCCAGCGCTTCGGCGAGCGCTACACCGAGCAGAACGTGGTGCTCAGCGCCACCCACACCCATGGCGCCGCCGGTGGCCAGTCGCACTACGCGCTGTACAACGTGACCATCTTCGGTTTCATCAAGGAGAACTTCGAGGCCCAGGTCAACGGCATAGTCGCGGCCATCGCCGAGGCCCACGCCAACCTGCAGCCCGGTCATGTACTGGTCAATCGTGGCGAGCTGAGCAACGCCAGCATCAACCGCTCGCAGGCCGCCTATGACAACAACCCGGCCGAGGAGCGGGCGCGCTACGGCAGCTCGATCGACCCGGAGATGCTGGTGCTGCGCCTGCGCCAGGGCAACCGCGACGCCGGCATGATCAGCTGGTTCGCCGTGCACCCGGTGTCCATGAGCAAGAGCAACACCCTGCTCACCAGCGACAACAAGGGCCGCGCCGAATGGCGCTTCGAGGAGCTGGCCAGGGCCCAGGGCAACCCGGACTTCATCGCCTCCTTCGCCCAGAGCAACCATGCCGACACCACGCCCAATCTCAACCTGGACGGCACCGGTCCGACCCAGGATCAGTTCCGCAACACCGAGATCATCGGCGACCGCCAGTTCGACAAGGCGCTGGCGCTGTATCAGGGCGCCAGCCTGCAGCTGACCGGCGCCGTCGACTTCCGCCAACAGTACAACGACTTCTCCAAGATCCGCGTGCGCCCGCAGTTCGGCCAGGGCCAGGAGCGGCAGACCTGCAACGCCGCGCTGGGCTACGCCTTCGCCGCCGGCACCGAGGACGGTCGCGGCCTGGAGGATGTCGATGAGGGCACGGTGGAGACCAACCCGCTGCTCAACCTGATCACCCAGACCATCACTCCGCCGACCGCGGCGGACATCGCCTGCCAGGCGCCCAAGCCGATCATCCTCCAGCAGAGCGCGTTCAAGCCTTATCCGTGGAGTCCCGAGGTGCTGCCGGCGTCCATCCTGCGCATTGGCCAGTTCGCCCTGCTGGCGGTGCCCGGCGAGTTCACCGTGATGTCCGGCCGGCGCCTGCGCGAGACGGTGCGCGGGGTGCTCGGCAACGACCAGCTGCTGGTGGTGGCCGGGCTGTCCAATGCCTACTCCGGTTACGTCACTACCGCCGAGGAGTACGACAAGCAGCACTACGAGGGCGGCTCCACCCACTTCGGGCGCTGGACCCTGGCCGCCTACCAGCAGGTGTTCCACGACATGGCCGTGGCCCTGCGCGACCAGCAGGCGGTGATCAGCACCCTGGTGCCGCGTGACCTGCGCAACGACCAGAGCAACTTCGTCACCGGGGTGGTCTACGACAACCCGCCGCTGGGCAAGCGCTTCGGTCAGGTGGTGACGGACGCCAACGCCCAGTACCGCATCGGCGACACGGCCCAGGCGGTGTTCTGGACCGGCCACCCGCGCAACAACCTGCGCCCCGAGAGCAGCTTCCTCGAGGTGCAGCGCAGGGTTAACGGCGCCTGGCAGGTGGTGGCCCGCGACAACGACTGGAGCACCCAGTACCACTGGCTGCGCAAGGACGGCTTCTGGGGCACCTCGCAGGCCACGCTGCGCTGGACCATTCCGGCGGGCACGCCGCCGGGCGAGTACCGCCTGGTGCATTACGGCGACAGCAAGGCACCGGTCACCGGCAAGATCAGCGCCTTCTCCGGTGCCAGCCGCAGCTTCACGGTGCAATAAGCGGCCGGGTCGGGGTTCGCACTCCGCCCCGGTAGTGACGATCCGCCGCGAAACCCGCAGAATGATCACTTTCGCCCCGCCGCCACGGCGGCCGGGGCCTTCGTCGGTCTTTCGGGTCTTGTTCTGAACTATGCGAATGCGGCTGTTGTTGCTGGGAGGGGGCAATGCCCTGGGTCAGGCGCTGGTGCGCCAGGGTGCCGAGGAGGACATCGGCTTCCTCGCCCCACGTCCGCCGGAAGGCGGCTGGGACCGGGCCAGCCTCACCCAGTTGCTCGACGAGACCCGCCCCGACGCGCTGATCAACCTGGCCTACTACTTCGACTGGTTCCAGGCCGAGGGCTTCGACGAGCGCCGCTTCGCGCCCCAGGAGCGGGCCATGGAGCGCCTGGCCGAACTGTGCCAGCACCACAATATCCTGCTGCTGCAACCCTCCAGCTACCGGGTGTTCGACGGCTCGCGAGCCACCGCCTACAGCGAGAAGGACGAACCGGTACCCCTGGGCCTGCGGGGCCAGGCTCTGCTGCGCATCGAACAGTGCGTGCGTGCCACCTGCCCACGCCATGTGCTGCTGCGCTTCGGCTGGCTGCTGGACGACAGCGCCGACGGCCTGCTCGGCCGCTTCCTGCGCCGCGCCGAGCTGGAGCAGGAGCTGTTCATGGCCGACGACCGCCGCGGCAACCCGACCCTGGTGGACGACGCCGCGCGGGTCATCCTCGCCGTGCTCAAGCAGCTGGACTGCCAGAGCCCGCTGTGGGGCATCTATCACTACGGCGGCCACGAGGCGACCACGCCGCTGGCCCTCGGCCAGGCGGTGATCGGCGAGGTGCGCGGCCTGCACCCGCTCAAGGTGCAGGAAGTCGGTCCCCAGGCCCACGCCGCCCGCAGCGACGCCGCCGACGAGCCGCAGCACGCGGTGCTGGCCTGCAAGAAGATCCTGCATACCTTCGGCATCAAGCCGCGGGCCTGGCGCGCCGGGCTGCCGGCGCTGCTCGACCGTTACTATCGCCACGCCTGACACGTTCTCGAGAATCCCATGTCCGACTCCCTGATCCTGGTCACCGGTGGCGCCGGCTTCATCGGCTCCCACCTCTGCGATGCCCTGCTGGCCGCCGGCCATCGGGTGCGCGTGCTGGACAACCTGTCCACCGGCAAGCGCAGCAACCTGGCCCTGGACAATCCGCGCCTGGAGCTGATCGAGGGCGATGCCGCCGACGCCGCCCTGGTGCGCCGCGCCATGGCCGGCTGCAGCGCGGTGGCGCACCTGGCCGCGGTGGCCTCGGTGCAGGCCTCGGTGGACGACCCGGTGAGCACCCACCAGAGCAACTTCGTCGCCACCCTGAATATCTGCGAGGCCATGCGCGAGGCCGGCGTGCGCCGGGTAGTATTCGCCTCCAGCGCGGCGGTGTACGGCAACAACGGCGAGGGCGTGGCGGTCGGCGAAGACACGCCCAAGGCGCCGCTGACGCCCTACGCCGCGGACAAGCTGGCCAGCGAGTACTACCTGGACTTCTACCGCCGCCAGCACGGCCTGGAGCCGGCGATCTTCCGCTTCTTCAATATCTTCGGCCCGCGCCAGGATCCCTCGTCGCCCTATTCCGGGGTGATCAGCATCTTCACCGAGCGCGCCCAGGCCGGTCGGCCGATCACGCTGTTCGGCGACGGCGAGCAGACCCGCGACTTCTTCTACGTCGCCGACCTGGTGCCGCTGCTGATGCAGGGCCTGAGCAAGACCGCGGTGGAGCCCGGCGCGGTGAACGTCGGCCACAGCCAGTCGGTCAGCCTCAACCAGCTGCTGGACGCAGTGCGCCAGGTGCTCGGCGGCCTGCCCGAAGTCACTTATGGCGAGGCGCGCCCGGGCGATATCCGTCACTCCAAGGCGGACAACAGCCTGCTGCGTCAGCGCTACCAGTTGGCGCCGGCCACGCCGCTGGCGCACGGCCTGGCACGGCTGCTCGGACGCTGAGCACACCGCCATGAAAAAGCCCCGCGAATGCGGGGCTTTTTTTTGCTTTGGCTTTTGCGGGGCCAGGATCTTTTGAGCTAGAGCCAAACAAGGCGAAATCGGGCGAGGGCGCGGAGTTTACGAGGTGTAAATGAGCAGCCCGAGCCCGGTTTCAACGCAGTGTGGCCGACGATCAAGAGATCCTTGAGGGCTTAGAACTTGTAGCCGAGGCCGATCATGTAGACGAACGGATCGACGTCCACATCCACCTCGACCTCGCGGCCGCCGAAGCTGGTGCTGCCCTGGGTGTCGATGTCGATGTAGCGCACCTGGGCGTTGATCATCACGTTGTCGGTCAGCATGTAGTCCATGCCCACCTGGGCGGCAAGACCCCAGGAGTCGTCCAGGTCGAGGCCGCTGAAGCCCTTGTCCTCGGCCTCGCTGCTCAGCTTGGTGTCGAAGAACCAGGTGTAGTTGATGCCGGCTCCGACATAGGGCTGGAAGGCCGAGGCGGCGTCCAGCGGGTAGTACACCACGCTCAGGGTCGGCGGCAGGTGCTTGAGCTCGCCGAGCTTGCCGTTGAGGCCGGCGAAGGCGCCGGGCATGCCCTTGACGCCGACGTCATGGCTGAACGGGGTGGCGGCCAGGAGCTCGACGCCGACGTGATCGGTGACCATGTAGGCGAAGTTCAGGCCGAGCTGGGTGTCGCTGTCCAGGGTGGCCTTGGTGCCGGCCACGTCGGTGCCGAGGGCGCCGACCCAGATGTCGCTGCTGCTCTCGTGCGGGTCGACGGTGATGGCACCGGCACGCAGGATGATGTCGCCGGCCTGGTGGGCCTGGGCCAGCGGGGCGGCCAGGGCGAGGGCCAGCAGGGAAGTGGCGAACAGTGTTTTATTCATGTTGGGCTCCGGGGAGTCAGCAGTTCGTATTGGCTGACTGTCATGCTACGGAGCCCCCGGGGGCGCTTGTTGATCTGGCTCAATGGCCGCGCACCTTGGGGTGCGGCGGCCTGTCGCACTACATCTCGTAGGCGTAGATTTTTTCCGCCGTCATCTTGTAGCCGGCGCTGCCCATCTCGCTGTCGGTGGCCTCGACCCTGAGCGGACCCTCGATCCAGAACGGCTGGTACAGGGCGTCCATCTGCACGCCCAGCTCGCTGGTGACATGCACGATCTGGTTGGACGGCGGTGGCGGCACATGGATGCAGGCGCCGAAGTAGGGCACGAAGAGGAACTCGGTCACCCGGCCTTCCTCGGTCACGTCCAGCGGCACTATGTAGCCGGGCAGCTTGATCTGCTGATTATCCAGGTCTTTGACCACCGGCGCGTCCGGCGCGGATTGCTGGGCCGCCGGGCCGCTCTCGGCGGCCAGGGCATCGGCCAGCTGCGACAGATCGTGCATCGGCGCCTGCTGTGGCGCCTGTGGCGGTGCGCCTTCGGGAATCAGCTCGCTCCAGGTCAGCTCGCGCGCACTGTCTGCCAGAGCGGGGGCTGCCCACAGTGGAGTGGCAATGGCGAGCAGCAGGGCGAACAGCAGATGACGCATGGGCAACCTCACAGACGAATGGACAGGCCGTCGGCCAGCGACTGCCGATAGGCGCGCCAAGCCGGCACGGCGCCCATCAGCAGGGCGGCGCCCAGAATAGCGCCGAGCAGGCCCCACTCATAGGCGCTGGGCAGCGCAAGCGGCAGATACAGGCCATATTGCGCCTGCACCCAGCCCTGGCTGATGGCGATGCCGGCATACAGCAGCGCCAGGCCCAGGGCTGCACCGGCCGCGGCCAGCACCAGCGCCTCCAGCACCAGCAGCCCGGCGATATGCCAGGGCCGCGCGCCCACCGAGCGCAGGATGGCCATCTCGCGGCGGCGTTCGTTGAGGCTGGTGAGGATGGCGGTGAGCATGCCGATCAGGCCGGTCAGCACGACGAACAGCGAGACCACGAACAGCGCCTTCTCCGCCGTGCCCATCAGGCTCCACAGCTCCTGCAGGGCCACGCCGGGGAGGATCGCCAGCAGCGGCTCGCCACGGAACTCGTTGACCTGGCGTTGCACGGCGAAGGTGGCGACCTTGCTCTTCAGGCCGAGCAAAACGGCGGTGATCGCCTTGGGCTGCAGGTGCATGTCGCGCGCCTGCTCGGCCGAGACCTTGGCGTTGCCGCGTGCCGGCATGCCGTTCTGCCAGTCGACGTGCAGCGCCTCCATGCCCTCCAGCGAGATGTGCAGGGTGCGATCCACCGGCGTGCCGGTACGGGCGAGGATGCCGACCACGCGGAAGGGCTTGTCGTCGTGCTGGGTCAGGCTGACGGTGGCGACGCCATGGGCCAGGACGATCTGATCGCCGAGCTTGTACTTCAGCGCCTCCGCTACCTCGGCGCCGAGCACCACCTCGAACAGGTCGGCGAACGGCTTGCCCTGGGCCAGTTGCAGCGGCTGGGCGCGGCCGTAGCGGTAGTGCTCGAAGTAGCCGGGGTCGGTGCCCAGCACCCGGTAGCCGCGGTGCGAGTCGCCCAGTGACAGCGGGATCGCCCACTTCACCTGCGGGTGTTTGGCCAGGGTCTCGAAACTGTCCCAGCGGATATTGTTGGTGGCGTTGCCGATGCGGAACACCGAGTACAGCAGCAGGTTCACGCTGCCCGAACGCGCGCCGACTATCAGGTCGGTACCGCTGATGGTGCTGGCGAAGCTGGCGCGCGCCTCGGTGCGCACGCGCTCGACGGCCAGCAGCAGGCACACCGAGAGGGCAATGGCGAATACCGTGAGCAGCGCGGTGAAGCGGCGGTTGGCCAGGCTGGCCAGGGCAATTCGTAGCAAATGCATGTCAGACCTCCACCGGCTTGCTGGCGCGGTTCAGCTCGGCCAGCGAGACGCTACGGTCGAACAGCGGCGCCAGGCTCTGGTCGTGGCTGACGAACAGCAGGCTGGCGCCAGCGGCGCGGCATTCGGCGAACAGCAGTTGCAGGAAGGCCTCGCGAGCGTCGTGATCCAGGGCCGAGGTCGGCTCGTCGGCGATCACCAGCTCCGGCTGGCCGATCAGCGCGCGAGCGGCGGCGACGCGCTGCTGCTGGCCGATGGACAGCGAGTCGGCGCGGCGTTCCAGCAACTCGGCCTTCAGCCCCAGATGTTCAAGCAGTTGCGCGGCGGCGCCATCGACACTGCCGTGGCGTTCCTTGGCCCGCTGCGCGCGGCTCTTGGAGAAGCGGCAGGGCAGCTCGACGTTCTCGCGCACGGAGAGGAACGGTAGCAGGTTGAACTGCTGGAAGATGTAGCCGGTGTGGTCGACGCGGAAGCGATCGCGGGCGCCGGAAGACAGCTTTGCCAGCTCCTGGCCGAGCAGCCTTAGGCTGCCGCGGCCTGGCTTCTGCACACCACCGAGCAGGCCGAGCAGGGTGGTCTTGCCGCTGCCGCTGGGGCCCTTGAGGAACAGGCTCTCGCCACGTTGCAGAGTGAAGGCGGGGATATCCAGCAGCTCGGCCTGGCCGGGCCAGGCGAAGCCGAGGTCTTGGAGTTCGATCAGTGCGTCGGGCATGGGCGATTCGCGCGTCGGAGAGAGCGACAGCTTAAAGGCAAGAGGAAGGGCGGCGCACCCGGGTGCGCCGCGATTTGTCAGAAGCTCAGGCGCGAGTTGCTCGGGGTCAGCTCGGCGCCTTGCTGGCCGCTGGGGCCGATCAACTGCACTTCGAGCTTCTCGGTGCCGGGGAAGGTGCCGAAGAAGCTGCCAAGTTCCAGGGTCTGCAGTGCCTCGGCGTTGGCGCAGGCGAAGCGGTAGCTGGCGTCGATATCGCTGTGACCATGCTCGTCGCCGTGCTTGTGTTCCGCGTGCTCGGCAGCTTCGAACAGCGGGCTCTCCAGCTGGCTTTCCTGCACGGCGCACTTGGCCTCGATCGGCAGGGCGAACAGCGCTTGGGGCTGCTCCAGGTGCTGGCGCGCGGCAGCGACCTTGGCCTGGTCGGCAGCGCTCTTGGCCTCGTGCTCGAAGCCGACCAGGTTCATCGCCGGGCTCTCCAGCTGGATTTCCAGGGTCTGGCCGTCCAGCGCCACATTGAGGCTGGCCACGCCGTGCTCGTGGGCGCCGAGGCTGCCGTGTTCCTCATGAGCATGGTCATGCGCATGTTCGTGGCTGGCGGCCTGGGCGATGGTCAGGGGCAGCAGGGCGAAGGGCAGGGCGAGCAGAATGCGGCGCATGAATCGAACTCCGGCGACTTAATGTTAGGTTATGTTGTAACACTAAAGAGTCGCGATTGGCCAGTCCCGCCATGCACATGGCAGCATGGCGGCCTGATGTCCGGGAGTGGGAACGATGCTGCGAATCAAGGGGCGGGTCGGCGACTGGCCGGTGGACCTGACGGTGGAGATGGATGCCGAGGACTGGGCGCAACTGGCGGCTCATCTGCCGGTGGAAGCCGCGCCCGCTGCGCCGCGAGCCACGCCGGCCAGCAATCCGGCGGATGCCCTGTGGCCGCTGGCCCAGGAGCTGCTGCAGCGCGCCGGCAGCCTGGAGGGTCCGCAACTGCTGAGCGAGCTGTCGGCCCTGGCCGGCGGCGATGCGGCCGGCAAGCGCCTGCTGGTGCGCCTGCGCCATTGCCCGCAGGTGCAGGTGGAAAGCGGCGCCGAGGCGCCGCTGTATCGCTGGGTAGAGTGATGCGCGGGTTGCACCCGCCCTACGGAGGTTCGTGCCCAGCCTAGCCGGCCTGGTTGACCGTCACGCCCGGCGCGCCGCGTTCCAGCTGGGCGCGGATGGCGTCGGGAATCGCCGCCTTGGTGAAGGCCTGGGCATCGACCATCACATAGGTGACTTCGGCGCGGGCGATGGCGGCCTGGTCGGCCTGACGGCGGATGTCCACTTCCAGGGCGAACGAGCTGTTGCCCAGGCGCAGGGTGTGCACCTCCAACTGCAGCACATCGTCGAAACGCGCCGGCGCGCTCCAGTCGATCGTCATGCGTACCACCTGGCTGTCCAGGTTCTGCTCCAGCAGGTTCTGGTAGCTGCCGAACACGGAGCGGTAGAACTCGGTGGCCGCCACGTCCACGTAGTCGCCGTAGCGGGCATTGAACACCACCTGCTGGGCGTCGCATTCGCCATAGCGCACTCGCAGCAGCAGGCGGAAAGGCGCCATCAGTAGATCGCCTGGTACAGCTTGCGGCGGTAGGCGGTGACCAGCGGGTGGTCGCCGCCGAGCAGGTCGAACACCTGCAGCAGGGTCTTGTGCGGCAGGCCTTCCTGGAAGCTGCGATTGCGCACGAACAGCTTGAGCAGGCCCTCCAGCGCTGCCTCGTACTGCTGGCGCGACAACTGCTGCACGGCCAGCTGATAGCTCGCCTCGTCATCGTCCGGATGCTGAGCCAGGCGGCTCTTCAGGTCGGCGGCGTCCGGCAGGCTGGCGGCCTGGCGCAGGAAGGTCAGTTGCGCCTTGGCACCGGCCAGGGCCTGCTTGTGCTCGTCGCCCTTGACCGCACCCAATACCGCCTCGGCTTCGCCCAGCTCGCCGCGTTCGGCCAGGCAGCGGGCGTAGAGGATCAGCGCCGCGGCGTTCTCGTTGTTGTCGGTCAGTACCTGCTTGAGCAGGTTCTCGGCCTCGCCGAAACGCTCCTCGGCGAACAGCGCCTGGGCGGTCTCCAGCGGGTCGGCGGCCAGCGGCGCCGGCTCGGCCACATGCGGCTTGAGCATTTCGCGGATGGCCGATTCCGGCTGCGCACCGGCGAAGCCGTCCACCGGCTGGCCGTTCTTGAACAGCACCACGGTGGGCAGGCTGCGGATGCCGAAGCGCGCGACTATGTCCTGCTCCGCGTCGCAATCGACCTTGGCCAGCAGCAGCTCGCCACGATATTCCTCGGCGATCTTCGCCAGCATTGGCATCAGCGCCTTGCACGGCGCGCACCATTCGGCCCAGAAGTCCACCAGCACCGGCTTGTGGAAGGAGTTCTCGATCACCAGCTGTTCGAAGCTGGCGGCGCCGGAAACGTCGAAGATGTAAGGGGTATCGCTCATGGCAATTCTCGCTTGGCGGCCCGCGGTGCGAGCCGAGGAACAGTGATGCGACTATAAATGCGGGCGGCGCCCGGCGGATACAAGTAGCCCGGATTGCATCCGGGCTACGGATCAGGTGCGCGTCGCGTGGTACAGGCTGACGCTGCGGAATTCCGCCGGCTCGGCCAGGTCCGGCCAGGTGCAGGCGTCGAGCAGGCCCAGGCGTTGGTAAAGCGGATGCTGGAAGTCCTTGACTCGCGAATCGGCCACCAGCGCCTCCTGGCCGCGGCTGAGGAAGGCGTCGAGCAGCGGCAGGTTGGCGCGGTCGTAGAGCACGTCGGCGACGATGATCAGGTCGAAGCGGTCCTGCTCGGCGAAGAAGTCCAGCGAGTAGCTCAGTTCCACACCGTTCAGCTCGGCATTGGCCTGGCAGGATTCGATGGCCAGCGGGTCGAGATCGCAGGCCACCACTTCCGCTGCACCGGCCTTGACCGCGGCGATGGCCGCCACGCCGGAGCCGGCGCCGAAGTCGAGCACGCGCTTGCCGCGCACCCACTCCGGTTTTTCCGCCAGCCAGCGCGCCAGGGCCAGGCCGCTGGCCCAGCAGAAGCTCCAATAGGGCGGCTCTTCAAGGATGCGTCGGGTCTCTTCCGGACTGAAGCTGCGGTCCATGTTGGCCGGGTCGACCAGCCACAGACGGATGTCGGTGCCGGGCAGGGTCTCCGCGCTCAGACGGGCATCGCCGAGCAGCTGTTGCAGGGCGGACTGCAGGGCTTCGGGTGCCTTCATGGCGCGCTGACCAGCGACAACGCGCCGAAGTCGCGACTCACCGCCTGAGTCACCCGCTGCGGCGGCAGGCGCAGGATCAGGCGGCCGGACTGGCTGATGCGCGCGCGCAGCTCGACCCGCGCACCGGCCGGAAAATACTCGGGGTTGAACGGCAGGCGGAAGGCCAGGGCCTGGCCATCGCCGGCCAGCTTGAGGCTGCCCAGCAGCTGCTGCGGGCGGTCGCGCTCGTCCACCACCAGCAGGGCCATCTCCACTTCGCTGCCGGGCGGCGGCGTCAGCAGGCTGCCGCGCAGCTCGCGCATATGGGCGGGCAGGACCTGCTCGACTGGTGCGGCGGGCTTGGCGACGGGCGCGGGGCGGGCCGGAGCGACTGGGGC
>NZ_SCOM01000009.1 GCF_005508865.1 Pseudomonas sp. F(2018)
AAAGGAGTTGACGGTTAGATTTGGTCCCCTATAATGCGCACCACTTCCGGCGCAGTTCTCTCGGAAAACTCCTTGAAATTCAAAGAGTTGGATGAAAAAAAGAGATTGACCGGATGGCGAATTCGAGTAGAATGCGCCGGGCTGACAAGGTGGTGGTTTGATCTTGTTGGTTGCTTCGATCAGGTAGATCGAAAGCGGTTGAAAGAGGTGGTTGACAGCGGTTTTGAACGCTGTAGAATGCGCCTCCCGCTGACGAGAAGAAGTTCTGATCTGAAGCGCAAGCGGTTGAGAAGAAACGAAAAATTCTTCAAAAACAGCTTGACAGATTGAAAGGCTGCTGTAGAATGCGCGGCCTCGGTTGAGACGAAAGACTTTGCCGAAACGCTCTTTAACAACTGAATCAAGCAATTCGTGTGGGTGCTTGTGATGTAAGACTGATAGTCAACTGATTATCAGCAACGCAAGTAACACTCGTGAATTCGAGAGTTTTAGCTCTTTAAATAGAGCATGCGATTGCTGAGCCAAGTTTAGGGTTTTCTCAAAACCCAAGCAGTATTGAACTGAAGAGTTTGATCATGGCTCAGATTGAACGCTGGCGGCAGGCCTAACACATGCAAGTCGAGCGGATGAAGAGAGCTTGCTCTCTGATTCAGCGGCGGACGGGTGAGTAATGCCTAGGAATCTGCCTGGTAGTGGGGGACAACGTTTCGAAAGGAACGCTAATACCGCATACGTCCTACGGGAGAAAGCAGGGGACCTTCGGGCCTTGCGCTATCAGATGAGCCTAGGTCGGATTAGCTAGTAGGTGAGGTAAAGGCTCACCTAGGCGACGATCCGTAACTGGTCTGAGAGGATGATCAGTCACACTGGAACTGAGACACGGTCCAGACTCCTACGGGAGGCAGCAGTGGGGAATATTGGACAATGGGCGAAAGCCTGATCCAGCCATGCCGCGTGTGTGAAGAAGGTCTTCGGATTGTAAAGCACTTTAAGTTGGGAGGAAGGGCAGTAAGTTAATACCTTGCTGTTTTGACGTTACCAACAGAATAAGCACCGGCTAACTTCGTGCCAGCAGCCGCGGTAATACGAAGGGTGCAAGCGTTAATCGGAATTACTGGGCGTAAAGCGCGCGTAGGTGGTTCAGCAAGTTGAAGGTGAAATCCCCGGGCTCAACCTGGGAACTGCCTCCAAAACTACTGAGCTAGAGTACGGTAGAGGGTAGTGGAATTTCCTGTGTAGCGGTGAAATGCGTAGATATAGGAAGGAACACCAGTGGCGAAGGCGACTACCTGGACTGATACTGACACTGAGGTGCGAAAGCGTGGGGAGCAAACAGGATTAGATACCCTGGTAGTCCACGCCGTAAACGATGTCGACTAGCCGTTGGGATCCTTGAGATCTTAGTGGCGCAGCTAACGCATTAAGTCGACCGCCTGGGGAGTACGGCCGCAAGGTTAAAACTCAAATGAATTGACGGGGGCCCGCACAAGCGGTGGAGCATGTGGTTTAATTCGAAGCAACGCGAAGAACCTTACCTGGCCTTGACATGCTGAGAACTTTCCAGAGATGGATTGGTGCCTTCGGGAACTCAGACACAGGTGCTGCATGGCTGTCGTCAGCTCGTGTCGTGAGATGTTGGGTTAAGTCCCGTAACGAGCGCAACCCTTGTCCTTAGTTACCAGCACGTTATGGTGGGCACTCTAAGGAGACTGCCGGTGACAAACCGGAGGAAGGTGGGGATGACGTCAAGTCATCATGGCCCTTACGGCCAGGGCTACACACGTGCTACAATGGTCGGTACAAAGGGTTGCCAAGCCGCGAGGTGGAGCTAATCCCATAAAACCGATCGTAGTCCGGATCGCAGTCTGCAACTCGACTGCGTGAAGTCGGAATCGCTAGTAATCGTGAATCAGAATGTCACGGTGAATACGTTCCCGGGCCTTGTACACACCGCCCGTCACACCATGGGAGTGGGTTGCTCCAGAAGTAGCTAGTCTAACCGCAAGGGGGACGGTTACCACGGAGTGATTCATGACTGGGGTGAAGTCGTAACAAGGTAGCCGTAGGGGAACCTGCGGCTGGATCACCTCCTTAATCGAAGACTTCAGCTTCTTCATAAGTTCCCACACGAATTGCTTGATTCACTTGCGAAAAGCGATTGGGTTTAGACCCGAGAGTTAGACGATTGGGTCTGTAGCTCAGTTGGTTAGAGCGCACCCCTGATAAGGGTGAGGTCGGCAGTTCGAATCTGCCCAGACCCACCAATTGTCAAGGGATGTGGCCAAGTCCGTAGATGGGGCCATAGCTCAGCTGGGAGAGCGCCTGCTTTGCACGCAGGAGGTCAGGAGTTCGATCCTCCTTGGCTCCACCATTAACTCGACAATCGCTGAAAGCTCAGAAATGAACATTGCTGGTTCAATGTTGATTTCTGGTCTTTGCGCCAGAACTGTTCTTTAAAAATTTGGGTATGTGATAGAAGTGACTTGTTGAATGTTTCACTGCATTCAGCAAATCAAGGCAAAATTTGCGAGTTCAAGCGCGAATTTTCGGCGAATGTCGTCTTCACGTTACGAATCTATAACCAGATTGCTTGGGGTTATATGGTCAAGTGAAGAAGCGCATACGGTGGATGCCTTGGCAGTCAGAGGCGATGAAAGACGTGGTAGCCTGCGATAAGCTTCGGGGAGTCGGCAAACAGACTTTGATCCGGAGATCTCTGAATGGGGGAACCCACCTAGGATAACCTAGGTATCTTGTACTGAATCCATAGGTGCAAGAGGCGAACCAGGGGAACTGAAACATCTAAGTACCCTGAGGAAAAGAAATCAACCGAGATTCCCTTAGTAGTGGCGAGCGAACGGGGATTAGCCCTTAAGCTTCTTTGATTTTAGCGGAACGCTCTGGAAAGTGCGGCCATAGTGGGTGATAGCCCTGTACGCGAAAAGGTCTTAGAAGTGAAATCGAGTAGGACGGCGCACGTGAAACGTTGTCTGAATATGGGGGGACCATCCTCCAAGGCTAAATACTACTGACTGACCGATAGTGAACTAGTACCGTGAGGGAAAGGCGAAAAGAACCCCGGAGAGGGGAGTGAAATAGAACCTGAAACCGTATGCGTACAAGCAGTGGGAGCCCACTTTGTTGGGTGACTGCGTACCTTTTGTATAATGGGTCAGCGACTTATATTCAGTGGCGAGCTTAACCGAATAGGGGAGGCGTAGCGAAAGCGAGTCTTAATAGGGCGCTTTAGTCGCTGGGTATAGACCCGAAACCGGGCGATCTATCCATGGGCAGGTTGAAGGTTAGGTAACACTGACTGGAGGACCGAACCGACTACCGTTGAAAAGTTAGCGGATGACCTGTGGATCGGAGTGAAAGGCTAATCAAGCCCGGAGATAGCTGGTTCTCCTCGAAAGCTATTTAGGTAGCGCCTCATGTATCACTCTGGGGGGTAGAGCACTGTTTCGGCTAGGGGGTCATCCCGACTTACCAAACCGATGCAAACTCCGAATACCCAGAAGTGCCGAGCATGGGAGACACACGGCGGGTGCTAACGTCCGTCGTGAAAAGGGAAACAACCCAGACCGTCAGCTAAGGTCCCAAAGTTATGGTTAAGTGGGAAACGATGTGGGAAGGCTTAGACAGCTAGGAGGTTGGCTTAGAAGCAGCCACCCTTTAAAGAAAGCGTAATAGCTCACTAGTCGAGTCGGCCTGCGCGGAAGATGTAACGGGGCTCAAACCATACACCGAAGCTACGGGTATCACGTAAGTGATGCGGTAGAGGAGCGTTCTGTAAGCCTGTGAAGGTGAGTTGAGAAGCTTGCTGGAGGTATCAGAAGTGCGAATGCTGACATGAGTAACGACAATGCGAGTGAAAAACTCGCACGCCGAAAGACCAAGGTTTCCTGCGCAACGTTAATCGACGCAGGGTTAGTCGGCCCCTAAGGCGAGGCAGAAATGCGTAGTCGATGGGAAGCAGGTTAATATTCCTGCACTTCTAGTTACTGCGATGGGGGGACGGAGAAGGCTAGGCCAGCACGGCGTTGGTTGTCCGTGTTTAAGGTGGTAGGCAGAGATCTTAGGCAAATCCGGGATCTTAATGCCGAGAACTGATGACGAGCGTCCTTTTGGACGTGAAGTGGTTGATGCCATGCTTCCAGGAAAAGCCTCTAAGCTTCAGGTAACTAGGAACCGTACCCCAAACCGACACAGGTGGTTGGGTAGAGAATACCAAGGCGCTTGAGAGAACTCGGGTGAAGGAACTAGGCAAAATGGCACCGTAACTTCGGGAGAAGGTGCGCCGGTGAGGGTGAAGGACTTGCTCCGTAAGCTCATGCCGGTCGAAGATACCAGGCCGCTGCGACTGTTTATTAAAAACACAGCACTCTGCAAACACGAAAGTGGACGTATAGGGTGTGACGCCTGCCCGGTGCCGGAAGGTTAATTGATGGGGTTAGCGCAAGCGAAGCTCTTGATCGAAGCCCCGGTAAACGGCGGCCGTAACTATAACGGTCCTAAGGTAGCGAAATTCCTTGTCGGGTAAGTTCCGACCTGCACGAATGGCGTAACGATGGCGGCGCTGTCTCCACCCGAGACTCAGTGAAATTGAAATCGCTGTGAAGATGCAGTGTATCCGCGGCTAGACGGAAAGACCCCGTGAACCTTTACTGTAGCTTTGCACTGGACTTTGAGCCTGCTTGTGTAGGATAGGTGGGAGGCTTTGAAGCGTGGACGCCAGTTCGCGTGGAGCCATCCTTGAAATACCACCCTGGCATGCTTGAGGTTCTAACTCTGGTCCGTCATCCGGATCGAGGACAGTGTATGGTGGGCAGTTTGACTGGGGCGGTCTCCTCCCAAAGAGTAACGGAGGAGTACGAAGGTGCGCTCAGACCGGTCGGAAATCGGTCGTAGAGTATAAAGGCAAAAGCGCGCTTGACTGCGAGACAGACACGTCGAGCAGGTACGAAAGTAGGTCTTAGTGATCCGGTGGTTCTGTATGGAAGGGCCATCGCTCAACGGATAAAAGGTACTCCGGGGATAACAGGCTGATACCGCCCAAGAGTTCATATCGACGGCGGTGTTTGGCACCTCGATGTCGGCTCATCACATCCTGGGGCTGAAGCCGGTCCCAAGGGTATGGCTGTTCGCCATTTAAAGTGGTACGCGAGCTGGGTTTAGAACGTCGTGAGACAGTTCGGTCCCTATCTGCCGTGGACGTTTGAGATTTGAGAGGGGCTGACCTTAGTACGAGAGGACCGGGTTGGACGAACCTCTGGTGTTCCGGTTGTCACGCCAGTGGCATTGCCGGGTAGCTATGTTCGGAAAAGATAACCGCTGAAAGCATCTAAGCGGGAAACTTGCCTCAAGATGAGATCTCACTGGAGCCTTGAGCTCCCTAAAGGGCCGTCGAAGACTACGACGTTGATAGGTTGGGTGTGTAAGCGCTGTGAGGCGTTGAGCTAACCAATACTAATTGCCCGTGAGGCTTGACCATATAACACCCAAACAATCTGATGATTGTGGGTTGTATGGTGAAGTCGACAAACGAACCGAAAGTTCGCTAAGAACCGCAACGCCACATATCACATACCCATTCGGGGAAACGACTAAACACCGAGTCCCCAACCGAATTGCTTGACGACCATAGAGCGTTGGAACCACCTGATCCCTTCCCGAACTCAGTAGTGAAACGACGCATCGCCGATGGTAGTGTGGGGTTTCCCCATGTGAGAGTAGGTCATCGTCAAGCTCCTATCCCCAAACCCCCATCCGAGAAATCGGGTGGGGGTTTGGCTTTTGCGCCGAAGAAAAATATTCAGC